>CAWFEL010000007.1:0-1711453 GCA_963814855.1 uncultured Acidobacteriota bacterium
CGCCCTCTTTGGGTTAGGGGCATTTCGGCCTTGTTGCGGTTTTCAGGTGAAAGCGTGGGGCTTTAGCCCCACGACAAAGCCAGATCATTAAATGGGGCTTTAGCCCTGGGAACACGAAGCGCGGGTTCAGATTTGAATGTAGCGCCGGGGCCTTCAGCCCGGCATTTTGAAAGGTTTGATACAACTAAATGGCTAAAGAACCGAAAGACGCAGCCGCAGCTCCGGCAGCAGGCGCAAAGCCGACAAAGCGAAAGAAGGAATTTCGCAAGAAGAAGGAAAAGCGGATCGTGCCGCACGGCCTGGTGTGTATCCAGGCGACGTTCAATAACACGATCATCACGCTCACCGATCCCGATGGCCGCGTCGTCAGCTGGGCTTCTGCCGGATCGTCGGGTTTCAAGGGATCGCGCAAGGGCACGCCCTACGCCGCGCAGCAGGCGGCGATGACGGCGGCAGGCGTCGCGCGCGATCAATACGGCATGAAATCGGTGGAAGTGCGAGTCAAGGGTCCGGGAGCAGGACGCGAATCTGCGGTCCGCGCTCTCGCATCGTCCGGCCTGCACATCAATGCGATCAAGGACGTCACGCCCGTGCCGCACAACGGCTGCCGTCCGCCCAAGCGCCGCCGCGTCTAGCTCTTGGTTCGGCTGATTTCGGCATTTGCGGTTTCGTTATTGGTTTCGTAGCGCCCGCCTTTAGGCGGGCAGGTTTTGCTGTTGCGGTATTTGGTGAAAGCGCGGGACTTCAGTCCCGCGAAAAACGAACGGGACTAAACAGGGCTTCAGCCCTGGGACGTACGAAGGAGAATAGAAATTGGCAAGACATCGTGAAGCGGTTTGCCGGCTGTGCCGTCGAGAAGGGCAGAAGCTCTTCTTGAAAGGCCTCCGGTGTTTTACGGAAAAATGCGCGATCGAGAAGCGCAACTTCGTTCCTGGGCAGCATGGCCAGGCGCGCCGGCCGAAGATGGTCGGCTACGGCATCCAGTTGCGCGAAAAGCAGAAGGTCAAGCGCACCTACGGGCTGCTCGAGCGGCAGTTCCGCAACTATTTCGAAAAGGCCGAGCGCACCAAGGGCCCGACCGGATCGAACCTGATGGTCATGCTCGAGCGGCGCCTCGACAACGTAGTCTATCGCTCGGGTCTTGCCGGATCGCGTTCGCAGGCTCGTCAGCTCGTTCTGCACGGCCACATCCGCGTGAAGGACAAGAAGGTGAATATTCCCAGCTACCTCGTCCAGGTGGGCGACGATGTCGCGCTCAAGGCCGACATGCACGAGAACGCGATGGTGCTCGAGGCGCGCAACTTGGCGCAGAGCCAGGGAGTCGCGCCGTGGCTCGATATTGACCGCGCGAATTTCAAGGCTCGCGTCGTGGCCATGCCTCGCCGCGAGGACGTGCAGACGCCACCGATGAACGAACAGCTCATCGTCGAGTTGTACTCGAAGTAGTTTCGGAACCGGTGAAAGCGTGGGGCTTCAGCCCCACGAAAAGTCGGTTCTACTTTCGGGGCTTTAGCCCCTGAAGTTCCCGGATTCGGATTTTTCGAAATGTTAGAGGGCCTGCGATTCGTGGGCCAGGAGGAATAGCAATCATGTGGAAAGGCTTTCAGAAACCAAAGCGGTTGGCGGCGGAACCCGAGACGCTTACCGACAAGTACGGAAAATTTTCCGCGCAGCCGTTTGAGCGCGGTTGGGGAACCACGGTCGGAAACGCTCTGCGGCGCGCGCTGCTGAGTTCGATCGAGGGTGCGGCCATCACCGCCGTGAAAATCGAAGGCGTCCTGCACGAATTTTCGCCGATTCCTGGCGTCGTCGAGGACGCAACGGACATCATCCTGAACCTGAAGCAGGTTCCGCTCAAGCTCAATACCGACCAGTCCAAGACCATCACCCTCACCGTGGATGTTCCCGGACCGGTGACCTCCGCGAAGATCGAGGAAGACGCCGATATCGCCGTGCTCGACAAGAACATCTATATCGCCACGGTGAGCGAAGGCGGCAAGCTCGAACTCGAATTGCGCGTCAAGAATGGCCGCGGCTACGTGGCCGCCGACCGCAACTTCGACGAAGATTTGCCGATCGGCTACATCCCGATTGACTCCGTCCACTCGCCGGTGCGCAAGGTCAACTACGCCGTTGAAGCGGCGCGCCTCGGTCAAATGACGGACTACGAGAAGCTGACGCTCGAAGTCTGGACGAACGCGGCGATCACTCCGCAGGATTCCATCGGCCTCGCCTCAAAGCTCATCAAGGACCACATGAGCATCTTCATCAACTTTGAGGAACAGCCGGAGCTTCCCGAAGAGGCGGTCGAGAACTACGCCGACCCGCGCCTCGAGTTCCTCGACCGTTCCGTCGAAGAGCTTGAGCTTTCGGTCCGCTCTTACAATTGCCTGAAGAACGCCAACATTCAGAACTTGCGCGAGCTGGTTCAGAAGACCGAATCCGAAATGCTCAAGACCAAGAACTTCGGCCGCAAGTCGCTCAACGAGATCAAGGACATCCTGCACAAGATGGGCTTGAGCCTCGGAATGAAGTTCGACGATCACGGCCGCGTGATCTGGCCGCCGCTTCCGAGCCAGACCGCGCCTCCTCCACCGGAAGGGGACGCGTCGGCGATCTAGCCGGGGACTGACACATGAGACACCTTAGATCAGGCTCCAAACTTGGCAAGCAGCCGGCGCATCGCCGGGCCGTAATCCGCAATCTCGTCACGAATCTCATCGAGAAGGAGCGCATCCACACCACCATCCTGCGCGCCAAAGTGGCTCGTCCGGTCGCCGAGCAGATGATCACGCTCGGCAAACGCGATTCGCTCCATGCTCGCAGGCAGGCCGCTGCTTTCCTGATGACCACGGCCGCGACGAAGAAGCTTTTCACGGATCTCGCGCCGCGCTTCGCCGATCGTCAGGGAGGGTACACCCGGATCATCCGCACCGGATGGCGCATCGGGGACGGCGCGGAGCTGGCCATTCTCGAATTCATCGGCTCGGAGCTGAAGAAAAAAGACCGCAAGCCGCGCAAGGGTTCGGCCCAGGAAGCTCCGGAAGAAAAAGAAGAGAAGGAAGCCGTCGCCGCAAAATAACTTTTCGCCGCGAATATTTTCCGCGCGCGAAATCTCGAAAGTCCCGGGAATGTTCCGGGACTTTTTTCTTTCTAGGCGCTGGTTTCAGCGGGCGGCTGCTGTTTCCGCTTTTGCCGCATGTGGCCCCACAGCATCAAACCAGCTGCGACCAGCTGCGCGGCGATCCCGCCGGTGGTATCAATCAGGACGTCTCCCACCGCGGCCGTGCGTCCGGGCACAAAGTGCTGGTGCAACTCGTCGAGCGACGCGTAGCACGCGACGATGGCGATAGCGGCGAGCGCCCATGCAAAGCGCGAACCCGGTCGGCCCGCGCGAATGCCGCGCAGGATCAGCAGGCTCAGTATGAAGTATTCGGTGAAGTGCGCGCATTTGCGAATGATGTGGTGAAGCCGATTCAGTGTGTGCATGGACGCGTGGGGGAGCAGCCAGTGCAAAATCGGAATGATTATTCGGCTGGTATGTTCCGCGGTGAAAACCCCGGTGGAAAATGCTGAAATTACGACCGCCCACGCCAGCGCCGGCCACCAGGTCCTCAGCCAGTTCACTCTAAAATTCCCCGGCCGTATGGCGGCGCATTACTCGAGCCTGTAGTTCGGAGCCTCGCGGGTGATGATCACGTCGTGGACGTGGCTTTCGCGCAGACCGGCCGAGGAGATGCGGATAAATTTGCTGTTCTCCTGCAAATCCTTCAAATTTTGCGCGCCGCAGTAGCCCATGCCGCTGCGCAACCCGCCCACCAGCTGTTCCACCAGCCCCGCGAGCGGTCCCTTGTACGGCACCTGTCCTTCGATTCCTTCCGGTACCGACTTGCCGCGCTCGGCATTTTCCTGCGCGTAGCGATCGGCCGATCCCGCCTCCATCGCGCCGAGCGATCCCATGCCGCGATAGGATTTGAACGTGCGCCCCTGATACAGAATCGTCTCGCCGGGGGATTCTTCGGTGCCGGCGAAGAGGCTGCCGATCATCACCGCGGAAGCGCCGGCGGCAATCGCCTTGGTAATGTCTCCCGAAAATTTGATACCGCCATCGGCGATCACCGGCACTCCGCTGCCATACGCGGCGCGCGCGCATTCGGCCACGGCCGTAATCTGCGGCACGCCCGCGCCCGTGACGATGCGCGTCGTACAGATCGAGCCGGGTCCGATGCCGATCTTGAGGCCGTCCACGCCGAGCGCAATCAGGTCGCGCGTGCCCTCCGCCGTGGCCACGTTGCCTGCGAGCAGCTGCATATCGGGAAGCGCGTGCTTCACGGCGCGAATTGCATCCATCACGCGAGTGGTGTGGCCGTGCGCGGTATCAATCGCCAGCGCGTCCACTTTCTCGCGCGCCATTTCCTGCGCGCGCTCCAGAAAATCTCCCGTCGCGCCGATCGCCGCGCCCACGCGCAAGCGTCCCTGCTCGTCTTTCGTCGCGTTGGGGAATTCGAGTTTTTTCTGGATGTCCTTCACCGTGATCAGGCCCTTGAGGTTGTAATCCTTGTCCACCACGAGCAGCTTTTCGATGCGATGGCGCTGCAAGATGCGCTCGGCCTCGTCGAGCGTGGTGCCCACGGGCACGGTGACCAGATTTTCCTTCGTCATGATGTTGCTGACGGGCTGATCGAGGTTGCGCTCAAATCGCAGATCGCGGTTCGTCAGGATGCCGACGAGCCGCTGCCCGCGCGTGACCGGCAGTCCCGATACCTTGTACTTGTTCATGATGTCCAGCGCCTGGCGCACGGACATCTCCGGCCCGATGGTCACCGGGTCCACGATCATTCCGCTTTCGGAGCGTTTCACTCGGTCAATTTCTTCGGCCTGCCGCTCGATGCTCATATTGCGGTGCACGAATCCGATGCCGCCCTGCCGCGCGATGGCGATGGCGAGGCGCGCGTCGGTCACGGTGTCCATGGCCGCGGCGACGATGGGAATATTCAGCGCGATGCGGCGCGAAAGGAACGTGCGCGTATCGGCGTCGCCGGGCAGCACGTCGGATTTGCCGGGCACGAGCAGGACATCGTCGAAGGTCAAGCCTTCGGGGATCGCGTATCCGGCGTTGCGCTCGCCGGCGATTTCTTCCCGGGTAGCGACGAAAAGGGATTCTCTAGCCATGTACCTTTCTCCTGATCTCCCAGGCTCGGCTTACCGCCGACACTGGGAGCCCTTCTTAAACACGAAAGCCCAGCCGGGTGCGCTGGGCGTGAAAAAATATCCTTTGTCGAGGACGGACGTCATCAATCGAGCTATTTTAGGCGCTTCGCCGCATGAAAGCAAGTTCACGCGCCAAGTCCTCGATCGCGCTCGAAATACACAACGCCCGAGCCGAAGCCCGGGCGTCTCAGCGAAGCCGCCGCTTACGATCCAATGTAGACTTGTTTATAGTGCGTGCCGTTGGCCGTCAAATTGTAGAGCTTGGGCGAAGCCACATCAGTCAATGGCCGCGTGGCTTCGAGCTTCTTCCCCTTCTTCAGGTGCTTGGCCCTTTTGTTGAGTTTCTTCGTCGTCTTCGTTGCCATCGTCGCATCTCCTTTTTTTCGATTGCGCCCTCGGGCGTCAACTGACACGTTCTAATCAGTTCTAACTTTGAACCAATGGTCGCCGAGAGCCGGGACGTTCAAGCCCGGAATTTTCGCGTTGCGACCAAAGTTCCGATTCCGGCGAACAGGAAGCCGATGCTGCTCGGCTCTGGAGCAGGAGTGTTACCGTTACCGCCGCCGTTACCACCGCCGCTGCCGCCGCTACAGCTATCGCACGAGAAAGTCAGGGTGCCGGTGTCCGTTTCGCTCGTCTCAAGAGGCTCGCCTTCACCAATTTCACCAGTTACGAACGGGCTGTCTCCGGTGGTCACATCGGTTATTGAAAGAGTGTAGTCGGCAAGCGCAGGGTCGCCGTTCCCCAATATGGTATTACTCCACGTGTATGTATCGCCCGGATTGTCGCCTGGAGCTAAAGTGACGAAATCCGAAACGCCGGCCCACACCTCAAGAATGCTCGGCGATGGGAAGGTCACATCCACCGGATCCGGAAAGTCCGAGCAACTTACAGTGCAGGCGAATGTAGCTGTATAGCTATCAGCCCGGGCCGGGGAAACTCCGATCGTCAGAATGATTCCTGCCGCAAGAATCCAGATTGTTCGGCGCATGTTGGAACTCCCCTCGCAAGACGTTTTGAAATGGATAACTCGCCGGAATCCTATCAGCGCCTGCGCCAAGCGCAAGTGACCTAAAAGGACCGTATCCCGCTTTGCATTCTTGCCTTCGTAGCGCCGGCATCTTGCCGGCGTTTTTGTCGGAGGCCGTTGCCTGCTGGGTGCCCCATCCTTTGCGCAGCAAAGGGTGGGGGATTTGACTTGCCTCTGCCTTCTTCCTGCCTCCTTGCCTCGCGCTTCTGTTTTTCTACGTTGTCATCCCGAACCCGACCGCGCCGTTCGCGGACGGCGTGAGGGATATCTCTTTCTGTTGCCGTTGCCTCTCCCTCACACCTCGCCCCTCACCCCTCACCCCTGAACTGCACATGGCGAACAAAAAGCGAAACTGTTACACTCCCTCCCATGCCCGTTCGCTCTTGCCGCGTCACCATCCAGGACATGCAGGGCGTTGACCACACCGTCCAGGTCACCGCAACCACGCTCTACGAAGCCATCGCGCTCGGCCTCAAATCTCTCGCCGGCGAGGAATGGGTTTCCGGCATCGCCGACGGACTCAACGTCGCCCGCGTCTCCGTCACCAACGTCCCCATCGAGCACTCTGTAACTTTCACCGACTTCAACAAATGGCTCGCCAGGGAAGGCGGCAGCCCGCGCGAAGTCTCGGCCAGATACCGCATCAGGGAAATCCTGGGAATACCGCATAAGAAAGCGATCTAGCCTGCCAAAGCGCGAATACCGTACCCGGAATGGGGTGGTTGGATTTGCAACCGCTAACAGAGAACGAATCTTGCCACCGTCCTGCTGTTCTTGCATTTGGAGGGCAAGTTGAAATCGGCTTGAACCCAGTTTACCCGACACCACCTTCCGTCATAGACTCTGGCTAATGTTGTCCCGCGGCGACTTTCGTGATCTTGTTCGCAGCCCAACCCTTATTGGCATAAGCGTGGGAGGGGGCATCATCGCCGCGTACTCGCTGGCTGGCGTTTCAAACGTGGCATTGGCTAAAGTAGTTCTCATAGTTACCTGGGCCGTTTTTATCGTCGAGGTTTACTCCGCCGGTTGGCTGAATTATTTCAAGCTGTACAGACCATGCATAGTGCTGCTCCTCGCCTCGATCTCCGGCATGGGCTGCGTTTACGTAGCCACGGACATTTCGATCAGAAAGGAGGCTCTGGAAGCCATGTTGACCCCATGGCCCGTCATTCCGGCCCCCAACCCACCTTTCGAGCTTTCACCCAAGGCCGGAGAGACAGAGAACGCGGAGAGGCTTAAGATCGAGAAGGAACAACTAGCGCTCAATTTCGTTCCGTCGGCGGCGGTCATCTATGAGGAACATCAAATCCGAGTCTACAACAACGGCAAGACAAACATAGAAAGTTGGGGATTTCAGTATGGGAAAGGCGCCGCACAGCCTTCGAACGAATCGCGCCTCCTTGTGCCCGGAACTTATTATTACTATCCTACCGAAACAATCGAGCAACAGATGCGCGATCACTCGGATAACGAGCAACTATCCGTTCCCTGTTACGCGTTTATCGTGACGCAAGACTCGAAGAAGTACACGATTAAATGCCAGCTGATCGCCAGTTTTGCGACCGGAACCCTCTCATTTCGCACCCAGACGCTTGAAACGGTTGAAGGCTGGAAAACAGACAATCCCTAGCGACCGCTATGGGCACGGCTCGCCATGCGCCATCCATGAGTAACTGAATGGAGAGTTTATCTGTTTGAATAATTCTGAGGGTAGTCTAGAATCTCGCTGCCCACATGAAGCTTCAATGGCGGGCACCGCTAAAACTGCTGCGGTACACGGGAGAAGTTTTCCGCATCCGGCAAAACGCCCCCTGTATTGCAATCATCCAGAACGGGACGGTGACGACGTGGCTGATCTCAAGGACGCAATTGATCAAAAGATCGGAGAAGTACGGACTGAGACGCTTGATTTAAGTTTCGGCGAGATTGCTAACCTTTACTCTGATCAGGAACTTATAATCCAGCCTGATTACCAAAGGCTCTTTCGATGGACCTTAGAACAAAGATCCCGGATGATAGAGTCCATCTTACTCGAACTTCCGATACCGCAAATATTCGTCATTGAAAACGAGAACGGCGTAATTGAACTCATTGACGGGCTGCAACGCGTCAGTTCGGCAATCCAATTCATCGATTCCAATATCCTGCACCTCGAACCCCTTGTGCTTCAAGGCTGCGACATTGTTCCCGATCTGAACGGTAAATCATTTGCTGACCTGCCCCTGACTTTAAAACTTCGCCTCAAACGATCTTCCGTTCGGACGATCGTTATAAAACGACAAAGTTCGTCGATGCTGCGATACGAGATGTTTAAACGTCTTAATACTGGCGGTTCGATCTTGGCTCCTCAGGAAATCCGCAATTGCACAGCGCGCATGCTAGGTGAGTCGGGAGTGACATTCTACGAATTCCTGCAAACCTGCGCGGCACTTGAGTCTTTTAAGATCTGTACCGAGCCTCTTTCCCAATCAGATCGGGAAGAGAGGGGCGATGAGGAGCTCGTACTTAGATTTTTCGCTGTTAAGAATGCGCAGGAGATGTTCCGGGGAAGCGTGCGCGATTGGTTGGATGATTATATGGAGGCGGTGCTTCTGCGAAAAACGCTATTCGACTATGACGCGGAAGCGGACGCATTCGCGACAACCTTCAATTTCTTGGGAGAAAAGATGGGCGCCGGGGCCTTCGTTCGATACAGGCGCAACGCCCCAATTGGGGCCGTCGCTCCAGCTTACTTCGAAGCCGTTACGATGGGTACCTTGCGAGCAATGCCTTATATCGCTGCTGTCACCCCTGTGAATTTCGAGGGCGCGATCAGAGACACAGTGCAAGGAGAAACGTTTCGTTCGTACACTGGACCCGGAGCAAACTCCCAAGGAAAGTTGGAGTCAAGAATAGCGACGGTGCAAGCAGCTCTGATTGCGTTGACCCAATGAGCGATTGGGGAAAAGTTCTAGAGGATGAACTCAATTGGCGCGAAGCTGAACTGGCTTCGCTAAAGCTTCTTGTAAACGATTCCGAGCCTGGAAGCGTTAGGCACTCCGCTCTACTGCGCGCCCTTTGGACGATGCTGTACGCCCACTACGAGGGTTTCTGCAAGTTTGCCTGGGATTTTTACTTGCAGAATCTGGAAGCGCTCGCCATTAATAGGGATGCTTGTTGCTCCCCAATAGCTCGGTTCTCGTTATCAAAGCGGTTTCGTGAACTCAGGGGCGACACAAGCAATAATTCACTGTGGTCGATTTTCACGAATGATTTTAGCGCATGGATGAAGCAGCAGCTCACATTTGAGCTGCATCTCGAAACGAAATTCAACCTTTGGCCTGATTTAGTAAAGCAGAATTCGTCAGAAATAGACCTGCCTCACGAGATGGTTGAGCAAAACGAACTCAAGCTCAAGACCCTGGTCGCTAGGCGAAATGAAATCGCTCATGGCAAGAAGTTGATCATTTCAAATCTTGCTGAGTATCAGCTCTATGAAAACGCAGCCGTTTTAGTAATGCATGAGCTTGCGGTGGCCGTCCTCGATGGCCTCGAGAAGAAAACTTACCTCAGAGTCTAGCGCCCGCAGGCGGCCCGAGGGTGGTTCAAACTTTAGCGTTTGATTTTCCGCGTGCGCCTTTCTTTGCAGAGCAGAGGGTGGAAGGTTTTTCCCCGGACCCTCACTCCTCGCCTCTCTCCAAAAAGTCCACAGGCGCACATCCACAATCTCGCTTGACACCCTGCTAGCTTCCAGTCAGGGCCAGCGCCAGCTCTCGCGGCCCCAAGGGAGCTACGCAGCACGAATCGGTGCTGCCGGCACCACCACCTCAACAAGTCCGGTCGCCACGTCGTACACGAGGCCTGATAGTAGCCAGGCGCCCGGCAATGCGGGAATCGCCCGGAGCGCAGCCACGTCAACAGCGACCGCCGCCCGAGGATCGCTGACCGCTTTTGTCTTCAGATCGCTTTCCTGTATTTGAAAATAGTGCGCCAGCTTGCCGGTGTCGCCGGCCAGGCGAGTCATGCCGCAATCGGTGTGCTGAAGCACGACGAGGTGAAACTCCCCGCCGCCTCCAGCAACCTCTCCGGCAAGCTCACCAATTCGCGCGAGCAGACCCAGCTGCTCCAACAATCCCGGGGTGATTCGTCCGCCGATATTGCGCAGCACGACGGCCTCGCCCGGTTTAATTCCAAGCACATGAGCCGGATCCACCCGCATGTCGGCGCAACCGATGATGACCGCTTTCACATTGGGCAATGACCGCGGAAGCGAAGGCATAAGTGTGCCCGCGGCAGACTGCTGAGCGGCAAATTCCTTGTTGCGTTGTAACATTCGATCGAGATTGTTCATGCTGATTCTCCTTGAGATTTGACCTAACAACAGAATTGTAAAGCACGGCAGGTCTCGATAGAAATTCTATCGAGGTAAAGTTAGTTCAAGTCCCGGTTGCTCGCATTACGGAACAAGTTCGGCCAGCACCCCAGGTCCGAAAAGTCCACAGGCGCACATCCACCATCCCCCTTGACCTACTGCTAGCTTCCAATCAGGGCCAGCGCCAGCTCTCGCGGCCCCAAAGGAGCTACGAATGATGATAAGAGGCAGAGGACACCGGCCCTACAGGCCGCCGCAACTTCTCACCGGCCACATTGACGATTTTCCGCTCGTCCCGGAACCACACATAGACATTGCCCCGCGTCCCATTCTCTCCCCGCCCGCTGCGTCGGCAGCCGAAAAGCCAGTCGCTGAAAGGCCGATGGCACCGGTCGCGCTTGCCGCGCAGCCTTCTGGCGAGCCCGAGGCCGCCGAGCCCGCTACGGCTCCGCCGACACCCAGCAACGAAGCAACAATTAATTGCCGCGAAGCGGCCAAGGAAATGGCAGCGATCTCACCAACCATCGCCAATGTGATGCTCCGCATCCTCGAAAGTGGGGAGCTTACTCCGGCCGCAGCCACGATCGAAGTCGCGGCCCGCAAACCGAACTCAAGACTGCGAAAGAAATCGCATCCCAAAAAGAAGAACACTTCTCCGCCGCCCGAGCGCTTGTCTCGCCTCGAACTCCATCAGTCGCACTGCAACATCTGTGGCTACGAGGAACAAGACGAAATAGACGAGGCTTTTGTCAGCTGGGAGAGCGTCAGTCAAATAGCCGAGGATTACGACGTAGATCGCCGCGCAATTTATCGCCACGCGCGCGCCACCGGCCTGTACGCGAAGCGCGATCGCAACATTCGATGCGCCCTCGGCCGGATCATTCAGAGAGCCGACAGCGTCCCCGCGACCGCCGACTCCGTTGTCCGCGCCATCAAAATCCTCACCCACGTCAATGCGCATGGCGACTGGGTCCAGCCGCCCACCCACGTCATTTTCTCGTCCGCTACGGCTCAGCCGGCGCCCAAAAGAAGTGACACACCATGCAAAGTAAAAAAGGAGCTAAAGCCTTGAAAACAAACGACGGCGCACCCAAAGAAGTGTCACACAATTCGCGCTATTGGGGATGCCTTGTGGGGCGGGGTTTAAACCCCGCCAACAGCGACGCGATTGCGTCGTCACCGGGGCTAGCTGACGGCCCCGGGGCGACTGGCGAGCGATTAGTTCGGCTTTTGCTGCTTTGGTGCGGTTTTTGGCGCTTGATGTTGTTCCATCTGCTGCTGCTGAGTAGCGTGCTTTTGCTCGAGCTGTTCCGTCTGCTGCGCGTGCTGCGTTTCCATCTGCTGCTTTTGCGCGTCGTTGTAGTTCTTCTGCGTGGCTTGCAGGTGTTGCGCTTCCTGTTGCTGTTCGAGCCTCTGGTGGTCCTGCGTTTGCTTGGCGTCGAGCGCGGCCTGTTGCTGTTGATATTTCTTGTCTGTCGCGGCGTTGCCCGTGTTTGGCGGCGTGAACTTGTGCTCCTGCAATTCGCTGGCTTCCTTTGGCGGACTCGCTACATTGCCGCGCGCGGCACCGGCCGGAGGAGCCTTGTATTCACCGCCTGCCTCTTTGGAGGATATGACGCCAGTCTTGAAGTCAGCCGGTTTGGAAGTAGCAGCGATGGGTGGCTTCCCCATGTTGGCGGAGGCGCGCAGTTCGGGATTGCCGCGGGCCGCCTGAACGTGTTGCGTTTGCTCAGCTACCGGACCGACATGATTCTCGTGGGCGTAGGACTCTTGCTGCGGTGTGGGACGCGCCTCGACGCCGCCCGCGCCGCCGTTGTAGCTGACGTGGTTTTCGGAGACATGCACGACCGTGGTGTTATAGGTATTGTGAATGACGGCCGTGTCCACGTGATTCACATAGGTGTTGTAAGCGAAGTGACCACTTTCCCAGCGGCCGCCTTCATATCCAAGGCCGCCGTACCCATAGCCGTAATTGATGCCGCCGTAGTAGCCAACCTGCGGGCCCCAATATCCTTCATTGAAAATGAACGCGTTGCCGCCCCAGCCCCAATAACCCGGAGTCCAGAGGAAGCCTACCTGGGGTGGCTGAACCCACGTGCCGGGCACCCAGAAATAACCACCGTCGTAAAAAGCCCAGTAGCCCGGCGTCCAGAGGTAACCGTCGGCGGGGCAGATCGGCTGCTCATAGACGGGAAGCGCGGGAGGTCCAAAGCCCACGGAAATGCCGATGCCGAATTGGGCGGGCGCACTGTGCGAAAAAGCAAGAAAGATAATCGAAAGCAGCAACAAGCGAATGGCGACCGCGGTGCGCATTGTGATTTCCTCCGCCTGACGTATTTTTTTCGTGGCGACTATTGTGTGGAGACGACTTCCACCTGACTCACGATATGCTCGGATCAAGATTGAATCTGTACAAAACAGCACAGTCGCAAAAAATGCGGCACGGGGGACGAAATTAGCGTGGCAGCGCCCCTACGGAAATTAGCCGGCGAGACGCCGGCGGTATCGTCAAGCCGCGTCTGGTGTCGCGCCGGCCGCATCGGTCTTCAAATTTGCGCGCGCTGGAAATTCTTTCAGGTCGAAGAGGACGAGCGAAACGGAAGTTCCGGAACCATCCAGCCGGACGCGCACCGACGGTCCTCCGCGGCTGAAACTGAATTCGGCAGATCCCACTTCGTCAAGCACTGTGCCATCGTGTCCTTCATACGGACCGCACATGATTCTTACGCGAGAGCCCTTTGCGATCATCGGACGTCTCCACTTTCCGCGCGAGGTTCGGCCAGATTTCGGACTCGGCAGACCTGGCGCTCCGGTCCGGAACATGGTGAAGCCCGCGCGAGCGAATTTCTGTTCCGTTTTGGACACTTCTGGCGGGAAACAGGAGGTAGGAAGCGGGGAGAGCAACAGGCAGAGACAGGCGAGACGGATGGGTTCGATCGCGCCAAGCACGGTCGCCGGGCACAGCATGCTGTGCCCCTACGAAGACCAACACCGGCCGCAACGGCGGGCGGCACGAGTTACGAATCACGGACTTCAGCCCATGAAGCCGAGCGTGGGCGTCGTGAAGTTGGCGAGGTTGGGGAAGATGGAAGGCAAGTCGGAAGACTGCACGCCGAACCATGTGGCGAGTGTGGCGCCGTACTGGTCAACCGAGGTGGTGGGGATCCAGCGGCCGTTGTTGCCGGCGTCGTTGGGACCGCCGAGCGCGAGAGTGGGGAACTGGCCGAAGATGTCGCCGCCCTGCACCGCGCCGCCGACGATGAGCTGGTTGCTGCCCCAGGCGTGGTCGGTGCCGCCGTTGGAGCCGGGCTGAAACGTGCGGCTGAAATCGGAAAGCGTGAACGAAGTGACGTTCGGGCCGACGCCAAGCTCGACGGTGGAATTGTAGAACGCGGAAAGCGCCGGATCGAGTTGGCCGTACAGGCTGACTTGCGTATCGAGCTGATCGCTGTGCGTGTCGAATCCGCCGAGCGAACAGAAGAAAATCTGGCGCTGCAGTCCGAGCTGGGCGCGCGCTTGAATTATCTGCGCGACCTGCTTGAGCTGGCGGCCGAGGCCCGTCGTCGGGAATTGAGTTTGCAGCGCGGGCAAGCCGCCGAGCGCGGAGGCGAGCACGGCGCTCTGCGCGAGGGTTTGCGTCATCACGGCGCTGGCGTCCTGCACGAGCGAAAGCCCCGTATCAAACGTGAGCAGTTGCTGGAACGAAAGCAGGCGGGCATCCTGCGCCGCCGAGCCGTAGTAACCGTTCAGGCCCGGCGACGCGCCAGGGGACAAAGTGAAGGGAACTGTCTGGTCGCCGACGCACATGATCGCGCCGCCGGCGACGGAAGTGATCGGCGGGTATTGCGCGCCGGCGTTGAGCGACTGAAGCTTGTCGGCGGTGCGGCCGCCCCACCCCGAGGGGCTGAAGCCGGCGAAGTTTGCGGTTTGCATCTGCGCCTGCTGGTCGGAGTGCGAGAAAAGATTTATGGGCAGCGTCGCGCCGCCCTGTTGATATTGCGCCTGCGTGGTCGGCTGCGCGAGCGTGCCGACGTTGGCGAGAACCGCGAGCTGGCCGCTGCCGAAAAGTCCCTGCAAGCCCGGGAGCTGCGGGTGCAGGCCATAGGGCACGTTGCCTGTCTTTGCGACGATGGGCAGCAAAGTATTTTGCGGAAGCGCGAGATTCGCGCGAATGGTTGAGTAGTTCAGGTAGCCCGCGGGATCGTTGGGGATGATCATGTTGTTGCTGTCGTTGCCGCCGAAAAGAAAAATGCAGACGAGCGCGCGGTAGTCGGTGGCGGGCGCCGCGAAAGCTTGAATCATATTCAAGCGACCGAGCGCGGCCGTCATGCCGAAGGACGCGGCGGTGCAGCAACCGATCCTGACGAAGTCCCTGCGCGACACTCCCTTTTCACGACGCATGATCACACTCCTGCGGCGAATGCCGCGCAAATTCTAGTGCAGCACCTGATACTGCGAAGACGTGCCGATCAAATAGATTGCGGTTTGCGCCTGCTGAGTCGCCTGCTTCGATCCGGCCGGAACCGCCTGCATCGCCGCGAGGATGCTGGACTGCATGTTCGCGGACATCGTGCCGTGAAGCATCAGCGTGTTCAGCGAAGCGAGGAGCGCGGCGGAGTTGGAAGCTTGCGCCGCGTACGAGCTGAAATTCACCGTGGTTCCCGAGCCGAGCGAACCGAAGACGTAGTCGTTCGCCCAGTTCGCGCGATTCGGCGCCGTCGCCGTGGTGTAGATCTGGAATTCCGGGCCGAGCAGATTCCCGCCCGTGATCACGTAGCTCGGCGCGAAGAAGTTGAACACGCTGCCGGGGAACAGCGCGGTCTGGCCCATCGAGCCGCCGTCCGAGGCGAGATTCGAGCCGTCGCTGACGGCCATGAAGGCGCGCAACATGCCGGTCATGTAAAGGATCGGCTCCTGCAAGTGGCCGCCGGTCGCGCTGATGTTGGTGGGATCGTCGCCCTGGCGCGCCTCGGGATCGAGAAGGATCGCGGTGATTACGGCTTGCATGTCGCCGCGGACGCCCGTGCCATCGTTCTTGAAAACATTCGCGACGCGCTGAATGTACGCGGGGCTTGGATTGCTGGTGACGAGATGCTGAATAAGCTGCCTGGAAATAAACGCGGGGACATTTGGATGATTGAAAATATTGTCGAGCGCGCCCTGTAGGTCCTGTTCCGCGGTCTGGCCGCCCGGCAGCAATCCGCCGGAGGCCGCGCCGGAATATTGGAGCAGCTGCTTGGGATCGGTGTCGTGGTTCGATTCGTCAGCCACCATTGGGCCAATCCAGTACTGGGGATTGTGTTTCTGCGCCGTCGCGCCGGACTGAGTGGGATACGTCCAGCCCGTATACGCGCGCGCGAAGGCTTCGACGTTGTCCTGCGTGTAGGCCGCAATCGGATTTCCGCTTGAATCGAGCTGCAACGAGCCATCGTCATTAATCAGCGAAGTGCCCATGGTGAAAAGCTGCATCAGTTCGCGGGCGTAGTTTTCATTGGCGTGCGTACCGAGTGTGGCGTTTGGCTTGTCGTTGTCCACCATGTCGAGGTAATGGCCCATGGCGGGGGAGAGTGTGACGTCCTGCATGATCTGGCGGTAGTTGGTGAACGAATCGTTGCTGAGCAGCTGCAGGTACGCGGTGAAACCCGGCGGCGACGTGATCTTGTCTCCGGCGATTACGGTGATTTCGCTAAGCGCAAACGCGGTGCGTTGCCTTAGCTGATCAGGGGCGTAAAGCGCCTGGGTAAAGAATCGCTGCTGGACGAGAGACAAATCCGTTTCAGTGGAGGCCGGCACGGGAAATTGCGAAACGGGAAGCGCGAATTGGTTCGTCACGAATCCTGGAATGCCAGCTTGCTGGACCTGCGTGATGAAATTGGGACTCGCTCCGAATGTGGATTGCTCGAGGAAGCGGTCCGCTACTTCTGGCGTGGCCAGAACACCGACGATTTGCGCAGTGATCGTGCCGGATGTGGCGGACCCGGGATCGGGATTTATGACGGCGATCGTTACTGTGGTGCCGACGAGCGATGCAGTGGTAGTTCCAGTCGCGTAAAGCTGAGTGCTCGAGACGAATGTGGTCGCGAGCGGCGTGTTGCCAGCGGTTACGACGGCTCCCGGGACGAAGTCTGAGCCATTTACGACAATCGTGTATGAAGTGGGGCTGATCGCGGGCGGCGTGAGTGCCGTCGCAACAGGAATTGGATTGAGCAGGGTGGTGATGGCGTTTCCGGTGACGGTTGCGTCGGTGGATGCGACGGCTTCAATGGTTACGGAATTGGGGGAGGGCAGCACGGCGGGCGCGACATAGGTAGCGGTGAATGGTCCCGTGGACGTGATGGTGCCGAGGGCGGCGCTGCCGCCCGCCATGCCGTTGACGGTCCAGGTGACGCTATCGGACTTGCCTTTATCGTGGGGATAGCTTGCCGTGAGGGGTTGCGAGTCTCCCGAGCGGACCTGCGGAGCCGCAGGAGAGATCGTGACGACATCCGCGCCCGGAACGGTGACGGTTCCAGCGCAGCTTGCCGTGAAGCCCGCGATGAGGAGCACGACGAATGTGGATAACAAACGACGCACGGTAGCTCCCTCCAAGCTTGAGATTGCGTGATTCAGACGACGCGGCGAACCGACAGCCGTCAAGAAAAGGCGGCGAACTCCCGGCGAACTCGCTCCATGCCGGTTCGCTCTCTATTTTGCGGCGCGAGCCTAACAAGGGTGCGGAGCGGGCGTAACTGGCGTGAGGAACTGGTTTGGTCTACTGGCCCGGCGTACCACGAAGGTGGAACCGGACAGGCGAAAGCGCGCATGCCTTTCCTATGTCATCCATATGCAAATGTGATTCTCTCGAGCGGAAACTTGAATTGGATTGGGATTCAGCGCCCGCGTACACTCGCCGCATGAATGACCCAGCTGGAGTCGCCGCTCATCCTGGCGCTCTTCTGCCGTCCGTGGCCACGCGGGCGCGCTGCGAGGTTGTGCGGGTCTGGGAGCCGCCGCCGAAGAAGCTTTCGTTGCTGGAATCTGTGAGCGCGGGCGCGTTCCTGGCTTTTTATCTGGCGGCCTACCTCGCGGCCGGTTTCGTGGGCGTGAGCGTTATGGAATGGGCGTGGATGCGAGTTTTCGGCTAGGTTCGTTTACCGCTTGCTCCCGAAGCGCGGCGATCGCCGCGTTCCTGCCATCGTTGCTTCGTGCGATACTTCCGTCGTCGCGTTCTTAGTTGCGCAAACATGCATATCTACTCACGATTTCGCGGCTTGAGCGCGTTTCACACCTCCTTGCAATTCGAGTTTCCAGGTGCTCCAATACTCTCAATGGAGTGAGTCTGTGAGCGGTAGGTGGACCGACGAGACTCTGAGAGGCTGATTCCGCAGATGCGAAACAAGCCACGGACGAGTTCCTCTCGACGACGGCTGAAGCGCATCGCGCCTGCCGCCGCTTCTCCTCCTTCGAGCGAAGAACGCTTCCGCATGCTGGTCGAAGACTTGCACGTCGGCGTGCTGATGCTTGGGCCTCGCGCTGAGATTCAGTTTGCGAATCAGGCCGCGCTGCACATCTGCGGAATGACGGCGGAGCAAGTCGCAGGGAAGACAACCCACGAGCTGGGTCTCGTCGCGATTCACGAGGATGGAACCGAAGTTCCATTTTCGATGCGCCCCGGGCCCCGCGCGATTTCGGGAGAAACGATACGAAACCAGGTGATTGGATTCCGCAAGCCTGATTCGGGCGAAATCATATGGATCTACGGAAGCGCCATCCCGCAGTTTGCCGAAGACGGAACCGTGCGGCGCGTTATCGCGACGCTGACGGACATCACCGAACGAAAGAGCATCGAGGCGGCGCTGGAGGCAACCAGCGAGCTCAACCGGCAAATCCTGCTCAGCGTGCAAGAGGGAATCGTGGTTCACGATCGGGAGCTTCGGTACGAATTATGGAATCCGTTCATGGAACGAATGATGGGCCTTACCAGCCGTGATGTGCTGGGAAAACATCCCCTGGACGTATTTCCATTTCTTGCTGAGACCGGCACCTACGAACAAATCGAGCGGGCATTGCGGGGAGAAGTTTCTTCCGCGCTCGACATTCCGTATTCGGTTCCCGAGACGGGACAAGCGGGATGGTGCGATGGAGACTTTGCGCCGCTGCGCAACGAAAAGGGCGAAATCACCGGCGCGATCGTAACCGTGCGCAATGTGACCGAACGAAAACGCCGCGAGGATGAATTGCACCAACTGTCGTCGCGGCTGCTGCAGCTGCAGGACGAAGAGCGCCGGCGCATCGCGCGGGACCTGCACGATAGTTTTGCGCAAAGCCTGCTCGCGGTGAACCTGAATCTGGCGCAGTTGAGCAAGTCCGGCGGGACTTTGAACCGGCAAGGGCAGCGCGTGCTGGCGGACGCGCGCAAAATTATGAAGGGACTGGCGCAGGAGATTCGCTCGCTTTCCTACCTGCTACATCCACCGGTACTCGACGAGCTCGGATTGACGTCCGCGATCGAGGAATATGCCGGCGGGTTCAGCAGGCGCAGCGGCATTCGCGCAGAGGTTGAGATATCGTCGGAGATCGGGCGGCTTCCGCAAGAGATCGAGACGGCGCTATTTCGAATCATTCAAGAGAGCCTGGGAAATATCCAACGCCATTCCGGAAGCGCCAGCGCGAAAATTCATCTGAAACGGGAACTTTCCAAGCTGTCACTGGAAGTGAGCGATCAGGGCCACGGATTTTCGAGCGAGAGTTTGAAGGAGCCCGCGAGGCCGAGCGCGTTGGGGGTCGGTATTTTGGGCATGCGCGAACGCATGAGACAGCTTGGCGGCCGGCTGGAAATCCGTTCGGGCAGCTCCGGGACAACGGTGAGAGCGGTACTGCCGCTGGGAGCGAAGGTTCACATTGCCAGTTAGCATACTTATAGCGGATGACCACAGCGTGGTCAGAAAAGGACTGCGCACTCTGCTGGACTCCAAGAGAGGGTGGAGGGTTTGTGCCGAAGTATCGAACGGGCGCGACGCGATTGCAAAAGCCAAGGCGCTGAAGCCGGACGTGGCTATCCTGGACATCGGCATGCCGGGACTGGGCGGAGTGGAGGCGACGCGCCAGATACGCAAGGTTTCGCCGAATACGGAAGTGCTGATTCTGAGCGCGCACGGCTCGGAAAGATTGGTGCGCGAGGTGATTGAGGCTGGGGCTAGCGGCTACCTGTTGAAGGAAGATGCGGACCACAACCTCTTCGCGGCCGTGGATGCGCTGCGGCGGCACGCTCCCTACTTCACGGCGAAAATCGCCGTGTGGGTTGCGCGCCACAAGAAAAGCCTGCAAACGAGAACTCCGCGGACAAGGCTGTCGCCTCGCCAGCGAGAAACGCTTCAACTGCTCGCAGAAGGCAAAACCAATAAAGAGGTCGCGACGATTCTGAACATCAGCGTCAAGACGGTGGAGACGCATCGCGCAAATATCATGCTGAAGCTCGATCTGCACTCGGTGACGGACTTGGTGCACTACGCGATCCGGAACGAAATCGTCCACACGTAAGAAGGTTGTATCGAATTGGCCTACAGTTTTTCCACTAGTGATTCCGCCGAATTTACACGACCCTCCCGAACCCCCATTCTGTAGTGATGGAATCCAATCGCCGGAAGAAGGGGGACAAGTGGATACTGGAAAGCCCATCCGGGTCGTCGTTGTTGATGACTCCGCTGTGGACCTGGGCGCCCTTTGTTCGTTCTTGAAAACTCAAAGTCAAATCGAAGTCGTCGGAACAGCTAAAAACGGCATCGAACTTCTGAAGATAGTGGAAGAATTGCGGCCGGACCTGGTTATCACCGACCTTCACCTGCCACGCATGAACGGTATCGAGTGCACGTTGCGTCTTCGCGAGACGATGCCGGACACTCGATTCATCGTTTTCACGGATTTGAACTCTCCGTTCACCGAAGCGGATTGCGCGAATCCCGGAGCTGATTACTATCTTTACAAGGAGCACATGCCGGAGCGAGTTGTCACCGCGATCCACCGGCTATTCCCGAACTTAAGCCAGCATCACCCCGGACCCGACGTTAGTTGTGGCGAAGGCATCGCTTGCTAGAGGTCTAACCGCGACCGGGGCGCCGAAAACTTGGCGCTCCGGAACCGCGCCGCCACGGAGTTGCGCGAACTGCGCTGAGTGCCTACCATAGAACGCGGTGAAAGACTTTCTGCCGCACCGCTCCCTTCGCAATCCCCACCTGATGACGATCGCGGCTGCTTTCTGGCCGCGAAAATTTCCGCGGCTGCCTGCGGCTTCACCGAGACTCTTCGATGTGGAGCAGGGAAGCCAGGTGCGCGCCGATTGCCACTGGCAGGCCGACCCGCGCATGCATCCGACGCTCGTGGTCCTGCACGGCCTGGAGGGGTCGAGCGATTCCGGATACATGCGGGGTTGCGCTGAAAAAGCCGCGTTGGCCGGATTCAACGTGCTGCGGCTGAATCAGCGAAATTGCGGAGGCACGGAACATCTGACGCCGACGCTTTACCATTCGGGACGCAGCGGCGACCTTCGCGCGGTAGTGGTCGAACTGATCCAGCGCGACCGCTTGCCGGAGATTTTCTTCGCTGGATATTCCATGGGAGGCAATCTGGTGCTGAAGATGGCCGGGGAATTCGGCGATGCGGCACCGAAAGAGCTGTGCGGGATCGTAGCCGTCGCGCCGTGCTTCGATCTGGCAGCGTGCGCGGACGCGCTGGGCGAGAGGAGGAATTACGTTTATAACGCGCACTTCGTGCGGCGACTGAAGAGGAGGATGCGGCGCAAATCGCGATTGTTCGCGGGGATCTATGCGCTCAACGGCTTGGACCGCATCGGTTCGGTGCGCGATTTCGATGAAAGGATCACGGCGCCATTCTGCGGCTTTGACGGCGCGGACGATTACTACGCGAAGGCGAGCGCGATGCGAGTGCTCGCGGCGATACGCGTGCCGACACTGATTCTGACGGCGCAGGACGATCCGTTCGTGCCGTATTCGACGTTCGATAATGCGGCGATTCGCGGGAATGCCAATATTCGGGTGGTGGCGCCGGAGCATGGCGGGCATTGCGGGTTTATTTCGGAGGAAGGCGGCGAGGAGAGATTTTGGTCGGAGGCACGGGTGGTGGAATTCTGCGCGGCGCAGTCGGCTATTTAGCCGCCTCGCTCGAACGCGGCTAGTGGAGGCGCTTTACGGCTTCGATGGCGAGATCGTTCAGACCGCTGCCGCCGCCGGCGACGTACTCGGTGATCTGCCTGCGCATGCGAGGTTCCCAGAATTTCTGGAGATGGTCGGCGACGCCGGCCACGGCCTCTTCTTTCGGGTAGCTGGCGAAAAACGCCGCAATCTGATTCGCCATGTGCACCATGTTTTCGGCTTCCATGGCTCAGTCGTTAGCGGTGGATTCTTTTTCGATGCGCGTGGTCTGCTTGCGCGTCTCGAGATAATGCTCCTGCCATTCGGACATGTGCCGCGCGAGCTGGACCTGCACGGCCGTCACCTTGTACTCGGGGCAGTTCGTCGCCCAGTCGGAGAATTCGGTGGTGACGACGTTGGCGCCGGTCATGGCGTGATGGAATGTGGTGTAAACGACGCCGGGCTGCATGCGCTCGGAGATGCGCGCGGGCAGCGTGATGTCTCCCGCGCGGCTGGCGAGTGAAACGAGATCGCCATCCTTGATGCCGCGATTTTCCGCATCGGATGGATGAATTTCGAGCACGTCCATGTCGTGCCAGACGTTATTGTCCGTGCGGCGAGTTTGCGCGCCGACGTTGTATTGCGAAAGAATGCGGCCCGTCGTGAGGATCAGCGGGAATTTGCCTGTGGTTCGCTCGTCGGTGGGCACGAATTCGGTGATCATGAACAGGCCCTTACCTCGAACGAAGCCGCCGATATGCATTACCGGCGTGCCTTCGGGGGCTTTATCGTTGCACGGCCACTGGATGCTGCCGAGCTCGTCAATTCTGTCGAAGCTGACGCCGGCGAAAGTGGGAGTGAGGCGCGCGATCTCGTCCATGATTTCGGACGGGTGGTTGTAATGCATGGGATAACCCGAGGGCATTCGAAAGCGCCATGGTGGCTTCCCAATCGGCCAGGCCCGCCACGGGCTCAATGGCTTTGCGGACGCGGCTGATGCGGCGTTCGGCGTTCGTGAAGGTTCCGTCCTTTTCAAGGAACGACGATCCCGGCAGAAAGACGTGCGCGTAGCTCGCGGTTTCGTTGAGGAAGAGATCCTGGACGACGACGCATTCCATCGAGGCCAGACCGGAGGAGATGTGCTGCGTATTCGGGATCGGACTGAACGATGTCTTCGCCCTGAACGTAGATTCCTTTGAATGTGCCGTCCACGGCCGCGTCAATCATGTTCGGAATGCGGAGGCCGGGTTCGGATTGCAGCGCAACATGCCAGTCTTTTTCGAATGATTCGCGCACGGCGGTTTCGGATACGTGCCGGTATCCTGGAAATTCGTGCGGGAACGAACCCATGTCGCAGGAGCCCTGCACGTTGTTCTGTCCGCGCAGAGGATTGATGCCGACGCCGTTTTTGCCGAGATTGCCCGTGGCCATGGCGAGATTGCCATGCCCATGACCATGGTTGAGCCCTGGCTGTGTTCGGTGACGCCGAGGCCGTAGTAAATCGCTCCGTTGCCGCCCGTGGCGTAGAGACGCGCAGCGGCGCGGACATCGGCCGCCGGAACACCGGTGAACTTTCTCCATCGCTTCCGGCGAATTGCGTCTCTTCGGCGACGAAATGTGCGCCACTGCTCGAACGCCACGAGGTCGCAGCGTTCCTTCACGTAAGGCTTCGTTCACGAGACCTTCGGTGACAATGACGTGCGCGAGCGCGTTGATCATGGCGACGTTGGTGCCCGGCAGAAGCGGCAGGTGGTAGTCGGCCTCCACATGCGGCGACTTCACGAGATCAATGCGGCGCGGATCGAGAATGATGAGGCGCGCGCCTTCGCGCAGCCGGCGCTTCATCTGCGAGGCGAAGACAGGATGCGCGTCCGTGGGATTCGCGCCGATGATCATGATGACGTCGGCGGCTTCCACGGAATCAAAATCCTGAGTTCCGGCGGAGGTGTCCGAGAGTGGTCTTCAGGCCGTAGCCCGTTGGCGAATGGCAGACGCGCGCGCAGGTGTCGGTGTTGTTGTTGCCGAACGCGGCGCGGATCATTTTTTGGACGAGGTAGGTTTCCTCGTTGGTGCAGCGCGAAGAGGTGATGCCGCCGATGGAATCGCGTCCGTATTTGGCCTGGATACGCTTGAATTCGCTGGCGGCGTGGCCGATGGCCTCTTCCCAGCTGACTTCGCGCCACGGGTCGGTGAACTTGGCGCGGATCATGGGCTTGGTGATGCGGTCCTTGTGCGTGGCATAGCCCCACGCAAAGCGGCCCTTCACGCAGGAGTGGCCGTGATTCGCTTTGCCCTCTTTATAGGGCATCATGCGAACAACTTCGTCGTTCTTTAGCTCGGCTTTGAATGAGCAACCGACGCCGCAGTAGGCGCAGGTAGTGACCACGCTGCGATCCGGCGCGCCTTTCGCGACGTACCTCTTTTCCACCAAGCTATCAGTGGGGCAGGCCTGAACGCACGCGCCGCAGGACACGCATTCTGATTCGATGAAAGGTTTATCGCCGGCGGAAACTGCGGACGCAAAGCCGCGGCCATCAATCGTCAACGCGAATGTGCCCTGTACTTCCTCGCAGGCGCGCACGCAGCGCGAGCAGACGATGCACTTCGACTGATCGAACAGGAAATACGGGTTGGAATCATCCTTCTCGGAGTGTTGATGATTCTTGCCGGAGTGGCCATAGCGCACTTCGCGAAGGCCGACGGCTGCGACCATTTGCTGAAACTCTGTTTCAGCGTTGCCTGAGCCGTGGAGCATTTCGCTCGGATAATCGGAAGCGTACAGCTCCATGACGCCCAGGCGCAGCTTCGCGAGCTTCGGGGATTGCGTCCGAACTTTCATGCCCTGATCAACGGGAGTGGTGCAGGAAGCGGGAGTGCCACGGCGACCTTCGACTTCAACCAGGCAGAGACGGCAGGAACCGAACGGTTCCATATTATCGCTGGCGCAAAGCTTCGGGACCTGCACGCCGACTTCGGCTGCCGCGCGCATCACGGACGTGCCTGCGGGGACGGTGACGGGCTTGCCGTCAATCTCCAGCGTGACGAGAGTCTCGGAAATCCGTTTCGGCGTCCCGTAATCGGTTTCGTGAATTAGCGCCATGGCTGCGTCTCCTGACTCTTGTTCGGCCTATACACCGGCGGGGGAGGCGCCGGTTTTTCGAAATCTTCGGGAAAATGGCGAATCGCGCTCTGTACGGGGAAGGGAATCAATCCTCCGAGGGCGCAGAGTGAACCATCCGTCAGCACTTCGCACAAATCGCCGAGCAGTTCGAGATTTTGCGCGCGATCCTGATCGGCGATGATCTTGTCAATTACTTCTACGCCGCGCGTGGAGCCAACACGGCACGGCGTGCATTTGCCGCAGCTTTCGACCGCGCAGAACTCCATGGCGAAGCGCGCTTGATGAGCCAGATCCACGGTGTCATCGAAGACCACGATTCCGCCATGGCCCAGCATACCCTTTCGCTCGGCAAATGCCTCATAGTCGAGCGGAGTATCGAGCAAAGATTCCGGAAAATACGCGCCCAACGGACCGCCGGCTTGCACGGCGCGCAGCGGACGCCCGGATGCGGTGCCGCCGCCGAAATCATAGATCGCTTCGCGCAACGTGAGGCCGAAGGCCTTTTCAACGAGGCCGCCGTGCTTGATATTTCCCGCAAGCTGAATCGTCAGGGTGCCGCGGGACTTGCCCATTCCAAAATCACGATAGTATTGCGCGCCTTTGTCCAGAATGATCGGCACCGTAGCAAGCGAGATCACATTGTTGACCACAGTCGGCTGGCCGAACAAGCCTTTGATGGCCGGCAGCGGCGGTTTGAAGCGAATCTGGCCGCGCTTGCCTTCGAGGCTTTCCAGCAGGGACGTTTCCTCGCCGCATATATACGCGCCCGCGCCCATGCGCGGCTCGAGATCGAACCTCTTGCCGCTGCCCGCGACATTTTCTCCGAGGTAACCCTTGTCGTAGGCGATGGCGATCACGCGCTGAAGTTGCCGAAACGCGTGCGGATATTCTGAACGGAGGTAGATGAAACCGCTGGTCGCGCCGACGGCGAATCCGGCGATCGTCATGCCTTCAATGAGGACAAACGGATCGCCCTCCATGATCATGCGATCGGCGTATGTGCCGCTATCGCCTTCGTCCGCGTTGCAAACAATATATTTTTGGTGGGACGGCGTATTCAAAACCGTTTTCCACTTGATGCCGGTCGGGAATCCTGCGCCGCCGCGTCCGCGGAGACCTGAGTTCGTGACTTCTTCGACGATCGCTTCCGGCGAGAGAGTAAGCGCGCGCTCCAGGCCGCGATAGCCGCCGTGACTCACGTAATCGGAAAGCGAGAGAGGATCGGTAATGCCGCAGCGCGCGAACGTCAGGCGCTCCTGTTTTTTCAGGTAAGGAATTTCGTCGGTGACGCCGAGATGAAGGCGATGCGGTTTGCCCTCGAGGAAACCGGCGTCAAAGAGGCCCGGAACTTCGTTCGCGGTCACGGGACCGTACGCGATGCGGCCGCGAGGCGTTTCGACTTCGACAAGCGGCTCGAGCCAGAACATGCCGCGCGAGCCATTGCGGACGACCGTCGCATCGAGGCGACGCGAGGCAATCTGGTCAGCCATTGCTTTTGCAACGGCCTCGGCGCCTACCGAAAGCGCCGCTGCATCGCCCGGGACATAAATTTTCACGCTCATGCGTGCCTCTTGGCGTCGTCAATCAGGAAATCGGCAACATCTGACGATACGCGACCATAGAGTTTTCCATCGAGCATGACGGCGGGCGAGAGAGCGCAATTTCCGAGGCAGTAAACCGCTTCGACCGTGAAACTGCGATCTTCGGTGGTCTGGCCCAGTTTGACACCGAGGCGATTCTCGACGTGCCCGATCGTTTTCTCGCAGCCCATTGATTGGCAGGCTTCCGCGCGACACATTTTCAGGACGTGGCGGCCGGGCGCATCGTGACGAAAATCATGGTAGAAGCTGATGACGCCGTGCACCTCGGCATGGGAAAGGTTGAGGGCACTGGCGATGAGGGGGACCGCGGCTTTATCCACGTAACCGAACTCATCCTGCAGAGCGTGCAGCATGGGAAGCAGCGCGCCGGGGAGGCGCTCCAATTCCTGAATGCGCGCTAGAGCTCGATCGGCGTCCCAATCCTGACTATGGCTCATGCGAAGTTGTCTCTAACTCCCGACCCTACAGAGAGATATGGTCCGCGCAAACTTCAACTGCCCGGCAGTCAATGCCAATTCTAACACACCCATGTTGAGGTGATTATGATTTTGTCTGGCCTGCGAATATTACGCGGCTGCGTCGTGTTGTAAGAATGATGCAACCAATAGGTAACTTTCTTCGTTCCAACTGCGATTTTAGAGTGGACACATTGGCCGTTGTGGCTCAAATTAAGGATGCAGGCGAGGCGTTGGGACGCTTCTGGGGAGATAGGCGATGAGGCAGACTGCATTTCTGTTCGCGGCGATCCTTCTTGTTGCGGCCAGTGCGGGCGCACAAGCCAATCCAGACAATTCTCTGCCGCTTGCACCTGTGGCTCCGGAAGCTACGGCTGCGACCACTTCTTCTGCGCCGTCGCTCTTTGCCATGAATGCTGCCCCGGCCCTGACTGCGGCGAGCACACCCGGCGCCGCGGCGTTCGCAGCGCCGTCATCGAGTTCAACCGATCAGCAGCAACCGGGCGTCTACGGCGTGTTTCAAAATTACAATTGGCAGGCAACCGCCGGATACACTTTTTTCCGGTTCTATCTTGTGCCTCGTGTGACTTTAAACTTGAACGGCCTCAATCTTGGCATGGTGTATTACCCCGGCGGGCACTGGTATGCAGCAGACGGTGAGTTCGTCGGTGCGTGGGGATCGTTAATCGGATATACCGCGAAATACGTCCAAGGCATGGGTGGTGGGCGAGTTCGCTGGTCCGCGCCGCGCGGGATCGAAGTTTGGGGTCACGTCCTGGTCGGGGGATCGCACTTTCTGCCGCAAACATCATTCGGCAACCAGTCTGCATTTGCCTACGAAGCAGGCGGCGGAGTTGACCTCAACATTCATCAGAAGCGGATTGCGTATCGCGTGAGCGCGAACATGGTCGGTACGCGCTATTTCAGCACCTATCAGTACAGTCCCAACGTAAATGCGGGCATCGTCTTCAAATTCTAACCAGCGAGTCTCACTTCGTTCTTACCTTCGCTACCCGGCTGAGAATCGTGCGCGATCGCTTGCGCTAATTTGCGGTTCTTAGTGGCTTGAGGAAGCGGCTGAAGAGAGCGCGAGCCTCCTCGAGTCCCAGAACCCAAGTTCCCGCAAAGTAGATGATTCCGTAAGGCCCCAAGACGAGCAGCGCGAGAAGAATCGGGCCGTGGTGTCCGCCGAAGCGATGTATTGCCCAGCCTGCGGCTGCGGCCGCCAGGGCCGTTGCCCAGAGCTTGGCGAGGTAATCTGCAGGAAGTCCGGTGCGGCCGATTCGCCGGTTCAGCGTGCGACGCAGAAGGTGGAACTCGACCCAAGAGGCGATTCCAGCGGAGATGGTGAGACCGGCAACACCCCAGCGCGCCTCAATTCCAAGAATGCGGGGAAGCGGGAGCGCGCAAAAATATCCAAGAACAATCGTCAGGACCACGCGGACGATGGCGAAGCGCAACGGCGTGCGAGTGTCGCGCAACGCGTAATAGGTGGATGAATAGAGCCTGCCGAGCGTGGAGGCGAGAAGGCCAACGGTAGCACCAGCGAGAATGCCCCAAACGTACATCACGTCCGTTTGCGTGAATCGCCCCGTACGGTAAATTGCTCCGACGACGACATCGCCCAAAATGAGAAATGCCGCGACGGATGGCACGACGAAAAACGCGATCTGCCGCAGACCGCGGTTCAGGCGCCCGCGCAGCGTTTCGGCAACCTCGATTTCGTTTCCCAGCGCGCCGGACATTTGCGGCAGCTCCGCCGCGGAGACCGACATTCCAAAGAGGCTGACGGGAAGCGTGTAAAGAGTTTGCGCGTACGAGAGCCCGGCGACCGCGCCGGTTATTTGGATCAGGCTGGCGAGCCATACGTCCGCGTAGGCGCTGATTTGCACGACGCCGCGTCCGAGAAATACGGGAAAGAAATTGCGCACGATGGTCTTCACGTTTTCGGAGTGATATCCGAGCGACAGGCGCAGTCCACGCAGCAGGCGCAGTACGGTGGGCAATTGAATCAGGACCTGCAGCGCGCTCCCGGCCACCGAGCCCCAGGCCAGAATTCCCGCGAGTGGAACCTGTGCGTAGCGGCGTCCAAAGACCAATAATGTCCCGATCATCGCAGCGTTCCAGATGACCGGCGCGGTGTAGGAGAGGAAAAAGCGGCGATGACTATTGAGGATTCCCAGGCACCAGGCGGAAAAAACGAGCAGGCCCGCGCCGGGGAAAAGAATGCGGACGAGTTGAATCGTTAATTCACGCTTTTCACCGTGAAATCCCCAGACGACGACGTCAATCAAATAAGGAGTCGCGAGGACGCCGATCAGAACGATTGTCGAAATCGTCAGCGCGAGAAGGCCGGCGACGGCGCCTGCGGTGCGCCGCGCCTCATCATCGTCGTTCCGCGCCAGCAAGCCCGCGTACACGGGAATAAACGAGGCGGAAAGCACGCCTTCGCCAAACATATTCTGCAGAAAATTGGGAATGCGGAATGCGGCGCGAAAGGCGTCCGCTACGTCGGAGTTACCGAAATAGTGTGCGAAGACGCGGTCGCGAATCAGGCCCGCGACGCGGCTCAGGAAGATTCCCGTACCGACCAGAAACGCATAGCGCCGCGATTCCGATCCAGCCGCCTGGCTATCCGCGGAGTGCGTCACGGCCAGAACGGAGCCGGCGCGCAGGTGAATTGGAAGCGATTCATGGCTGTGGGTTCATCGGCGAGAATAGCACGGGAAACAGGCGCGAAAACGAACCTGCTGGGCTGGAAGTGTCCATGCTGAAACGCTGTTGTAATGGATGGCGGCGCGTTCGGCGAGGATCTTGGGGGAAAATCAGGGCGATGCGCTGAGGACGGGGTGCAGGGTGAGTTGGCTGTCTTTCAGAACTTCGAGGTCGCGGGTCCAGGCCTGCTTGCCCTGGGATTTCACTTCGACGCGATGAGACCCGCTTGCGAGATGGATGGTCGAAGGAGTCTGGCCTACAAATTTCCCGTCCACGTAAATTTCGGCGCCCGGAGGATCGGACGCGATCATCACGGTGCCGTCCGGCACCTGCGCGTCGGCATTCTTAGCGACTGCGGTCGCGGCGGAAGCGGGGCGCAGCGGCCCGTCGTGGCCAATTGTTTCCACAGGAGCACTTCCGTACGACACAGGATCGAGCTTGATATCGAAGCGGCCCGACTTGAGCAGGAAATAATTTCCGTGATGGCGCCCGTTAACCGCAACCCACTCGAAAGGGCCCTCGGTAAGAGTTTTCTGCTCGGTGAGATAGCCATTCATTGAAACTTTCACGGTCATGGAATGATCGAGACGAGCGCCGAAAACCGTGTGCGTCTTGTGAAAATATCCGCCGGGATAGTCAATCGTATAGGGCGTCGTGCCGGCAGCGTGGCCATCAATTTCGACGGAGGCGCCGGCGGGCGAGCTTGTGATCGTCAGAGTTTCAGCATTCGTTCGCGGGGCGAGCAGGAGGCAGGCGAGCAGCGCGAGCGATGCATAGAGACAGTGTCTCCTCGATGGCTGCATCGGAGCCCTCCGAGGGAATTAGAAAGAGGAACGATGCTACTTACTCGAACGGGTGTCAATCCGCAGAAATACGGAGTCCGCGGCAGCGACTTTGCGCGCGTAACGGCGAGTAACAGGCCGCATTCTCATACACTTGCCGAAACGGGAATGCCGGATGGTTCCTTTTGGGGGCCGCGAGCAACTAAATTCGCATTCTTGAAACCAATACCGAAACCCCGCATCTAAACGAGAGGACGTCTGCGCGTAGGCGATGAGTTGCCAGCGCGCGACGCCCAGCTTTTAACCCACAGGAGCCAAGGAAAAATGCGCATTCGTGCAACTCGATCAATCGCAGCCCTAGCGGTTCTTTTTCTCGCAGTGCCCCTTTTTGCCGCCAAGAACGCGGCGGGCACCAACTCGGCCACATTCTCAGTGCGTGAAGCCACCACGATCGGCCAAACACAGCTGAAGCCCGGCGACTACACACTGCAGGCGGTAGACGGCCAGAATGAGCTCGCGATCCTGCAAAACGGAAAAATGGTCGGCAAAGCCGCGTGCCACTGGATCGCGCTGCCGGCAAAGCCGCAGGCGTCGCAAGTGCTGACGGATAGCGGTAAGGTGACGCAGGTAAATTTCAGAGGTAACACGCAGGCGGTCCAGCTAGACTAAGCTCTGCCGGGCCGAAGAAGGCTGAATTGGCTCAGCCTTCTTCGACCGCGGATGAGCTCGAATTTAGCCGCTACTTCAGATAGGTGGCGAGCCAGCCCAGAAACGTGTTGTACCAAAGCTCGCTATTCTGCGGCTTCAAAATCCAGTGGCCCTCGTCGGGGAACACGAGGAGTTTGGACGGCACGCCCTGGCGTTGCAATGCCGAGAAAAACTCCAGGCTCTGCGTGTACGGCACGCGGTAATCCAGTTCGCCTGCGATCACGAGCGTCGGCGTCTTGAACTTTCCGAGCGCGCCGGCGTATTCGACTGGAGACCACTTTTTGTATAGCTCCGGACTTGACCACGGAGTTCCACCGAACTCCCAATCCTCGAACCAAAGCTCTTCGGTTGCGTAACTCGCGACTTCATCCCAGTCGCCCGCATGGCTGATCAGGCATTTGAAGCGGCCGGAATGCGTGGCGATCCAGTCGGTCATGTATCCGCCGAAGGAACCTCCAGCGGCGGCCATGCGCGAACTATCAATGAACGGATATTTCGCGATAGAGGCGTCCAGGCCTTTCATCAAATCCTCGTAAACTTTTCCGCCCCAATCTCGGCTGATTTCCTCCGTAAACTTGTGGCCGTATCCGAAGGAGCCGCGGGGATTGATCATCAGGACGACGTAGCCGGGAGCAGCCATCACTTGGGGATTCCACCGGTAAAACCAGTTGTCGTCCCACTCGCCCTGCGGACCGCCGTGGATCAGCAGGAGCAGAGGATATTTTTTTGAGGCGTCGAAATGCGGCGGGCGAAGCAACAGGCCTTCGACCTGCGTTTTCGCCGCGCCTTCGAACCAGATGGGCTCCGCGGGCGGGAGGTCGAGCTGCGATAGCAGGGCACTATTGGCATGAGTGAGCTGGCGGACGCCTGTGCCGTCGGAATTTGCCGTGAAAACTTCCGAGGGCATGGCGATGTTCGTGCGCGTGAAGGCGAGTGTGCGGCCGTCCCGGCTGATGTCGAAGTCGGCGTTGAAACTATCGGCGAGGATTAGTTTCGGGATGCTGCCGACGCTCGCGGCGATTGAATAGAGCGGCATCTGAGCTTTTTCTTCCGTTTGGAAGTAGATGTTCTTGCTGTCGGCGGACCAGGCTGCCGAATCTACGTTGCGGTCAAAATTCTCGGTGAGGTTCGTGATTTTGCCGCTAGCGCGATCGTAAAGCATCAGGCGCCAGCGATCGCTTTCGTATCCGGGCTGCAACTGGGCGCGATAGGCGATCCATTTTCCGTCCGGCGAATAGGCAGGGCCCCAATCGTCGGCGGGATTGGTCGTGATGCGCTTGGGCTCAGCGCCGCCGCTGGACGGAACGGTGAAGAGATCGCCGTTCGTGCTCGTGGCTTCGTCCTTGTCTGTGTTCGCGGTGAAGCAAAGTTCGAGGCTGTCGGGCGAGAAGGCGATGGCTTCGGCGCCGTCGAGGCTGAATGGAGGTACGTCGTAATCTGCGCCCGGAGTGAGGTCGCGCGGAGTTCCGCCGCTGGCGGCGACGACGAAAAGGTGGCTGCGCTTGCCGTCCGACCACGTGGTCCAGTGGCGGTAGAGGAGCTTCTCGGCCACGTAAGCCTTTACCTTGCTCTTCGCTTTCGCGGCATCGCGCGCGGCATTGCAGGCGTCGTCGTTGCAATCGGGATAGACGCTGGAGGTGATGGCAATCCATTTTCCGTCTGGCGACCAGATTTCATTGTCCGCGCCGCCGGAAAGGGAAGTGACCTTCACCGGAGCGCCGCCATCAACGGGGATTGTGTAGACCTGCGCGATGCCGTCGGACGAAGCGAGAAACGAGAGACTCTTGCCGTCCGGCGACCAGCGGGCGCGCTCGTCGCTGCCGCCGTGCGTTAATTGACGAGGCTCGCCGCCTGCGACGGTGACGATCCATATGTTCTTAACGAGATGATTCGCGTCGTAATCCGGAGTGGCGACTCCGTAGGCGACCCATTTGCCATCCGGAGAAATCTGCGGGTCACTGAGGCGGTGCATGGAAATCAAATCGTGGAATGTGACCGGGCGCTTATCGGGCGTCTGCGCGCTGGCGGAACGCGCAACCGACGACGCGCCTACCACGGCGGCAAACAACGCGACGCTTAGAGCAACGATGGTCCGTGCGGTCCCGCTGCGATAGGTCTGAGTCATGTTACCTCCAGCGCTTTCAGAAAATACGCGGCCGTCGAGCGCCCTTCGTTACGGCACCAGGGGATGAAGAATTTCGTCCAGGACGTCGGCGTGGTTCTGCACCTTTTGCAAATGGGGATATTTCGCACCGCCGTGGTAATCAATCGAGTAGGTTCCTGTTTCACTTGCGTTGACCACAGTCAACTGAACCGGCGATGTGGTGGATGCGGCAACGGCGTCGTTTAGGGCGGCCAGTGTGAATGGCTTGCTGCCAACCTGAGTAATTTTCATTCCTGGTCCGAGGCCGGAATCGTAGGAGGGGCCCTGGTACAAGACCTCAACAATGGTTCCATCGTCCATCGCCGTCAACCCGATGGTGTCAATCAGCCTCGCCATTCTCTTGACGGTATTGCGGTCGGTCTGGATCTCGTTTGGCTGACCATTGTAGATAAGTTGCCATCCGCTGTTCTGGAGGGCCTCGGCCAGGGTTTTGGTGGCGACGGAATCGAGGCGCGTGCGCAGGAACGTGGTCCAGTCGTTTGGCGCAATGCTGTTGAGTCCGGCAACAACATCCTCGAATGTGTAGGTCTTCAAATCGGGTTGGCCGCCCGGTCCGCCATAAAATAGGAGGCAGAAATCGTTCAAGGACTTCTTGTCCTTCGTCAGACGGCGAATGGTCGTATCTACGTCGAGCCACAGAAACTCCCCTTCTTCGTAAAAGTCCACTTCCCGGCGCCAGTTGATCCAGTCGTTGTCGGCGTTGTAGAGGACAACTGCGGAATCGGCGGTGTCCTGCAGCGGGCGCCAATTGCGTCCGGGCTCGTGATCGAAGAATGCGGCCAGACGGGCGATGTCTTCGTGTTCCTGTTCCTGATTCCGGAGTCCGCTACGTGCGGTCAGTACTTCGCCCCAATATTCAGTCAGCCCCTCGTAGACCCACAGCAAGTCGTCTCTCATCGGCTGGTGATAATTCGCCGTTGTGAGATCGGCGGGCCGGCGATACTTGCCGTTCCAGGAGTGCACGAATTCGTGCGGAAGCAGATCGGCCTCGGCTGTGCGGTAGGTCGGGTCAAGCATGGTTTTTTCATATATGCGATCGTCGCTCGATTCGTGATGTTCGAGCCCGAAGTGAGCGGTGTTGTCGCTGAGCGTGAGCAGAAAATGGTAATCGCGATAGTGACGGATGCCGAAGAGCGCGCCGGTTTCAGCAACCAGCTGGCGGTAGTGCGCTTCGGTTTCCGGCGTCATAGCAAGGGCAGCTTCGCTATCCGCGGCGATGTCAATTTCATGAGACGGGTTCTGGCCGGGCGTGAGCTGAATCACGCGAAAATAGCGACCCGACAGCACCGGAGAGTCAACCAACATGCTCAGCGAGACGGGCGCGAAGCTGATCGTGTCGCCGGTCTGCTTGGCACTCGGCAGTGCCGTTCCGAATTTCCATCCGGCAGGCATCTTCAGGGTTGCGAGGTACGTGAGATCCGTGGAGGCATAACCCTGCGGGTAGAGCAGCACCTGGTTCCAGCTCAGATCGTTGAGATCGGCTGTGGAAGACGCGCCGGAAGAATAGCCGGACCCCTCCCCCGAGATCAGAAAATCAAAACTTATATCTAGCGAGGTATCACCCGCCGGAATCTCGAGATGAAACTCAAACATATCCAACAGATCGCGCCGCCAGGGAATCGCTTTTTTGCCGGCCATGAATTTCAGACCCGCGATATTGTTGATCGGCCCATCCGGCATGTGCTCTCCCGGAATCCATTGGGGGTAATAGAGCACGAGCGGACCGGGCTGCACGGGCATCGTCAGGTGGGTATGCAAGATTTTCTGCGGAGCGCGAGTCTCATCCACATCCACGTGGATGATGCCTGGGCGCGTCGCTGCTCGGGTACCCGAGCAAGGAACCAGAACCAGCGCTGCAAACACCAGCCACCACACGGTGCGTTTCCCGAAAGATGCGGTCATGCATTTCTCCTTGGCGTGGTTTTTCCGAAAGAGGCGTGTTGTTCGGATAAATTCCGCCCTTTGTTTTGAACGAGTTAGACGAATTCGACACAAATATGGCGGCCCTATCCTATTTCATCGGGCGCAAAACGCAAAGCACGCTGCTGTGCAATTTTGAACAGGGCACGAGCGTGTTGGCTGCTTGCGCAACCTTACTTGGCGAGTGGTACTACCCGGCGGCCTGCGATGTAGTAGCGTTTGAATCATGCCCATTGACGACCAGAGCCGAGCTGCGGAAGCCCAGATCGAGGCTCGCACCAGTCTCGTATTGGCGGAACTCCTCCAAATGAATGCGCGGCTGAACGCGCTGTTTAACGCCTCGAAGCTAAATTGCATCGTGGCGACGAACCCGGATGGGGTGATTACGCTCTTCAGTGATGGCGCGGAACGGATGTTGGGCTATACCGCCGAGGAAATGGTAGGCAAACAGACTCCGGGAATCTGGCATTTGGCGTCGGAAATCGAAGCCCGCGGAAGAATCTTAAGCGGACAGTTCGGACGCACGATTCAAGGCTACGAGGTCTTCATCGAACTCGCGCGCCGCGGTGAGACAGAAGAACGGGAGTGGACGTACGTTCGCAAGGATGGCAAGCAGCTGATCGCCAGCGTCTCGATTAATGCGGTACTCGACACCGCAGGAAAGATAACGGGCTACATCGGCATCGGCCACGACATCACCAAGCGCAAGGAGTCCGAGTCCAAACTTCATTCGTTGACCGAACGCCTGTCGCTAGCAACGGCCGTCGCTGCGGTGGGAGTCTGGGAATGGGATGTGGCCAATAGCGCGATGGCCTGGGACGACACGATGCGGGAGATCTACGGCTTTGCTCTGAAGGAGGAATCACCGTATGAACAGTGGCGCGCGTCGGTGGTTCCAGAAGATCTGCCGCTAGCCGAAGGCGCGCTGAAGAAAACGTTGGAAGAAAAGGCCCGGGCCACAGTGGAATTCCGAATCAAGCGACCCGACGGCACGGTGCGATATCTTTCAGCTGCGGAAGGTCCCGTCCTGGACGAAGAGGGGAACGTCAGCAAAATCATCGGCGTCAATATTGACGTCACCAATCGAAGGAAAGTGGAAACAGATTTGCAGCGGGCCAAGGACGAGGCCGAGGCGGCGAACCGAGCGAAGAGCGAATTCCTCGCGAACATGAGCCATGAGATTCGCACGCCGATGAACGGAATCATGGGGATGACGGAACTGGTTCTCGACACGGAACTGGACTCCGAGCAACGCGAATATTTGAATCTGGCGAAGATGTCCGCCGATTCGCTGCTCTCCCTGATCAATGACATCCTGGACTACTCGAAGATCGAGGCCGGAAAGCTGGAGATAGACGCGATTGACTTCAATCTGGGCGACTGCCTTGGCGACACCATGAAGACGCTCAGCCTGCGCGCGCACCAGAAAGGCCTGGAGCTCGCATTCGAGATTGAGCCAAACGTTCCGGACTCGCTGATCGGAGATCCGGGGCGCCTCAGGCAGATCATTCTGAACCTCGTGGGCAACGCCATCAAATTCACGGAAGTGGGCGAGGTGGTTTTGTCCGTGCAGTTGATGACCCATGTGAGCGACGAGCTTCAATTACGATTCACGGTGACCGACACGGGCATTGGCATTTCGCCCGACAAGCAAGCGGCCGTCTTCGAAGCGTTCAAACAGGCCGACGGGACCATGACGCGCAAGTACGGCGGCACCGGGCTGGGCCTGACGATTTCGTCCCGGCTGGTGGAATTGATGGGAGGACGAATCTGGGTGGAGAGCGAGCTGGGTGAGGGGAGCCGCTTTCACTTTACCGCGAACTTCAAGGTACAGAAGTCGGCGGCAAGAACGGTGGTGCCGAGGGATCCGACGACGCTGCGCGACATGCGTGTTCTCGTTGTGGATGACAACGCAACGAATCGGCAGATTCTGGTGAAGATGCTGGACGGCTGGCACATGGTATCCACGGTCGCCGACAGCGGAGCCAAGGCCATGGTCACCTTGACCGAGGCCAAAGGCATCGGGAGAACTTTCCCTCTGATTCTGCTCGACGCGCAGATGCCCGAGATGGATGGATTTGCCCTAGCAGAATACATCAAGCGCCACCCAAGCTTCCGAGCGGCAACGATCATGATGCTGAGCTCCGCCGGACAACGAGGAGACGCCATGCGATGCCGTGAGCTGGGCGTCGCCGCCTATCTCACGAAACCCGTCCGGCAATCCGAGCTGATGGACGCGATATTGACCGCGCTGGGAACTCGCGCGAAAACCGAAGCCAAGCCCGCTCTCGTCACGCGCCATTCTTTGCGCGAGAGTCAAAATCGCCTGCGCGTGCTTCTCGCGGAGGACAATGCCGTAAACCAACTCGTCGCGCTCCGGCTACTCGAACGGTTCGGACACACGGTGACTGTGGCGGCCAACGGGAAAAAGGCGTTGGAAGCTTGGGAAAAGGGCGGATTCGACGCCATCTTGATGGACGTCCAGATGCCGGAGATGAATGGCTGGGAAACAACTCAAGCGATCCGCGAGAAAGAACGATCAACAGGAGGGCGCATTCCGATCATCGCGATGACCGCCCATGCGATGAAAGGCGACGATGAGCGGTGTTTCGCAGCAGGGATGGACGATTATCTGACGAAGCCGATAAGGACAGAAGAACTGATGACCGTGCTCGAGAAGGTGGGTGCCCGCAAAGCCGCTCGCGAGGTTCGGCTGGACAGGGCGACTGTGAGACGCGTGGTCAATCAAGAGGCGGAGGCCGTTGATTTGGCTGCTGCGCTCGAGCGCCTTGGCGGCGACCGCGGACTCTACGACGAACTCGTGGGTGTGTTCAAGAACGAATGTCCGAGCATGACAGCTGAAATGCGCCGCGCAATTGACGATCAGGACGGAAAGACTCTCGCTCGCAGCGCTCACACGCTTCGAGGATCGTCTTCCAATCTTGGCGCCGTGGCCGTCGCGGACGCAGCCCTGGAACTGGAGAAGCTGGCCCGGGCGGAAAAACTTGAGGGAGCCGGCGAGCAGTTCAAAGTTCTTGAGAGTGAAATTGAGCGATTGCTGTCCGAGCTGGAAACCCTTCGCGCACGCTGATGACTTGCTCAGTTCGATTGGAACCGCGTAGCTGTAAGCGAATGAAACGTCAAAATGAGTAACGAAGTAAAATCGAAGAAGCGCGTCCTCATTGCCGAGGATGACCCCGTCTCGTGCCATCTGCTGAAGAGCTTTCTCCTAAAATGGGATTATGACGTGGCGGTTGTCACGGACGGGATGGCAGCGCTGAAAATTCTCGAAGGCGACGACACGCCGCGCCTGGCAGTGCTGGACTGGATGATGCCCGGCATGGAAGGCGTCCAAATCTGCCAGCGCATTCGTGAGCGGAAAAATCGGCCGTATGTGTATGTTCTTCTGCTGACGGCGCGCAGTGAGAAGCGAGACCTGCTACGCGGTCTCGAACTTGGCGCGGACGATTACCTTACGAAACCATTCGACTCCGAGGAATTGCGCGCGCGCCTTATGGTTGGCGAGCGAATTCTCACGCTACAGGACGATCTGATTGCGGCGCGGGAAGAGCTCCGCTTCCGGGCGACACACGACGTGCTTACGGGGCTGTCCAATCGCGGGTCGGTGATGGATGCGCTTCGCAACGAACTGTCGCGCCAGGTGCGCGAGAGCAAGCCTTTTGGCGTCATTCTCGTGGATATAGATCACTTCAAAAACGTCAACGACACATACGGACATCTATGCGGTGATGAGGTGCTGCAAGCGGTGGCGCGTCGAATGAAGGAATGCGTGCGCCCGTATGACACCATCGGACGTTACGGCGGCGAGGAATTCCTGATTATTGCACCGGCCGCCGGCGCAGCGGGCACGCTGGCTCTGGCCGAAAGAGTCCGAAGTATATTGGACTCCAAACCTGTGGTGACGCAGGCCGGTGAGGTGCGCATCACGGCGAGTCTCGGAGCCGCAATTAGCACGGATGCACGGGGCGCCGATCCTCAGTCGCTTCTGCGCCTCGCCGATAAGGCCCTTTATCGCGCGAAGGACAAGGGGCGCAATCGTTTGGAATTTGCCGGAGCGTCCGAACCGGATTCCTCGACGCCGGCTTCTGCCGAAGATGTTCCTCTGAAATCAGGCAACCGCTAAGAATCCTCCCGCAAAATACGCACAACCGCGCGAGTTACCCTACCGATGTTTGACATTCATTGGATCGAGGTCTTAGCGGCGCCCCGCCCGCGATTTCTCCGCGATTTATTTCGATTCTGTGCCTAACGGGACATCCACGGCGGGACACGTGGTGCAAACTGGCTCATCGGGATTGTGAATCCGAGAAATGTGGATTCGAAGGAGACAACAATGTTTGGATACGGACTGATCGGAACTATTGTAATTATCATCGTAATTGTTTGGATCGTCAGGAGCTTGTAAGAGAAGAAATCTATTGGCGATGATGGGCCGCCGATTCGGAACTCGACTAACGAAGATTACCGCTCAGTCGTGCAAGACAACGCTCATTAGGGATCGGTTTACCTGAAGGCCGCCGTTGTATTTGATGAAGCCCAGTTTCTTGAATTTGTTCATGAAGAGATTCACTCTTGACCGCGTCGTCCCAATCGTTTCCGCCAGGGTTTCTTGCGATATTTTGGGAAGAACACGCTGCTGGACGTTGTCCTCGCCATAGCGTGCCAACAGTAGAAGCGCGCGAGCCAGCCTTTTCTCCGTGGAGTTGAAGAGCTGATCAACCAGGTCGGCCTCGATGCGGATGTTTCTGGTCAGCATGTAGGAGATAAAACGATCCGAGAATTCGTGCTCAGCGTGAAGGACGCGGATCATTTCGTCCTTTTCAATGATGAGTACCGTGGTCGGAGTACTTGCCGTCGCCGCCCCGATGCGAATGGGTTGACCCGCCAGGCAGCCTTCTCCGAAAAAGTCCCCCGGTCCAAGGACCGCCACCACGGCTTCTTTGCCGGTACCGTTGACTACCGTGAGCTTTACGCGACCTTGTTGAATGTACATCACGGACTTGGCAGGATCGCCTTGCGCGAAGACGATTGCTTTCTTTGGAAACTCGGCAATTTTTCTCGCCACGCCCGCAGAGTCGAGAAACACTTGGGCATCGAAGGAGAGCGGTTTAACGGACTTCCGGCGGGCTCGAGTGGTGGCCATCGTGTTAACCCTAGGCGTTTCATCATAACACCCGCGAATTGATGCACAAAGAGAATGAGCAAGTGTCCGCAACATGACAGATATTGGAAATCGCATCCCCTAGTATGTGAGCTGTGGGGAGTTACAAAAGAAGTCGAAACGAAATCGGCCGTCCGAGCCTCCGTTAAGTAGACTCGTCCCTTTCCTCCCACGGTAACACCGTACTTTCGGACTTGTTCATCGAGATGGCCACGACACCGCGACCCAGGTCGGAGTGTCTGCGTGCGAAGAGAAAGAGAGAGAGAAATGCCGTTACTTCAGGTACTCGTGGTTCTGGTGGTGGTGGGGCTTTTGCTGTGGCTGGTCAATAGCTTCATACCGATGCAGGGAACGATTAAATCCATTTTGAATGCAGTCGTAGTGATTGCTGTGGTTCTGTGGCTTCTGAACATATTTGGGCTATTCCATTCATTCTCGAGAATTCATATCGGTACATAAGGAAGTCTAAGTGAACGATCGGGATACGAATTACCTTTCTTCGAACGGAAATGACAAGCCTAGCGAGGCGCTCAACGCCCCGCAGACGAATTCGCGGTAATGGAGGCAACACTCATGAAAATACTCGGAGTCATCAGCACATCAGCATTACTCCTGTTCCTCGGAACAGCGATTCCTGCCTACGCGCAGGACGATCATAAAGATCAAGATGCCAAGCCAGAAAAGCAGGAAGAAGCCAAGCCGGCGAAGCCCGAGGAAAAGGCTCCGCCTGCGAAGCAGGAAGAAGCGGCGAAGCCAGCAAAGCAAGAGGAACAGGCCAAGCCAGTAAAGGAAGAGGAAAAGGCGGCGCCGGCGAAGCAGGAAGAACAAGCCAAGGCCCCGAAACAAGAGGAACAGGCCAAGCCGGTGAAACAGGAAGAAAAGGCGCAGCCAGCAAAGCAGCAGGAGCAGGCCAAGACCGAAAAGCAGCCGAAGCCAGCCGAGCAAGCCAAGCAGGAAACCAAGGCCAACACGAGCGGGCAGCAACATCCTCAGCGGACTTCAGCGGAAGAACAGAAACAGCGCTCAGTGCCGGCATTACGGCTCAGCGTGAGGAGCGATAGCCGCATTCCTGACGCACGTTTCCGCTCCAACTTTGGCCGTGGGCATGAATTCCGCATCGGCAGTCCGGTGATGGTTGGCGGATATTCGCGCTTCCAATACGGCGGATTCTGGTTCGGATTCGTTCAACCGTGGCCGGATGGTTGGTATTACACCGACGACGTTTACGTTGACTACATCGGCGACGGGTATTACCTCTGCAACCCGTATTATCCCGGCGTTCAAGTTGCCATCAGCGTCCAGCTGTAACCGTTTTCGCAATGGGTAGAAGAGGGGCGACTCGACGTCATACGGGGCGAGTCGCCCCTGCAGCACCGCGGAATCGGCAAGTCCGCGTTTGCGGCTGGTCTGAAGACCGAAATTTGAGGGAAAAATGCTCGCAACGATCTTGATCGTCTTCCTGATCCTGGCACTCCTAGGTGTTTTACCACGATGGTCGCACAGCAAAAATTGGGGTTATTACCCGACGGGCGGACTGGGTCTAGTGCTTATGATCGTCCTCATTCTGCTGATTCTCGGCCGTATTTGAAATGGGAATGTGTGCCAAATCAGACAGATAACTCTCACCAAAAGATTCAAAGTGCCGATGTGGGGAATAGTGGTTGCGCCTGCACCCGTCTCACCGATTGTCTTCCCGAGCGCGGGGAAAAGTTCCGGAGAGAAGAAATCTCCCGAGCCGAAATTCTGATCATGGAGGTCAGCGATGCTACGTAAGTCAATATTTGTCGTTTGTCTCACGCTCGTCACCGCAACTTTTTGTGCGGCGAACAATAAGGAACAACAGCGCCTGGCGAATGCCGGCACTGTCATGCAGGAAATAATGAATATCCCTGACAACATTCCTCAACAGGTAATCGAAAAGGCTGAATGCGTGATCGTGTTCCCGTCCGTTCTGAAGGCGGCGTTCGTGGTCGGCGCAAGCTACGGCCGCGGTGCCATGGTTTGCAGGTCGGGCGAGAATTTTAGGGGACCATGGGGCGCGCCTGCGATGATGGCGCTCGAAGGCGGCAGCTTTGGATTCCAAATCGGCGGACAGGCGACGGATCTGGTCTTGCTGATCATGAATGACAGCGGCGCGAAGTCCATTCTCGAGAGCAAAGTCAAGCTGGGCGGCGATGCTTCCGTTGCAGCGGGTCCCGTGGGCCGCGATGCGGCGGCGAATACCGATGCGTTCATGCGAGCAGAGATTCTGAGCTACTCGCGCACGCGAGGCCTTTTTGCGGGAATTTCCCTCGAAGGTTCCACGCTTCGCCCCGATGACGATGCGAGCGCGGACGTCTATGGACGTAAACTGACGGCAAAGGAAATCATACTGGGCGGAAATGTCCGGATTCCAGCGTCGGGTCGCCATCTGGATGCCGTGCTACAGAAGGGTTCACCGCACAACGAGTCGAAAGAATCCGCAAAGGACTAAGTGTTGAATAGCTGAAGTTCTGTGTTGGCCGGGCTGGGGGTTCAGCGAAGGTCGTTCCTTCGAACTTCCTGTCCGGCCACATTTGTTTTTACGGCAAGGGAATTCGCAACATTCATCGAAATTTGGTTTAACACAACCTTCTAATAATTCCGGTTCCGGAACCGCCCCATCGCGATTGTTCCATTTCGAACTTGGACTTCACGGCTCTTCGTTCGTTACCTGATTGATTCTTCGCATACTTCGAGCAAGTTCGGTCTCCACGCCGCTGGTGCTGTACGTGCTCTCTGCACCCTGAAATTGGCGATCTTCAGTTTAGAAGTGTCGCCAGCCGGGAGTGAATTTTTGCGAAGTGTTTGCACAATCGTTGTGTGAGTCCGGCCTGTCTGAAGTTCCGCGACCTTAGTCCACTGCGCTATCGCCCATCGCGAATATGAACGAACCGTCGCCGAGTAAAGGGGAGTGCAAATGAAGGCAAACAAAGCCACCACACTAAGCTTCCAAAGCCTTGCGATAGCGTTCGTGCTCACCGTGATTTTGTCCGGATGCGGCAGACAGCAAACGTTGGGTCCGGTAACACCGCTAGTCGTGTCCACAGTGCCAGCGAACGGCGCCGCGGGGGTGCCGATGGCACAGACGATCTCGGCGACATTCAATGAGGCGATGAACGCCGCAACGATAGACGCGTCAACCGTTACGGTGACGGGCCCAGGCGGCGCTCCGGTAACTGGCACAGTGGCGTTCTCCGGAAAAACAGCAACGTTTGCACCGACCGCCGCTCTTGCACCCGGCACGCTTTATACCGGGACGATCACGACGGGAGCGGCGAATCCAACAGGGACCGGCCTCGCAAGCAACTTTGTGTGGACCTTTACGACGGGGACGATCCCGACGGTCGTCGCCACGATTCCCCTGAACGGGGCGACCAACGTGGCCCTCAACCAGAAAATTATCGCGACCTTTAGTCAGGCCATGAACTCCGCGACGGTTATCGCTCCGGGGGCGTTCGCGCTCGCGGTGACCGGCGGTGCAGCCGTGCCGGGAACGGTCACGTATGTGGCAGCGACGAACACGGCGACGTTTACGCCTACGGCGAATTTGCTGCCCAGCACTCAATACACAGCCACCATAAATACGTCGGCGCAAAGTGCAACGGGAAACGTCCTCGCAAGCAACTTTGTTTGGAGTCTTACAACTGGTTTGACCACGAATGCGACGCCGCCAAGAGTGATCGCCACCAACCCAGCGTCGGGAACAGGAGGCGTCGCCGCGAATCAAAGAATCGCCGCAACCTTCAGCGAAGTGATGGACCCGGCAACTATTACGGCACCAGGCACATTTACAGTGGCAGTGGCCGGAGCAGGCGGCGCCGCTGTCCCGGGAACCGTCAGCTATTCCTTCTCGACAGCGGTCTTCACTCCGACCGCGAACCTGCCGCCTAGCACTCAGTTCACGGCCACGATTACAAATGCCGCCGAGGACCTCAGCGGCAATGCATTAGTAGCTGGTGGTGTGCCGAATCCGTGGAGCTTCACAACAAGTGCGGCTCCGGATAACACGCCGCCGACGATCACTCTCACGAATCCAGCGAGCGCGGCGCCCAACGTCGTGCTTAACCAGACGGTGAACGCGACGTTCAGTGAAGCGATGGACCCAGTAACGATTCTCAGTCCCGGTACATTTACCGTGGCGGTGGCTGGACCTGGAGGCGCAGCAGTCGCCGGAAACGTTACCTACGACACCGTGAGTCAGATTGCGACCTTTATGCCCTTGGCCAACCTCGCGGCTACTACCCAATACACCGCTACGATCACAAATGCCGCGACGGATTTGGCCGGAAATCCACTCGCAGTTGGGGTCGCACCGAATCCATGGAATTTCACCACCGGCGCTTCCGTCGGCCCGGTGGCGCCCAATCTTGGGGTGGCTGCTACTTTCGGATCTCTGGGGGGCGGCGCGGGCATAACCAACGAGGGACTCAATACCGTGATTAACGGGGATATTGGCACCACTGGTGCTTCCACGCTGCTGACTGGATTCCACGATGCTGGTCCAGGATGCACTTACACGGAAACGCCGCTCAACGTAGGATTGGTGAACGGGAACATAGACACCGCACCTCCGCCTCCCACTGTCGGGTGTCCGTCCGAAGGCACCGCGGCCACTTTGTTGATCGCGACCCAGGCCGCAAGCGACGCGATGACCGCATTCATCAATCTTTCTCCTGCGTCGCGGCCCGGAGGAACCGATCCCGGTGCAGGCCAACTGGGCGGTCTCGTTCTCGCTCCCGGGACATACGAAGCCGCAGGCGGCTCGTTCATGATCACCGGATCGGACCTGAGTCTCGACGCCCAAGGCAATGCAAACGCAGTCTGGGTATTCCAGATGGCGAGCACGCTGACCGTCGGCGGTCCCGGAGCACCGCGCAGCATCATTCTGATCAACGGAGCGCAGGCCAAGAACGTCTTCTGGCAGGTGGGCAGCATGGCAACGATCAACGCGGCAGGAGGAGGCACGATGGTCGGCACCATTATCGCGTCCGCAGGAGTCACGTTCTCGACGGCCGGCAATGCTGCGATCACGACGCTGGATGGCAGAGCGTTGGGACTCAACGCGTCCGTGACCATGGTCAACACAGTGATCAACGTCCCGGCTCCTTAACGGAAATTATTTGAGAGGGAAGCACGGGCCCGCTTGACAGACGCGAAGCAAAGATCTTCGCTCCGCAGCCGTTCCGCACCATTCAGGAGGCGACGATGAGATTGGAAGCACGAGTGATTGTGACGATGGCGATTGCTTTCCTGCTAGCGCCTGCGCTACGTGCCGGCGACGATGCAAATTCGGCGACAACCACGAAAGAGGTTGAGCCTGCCACCTCCGCCGTCGCGCCTTCCGAAGCTGCGGAGACTAGGCCGACCAGTGTTACCCCGCCACCCGTGGGATTTTCAACAAACACGCAATCACATTCCGGAGCAGTTGCAGAGCCAGCCAGCGCCACGCACACATGGTACGCAACGGATTACGACAGTCCAAGGTTCGAGCTGTTTGTGGGTTATTCGTACATCGGGGCTGCTCCGAGGAGCGACCGAAACCGAGTCGTAGGATTGCACGGTGGCAGCGAGTCCTTGGCCTTCAACCTGAATAAATACTTCGGGATCGTCGGCGACTTTGGCGCCTATGAGAGCGATCACCTCACGTTTGGAGGTGCACCTCCGATTAATGTGCATGCCGATGGGAGTGCCTTCAGTTACATGTTCGGTCCGCGCGTATCCTTTCGAAGCGGCAGGCTCACTCCCTTCGCCCAATATCTGCTCGGAGGTCTGTACGCCACGCGTGTGAAGCTCCCCGGCTGCTCTGGTGGCGCGGTTTGCACGGCTCTTCCTTCAGATAACGCGTTTGCCATGACCGCAGGTGGCGGAGTTGATGTCACCCTGACGCGCCACTTCGCGCTGCGTCTTATTCAAGCCGAATACATGTTCACGCGGTTCAGAGATCCCACTTCCAGCACGGGGCAAACGGTAAGACAGAATGACGTGCGCCTTTCTACGGGAATCGTGTTTCGTATGGGAGGCAACCCTCCCCCTCCGCCACCCGCCGGGCCGCCTGTGGCCTCGTGTTCAGCCGACAAGAGCATGGTCTACCTGGGATCGGGCGAGGTGGTGGTAGTGCGAGTGAATGCGAGCGACGCCGGCAATAATCCTCTGACGTACTCGTGGACTGCGAGCGATGGCGCCATCGATGGCTCTGGCCCCGTAGTGCGGTGGAACTCCTCCGGTGTAGCCGTGGGTCCACGCATGGTGAGAGTGCGAGTGGACAATGGGAGAGGCGGGTCGGCGGAATGCTCCGCAGAAATTCGCGTGGTGCCGCAGCCGAATCACCCGCCCACAATGATTTGCTCCGCGGACCCCAGCTCAGTATCTGTGGGCGACTCCGTACTAATTACCGCGACGGCGAGCGATCCGGACAATGACCCACTGACTCACAGCTGGGAAACGACTGGGGGAAGGCTTACCGGCTCAGGGCCGTCTGTGAGGCTTGATACATCCGGCCTCAAACCGCATGGGTACACGGTGAACGGCCACGTGAATGATGGCCGAGGCGGCACCGCCGATTGTTCGGTGAACGTGGACGTGCAGCGTTCGGCAGCGGAAAGGCAGCTGGAAGCGAGGCTTTCCCTCCACAGCATCTATTTTCAGACTGCTCGGCCGTCGGAGAAGAATCCCGGCGGCGGTCTGGTCGAAAGCCAGCAGGAGGTCCTCGCGTCTCTCGCGACCGACTTCGCGATGTATCTTACCTTCGAGCCAGATGCCCACTTGATTCTCAGTGGCCACGCGGACCCTCGCGGATCGGTCGAGTACAACAAGGGCCTCACGCAGCGACGAGTGGACCGTGCCAAGAGCTTTCTGGTCGAACACGGAGTTCCCTCCGGCACTATTGACGTTCAGTCCTTTGGCAAGGAAGACGAACTGACTCCGGACCAGGTGAAGCAACAGATGCAGGATAATCCGCACCTTAGCGCGGGTGACCGCCAGAAAATGTTGGACAATTTTCAGGCAATCCTGCTGGCCAATAATCGGCGCGTGGACGTGTCCCTGAGCACGACTGGTCAACAGTCTGTTCGCCGATATCCGTTTAATGCGAGAGATGCCCTCGCGCTGATCAGCACGAAGGGAGTTGAGAAGGAGCCAGCGGCCAAGAGGAAGCCCAAGGAATGAGGGGAAGCGCGCCAAAGAACCGCCCGACACTGACAACCGGGCGAAAGCGTCCGCAAAGGACTCGACGATAAAGGCCATGCTCCGCGTCGGCCGGGATGGGAGTTCAGCGAAGGTTGTCACTTGGAATTCCCATGCTGGCCATTTTCATTTGAATCGTGTCTGTCCCAGTCCGCCGAGAGAAATATCGGTTTCGTTGACGCTCATTGTTGGCTATCTTAGTTCTCGGCATGATTCCTACCCGGCATTTCCAAATCCTTAAAGCGATATTTCCGCTGATTGTCCTGGCGGCCATCTTCACTCTTGTTCCCAATCCCGCAATGGGACAGCAAAAGGCTGCCGGTGAAAAATGCCCTCCTCCCACGCGCACGGATGACGTAGTCGAAACGATTCACGGCGTCTCTGTCGCTGACCCCTACCGCTGGCTCGAAGATCAGAATAGCCCGGAGACCCGCTCCTGGATTGATGCCCAGGACCGCTGCACAGACGTGGTTCTCGGCGCCTTTCCGGGCCGGGCACAGATTGCCAAACGCCTCACCGAGTTGATGAAAGTGGATACAATTGGGCTTCCCGTGGAACGCAACGGCTACTACTTCTTCATGAAGCGCCGCTCGGACCAGGACTTGTTCGTCATTTACCGGCGGAAGGGTCTTCATGGCGATGACGAAGTTCTCGTGGATCCCCAGCCGATGAGCGCTGATCATTCCGCGAGCGTGTCGTTAATGGATGTCTCCCACGACGGTTCGCTGGTCGCCTACAGCGTTCGCGCCGGCGGCCAGGATGAGGTTACCGTCCATTTCCTCGATCCGGCGACACGCAAGGAATTGCCCGATCAACTCGCTAAGGCGGACTACTTCGGTCTATCTATCCAGCCGAATAATCGCGGGGCGTACTATGGGCGAACTACTGCCGAGGGACCGCGGGTGTACCACCACTCGATGGGTTCCGGCGTCACCGCGGACACAGAAATCTTCGGAAAGGGCTACGGCCCCGAAAAAATCATTTCGGCCAGTTTGTCGGAAGACGGTCGCTACCTTTTGATCGAAGTTTATTATGGTTCGGGGAACAGCCGCTCCGAACTCTATTTCCAGGACGTCGAAAAAGGCGGACCGATCAAGCCAATCGTGAATGATCTCGATTTTCACTTCGATGGAGAAATCGAAGGCGGCGCCCTGTACATCTCCACCAACTGGAAAGCCCCCAAGTGGCGTGTCTTCCGCGTGGACCCGCAAAATCCCGCCCGCGAAGCTTGGAAGGAAATCATCCCCGAATCCGACGCCGCAATTTCCGGATTCAGTCTTTGCGGTGGAAGAATACTGGTGCAGTACATCCGCAACGCGGTTTCGCAACTTAGGATATTCGATCCGGACGGAAAGCCCGCTGCTGAGATCACCCTTCCGGCGCTGGGAGCGGTGGGGGGAGCCAGCGGAGCGTGGGATCTGCAGGACGCTTTCCTGGACTTTCAGTCATTCAACATTCCCTACGGCGTTTACCACGTTGACGTGCGCACCGGAAAGCTCGAAGCCTGGGCCGCTCCCAAGGTGCCGCTCGACAGCAATGCCTACACGGTCGAGCAAGTCTGGTATGAGTCCAAAGACAAAACGCGTATCCCAATGTTCTTGTTCTATAAGAAAGGTCTGAAGCAAGACGGCCGTCGCCCCACCTGGCTCACCGGTTACGGAGGCTTTGACGTGAGCTCGACTCCCTGGTTTGATGAGCCTGCCATCGAATGGGCCGACGCGGGTGGAATTTACGCAGTGGCTAACTTGCGGGGTGGTGGTGAGTTCGGCGAAAAATGGCATGACGCGGGAATGATGGAGAAAAAGCAGAACGTTTTTGATGATTTTGTTTCCGCCGCCGAATGGTTAATTGCCAAGGGATACACGAACTCCACGAAGCTGGCAATCGAAGGCGGGAGCAATGGCGGACTTCTAGTCGGCGCGACGCTTACGCAGAGACCCGATTTGGTACAAGCGGTAGTCTGTGAATATCCGCTCCTCGACATGTTGCGCTACCACAAGTTTTTAGACGGGCCATACTGGGTTCCAGAATATGGCTCGGCGGACGACGCCGCACAGTTCAAATACCTCTACGCCTATTCGCCCTATCAAAATGTAAAGCAGGGCACGAAGTATCCCGCCGTCCTTTTTATAACTGGTGACGGCGACACTCGAGTCGCACCGTTGCACGCGCGGAAAATGACGGCGCGGCTGCAGGCGGCCACAAGCTCCGACCGTTCGATTCTGTTGCTGTATGACACGAAGTCCGGACATTCGGGCGGGCGTCCCCTAAGCAAACAAATTGAAGAACGCACCAACGTCCTGAGTTTTTTCTTCCTGGAGCTCGGAGTTAGCTCGAACTAGAGAAGAGCCGAAGACCGCATGCCCTTCGACTCGCCCAAAATGCGGGCTCGCTCAGGACAAAGTTTCGCTTCGCGAAATTTTGGAGGCGGGGGGAGTTGAACCCCCGTCCGAGAAACCTTGCAACCCGAAGACTACATGCTTGTCCCGTTCCGATGGTTTCACCGAGGGAACTCAGAGCGGGCAAGACGCGCCCTCGGCTAGTCCGATGATCTCGCCGCCGAATTACGGACCGAAACTCGACAGCCAACCTACTGTGTGACGCCTCATCCCAAACGCGTAGGTGACGCCTGGGGAGACGCGCAGCTTACTTTTGGTTAGGCTGCGAGAGCCAACTGTGAGTTGCCAGTTGTTGTTTTTCCACGCGATTGCGGGCACGTGGAGCCCGGCATGCCTTCGAGCAGCGGCAGTTTCCGTCGAAACCGTGTCGCCCCCGTTGGAGAGTCCAGAATACCACTTCGGGCGAGCATGGCGCAAAACGGCGGCCCTAGAGTTATCCGGCATGCATAGTTTCGCGGGCTGGCGCGGCTAGCGCGTCAGGAAAGCGATCAGCGGGGCGTAATTCGGATATTGAGCGCTCAGCGCGTCGCGCTTGCCGGGTTCGTAGTCCGTAGGGTCGAAGCCGGGCGACATGGTCGTGCCCATTAGCGCGTACTTCCCGCCCGGAGCGAGGCGGGACCCTTGCCACGTTCCCCCTGCGACGGCGTGTTGCACGCGCATCCCTGCGAGAATGTCCTGCCCCAGGAGCACCGCCTCCGCAGCTCCGTCGGGCTTGAGCATCAGCATCTCGACTGGATCGCCCAGATAGAAGTGGTACACCTCGTCGCCCTTCAGCCGGTGCATTGCGGAGAACGTGTCGGGCGTCAGCATGTAGTAGATGGCCGTCGAGAGGCCCCGCTCGCCTTGATAGCAGGGTGAGAGTGAGGGCACCTCGAGCGTATATTTCGAGCGATACGACTCGACGAAGTGGCCTCCCTCGACAGGGAGGGGCTGAAGCTTCAACAAATCCTGAATCTGCCTGGCGGTCAACATCGAGACTGAAATTCCCCCCGTTTGGAGTCACGAAGATACGAACCCAGGGCAGGGAAGGCAAGCAAAACCTCCGCCCGGATGGCATCCGTCAGCCGCGAGCCTGCCTGCTGCACAGGCAGGAACGGGTTGCGGGAATGCCAGTTGACACCCCCTGATACCGTTTCCATAATCTGAAAAGGGTAGGAATCCCTTGAAAGAACGCCAACGATCTCTAGAGCAGGCCCTCGAAGAAGCCGTTTCCCGGGCATTGCGCGACAATCTGGCGCCGCTGCAGCGGACTGCGGACGAGCTACATCAGGCCTATGCCGATCTCGTGGCGGCCTGTTCGTCCACTCGGCCGAGCAACGCGCTGCCGGCCATGTTGCGCGCGCAAACGGCGGCTTCCGCGCTGGCTGCGGGGCTTTCCGTGCTCTCGAATTTTGTCGCTGTGGCTCTGAATCCGCGCGAAAGCCGAGGCTCGGACGATCACGCGGGCGCCAAAGCCTCCGCCGTGGCAGAATTGGAACCGGAAGCGCCGGCCACGGAACCAGAGCTTCGCACTCCAACGCGATTCGAACCCAAGTCTGATTGGGCAGAAGAGCCGGTTGCGGAAGAATCCACCGAAATATCGGCCGAGATGCCGATTCATGCGGCGGTGATTGAAGAACCGATTGTTTCCGAGCCAGAACCGGTCGCGGAAACAGTTTCCGAAGCGGCAGCTTTCGACGTAGCGAGCCTGTCCACCGAGCTTCGCGATCTGCATCGCCGCGCGAACCGGGTTGCCAAAGTGGCCATGCAAGACATCAAACTATTACGGCCCAAGGACGTTCGTCTGGGTCGCGAAAACAAAGACATCTGTCATCGGTTGCGCAGTGATATTGACAAAGCCCGCAAAGAATACGACCGCCGCTTCCGTGCGATTCAGGATCATCCCGTGGATTATTTCCATCACTGGATGCTGGAAATCCTCGCCGAGGGAGACGCCCAAGCTCTCGGAGAATATCCTTATCCCTCGCCTGTACTGCGGCACTAAAACCATCGCAATGGGATCCGCGCGCCGGCTCGCGTGCGCTGCCGGAGCCCTGCTGATTCTGTGCTCGATTTGTTCCGCGCGTCCGAACACCGCGACGGCGAAGCCCACTGCCGCTCCCGCATTCACCGATAAGCAGCTCGAAAAACTTTCGCGCGCGCTGAAACTGCCGAATGCTTTACCGGCTTACACACAGCTCAGTGCGTTTGCATCGCGGAAAACTTCCGGCACGCTCGGAATGCGCGCGTCGCTGGCGCTCGGCTACTACGACTACGGCAAAGGAAATTACACGCAGGCCGCCAAATGGCTCGCGCGGGCCGAGGGCGATCCACTGGTCGCGGACTATGCGCTGTACTGGGCAGCTGAAACTGATCTTGCCCTGGGCCATAGCGCCGATGCGCTCGGCGAATTCAAGCGCTTTCGCAGCGAGTATCCGGATTCGGTGATGACGGACGCAGCGCTCCAGTCGCTCGGCGATGCGGCTTTCGCGGCGAACCAACCGGGCGAAGCGGTTGCCGCTCTTGACGCTTACTCTCAGACAACGCAAAGGCCCGCGCTGCTGCTTCTGCGCGGTGCGGCTCGCGAACAGGCCGGAAAGCCGCTCGATGCTGTGGCCGATTATCAGGCGGTCTACCTCCGATTCGCAACCAGCGAGCAGGCGCGCCAGGCCAGCGTCAAGCTTGGTTTCCTGCGCAGCAGTCTCGGGGCAAAGTATCCTCCGCTGGCGGTTGATCAGAGGATGGCGCATGCCGCGATGCTATTCGCCGCGAAAACCTGGAACGACGCACGCAGCGAATATGCCGACCTGATGCCCGAACTTTCCGGTGCCGATCGCGAGCGCGCTCAACTGCGCATTCTCGAATGCGGAGTGGCGCTCGGTTCGGGGCCCGGCGAAATTGCGGCGCTCCAAATCAGCGATCCCGATGTGGACGCCGAGCGTCTGGATGCTCTCGCGGAATATTACCGGGCGCAGCAGCAGGAAGCGCAGATGGTGGCTGCCGTGGACGGCGTCGTATCGCGCGCGCCATCGAGCCACTGGGCGGAATCGGCGTTATTTTCGGCGGGGAACTATTATTGGGTGCAGCTCGACCGGGATCGCGCCTCGGGCTACTACAAGCGGCTCGAAGAGAATTTTCCGACATCAACAAACGCCACAGCCGCTCAATGGCGCGCAGCATGGACCGCCGTCCTGAAGCGTCAGCCGGAAGCGGCCGTGATGCTGCAGGATCACCTGCAGCGGTTTCCCGGATCGTCCTACACGCCTGACGCCCTCTATTGGCTTGGCCGCCTGGCGGAGGAAGCGGGAGCAGCGCCCCTAGCGCGGGGATATTACGCGAAACTGGCGGAGCGCTATCCTCAGAATTATTTTCAGACTCAGGGTGCGGCGCGGACTCGCGCGGTCGGTCCGGGGCCGGTCGAAAAATCGGATGTCCTCAATTCAATTCCGCCGGTTTCTGCGATACCGAAACTCGATGGACCGATTCCAGTCGCTGCGGTCGGGCGCCAGTCGCGCGCGGATGCATTGCGCTCTATCGGATTCGACGCATCGGCGGAACTCGAGTTGCGAGCGGGATACGCTGCGACAGGCGAGCCGCGGCTGTTGCTCGAAGCCGCTCAATCAGCTGCCGCGGCGGGCCACTACGGCGCAGCTATCGTTACTGTGCGGCAAATTTTTCCGCAGCTCGAATCGCAGCCGTTCTCTGACGTGCCGCGAGATGTATGGCGCGTAGCGTACGCGCTGCCGTTCGAAGCCTCCATCCGGCGCTGGTCCGCAAAGGCCGGCGTTGACCCAATGCTCGTCGCCGGGCTGATCCGGCAGGAGTCAGCGTTTGAGCCCGACGCGCGCTCCGGTAAGAGCGCGATTGGATTGATGCAGCTGATCGGGCCGACTGCACGCATCTGGGCGAAGCACGAGAAAATTGGCTATTCGCGCGCGAGGCTCACCGACCCGGATTACAATGTGAGGCTCGGCTCGGCCTATTTAGCGGGCCTCGAAAAGCAATTTGGCGGCGCTGAGTGGGCGCTGGCCGCGTACAATGCCGGAGAAGACCGGGTAATACTTTGGACGGCGGGACAGACATACCGCGAGACTGCCGAATTCGTGGACTCGATTCCGTTCACCGAGACGCGCCAGTACGTGCAAATCGTGACGCGCAACGCGGATATCTATCGCCGGCTTTATGGAGCTCAACCAGATGAACCCCGCCCAGCCCGAACGCGCTCTGGCCGCTAATCCCACACTTTCACTGAAGGCCGAACGCTTCACCGAGTCCGTAATCCGCGAAATGACGCGGCTCGCGCTCCGCCACGGAGCGGTGAATCTCTCGCAAGGCTTTCCCGATTTTCCCGCGCCCGCCGAAATAAAGCGCGCCGCGCAAGAAGCGATCTCCGCGGACATCAATCAGTACGCGATTACCTGGGGCGCAAAAAAGTTTCGCGACGCGATAGCCGCGAACTTCGAGCGCACGCAGGGCGTAACGGTGGATCCGGAGCGCGAAATTACGGTTTGCTGCGGCTCGACGGAAGCGATGATGTCCACCATGATGGCCATCATCAATCCCGGCGATGAAGTCGTGGTTTTCGAGCCTTTCTACGAGAACTACGGTCCGGACGCGATTCTATCCGGCGCTACGCCGCGCTTCGTGAAGCTGCGTCCGCCCGATTGGACATTCGACCCCGAGGAACTCGCGGCGGCATTCGGTCCGAAGACGAAGGCGATCATTCTCAATACGCCGAACAATCCCACCGGGAAGGTTTTCGAACGAACAGAATTCGAGCGCATCCGCGATCTTTGCGTGCAGTGGAATTGTTTTGCCATCACGGACGAAATCTACGAGCACATGCTCTACGACGGCGCGAAACACATTTCGCTCGCCACGCTCGACGGCATGCGGGACCGCACGATCACGATCAACGCGCTCTCGAAAACGTATAGCGTGACCGGTTGGCGGGTTGGCTGGGCCATCGGTCCGCCCGACGTGACGGCGGCCATACGCAAGGTGCACGATTTTCTCACCGTAGGGGCCGCGGCCCCGCTGCAGGAAGCCGGCGCAGTGGCGATGCAATCATCGCAGAGTTACTACGAATCGCTTTCGAGCGAATATCTGGTGCGCCGCGATCGCCTGCTGGGAATTCTCACGAATGCCGGCTTCCGCTGCTTCAAGCCGCGCGGCGCGTATTACATCATGACGGATATTTCCGCTTTTGGTTTTCCGGACGATGTGACCTTCGCAAAATATCTGGTAACTGAAATTGGAGTCGCGGCCGTCCCCGGTTCGAGCTTCTATCGCGATCCCGCCGACGGACGGACCCACCTTCGCTTCACATTCTGCAAAAAGGAAGCCACGCTTGAGGCCGCCGCCGAGCGCCTCGCCAAGCTGAAAGCCGCCCGATAAAATTCCGCGCTACGTATTCAGATCGAACGATTGCAGGTATGCCGGTATCGTCACCGGCCAATGGTGCTGCTCGGTGATTGCATCCCGCAGCGACGTCAAGCCGCTTGGCTCGCCGTGAATCATGAATGTCCGCTTCGGCGGCGCCGCGATTCCGGAGAGCCAGCGCAGCAGTTCGCTTTTTCCCGCATGTGCCGAAAGCTGGCCGATATTAACGACCTCAGCTCGCACGGGCACTTGTTCCCCAAAGATACGCAGAAACTTCGCGCCGTTTTGCAGCGCTTGGCCTCCCGTACCTTCCGCCTGGTAGCCCACAAGCAGGACCGAACTTCGCGAATCCGGCAGCCGGCGCGCCAGGTGATGGAGGATGCGGCCGCCGGTGATCATGCCGCTTGCCGAAATGATGATGCAGGGTGAGACCACGTCGTTGATCTTCTTCGAGTCTTCGACCGTGCGCGTCAAATGCACATTCTTGACATTGAGCGGGTCCGCGCTGGTTTGTGGCCTTAAATCGTGATCCCCATGATGGCGCGCGTACATGTCGGTAACGCTGATCGCCATCGGGCTGTCCACATACACGGGCAATTCCGGAATCCGTTTCTGTTCAAGAAGTTCGCGCAGGTAGTACATCAGAAGCTGCGTCCGGTCCACGGCGAACGCGGGAATCACGATGGCGCCTCCGCGCTTTGCAGTCCGGTTGATGACGTCCGCGAGTTCGTCCGTCACCGAGCCGGTAGGATGCTCGCGATCGCCATACGTCGCTTCGCACAGCAGGAAATCCGCGCGCGTTGGCGATTCGGGATCTTTCAAAAGCGGCTGATCGTAGCGGCCCACGTCGCCCGAGAACACTACCAACGTCTTCTTCCCGCCTTCCGTGATTGTCAGTTCCAGCCACGTTGCGCCCAGGATGTGACCGGCGTCGTGCGGGAGAACGGAGAATTGGGGGCTAATCGTGAACGGATCGTTGCTCGGAATTTCGCGAAACTGAGTAAGCGTGGTTTGCGCTTCCGCCACCGTGTAGAGCGGAAGCGGCGGCTTGTGGTTGGTATAGCCTTTCTTCGCGGCGTACAGCGCGTCTTCCTCCTGCAGATGAGCCGAATCGGGGAGCAGCACTCCGCATAGTTCGTGAGTCGCGGCATTCGCGTAAATCGGACCGCGATAGCCATTGCGCACCAGCCGCGGCAGATAGCCGGTGTGGTCAATGTGCGCATGCGTCAGCAGCACCCAATCAATGGTCGCTGGGTCAATTGGACACTTGTCCCAATTGCGCTGCTTCAGATCTTTCGATCCCTCGAAGAGCCCGCAATCCACCAGCAGCCGCTTGCCCTCTGCTTCGATCAGATACTTCGAACCTGTAACAGTTCCTGCCGCACCCAGAAAAGTGATTTTGGCCATAGGGGCGGTATTCTAGTTCGTATCGTGCCTTGAAACCGCGTTTTTTTTCGACGCCGTGCAGGACAAGAGCGAAACCCGTATTCGCTCGTTGTTTGACGCTTCGTATCTTCAGATGCTATAAAGACAAGCACTCTCTTTTGTCTTCCGTGGGGCCGTAGCGCAGTTGGGAGCGCGCCTCGATGGCATCGAGGAGGTCGCGGGTTCGAACCCCGCCGGCTCCACCAATTTTCCCCTCTCGCGCCCGATCTATCGTTTTCTTTGAATTCTTCCAAGCTGCTGAAAATAAGCAGCTTGCCAACAGTACTTTAGGCATATCTCCCTCGACACATTTTTCTGATATGCTCTGCAACATAGTGAGGCGAACTGGTGTCTAACGATAGCATCAGGGTTGCCCCGAGGAGTGCGGCGCACGCAATGGGCGAACTGGCACATAGTCTGCCGTGGGTACGCGACGAAGGCGAGCTGGTGACCGAGCTGCAGGCGGGTTCGGACGCGGCCTTCGACTATCTCGTCACCTACTACCACTCGAGTGTGTACAACCTCGTGTACGGGATTCTCTCCGACCGCGCCGATGCCGCAGACGTAACCCAGGAAGTTTTTCTGCACGTATTTCGTGGCATTCGCGGCTTTCGTGGCGGGAGTTCGCTGAAGACCTGGCTCTACCGCATCTGCGTGCGCCAGGCCCTGAATCATCGCCGCTGGTGCTGGCGCCATCACCGCATGCAGACCTCGATTGACGTTGAAGGCCCAGACAAGAGTCCGGTGCTTGAATTGAAGGACGCCGAAGCCACTCCTTTCGAGCAATGCGCGGCGCACGAAGTGCAGGAGACGGTTCGCCGTGCGCTCGCGACTGTGCCGCCGGTGTTTCGCAGCGCCGTGATTTTGAGAGATCTCGAGGGGCTTTCCTACGAAGAAATCGCCGAGGTTCTCGAGGTTTCTGTGGGAACGGTAAAGTCCCGCATCATGCGCGGAAGGCGAATGCTGAAGGAAATTCTCGATCCGTTGCTGCGAGCTCCTCAACCGGAGATCCATGAGGCGCAAAGCCAAACTCCATTGGCGAATACAGTGATAAGCCAGGGAGCCCGGCCTTCGCCGCGCCGCCGCGCGAAGGTTCAGTTTGAGGCGCGGCCTGAAACGTTCGCGCCATCTCGCGCGGAATTCATCAGGGCGGCGGAAGTGCATGGGGGCACGCAATGAACTGCCGCGAAGCCCAAAGGCATTTACCCGGTTATCTGGACGGAGCAATCCGCGCCCGCGATCGTGTTGTTCTGCGCGAACATTTGAATTCTTGCCATGAGTGCCAGCAGCAGCTCGCGGGCTATCGCTTGCTGGCGACACATCTGGCGAACGTAAAGCCAGTGGACGCGCCCGCCGGTTTGGCCGCGCAAATTCGCGCGCAGGCCTCGGAGGTGCGTTCTCCGTGGGCGTTCGTAAGTCGCTTGTGGGCGCGCGCGCTGCTGGTTTCCCAGAATATTCTCGAACCGCTCGCTGTTCCGGCTACGGGTGGCGTACTTACGGCGGTGGCTGTTTTCATGTTGGTCGTCCAGAGCATGCTCGTGGGAATGCCGCTGGGCCGTGTGGAGGCCGACGATCTGCCGTTGAATTTGGTTCAGCCCGCCGAGCTCGAAAGCCTGCCACCTTTTCCGGTTCCCGGCGTTACTCGAACGGAAGGCCAACCCGACTCCGGTCCTCTGCTGATCGAGGCAACGCTGAATGCCAAGGGCGAAGTTCTCTTCTACAAGATCCTATCTGGCCCGAATGATGTCGCGGTACAGCGACAGCTTGATCAAGTACTTCTATTTTCCAAATTCCGCCCTCAGCTGGGTTTCGGACGTCCCATGGGCGGCGGCCGCGTCCTGCTTAGCTTCAGCGAAGTTCGCGTGCGCGGTTAGGACTCAGCCCAGATCTGCCTCCCAAGTGCTCCCTCGCAATTCTTGACTCCGTTCCGCTGGCTCGCTAGAGTTCGAGCGGTGCGGTGTGTTGCGCTGGGTGGCGCGACGAATTTCGGAGTAAACGCAAGCCCACCGAACCGCATCCCAAGAGCCATACAGGTCGAGGAGTTTGTCCATCGGAAAGTTCGCCCATAAATTGCCTCCTGCGTGCTTCGCGCTAGTACTGGTGGCCGCTACGATTGGTCTAGGCGTGGCGGCACGCAAATCGCACGCGCAAGAAGTGCCGGCACCTGCCGATGGAGGCATTGGCGTCGAATCCAGCCAGCAAATTTTTGCGGTCATGTGCGCCCTTGACGCTGCGGGATTTGATGCCGAGCAGGTCATGCCTGCGGACATGCCCGCTCGAATTGCGCTTCGCGAGGATCTGCTCAAGATGCAGGGCCCGGCGGCGAAAGCCGTGCGTCAATTTTATCGCGACCACGTCCTCGCGAGCCCGACCGAAACCCTTACTCCTTACATGACCTTTGCCCTGGTGGCTGACCCTCCACCAAGTTTCCAATTGCCCACCAATCGCGATGTGCTTCCGCCCTCCGTTCTTACGATTGACGGGTTTCAGGATGTGATCTCCGATTTTTACAAGGAAGCGCATCTCGACTCGCGCTGGGCCAAAATCGAGTTGGAATCCGAGCCGGTAGCTGCGGGATTTCGTTCCGTCCTCCGCAGGATCGTTACCGTTTCCGATGCGTATCTGCGTGAGCTCCCCAAACCGGCCAACGGGCGCACGTTTACCGTGTATGTCGAGCCGCTGGTTGGATCTCGCGCGAACTTCCGTAACTCCGGCGACCGCTATGCGATCGTCGTGGGAAGCCTTTCTGATTCGTCGGCGGACACGATTCAACATGCGTACTTGCACTACATGCTCGATCCTTTCGTGCTGCGCTACCGGCCCGTCGTGTACACGAAGCGGGCGCTGCTCAACGTCGCGGCCCGCGCGCCGCAACTCCCGGCCGAATATCACGATGATTTCGTTTCCCTGATGGACGAGTGTTTGATCAAGGCCGTGGAATTGCGCCTTCATCATCTCTCCGGTGACAGGCTCGAAGCCGAGCTGAAGAATGACGACGAATCAGGCTACATTCTGGTGCGACCTCTCGTCGCCCAGTTGCAGAAGTTCGAAAAAGACTCGCCCGCGATGTCGTATTATTTCCCCGGCCTGATTACGGGCATTGACGTAGACGCGGAACAGAAGCGTTTGCAGGGCGTGAAGTTCGCCTCAGCCGACGCCCCGCTCTTGCTGGGAGCGCACGGCCAGCCCGTCGCGGCACAATCGGAACTCGAGGAGTGGATCACCGAGGGTAATCGCCAAATCGCGAGCAAGGATATTGCGGCAGCTACGGCGACGTTTCAAACCGCGTTCGCGAAGTATCCGAATGATCCGCGAGCGATGTACGGACTGGCAATCGTATCAGTACTCTCCGGCGACGGAGACCGCGCCAAGGATCTTTTCGAGCAGCTCGTTTCCGCACGGAGCGCGACAACGCCCGGCTCGGGCAGCGCTCCCGCTCCGGACCCGTCCATTCTGGCGTGGTCGCATGTCTACCTCGGACGCATTCACGATCTGGAGGATGAACGCGAGCTTGCCGTGAATGAATACCAGGCGGCGCTGACGGTCGAAGGAGCGCCGGAGGCCGCGCGCGCGGCCGCGCAGAGCGGTGTCCAGACGGCTTACAAGCCTCCAGCGCGGCCAGCCGAGAGCCAACAGCCGCAGCCATGAGGCGAAGGTCTCGCGCTGGGGTTCGGTCGAGAAAGATCGCGGAAAAGGAGGACAGATCTCTGTGAACATTTCATCGATGGCGTTTGTTATTCGGGCCTTGTCACTATCTTTCGCCGCCGCCATTTTGGTTGCACCGATTTCGCACGCGCAAATTGGTGGCTCGCGCACACCAGCGACGGCAGTATCGACGTCAACGGACGCGCAGCAGACCGAACTTCATGAGCTGACCGACGTGCAGAAACAGCCTGGCGTGACGATCGATCCGAAAGAGCAGAAGGCATACGATGCCTTTTACCACACGGAAGACTCTGCTAAAAAAATCCAGCTCGGCAATGCATTCCTTGAAAAGTACCCCAAGAGCATATTTTCGGAGGCAGTGGACGCCGGGCTTACGAACGCGTATTACGACAAGCAGGATTGGAAAGATTTTTACGCGACGGCGGATGAGGCCCTGGCCCTGAAGCCGGACGATGTAGACGTCCTCACGACAGTGGGCTGGGTGATCCCGCACGTCTACGATCCTCACGCGGACGATGCGGACAAGCTGTTGGACAAGGCCGAGACCTACGAGAAGACGGCCATTCAAGTTCTAAACACTCTGAAAAAGCCCGCAAGCCTGACGGACGCCCAATTTGCTGCTGTGAAAGCTTCGAAGGCCAGTGAAGCACACAGCGCTCTGGGGCTTGTCTATTTCCGTCGCGAGGACTACGCCAACTCCATGGCGGAGCTTCAGCAGGCCACACAGAACAACCCGAATCCGGACCCGACGGACCTATTTGTGCTCGGAATGGACCTGCAAAATCTGAATAAGTTTTCCGACGCCGCGGAAGTGTTCGGACGTTGCGGTCAGATTGCCGGAAATATGCAGGACCGCTGCAAGCAGAGCGCTGACATGGCTAAGCAGCAAGCTACTCAGCCGAAATAATGGGTACCAAACCGCCACACAGGAAAGGGACACGTACATGAGGCCACGATTCATCGCTTTCGGAATCCGTATTCTGCTGTTGACCGTTGCAGCGAATTTTGGGGTTGCAGCCGTGTGCTTCGCCCAAGGTGCGCCGCCCAGCTTGAAAGGCACGCCACCCGCGTCCGCGTCGTCAAACGGTCAGCAGGCGCCGTCGGCGAAGCCGGACCCGAACGCGCCACCGGCGGCGCCGAAAGTGGATCCCGCGGAGGAGGCCGCCTATAAGGCTTTCTTCGATGCGGGACCGGGGGCTGAGGACACCCGGATCCAGCTTGGGAACGATTTCCTGCAGAAATACCCGACCAGTCATTACCTCGAATCCGTTTATGCAGAACTGGTCCAGACGTATTACGTAAAGCAGGACTGGAAGAATTTCTATTCGTATGGCGACAAGACTCTTGCGCTGTATCCGGATGATGTGACTGTTCTAACCATCATTGGCTGGGTGATCCCTCATGTTTATAATCCGGCGGATCCCGACGCAGCCAAGAACCTCGACAAGGCCGAGCAGTACGAGAAACACGCGATTGCCGTCGTTGCGGTCATGCCGAAACCGCCGGGTTTGACCGACGATCAATTTGCTCAATCGAAAGCTGCGGTGCTCAGCGAGGCTCACAGTGGCCTCGGGCTGGTTTATTTCCGGCGCCAGAATCCGACAGAATCTGCGTCGGAACTCCAGCAGGCCACGCAGGCCTCTGCAAGTCCCGATGCGACGGATTTCTACGTCCTCGGCCTGGATTTGCAACAATTGAGCCGTTATCCGGAAGCTGCCGATGCTTTCACGCACTGTTCCCAGATTATGGGAGCTCTCCAGGATCGCTGCAAACAAAGTGCGGACGCCGCTCACAAACAGGCGGCGCAACCGAAGTAGGTAGGTCAGAAAGGCGATCCGGTCATGACGGCAGAGGAGCTGGGCGAGCTTGAAACGGTGCTCGGTCATCGTTTCGGGGAACCCGAACGTCTCGAACGGGCTCTTACTCACCGATCGCGTCGCCAGAACAACGCAGGAATTGACAATGAGCGGCTCGAATTTCTCGGCGACCGCGTGCTCGGTCTGGTCGCGAGCCAGCATCTCTTCGAATCCTCGCCGCAATGGGACGCGGGGCAACTTTCGAAGGGATTGGCGCGGTTGGTGAGCGCTCCTTCGATTTACGGCGCGGCGCAGCGCTTGATGCTGGGCGGCCATTTGCGCCTCGGTCCCGGCGAAGAAAAGACCGGAGGGCGCGAGAAGAGACGTCTGCTCGCCGACGCCTATGAAGCGATCGTGGGCGCCATCTACCTCGACGCGGGTTTGCCGGCGGCCGCCGCATTTCTCCGGCGCACTCTTCTCGACCCAGCTCTTGCCGATGGTGTCGAAGGCCTCGAACGGCCCGATCACAAATCCGCCCTCCAGGAATGGCTGCAGCAGCGCGGCCTTGGCGCTGCCGCGTATCGCGTTAAGAACGAATCGGGTCCAGAACATAACAAGACGTTTGAAGTCGAGGTCTGGCACAACGGCGTGAAATTGTCCGCGTCCCACGGCCTCAGCAAGAAGGAAGCGGAGCAGGCCGCCGCGCAGCTGGCGCTCGAAACTCTGGGGCAAAGCAGTGAGACCGCCTGAATGGAATCGCTCGAAACAGGAAACCCAATTTCGGATTCGGCAGAAAACCCGCCGCCGGTGGCTGCGCCCGCGCCCCCCCGCGCGCCGAATGCCAGCTACGTTGATTTCCTCGAATCGCTCCTAGTCACCGTTCTCCTGGCGCTTTTTGGAACTACTTTTATTTTGCAGGCCTTCAAGATTCCGTCGCAATCCATGGAGCCTACGCTGCTTGTCGGCGATCATCTGCTGGTGAACAAATTTATTTTCGAAGGGAACGGCGCCTGGTACGAAAAATTTCTCCCCTACAGATCTGTTCGCCGCGGCGACATCATCGTCTTCAAATTTCCATTCGACGATCATCCGCACTACGTCAAGCGCGTTATTGGATTGCCGGGAGATCGCATTCGCATAATCTACGAGCGTGTTTATGTCAACGGTGTGCGTTTGGCGGAACCCTATGTCGTCCACGACCCCACTGCGGACGATCCCTATGCTGATAATTTTCCGCCTTCCGATGCCGGTTTCCCCAGATGGGGGCTGCGCGCCGAATGGGCTGAGCAGATTATGGATTCCGTTCGAAATGGTGAGTTGATCGTTCCGCCTGATCATTACTTCGTGATGGGAGATAATCGCGACCGGAGCTGGGACAGCCGCTACTGGGGATTTGTGGACCGTCACGCGATCATGGGCCGCCCCATGGTGATTTACTGGTCTGTCGAAGCGACCGCTGAGGATTACAATGATCGCAGTCTCCTGGGTACCATCCGCGGCATCGAAGAGGGATTGATTCATCTCTCCAGTCGCACGCGCTGGCATCGCATGCTGCGCGAGGTTCATTAAACGTATCCGGGTCCGTTCGGTAGGGAACCGTTTGTAGATTCGTAGCGATCCACAATGTCAGACACATATTCCGAAGCCATCCCTCACGTGGAAACTCTTCAGCCGGTTCGGTCGCGTCCTCGGCTGTGGGCTCGATTTCTCAAGTGGGCGCTCTTTATCCTCGTTGTCTTGTGGATCGCCACCGAAGCGGTTTCTCTCACGATCCAACACACGGGCCTGCGCAAGATTCTGACGGCGCGAATCGAAGCGGCCTTTGGACGGCCCGTTGACGTCGCCAGCTATGATTTCAGCTTGTGGGATGGCCCTGCGCTGGACGCGAACTCCGTAACCGTGGGAGAAGACCCGCGCTTCGGCCACGAATACTTTCTCCGCGCCGATTCGATGACCGTCAGGTTGCGCTGGGCCAGCCTTTTCCGCGGACACATTGAACTCGGCACGCTCTCGCTCAGTCGGCCGAGTCTTAACCTTGTCCGCGATGCTGGCGGTGACTGGAATCTTGCCCAGTGGCTTCCACAGCCGGTAGGGAAACCAGCTTTCAAAGTGCCAGTTGGTCCGTCGCTCCCGTCCGCGGCCGTCCGCTTCCGCAGGATCGAAGTTGACGGAGGCCGCGTCAATTTCAAGAACGGCGACGAAAAACTGCCGCTCGCGTTTGTGGGTGTGAAGGGAACGCTAGAGACGGATAAGCCCGGCCGCTGGATTATGAATCTTGACGCGACTCCCTGGCGCGCTGCCATCGTCGTACAGCAGGCGGGTACGATTCACATCTCGGGCGATCTGGGCGGTACCTCCTCGAGGCTTCGCCCTGCAGCTCTCGATATTTCATGGACCGATGCTTCAATCTCGGACGTACTGCGGCTCGCCGGCGGTGATGATGCCGGAATTCGCGGCGCGCTCGCGCTGGCCATCAGCGCACGCACGCGCGTGCAGGACGACGGTTGGGCCATCCAGGGGCGTGCGGAACTGCAGCAGGTTCATCGTTGGGATCTAGCGCTTCGGCCGGACACTCCTTCTGTGAATCTAACGGCGCGAACGATCTGGCATCCCGACGCTCCTGGCATCGAGCTCACTGACATTGCGCTCGAGGCGCCTGATTCGAGTGCGCACGCCTCCGGGCAAATACATTGGAATCGCTCGGAACCGCCCGCGGCGGAAAAATCTCCGCCCGTTCAATTCACGGTGACGTCACTTCTTGACGTAAACGATCTCCTGCCTTGGGTGCGTGCATTTCATCCCGGCGTCGCGGACAGCTTTTACGTTCGCGGCCGAGCCGAAGTCAGCGGTGAAGCAGTGGGCTGGCCGCTACGCGTCGTGAACGCGACCCTGTCGAGCTCCGGTCTCGATGTAACGGGCGCGGATCCTCGGAAGCCGGCCCATTTGGGACAACTCCAGCTGCATTACGATCAAGGGAAGTATTCCTTCGCTCCGATTTCACTTTCATGGGGTTCCGCGTCCGGTCCGTCCAGTGGCTTATTCCGGCTGGACACCTCGACGAAGCCGGCGCGCGGCGCGATTCCCGGTTGGCACATTGCCGGAAGCACGAGTCAGGCGCGCGATCTGATTGCCGGAGCGGCGGCCCTCGGGTGGAATCTTTCTCGGGGGTGGGATTTGGCGGGTCCCTTCGCTTGCGATCTCCGGTGGCAGGAAGCCCCCTATCCTTGGCCCGGAGGTGTGACGAGCCAACCCATCGGCTGGGTCGAATTCGGCGACGCCGGCGCGGGACCGGCCGGCTCTGGCGCTGATTCATTGCTCGCGCCATTCTTGAACCGGCCTGTGGATGAAATAAAAGCCCGCGCGGAATGGAAGCCGGGCGCTCGCCATATTGCTGTTACATCAGCGCAGGCCTTCGGCGCGCGCTGGAACGGCACGTTCGACCGTCGCGATCCGTCCGGCGATTGGAAATTCGCGCTCTCGGCGGACCATCTCGCTGCGGCTGACCTTGATCGCTGGCTCAATCCCGCGTGGCGGCAAAGTTTTCTCGATCGCATGCTGCCGTTCCTTAACTCGCGCGCGCAGACAAATGCCGCACCGGAAAATCTTCGAGCGAGTGGACGCCTCGCTCTCGATCAATTCATGATGGAGCCTTTGGTCGTCCGACATCTCGAAGGTGATCTCAGAATTGACGGCCGCCACATTGTGCTGACGGATGCGATTGGCCAGTTTTACGGCGGACAGGTCGCCGGTTCGCTCGACGCGGAACTGAGCGCCTCGCCCGTGTATCACGCAGATTTGGATTTCTCCCGCGTGGATATTTCTGCGCTTGCCGCCGCAATCCCTGCGCTCGCCGGCTTTACCGCGGAATCTGCTGCAGGGCACCTTTCGTTCGCCGCGCGAGGCGCCAATCGCACCGATCTGCTTACGTCCCTCACCTGCCAGGGCAGCGCGAAGGCGGACGGCCCAGAGCTGGTGAATCTCGATTTATCGAAGGTGTTGGGAGGTCGCTCGCAGAGTTCCGGATCCACTCGATTCCAGGATGGCGTCGCGACCTTCGCATGCGCGCAGCGCAAGATTGAAATCCAGAGTTTGGGATTGGCCACCAACGGCGACACCTCGATCAGCGCGTCCGGAACTATAGACTTCGGCCGCAATCTCGACCTGCGATTCAGCGGGCCTGACGGGCCATTCCATCTCACGGGATCGCTCGCCGCGCCAAAAGCTGCTTTACCGCAGGCTCAGGTCCACCGTTCCCGCTAGCGCCGGTTTGCCTCGCTCCGGAGCGTATGCTAGCGTTCTTTCGATGCAGTGGCGCCGCGCGAATCCGATTCGTTTCGCTTTATTCGTGTGTTTGACTCTGTTCGCGCTGGCTTTCGCAGCGACTGCAAGCGTGCGAGTGCGCTTCTCGCCGAAGTTTGTCCCCGGAGAAGTCCTTCGCTACCGCATCGAATCACTCACCACGACAACCGGAACAACCACGACTCCCATCGTCAATCCCGAGGGCGGCTCGAAATCGGTCCAGACGATTCATATGGTCGTTCGCCTGGAAACGCGCGGCGTTTCAACCGATAGCAAAATCCGCTTCCATGCGACGTACGAAAAATCCAGCGCCGAATCCGAGACGGACGCGCTCGATCTCGCGGCCTCTTCGTTCGCCGATCAATACAATCGCCTGGAAGGCCGTTCCGTCGAGTTCACGTTGCAGCCCAACGGTCAATTCAGTGACTTCCAGGATGTAAGCGCAGCTTTACCTGGCCAACCGACCGCTGGCCAACGAAACGCGGACCAATCCGCGGCCGAATCGGCGCTCGCACTGCTTCAGGGACTTGCTCCCGGCAGCGCGTTTCCGCAGAAGGGTGTCGCCATCGGACAAAAATGGACAAATGAGCAGCCGATTGCAGGCGCGTTGCTCTCCGGCCTCGCGCGGCGCTCCGATTTTTCCTATCTTCGCGACGAAACATGCGGTTCTTCTGCCGCATCGCAGGCTTCCGGTAGTCCAGCGAGCGCGCGACCGGACGACTGCGCCGTAATCCTGACCCATTTTACGATCCTGCGCCGAGGTTCCACGCAGGCCGACGATACGCCCGATGAATATCGCCGCAACGGCCTGCGAACCTCTGGCACCTGGACAGGTTCGGGCGAAAGCCTCGATTCCATTTCACTCGCGACCGGCCTCCTCGTCAATTCCACGCAGACCAGCACGCAGGAAATGGACTATCAGATCATCAGCGCCAGCAGCGGCTCGAGTATCCATCGCGTCGGCAAGGTACAGAGCCAGACCGAAATCACGCTGATTCCAGTTCAGCCCTAGATCGGGCCACCGACTTGCGACTCCTGGCGATGGGCAGGCCGTTTTGACAGAAGGGGTATAATAAAGAGTTTCGAGCACCCCAATTTTCGGCCCAGAGGCGATGCGCTATGAAATTCAAGCTAGCCAGTGACTACGAGCCCCGCGGCGACCAGCCGGAAGCTATCTCGCAGCTCGTTCGCGGGCTGACCGATGGGGACCGTCACCAGGTCCTCCTTGGCGTTACCGGCTCGGGAAAAACTTTCACGATGGCGAAAGTGATCGAGCAGCTCAATCGCCCCTCGATCGTCCTCGCCCACAATAAGACGCTCGCCGCGCAGCTCTTTCACGAGTTCAAGTCGTTTTTTCCGCAGAACGCCGTCGAGTACTTCGTGAGTTACTACGATTATTACCAGCCGGAGGCCTACGTCCCTTCGAGCGACACGTTCATCGAAAAAGAAGCCACGATCAACGACGAGCTCGACAAGCTCCGCATGAGTGCCACGCGCTCGCTGTTCGAGCGCCGCGACGTGATCATCGTCGCATCCGTTTCCTGCATTTATGGCATCGGCTCGCCAGAGGCGTATTTCGGCATGATGCTGATGCTCGAAAAGGGCCAACAAATCGCGCGCGAATCCATCCTGCGCAAGCTTGTCGAAATCCAGTACGAGCGCTCCGAAGACCTGCGCCGCGGCACTTTCCGCGTCCGCGGCGATATGATCGAAATCTATCCGCCCTATGACGATCTCGCCGTGCGCGTTGAGCTATGGGGCAGTCAGGTCGAAGCGATCCGAAAGATTGATCCGCTCACCGGCCAGATTCGCTCCAAAGATGGCGAAATCTCGCGCTTGCCGATCTATCCAAAGACGCACTACGTCCTGCCCGTGGCTCAAAAAGAGCGCGCCATCCAGACCATCTACGAAGAGCTTGACTGGTGGAAGGGCGAGCTAGGGCGCATGGGGAAAATCGTCGAGTCCCAGCGCGTGGTGCAGCGCACGCATTTCGATATCGAGATGATGCGCACCATCGGCTATTGCCATGGCATCGAGAACTATTCCAGGCACATGTCCGGCCGCCTGCCGGGAGAGGCCCCGCCGACGCTGCTCGATTACGTCCCCTCGGATTTCCTGCTCTTCGTGGACGAGTCGCACCAGACCATCCCGCAGCTTCGGGGCATGTACGCGGGTGACCGTTCGCGCAAACAAACGCTCGTGGATTACGGCTTCCGCATGCCCTCTGCGCTCGACAACCGCCCGCTCAATTTCGAGGAGTTCGAGCATCGCGTCAATCAGGTCGTCTACGTTTCCGCCACGCCCGGCCCCTACGAGCTAACGAAATCGGGTGGCGTTGTTGTCGAGCAGGTGATCCGCCCGACTGGACTAGTGGATCCGGAGACCGAGGTGCGCCCGGTGAAGGGCCAGGTGGACGATCTGCTGGAGGAAATTCGCGTTCGCGCTGCGCGCAACGAACGCGTCCTCGTCACCACGCTCACCAAGCGCATGGCCGAGGACCTCGCCGAATATTTCGCCGAAGTTGGCGTGCGCTGCCGCTATCTCCACTCCGAGATCGAAACGCTCGAACGCGTTCGCATCCTGCGCGACCTCCGCCGCGGCGAGTTCGACGTCCTCATCGGCATAAACCTCTTACGCGAGGGGCTCGATCTGCCCGAGGTTTCGCTCGTCGCAATCCTCGACGCGGACAAGGAAGGCTATCTTCGCAGCGCCACGTCGCTGATTCAGAGCATGGGTCGCTGCGCGCGGCATCTGGAAGGCCGCGCGATTCTCTACGCCGACCGCATGACCGATTCCATGCGCCAGGCCATCGGCGAAACCAATCGCCGTCGCGCTAAGCAGCAAGCTTATAACCGCGAACACAACATCACGCCGATGTCTATCATCAAATCGGTGGATATGCAGCTCGCCCGCATCGTCGAAGCCGATTACATCACCGTCCCGGCTGACGAAGTGCCGATAGGCGACATCACCAACGAGCACGAATTGCAGCAGGCCATCATCCAGATCGAAGCCCAGATGCGCGAGGCCGCCAAGAACTTCGAATTCGAGCGCGCCGCCGCCCTCCGCGACAAAATCCGCGCACTGAAGCAGCGCGACCTCGGCGTCATCGCCGCCACGGAGGTTCCCGCGAAGTAGCGCCGGCCCCGCGGCTTTTGTGCGCGGGTCTGCAAGTACATAGTTATTGTTATCGACGATAAAGGGGGTAGCCCATGCGATTCCTGACGATCTTCTTTCTGTTTCTTGTTCTCACGATTGGCCCTCGGGTTGCGATTGGCGCGGTTCCAGAAAGCAAAGCCGTAACTGGTGTCAGCCTCGTCGTGGAGGACGGGTCGGGGGCCCCAATACAGAACGAGCTTGTGATCCTTCAGGACCTGGATGACCACGAACGCGAGATATGCCGGGCATTGACCGATAAGAACGGCGAAATTCCAGGCCTCAACCTTAGTGCCGGACTGTACAGAGCAATCGCGACGGCGCCTTATGGACTTTGGCGAACTCGGGTCCGTGAGTTCTTGGTAAGCGACGTGCCAGTGCGATTGGTGCTAGGCGTTGACGCGATGCCGACGCATGGCTACGGAGACATCGTTCCGGTTGGAGCCAGACACGTGCATCTCCGGGTCTTAACGTCCGACGGGCATCCTGTGGCTGGCGCAAGCGTTCTGGTGCGTGACGAGGTCGCCACACTCTATTTGGAAGACTGGTACAGGACAGACCAGTCCGGCGCAGTTACAATCGAAACGGCCGCAAAGCCGCTAGTGGTCGTTGTGGTCTATGGGAAAACGCTTGTCACGCGCGAATTCACCTCAGAATCGTCGCACGAAACTATTCAGACGCCACAGCAATGACCACCAGGCGCGCCATCACACGACCCCTCGCCGCAGCTCCTCCAGCGAATAAAACGTTCCTCGCCACGTGACTCCGCCCTGCCACAGCGTTACCACCGTGGACCGCGTCAGCATCCAGCAAATAATCAGCGCGCCCAGCGGATACGTCAGCGCATACGCTACCGGTGCCTTCAACTTGATCGCCACGCCGGCTCCGATGATCAGCGGCAGTCCAGCCGCAATCGCTGCAAACGTCAGCGCCCATCCGCGCGCAAAGGGCAGCGCGACCACCGGGAAGACGAACATCAGCAGCGTCCCTAAAATCTGGGCCGTGATCAGCCACAGTTTGAATCCCGTCGCGGCGAAGAAATTCTTGGTAGTCCCGCGAATCGTGTTGCCCAGCCCCGCGTGCCAGTGCACGCTCACGGCATCCCCACCGGTCGCCACTCCCGAGCGAAAACCCGCCTCCTTGACCACTTTTCCGAGTTTGATGTCGTCAATCACTTCCATCGCCAGCCGTCGGTGCGTTCCCATTTGTTCGTACGCGCTGCGCCGGACCAGTTGAAACGCGCCAATGCCCGTGTAGCCACGCGATTTCGGATTGTGCGCCCGCCACGGTTTTGTGCCCATCAGAAAACAGAGTCCGAAAAATGTCAGCGCGACTTTTTCGCCGAATGTGTACAGCTTCGGCGTTCCCAGAAGCGTCAGGTGATCCCATCGTTTTTCCTCGGCCAGCGCGATCGCCCGCCGCAACAGGTCCGGCGCAAAGTGAACGTCCGCATCCGTGAACACCAGCCACTCCCCGCTCGATCGTTCGTATGCCTGCAGCAACGCATGCGGCTTCCCCAGCCATCCGGCCGGCAGCTCGTCCACGCGCACGGGCTTCAATCGCGCGTCCTTCCGCGCTGCGTCCGCGAGAATCGCACCGGTGGCGTCTTCGGAGCGATCATCCACGGCAATCACTTCGTATTTGGGGTAGTCGAGCGCGAGCATCGTCGCGATTGCGCCCGGCATTTTCTCGGCTTCATCGCGCCCCGCAAAAAGTATGGACACGGGCGGGCACTCGGAATCCTTGAGCGGAGCAACGCTTTCGAGCGCGGGAATCGTCCGCACGCCCAGCGCCAGTTCAATCGCCCCAGCAACCCAGCCAAACGCGATCACTCCCAGCAAGCCAATCCAGAAAATGTGCAACGCGCAATTTCCTCCGCGCAAAAAAGTGCGAACAAGTTATGCTAGCACGCTCGATGACACGCACTATTTCCATCGTCGGCGCTGGTCGCGTAGGCAGAACGCTCGGAAAGCGCCTGCGCGAGCGCGGCTGGCGAATTGGCGCCGTCGTCACGCGCTCGAACCGCACTGCCCGCGCCGCTGTCCGCATCATTGGGGCCGGTATTCCTTTTAGCCGCCCTACCGCCGACCCGTTTGCCGCTGACGTGATCCTGCTCGGCACGGCCGACGACGACCTCCCGGCCCTTGTGCGCACTCTCGCCAGGCTCGGCGGCACCAAATGCAAAGGCAAAATTGTCCTGCACACAAGCGCCACGCTCGACCGCTCCGTCCTCGGGCCGCTTGCGCGCTGCGGCGCCTCAACCGGCTCGCTTCATCCCATGCAGGCCTTCGGCGGCAAGGTAATTCCGAATCTCAGCGGCGTGATCTTCGGCGTCGAAGGCGATGCCAAGGCCCGGCGCATGGCGCAATCCCTCGGCAAATCGCTCGGAGGGATTCCGGTCGCCATCAATACCCGCGACAAGCCCATCTATCACGCAGCCGCGGTCATGGCCGCAGGCAGCACCTATCCCGCGATCGAAGGGGGTGTGCAGCTCCTGATGCGCATCGGCTTCACGCGGGCGCGCGCCATGCAAACGCTCATACCTTTAATTCGCCAAATCTTCGATAATATAGAACGCATTGGGCCGCGCGCCGCCTGGACCGGACCGCTTTCGCGTGGCGACTACGCCATCGTTGCGAGGCACGCAAAAGCGCTGAAAAAGTATCCGCGCGAATTTCGGCAAGCATATGCCGCGTCGTCGCTTTTAGCCGGGCGGCTGCTCGCGAAGAATCCGGCCAAGGCACTGAAAGCGATCAAACGCGCGCTGGCAAGTGGTTAAGATTTAGATGTAGCGCCGCGACTTTCTAACCTGAGGAACGAAGAGTAGCGCGACATTAGTAGCTGACCAAATTTCTCGGAGGCAACGTTGAGTTCATCGCCGCAAAGACTTCACATTCCAGTCGAGCACACCACGCTCGCCAACGGCTTGCGCGTAGTCGCGTCGCCGGACCGTTCCGCGCCATTCGTCACGGTCGGCGTTTATTACCAAATCGGTTTTCGCCTGGAGCCGCACGGCCGCAGCGGATTCGCGCATCTATTCGAGCACATGATGTTCCAGGGCTCGGAAAATGCGGGCAAGATGGAGCACATTCGCCTGATCAATTCCTCGGGTGGCATGCTCAACGGCACCACGAATTACGACGTCACGAATTATTTCGAATCCGTGCCCTCGAATGCCCTGGAACGCGTCCTCTGGCTCGAAGCCGACCGTATGCGCGCGCTCAAAGTGGACGATGAAAATCTCCGCAATCAACGCGACGTGGTGAAGGAAGAAGTCCGCGTCAACGTGATGAACCAGCCCTACGGCGGCTTTCCGTGGCTCGATCTGCCGCCCGTCGCATTCCGCAACTGGCCCAACGCGCACAATTTTTACGGAGATTTCGCCGATCTCGACGCCGCCACTCTCGCCGACGTGCAGAAATTCTTTCACACTTACTACGCGCCGAATAACGCTGTGCTCCTGATGCTCGGCGATTTCGAGCCGTCAGAAGGGTTTGCCTTTGCGAAGCGCTATTTCGAAGATATTCCGCCGCAGCCGATGCTGCCGCACGCGGACGTCAGCGAGCCGCCCCAAACCGAAGAGCGCAAAGGCGAGGTCGAGGAGAAACTCGGCCCGCTTCCAGCGATCGCCATCGGTTACACGCTCCCTCCACGCGGCACGCCCGACTGGTTTGTCGCGGGGATTCTCGATCGTGTGCTTCACGGCGGCCGCGCCGGGCGCGTCTATCGAAAGCTCGTGCTCGAGGAAGAGATAGCGGTGGATGTGGACGGCAGCGCGGACGTCTTCGACACCAACGGCCCCACGCAAATGGTTACGCGCATCTTCCACAAGCCCGAATTCACGTCCGAGGGCACGGTCGCCATTTTCGACGAGGTGATCGAAGAAATTCAGCAGAAGGGAATTGCGCTCGACGAACTCGATCCCGTGAAAGTGAAATTCCGCGCGGATTATTACTCGATGCTGGAAGGCGGGATGGGCGCCGCCATGCCGCGCTTCGGCTTGATGCATTATCTTGCGTGCTTCACGCTCTTCGACGGCGATCCTAATCGCATCAACACGATGCTCGATGGTTTTCTCGCCGTCACGCCCGAGCAGGTACAAGCGTTCGCGCGGAAATATCTGGTACCGCGCAACCGCGCGGTCCTCATACGGCGGCCCGTGGCTCCCGGAGGCGCGCGATGACCACGCCCGCCGCATCCGCAATTCTTCGCACCCAACCTCCGGCCCTCGCGCCGGAAAGCGCAGTCGCCTGGCCGAAGCGCACGGTTCGCACGCTGTCGAATGGACTGCAAGTTGTCCTGGTCGAATCGCGCACGTTCCCGAAAATCTCCGCGCAGCTTTATTTCCGCAGCGGCAATGCCGTCGTCGCGCATTCGGCACCCGGCCTTGCTGAAATGACGGCCACTGTGGTTCGCACCGGGACCGCATCGCGCCCCAGCCGCCGCATTGAAGAAGATCTGCGTCGCATGGGCGCCGGTCTCGGCACGCATGCCGGAGCCGATTCCAGCGCTATTTCCGCGTCGGGCCTCGCGGAGTTCTCGTCAGGCATTCTCGAGCTCATGGCCGATATCGCCCGCAACGCTTCGTTTCCCGAAGACGAATTCGAGCGCGAGCGCCGCCAGCGCCTCGAAGAGCTGAGAATCGAGCGCACCACGCCCGGGTTCCTCGCCAGCGAACGGCTCCGGCGAATTCTATTTGGCGAGCATCCGTACGCCGTTGTCGCGCCGACCGAAGAGCAGCTCGCCGGATTCACGCGCGATCAGCTGGCGGAGTTCTATCGCACGCACTACGTCCCGGCGGAATCGTTGCTCATAGTGGTCGGCGATTTTTCCGCGGACGCGATGCTCGAGCAGATCGAGAAAATCTTCGGCGCGTGGAAGGCGCCCAAGCCTGCGGCGCCCGTGTCGCCGGAGCCGCCGCGCCAGTCAGGCCGACGCGTGCATCTGGTGCACCTGCCGGGCACGGTGCAGACGCAAGTGCTGCTCGGAAATATCGCCATCACGCGCCGCGATCCCGATTGGTATCGCCTGATCCTCGCGAATTCAATTCTCGGCGGCGCGTTTCATTCGCGTCTCGTCCTCAACATTCGCGAGCAAAAGGGCTATACGTATAGCCCCGGCAGTGGCGTCAATGCGCTGCGCCAGCAGGGATATTTCACGGTGCGCGCTGCCGTGCGGAACGACGTTGCGGCCGCCACGCTGACCGAAATGTTCTACGAGATGGATCGAATGCGGTCCATTCCGGTGACCGCCGAAGAACTTGATAGCGCTCGCAGCTACCTCACCGGCGTTTTCTCGCTCGGCGTCGCGACACAGGACGGGCTCCTCGGCCAGCTTTCGACCGTTTATCTCGACCAGTTGCCGGAGGGCTACCTCGAAAACTATCGGGAGCGCATTCGCGCTCTGACCGCCGCGGATGTTCTCAGCGCCGCGCGCCATCATTTCGATTCTGCTAACGCGCAGATCGTCCTGGTCGGCGATCGCGCCCATATCGGTGAACAGGCGGCGCTCTTTGGCCCGGTTACCGAATACGATGCCAAGGGCAATGTGGTGGCTTAAACGCGAAGCGCTACTTCGGGTTGCGCAGCGGAGGCGAAATAAGCGGCCTAAGATGACTCATAGAACCGCTGCGAAATTGACGAGCTACACTGCGTTGGTATTTCTGACTCTCGCGGTGCCTGTTTCCGCAGCAAAAAATCCGCCGACGCATCCGGTAGACATCAATCTCGCCTCCGCGAAGGAACTCGAGGAGCTTCCTGGCGTCGGCCCGACCACTGCTAAAGCCATTATCCAATTCCGCACGAAAACCGGGCGTTTCCACCGAGTGGAGGATTTGCTGGCGATCCGCGGCATATCTGAAACGAAGCTCGAAAAGATGCGCCCGTACATCACCGTGGGCGCGCCGCCTCAGAAGGCGCCTCCGCCGGTAAAGAAGTCGCCGACGCCCTCCGCGCCGACGCCGCCCGCACCGAATCATTAGCGCCTATTAATCTGCGCTTCATTTGACCGTTGCATTGGGCCCGGCATAGCATGTATGCGAAATTCGCATCCGCGGCACGCGCCGCATGAGGAGATCTCAATGGCGGTTCGCCGACTTTGGTCGTCACTGACTTTCGTTGCCCTGATCGTTTTTCTTGCCTTGGCGGCAGCGATTACCAACGTGGACGCGCGAGCGAAGAGTATTTCCGCGAGCGCCGCAGCCGCGCAAGCGCCCGGTCCTTCCGGCTACCATCTCCTGAAGAAAATCAAACTCGGCGGCGAGGGCTTCTGGGACTATCTCGCTTTCGACTCTCCCACGCGGCGGCTATTCATCTCGCGCGGCACGAAAGTCGTCGTGCTTGATGTGGACACCGAGAAAGTCGTCGGTGAAATTCCCGATACGCCCGGCGTGCACGGAATCGCTCTCGCTCCCGGCAACGGATTCACATCCAACGGGCAGGCCGGCACAGTTTCCATCTTCGATCCCAAGACGCTTCAAGTGGTCGGCCACGCGCAGGGCGGCACGAACCCGGACGCGATCGTCTACGATCCGGCGACGAAGCGCGTGTTCACGATGAACGGCCGCAGCGGCGACATTACGGCGATTGATGCTGTCACGGGGAGCGTGGTGGGCACGACTCCGGTTGGCGGCAAGCTCGAGTTTGCCGTAGCGGATGGTGCCGGGCACTTGTATGTCAACGTCGAGACCAAAAGCGAAGTCGTTCAGTTTGATTCGAAGAATCTCGTCGTTCTAGCGCACTGGTCGCTCGCTCCCTGCACAAATCCCACGGGCCTTGCGATTGACGTGAAAAACCACCGCCTTTTCGCGGGTTGCGCCAACAAGATGATGGCTGTGATGGACTCCGATTCCGGAAAGGTGATCGCGACGCCGCCGATTGGCGCGGGAGTGGATTCGAATCAGTTCGATCCGGGCACTGGTTTTGCGTTCGCGTCGAATGGCAGTGGCACGCTAACCGTCGTGCATGAGGATTCCCCCGACAAGTTCAGCGTGGTCGAGGACGTGCCAACGCAAACAGGCGCCCGCACCATGGCGCTCGATCCGAAGACTCACGAGATTTATTTGGTGACCGCGGAATTCACGCCGCCGCCCGCGCCCACCGCGGACAATCCACACCCGCGCGGCGGGATGGTGCCGGATTCGTTCGTGGTTTTGGTTTTCGGACGGTAGCGGTTCGAGCTAGATAACCTGGTGGCTCTGCTTCGCCGGCTTGATCGCGAGCGGAACCTGGTCCGCGATTTCGATGCCGTAACCCTTGAGCGCGACGACTTTCCGCGGCAAATTCGTGAGCACGCGGATTTTCCGCAGGCCGAGGTCTTTCAGGATTTGCGCGCCGATTCCGCTTTCGTGCTGGATCACGCGCTGCACGCTGGGGTCGCGCTCCACATGCCCGCGCTCGTGAAAGATGATCTGGGGCAGCGCAGCGACTTCGTCATTGCGGGAATCAATTCGAAATCCGCGACCGGTGTGATGCAGATAGACGAAAACTCCGCGGTCTTCCGCGGCAATCGCCTCAAGCGATCCTTCGAGCATTTCGCGGCAGTCGCACGCGGTCGATCCCAGCACGTCGCCCGTCAGGCAGTGTGAATGGACGCGCACGAGCGGCGGATTGCCCTCGTCTGAGACTCCCGGAGGATTATTCGCCAGATCGCCGCGCACCAAAGCCACGTGAATTTCGTGATCCACGTCGCTCGAATACGCGATCATTCGAAAATCGCCGTACTTCGTGGGCAGCACGGATTCCGCGATGCGTCGCACGTTGCGCTCGTGCTGCATGCGGTAGCGAATCAGGCTCGCCACCGTCACCAGTTTCATCCCGTGGACGCGGCAGAATTCGACGAGCTGCGGCATGCGCGCCATCGTGCCGTCTTCGTCCATGATTTCGCATATCACGCCGGCAGGACTCAACCCCGCGATGCGCGCCAGGTCCACCGAAGCCTCGGTCTGCCCCGCGCGCACCAGTACTCCGCCATTGCGCGCTCGCAGCGTGTACACATGTCCCGGCCGCGCCAGATCTTCCGGCTTTGTATGCGGATCGGTGGCCACCAGAATCGTTGTCGCGCGGTCCCACGCGCTCGTGCCGGTTGTGGTGCCTCGCCGAGCGTCAATCGGTTCGCAAAATGGGGTCCCGAACATGGAGGTATTCCGCGGCGAAATCGGCTTCAGATCCAGCGTTTCGCAGCGCTGTTCGGAAAGCGAGAGGCAGATCAGTCCGCGCCCGAACTTCGCCATAAAATTGATGGCCTCGGGCGTGATTTTTTCCGCCGCCATGGTCAGATCGCCTTCGTTCTCGCGATCTTCGTCGTCCACGAGGACGATCATGCGCCCCTGGCGAATGTCTTCAACGGCCTCTTCAATCGTCGCAAACGGCAGTTTGTTTTCGGTCATCTCATCGCATCCAGTGTAAGAACACCAAATAAAATATTGCGCCCACCAAACCCGCGCCGGGAATCGTAAGAATCCACGCCCACAGGATATGCCGCGTCACGCCCCAGCGAACCGCAGTGATCCGTCGCGAAACTCCTACGCCCATAATCGCGCCGGTAATCACCTGCGTCGAGCTGACCGGGATTCCCGCCGCAGCCGTACCGATCAATGTGATCGCTGCCGAGGTCTCCGCGGCAAATCCGCCAAAAGGGTTCAGCTTCGTGATGCGCTGTCCCATCGTCTTGACGACGCGCCAACCGCCCGCCATCGTCCCGCCAGCCATGGCGAGCGCACAACAAATGATAACCCAATCCGGGACCTTGTAGACGGGCATGACCCCGCCGGTGACCAGTGCGGCAGTAATGATTCCCATACTTTTCTGCGCGTCGTTGGTTCCGTGGCTGAAGCTGAAAGCCGCCGCGGAAAGCAGCTGCAACCGTCGAAACCAGCGGTCTATTTTCTGCGGCGCCTGCCGCCGGACGATCCAGCTGCTGACAATCGTCACGAAAATTCCCGCCGCCATTCCGATCATCGGCCCGATGAAAATAAAAATGATCGGCTTGATCCAGCCGTGGACGATGATGGCGCGAAACCCCACCGCCGCAATCGCCGCCCCGCCGTACCCTCCAATCAGAGCGTGCGACGAGCTGCACGGGATTCCCAGCCGGATCGTTGCGTAATTCCAGATGATCGCTCCCAGCAGACCCGCGAGCAGCACCTGCGGCGTCACCATCTCAAGGTGCACCAGCCCCTTGCCAACCGTGGCCGCAACCGCCGTGCCGAAAGTCAGCGGAGCCACAAAATTCCAGAATGCCGCCCAGACCACGGCCCACAGCGGCCTCAGCACGCGCGTGGAAACTACAGTCGCGATCGAGCTCGCCGCGTCGTGCCAGCCATTCGTGAAATCGAATGCCAGGCTGACGAAGACGATCACGACCAGTAGATGGAATGAGGTCATGCCGCCGCTCCGTTCGCCGACAACGGTTCGTGCCCGGACGATTCCAGGCCTGCCTTGGAAATTGGATGGGGAATCAGCACGGGATCAGGCGTTTTTCAGAGTGACGGTTTCAATCACGTTGGCCACGTCCTCGCATTTGTCCGTGGCGAATTCGAGCGTTTCGATAATTTCTTTCCATTTGATCACTTCAACGGGATCTTTTTCTTGCTCGAACAGGGTGACGATCAAATCCCGGCACTGGCGGTCCGCCAGATTTTCCAGCCGGTTGATTTCGATACAGTGGTCCAGGATGTGGTCGCCTTTGTCCAGCAGCCGTACGGCGGCCACGATCTGCGTGGAAGCCAGACGCACGGTCGTCGCCAGTTCCAGAACGCCCGGGCGCAACTCCTTCACGCGGTACGTGACCATCCGCGTCGCCGCCGCGTCCACCAGGTCAATCACGTCATCAATTTTGCTCGCCAGCTCGTGAATGTCCTCGCGATCGAACGGCGTCACGAACGTCTGGTTCAGCTTTCGCAGGATGTTGTGGGTGATCGTGTCGCCGACATGTTCGAAGTCCTCGACTTTGTCCGCTCGTGCCGCCGCGTCGTCGAAATGCTCCAGCATTTCGACCATGGCGATCGCGCCCGCCTCGACGTTTTCCGCCTGCTGGTTGAACATCTGAAAAAACGACTTCTCACGTGGGAAAATTCTGCGCAGGAATCCGGACATGAACCTATTCGCCTCCGCGAATTGAATGTTACAGGAAGGTGAACACACTATACCAAAGCGTCCACCCGGGCAAGGAAGGGCTCGTGGGGCGGCTCGGCGTGCGAAGCCCAGCTATCGCGGTATAACGCATCTCTCCGGTTCCGCTACCCCCTTCAGTGTATAGCGCCGGACGACCTGTCCGTTTACGATGTCGTCGAGTCGCGCCGGTATGACTCACTAAAGAAGGAGGTTAATCGCATATGCCGCTGCTAAACGTTTTGATAGTTCTGATTGTTGTGGGCGTTCTACTCTGGCTGGTCAACGCCTACATTCCAATGCAAGGGACAATCAAGTCGCTTTTGAATGCAGTCGTGGTGATCTGCACCGTGCTCTGGCTATTGAACGTTTTCGGGCTTTTCAGCTCGTTCTCGCACATCCGTGTTGGCCACGGCTAAACGAATTCAGCGGGCGCCCGTCGCCGGGCGCCCGGTTGCTCCCGATCAGCTTCATCTTCTTATGTCTGAGATACTTACACCACTCAGGTGACTTAGACCGCGCCTCAAGGTATTCTTTCGCGTGCATTTCAGCCACCCAGTTTTCCTCTTTTTCGCGGCATTCATCGCGGGAACCATCAACTCGGTGGCCGGGGGCGGCAGCTTCGTTTCATTTCCGGCGCTGCTGTTCGCAGGCATTGCGCCCATCGCCGCCAACGCCACGAACACCGCCGCCGTCTGGCCGGGAACGGTAGCAAGTACTGTTGCCTACCGGAAGGCATTCACGCCCGACGTGCGGCGCCTGTTGCCGCCCCTCGTCATCGCTGGTGTGATCGGAGGCGTTCTCGGCGCGCGCATCCTTCTCGTCACACCCCAGGCCACCTTCATGCGCATGGTTCCATGGCTGTTGCTGGGAGCCACGCTGTTGTTCGTCTTCAGCGGCTCGATTACCCGCTGGATTCGGGGCCGCGCCAATCTCAAAGCTGGCGACGCGCCCGGCGGCACGCGAGGCCCACGCGCGCTGTTTGTCGGCGTGCTGTTTCTAGAGCTGCTCGTCTCGATCTACGTGGGCTACTTCGGCGCGGGCGTGGGCATTCTCTTCTTGTCGCTTCTCGCTCTGATGGGCATGGAAGACATCCACGCAATGAATGGCATGAAGACGCTCCTGGTCAGCATCGTTAATGGCGTGGCGCTCGCGACTTTCATTTTCGCTCGCGTGATCGTGTGGCCGCAGGCGCTGCTAATGCTGGTAGGCGCGCTGATCGGTGGCTACGGCGGCGCTTATGTCGCGCAAAAGATGAATCCTCAGCATGTGCGCTGGCTCGTGATCGTCATCGGCTTTGCCATGTCCGCCTATTTTTTCATCCGCCGCTAGTCCTCGGTTTTCGCAAGGGTGGGCCCGTTCGCGACACTCGGAAATCCATGCGTCGAGGGCCGGCGCTCCCGCATCCAATCGTTCTGCGGTATATTGCTATGGCTGCGAAACGAACTTATCGAAAAGGAGCTCAGAATGGCGAACAAAGCGGATTTGAAGGAGCGGCGCAAGGCCCCACTGGCGACCCCGTCCGACATACGGCCCGGAGCGGTCAAGAATATTTCCGGCGCGTTGAACGCGCTGGTGGCGGACGTATTCGCTCTCTACCTCAAGACCAAAAATTTCCACTGGCACATGAGCGGCCCGCACTTTCGCGACTATCACCTGCTGCTCGACGAGCACGGCGACCAGCTCTTTGCGATGACCGACCCAATCGCCGAGCGCGTCCGCAAAATCGGCGGCACTACGATCCGCTCGATCGGGCACATTTCTCGCCTGCAGCGGCTGGACGACAACGACGCCGATTTCGTGGACCCGGGCGATATGCTCAGCGAGCTGCGCGAGGACAACAAAGCGCTCGTCCTCAGCATGCTTGCGGTGCACGGCTTGTGCGACGACGCGAACGACGTAGCAACCGCCAGCCTGCTCGAAAACTGGATTGACGAGACCCAGCGCCGCGTCTGGTTCCTCTTTGAGGCAACGCGGAAACAGTAGTCGCCTTCAAGCAGAGTCCCGCTGCTTCCGAAAAGGTTTACACGTAGCGCCGCGGCCTTCAGCGTGGCACTGTGTTCACGCGGGCTTGATGTGGAAAATCCGCTCGGCATTCCCGTGATAGAGCTTCTCGCGTTCAGCGGCCGACACGGGCGCGGAATCCATGAACGCCACCGCCGGTGCGCTAGGCTGATACGGATAATCAATCGCCCATAACACGTTATCAATCCCCAGCGCCTTGATCGAAAAATCGAGCGCCAGGTGCGATTCCTGCCCGCTTGTAGTGATCACGAAATTGCGTTTGAAATATTCGCTGGGCGTTAGTTTCGTCTTCGGCGCGCTGCCCCTGTTCTGCGCGTTTTTGTTCATGTAGTCGAGTCGCCACAGCCAGAAATGCACGGCCTCGCCCATATGGCCAATGCAGATCTTCAGTTTCGGGAAACGGTCAAACACTCCGCTCACCATCATTCGCACGGCGTGCGTGGAAACCTCCATGCCGTATCCCCATTGCGCGCTATCGAGGCCGTAGTCGCGGAATGGCGCAGCCATCCCGTCCGACGCGGCCCGCGGATGGATATAAATGCAGGCGTCGAGAGCCTCGGCAGCCTCCAGAATCGGAAAAAATTTCGGATAGTCGAGATATTCGTTGTTCGTATGCGAATTCACGACGAAACCATTCAGCTTGAGCTTGTTGATCGCGCGCTCCATTTCTTTGGCGGCGCGCTTGGGCGATTGCGGCGCGAAGCTGGCGATGCCCGCAAAGCGCTTCGGGTGTTTTTTGACAACCGCGGCCAGCTTGTCGTTCGCCAGAGCGGCGAGCTCCGTCGCGGTATCCGCGTCAAACATCTGCACGCCGGGCGCGGTGAGCGACAGCAGGTGCATGTCCACGCCGTTCTTGTCCATGTCCTGCAGGCGCTCGTTCTCGAGATCGAGCAGACGCGGCAACAGTCGCGCTTGCACGTCGTCCGCCTTCGCGTCGTAGATCCGCTGCACCAGAATTAAATCCTGGCTGACGGTTGGCGAGCGGGCCACGTCGCGCAGGCCCGCGGCGATCTCCGGGATCGAAAAAGCCTCTTCTGTTGCGATACGCCGAATCTTTTTCGCGGCAGCGGCCATGAGTGATTCCTTTCGTCACGCCCTCGAATGATTTGGACAGCAGCCTATGTTTTACGGCTGCACAGCTTCGCGCGATGCGCCCCAAAAAGCAAGGGGATGCGATTTTCCGCGGCTCCAGCGAGGGCTGAAAAACCAGAACTTCAAACTATTCGCACAACTAGCTTGACGCCGGCTCGGGTTGGCTGATATTCAGCCAAGGATGAAATGTTTCACGTGCGGCGGAGAATTACCGGTCGGTGCGACGTTCTGTCCTTCCTGCGGAACTTCCGTTGCTATTGGGTCCGCCCTTACGGCGACTTCCAGTGGTTTGCCGCCGGAGACGCCGCGCAGCAGGAAATCGCCTGTATCGAGCGGTGGCTCGTCTGCGCCAGGTAGCGGCCAGTACGATCAATTTGTTGCCGGTGTCACGCTTGCCGGCCGCTATCGCATCATCGCGCTGCTCGGCAAAGGCGGTATGGGCGAAGTCTACCGGGCCGAGGATCTTGCTCTCACGCAAACGGTCGCTCTGAAGTTCCTCCCGGTTTCCATGACGCGCGACGAATCCGCGCGGGCGCGATTCCATCAGGAAGTTCGGCTGGCCCGCGAAATTTCGCATCCCAACGTCTGCCGCGTCTTCGACATCGGCGAGTTTGAAGGCCGCTTATTTCTCACCATGGAGTACGTGGACGGCGAAGACCTGGCATCGCTATTGCGCCGGATCGGCCAGCTCCCGCAAAGCAAGGGGCTCGAAATAGCGCGGCAGATGTGCGCCGGGCTTGCGGTCGCCCACGAACATGGCGTGATTCATCGCGATTTGAAGCCCGCAAATATCATGCTCGACGGACGCGGGCGCGTCCGCATAACCGATTTCGGCCTCGCCGCATTTGCAGAGAAACTCGATACCGCGGAACTCCGCGCCGGCACGCCCGCATACATGGCCCCCGAACAGCTTTCTGGGACGGAGGTGACCGCGCGCAGCGATATCTATTCGCTCGGCCTTGTTCTGTACGAGATTTTCACGGGAAAGAAAGCATTCGAAGCCAATACGTTGCCCGAGCTGCTTCGCCTTCGCGAAAAAAATACGCCGTCGCAAATCTCGACTCTCGTGCGCGACATTGACCCGCTCATCGAGCGCGTCGTTCTCCGGTGTCTCGAAAAAGACCCATCGAGACGCCCCGCTACGGCGCTGCAGGTGGCTGCAGCACTTCCCGGGGGCGATCCTCTTGCCGCCGCGCTCGCGGCCGGCGAGACGCCTTCGCCCGAGATGGTGGCTGCAGCCGGTGAGAAAGAGGGCCTGCGCCCCGCCATCGCTTGGCTTTGCTTTTTGTTGACGATCGCCGGTCTGGGTGTGATCGCATTCTTATCGAACAAGATAAACCTGCCGAACTTTGTCCCTCTTCCTTACTCGTCCGACGTCCTCGCTGCTCGCGCACGCGACGTGACCCGTCAGTTGGGTTATTCGGCGACGCCGGTTGACTCCGCCTATGGATTCGGCACCTCAACTGGATACCTGGACTACGTGAAGGCGCACGATCAATCGAAGTCGCGCTGGGAAAACCTCTCGACCGGAATACCGCCGGTGATCACTTTCTGGTATCGCGAGAGTCCTCAGTTCATGGTGAATACCACCTTCGATTTGACTCCCGTGGTGGAACCGGACAATCCGCCGAATTCAATCTCAGGGATGTGCCAGCTGTTCTTTGACACGAAAGGGAATTTGCGGGGGTTGCTGGCCGTGCCGCCGGAGTTCGATCCATCAACTAACGCTGCGCCCGTGCCGAATTGGCAGCAACTTTTCACTGCCGCCGGACTCGATATGAGCTTGTTTCGGTCCGTCTCGCCCCAATGGACGCCGCTGGTCACCAGCGACGCCCGCGCCGCCTGGGAAGGGACGTGGCCGGGGCATCCTGAGCTTCCGCTACGCGTCGAGGCGGCGGCCTACCGGGGACTTCCAGTTTACTTCGATCTCATTTCTTCGTGGACGGAACCGACCCGAATGAAGGCTGTAAATTCCAGCACGAGTTCCACGGTTCAGAATGCCACGTTGTTGGTAATACTCTTCGCGATTTTGACCTTCGGAATAATCCTTGCGTGGCGCAACCTCCGCTTGGCTCGCGCTGATCGCCGCGGTGCGTTTCGGCTCGCTCTGACAGTTTTCTTGCTGTCATGTACCGCCTCCGTTCTGTTTGCGCACCACGTACCAACCATCGATGAAATAACCATCCTTCTCATGGCCATCGGTTGGGGACTGCTTGCCGCCGCCATCGTTTGGGTGCTCTACATTTCCCTCGAGCCGCAGGTTCGCCGCCGCTGGCCGAACTCGCTCATTTCCTGGAGTCGCGTGCTTTCGGGTCAAATCAAGGATCCGGTCGTCGGGCGCGATTTACTGCTGGGACTCCTTACGGGAGTGTTGTGGGTTATCGTGCAGGGCTCGCCGCGTCTCGCACCGGCTTGGATGGGGGGCAAATCGGCGGCTCCCAGTGCTCAGCTGGACCTGCTTCAATTCACAGGGTTGCGAATCACGTTGGGAGATATCTTGTTCAACGTGATGATTTTTATTTTTTTGGCGCTGGCATTCTTTTTCTTGTTTTTTCTTGCCAGACTGCTTCTGCGCAGGGAATGGGTCGCTGGTGTCGCAGTCTGCACAGTGATGCTTATCCCCGCATTTTTTGGTGAGAGGCCTCTGCCGGACGTGATAACCGGCATCATCGTGTTCGGGATGGCACTGGTGATTTTGATTCGCTTCGGTCTATTGGCGCTCGTCGTAGCGTTGGTATTGACCAACGTTCTTCAGGCGTACCCGATTACGGGCCATTTTGCCGAGTGGTACGCCGAGCCGACAATCCTCGTGTTCGTTCTCATCCTCGCTCTCGCTGCCTTCGGTTTCTACACCTCGACAGCAGGCAAGTCGCTTTTCGGTTCGGTCTCGCTTGACGACCACTAACAGACACAACCATCTGGAAAAAGCAGAACGATGGACGCTGGAAAGTGGTCCTCGACATCGGCAACGCCAGCCCCGAGCCAAAAGTCAGCGGCTCGCGATAGCTCGCCTGCGATATCATCCCTCGTCCCTCACTCCATGACGCAGACGACCGAACCCGTTCCGGCGCAGGTCGCCGGTGCCCCGCGCACTTCGTGGCGCGCGTGGTGGCCGGTGACGATGATGCTGGCCTGCTCGTTGCTGAGCTACATGGACCGGCAGATTCTCGCCGTGCTCTCGCCGATGATCCTCGCCGATCTAAAGCTAAACGCCGAAAAATATGGCGAAATTGTGAGCGCGTTCAGTTTCGCGTACATGCTGGGAAATCCGATGTGGGGCGCGATTCTGGATCGCATTGGCCTGCGCAGAGGCATGACCCTCGCTGTCACCATCTGGACGATTGCCTGCGGAGCGCACGCCGTGCTCTCCGGATTTCTCGGTTTCGCTGTTGCGCGCGCGATTCTGGGATTTGGCGAGGGCGCCACTTTTCCCGGCGGCTTGCGAACCGCTATGGACTGGCTTCCGGCGAAGCAACAATCGCGCGGCATCGCCGTTGCATACAGCGGTGGATCACTGGGCGCGATCATCACGCCGCTGATCGTCACGCCCGTCGCGCTGGCATACGGCTGGCGCGCGGCATTCATCGTTACTTGCGTGGCGGGTTTTGTGTGGGTGCTCGTGTGGCGCGGGACGGTTGATTTTTCGTCTGAGTCACAGAGCTCGCAGACGCAAAGAATTACGCCGCCGAACCCGTTCGAACGCCGATTCTGGAGCCTCGTCGCCGCCTACGGTGTCTGCGCGCTGCCGATCGGAGTGATTCTCTATCTCGCGCCAATTTATCTTTCGCGGGTGCTTCACTTCACGCAGGGAGAGATCGGGCGAGTGTTCTGGCTGCCGCCGCTCGGTTGGGAGATCGGATATTTCTTCTGGGGTTGGTTCACAGACCGCTTCGCGGCGGGCAACGCGCGCCCCACGTGGATGTTCGCCGGATTCGCGGTGCTCGGCTTGCCACTGACCGCACTGCCGCGATTCACAAATTCCGCGGCGGTGCTCGGACTGATGTTTTGGTCCATGTTTATCGCCTCTGGATATGTTGTTGTCTCGCTGCGGACCAGCGCGATGGTATATCCGAAGGAGCAGACCGGCCTCGTCGGGGGGATTGGCGCAGGATCATGGTCAGCCCTTGTCGGGTTGGTTGTGCCGAGCCTGGGCCACATGTTCGACATGAAGCATTATGCGAACGTATTCTTATTTGCGGGAATCGTTCCGGTGATTGGGACGTTCTGCTGGTGGGCGCTCACGGCGCCACCTGTCGCAGATTCGGACGTGTAATCCCCGATGAAATCACAGGCCAAGATCGAAAAGCGCGCCAATGTGAACTTCGGAACCGCTGCACTGCCGCTGCCGACTCTCCTGTCGCAGGTGCTGGTTGCATTCACCATCGAGTTCGACAACGAGTTCGAACAACTGATGCCGCATCGAACGTCGAATCACGGTTCAACCGCCGACTCCCCAGACACTCCGTGGCTGGTGTCACTGGTGATGTGGTCGAATTGCATGCGATTCGTCGGCGAAAAAGGCCTTCGCGTCGGCGAGCTCGAGGTCCTCGCCCGCACTAAGACAAATTTGAATGGCATGGAGCGGTGGGGCTACATCCTCGTTGAACCGGATCCGTCCGACAATCGCCCGAAGCCGCCCATTTCCGATTGGGTGATTCGCACCACCCCCGCTGGGCGGATGGCTCAGGAGATTTGGCGGCCACTCTTTGCCGCCATCGAGAAGCGCTGGAAGGAGCGCTTCGGCGCGGGCGAAATCGACGAGCTTCGAAAGTCCCTCGGCGCGCTGAATAGTCAGATTGAGGACGACCTGCCCGACTGCCTCCCGATCCTAGGTTATGGGTTGTTTAGCAAAGGGCCGGAACGCGAGCGGAGCGCGTCAGCCGGACGGGAGAGGGCCGACGGCATTCGTCTGACTCTCGCCGGCCTGCTTTCGCGAGTGCTGCTGGCGTTCGCTATTGAGTTCGAGCGCGAGTCGGACTTTTCGCTCGCGATTAGTGCCAACGTCGTGCGAGTCCTCAACGACGAAGGCGTGCGCGTGCGAGATCTCCCGCAGCTGTCCGGAGTATCGAAGGAGGCGATCAACGTGGCGATGGGCATCCTCGGGAAAAGTCGGGCCGCGGCAATCGAGTCGGACAAGGCGAGCAGCCGTGCAAAAATCGCGCGTCTGACGCCGAAGGGTCGGGAGTCTCAGGACGCGTATCGTCAGTTACTTGGGGTCATCGAAGGGCGATGGCAGGCACGGTTCGGAAAGAACGTCATCCGCAACCTTCGGCAGGCACTTGAACGATTGGTCGGCGAGCCTACCGCACAAGAGTCGCCTTTATTTCGAGGGCTGGAGCCTCGCCCGGGCAGTTGGCGAGCGTCGGTCCGCAAACCCGATACTCTGCCGCACTTTCCCATGGTGCTGCACCGCGGCGGTTTTCCCGACGGCAGCTAAAGGCGTCCGCAAGCTTCTCGAACTTTCCGCCGGGGCGCCTATACCGAGCGGGCTGTTTGCGGCCAGAGCTGCCTGCTTGCTTGCCCAGCGCCGGCGGACAAAGCACGAAGTTTTGCCCAGGCTATCTGCGGATGGATACGGCCGCCCATGCCGCAGTCCGTGCCGGCGATTACATTTTCACGGCCGACGGCGTGCGCGTACCGCATGATCCGGTCGGCGACCACTTCCGGATGCTCCAGCACGTTCGTTTTGTGGGACACCACTCCCGGGATTACTGCTTTACCGGCGGGGAGCTTCGCGTCTTTCCAATCCTTCCATTCGTGTTCGTGCTGCGGGTTCGCGGCCTCGACGGAATACTGGCTCGCTTTCACCTTAAGCATCAGATCAATCACGTTTCGCAGCGGCAAGTCGGTGCTGTGGGGACCTTTCCAACTGCCCCAGCAGATGTGGTATCGGACTTTCTCCTCCGGAATTCCCGCCAATGTGTGATTGACCAGCTCAATGTGCGACTCGGCCCACTTTCGAAAAGCGGCCATGTTTCCATTCATCGAGTATTGCCATTCGTAGACGTTCACAATGATGGGATCGTCGAGTTGCACGTTGAGCCCGGAATCGGTAATTGCTTTGTACTCCTCGCGCATGGCCTCGGCCACAGCCGCCGCTTGTTCCTCCGGGTGTTTGTAGTATTCGCCCGGCAAAAAGGTCACACCTGTAACGGCCGCCGTCATGAAAGCGTCTTCGACATTCTTTCCGGCGAGCGCCGCTTTCAGGTTCCTAATATCGCGCTGAATGAACTCGTGTCCTGTGTATTTGATCGGTCCGACGTTCACCGAGAATCGAATCGGACGCGTTGAAGGACCGGCGTAAGCTTCCGGCGTTTGGTAATACGCCGCGAAATCCGCCCGATCCTTGCTCCCTCCCATGATGGACTTCAACGCATTGAAGTCCTTGGGCAGATCGCGCATTTCGAATCCACTGAGACGCTGGTAGATATAGGTCGCCCATGCGCCGTAATCAACTTCATCCGACATAGGCTTTCCGAATTCGCCGTCGTTCACGACGTCTATGCCGGCTTCGACTTGCTGCTGCACCACTTCGGCGACAGCGCTCGTCAGTCTTGCCTCGAGCTTCTCCGGCGGCGCCTGGTCGCGATACATCTCGATGAGATCCGCTGGCCGCGGGAGGCTGCCTACGTGGGTTGTGAGAATGCGATTCGTGCTCTGTTTCATGTTTTTGTCTCCCGCTGAACAACAATGAGCGCGAGGTCCGCCATCGAATTACCTGGGCTTCGCAGCGTCCACCTGCGCTTTCATCGCGTCTGCGTTCTGCTTGCATTGATTCTGCAAGCTGCTGGCGATCTGGCCGCACGCACCATAGGCGTCCGCCGATTCGCCAAAGCGACTCAAATTTTGCAGGTCAACGCCCAGAACAAATAGATCGGTTGGATCGGGAGTCGGATTGTCCTTCGTGGCTAGCGTTAGTTCTTTCGCGGAATTCTCATAGTCATTGCGGCGGAAATAGACGAGGCCCAGTGCGCTGTGCGCCTGGATTGTCCTCTTGGCCTTGGACGCCGCAAATTGCGCGTCGGTCATGTCCGGCGGTTTGGGAATCTTCGCGAGAACCTCGATAGCGTGCTTCGAGTAGGTCTCTGCTTTGTTCAGCTGCTGATCGGCGTCCGGTTCGGTGGGGTCGTATACGTGCGGAATTGTCCAGCCGACCACGGTAAGCACGTCCACGTCGTCGGGCTGCAGTGCCAGCGCCTTGTCCGCAGCCAGGTACGTATCCTTCCAGTCTTGTTTAGCGCGATAGACGTCCATCAATCCTGAGTCCACGCGCTCGTCTAGTGGGCTTTTCGGATACGTCAGCAAGAACTCGTTTCCCAGCTGAATTTTCTTGGCCGGATCCTGCTCCTTGAGGAATGCCTGGTAGGCGGCATTCTGCTCCTTTGCTTCCTGAGCGCCAATCGTTCCGATCGTCAACTGATCGGTCATTCCGCCGCCCATTGTTCCCATCTGCGTCTGGCTGCCAATCCCTTGGCCCTGCCCCCACGAGGCCGATGCCAATCCGAAAAGTGCCGTCATCGCAACGCAAGTAACGCGGAGCAGTTTTCCTGCGAATGATATGTTCATGCCAGTTCTCCGTGCTTGCTACATTTACTCCAGCGGCGGATTGTTATCATCGGACTACGTTGCTGGTCAAGTGCGGGAATCAATCGGAACTGGAAAGTGTGCGCCACCCGCCGACTAAACCCGCGGGACCTCCCCATGCATCGCCGACTGGGCACTCGAAAAGTGTGTCGAGTAATTGCGGTATCCATCATTTGTTTTGAACGAGTTAGGCCGAAAATTACTCGGCATGGTGTGTCGAGTAATCTCGCGCCGATTTGACGCTCGCGCCACGCCATTTCTTCAGCAATTGACCGGCTCATGAGTCTCTGCCTTTCCGGGGACTGATCTCCCAGGCTCGACTAACCGTCGACACTGGGAGCCCTTTCTGGGCCCGACCTAGGCTCGCACAAAGAGCCATGAATCTTGTCAAGCTGGGCCTGTGGACTTTTGTTGAGGGGAGGGGTGAGCTGCACGCGTGGGAGTGTGGGAGGAAAAAAGAGGCGCGTGGAAGAATCACACGCGCCTCTCTTACAGCTACTTCAGATATTCGAGTACCTCAGGGATCACCTCCTTCTCGGCAAGAACGCCGACATCCACGGTGATTATAAATCCACGTTCGGTGGTTTCGTCAACGTAATATCGCGCCCACTCGGAGTATCCGACAATTCCTGAATTGAGGATCGTGCGGGCGTCTACTGGGTGGCTTTCTTGCCTGTGCCCATCAGGGGATACGAAAATAAATACGGCCATCCGGCCGTCAGATCGCTGACCTGCGAATTCGAGGCATTCCACGAACAGAACTCCGCGCTGGCTCCTATCATCACCTGCAGTTCGTCCGCTGGAATCGTGCGCGGCAGACCCTCGCGGCCGATTTCTCCGATTGCACGCATACCGTGTTTATACCCCTATCAATGCCGCCATTCAAGAGCGGGCGGCTGCGCGGAGCCAATTGCGCTCCGGGCGCCGGCCGGTGTAGAGTGCACGGCAGTTCGGCCCCGCCCACGGCGTTTCAGATGAATCAAGAAAGGGGAAAAAATGAGAAAACTCATTCAAGCTGGATTGCTGGTCGCATTGTTCATGCCGGCTGCCGCCATGGCGCAGAGCAGTTTCGACGGTACGTGGAAGTTTGACCTGACGACGGCCAAGTTCCCAACGAGACCTGATGTCTTCTTGCTTCAAGACGGAACGTATGAATGCAAGACCTGCATGCCGCCAATCAAGGTGAAGGCGGACGGCCAGGATCACGCGGTAACCGGTCATCCGTACTACGACACGGTTAACATCAAAGTCGTTGACGACCGGACGACGGTGGAAACCGACAAGAAAGGCGGAAAGACCGTCACAGTTGGAACGACAAAGGTTTCCGCCGACGGAAAAACCCTCGCATTTGAATTTACGGATAGCAGCGACACGAATGCGGCGCCTGTCACTGGCGAAGCGACCGAAACACTGGTAGCTGCAGGTCCGGCAGGATCGCACGCCACCTCAGGCTCGTGGCGGATGGCAAAGTTCGACACAATTTCGGATAACGCCATCGTGATGACGCTGAAAGTGGATGGCGACACACTGCACATGTCGAATCCAACGGGACAGTCCTACGTGGCGAAACTCGATGGCACCGACGCCCCGTACAAGGGCGATCCGGGCATCAGCAGCGTATCCGTGAAGTGGATCGACAAGACCACGATCGAGGAAACGGATAAGCGCGACGGAAAGCCGATCTCAACCGGCCAATTCACGGTTATGTCCGATGGCAAGACCATGAACATTACCGGACACAATCTGCTGGCCGGTACGACCAGCCACATTTCCGCGACAAAACAGTAGGTCTCAAAATCAAAAGGGCGCCCCGATGGATCGCATCGGGACGCCCTTTTTGTTCAGTTGAGTTTTGTGAGGCTGACTGGGTTTAGTACATCCCGCCCATGCCGCCACCGCCGCCGGGCATTCCGCCACCGCCGCCCGCGCCAGCGCCCGCCTTTGTTTCTTCCTTGATGTCCGCGATCAGAGCTTCGGTCGTGAGCATCAGGCCGGCAATCGAAGCGGCGTTCTGAAGAGCCAGACGAGTCACCTTGGCAGGGTCAATGACGCCCGCCTTGACGAGATCGCCGAACTCTCCGGTTTCCGCATTGAAGCCGAAGTTATCGTCCTTGGATTCGCGAATACGGCCAACGATCACAGCGCCTTCGTGTCCGGCGTTGTGCGCGATTTGCCGCATGGGCTCTTCCAAAGCGCGCTTCACGATGTTGACGCCGATGGCTTCGTCATCGTGGAGCTTGAGCTTTTCGAGAGCCGAGATGCAACGGACCAAAGCCACGCCGCCGCCGGGGACGATGCCTTCATCAACCGCCGCGCGTGTTGCGTGCATTGCGTCTTCGACGCGAGCCTTCTTTTCCTTCAACTCCATCTCGGTCGCCGCGCCTACCTTGATCACAGCCACGCCGCCGACGAGCTTCGCAAGGCGTTCCTGCAGCTTTTCCTTGTCGTAGTCCGAGGTGGTGTCCTCGACCTGCGCACGGATCTGCCGCACACGGCCTTCGATCTCGCTGGACTTACCGCCGCCTTCGACGATGGTGGTGTTGTCCTTGTCTATGGTGATCTTCTTGGCACGGCCGAGGTCCTCGACCTTCACGTTCTCGAGCTTGATGCCGAGATCTTCCGTGATGGCCTTACCACCGGTGAGGGTAGCGATGTCCTCGAGCATGGCCTTGCGGCGATCGCCGAAGCCAGGAGCCTTGACGGCGGCGCACTGCAGCGTGCCGCGGAGCTTGTTGACGACGAGCGTTGCGAGAGCCTCGCCTTCGACATCTTCCGCGATAATCAGCAGTGGCTTGCCCATCTTGGCGATCTGTTCGAGAAGGGGAAGCAGGTCCTTCATCGAGCTGATTTTCTTCTCGTGGATGAGGATGCGGACGTCTTCAATGGCGCATTCCATCCGCTCCGGGTCGGTGACGAAGTAGGGCGAGAGGTAGCCGCGGTCGAACTGCATACCTTCGACCACTTCCAGCGTCGTCTCCATCGTCTTGGATTCCTCAACGGTGATGACGCCGTCCTTGCCTACTTTCTTCATGGCCTCGGCGATGATGGAACCGATCTGCTTGTCGTTGTTGGCGCTGATGGTGCCGACTTGCGCGATCATGTCGCCCTTCACGTCCTTGTGGAACTTGGCGATTTCTCCGACGGCGACTTCGACGGCCTGTTCAATGCCGCGCTTCAGTGCCGTTGGGCTTGCGCCGGCCGCGACCGTCTTCACGCCTTCGCGGAAGATGGCCTGTGCCAGCACGGTTGCGGTGGTGGTGCCGTCGCCCGCGACGTCAGACGTCTTGGAGGCGACTTCACGCACCATCTGCGCGCCCATGTTTTCGAGCGGATCCTGCAGCTCGATTTCCTTTGCTACGGTGACGCCGTCCTTGGTGATGATCGGCGCGCCGAACTTCTTTTCGATAACCGCGTTGCGCCCCTTCGGGCCGAGCGTAATCTTCACGGCGTCCGCAAGTGCATTGACGCCGCGTAGAATCGCCTGGCGCGAATTCTCACCAGTTACGATTTGCTTTGCCATATCTCTTTCTCCTCTTCGGTCTTTCTGGAATGGTTATCCGTGGCCCGCCAAGGCGGGCTCGCCGGGAAGTTACCGTTTGCCGCCGGCCGCTTTGGCCGAGCCGCCGATCTTCGCGAGGATTTCGTCTTCCTTTAGGATCATGTACTCCTCGTCGTCGATCTTGATGTCGTTGCCGCTGTACTTGCCGAACAGGATGCGATCGCCCGCTTTAACGTCGAGCGGGATGCGGTCGCCCTTCTCGTTCAGCTTGCCGGCGCCTACGGCGATCACTTCACCCTCTTGCGGCTTCTCTTTCGCCGTGTCGGGGATGATGATTCCGCCCTTGACCTGCTCCTTCTCTTCCAACCGCCGGACCAGGACGCGGTCGTGCAGCGGCGTAATGTTGACAGCCATTTTTGCGATTCCTCCGATGGTCACCCGTTCCGATGAATCGGTAAGGGATGGTTTGTTGAGTGATACTTGGGGAGGTGCGTGGTTAGCACTCACATCAAGCGAGTGCTAATATAGCAAAGATTGATGGACAGTAAAAGAAAAATCTATCGCTATCTCAAATGGACGAGGGACCGCTCATATCGTAACTTGCTTATAATCAATACGATGCAATGTATTCGATTTGCCGGGGATTGGCGCACTGACTTGGAACCAAGCTAGGGCTTGAATTCATGGTCAAGAGGCGCATCCTGATCAGGGTGAATACCCTAAACATGCAACCGCTCCATCAAATCGCGGGATTCATATTGGCCGGAGGCGCGAGCTCGCGCATGGGTCGCGACAAAGCGCTGCTGGAATTGGGCGGAGTGCCGCTGATCGTGCGCACGGCGCGATTGGTCGAATCTGTCGTTGGCGCTGCGACGGTCGTTGGCGACTCAGCTGCGTTTCGAGCGCTCGGCCTGCGCACGATTGCCGACGATTGGCCGGGCGCAGGCCCGCTCGGCGGAATCGCGACCGCTCTGCGGGCGTCCAGTGCGCCATGGAGTCTCGTGGTGGCGTGCGACCTGCCGTATCTTACGAAGCCGTGGCTTGAATACGCCGTCGCGCGCGCTCTGGCGTCGCAAGCCGACGCCGTGATACCGATGAACGCTACGGGCACGGAGCCGCTCTGCGCGCTCTATAACCGAAGCGCCGAGCCGGGAATTTGCGGGCCGCTTGCGCTCGGCAATCGAAAGGTGAAGGACGCGATCGGAGGCCTTCGCGTCGAAATCATCGAACCCGCCGAATGGAAAGCCTTTGATTCCGAAGGGCACCTGTTCAAGAATATGAATTCACCTGAGGATTACGAGGAAGCTCAGGCGCGATTGGACGGCGGCGAGTCGCGACGCACGGAGCGCCAATAAGGGACGATGAGCGGCCACTACCTCGAATTCCAAAACGTATCGAAATCATTCGATGATCACGCCGTCCTGAAGGACGTCAGCTTTTTCGTGGACCAGGGCGAGACGGCCGTGATCATGGGCCGCAGCGGCGTTGGCAAATCCGTGTCCCTGAAACTACTGCTCGGGTTTCTCGAACCCGACGAGGGGCGCATCATCGTTGCCGGGCAGGACGTGACCGGCTGGACCGAGGCGCAGTTCGAGAAAATCCGCCGCCGCGTGACGATGGTGTTTCAATCCGGCGCGCTTTTCGATTCGCTGACGGTCGCGGAAAACGTCGCGTTTCCGCTCGTGGGACGCCACGACACGGGGACTCCTGAAGAAATTGACCGCAAGGTGAAAGACTTGCTCGCCAAGCTCGAGGTCACCGAGCTTGCCGACCGCTTGCCATCCGATTTGAGCACCGGAACGAAGCGCGCCGTGGCCATCGCGCGCGCTTTGGCGGAAGATCCCGATGCAATCCTCTACGACGAACCGACCACGATGGTAGATCCGCTGATGGCGGGGCACGTCAGCGACCTGATCCTGAAGCTCAAGAATACCCTGCACAAGACATCCATCGTCGTAACGCACGATACGCATCTGGGCAAGAAACTCGCCGATCGCGTGATATTTCTACAGGACGGCGGCGTGGCATTCTTCGGGACGTGGAAGGAATTCGAAGCGTCGAAGGATCCCTATCTCCGGAATTTTCTGCTGCAGGACGAATTGATCCCCGCGCTGGACGCGACCGCGTGACCGAACCCAACTCATCCGATCCAAAGAAACAGCTCCGCCGCGCAATCGGTGTGTGGGATCTGCTTCTCTTCAATGTGGCCAGCGTGCTCGGGCCGCGATGGATTGCGGTGGCCGCGAACAACGGGCCATCGTCAATCAGCCTGTGGGTGCTGGCCGCGGTTCTGTTTTTCCTGCCAACCACGATGATTCTCACGGAACTATCCACGCGATTTCCGGAAGAGGGCGGTTTGTACGTCTGGACGAAGAAGGCGTTCGGTGAATTTCACGGCTTCGTGGCCGGGTGGACCTATTGGGTATACACGATCTTCTATTTTCCCGGGTTGCTGATGGCCAGCGTGGCGATGTGCTCGTACGTGGGCGGAAATGCCACGGCGCATCTGGCACAGAATCGCACGTTCTTGCTGGTCGGTTCGTTCCTGCTACTTTTTGCCGCGGTGGCACTGAATATTGTCGGCGTGGGGATTGGTAAATGGCTGCAGAACTGCGGTGGGGTCGGAACCTACATTCCGTTGCTGATGCTGGTGGGCATGGGAATATATCTGTGGCAGACGCACGGATCGGCGACGCACTTCACGCGGATGAATATCCTGCCGCAATGGAACTGGGACACGCTGAATTTCTGGCCGAAGATCGCGTTTGCGTTCGGCGGGCTGGAGCTGGCGTCCTCGATGGGCGAAGAGATTCGCAATCCTCGCACCACATTCCCGCGCGCGATCGTTGGGTCGGCGATTTCCATCGTGCTGATTTATATCGCGGCGACGATGGCATTGCTGGCGATCCTGCCGGCAAACGTGGTGGATCCGAAGAGCGGCGTGTTCCAGGCGCTAACCGCAGGTTCGACTACGCTGCGTATCGCCGTCTTCGGAATTTTTGCGGCGATCCTCGTGGTATTCGGAAATGCCGGCGGTGTGGGGGCCACCGTCGCGGGGGTGGCGCGGATTCCGTTCGTCGTGGGAATCGACCGGTATATGCCGGCGGTTTTCGGGCGGATTCACCCGAAATGGAAGACGCCGTGGATCGCGATGCTCGTGCAAGCGGGAATTTCGCTCGTGATTCTGTTGATCTCGCAGCTCAATGAATCCGCCGACAGTGCATACTACATTCTGGTTGACGCGACGAACATCTTGTACTTCATTCCCTTCGTTTACATTTACGCGGCTGTCATCCGCCTGGCGTACGTTGGGAACCGCGAAGGCAATAAGGATGCGGTGCTGATTCCCGGAGGGAAAGTTGGTGTATGGGTCGCGGGGTCTGTCGCTATGTTCGTAACCGTCATGGCAATCGCGCTGTCGTTTGTGCCTCCAGCTGACTCAACGAACAAGTTACTTGCTGAAGCAAAAGTGATAGCGGGAACGGTCGGCGGCATCGCGATCGGTCTCGTTCTTTACTATCGCGGCTGGAGCGCCAAGCGCCGCGAGGCTGCCACGTCGCCGCTGGGCTGAACTACGAGTATCCTGAAGTAGCGCCACCACTAATCGCGACCGCCTATGAATCTAAAATCCCTTTTGCGGGGAACGTTTCGCACCGGCATCACACTGAAGGGAATTGACGGCCTGCTCGAAGCCGTTGGCGGCGTGCTGCTCTGGTTCATCAAGCCGGAATCGCTGGGCGCGACTTTGCAGGATATTTTTGAGCACGAGCTCTCGCGCGATCCTCACGATTTCATCGCGGCTCATCTGCTGCATATCTCGGAGAAAATCGCCTCCAGCGACCCGATGTTTGCCTCGCTCTATCTTTTGTCCCACGGTCTCGTGAAAGCACTGCTTTCCATTCTTCTTTGGATGAACAAGCTCTGGGCGTATCCACTGGCGATCGTTATTTTCAGCGCGTTCAGCGTCTATCAAGTCTATAGATACAGCCACACGCACGCCTTCGCGCTGCTGGTGCTCACGGTATTCGACATATTGATCGTTTTGTTGACGTGGGAGGAGTATCGCGCGGAGAAATTGAGACGAAGCCAGCGCGCTGCGGTCTAAGCGGTGCGGGCTGTGAGCAGGCTTTCGACATATTTTGCGAGGATGTCGCATTCCAGATTAACGGCGTTGCCCGCGGTCATCGCGCGAATGTTAGTATGTTCGTGCGTGAAGGGAATGATGGCGAAATCCGCGACGCCGCCCTGCCATCGCGCGACTGTGAGACTGATGCCGTCAATCGCGATCGAACCTTTTTCAGCCACGTAGCGGCGCAACTCTTCCGGCACGTTCACCGATAGCCACCAGTTGTCGCCTTCGGGAACAAGTTTCGTCACGCGGCCGACGCCATCCACGTGTCCCTGAACGAAATGCCCGCCTAGCCGAGCGCTTGCCGCGAGCGGCCGTTCGAGATTTACGAGGTCGCCGGCTTTCTTCTCGCCGAATGACGTGCGACGCAAAGTCTCGCCCGAGAGATCGGCGGAGAAAGCCTGCGCGTCGAATTTGGCGACGGTCAGGCAGCAGCCGTTGACGGAAATACTGTCGCCCAGTTTCATCTCGGCCGCGATTGCGCGCGCGCCCGCGAGGCTGACGCGCAGCACGCCGCCTTCGGCGCCGCGCTCGAGCGATTCAATCTTTCCGACGTGTTCAGTGATTCCTGTAAACATCGTGAAAATATCCTTCGACGAGGAAATCCGGACCGTAACGATTTACCTTCAAATTCTCGAGCGCCGGCGATTTCGCAAACCAGCTTGACGAAATAGCCGCCACGGGCACCCCGCCTGTCCCCATGAACTTCGGAGCATAAAAGAGGGCGACCTTGTCCACTATATCGCTCTTGAGCGCGGCGCCATTCAATTCCGCGCCGGCTTCCAGCAGGACATGCAGAATTTCGCGCTTGCCAAGCTCGCGCAGCACGTTGTGAAGGTCCACATGCCCCGCGCGCGCGGGCAGCTTCACGACTTCGACGCCCGCCCTTTTAAGCGCACGCGCCCTGGGAGAATCCGCGCGCTGCGCGGTGAAAACAATCACGTCGTCCTGCGCTGATTTCACTAGTTTCGATTTCAGCGGCAGGCGCAGCTTCGAGTCCACGACCGCGCGAAGTAGATTTCGCCTGCGCGGCTTACCAGTGCGATCCGTTAGCAGCGGATCGTCGGCAAGCACCGTGCCGATGCCCGTCAGCAGCGCGTCGGCCGAATGTCGCAGCTGTTGGACGGATTCAAGCGCACGTTTGCCCGTGATGGACGTTGGCTTGCCGGCGCGCTGCGCGATTTGTCCGTCGAGCGTAATCGCGGTCTTTAACGTTACGAAGGGCAGCCCGGTGCGAATCCATTTCGCGAAGTCTTCGTTCAGTTGATGCGCGCTATCACCCTCGTCTCCAACCGTGACTTGAATGCCCGCGCGTTTCAACTCTGCGAATCCACGACCCGCCACCGCGGGATTCGGATCCATCATCGCCGCGACTACGCGCGTCACGCCCGCCTCGATAATTGCATTCGTGCAAGGCCCTGTGCGGCCGGTCGTGCAGCAGGGCTCCAGCGTGACGTAGAGAGTGGCCCCGCGCGCCTTTTCACCGGCCTGCCGCAGCGCGACGGTTTCGGCGTGATCGAGCTTGTCGTATTCATGAGCGCCCTCGCCGACTATCTCGCCCTCCTTGACGACAACTGCCCCGACGCGCGGATTCGGATGGGCGAGCGCGTTCGCATCGTGGGCGAGCCTGAGTGCGGTCACCATCCACAAAAAGTGCGACGGGCGATCGTCAGTCGAAGATGGAGTTGACATAGGTTTGTGCGTCAAATGGAACGAGGTCGTCAATCTGCTCGCCGGTGCCGACGAATCGGATCGGCAAATTCAGCTCGTGTGCGATGGCCACGACGATGCCGCCTTTCGCGGTGCCGTCGAGCTTGGTCAGCACGATGCCTGTGACTCCCGCATGGCTCCAGAATTCGCGTGCCTGGTTCAGGCCATTCTGTCCCGTGGTTGCGTCGAGAACCAGCAACACGTCGTGCGGCGCGCCGGGCACGACTTTCGCGGCGGTGCGTTTCATTTTGTCGAGCTCGGCCATCAGATTTGATTTGGTGTGCAGGCGGCCGGCGGTGTCCACGATCACCACGTCGGCGGAACGCGATTGCGCGGCCGAGAGCGCGTCGAAAATTACCGCGGATGGATCGGCACCGGATTTCTGCTTGACGATTTCGACGCCCGAGCGTTTCGCCCATACTTCAAGCTGCTCGATCGCCGCAGCGCGAAACGTGTCCGCTGCGCACAGCACCACGCTCGCGCCATCTTTCTTCAGGCGATTCGCAAGCTTGCCGATCGTGGTCGTTTTTCCAGTGCCATTCACGCCCACGACGAAGAGGACGCGCGGGACGCCTGTAGATGCGCCGCCGGGCGCGCCCGTCAAGCCGCTGCCTGAGCTGTTATCGGACGCGACCAGGATCTTTACAATCTGGCGCTTCAATTCTTCTCTGAGCGCTGTCGCGTCAGAGATTTTGTGCTCGTTCACCTGTGCGCGCAGCGACGCCAGCACTTCCTTGGTGGTGCGCACGCCGATATCGGCGCTTAACAGCGCGGATTCCAACTGCTTCAGCAGGTCGGGATCAACGGGCCGGTTGCCCGTCAGCAACTGCTCGACGCGCGCCGCCAGCTCGGTGCGCGTCTTTCCGACCGACTGCTTGAGCCGGTCGAGAAGGGAAGCCCCCGATTTGCCGAAGAGTGAAATCATATGATTTCTCGCGTGTCAGTGAAGCGGTCCATTTTAGCAGGGGAAATGCAGGGAACGACGATCAATCACCGGGCGATTAGTCGCCGATAATGCCTCCAAACGGAACCCACCCTTGGCCGTCGAACCGCATCAGAAACAGTTGGTGAATGGGTTGATAATCGTTCGGGGTCGTTTCGATTTTGATCCCGGGACGCAACATCCCAATTTCCAAGTTGAGATTGGCGGCCTGCTTCATCACGTTGGCTCGCGTTAGATTGTCGCCGCATTGTTTCAGAACGGCGACTAGAGCCTCCGCGCGTTCGTAGCCCGCCACATTGTTTTGGTCCCGGAGACTGGCCTGCGGATTGTACTTCGCCATCCAGTCCACGAATTCCCGCACCGCGAGATCGCTTCGCGTTTGCGGCTCCAACCAGCCTTTGGATCGGGCGTTGGTGATGATTCCCTGCGCCTTCTCGAGCCCCGCGGGATCGAGAAATGCGGCAGTGGATAGCGAAGCGTTGGGAATGAATTGCAACGGATGCCAATCCAATTCGTAAGCCTTGCGAATCGCCTTCGTTGCGAACGGTCCCACCGAAAGATTCAGGAAGACGTCCGCTCCCGAATCCCGCAGCGCTGTCACCTGCGGATCAATCGTCGCATCGGACACCTGATACGACGCTTCCTTGACGATCATCGAGGAAGCCTTATCGCCGAGTCCATCGTGCACGCCGGCGAGATACTCTCTGCCGCCGTCGTCATCCGCGTACAGGATCGCGACCTTCGCGTTGGATTTATTCTGCAGGACATACCGGGCGTACGCCCGACCCTCGGATCGAAACGTAGCAAAGAACCCCATAGTCCACGGGAAATGCGCGGGATCATTGAACGCCGCTGAGCTCGTTTCAACAAAAAGCTGCGGCACTTTCTTGTCGTTCAGATACGCGCGGATCGCGAGGTTTGTTTCGGTGCCCAGAGGGCTGAAGACGAGCAACACTTGATCGCCCTCGACCAGCTTTTGCGCCAACGCAACGGCCGTTCCTGCCCGCGAACCGTTATCCACGCTGATGAACGTGATCTTGCGTCCGTTCACGCCGCCGCGGTCGTTGATCATCTGGAAGTAAGCGGCTTCAGCGCGGCCGACTGCTCCGTAGGCTTCGCCCCAGCCGGTGTAGGACATGATGTTGCCGATCTTAATTTCGGAGTCGGTAGCGCCCGGATCGTAAGACCTTCTGCGCCAATGCCGGCGAAAGCCATCGCCAAGGTTCCAAGCAATGTCAGAGCCAAAATACGAATCGCGTTACCGTTCACTCGAACCGCTCCTTTTCGGTTTTGGGCCATCTCCGAAATGCCGATGGTTCGCCGCAGCAGTAGTCATATTTCTCGTTCCCAGACTATGATCTTGATCAAATTTTGTCTCCATGTTGTTATGCGAGGACAGTAGGAGCGAAGAATCCAGGAGGCGTCACGATGAGCGAGAGAGAGAATCCGTCAGAGCGGGAACCACGTGCGACGCGACGGCAAATAGATCGCCGGTCTCGGCATCGCGCTAGGCGGGCTGGCCGCCGGCTCCGAGGCCTGGGGAAAGCCACGGCCGCAGGCAATGAAAGCCACGGGCGGCGCTGCTGCGAACGAGACGCGAACATCACTCCATCAGGAAGTTACGTTCACGGTGACGCCGCATCGGTTTTATGAGGTGCTGTTGGATTCGAAGCAATTTGCCACTGTCACCGGGCTGCGTGCTGAGATTGACCCGAACGCGGGCGGCGCATTTACCACGTTCGGCGGATTGATCGTGGGACGGAATGTCGAACTGATCCCCGGCCAGCGAATCGTGCAGGCGTGGCGCCCCACGAATTGGCCCTCGGGCGTCTACTCGATCGTCAAATTCGAGCTGAAGCCGCAGAGTCCGGGAGTCCTCGTCGTCCTCGATCACACGGGCTTCCCCGAAAGCGATTACGACGGCCTTACCTCCGGTTGGCCCGAAAGATACTGGGAACCGCTGAAGAAATATTTCGCGTAGGCCTCGAGCTCGTGCGCCTGCTCGTGGTCGCGCGGGGCAGAGTGCCGCTTGCGCTTCGCTCCTCAGTGTAAAGAGTCGCGGCCTAGCCGGCAGGCAGGCAGGTCTGACGATCCAGATCGGACCGTGAGACGTCAGGAAGCCACCCACCGGCTCCCCATTGCTGAACTCCCCACCGTATTGAACACGTTCAAGATAGTTCTTGACATCGTCCGTTAGTTGGCACAGAATCTGAACATGTTCAAGAATGCACCAACCGAGAAGGGTGAACAAACCCGCACCGCCATTTTCGAATGTGCCCTGCAGCTATTCCGCGAGAAGGGCTTTGACGCCACCACCATGCGTGACGTGGCGGCCAAGGCTGGCGTTGCCCTTGGCGGCGCGTATTACTACTTTCCCAGCAAGGAAGCCATCATTCAGGCCTATTACGAAGTCGTGCAGGCGGAGCACAACCGCCGCGTGCGCGTGGCCTTGGCCGATGGGAAGCTGGATTTGAGGGCACGGATTCAGTTCGCGATGCAGTCAAAATTGGACATCCTGCAGAACGACCGCAAACTACTCGGCGTGGTATTCCGCTATACCGGCGAACCCGATCATCCTCTGTCGTGTCTCGGCCCTGGAACAGCGCACATTCGCCGTGAGAGCATTGAGGTCTTCAACCGCGCCATCGGCGATGAAAAGTTGCCGAAGGACTTGCGTCAGTTGTTGCCCGTCGCGCTTTGGGCTTTTCAAATGGGCCTGCTGATTCTGTTCATTTACGACAATTCCCCCAATCAACAGCGCACGCGCCGGCTGATGGACGGTGCGCTCGATCTGACCATTCGGATGTTGTCTCTGGCGAAGTTCTCGGTGTTGAAGCCGATCCGCACCAAAGTGCTCGACCTATTGCGCGACAACGACCTTCTTCCCGATTTCGATATCGTTCCGTCGGAACAAGGGCCAGCGTGACGCTCGTTCACCACGCATTCCCGCGGCCCGCATCTTCACCGTGGCAGGAGGAAACTGAAAATGAATGACATGGAGAAACCGGCTCTCAACTCATACCAGTGGAAATTGATTTTCTTGATTCTGGCCGTAGCCACCGGAAGCGTAATGTACCGATTAATCGTATGGAAAGTAATGGAGCAGACGTCGCTACTGTTTGTTGGCATTCCCACCGTGCTGGCGATCGTTCTGGCCGTGACACCAAAGGCCAAGACAGTGATGGGCGGGATCATGAGGGGCGTTACGCTTGCTCTTCTTCTTTCCGGTGTGCTCCTTGGCGAGGGCTTTATCTGCATCGTGATGGCAGCACCACTGTTCTATGCGGTCGGGGCCGTTGTGGGACTACTCATGGGACCGGGACGCAAGGGCTTCGACTCAACGACCCGCTCGTTCGTGCTGCTGCTTCTCCTGCCAATGAGCTTTGAGGGAGTGACTCCCGCGCTTTCTTTCAACCGCGACGAAACGGTACAAGCGTCGCGAGTGGTCAAGGCTACGCCCGAGGAAGTGGAACGAGCACTGAGCGGCGTGCCGCGCACGGATGTGCGTTTGCCGTTTTACTTGCGTATGGGATTCCCGCGGCCGGCTCAGACGACGGGAAGTGGCCTTGAAGTGGGTGCGCTGCGTACGATTCACTTCGCCGGAGGTGAGGGACCTCCGGGAGACCTGGTTTTGCGCGTGGAAGACTCCCAGCCCGGATACGTGCGCTATGTCGCATTATCCGATCACAGCAAGGTCGCGCACTGGCTGGCTTGGCGCACGTCGGAAATCAGTTGGAATCCGGTGGACGCACAACATACTCGCGTGACCTGGACGCTTCGCTTCGAGAGAAAACTGGATCCGGCGTGGTATTTCGGTCCGTGGGAGCGATACGCGGCTCGGCTCGCAGCGCAAACTTTGATCCAGGCGAACGCGACCCCGGCGCCTGCTGCGGTAGGGAAGTAGGCGGCGATGGATCGCACCATTGCCATCCGGTGCCTGTCGCTGTATTTGCCAGTCGTGATGGCATTCGCTCTCGCGTATTCGCGGCCGGGAGGGCGAAGGCTGCTTGGCGCTTGCCTCGTGGCCGTGGCGTGGGTGCTGACATCACTGTTGGCAGTCCAATTGTGCAATCTTCGAGCAGGTTGGTGGACATTTCACGCGCAGGGCGGACTAATCCGCGGCATGCCGGTGGATCTTTTTCTCGGATGGGCGGTGCTTTGGGGCGCGATTCCGATTCTCGCGTTCCGCCGGGTCAGCGTCGCATGGGTTGTGGCGATCTTTTTTGCGATTGACCTCGTACTGATGCCGTCGTGCAGTCCGGTTGTGGAACTCAGCAGCCGATGGCTGACTGGCGAGGCCGCGGCGCTGACCTTCGTCCTGATTCCCGCCCAGCTTCTTGCCCGATGGACGCTGAACGACACGCATTTGTATGAGCGCGCCGCATCGCAGGTCCTTTTGTCGGGGAGTGTTTTCCTCTTTCTGATTCCAGAAATCATTTTCGGATTGCGACACGGGCACGGCTGGAGCGCACTGACCTCTGAACCCGCATGGTCGAGGAACCTGGAACTGCAAGGCATCGCGCTCCTCGGCGTTTTTGGAGTTTCGGCTGTTCAGGAATTCGCGGAACGCGGCGGGGGCACGCCGATTCCGTACGATCCACCAAAGCGCCTTGTGACGACAGGCTTCTACCGGTACATCGCCAATCCGATGCAACTTTCCTGCGCGATGGTGATGACGGCATGGGGTGGCGTGCTTCGCAATCCCTGGATCGCAGCCGGTGGTGTGATGTCCTTCCTCTACTGTTTGGGAATCGCCGGATCGGACGAAGCTGAAGATTTGAAAGTTCGATTCGGCGAGCCGTGGCAGCGCTATCGGAGGCACGTGCGCCCATGGAGATTCAGGTACACGCCGTGGCACGATTCTGACGCTCCGCCGGCTCGGCTCTACGTTGCAGAAAACTGCGGCCCGTGTTCAGAGGTGCGGCGTTGGTTTGAATCGCATCGCGCGATCGGGCTTCAGATTGTTGCTGCAGAGGACCACCCCGCGCGCGATTTGCGGCGTATCACGTATGACCCAATGGACGGCGGAAACCCAACTGAGGGAGTGCGCGCCTTCGCGCGCGGACTGGAACACATCAACTTGGGCTGGGCGTTTGTCGGCGCCTGCTTGCGCCTGCCCGTAATTTCGCACTTCATCCAGCTATTGATGGATGCCAGCGGATTTGGCCCGAGCCTCGTTCTCCGGCGCACGTGCAAGCCACAAGCATCCATCTCGGAAATGTAAGTAATGTGGGCGGGACTAACGATCCCGATCGGATCGTTAGACCTCGACAAGCGTCGCCGAAAGCCGCAGCCGCCCGGCGGCGATGGCTGTTACAAGCGCGTTGACTACATTGGGATCAAACTTGGTCACCGCGAGCGATCGGATGCGTTCGAGCGCGAAATCCACGTCCATTGCCGATTGGTAGGGGCGATTTGTGGTGATGGCGTCGAACGTGTCAGCGACGGCGATGATGCGCGCCATCATCGGAATCGAGTCGCCCGCCAAGCCGTAGGGATACCCACCGCCGTCCATGCGCTCGTGGTGCAGCTCGATGCCGGGCAGCATGTCCTTGAGTTGCGCGACGGGACGCATAATGTTCGCGCCCTTGACGGTGTGCTGCTTCATTAATTCAAATTCCTCGTCGGTGAGCTTGCCCGGCTTTTTCAGGACTTTGTCGTCCACGCCGATTTTTCCCACGTCGTGCAGCAGGGCCGAAATGCGCAACCGGTCGAGCTCCTCGGCATTCAACCCGAGGCCGTCCCCGAGAATCAGAGCATATTTCGCCACGCGGCCGGAATGGCCTCGCGTGTACGGGTCCTTTTCGTCAATCGCTGCTGCGAGCATGCGGATCGAGCCGAGGAATAGCTCGCGGTTTTCGGTCGCGGCCTGTTGCAGGCGCTCGACGTACTCCTCGATGTCGCCCGCCATGTTGTTGAACGTTTCCGCGAGCTCGCCGATTTCGGCGGCGCCGCGGACGACCACGCGCTCGTGGAATTCGGCGCGACTGATGGCGCGTACGGATTCAACCAGGCCGCGAATCGGCCGCGTGATCCCCACGGCGAATAGATATCCAAGCAGCAGCGCCACGAACGTGACGCCCACGACGAAGCGCAGCGCCTCCGCGGTCAATTCGCTGACGCCTGCGTCCACACGCGCGTCGCCCAGGCTGCGCTGCGCGATCACCGCCCATCCAAGCTCCGGGATCGTGCTGTAGGTGCCGATCATTTCAATCGGATGGCGACCGTCCGTGCTGGCCGCCAGAAAGTTTGAGGTTTGCGTCGCACGCAATTCCCGCGGCAGCTCAGTGATCTGCTTCGCGAGCGGGGAAGTGGATGCGACATCGCGCCCCGGAACCATCTGTCTTGCGTCCGGGTATGCCACGATCTGCCCATGCACGTCCACGATGAAAACCTTACGGTCGCGCACGCTGGCATCGTGCAGCCGCGCCTGCAGCCGGTCGAGCGACACAACGGCGCTCAGCATGCCCGCGAATTGGCCATCCGCAAGTAGCGGGACCGACATGACCAGCGCCGGGCGGTTTTCCTGGCCGAGGGCGAACGGTTCGCTGAGCGATTCAATGCCCTGCATGCTTGAAGTAAACCCGCGCTTCCAGGCGGCTTCGACGAACGGGTCGCGGTCCGCGCTCACGCTTCCCGCCGCCGGTCCCTTCGCTTCCTTGTTCACCGCGGTCACGTAAAGAATGTCCGGATTATTTTCGACGAAAACCTGCAGCAGTCGCGCGAGCTGTGGCGCGTGCGAGGGATCGGCCACATCCTGTATCCAGCCGGTCAGCGCCAGCATTTGCCGCTGGCTCAGCAATTGTTCGCGGAGGCTCTGCTCGAATTGCAGCGTCTCACTGGCGAGCGAACGCGTGATCTCGCTTTGCTGTACGCGCTCCGTATCCTGCAATTTCCCTTCGCTCAACGTCAGCGCCTGGCGATGGTAAAGCCACAGCGGCGTCACGCTGACGAGCAGCAGCGCGCCCATCACGAGCCAGAGGATGCGCAGTCGTCGCGTACTGAAGCGCTTGAGGGGCTGATTGGGCATAGAATTCCCGCATGAAAATGCTAACGGAGCAGGCTCGCCGGTACAACGGGACTATCGTACTGGGGGTGCCGCATAAGCTACATCGCTACAAGCAGTTGAGGGCGACTCTCGATGCATGAAAAGCGTGCCGGCGGCGGAAATTCCGCGCTGCTATCGGCGTGAGCCGAGGCGACTCTCAGTCCCGGCGATCAGGCGTTCCATGTTGCTGCGGTGCTTCACGATTACGAGCAGCGAAATAAAAATCGTGCACAGGCTCACATAAGTCGCCGGCGCTCGGTGCGGCGCATAAAACAGGTACACCAGCACCGGCATCGCCGCGGCCGCGGAGATCGAGCCGAGCGACGAGTATCGCCAGAACGCCACCACCAACAGCCATACCACGGCCGCAGCCGCCACGGCCTGCCAGCAGATCGGGAGGAATACCCCCAGGCTTGTAGCCACGCCCTTGCCGCCCTTGAACCCCAGCCAGATCGGGAACACGTGCCCGATCACGGCCGCCACCGCCGCGGCCATCATCCAGTGACCGTTGCCGCCGGTCCCGCGCGCGGCCAGCCATACCGCCAGATAGCCTTTGCCGGCGTCCAGCAGCAGCGTAAGCGCGCCCGCGAATGCGCCCGCGCTGCGAGCCACGTTGGCCGCGCCGATGTTGCCGCTGCCCGTCGAGCGAATGTCAGGCCCGCCCAGCGCCTTCACGACCAGCAGCCCGAACGGAATCGCGCCCAACAGATATGCGACGCCGATCAGTCCGTATGGATTCACGCCCACGTCCTTACGCTCCCGGCCTCACACCCTTGGTCCTACAAACGAATAGCTCTCGATTTTTCGGTACTCCGCGCCGCCGGGCTTCAGCAGACTCTCGAACAAATGAAATTTCGTGTCGTGCGCCGAGCCGAAATCGCGCGACGCGCATTCGGCCGCCGAGCGCGCTAGCGCATCCACTCCCTCGGGCGATTTGAATCTGGCGAGCGTCAAATGCGGCACGAACCCGCGCGTTTCGCGCGGAATTCCCAGCGGTTCGAGCCTGCGCTCGATATCGGCCGCAAGCTGTGCGAGATTTGCGGAGGCCTCGACTCCGCACCAGACCACGCGCGGCCGGTGCGCATCTGGGAAAAATCCCACGTCGCGATAGCGCATCTCGACGGGTTCGCTCGATCGCACGGTTGCAAGCGAAGCGTGCACGGCCTCGAGTCCTCCCGCGTCGCCGTCGGCGATGGCGTGCCCGATAAATTTCAGCGTCACATGCATTCCTTCCGGCCGTGCCCACCGCGCCGCCCGGCAGAGCGGCTTTAGCCGAGCACTCAATTCGCCGAGCGCCCTCCGCACCTCATCCGGCAGATCGAACGCGACGAAAAGCCGCATCGCTACGCGCGTCCGGGCGGCGGGAACAGATAATAGCGCCGTACCAGGTCGAGCGCCCGCTGTGTGGAAAATTGGCGTATGCGTTCGCGATCGCCCGGCAACTGAATCGGCGTTTCGCGCGCGCCGCGCTCGTCCGCGATGCTGATGTGCACCAATCCGACAGGTTTTTCCGGCGTGGCCCCGCCGGGCCCGGCAATTCCCGTAACTCCCAGACCGAGCGTCGCTCCGGTGCGCTTGCGAATGCCGGCGGCAAGCGCGAGCGCCACTTCCGCGCTCACCGCTCCCTTCGATTCGATCAGTTCAGCCGGCACGCCGACCATGCTCGTCTTCAGCTCGTTGCTGTAGCAGACCACGCCGCCCACGAAATACGCGGAGCTGCCAGGCAGGCTCGTCAACCGCTCGGCCAGCAATCCACCCGTGCAGCTTTCGGCGACGGCAATCGTCGCGCGATTCTCCGTCAGCAGGTGCGCAACGATTTGCTCCAGCGATTGTCCGCGCGTCGAGACGAGGTATTCGCCAAGCGCCAGCGACATGCGCTTGACGATTTCATCGAGCGTGGCTTCGGCTTTCGTCGGATTGTCCGACCACAGCCGCGGATGAAGCTGAATTCCCGTTGGCGCCGCGAGAATCGTCGTCTCCGTGTCGGGGTACTGCGCGTACAGCGGCGAAACGCGCTGCTCGACATCGGATTCGAAAATTCCCGAGATGCGCAGCTCGCGCGTGTAGAGGCGTTCCGGGATGCCAAGTTTCAGCAGCCGCGGCTTCACTTCGGTTTCCATCAGCGCGCGAAGTTCCTGCGGCACACCCGGCAGTAACACGATGATGTGCCCGCGCGCTTCGAGCCACAGGCCCGGTGCGGTCCCGCGCGGGTTCTTCAGGACCGTGGCGCCTTCGATCACCATGGCCTGGCGCTCGTTGATTTCCGGCATGGCGCGGCCGAAACGGCGAAATCTCTCGTGAATGGACCGCAACACCTCTTCGTCGCGGAAAAGTTTTCGCCCGAGCAGCTCCGCTACGGTCTGGCGCGTGCGGTCGTCGTCGGTGGGCCCGAGGCCGCCGGACGACACAACCACGTCCGCGCGGTCGAGCGCATGCTCGAACGACGAACGCATTTCGTCCGGCGCGTCGCCGACCACGGCCTTGTGCACCACGCGCAGGCCGACCTGATTCAGCTCCGCGGTCAGGAAAAGGGAATTGGTGTCCAGCCGAAAGGGAGTGAGCAGTTCGGAACCGACTGCGATGATCTCAGCCTTCATGTCTTAAGAGTTTTACTCGATGAAGCCGAAGAAGCGCAAGCGACGCGAGAATCTGCAGCGCGCGAGGGCTCGCCTGCGCGTTCACTGCCCCAACGCTCTCGGTACATTCCAGTGTCGCCACAGGCTAATCACTCGCAGCAGGAAGCAGGCGACTCCGCCAAGACTGGCAGCCAAATTCTGGGGGACGCGTATTCTTATGGCAACAACCATCACCACGGAGCCTAAAGCCGCGGCCGTCGCATAGACTTCGACGCGCAACACATGGGGAACTTGGGTAAGGAGAACGTCACGCAGAGTCCCTCCTCCAACGCCGGTGATCGTGCCCAGCAGAACCACGACCAGCGGATTCATTTTGTGAATCATAGCTTTCTCCGTTCCTGCAATCGCGAAGATTGCCAGCCCCGCGGCGTCCAAGGCCTGAAGCACAGGGGCAGGAATCGCGCGCACGTAGCCATGCAACGCGAAAACCAGCACCGCCGCCGTGAGAGCTATGGCCGGGTAACGCCAGTCCTGCAAAGCCGCGGGCGGCACAGCGCCGAGCAGCGTGTCCCGAATAATTCCACCTCCCAACGCGGTGCAGAAAGCGAGCGTCATGATTCCGACGAGGTCGAGATTTCCATCAACCGCGGCCATGGCGCCTCCCACGGCGAACACGAGCGTCCCGGCGAGGTCGGCGGCCAGAAGTAAACGGTTGGCGCGAGCCGTTCCGGCCACATATTCGGAATGCGTCACGGCAGCTTCTCCTGAGGTCCACGATTCTATCTGAATCTCGAGCATTCCCTAGTGCTGTGGGCGACGACGCGAGCGTCCTGACTGCGTTGTCGGAGTCGGACGCGCTCCGGCGGGCGGATCGTCGGTTTCGACGTTATTTGCCCACTGTGCGAATAGGGACAGCGTCCGGCTATCCACATTGCGTACGATTATCGCTGCACACAAACCGCTAGTAGCGGCGGCGTCTCGCGTCGAGCAACACCGCAAAGGAGAATTAAGATGAAGTTACTGAAGACATCGCTGGTTTCCAGTGCGTTCCTGGTGGGGTTACTCATTGCCGGATGCAACACGACCCCAGCGGCGGGACCGGCTGGGCCGCAAGGACCTCCGGGGCCACAGGGCGCCTCGGACCATGACAGAGATCGGGATCGAGATCGGGACTCGGATCAGGCGCGACGAGATCAAGCGATGCCATGTCCGGGTGGGCAGCATCACGATACGGATGGGGGTTGCATCAGAGACTAATGCCGAATGCTCGATGGCGCTTCCGCCCGTAATCTGGGCGGGAGCGAAGGCCGCATTACCCGTTCAGCGGAAGCCCCTGAATATCCCAGTCGAGTGTGAAGAGCGCAGTGTGCGTCGTAATCATGGCGCGATGCGTCGGCAGCAGCGCGAGTCCCACAATGTTGCTCCCACTCAGCACGATTTCAGGCTGTGCTTCCGGCGTCAGGCGGACAATCCCGCGCCGGCCGCCGAATGACGCTGCAACGTAAAGATTCCCGTGGCGATCGAACGCGAGTCCTTGCGGCCGCCCCAGTCCGCGGAAGAAAACGCTGACTTCGCCCGCCGGTGTAATCCGGTGAATGCGCTCGAAGCTGGATGTTGTCGGTCCGCATACGTACAGATCGCCCGCCGGGCTGAACGCCAGGTGATAGGCCGCAAGCGAAGGCTCGAGCGTGGCGAAGACAAATATCTCGCGGTCTGGACCGATCTTGAAAATCGTGCCGCTGCGGTCCCCCACGTAGAGATTGCCCGCCTTGTCGAACGCCAGCCCCGTTGCCACGCCCATGCCTTCAATCCACTGCATCGCATGGCCGTCGGGCGACACGCGATGAATCGTGCCTTCGTGGCGGCAGGAAACGAAAAGATAACCGTCGCGGTCAATCGCGAGGCCGGTGGGATTCATCAGTTCGGTGATGTAGGGCTTCACCACATGGTTCGACGAGACTTTGTACAGCGAGACCGGAACTTTCTGCCCCCGCTGGCCGCTGAACGTGACGTAGATGTTGCCGCTCGAATCCACCGCAGGATTTCCCACAGGGTGAAGGTTGTCCGCGATCTGCGTGCCCAGCGCGATGGGGAATGGCGAACTCTCGATGCTGCCCATTTTCACACGCACCGCGCCGCCCGTCGCTCCCTCCGGAACAGTCGCGATCAGCCGGTTTTCCGACGCCAGCATCACCACGGCATCGGAAACTCCGAATTGCACCTGAGGCCGCGTATGGTTTCTCGCGCCGAAGCCGCTGCCAACGACCGCGACTTCGCCGCCCGGCAGCGCCGCCGCCGGTTTCACGCTTTCGATCCTCGGTATGCCGTTCATTTTCACTGGCAGTTCACAGTCTACAGTTCGCAGTTAACTGCGAAACCAAGATTCTAAAGCCCCGCCGCTCGTGCGATCCATAATAGGATCGCAGCGTAAATCCCGGCGACCCAATCGTCCGCCATGATTCCCCAGCCGCCCGGCAACGACTCCGCCTGCCGCGCCGGAAACGGCTTCCAAATATCGAACACCCGAAAAAGTATAAAACCCAGCAGCAAATATTTCCAGCTGAGTGCGCTGCGGAATGAAATTAGTCCTACAGGAAAGCTGTCCCACGGGAATTTTACAGCCCTCCACCAGACGGGGATGCCACACCCGAGCAATAGCGCCAGATGCTGACCGGAAACCTCGTCGATGACTACCCGTTGCGGGTCCTTGATTTGCCAGAATTGTGCGGCGCGATTCGCGCTCCCCACACCGATTACCGCGGTCAGAACCGCGAGCGCAATTTGAGCGCAGAGGAAGGGATCATTCAGGAACCGTCCCGAACCCTCCGATACGAAGTAGCTCGCGTCACCATGTTTGGCGACGATGTACGAAGTTACTGCCAAATTTGCGATCCACCAGGGACAGAGGGCGAGCACAAGTCCCGCCAGCGAACCCCAGGTGCCCGGCGCCTTCGGGAGATAGCCCAAGCCGGCCGCAGTAGCAACAAAGAGAGCAAAGCGTGGCTTGCGCGCGATCACAGCCGCTGGCGGCGTCAATGCTTCGGGCGATCGGGCGTCGGCGCTCATCCTTGATCATCCACATCGGATGGCGGCGCGTCCCGTTCGAGGTCCTCGAACATGGACTCGTCGAACGCCGGTTCGCTGATGACGTATTTCTCGCTCGCCCAGTTCCCGAGATCGAGCAGACGGCAGCGCTCGCTGCAGAACGGAAACTCAGCGTCGGCTTCCGAATCCGTCGGCTTCTTGCAAATCGGGCAGCTCGCCGTCATGCAAAGAGCATACCGCAAAGGCATCGCGCGCGCAGCCCGGTGCGATATGACGACCGTCAGCCACGAGCACGAACGCGCGACGGACACCGCTCATGTGGAGTGCGGCGGCTTGCCGCCGCTGTATGCCGCACGGGCTTGCCCGTGCGTGCTGCACGGCTTAGTGCCGTGGCAGGCGGATGGAGTTGGCGCATTGCACGCGCGAGCGATTGGTCGGGTTCTGCGAGTTATATCTTCGGCTCGCCACCGGGCGGAACCGCGCCGCGGTCCTGCGTCGAGATTCCGTGATCCAGCCCCAGATGGACGAGCGCGAGGCGCTGCGCCATCATTTCGTACTGTGCCGAGATATGCCCGCGATAAATTGAAGCGTCGCGATAGTAGCGCTGCATGCGCTCGCCGTCCTTCGCGGCCGTCGAACCGGACGTGCGAAAAAGCATCTCAATCGCTTCCCACGCCAGCCGCCCGCCGTGCTCCAGGCTCGCGACCAGTTCGAGATCCTCTTCCATTGTGAACGGCTCGCCGCCCTCGAATCCCCGGCGGCAATATTCCATGTACACGTCGCCCGCGTTCAAGACGAGCCGCTTTGCGGCATCCATCAATCCGAGCGCCATGCCGAAGTTGCGCTGATAGTCGTGATTCAGGTAGCGCGGGATCATTGGCGGATACATCGTGTTTTTCGTGCGCAGGATGTGCTCGTACTCATCAATCGCCGCGTAACCCAAGCCCACGAGCACCGAAACGAGTTCGCCGTGGAAAAATGAAAGGCAGCGGCCCGCGTACATCGGATTCTTGTGCAGGTGAGAGCCCGGGGTGCCGCGCGTGAGATCAATATTGAGCATGTCGAGGTGGATCACGTGGTGTTTCGGCACGCGCGCTTCCTCGACCACGATGGAATTCGAGCCGCTGCCGCGCATGCCGAGAATCGCGCCCCAATCGTCGAGCATCTTCCATTGCGACCGCGGAATGAGCGCGAGTCCAGCGCGAGGCTGATCCGGCTTATCAAGGATCAGCACGCTCGGCATGAAGTGCGTCGCGTACGGCGCGCCGGAGGCGTACGCCCATTTGCCTTTGATCAGCCAGCCGCCTTCGACGGGCGTCGCTTTTCCATTGGGCGCTGCAACCGATGGCGCCGCGAAATCACCGTCGGGTCCGAAGCCGTCCGCCTGCGCCTGTTCATCGAAGAACGATCCGAGCATCAGCGAGTGGCCCGCGCCGACAATCAGGCACCAACCCGTGGACGGATCGCCGCGCGCGATTTCGATCCCGATTCGAAGGTAGGTTTTCAGATCGAATTCGTATCCGCCGAAGCGCCGCGGCTGGAGACAGCGGTAGAATCCCGCCTTCCGAAATTCCAGCTGGATCGCTTCGGAGTGAACTCCGCGGCGCTCGGTCGCGTCCTGCTCTGCGCGCAACAGAGGCTGCAGGGCCGCAGCCCGCGCGACCATTTCGTCGGGGGTCAGATTCGGTTCGGGAACCGGAACCGAATGAAGATCAACTCTCGCGCTCATATTATTTTATTGTTTGCGCCACGACATTTGCCGATACGGTCGAGCGGCGCGATTATACATATTTCAGCGCGACGCGAGTATTGGGAAGAGGGTGTTCGCCGGAGGAGGAATCTGCGCGGCAACGGAAGGAGCAGTGAATTCGACGACGCGGCCGATCAGGTCGTAGTCTTTCGTTTCGGTGATTTCGATCGTCGCCAGGGTTCCGGGCGCGGGCAAGTCCGCGGCGTCGTTCACTCCTTCGAATTCCGTGATGTAAACTTTGCCGTCAATTTCGGGAGCCATGCCTTCCAGGCGAGCCTCCCAGATGAGATCGGTATCCTTCGAGGGACCTTCCAGCATCACCTGCAGCCGCTGGCCAACTTTGCTGCGCAATTTGCGTTTCGAAATGGTCTTCTGGAGAGCCATCAGCGCGTTCTTGCGACGGGCGATTGTCTTCGCGTCAATTTTATCGTCGAGCGCAAAACTCTTCGACGCGTCCTCGTCCGAGTAGGAAAAGACGCCCATCCAGTCGAACTCCGCGGCGCGAACGAAATCGCACAGCTCGCGAAAATCCGTTTCTGTCTCGCCGGGGAAGCCCACGATGAAAGACGTGCGAATGGAAACGCCAGGAATCGTCTTGCGGATTTTCTCCAGCATTTTCAGGAACGCGGCGCCGCTCGAGCCGCGCTTCATCCGCGCGAGGACGTCGCGGCTGGCGTGCTGCAGCGGGATATCGAGATATTTCGCGAGGCGCGGATGCCCGGCGATTGTCTCGAGCAACTTCGTCGTGATGCGATTCGGGTAACAATAAAGGAAACGAATCCAGCTGAGTTCTTCGATTTGCGCCAAGCGCTCGAGAAGAGTGGGCAGGCCATCGCGCAATCCGAGATCTTCGCCGTAGTAGGTCGTGTCCTGACCGATCAGCGAAATTTCGCGCACGCCCGCCGCGGCCAGATTCTGCGCTTCGCTCACCACCGATTCGAATCGCCGGCTGCGGAAATTGCCCCGTAGTTGGGGGATGATGCAGAAGCTGCACGGATGGTCGCAGCCTTCGTTAATCTTGATGTAAGCGGTATGGCGCGGCGTGGCCAGCACCCGCGGCGTCAGGTCGTGATAGAGATAAGTGGGCACGCCGGCCGGGTCCGCGTCCGGTCGAATTCCGCCTTCGCAGACTTCGAGGATTTTTTCCACTTCGCCCGTGCCGATCACAGCGTCTACTTCCGGAATCTGCTCCCGGATTTCGTTGCGGTAGCGCTCGACCATGCACCCTGCGACGATCAGTTTCTGCGCTCGTCCGAATTTCTTGTACTCAGCCATTTCGAGAATGGACTGCACGGATTCCTGCTGCGCGGGCGCGATGAAGCTGCAGGTGTTGACGACGAGGACGTCCGCGTCGCCCGCACGCGGAGTAATTTCGTAGCCCGCGCGCGCGAGAATACCCATCATCACCTCGCTATCCACGAGGTTCTTCGGGCATCCCAGGCTCACGAATCCGACCTTCGGCATCTCAGCGGGTCCTTTGCGGCGTGCGGAAACACTCAATTCTAGCACGGCGCGAGATCGCGGATCGCCGTATCAGCGGGGTGCGGGATTTCCGGCTTGACCATCCGGCAAATGGTCCTATGATGGCGGCGCAATGCGCGCGGCGAGCCGCAGCCGGACCGGACATGGAGACGCCAATGAAACAGCCCTTACTCGGAATCGTTGCCACGGTGCTTGTGATTGCCGTCTCGTTGGGATTCATTTCGCTATTCGCATTTCCGATATTTGCGACCTGGGTCGCTTTCCTGACGATCTGCTTCATCCCCATGGAGATCGTCATGTCCGTAACCTGGGGCTGTAAGCATCCGGCCTTTGCCGGGGCGCGCTCCCAGCCCGCCAAAGGAATTCTGCTGACGTTGATGGCGCTCGTCGTTGGAGCGATTGTCGCCGTGATCCATTTCAAGACCGTAGGAGGCGGCATCAATCCACCGCCGCCGATGCTGGCAATGTGCATCATCACATCGGTGATCATCACGTTCTGGCTGGCCATCATGTGGGGCGGCTGGCCCTTCGACAAGCTGATCAAGAATCCGCTGGGCGCGGGCTTCGCGATGCTCGCGGCGTGCTACATCATCAATTACCTGCTTTTCCGTTTGTTGTTCGATTACAGCTTCATGCAGGGCGCGCCGGTGTACGTCGCATCGCTCGATCCGCACGGGCTTTTCAACGCGTGGAACGTGGTGGTGTTTTACGTCACCGCGATTGCGGTCATGTTCCTGTCTCTCAATTTTGATCTCTGGCCTTTCACGGCCTCGCCGGCGCTGATGAAGCAGCCCGTCCTCGGGTTCGTTTGGACAATCGTGGCGCTGGTTATCGGCGGCCTGGCCTTTTATCTCGGCGTAAATGTCGTCGGGATGGATGTGGTCTCGTTCATGGTGCGCGTGCCCATACCCTTTATCTTCGGCACGATCATCGTTCTGAACATGCTGCATGGGTCTTTGTTCAGAAGGTTCGCGCAACCGTTGAAAGGCGTGTTGAACGCGTTGGCTTCCGTAGTGATCGGCGTCGCGCTCGCGCTGCTTTATGGAGCGCTTGCGCCGGTGGTGTCAGGCGCGGTCAAGCCGGGACCTCCGAGCTACGATTACGAGATTTGGCTGGCGTCAGCACTGCTGGCCGTGACGTTTCCGTTCCTCATTTTCTACGCGGAGTTCTTCAAGATGTGGCCGCTGCACAAAGAACAGCCGCAAGCGAAAGCCGTCCGGTCGGGAGATTAGAGACGTGCCGGCGCGAGCGGCGTGCGAAGCCGGAGCATGCGGAGAATCCAAAACGTCGAGAGAGCGGCGGCCAGATGCTTCAGCGTGTGTCCGCTGACAACGTGACCAACGGCGAAAATGGGTTTGTCGGCGGCTTCGAGAACTTTGGCGAGCGCGTAGAAGGCGAGCGCGACGCCGAGGTCAGCTGTTCGCGTATAGCGAGGTGGAAAAAGCGCGATGAGCAACAACACCACTAGAAGTGACCCGAACTGAACGAAGGCGTACGGGCGCAAGTCTCCGTGGCTGCTGGACTGGGTCACGTCCCAATAGATGACGCTGGCCGCTCCGAGGATGACGAGAGGAAAAAGTAGCCAGACACCGAGTTTCACGCTGATGCGCTCGGCCAGCATCGCCGCCACAAGGGCCATAAAACCGATCGTCATGGGAATACGGTCCCAGAAGAGGGTGTGATCGTTCGGGGCCAGATGGTAGTAGCTCGAGCCGAACGCCGTGAGCGTGACCCCGACGAAAAACACGAAGTAGGGCCAGCGCTCGCGCAGATCCAAGAATGCAGCTGCTCCTCGCGCACCCCCGCTTAAGACAAATCGAATCCCAACCAATCCCACGAACAGGAAAAACGCATTCGAGATGGCGTTGAGACTATTCGCAATTCCGAGAAACGTGCGTGTGTCCGCGAAATTGTGATAGGCCTCGCTCTGCGGAATCGCGGGCAAGAGCGAGACCGTGACGACGGCCGCGAGGATCGCGGCGATTAACAGCTTGTTGAAAAACTCGTTTCTTCTGCGACTTTAATTGAAAAAACTCGTCTGAAGTAAAGAAGGTCAAGGAGGCGAGCGAATGCGCGGAGACGACAACCAACAGGAAGGAATGTTCAGTTACGTTTCGCCGGAGAAGAGAGTCCCGGCGGACCATCCGTTGCGGCCGATCCGCAAGATGGTGGATGAAATCCTGAAGGAGATGTCGCCGTGGTTTGCGAAGTTGTACTCCGACGTGGGGAGGCCATCGATAGCGCCGGAGCGGCTGTTTCGGTCGCTGCTGTTGCAGATCTTCTATTCGGTACGCAGCGAGCGAATGCTGATCGAACAACTGCAGTACAACTTGCTGTTCCGGTGGTTCGTGGGGATGGAGATGGACGAGGTGGTGTGGAATCACGCGGTGTACAGCAAGAATCGGGAGCGGTTGCTGAATGAAGAGGTCGCCGAGTCGTTTTTCCAGCGGGTGCTGGAGAGAGCCAGGCCGTTTATGTCCGACGAACACTTCACGGTGGATGGGACACTGATTGAGGCCTGGGCCAGTCACAAGAGTTTCCGGCCCAAGGATGGAACGGGCAAGCCTCCCGGACCGGGAGGAGACGTCGATTTTAAAGGGGAGAAGCGAAAGAACGAGACCCATGAATCGAGCACCGATCCAGATGCCCGATTGTGGACGAAGTCCCGAGGAAGCCAGGCGAAGCTGAGTTATATGGGGCATGTATTGATGGAAAACCGCAACGGACTCTTGCTGCAGACGTTTCTGACGGAGGCGAACGGAAGAGCGGAGCGAGATGCGGCGCTGCTGATGGCCGAAGCCCTCCCGCGGGGAAAGCGAGTGACCATGGGAGGGGACAAGGCCTACGACACGCAGGAATTCGTACGAGAACTCCGGGGGATGAACATCACGCCGCACGTGGCGCAGAACACGACCAATCGCAGAAGCGCGGTGGATGAGCGGACCACGCGGCATGCGGGCTATGAGGTGAGTCAGCGGAAAAGAAAGCGAGTGGAGCAATCGTTCGGGTGGATGAAGATGGTGGGGATGCTAAGAAAAGTGAAGTTGCGAGGAATCGAGAAGGTAGGATGGTTGTTTACCTTCACGGGAGCGGCCTACAATCTGTGCCGATTGCGAAACCTGATCGCCAGAACGTGACACGTGGCTTCGACGAGTCGATTCGGTAGATAGAAAAACCCAAACCATTCCCTTACAACTCAGCGAAAACTCAAAACTGAGAACGAAAAAGCTTCGAAAACTAAATTCTTCAACAAGCTGTTAATGTCCACGAACGCCAGTTCATGCTCGTGAGGGTCTGCGCGAGCGAAGCGATTCGCGAATGGAGCGCAGGAGCGACGACATCTGCTCGATGGGTGCGGGATGATTGCCGAAGCGGGCGGACTGGTAGAGGTCGGTCAGCTGCGCGATCGGCGCGGAGAGATCGGCTGCGGGAATGGCCGACGCGAATTCTAGCGGAGTCTGCGACGGAAGTTTTCTCCACCCGCGTTTTTCGAGCAGGCGCAGCATTTCCGTATATTCGAGCGAGGCGAGCGACGCAGTCAAGTCGCCGCCACGGCGCGCGCGCAGACTCCAGCGCGCGACGGCGTAGCGAATCATCGAGCGCCCGCGCATTACAAATAGCAGAATGACCAGGCAGACGAGCACGCCGGGCAGAAAATATGGCGAACCTTCGGTTCTGCGATCGAGCGCGAGAATCCCTCGCATAATCTTCGCCTGCTCGCGGTGGTAGAAGGCGTGGGCGCGTTCGTTCCAACTTCGCGTGGAATCGCGCGCGTTCCTGCCGAGCGTCAACTGGTGCGAGAAATCGTAATTAATCACCCACTCGTTCCACGACAGCTGAAACCAATCCCAATAAAGATCGAAGCGGCTGAAGAAGCCGCGCTTTTCATTTCCGGGCGGGGTGGGATCGAAAGTCATCCAACCGTAGCCGGAAAAGAAGACTTCCACCCACGCATGGGCGTCACTGCCGCGGATGATGTAGTCGCCGCCCACGTCGTTGTATTCGCCGGGCAGAAATCCGGTGGCGTAGCGGGCCGGAACGCCGATGGAGCGAAGCATGATGGTCATCGCGGTGGCGAAATATTCGCAATGTCCAGCGCGGCGGGTAAAAAGGAAATAGGCGAGCGGATCCTTGCCCGCGTTGGTGAGATTCAGCGTGTAGCCGTAGTTGGCGATCAAGTAGCGCAGGATATTGGCGGCTTTGTCGTAATCGTTCGTTGAATGGGCGGTGATGTCCTCGGCGAGTTTCTTGACTCGGGGATCGAGATGGCGCGGCAACTGAAGATATGTATCGCGGATTTCTTCGGGATAATCCGCGGGGGCAGCGCGCAATTCGGCAGGCGCGATGAGCGGAATGCGCGCGGTGCCCTGATAACGAATTTTCGAATTGTTGTGCGACGGATTGAAGAACGAGCCTGTGCGATCCATGAACAGGTAGCCGTGGTTAGGCTGTCCGCCGGGGCGGATGGTGTCCGCGCCAAATTTTCCGCGGAGCGTTTCCAGAGGCGGCGCAACGAAGACCGCATCCGTTGCGATCGGCTCCATCAGCACCGTATAGAGCATCGGATTAAAGCGATCACCCACGCGCGGCGGCGCCCCGAAATAATACTCACCGGTCGCGTTCGGCTCGATCACGACTTGCCCTTGCGAGGGCGTGCTCCAGCTGTGTCCGTCGAAATTCGTGAGGACGATGCCGCGCCAGTGCATGTCGGCGGCGCGAGCCGGTTCGGGCTCCACTCGGATGCGCATCACGACGGCCGTGTTTTTCTTGATCTCGCCGATTTGGCCCAGCGCGACGTTGTCGCCGAATCCGGTCAGCAGGCCGGGCTGAAGGCTGAGCGAGCCGAGATAGCCTACGGTGAATCGCGGAATGATGAAGAAGATCACGATTCCCGCGGCCAGCACTCCTCCGGCGACCACGAGCGACGTGAGTCCGAGAGCGCGATTCAGGCGGCGCGCCATTTGCGAGCCCGGTTCGAATGGCGGCGAGTCCGCGCCTACGGAGCTGCGGCGGATTTCGAGCGCGACGAAAGTGGAAACTGAGAGCACCAGGAAAATGGCCAGCGCGATCAGGAAGCCTGTCTCGACGGTAAGAATCGCGGAAACCAGCATTGAGGCGACGGCGAGCACGGCGAGAAAGGCGTAGTCGCGATTGGAGCGCGCGGAGAACAGGCGGACGAGCGTCGCGAAGATAATCAGGTGAATCGCGGAAAGCAGCGCGGCGTACAGCGGCGGATTCGGGGCGCTTTCGGCCAATCCGCGCGACAACACCCACAGGTCCAGCGGGAAGAAAAGGAAATAACCGATAACCAGCCACGTGGCCAGTCGCGGCGTGATTTCCGGGCCCCGCCCGCGCTGCATGCGGATGCCCTTGTAAATCAGCGCGACCGAGGGAATCAGAACCGAGATGATATCCAATTTGCCGGTGGAGACGATGGCCAGCACGCCCGTGGCGACGAGCAGAAAGAGCGACACCTCGAAATATCGCTGGACCGCCGGGAGCGGCGGCGCTGTCGTGTGCGCGGCGGAAGCCATTTTACGATGCTAGCACCCGCGGGCACCGAGCAGGCGCGCGCGACGCGAAAGGGCCAATGGCTGAATGGTTTTACTGTCGCGAGAGGGCGGCCGCGATTTTGTGCGTGGCGCTGGACACGGGAATCTGAGCGAGGCGGCTGAGCAGGAGGACGCGAGTACGGGAGCGCTTTGGAAGCCGCTGGACACGCGCGAGAAATGGCAGCAGCGTGATATTGCGGAAGGTGACGCCATGGCGCGCGGAGGGCAACGGTTCGAGGTGAAGCGAGGCGCGGTCCAGCTTTAATACGGCGTGCAGATGAGCTGCCAGCTCCGCCTCGGGGTTACGCGCGACTTCAACGGCGGGGAACTGCCACATGCGCGAGAAAAGCACGTCGTCATGCGCGCCGGGATCGCGGACAAGTATCGTGCGGCCGCGCGGATCGCGCAAAATCGCGGCGGCGATGCGGATTTTCACGGGAGCGCGTTTCAGGCGAGGTGAAGGGACTTCGCGCGTCAGGTTGCGCGAGCGAGCGAGACATCCGCGCGAAATCGGACATGCTCCGCAGCGCGGGATCTGCGGCGTGCAGATTGTCTCGCCAAGTTCCATGATCGCCTGATTCCAGTCACCGGGCGCGCTGGTTGCGAGAAGTTTCTGCGCGAGTTCGCCGAGCTGACGCCAGCGAGCCGGCGCGCGGAGGTCGCCGCGAATCGCGCCGAGGCGCGCGAGGACTCGGGCGACGTTGCCGTCCAGCACCGCGAACGGCTGATCGTAGGCGATGCTCAGAACAGCCGCAGCTGTGTACCGTCCGATGCCGGGAAGCGCCAGCGCCGCTTCGAGCGTGCGCGGGAATTCGCCGCCGTGGCGGGCGGTAATTACTTTCGCGGCCTGATGAAGATTGCGCGCGCGGCTGTAATAGCCGAGGCCGGACCACTGTCGCAGGACTTTTTCCTGCGGTGCGCGCGCGAGCGATTCGACCGTCGGGAAAGTTTTCAGGAAGCCATGGTAATAAGGCAGCACTGCGGCGATGCGCGTCTGCTGCAGCATCACTTCCGCGACCCAGATGCGATATGGATCGCGGCCGGCGCGCCATGGAAGATCGCGTTGATGCGCGCGAAACCAGTCGAGCAGGCGGCGCTGAAAAGTTTTCAGCGTGCGCGGAGTGAATTTCAGCGGCATTCGGGCCGTATTGTCGCACGAATGCATTGGCGGCGATTGGCTACAGGCGATCTATGAAGAGGAAATACGAAGAGGACCAGAGGCCGGTGGGGATAGTGCGTTGCGCGCGGGCGGTGATGATGATCTTGAAAATCTCGGATTCGCTGGCAAGCTCGTCGAGGAAGGCGCCGCCCGCGGCTGAGGAATCTGCCTGGATCAAGGCGAGCTCGCGAAGCGTGTCGTAGATAATTTCGCCAGCGGGGGCCATGGGAGTCGAAAAGCGATTGGTGCGAAATTGCATGACGGAGTGAATCTCATTGAAATGCCAGGCGATGCACGCGGCCAGCGAAACGGCGCGCTCGAAGCGCTCGGTATGTTCGGCTTCGGCGAGCCGGCCGAGATCGGCGCGCGGCGGGCCGAGAAAAGGATCGAGGACGAGCATGACTCGGCGCTCGTCTTCGCGCGCGAATTCGCGGACCACCAGGCGATTCGTCTTCGCGGAAACTTTCCAGTCCACGAAGCGGGCGCTATCGGTGGTCACGTAATCGCGCAGGGAGTGCAGCTCGTGGCCGCGTCCGCGAAAATGGCTGGCTATTTCGCCCGTAAGGAGCGGCAGCACCTCGTAGAACTGGTCCGTTGGCTCGACGCGCGGGTACACCGCGATTTCCAGATTCGAATCCACCTGTCGCGTTTTCTCGAAGAAGCCAAACGGGAAGCGCGTGCGAATGCCGAACGAATCCTGGCGATAAACGCCCCGTTGCGGGAAACGCAGCTCTACCTTCTGGCGCGTCGCGCTCATCCGCGGAATGTACGGAAAGAAAACGGGACGCGCGAGAATTTCGGCCGGAGATTTTTTCTTGCCGCCGATCACGCGCAGAGAGAATGACGGCCACATCTGCTTGTCGTTGCGCAGCTCGACTTCGGCCAGGACGGGCTGTTCCGCGAAAATGTGCTCGGGTAAATCGAATTTCAGTTCGACTCCCGTGAGCACGACGCGCGAAAGCACGCCCGAAATCAGAATGCCGGCGAGCAAACATGCGAGTATCAGGAAAAGCAGGTTGTTGCCGGTGTTGACGGCGGCGAGAACCAGGACGAAAACCGCGCCGAGGTAGATGACGCCGTCGCGCGTGAGCTTGTAGTCAATTTGATATGCGATCCAGCGAAGGCTCGTGCGCCGCGCGAGCGCCGGCACGATGGCGATGGCCACCCATCCCGCGATTCCAAGCGAAATCAGCGTGGTGATCCCGGCAACCCAGATGCGGCCTTCCTGTGCGGCCGCCGCGGAAAACAGCGCGATGATGAATGCAACGGCGAGCGCCAGGATGGCGATGCCGAAATTGCGCCAGCCGGCGCGGTCGCGCGCTTGCCACAAGCGACCGACGGTGGAATCTTGCGTCGTCATCGGCGGGCTATAGAGGAACGCGTGTGGTATCGAGAATTTCGCTGAGGATCGCTTCGGCCTGCTCGGATTTCTTTTGCGTGGAGACGTAACGCGAGCTGACCACGACGCGGTGCGCGAACACCGGAACGATGAGCCGTTTAAAATCGTCCGGCAGGCAGAAATCGCGGCCTTCGAGAAACGCGCGGGCCTGCGCTGCGCGATGAAGCATCACGGTGCCGCGCGGGCTGACGCCCAGGCTCAGCTGTTCGGTGGTGCGCGTGCGCTCCACAATCTCCAGCGCGTAGTCGAGCAGGCTCTCGTCCACCTTTACCCGCGAGACGGTCTCCTGCATTCCGGCGACATCGGCCGCGTCCATCGCGGCGACGATCTGGTCGGGGCGTCCGGCGGCGGAATGATTGCGGATGATTTCTTTTTCGCTTTCGCGCGCGGGATAGCCCATGCGAATGCGCATCAGGAAACGGTCGAGCTGCGATTCCGGCAGCGGATACGTGCCGTGGTGCTCGATAGGATTTTGGGTCGCGAGAACCATGAAAGGTTGCGGCAGCGGATGCGTGTGATTGTCCACGGTGATCTGCGCTTCATTCATGGCTTCGAGTAGGGCCGACTGTGTTTTCGGCGTGGTGCGATTGATTTCGTCGGCGACGATGATGTTGGCGAAGATCGGGCCGGGCTTGAATTCGAATTCCTGCGCCGTGGGATTGAAGACGCTGACGCCGATCACGTCGCTGGGCAGCAGGTCGGACGTGAACTGGATGCGCTGGAACGAGCAATTGAATGAGCGCGCGAGCGCTTGAGCGAGAGTGGTCTTGCCAACGCCGGGAACATCTTCGATTAAAAGGTGGCCACGCGCGAGCAGCGTGGTCAGCGCCAGCTGGATCACGTCTTCCTTGCCCTTGACGACGCGCGCGATCGAACGTTGAAGCTCGGCGAGACGTGTGCTGGCGGCGCCCGTGCTCTTCGTATTCGTTGCGGTTTGCAATTGATCCAACCTTCTGCAAAAATGTACCGGTCTCAAATGTAGCGCCGCTCTCTAGAGTGGCACGCCGGCGTTAAGTTCGTGTTGCGAGGCTTTTAGGTCGCGGCTTCAGCCGCGACGTTTCGGCTCGCGCTTCACGGGGCTTTAGCTCCTGAAGCTCCTGGTACATGGGCGACTAGCTCAGTGGTTAGAGCGCTCCCCTCACACGGGAGAGGTCCAAGGTTCAAGTCCTTGGTCGCCCACCATTACCCCGCTTTGATTCTCCCATTAAGTGACCAGATGCCTGAACGGCTGATTTGAGTGGGTGTGCTTATAAAGTTGCTCCATTTGGTTTAGACTCGTGGCGCGCATCGTGCCACTAGGCACGGCGGCGATTGTGCGGATGGCATGCTCAAGCTGATCCTCCGAAGTACTTGCGTTGGTATCGCGAGCATCGTACTTGCGGCATTTGCCGCCCCTTTCATCGCGCTAGCATACGTAGTGGTGGATTCATGGCGGAACCCGCAGCAATCGGGTGAGCCGGAAATCGGCTGGGATTTGATAACGCTCGCGCACAACCATCCGCTCCCGGTAGTCGTTATTCCGCTCGCAGTTTTTGTGGTCGGTTTTTTCATCGGCTTTCGATACTTCTCAAAGACGCCAACTCAACAAATCTCCCGATGATCGGGTCCATTCTTCGTTTCCTCAGGTTTCTCGCGCTCGGCACGTGGGTAGGGTCAATCATCTATTTTGTGGCGGTGGTAACGCGCGGCGCGTTCGAGGTGCTGACGCGCGATCAAGCTGGGCTGATGGTTGGGTTCACGCTCGCTGGGCTGCATGAATTGGGCGTGATCGCGGCGGTCGTTTACTTGGTCGCGGCGCTGGGTGCGGCAAGATCTTGGCGCGCGTTGGTGCGGCCGGCGGCGCTCGGCGTCATTCTGATGCTGTTGCTGACGCTGGCTTCGCAGCGAATCGTGATTCCGCGAATGGACGTGCTGCGGACAGAAATGGTGTCGGTGGATGCGACACCTGCGAGCGATCCGCGCCGCGCCGAATTCGACAGGCTGCATGGCATTTCGGTTGATTTAGAAGGTGGCGTGTTGCTGATCGGCCTCGTCGCGCTCTTCCTCACCACCCGCGAGCACTCATCGTAGGGACACCGCTCGCTTCGCTCCCCAGTGCCGTAGGCCCGACCGAAATTAGCCGAGCCCCTCAGGGCCGGGAAACTTGTTTTCGGCGAGGTGAAAGCGTGGGCCTTACAGGCCCGCGAAACCTCCCGTTGGTACAAAAGCGGCTTTAGCCCTGGCATGCCCCAAAATGCCACAGCCGGTTTGTGGGTCGCCCCTTCAGGGGCGACATAGATCCACGGCGCGAAAGCGCCTTCCACTGCGCAGGTCCTCTCGCAGCATGTAGTCGATTCCTGCCGTTCGCCGAACAAGTCCTTTCGCATCAGTTCCACGCGATATCCGTATTTCTACGAATAGAATTCGCAATTCCAAATGTGCTACCGTTTTTCGTGCAATTCGGCGAACGGTTAGGCCCATGCGACACCGGGCTAGCAGTCCGTCCCGTCCCGATCCCATCGCGCTCGACCCTCTTCGCCGTTGATTTGCGCATCACGAATCACCAACCACCGTCCGTCAATCCCGCAATTAAGTGTCACACCGTGCAAAGTAATTTCCGATCTAACTCATTGAAAACAAACGATTGGCACCCTCACAAAGTGACACACAAATTGGGCGTCCGCTCCGCGACTGAAGGCTGCGGCGTTACACCTAAACCTTCAGGCGCGTTTCTTTTTCAGCGCGGGACGTTTCTTGGTGGTGATGCGCTTCTTCTTTGCTGGCTTGGCTTTCTTGATTTTTCGGGCGGCGGGGCCGGCGAGGTGGACGGCGCGCCACATGTACCAGCTGGCGACGGTGCGATACGGACGCCAGCGCTCGCCGAACTTCAGCAGCTCCTTCGGCTTCGGCATATTCCTCTTGCGGTAGGTGATCGCCCAACCCTTCTGCACGCCGTAATCGTGAATCGGCAGGACGTCGGGGCGGCCGAGCCGAAAAATCAAAAACATCTCGACGGTCCACGCGCCGATGCCGCGGACGGAAATCAGCCGGTCAACAAGCTCCTGATCCGACATTTTCTCGGCGGCTTCGATCGTGGGCACGACGCCATCAATCGTCTTCTGCGCCAAATCCCGGACTGCAGCCACTTTTGCGCGGGAGAGGCCGGCCTTGCGCAACTTCGGTTTGCTCACGCGAAGCAATTCCTGCGGGGTGGGGCAGCGGCCGTCCGTGCCGAACGCGACGATACGGGCGTAAATCGCCTGCGCGGCTTTGCCCGCGATGCTCTGGTGCATGATCGCTTCGAGCAGCGATTCGTAAACGCTGTCGCATTCGTCGAGCTTGAATCCGAATTCGCCGACTCGCTCGATCAAGCCGGCAAGGTGCTTGTCAGCGCGCGAAAGGTGCGCATGCGCCTCCACGTGATCAAATGGCAGCGCGAGTTTGCTCGTGGCGGAATTCATTTACGTTGGAATCTAGCCGTCCGCAAGGTAGCGGTGGACGAATGCGACCGCCATCGCGCCTTCCCCGACGGCAGAGGCGCAGCGTTTAACGGAACCGTGGCGGACGTCGCCTGCCGCAAACATGCCCGGAATGCTCGTTTCCATGTAATACGGGTCCCGGTCGTGTTCCCAACTTTTGGGGCGCTGGCCATTCGTCAAGAGATCGGGGCCGGTGACGAGATAACCTTCTTCGTCGCGCACGATGCCGACATCCGCCGCCCACTGCGTATGCGGAACGCCACCGAGGCAAAGAAAAAGCCATCGCGTATCAATTTCGCTTTCCGTGCCCGTGGTGACGCTTTTCAGCGTGACGGCGTTCAACTCCTTGTCACCGTGGAGCGCGGCGACTTCGGTATGAGTCATCACCTCAACGTTGGGTGTGGAGTGGATTCGATCCACGAGATACTCGGAGAGAGTTTTTTTCAAGCACTCGCCGCGAATTACCATGATGACTTTCGAGGCGAACGGCGCGAAGTGCATGACCGCCTGGCCGGCGGAATTTCCGCCGCCAACGACTATCACGGGCTCGTCCCTGCAAAGCGCGGCCTCGCTTGCCCCGGCGCCGTAAAAAAGGCCCGCGCCTCGAAATCCATCCTCGTTCGGGAGGTTGAGCCGCCGATAATCCACCCCCGTGGCACAGATAGTGGCTCGTGCAATGATCTTCGAGCCGTCGGCCAGATAGCCGACGCCTTTCCCTGGGAAAAACTCGCCGCGAACGCCTTCGCGCAGCAGCAGAATTTCGGCGCCGAACTTGCAAGCCTGCTCGCGTGCACGCTCGGCGAGATCGGCTCCGGAGATTCCCTGCGGAAATCCGAGATAGTTTTCGATCTTGGAACTGCTTCCGGCCTGCCCACCGATCACCGAGCGTTCAATCAGGACCGTTTTCAGGCCCTCGGATGCTCCATACACCGCGGCGCTAAGGCCTGCCGGACCACCGCCGTAAATCGCCAAATCGTATTCGGCCAGCGAAGGATTTCGGAGCCATCCGAGCTTTTCGGTGATCTGGCGAACGGTGGGACGCTCGAATCGCGTGCCGTCGGGAAAAATGCAAACGGGAAGTCGCGGGTCGTCGAGGTTCTTGAGTTGGGCCTGCTCGCGGACCTGGTCGTCCGTTGCGAGTTCGATCCATTCGAAGGGCACATCGCTCCGATGGAGAAAATCGCGGATCGCGTAGGCCGGTGCGGATCCGCGCGTGCCGAGAATGCGAATCTTGTCCTGGGACTGATTCATGGTCGTCGCTGTCATTGTAAGCCGATGGGCGCTCCGCACTCAACGCCCGCCGCCTTGCGGCTATGCTACTATCGTCCGCTTATGCAAACAGGAATTATCGGATTGCCACAAGTAGGGAAGACGAGTTTGTTCCGGATACTCACGCGGGCCGCCGCCACAGCCGGGCGAAGCGTTCCCGGTCAGGCGCACGTGGGGATCGCGCGCGTGCCGGATGCGCGCGTGGCGAAGCTTGCCGAGGCGTTCAAGCCGAAGAAAATCACGTACGCGACGATCGAGTACGTGGATATCGGCGGGTTGCAGAAAGATCGCGAGAAAAATTCCGCGTCGCTTGTACCGCTGCGCGAGGCCGACGCGCTGGCGCACGTCGTGAGACTGTTCGAGAATCCGGCGGTGCCGCACGAAGGCGGGTCGCTCGACGCGTTGCGCGACATCGTCAACGTGGATCTCGAGCTGATCCTGACCGACCTCGAACAGTGCGCGAAGAGGATCGAGCGCGTCGAAAAAGATTTGAAGAAAAAGAAAGAGACAATACTCGAAACAGAGTTGGGGCTTTTGAACCGCTGCCGATTGGCGCTCGAAGCCGAAACTCCGCTGCGCGAATTGGAATTCAAGCCGGAAGAAATGAAGATGCTGACCGGCTTCATGTTCCTGACGCGCAAACCGATGCTCTACGTACTGAATCTGGGCGATGAAGAGGCGTCGGAGATTGACCGCGTGGTCGAGAAATACCACTTGGAGAGGCTGGCATCGAAGCCGCAGACGGCGGTGGTTCCTTTCTGCGGCAAGATCGAAGCGGAGCTTGCGGAGCTGGACGATGCGGAAGCGTCGGAGATGATGAAGGCGTACGGCCTCGCGGAATCGGGGCGCGACCGGCTGATCGAGGCGAGCTATCGTTTGCTGGGACTGATTTCGTTTCTCACTTGCGGCGAGCCGGAATGCCGCGCGTGGACGATTGAGCGCGGGATGAGCGCGCAGAAGGCCGCGGGCGCGATCCACAGCGACATCGAAAAGAATTTCATCAAGGCGGATGTCGTGAAGTGGGAAGACCTGCTCAAGGCAGGTAGCTTCGCGGCGGCGCGAGAGAAGGCGCAGGTGCGGTTGGAAGGGAAAGAGTACATCGTGCAGGACGGCGATGTGATTTTGTTCCGGCACGGCGGGTAGCTGCGATGCATTCGCCCGAGGCAACTCGAATTTTGCTGGCGCTGCTGCTGGGAATTGTGGCGGCGGGCGCCAATCTGCTGGGCGGGTTGCTGGTGTCGCACCGGCAATGGTCGCGGCATTACCTGAAATATTTCGTCGCGCTGGGCGCCGGCTTCATGCTGGCGACTGCGATGATTGAAATGATTCCGGAGTCGGTGAAGCTTCGCAGCGATTCCTCCTCGGTATTTTTCCACAGTACCAACGCGGTCTTCGTAATCGTCCTGGCCGGATATTTTCTGGTGCATTTTTTCGAGCACACCCTGGCGCCGCATTTTCATTTTGGCGAAGAGACGCACCACGAGGAAATTTCGCACGCGCATGCGAGCTATGCGGCGCTGCTTGGCTTGGTGATTCACACGTTCTTCGATGGCGTCGCGATTGCGTCCGGGCTGCTTGTCTCGAACTGGCTCGGCGGCGTAATTTTCGTGGCGATTTTCCTGCATAAAATCCCCGAGGGATTCACGGTCGCGTCGTTGATGCTGGCCAGCGGACAGAGCCGCAGGGCAGCGTTCGCGTCCTCGGCGATTCTGGGGGCGGCGACGTTGCTGGGCATGGCGCTTATGTTCGTGTTGCGAAGTACGGTGGCAGATGCGCTGCCGTTTTCGGCGGGCGTGACGCTGTATGTTGCGGCGTCGGACCTGATCCCCGAAGTGAATCGCGAGCCGGGCGTCGGCATGGCGCTGCTGGTTTTTCTCGGCGTCGCTATTCTGGTGACGCTCAAGGCAATTTTTCACGTTTAGATTGGAATGTTCGACGACTTATGCGAACGCTTGAATCGGCTGCCGAGCGCCAAGCGATTTCCGCGCGAATGTCCGCACTTACGCCGGCCGACCAGAAGTTATGGGGAAAAATGTCGGCGCATCGGATGGTTTGTCATCTGTGCGATTCGTACCTCGTGGCGCTTGGTGAGAGAAGTGTGAGCTCCTCGACGGGATTTCTGCAGAGGACGGTTATGAAATGGCTTGCCCTGCGGGCGCCAATGAAATGGCCGCAGGGCACGCCAACGCCACCTGAGGTGGAGCAGGGAGTTGGGGGCACGCCGCCGGTTGAGTTCGAGAGCGACCGCGCGGAACTGATCCGCGTGTTCGAGCGATTTTGCGACGAGGCGCGTGAAATTTCGATCGCGCATCCGTTTTTCGGGCGGATGAGCAAGTGGGAATGGCTGCGGTGGGGATATTTGCACGCCGATCATCATTTGCGGCAGTTCGGGCGGTAGCGGACGATCGCGGCGGGTGGTGATGATCGCGCCAAGAATGTGCGCCGGGCACGATGTATCGTGCCCCTACGAAACCACCTTGTGGGCGGCGGCGAATCGCACGAGCGCTATGAGCATTACCGCGAGGCAAAACTCACAGACGCCGGACCAGCCTCGCAGGCGCCATGCATAGGCGCCGAGGAATGAGCCTGCGGCCCCGCCTGCGAAATAGCAGACCATGTAGAACATGTTGAGGCGGCTGCGTGCGTCCGGAGCGAGGCTATAGATGCGCGTTTGATTGGCGACGTGGCCGGCCTGGACGCCCACGTCCATCAGAAGCACGCCGACGATCAAGCCAGCCAGAGTTTTTCCCGTTCCCCACAGGATGACGTAGGACGCGAAGACTGTCAGCAGCGCGGCGCCGACGGCGAATCGCGGGCCGTGCTTATCGGAGAAGCGCCCGACGAGCGGTGCGCCTGCGGCTCCGGCCGCGCCCACTAGACCGAAAAGTCCCGCGGCTTGGCTGCCATAGTGGTACGGCGGCGTTTCAAGCAGGAACACGAGGGTCGTCCAGAACGCGCTGAAGCAGCAGAAAAGCGACGCGCCCAGGAATGCTGATTCGCGAAGCTGCGGGTAAGTGCGAATCAGGTTCACCGTTGATTTGAGCAGAGCGAAATAAGGAAGCTCAACGGCTGGCTTGCTGTGCGGAAGCATGAACTGAACCAGAATCGCGATGCACAAAATCATCACGGCGGCGATGGCGTAGACCGCGCGCCAGCCCAAGTGCGCTCCTACGATTCCGCTGAAGGTACGCGCCAGCAGAATCCCCAGCAGGATGCCGCTGAAAACTGTGCCTACCACGCGCCCACGCTCGTGTGGTGCAGCCAGATGCGCAGCAAACGGCAGGAACAGATGAACTGACGCACCCATCGCGCCGACGACGAAACAAGCCACGGCGAGCCACACCGCGTTGCGGGCTGTGGCGACGAATGCGAGCGATATCGCCGCGCAGACCAGCAGAACGGTGATCAGCGACCGCCGCTCCTTGGTGTCCCCAAGCGGAACGAAGAGGAGCATGCCGAGCGAAGTTCCCACCTGCGTGAGCATGGCCACAAAGCCGGCCTTGGTGACGCTGAGACCAAATGTGCGAGCGATATCAGCCAGGAGCGGCTGGATGTAATAGACGTTGGCAACGATCACGCCCGTGCTGGCCGCCATGAACCAGACCGTGACGGCGGGGACGGACGGTTGGGCGGCGGGAGCGCGATTGGCCGTGGCGGTGGGATCCAAGGAGTATTGATTACGATGGATTGGGATTATGTGCAATGGGGAAGGCGTCCGGCATCATATTAGAGGAGGCACCATTCCGCGAGGGACAGGCGGCGATGGATGGCAGGGGTTTGCCGAGCAAGTTTGCCGGGCGCAGCATGCTGCGCCCCTACGAAACCATCTCGCGATTTATGCATTCACTTAAGTTATTTAATTGCAGGGATATACGGGATACTCGGCTGCCGGCCGGTGCGGACCATATCGGGCCTGGAACAAGCAGAGGACGCGCAACTTTATGGTGGGGCTGGTGTTAGATAGACTGTGGAGGCTATGGCTCGAAGCGACGTCCAACTGATGCTGGACGTGAAGGCAGGGGACGAAGCGTCCTTTGACTTTCTATTGCAGAAGTATCGCTCGCCGCTGGTCAATTTCCTGAACCGCATGGTGCGGGACACGGCGACGGCGGAAGACCTGGCGCAGGAAGTCTTTCTGCGAGTCTACCGGGCGCGGAAACAGTACACCCCGAGCGCGAAATTCACCACCTGGCTCTTCCGGATCGCGACGAATCTGGCGCTCAATTCGGTCCGCGACAACCGCCACCAAAGAATGGGAATATCTCTCGACGCGCCCGCAGCCGGCGAAGATTCGGCTCCAATGGAATTACCAGCGCGCGAAATGCGCATTGACGAGCACATGATCGAGCGCGACCGCGCGGAGATCATCCGCCGGGCAATCTGGTCGCTCCCGGAAAAGCAACGCGCGGCGGTTTTGCTGCATAAGTATGAAGAGATGGACTATGTGGAAATTGCGGGAATTCTGGATTGCTCGGAAGGCGCGTTGAAGTCGCTGTTGTTTCGCGCTTACGAGAGTTTGCGGGTGCAACTGGCGCCGCTGGTGACCCAGCCTGCGGGACAAGTCAGAGCCGGCGGAGGGGAAGGAAGGCCATCATGAGAAATTGCGAGGACATTTCCAAGGGATTGATCGCGTATCTGGACGAGCGGACAAATCCCGCCGAGCGTCGCGACGTGGAAGAGCATCTCGCGGGCTGCGCGGCTTGCCGTACGCGCGCCGAGGAATTTCGCGCGCTGTGGAAAGTGATGGAGGAGGTGCCGGCAGTCGAGCCATCGTTTGGCTTCGATGCGAGGGTGCGTCAGCGCGTGGCTGCCGAACCAAGCCGGGGCTGGTTTGGATGGTTTGCGCCACAGGCGCGGTTTGTGCTGTCGGCAGCGATGCTCGTGGCGCTTACGGTATTCATAGTGAAGCTGCCTACGAAACATCCGCAAGTGCCAGCTCCGACGCCAGCCGCGGTGGCGGCCTCGAGCGATCAAGACTTTGACGCTGTCAAAGATCTCGGCGTGCTGGAAGATTACGATGTCGTGACGAATATGGATGCGCTTTCGCAACTGGTTCCTGCAAAAGCGCCAGAGACCCCGAAGTCCGATTCGACCGAAACGGAGAGCCACGACTAGCGGCTTGACCACCATGCGGCGACGCTTCGCACAATTCGTGCTGCTGATCGGGCTGCTGATGGGACTGTGGGCGCAGTCCGCCTCGGCGCAGGACGGCGAGCGAATGCGGGAATGGCAAGCCCGCCAGGAAGCGCGCAGGGAAGCAGCGGCCGAAAGGCACGCGAATGGCGGCGGTGGCGCGAAGAGCCAGCCGAACGAGCGCGCGATGGAAGGTTTGCCGCCGAAGTGGGTCGAGCGGGTGCGAGACATGCCGCCCGAACAACAGCAACAATTCCTGGAGAACAATGCGCAGTTCAGGCAGCTGCCAGCGGCGCGTCAGCAGCAGATTCTCCAGAACCTTGATAAGTGGAACCACCTGACGCCGGAGCAGAAGGAGCAGGCGCGGAGCGGGGAAGAAGCATTCGAACGCATGAGCCCGGAGCAGCGCGACTACGTTCGCAACACGCTGCTGCCGAAATGGCAGGCGCTGCCGCAGCCGCGGCGCCAGGCAATCAACCAGCATCTCGCGATGCTACGCAACATGAGCCCCTCGACGCAGGAGGCCGCGCTGAACGATCCCAAGTTCACACAGGGCCTCAGCCCGGACGAGCAATCCATGCTGCGGGACCTGAATTCGCTGCGAAATCCTCCTGAGCAGTAGCCTTCCCGCTGTCTTTCGTCTCTTCCAACTGCACCGATTCGGGAAATTTGACGTCGCAGATGTTAACTCTTACAAAACATTTTCGCGTTTTGCGCGGCTTCGACCGCTAGCTCTCGCGATGCGCGCGAACGCTGCCACAAGGGCTTGTGGTTTTTCCTATTTCGGGCTGGAAAAATTCGCGAAGCGCGTGAATCGCGTCCATCCAAAAATACTTTCTCATAAATGAAACATTCCGCTTGACAACCTGAAGAACAAAACTACAATCGGGGCACAAAGTGGGAAGAAGTGGAGCAGGGTGGTAAAGAGTGTGGTGGGGTGGTCGAGGCCAACGAGCGAGTGATCTCAAGGTCGAACACGCCGGGCGAAGTTCTGAAGGGCAAACATGCTGCGGGGCAACTATCTAGCGACGGTGGACGAAAAGGGACGGGTGAAAATTCCCGCGGACTTTCTGGTTCAACTTCGCAAGCTAGGAACCAAGTTCTACGTGACGAGCACGGCGGGCGATCGCGCGCAGATCTTTCCAATGAAGGTATGGGAAGAGAAGGAAAAGAAGCTCGCGAAGATTTCTTCTCACAACAAGGCCAAACAGAAGTTTCTGGCACGAACGAACTATTACGGTCAGATCGTAGAGGTGGACGGGCAGGGGCGCATTTTACTTCCACCTGTACTGAGGGAATCGGCGGAGATGAAGGGCGAGGTGGACGTTTCGGGGCACCTCACCTATCTAGAGGTTTGGAATCACGCCCGTTTCCTCGATCAAATGAACCGTAATCCGATCACGGCGGAAGACGAAAAGGCTCTGGACGATCTGGGCATTTAGGTTTTGAGCGTTTTACATACGCCCGTTTTGGCCGCGGAAGTCGTGGAATGGCTCCGCATACGGCCCGAAGGGACTTATGTGGATGCGACGGCCGGCACGGCTGGGCACGCAATCGAAATTGCCAAGCGGCTGACGACCGGACGTCTGGTGGCGATAGACCGCGATCCGAAGGCGCTTGAAATCGCCCGGGAACGGTTGAAGCCTTACGAAGAAAAGGTGGTTCTGGTGCACGCGGAATTTTCGAAGATCGGCGAAGTGGCGGCGGATTTGAAGCTGCCTCTGCTGGACGGAGTGATCGCCGACTTGGGTATCTCAAGTCTGGAGCTGGACAGCCCTGAGCGCGGATTTTCATTCCGCTGGGCGGCGCCCCTGGACATGAGGATGAACCCTGACACGCTGCTAACAGCGGATGAAATTGTGAATCAATGGTCAGAGAAAGAGCTGGCCGACCTCCTGTATCAGAAAGCGGAGGAGAGGGATTCACGCAGAATCGCCAGGGCAATTGTGAGGTCGCGGCCCATTCGCGACACCGAACACCTGGCATCGGTTGTGGCAGGGGCTCGTAAAGCAAGGGGAAGGCAGAAACTGCAGCCCGCGACAAAAACGTTTCTGGCGCTGCGGAATGCGGTGAATCGAGAAGAGGAGGAACTCGAGCAGTTTCTTTCGCGGACCCCTGCCACTTTATCTATTGGAGGACGATGGATCGTCCTCAGCTATCACTCGCTGGAAGATCGTCCGGTGAAGCAGGCGTTTCAGCGCCTGGCGCGCGAAGGAAGTTTCGACGTGCTGACCCGGAAGGTCATCCAGCCGAGCGAGGAAGAAATCAGAGACAACCCGCGAGCGCGCAGCGCAAAAATGCGCGTGGCGGAAAAGATCGAGCCGTTGCAGGGGCGTGCGGCTGGGAGCTGGCAATAATGGAAAACTCCACTGGACAATTCACGGGTCAATTTACGGAATACTACACCGTGAAACAGATTGATAATTCGAGGCTCGAGCGGCCCAGGCATCCGGCGCAAGTGCGGGACTTCTGGCGACGGCTTGCCGTGAGCGCCGCGATGGCAGCGTGCCTGCTGTCCTACGCGTGGCAGCACTTCGAGTGCATCCAGATCCGCTATCAAATCGAGCAACTGGATAGCGAGCGCGCGCAGGCTACGGAGCTCAACCAGAAACTGCGTCTGGAAGAAGCGACATTGCTTTCGCCGATGCGAGTGGATGCGATTGCGCGGAACCAACTGGGTTTGACGGTTCCCGTGCCCGGACAAGTCGCACCTGTTGATGATTCGAACGACGGCATTGTGGCGCAGGCGCGAACGATTACGCAGCCATCCCGGCCCTGATTTCAGTCTCAATCGAAACTGTCATGAGTTTGCGGCCCGCTGCGGCGAGCCATTTCCGGCAGATCGGACGCGATCGCCGCAGGAGCACGTTTCCGACAGGGTAGGCCGGAGTCCATGGAGCAGCGCAATCCACGTCTCCGCTGGCTGGTCATCTGGGTCCTGGCGATCGTTTGGATGGCCGTGGTTATCGGCCGGCTGAGTTACCTCCAACTTTTCTCCTACAGCGAATACCTCGCAAAAGCACAGCGACAACAACAGAGAATTTTTGAAATCAGCCCGATGCGCGGGACGATTTACGACCGCAAGGGACATGAACTCGCGGTAAGTTTGCCGATGGACTCCGTGTTCGCCGATCCGGTGGAGATCACCGACGTCGAAATGGTGTCGCGGCTGCTTTCGCGCGTTCTCGACGCCCCCGCTGAAGACCTCGAAGTAAAAATGCGCGAAGCGAAGACTCCCGTGCGCCTGGCGCGGAAGCTTTCGCCGGAAACCGTCCAGCGGATCACGGACATGAATCTGAAAGGCGTGTTCTTCCAGAAAGAAAACCGGCGCGTGTATCCGCAGCGGGAGCTTGCGGCGTCCGTGCTGGGATACGTGGACGTGGATGAGAAGGGAATCGGCGGAATCGAGTATTCGCTCGACAAACAGATCCGCGGGCGTCCCGGGAAAATGATGGTGATGGCGGACGGGCATCGCCGCTGGTACGACCGGACGGAATCGGCTGCTGATCCGGGCGCGAGCGTCGCGCTGACGATTGATGAAACGATCCAGTACATCGCGGAAAAGGAACTCGGGCGCGCGATCGAGGAGACGCACGCGAAAGCCGGCACGGTGGTCGTACAGGACCCGAATTCGGGAGAGTTGCTGGCCGTCGCCAATTGGCCGGTATTTGATCCCAACAATGCGGGCGATTTCACAGCGGAGGCGCGAATCGATCGCGCTGTTGCTTCGGCTTACGAGCCGGGGTCCACGTTTAAAGTGCTGACGCTAACCGGCGCAATCGAAAACGGCGTGGCAACTCCCAACGATCTTGTGGACTGCCAGATGGGCCAGATCATGGTTTCGGGGCGACTGATTCATGACTGGAAGAAATTCGGCGTGCTGAGCGTACGCGAGATTCTGGAGCATTCGAGCGATGTGGGCGCGATCAAAGTTGCGCTGCGTCTCGGCGCGCCGCGCTTCTACGACACAATTCGCGCGTTCGGAATTGGGCAGCCGACCGGGATCGAGCTGCCGGGAGAAAATCGCGGGCTGTTGCGGCCGCTGGAGAATTGGTCAGCAAGTTCCATCGGCTCGCTGGCGATGGGACAGGAAGTGAGCGTCACGCCCATTCAGATTATCTCGGCGATTTCGGCGGTGGCGAACGGCGGGACACTCTATCGGCCGCACATTGTGCGCGAGATTGACGGCGGCGAAGCCGGAGCGCTGCGACCTCCGCCCGCTCCGCAGGAAGCAACCGATGGCAGGACGGCGGCGACGGTTCGCGAAATGATGGAGGGAGTCGTTCTCGAAGGAACCGGTAAACCAGCGCGCCTGGATGGCTATACCGCAGCAGGGAAATCGGGCACGGCGCAGATGATTGACACCGCGACGGGCCGATATTCGGCGACGCGATACAACTCGTCATTCGTAGGGTTCGCACCCGTGAACAATCCGGCGATTTCAATACTGGTGGTGCTCGATTCGCCAGTCGGGGCACACCACGGCGGCGAAGTGGGCGGTCCTGTATTCAAGCGCATCGCGGAACAGGTACTGGCGTATCGCGACGAGCCGCACGACGTGCCCGCGCCGTCGGACGTTGAAACCGCGAAGAATTTGCAAACGACTCCGCGCTCAAGCTCTCGGTCGGATGGCACAGCAGACGCCGCGAGAGCTCGTTTTCAAGCCGCAGTGGCGGACACGAAGATTCCTGGCTCAGCGCCGCAAACGGTCGCGTTTGGAGATCCGAGTGCAATTGTCGTCCCGAATCTCGCGGGCGAATCAGTGCGCGGTGTGACCGAGGAGTGTTCGCGCCTGGGGCTGATGCCGTCGTTGATCGGCGGCGGAGTTGCATTGGAACAGTTTCCGGCGGCCGGGGCGCAGGTCTTGCGCGGCAGCCGGGTGACGGTGCGATTCGGACATCCGGGAGAAGTGGTGCCGGTGTCAGCGCCGGGTGATGGGAATTGAGCCTGATCATGAAGCCCCAACCGAGCTTGAGTGATGGTGGGCCGAGCGAAAGACAGGGAAACCGCGGCATGAAACTGGAAGCACTACTCGCGGGAGCCGAGATCGGGAAAATTATCGGGCCTGCGGACGTAGAGATTCAGTCCGTCGCCTACGACAGCCGGAAGGTTTCGCCCGGCGGGATTTTCTTCGCGCTGCGCGGAGAGAAACTGGAAGGCGTGAAGTTCGTCGAGGACGCGGTCCGGCGCGGAGCCGTCGCCGTGGCGACAGAGGATGTCGCGCACCTCTCTTCCAAGGTCCCAGCGATCGTCGAACTCCTTCCGGGATCGGAGCGCCGCAGTCTGGCGCGAGCCGCAGCGAATTTCTACGGGAATCCGGCCGATGGGCTGGAATTGGTGGGCGTCACGGGCACGAACGGTAAGACGACGACGGCTCATCTGGTGGATTCGATCCTGCGCGCGGCGGGGCACACGACGGGACTGATCGGTACAACCGGATATCGCACGCCGAAGGGCAGCCGCCCGGCCGTGAACACGACTCCCGAGTCGCTCGACTTGCAGCAGATGTTCGCCGAAATTCGCGATGCGGGAGGCACGCACGCCGTTTTGGAGGCAAGCTCGCACGCGCTGGCGATGGAGCGCCTGTGGGGATGCCACTTCGCGGTGGCGATCTTCACAAACTTGACGCGCGACCATCTGGATTATCACAAGACTTTTGAGGAATATTTTGCGTCCAAGCGGCTGCTATTCAAAGGCACCGGCACGGGTGTGCCCGAATTCGCGGTGATCAATTCCGACGATCCGTACGCGCCGCAACTGGCGGTCTTTGCGCGTCGCACGCTGACCTATGGGCTAAAAGGCGTGCCCGATCTGAGCACGCGGAAATTCAACCTTGGCTTTCAGGGCCTTGAATTTACGGCGCAAACGCCGGCGGGAAATATTGAAGTGCGGTCGCCATTCGTGGGACGGATCAACGTTTACAACATTCTTGCGGCGATCGGAGCGGGAATCGCGCTCGATATTCCGAATGCAAAGATCGAAGAGGGCATCGCGAACCTCGAACTTGTCCCCGGGCGATTTCAGCGGATTGATGAGGGGCAGCCGTTCCTCGTGCTCGTGGACTACGCGCATACCGACGATGCGTTGCGCAATCTGATCACGACGGCGCGGGAGCTGGGTCCATCGGCGCGAATCATTACAGTATTTGGAGCGGGCGGCGAGCGCGATCGCACCAAGCGTCCGCTGATGGGCGAGGCGGCGGGTTCGTTGAGCGACCTGGTGGTCCTGACCAGCGACAACCCGCGAAGCGAAGACCCGCTGCTGATCATCAACGACGTGGTCGTGGGATTGCAGAAAGTGAATGCGAAGTACCGCGTGGAGCCGGACCGCGAGCAGGCGCTGGCCATGGCTCTGGAAGAGGCTCGACCGGGCGACGTGGTGCTGCTGGCGGGCAAAGGACACGAAACGTACCAAGTCTTGCGGGACGGGACGATCGAGTTCGATGACCGCGAGCGGGCGCGGGCAATCCTGCGCCGCAAGGGCTATACGAAGAGGTCAGCAGGCAAATAGCGAGGGCAGCGACGCCACGCCCCCTGGAGATGCGATGCAGTGGACCGCGGATCAATTGGCCGATGCGTTGGGCGTCGCACGCCCCACAGGGCTCGACCCCGTGGCCCGGGTGGCCGGCGTCTCGATTGACTCGCGAACTGTGCAGTCCGGGGAACTGTTTATCGCCATACGCGGACCGCGTCACGATGGACACGGTTTTGTCGGCGGGGCGCTGGACCGGGGCGCTACGGCCGGGGTGGTGGCGCGAGAGCGATTCAAAGAGTACTCGGCCGAAATCCAGGCAAAGCTCTTTGCGGTGGACGATCCGCTCGAGGCTCTGCAGCGATTGGCCTTCCGGGCGTGCGAGATATGGCGGAAGGGAAAGCCGGGGCGAATCATCGGGGCGGTTGCCGGGTCCGTGGGGAAGACGACCACAAAAGAGATTCTGGCCGCGCTTCTGGGCGCGCGGTTCCGCGTGCTGAAGACGCTGGGAAACCTGAACAACGAATATGGTCTGCCGCTGACGCTGCTGAAGATTGACGGGGAGCACGGCGCCGCGGTGGTGGAATTGGGAATGTCGCATCGGGGGGAGCTGGCGAAGCTTGCGCAGATTGCGTCGCCGGAAGTCGGGGTGGTGACGCGAGTCGCGGTCGAGCATCTGGAGTTTTTTTCTTCGATCGAGGAGATTGCGCTGGCGGAGCGCGAGCTGATCGAGAATCTGGCGTGGCCCGCCGCGACAGCGGTATTGAACGCGGATGATGAGCGTGTCACGAAGTTTGCAGAAGTTGCGCGAGGGCCGGTGATTCGGTTTGGCACGAGCGCGCAGGCGGAGTTTCGGGCGGAAGCGATTGAAGAGCATGGCATCGAAGGATCGGCGTTCGATTTTGTCTCGTCCGCCGGTCGAACGCGGCTGAAATTGCCGCTGATCGGACGGCACAACGTGATGAACGCATTGGCAGCGCTGGCGGCGGCAAGCGTTTGGGGAATTGGCGCGGAAGAAGCGAAAGAAGTTTTTCCGTCGCTCACGCCCGCCGACAAACGCGGCGAAGTCGTGCGCTTCGACGACGGATTTACGGTGATCAACGATACATATAACTCGAGCCCGACGGCGTTGAGCGCGCTGACACAACTGCTTGCGGCGACGCCCGGATATCAACGTCGCATCGTGGCCGCGGGCGAGATGCTGGAGCTTGGAGACTCGTCGGAGGAGTTGCACCGCGAATGCGGGTACACCGCCGCGGGGCTGGGCAAGATTGACTGGATATTTGGCGTGCAGGGATACGCCGCTGATTTGGTGGACGCGGCGATCAAGGCGGGGCATCCGCGAGAGCAAGCCGTTTTCTTCGAGAATTCGCAGGAGGCATCGAAATTTCTCGAGTCGTTTATCGCGCCGGGAGATTTGCTCCTGCTGAAAGGCTCGCGCGGCGTGCGAATGGAAAGAATTCTGGAAGCGATAGATGCGCGGCACCAGCGCGTAAGCACAAAGCCCGCGCCCGAACCGCTGGAAGCAGGCCGAAAAGGCCGCAACTGAAATGCTCTATTACCTATTCTTCTTCGGGCTGCGGCGGCATTTCAGCGCGCTGAACGTATTTCGCTACATCACGGTGCGGACCGCCGTGGCGAGCCTGACGGCGCTCGTGCTGTCGCTGCTGCTGGGACCGTGGATGATCGAACGGCTGCGCGCGCTGCAGGTGAAGCAGTACATTCGAGAAGAGGGGCCTAAGGGACATCAAGCGAAGGCGGGAACGCCGACCATGGGCGGTGTTCTGATCGTCGCCGCGATCGTGATCCCTACGCTGCTGTGGGCCGACCTGCGGAACACGTATGTGGTGCTGGCGTTGGCCGCCACGCTGGCGTTTGGAACGATCGGGTTCATAGACGATTACAGCAAAGTTGTGCGGAAGCACAACAAGGGACTGACCGCGAGCGGAAAATTCGCGCTGCAGGCGCTGACGTGCGCGTTTGTGGGCGCGGTGCTTATCGGGCTCGAGGCCAAGAACAAATACTCGACGCAATTGAGCGTGCCGTTCCTGAAGCGGCTGCATCCGGACCTGGTGATTGATTCGCTGCTCGACCACAGATACACGTGGGCGCTGGCGTTCGTTCCGTTCGTCCTGTTTCTGATTCTGGTGATTGCAGGGCTATCGAACGGAGTGAATCTGACCGATGGACTTGATGGGCTGGCGATCGGCTGCGTGCTGATTTCGTCGGTGGCGCTGACGATGATCACGTATCTTTCCAGCAACGCGCGGTTCGCAGAATATCTCGACATTCAGAAGATTCCGGACGCCGCCGAGCTGACGATTTTTTGCGGCTCGCTGGCCGGCGCTTCGTTGGGATTTCTCTGGTACAACGCGCATCCCGCGGAAGTGTTCATGGGCGACGTGGGTTCGCTCGCGCTCGGCGGAGCAATTGGGACGGTCGCGGTGATTCTGAAGCAGGAAATTCTAATGCTTTCGATCGGCGGCATTTTTATTCTCGAACTGATGTCCGTGATCATCCAAGTCGGATGGTTCAAGCTGACCGGGAAACGCGTTTTTCGGATGGCGCCGCTGCATCACCATTTCGAGCTGATGGGCTGGAGCGAATCGAAAATCATCGTGCGGTTCTGGATTTTGGCGCTGGTGTTCGCGCTGTTTTCGCTGACGACTCTGAAATTGAGGTGAGCTGAGTTGAGACCGGGATTCGATTTCGCAGGCAAGCGCGTGCTGGTTGTGGGGCTTGCGCGCACGGGCGTGGCCGTGTCGCTGTTCGCCGCGGGGTATGGCGCTACGGTGACGGCGACGGACGAGAAATCGGAGAGCGCGCTGGGTGAAACCGCCGCACGGCTGCGGTCGGCGGGAGTGAAACTGGAGCTGGGCGGCCATCCGGCGTCAGCGTTCCTCGCGCAAGATCTGATTGTGGTCAGCCCCGGGGTGCCGGCAAAGCTGCCGTCGCTGGTGCTCGCGCGCGCCGGAGGAATTCCGGTGTGGAGCGAGACCGAGCTCGCGTGGCGATTCCTGCGCGGGAAGCTGGTGGCGATCACCGGCTCGAATGGGAAAACGACGACGACATCGCTCGTGGCGCACATTCTGGAAACTGCGAGTGTCCCGACACTTGTGGGTGGAAACATCGGAGCGCCGCTGATTTCGCTGGTCGAAACGTCAACGGATTCGACGGTCACTGTGGCCGAAGTCAGTAGCTTTCAACTGGAGACGATTGAGGCGTTTCGCCCCGAGATTGGCGTACTTCTGAATCTGACGCCGGATCATCTGGACCGGCACGCGTCGTTTGAGGAATACGCAGCCGCGAAAATGCGGCTGTTCGAGAATCAGCTGGATCGTGATTTCGCGATTTTGAATGCGGACGACCCCGAGGTGACGAAGCGGATGCCGTCGCGATCGCACGTGTTCTGGTTCAGTCGGCAGAAGCGCGTCGCAGAAGGTGCGTTCCTGCTGGACGACCAGATCATTTTCCGTCACGACGGCTCGGAGACTGTGGTGGGGCGCCGAAGCGAGATTCCGCTGCGCGGAGAGCACAACGTTGAAAACGTGCTCGCGGCTTGCGCAGCCGCGTATCTGGCGGGAGCGGAGCCGGCTGCGATTGCGAACGGCGTGAAGACGTTTCGCGGAGTCGAGCACCGGCTGGAATTCGTCGGCGAGATCGGCGGCGTCAAATACTACAACGACTCAAAAGCAACGAACGTGGACGCCGCGCTAAAGGCGATTGAGGCCTTTCCGGAGCCGCTGGTCGTGATACTGGGCGGCAAGGACAAGGGCAGCCCGTACACGCCGCTGCGCGACGCGCTACGCGCGCGTGGGCGCGTAGCGCTGCTGATCGGCGAGGCCGCCGAGAAGATCGTGGCGGATCTAGGCGACGCTATAGCGTGCGTTCATGCGGGGACGCTTGAGCGCGCGATCGAGATTGCGGCTGACCGCGCACGGCCGGGCGATGTGGTGCTGCTCGCTCCGGCATGCTCGAGCTTCGATCAGTTCGAGAACTATGAGCATCGCGGCCGCGAGTTCAAACAGCTAGTGGCCAAGCTTGGAAATGGGTCGGCCGCAACTACCGCGACCCACAAAGGATAAACGATGCCTCGCAGCCTGCAGCACGATCGGCAGCTTTTCGGCGTGACGCTGGCGCTGTGCCTGATCGGCGCCGTGATGGTGTTCAGCGCGTCGGCGATGACGTCGCGGGAATGGCATGGCAACGCCTACTTTTTTCTGCTGCGCCAGCTGGTCTGGGTGACGCTCGGGATCGCAGGGATGTTCTGGCTGATGAACACGGACTATCGGAAGCTGCGGCAGCCAAAGGTGATTTTCACGGCGCTTTCGGTGACGCTGGTCCTGCTACTCGCGGTGTTTTTTCTCGACCGGTCGCACGCCACGCACCGCTGGATTCGGCTGGGCCCGCTGAGCCTGCAGCCCTCTGAAATCGCGAAGCTGGTGATGATTGTTTTTCTCGCATGGTTCCTCGAAAGCAGGCGCGAGCCGCGCGGCGAGGGTATCAATAACGTGACGCACACGCTGCTGCCAGCCGTTGGAGCGGTGCTGCTGATGGTCGCGCTCGTTTACAAAGAGCCGGACATGGGCACGGCCTGCATGATTTTCTTTATCGCCGCGGTGATGCTTTTCATCGCCGGGGTTTCCTACAAATATATTGCCGCGGTAGCGATTGCAGCGTTGCCGCTGATTTATCTCGCCATCGCCAGCACACCCTATCGCCTCGAGCGGCTGAAGGCATTTTTGTCTCCCGGAGCCGACCCGCAGGGCCACGGTTTTCAACTGGCGCAGTCGCTGATTGCCGTGGGATCGGGTGGATTCACCGGCGTCGGCTTGATGGAAAGCCGGCAGAAATTGTTTTTCCTACCTGAGGCGCACACCGATTTCATTTTCTCGGTGATCTGCGAGGAGGCGGGCTTCATCGGCGCGGCGGTCGTGTTGGCGCTGTTCGCGGTCTACGGCTGGCGCGGGTTCGTCGCCGCAATGAAAGCCCCCGACGCATTCGGAAAATTCCTGGGAATCGGCATCACTGCGATGGTGATGGGCCAGGCGTTGATCAATCTGAGCGTCACGCTGGGCCTGCTGCCGACGAAAGGTATTCCGCTGCCGTTCATCAGCTACGGAGGCTCAAGCCTCCTCGGGATGCTACTGGCAACAGGAGTGCTTTTGAACATCAGCCAGCACGCGGACGAGACGTGAGCGCGGATGCGAATAGTTTATTGATCACAGGCGGCGGGACCGGCGGGCATGTGTTTCCGGCGCTGGCGGTCGCGCGAGAATGGTTGCGGCGAGGAGAGCGAAGCGTCGTGTTTGTAGGAACCAAACGCGGGATGGAATCGCGGCTAGTGCCGCAGACGGGAATTCCGCTGGAGACGATTCGCGTCGCTGGGCTGAAGGGCATCAGCGGCGCAAAGTTTCTGCGCAATGCGGCGAAGCTTCCTGCGGGACTGTGGGACTCACAGAAGATTATTCATCGGCACAGTTTTGGAGCAGCCTTTGGAGTGGGCGGATATGCATCGGGTCCGATGATGCTGGCGGCGGTGATGCACAGGATACCGGCCGTTGTTTTTGAACCAAATGTCGAGCCGGGATTCACCAATCGAGTACTCGCGGGACTTGCGACGCGCATCGCGGTTGCAAGCGAGGAAACCGCGGCGCGGTTCGGCAGCAAAGCCGTGGTCACCGGCGTGCCGATCCGCCAGGAATTCTTCGATGTGCCGCGCAAAGAGCACCGCGCGCCGTTTCAGTTGCTGATTACCGGAGGCAGCCGCGGCGCCTTGCCGATTAACCGGGCGGTGATTGATTCGCTCGACCTGCTGGCCGCAAGAAAAAATGAGCTTTTCATCGTGCATCAGACCGGTGAACGCGACTATAATGCGGTTCGCGTGGCTTATGCGCGACGCCAATTCAACGCGGAGGTCGTCCCCTTCATCGAAAATATGGCGGAGAGGTTTGCCCAGTCCGACCTGATCGTTTGCAGGTCGGGCGCCATCACTGTCGCGGAGGTCTCGGCTTCCGGACGCGCCGCCATCTTTATCCCCTTCGGGGCTTCCACTGACGCACACCAGACCCGTAACGCGCAGGTAATGCAATCCGCGGGCGCCTCCCGGCTGCTTCCGCAAGACGAGCTGACACCCGAACGATTGACGAACGAGATTTTTTCCCTCCTGGACCAGCCCCGGAGAATTCAAGAGATGGAAGATCGTGCGCGTTCGCTTGCTCGCCCGCGCGCAGTTGAGGACATTGTGGACGTGATCGAAGGGGTGGTCCGGCGATGAGCGTCACGCTCCGCAACTTTCAGCGCATTCATCTGGTCGGCATCGGCGGCAGCGGTATGAGCGGCATCGCCGAGGTCCTGCTTTCGAGCGGCTACGCGGTTTCGGGATCGGATTTGAAGTCCACGTCCACGACAGAGCGTTTGCACACACTGGGTGCCACGATTCACGAGGGGCATCAGGCTGAAAATGTGCACGGCGCGCACGTGGTCGTGGTCTCGTCCGCCGTGGCAGCCGATAACGTGGAGATCGTTGAGGCACACCGCCTGAAAATTCCGGTGATTCCGCGAGCGGAGATGCTGGCGGAACTGATGCGCTTGAAATACGGGATTGCAGTCGCCGGCGCGCATGGAAAAACAACCACGACTTCGATGGTCGCTTCGGTGTTAGCTTCTGCGGGACTCGATCCCACGTTTGTGGTAGGTGGGCGAGTGAACCACGCGGGAGCTAACGCACGCGTGGGCCAGGGCGAGTACATGGTCGTGGAAGCGGATGAAAGCGACCGCTCGTTCCTGCTGCTCGCGCCGGTGATCGCGGTGGTCACCACAATTGACCGTGAGCATATCGGCCAGTACGCCTCGCTCGAAGAGATTCAGGAAACGTTTCTCCAATTCATCAACCGCGTTCCGTTTGACGGTACGGTGGTGCTCTGCGTGGACGATCCCAACGTGCAGGCGATTCTGCCGCGCGTGAATCGGCCGGTGGTGACCTACGGCACGTCGAGCCAGGCCGATCTGATCATAGGGGACGTGAAGCTGAACGGGCTTTCGAGCGAATTCGGGCTGAAATATCACGGCGAGGACCTGGGCATGTTCCATCTACCTGCGCCGCCGGGAATTCACAACGTGCGCAATGCCGCTGCTGCCGCGGCTGTTGGACTGGTGCTCAATGTTCCGGCGGACTTGATTCGCGAGGGGCTGGCATCGTTCTCGGGTGTCGCGCGGCGGTTTGAAATCAAAGGCAAATTCTCCGGCGTCACACTCATTGACGACTACGGCCATCATCCGGCGGAGATTCGCGCCACGCTCGAAGCAGCCCGCGGCTGCGGATTCAAGCGACTACTGGTGCTATTCCAGCCGCACCGCTACTCGCGCACGCAGAGTCTCTGGGAAGATTTTCAAAGCTCGTTTAATCAAGCGGACATCGTCGTGATCACGGACATTTACGCGGCGGGTGAGGCTCCGATTGAAGGCATCACCGGCGAGCGCCTCTCCGAAGCGATCAGCGCAGCGGGTCACAAGAACGTGGTTTTCTCTAGCACCTTGCAGGGCGGCATCGAATTCATGTTGCGCGAGTCGCGTTCGGGCGACGCGGTGATGACCATCGGCGCAGGCAGCGTGGGTCGCGTGACCGAAGAACTGGCCATGCTGCTCGATGCGAGGGTTTCGACGACGCGCCATGCGGATTAGCGACACAGCGGCGGCGCGTTTGAAAGAGCTTGGCGTTGAATTGCGCCAGGGGGTTTCGCTCACGGAGGAGACATCGCTCGGAATCGGCGGCACGACCGACGAGATTTTGCTGGGGCGATACGAGTCCATCCCGGAAGTGATGGCCGCGCTCGCGAACGAGAATGTCCCGCACCGTTTCTTGGGTGGCGGCACAAACGTGCTGATCGTGGATGGCGAGCTGCCCTGGGTGGTGCTGCATCTGCCCACAGTGAAGCCGGGGATGCGCGTGGAAGGCAATGCGGCGTACGTGGATGCGTCGGCTGATCTGGGAGGCATGGTGACGTTCTGCGCGAAGCACGACCTGGGCGGCATGGAGGGCCTGATCGGCGTGCCGGGCAGCGTAGGCGGCGCTCTGCGGATGAACGCGGGCGCATACGGGACGCAGATTGGCCCGCACGTTCGCGAGGTGGAACTCTATCGCGCGGCTACGGGCCAGATCGAGACGCTGAGCGGCAGCGACATTCGTTTCGACTACCGGCACACGTCGTTCGCGCCGGATGACCTGATGCTGCGCGTGAAGCTCGAGCTGCCGTCGAAGCCGTACAAAGAAATTATTGCAGGCATCAAAGTGTGCAACGAAAAGCGCCGGGCGAGCCAGCCGCTGAATCAGAAGAGCGCGGGGTGCATTTTCAAGAATCCCGCGGGCGGATCGGCGGGCCGGATGATTGACGAACTTGGTTTGAAGGGCCACCGCGTGGGCGATGCGATGGTCAGCGACCGGCACGCGAATTTCTTCGTGAATGCCGGGCACGCAAGCTGCTCCGACATGCTGAAATTGATTGACGACGTGCGCGAGCGGGTGCGCGGCGCGTACGGAATGGAGCTCGAGAACGAGGTGATCGTCTGGCGAAACTAAAAGCCATGGACGCGGACGCCTATCCGCAGGAAGTGCTGGCGGACGAAGAGCCGAAGTACCTTCGCCGGCAGAAGCCGCTGGAGATCAAGCGGCGAAAATTCGGTCGGAAGGCGTGGAGTACCTATCTGCGCGTGGCCGTGTGGATTGTCACCGCCACGATCGGCTCGGTGGGGGCTTACGAGCTGGGCCATTTTCTGTTTGCGTCACCTGAAATGGCGCTGATTCATCCCGAACAGATTGTTTTGGCCGGGAACCATTACGTGACGCCGGCAAGCGTGCTCGAGATTTTCGCGGCCGACCGCGGCAAAAGCGTTCTGCGGATACCGATTGACCAGCGTCGCCGGCAGATCGAATCGCTTTCCTGGATCGAGCAGGCGACCGTGCGTCGCGCGTTGCCGAATCGGATTGAAGTCGAAATCACCGAGCGAACTCCGGTGGCATTTGTTCGCGAAGCGAATGATATGGCGCTGGTGGATGTACACGGCGTGATCCTGGATCGTCCGGTCGAAGGCAATTTTCACTTTCCCGTGGTGACGGGAATCGGAGCGGATATGGCCCTCGAAGATCGCGAAAAGCGCATGCAGCTCTACTCGGGCTTCGCGCAGCAGATTGAATCGGCGCACGCGGGCGCGCTCGATCAAGTGAGCGAAGTGGATCTGACGGACGATCATGACGTGCGCGCGACGATGACCGGTCTCGGTGGCGACGCGTCCGGGAGCCAGGCGGATGCCCCGGTGCTCGTGCATTTTGGCGACAGCGATTTCGCGGGCAAGTATCAGACGCTGGTCGAAGATATCGGGCAGTGGCGCGCGAAGGCCGGACCGATCGAGTCGGTGGATTTGCGATTCAGCCGCGAGGCGGTGGTGAATCAGGACCGAACCGTCGTAGCGCAGCAGCGCCCGTTGAAACTGGCGGCCGCGTCAGCGGCGAAGAAATCGAACTGAGCATCCCGGCATGATGAAGCGGTCGCGGTACGAGGAGCGGGCTTGACGAAGAAAGAACGGCACATCGTGGCGCTCGATATCGGCAGCACAAAGACCTGCGCGCTGATCGGCGAAATGGATGACGAAGGCGGCGTGAAATTCGCGGCGCTGGGCGCGGCTGAATCCAAAGGCTGGCGCAAGGGCCAGATCGTTAATCTCGATCTCGCGGTCAGCTCGATCCGCCGCGCGGTCGAGGAAGCGGAGACGATCGTCGGCGTGCCCGTGGAATCGGCGATGATCGGCGTGGCGGGCAGCCACGTGCGCGGAGTCAACAGCCGCGGCGGCATCAACGTGGGCGCGAAGCCGAGGGACGTGCAGCGGGATGATGTCCGCCGCGCGATTGAAGCCGCGCGTGGCGTCACACTCCCTGAAGACCGCGAAATCCTGCACGTACTGCCGCAGGAATTTTCGCTGGATCATCAGGACAACATCCGCGACGCGATTGGAATGGTCGGCCAGCGCCTCGAAGCGAACGTGCACATCGTCACCGCGTCAGGAGCGGCGACGCAGAACATCGTGACGGCGGTGAACCGTGCGGGCGTGCGCGTAGACGACACTGTGCTCGAGCCATTTGCTGCGGCCGAAGCGTGCCTGACGCAGGACGAGCGAGAGTTGGGCGCGTGCCTGCTCGATATCGGCGGCGGAACAACCGAGCTGATCGCTTACGCGGGAGGAGTCGTGCGGCACACGGCGGCGGTGCCGGTGGGCGGCGATCATTTTACGAACGATCTCGCGGTGGGGTTGCGCACGCCGATTCCGGAAGCCGAAAAGATCAAGCGCGAGCACGCGCAGGCGTTCCGCGAGCACCTGACCGAGGATTTTCCGATCGAAATTGCAAGCGTGGGCGACCGGCCGCCGCGAACCGTCTTCGCGCGGATGCTGGCCGATATCGTGGGTCCACGCGCGCAGGAATTGCTGATGCTCATCCGCGACGAAATGCGCCGCGGCGGCGTTGAATCGCAGATCCCCGCGGGAATTATTCTCACCGGCGGCGGATCGCAGCTTCGCGGGTTGCCGGAGTTGGCCGAGCGAGTGTTCAACCTGCCGGTACGGATTGCCACGCCGCGAGGTCTTGCGGAAATGAGCGAAGAGGTTTCCCGGCCCGAGTACTCGACCGCTGTGGGACTGGTTCTCTACGGGGCGCGCACTCGGCGCTTCGCCGGAGCCCGTCCCGCCGGTTTCATGGGCAAGTTGAAGAGCATGTTTGCTGGGGCGTAGCGCAGGAAGTGTCGCGGGGGCGTGGCATTTTCGCGTGTGGCGGAATTGAAATTTGCAGCACAGTTCAAGACTGAGGGAGGGACTATGGCACCGAAAGAATCGAGCATCCGAGTTTCATTCAGTGAAGAGGCGCAGGACGGCGCCCGAATCAAGGTGATCGGCGTGGGAGGCGGCGGATCGAACGCCGTCAACCGCATGATCCGCGCCAAGGTCGAGGGCGTCGAATTCATCGCCGCCAATACCGACCTGCAGGCGCTGAAGCTTTCGCAGGCGCCGGTAAAGCTGCAGCTTGGCGCAAAGCTGACGAAAGGACTGGGCGCCGGCGCAAATCCCGAGGTCGGCCGGAAGGCGGCGCTCGAAGACACGGAGAAAATTCTCGAAGCGCTGGACGGCGCGGACATGGTGTTCGTCACGTCCGGACTCGGCGGCGGCACCGGAAGCGGCGCGGCTCCGGTGGTCGCGAATCTTGCGAGCGAGCTTGGCGCGCTGACGGTCGCTGTGGTGACCAAGCCATTCGCATTTGAAGGCAGGCGCCGCATGCAGCAGGCGGAGCAGGCGCTTCAGGAACTGGTCGGCTGCGTGGACACCGTGATCGTGATCCCGAACGAGCGGCTGATGGAGTGCGTGGAGCAGGGCACCAGCTTCTTCGAGGCGTTCCGCATCGCGGACGACATCCTGCGCCAGGCCGTGCAGGGGATTTCCGACATCATCACCATCCCCGGAATCATCAATCGCGACTTCGCGGACGTGAAAACGATCATGTCCGGCCAGGGATACGCAGTGATGGGCACGGCCGTAGCGTCGGGATCGAATCGCGCGATTGACGCCGCGAACCGCGCCATCAACAGCCCGCTGCTCGAGGACAATTGCATCAACGGCGCGCAGGGAATTCTGATCAACGTGACCGGTTCGTCGAGCCTTTCGCTGCATGAAATTCACGAGGCTTCGTCCATCATTCAGAAGGCAGCGCACGAGAACGCGAACATTATTTTCGGCGCGGTGCAGGATGACGCGATGAAGGAATCGGTGAAGATCACTGTGATCGCCGCGGGTTTCCGCGAAGTGGCGGGCAAAAAGGCGAACACGCGGCCTTCTTATCTGCCGAAGACGTGGAAATCAGGGCGCGAGCAGACCGTAGCGCCGCAGCAAACCAACGTGGTGCAGCAGGTTTCGCGCAACGTCAGCGAGGTGCTGCCGGAAATGCCGACCGACGATCTCGATGTGCCGACATTCCTGCGTAGGCAGGCGCAGAAGGCCTAGCGCACCTTACGGATCGGATTGCCGGCGCTGCATCCTGGGCCCCTACGGCCCCGTGAGGTGTTCTTTTTCGGAGTAGTCCATAAGTGTACCTGCCCGATCGAATCGAAAAACGATCTCGATATCTCGTCTTACGATGTCAAAGCGCCCCGAATCTTTAATCAGGGCTATTTCAGTCCATCTGGATTCCGGCGGCGCGCCGGCATTTTCGATATAGCTGTGCGGAATTGCGTTGCGATCCAAGTACGCTTCTATTTGTTCGCGGCTCATACCCGGTCGCAGATTCGCTCTAAGTTCGTTATCCCGCTCCGTCACCGAGGCACGGCCGTGGATTCTGGCCCAGTGCCGCACCAGGAAATAACCAACACAAGCAGACGCAATCAAAACGAGAAGACCGGTGAATGTGGCGTTGCGGCGCATTGAGGCAGTCATGTCCTGTGACAAAAACTAAAGAGCCCTAATTAGTATTCTACTGTCGAAGGCCGGTCACCCCCAACCCCCCTTCCCTGCGTTTCTTCAATCAAAGCTTTTCGGCGCGCGGTAGACTGGATCGATGCCGGAGATAGTTCGAATTCGGTCCGATGCCTTGGCGAGCGCAGTGAAATACGCTCGGCATGATTCTCGGACAGAATGCTGCGGGCTGCTGGCGGGGCGGGACGGCGTGATCACGCACGTTTTTCCGGCGGAGAACGTGGCGAGCGATCCCGCGAAGAATTACGAGATTGCGCCCAGCGAAATCTTCCGGATGATGCGGGAATTCCGCGCTGCAGGGCTCGATTTTCTTGGCATCTACCACTCGCATCCCAACGGTGAGAACCAGCCGTCCGCGCGGGATATCGAGCTTGCGTATTACTCGGAGGAGGTTTACTTCATCCTGTCGCCGCGCCCGGATGCGGCGAAACCCTCGCGCGCGTTTTCGATTCGCGACGGCCGCGCGACCGAACTTGAAATCGAAATCGTCTAGCTGTGAACCTTCAGCACCACGGCGGTGATGTCGTCGTTCTGCTGGCTCCCGCCTTCCGCAAACGATCCCGCTTCTTCAAAGAGAAAGCCGAGAGTGTCTTCCGCCGACCGGTCGCGACACTGCTCGCCGATGCGGTTCAACCTGTCCCAGCTGAAGTCCTGATCCTCGCGGTCGCGAAGTTCGTGAAGGCCGTCGGTGGCCAGCAGGACGGTATCTCCGGGCCCAAGCTGCACGGAATGATTTTCGTACGTCGCTCCGGCCATCAAGCCCGAGGGCAAACCGCCTTCGCCAAGCGGGATGCATCCGCACGCGGAAATCAGCAGCGGCAGCGGCAAGCCCGCATTCGAAAATGTCAGCCTACGAGTGACCGGATCGAACACGCCGTAGAGCGTGGCGGCGTATCGGCACGTGACGGGACGAACGAGCATTCGTCTATTCAGGAGCGCGAGAGAGTCGGAGGGAGTCGCACCCGTCTTGTGCAAGCCGCGAAACAAGCCCATCACCAGCGCCGCGTACAATGCGGCTGAAAGCCCTTTGCCAACCACGTCGCCCACATAGAGTCCGACTTTTCCGTCCGGCAACTCGAAGAAGTCCGCGAAATCGCCGCCGACGCCTGCAAATGGAGAGAATCGGTAGGCAATCTCAAAGGATGGCCGCATCAGAGGACCGCTCGGCAGCAGGGAAAGCTGAATCTGGCGAGCTTCCTCGCGTTCAAAGCGAGTGATGGGACCGGTGAATCGCTCGTCCAGTGAGGTCTGCAAGCCCATCCTAAGATTGTCTATCGGTTCGGCGCTGAAAAGGGTGAGAGATTCTTAAAGGTTATCTTGCAGGAGTGTGCGCGCAAAGGCATGTCCGAGCGCGGAGGGTTCAGCGAGCTGTGCGAGCGCCGGCAAGGGCCGCTTCCGCCTGCTCGAGGCGCCGCGTGTAAAGAGGGAACTGCGCAGCGAACGCGGCCACTTCGCCGCGCACACGCTGTTCTGTCGCGCCGTCGCCCAGATGATCGAGCACCTCGGCGATCCAGCCGGCGATACGCTCCATCTCGGGTTCGCGCATACCGCGCGTGGTGACCGCGGGAGTGCCCATGCGAATGCCGCCGGCCTTCAGCGGAGGCAGCGGGTCAAACGGAATGGAATTCTTGTTGACCGTGATGCCGGAGCGATCGAGCGCCGGCTGCGCCACGCTACCCGTCAGGCCGCGGCAATTGACGTCCACGAGGAAGAGATGATTGTCCGTGCCGCCGCTGACGATGCGGAACCCGCGCCTGGCGACCGCTGCCGCGAGCGTCTTGGCGTTGGCGACCACCTGCCGCTGGTATTGGACGAATCCGGGCTCGGCCGCTTCCTTCAGACAGACAGCCTTGGCGGCAATAATGTGCATCAGCGGGCCGCCCTGAATGCCGGGGAAGGTGGAGCGGTCGAGATCCTTGGCATATTTTTCGCGGCAGAGAATCAGGCCGCCGCGCGGGCCGCGCAGAGTCTTGTGCGTGGTCGTGGCGACGAAATCCGCGTACGGCACGGGACTCGGGTGCACGCCCGTGGCAATTAGTCCGGCGATGTGCGCCATGTCCACGAACAGCAGAGCGCCGACGGACTGCGCGATTTGCGCCATGCGCGGAAAATCGAAAATGCGGGAGTAGGCGCTGGCTCCCGCGACGATCATTTTGGGCTTGTGCTCACGGGCGAGGCGGTCAAGCTCGTCGTAATCTATTGTCTCGGTTTCTTTCGCGACGCCGTAGGGCACGAAATTGTAAGTCTTGCCGGAAAAATTCAGCGGGTGGCCGTGCGTCAGATGGCCACCGTGCGCCAGATTCATTCCAAGGACGGTGTCGCCCGGCTGCAGCGCGGTCATATAGACGGCGATGTTTGCCTGCGTGCCGGAGTGCGGCTGCACGTTGGCATGCTCGGCGCCAAAGAGCGCCTTCGCGCGGTCAATGGCGAGCTGCTCGGCCTGATCCACAAATTCGCAGCCGCCGTAGTAGCGCTTGCCCGGGTAGCCTTCGGCGTACTTGTTCGTGAGGACGGAGCCCATGGTTTCCATCACCGCCTCGGAAACGAAATTCTCGGAGGGGATCAGCTCGAGGCCAGTGGCCTGGCGGCGGACTTCGTCACGCAAAACAGCGGCGATGGCGGGATCGGTTTCTTCGAGCGTACGGCTCATCCTGCGCAGATCGGGCGTTTCTTGATTCATACAGGGCACATCTTAGCAAAAGGGGCGGCGACTGGCGAGCGCCGAGAGAAACTGGCGGCGTGCCAAGTTCGGAAGCATGCTCGAAAAAGTGTGTCACTTTGTTAGTACCGCTTTTCTTTGTTTTCAATGAGTTACACCAGAAATTACTTTGCGTGGTGTGTCACTTCTTTCGTGATTTGTAGGCGGTGGTGCGACGTAAAGTCCCGTGGCTAAAGCCATCATTAACGGGGGTGTGTTTCGTGGGCCTGAAGGCCCACGCTTTCACCGGAACTGCACGTACAACCTCAGCGGTGGTGCGACGTAAAGTCCCCCGGCTAAAGCCATGATTAACGGGGGTGTGTTTCGTGGGCCTGAAGGCCCACGCTTTCACCGGAACTGCTAAGGCAGAATGTGTCGCACCTGCGGCGCTCGGGATTGGACGACCGTGTATATCCCCGCCCTGCCGGGCGGGGCTAACTTCTGCCGCGCCTATGGCGCTCCGATAGACGCGGGCCCCGGTTCTCACACGGGCTCCTACGGCCGTCGCTTTCACTGGGGCGGAGGGACTCCTCGATCCTTCCGCCGAGGCGGACTCGAGATGCCGGTTGATCTCCAAGGCTCGCTTGATCTCCCGAGCGCCACTTCCCGTGGCCTCGGGAGCCCTGTCCTACGTCGAACTGGGAGCCCTTTTGATCGGATCGCTGACTACCCGGCATGGTGTGTCGCTTTGAGTCGCTGATGCCGAGCGGCGAGGCAGACAGAACAGCCGCATTTCGGTTGGGCAATTCTTCCGGGCGCGTGACAATACCTAGCGACGAGACGCTCGTGGGAGCACAGACAGGAGTGTCTGTGCCACGAAAGACCCTTCAGTTGTCAAAGAGCAATACGGCGCTCGTCGAGAGAGCCGGGGCGAATGGAGCGCCCGATTGATCTCCCAGACTCGACTGATCTTCCGGGCGCGCGCCAATACATGGCAAGAAGACGCTCGTGGGAGCACAGACAGGAGTGTCTGTGCCACGAAAGACACTTCAAATATCAAAGAGCAATACGGCGCTCGTCGAGAGAGCCGGGACGCACGGGGCGTCCGACAGCGGGGCCGAAAACTGCCCCGACTTACGCTAATTTATTTTGCGATCTCTGTCTATTGTGGAAAATACGCATGCCGGTAAAAAATAGAACACGCAGGAGTTACGGTGGCCTGGGGGAACCGGAGGCATTTTCTTCGGGGATGAGACCCCCGCTCTTGCTGGTGTTGCGTCGAAGCTCAGGCTCCGAGCGCGTAAGGACGCAAAGGATACGAAATGCGATTCGAAATTGGGACACTATCGAAAAACTGAGACTTACTACCCATGAAAACAGAAAGGTCTGGCCAGGGCCCGACTTGCGCGCCGGGCAGGCCGGACTGCGCAAAAAAAAACTGCCCGATGCCGCGACTGCGGCACCGGGCAGGTAGAGGTTTGGGTTGTTCGCTAGAAGGTATATTTCAAACCAAATTGGAGGATCCGCCCGGGGACTGAGCTCGAAGTGATCTGTCCAAAGGTTGCTCCACCAAAGCCATTGCCCGGTTCGTTATACTGCGCGTGATTCCAAAGGTTGAAGAATTCCGTGCGGAACTGGAGGGTGGCGCCTTCACGAATCCCTCCGACGACCGTGTTCTTGATGATCGCGGCGTCAAAATTGAGCTGCGTGCAGCACCTCATGATTCCGACACCGGAATCGCCGAAGCCTGTGCCGCATCCTACGAACTGAGGATTGGTACCCGTGCAGGCACCGGTGTACGGGCCGGCAATGGCGCTCGGAGTCCCGCCAAAGAGCGGAGCAGAGGTGAACGCCCCAGGATTAATGTACGGCGTGGCCCCCCCAGCGTCGCATGGCAGCGGACTGAGGTTGCTCGTGAGCACTACGATTCCCAGCCGACACTTCATGCTGCCCGTGGTGTTGAGGTTCACTCCCGACTGGCAGACGCCGAGGGAGTTGCAATTGACGGGGTCAGAGAATTCGGCACGGTCAACTGGACCGGTGGCCGGCAGAGACGCGCCGTACAAAAGGGTCGCCTGATTGCCGTTGACTGCGTCGGTGACGCTGTAAGGCAGGCCGTCTTGAATCGTGGTCACGCCGGAAATGCTCCAGCCACCGAAAGCCTTTTCTTTCCACCCCTCGCTCTTGAAGGGAATCTGGTAGCTGTAGCTCAATACAAAGCGCTGCGGGCGGTTAAAAGCGGCCAGCCCGTACTGCTGCGCGAAATTCAGCGGGTCGTTGGAGGATGCGCTGCCGGAAAGCACATTGCCCGGCGTTGCAATTCCAGCGCCGGCTTGGCTGGCGTTGATGTCGGTAATAAGTTTGCTCCAGGTGTACGAAGCCTGAAGGATCAGGCCGTGCGAGAACTGGTGCTTGAGCTGGACCTGCAAGCTATTGTAGAGGGAATTGCCGTCGGTCTTGACTTGCTGCAAATTGCCCGGGTTGACACCCAAGTAGGCCACGCGGCCAAGAACGTTGCCGGACGAAAGACCCGCAGGGGCGGTGTTCACGACGACGCGATCGACGCCATTATCGTTGATCGGGAATGAACTGATGGGCCGCTCCAGCAGCTGATTCACCAGCTCTGTAGGCGGATTGCACGTAGCCGACGGGGCGCCGCAGTCCACAAGATAGGCGATGTTGGGATCGCGGTTCCAATCGTAGAGGTGGATTCCATGTGCCCCGACATATCCGACGTCTAGGATCCAACCGTGCGCAACCTCGTACTGAACATCCAGGTTATATTGCTGGACCTTCGGGGTGCGCATGTCCGGGTCGTCGCCAGAGTTGAGAAGGCCCGTAGCGTTGCCGCCAAATGCGTCGGATAAGCTGGTGAATCCATTCCCGGGAGCGGCATTCGGAATCGGCGGAGCCATAGTGGACGACAATGTCCGCGGTATGAAGCCAAGGAACTGCGGACATTCGGGGCAAAACGGATCCTGAAGGGTCTGACCCGCATTGGCGCCGATGCCCGTGGCGTAGGGAGGCATATTGCCCAGAATGTTATCCCCCACAAGGTTCCCATAAACGCGGTCGAAGAACATTCCATACCCCGCGCGAACAACCAGTTTGCTCGCTATCTGGTACGCCATACCGATGCGTGGCGAAAAATTGTCAAGAGGGGAACCGTTCAACAAGGTCTTATTGCTGTTGATCGTAATCCCCGTGGACCCGAACTGGCCACTGAGATTTCCGTAGAGCGATCTATTGTAGTCTTTTTGAACGATGTAGCCAGCGAGAGTGCCAACCGGGTTGTTGAGGAGCGCGGTACCCGTATCCACAACGGCCGCGTTCTGAGCGGCGAAGTTGGTAAAAATGCCATTCTTGTCGGTCGGCCATCCATCATATTCCCAGCGAAGTCCCAAGTTTACGGTCAATTTCCGCGTCACTTTGATGTCGTCCTGAGCGAAGGTTGAGTACTCGCTGATGCGCCAATTATGAGGATTCGGAGAGCCAGCGGGCAAAAGGCGATAAGAAAGGTTGATGACATAGTTGATCGGAATGGCGGGGCCGGCGATGCCGTCAATCGCAGGGCCGCTGCTGCTTGTCAGAATGTCGGACGTACTTCCGGCTACGACCCAACCCCTTTCTCTATTCGGCTGCGCCCAGTTCCACTGGATGCGCTGGGTATTGACGCCCGCCCGAAACGAATGCTTGCCATGGTTCCAGGAAATCTGGTCGCCGCTCAGATAGCTCTGCTGAATGCTCTTGGTTGCTGAGAAGAAATTGCCTCCTGCGCTCCAGCCAGGCCAGTTGATTATGGAGGGATCACCAAACGTAGCTGGGAAACCAAGGCTTCCGATCACAGGAATCAGGGAGTCTTCCCGGTTGCCAGCTGCATCATCCGAGAGGGGGCAAGGAGTACCAACGTTGATTGCGGGAGTGATGTTCAGCGGGGTCGTGCCGTCGCCGGCGCAGGACTGGACCGTAACGCCGTCCTTGACATCGAGGTACAACCGCTGGGCTGAGAAGAATACATCATTCACGAAATTGTTGGTGATCACCGACGTCAGCCTGGCAACCGCTGATTGCGAGCCATAGTGCGCATTTTCCGGCGCGCCCGGATAGCAACCGGTCACAATGCAGCTGAAACTCTGCATTTGCGGATCCGCCGAGAAAAAGTACTTTCCCGAAAGCGTGTTCTTGCTATCGACGATGTAATCCCCGTTCAGCATATACTGATTTTCATTGGCGATGGTCGCCTGCGAAATCGTAGTAGGCACGGAGCAGTTTGAATTCTCGACGCAGAACGGCACGTTGCCGTCGTAACGCAAACTGGGGATGTAATAGCCGTTGTTGAAGCCTCCCTTAACCTGGGGAATGTTTTCCGTCTGGCGCAAGAGGTTGACGGCGGTGTTGCTGATGTTACTCCCGTCCGGGAGAACCGTTTGCCCGGTTCCACCGAACAAATCAGTCTGACCCGCGAACGCGCATCCCAAGTATTGCTTGTAGGTGTTGTAATTGCAGGCCGGGTTCCCCGTGACGTAGCCCTGGGGAATGGTGCCTGCGTTGCCGTCTGCACGCGCGTTAGCAAAAGGAACGCCTGGTTCATTGAAGGGCAACAGGCCAACCTCAGTGAGAGAGGTGGCGAAACCGTTGCCGCCGATGCCGTTGAGCTGTCGCGTGCCCTGATAGGAGCCGAAGAAGAACAACTTGTCCTTCTTGATCGGCCCGCCGAAGGTGCCGCCGTACTGGTTCTGCTTCACTTCGGGCGGTGTGTTCGCCAGGCCTTCGGAACGCTCCGAATTCTTGAAGAAGAAATCGTTGGCGTTGAAAAAATTGTTGCGGTTGAAGTACCAGACAGAACCGTGGTACTGGTTCGTGCCGCTTTTCGTCACGACGTTTACGTTGGCGCCCGGGTTCTGGCCGTAGGCGGCGTCATACTGCGAGGTCTGAACCTTGAATTCCTGAATCGAGTCCGGATTTGGAATCGGGATTCCAGCGTAGCTGCCCGACTGTGCCGCGCCGCCGCTGCCGTAGTTGGTGGTGATGACCCCATCCATCATGTAGGTGTTTTGATCGGAGCCGGAGCCGTTGACGTTAATGTCCATCGTGCCATTTCCGACTGCCGTTGCGGTCGCGACGTTGGCCGTGACGCCGGGTGAGAGGTCAATTACCTGCGTGTAGTTGCGAGTGCTCAATGGAAGTTCGGTGACCGTTTGTCCGGAGACCAACCCACCTACAGTGGCGTTCTCCGTTTGCACGGTTAAGGCTGTGGCCTCGACAGTCACGCTCTGAGTCTGCGCGCCAATCTCGAGGCTGTGATTCAGAATGGGGGTCTCCGTGATGTTAACGGTGACCGAGGGGACCTCGGCGGACTTGAATCCTGCTGCCGAGAATTTTACGTCGTAATTTCCGGGCTGAAGAGTAGAGAACTTGTAAGTGCCACTCGCGTCAGTCGTTGTCGTGCGCGTCTGGGCTGTGCCGAGGCTGGTCAACGTGACTGTTGCGCCGGAGATGCTGGCACCGGAAGGATCCGTGACCACTCCGGCCAATGCTCCGGTTGAGGCGCTTTGCGCCTGGACAAGCCCTGCACCAGCGAACATCAACATCAGAGCTGCCAAGGCGCAGATCGAGACACACTTCAATGCACGATTGAAATTACTGGTCATTCCCCCACCCCCCTGAATATCTTACGAAGATCGTCGTAACGCCCCCAAAAGGCGTCTGGTGCACGGTCTTAGTACTACGCTCGTCAATCTCTTGTCAAGTTCAATCCACACAGTGTGGTGCGGTCACTTTCCAACCTAGCTGAGGTTGAAGTCCGGCCACGCATGATAGGTATGAGGAAGACACGTAGCGCAGTGACAAAATCCTGGAACTTACGCCGCTGATCATTGGCCGCGCTGCGTCTGACGAGATGAGACCGAACCAATTCCGCTGCGAGGCCGGCGGCCCGTCGCGCGGAACAAACTCTGGACGCGGCATCATCCCGCCTTGATAATGATTGTCCGCCGGGTGGTGGATTAGCTTGTGCGGGACTCGGTTCGGATAAGGACAAACAAGAGAATGTCGGATATGAAGCTGACGACGCGCGCGGAAGATTTTTCGGAGTGGTACAACCAGCTCGTCTTGCGAGCGGAGCTCGCCGACTACGCGCCCGTGCGCGGGTGCATGATTGTGCGGCCCTATGGCTGGGCGCTGTGGGAAAACATTACGGCTGCGCTCGACAAGCGCTTCAAGGCTACAGGACACGTCAACGCGGCGTTTCCGCTTTTGATTCCGCGCAGTTTTATTGAGAAGGAAAAATCGCACGTCGCCGGATTCTCGCCGGAGCTGGCGGTGGTCACGCACGGTGGAGGCGAAAAGCTGGAAGAACCTCTGGTGATCCGTCCGACTTCCGAGACGATCATCGGCCACGCGTATGCGAAATGGATTCAGTCGTACCGCGATCTGCCGATCCTGATCAATCAATGGAACAGCGTGGTGCGCTGGGAACTTCGCACGCGGTTGTTTCTCCGCACGCTGGAATTTTTCTGGCAGGAGGGCCACACGGCACACGCGACCGCCGAAGAGGCGGAAGCCGAAACGCGCCAGATGCTCGATATCTATACGGACTTTGCGGTGCGCGAAGGGGCGGTGCCCGTGATTCCGGGGCGCAAATCAGCGGCGGAGCGCTTTGCGGGCGCCGATCAGACCTACTCCATCGAGGCGATGATGGGCGATTGCAAAGCCCTGCAGGCGGGGACGTCGCACAATCTCGGCCAGAATTTCGCGAAGGCGTTTGAGATTCGATACCTCGACAAGGGCGGCGTCCTGCAGCACTGCTGGACGACCTCGTGGGGTCTTTCTACGCGATTCGTGGGCGCCATCATTATGGTTCACGGCGACGATCAGGGTTTGATTTTGCCGCCGCGTCTGGCGCCATTTCAGCTGGTTATCGTGCCGATTTACAAGACCGACGACGAGCGAAGTGTGGTGATGGAAAATGCGCAGCGGCTCCGGCGTGAGCTGGTTGACGCGGGCATTCGCGTGAAGATGGACGAGCGCGAAGGAATGAGCCCCGGCTTCAAGTTCAACGATTGGGAGATGCGCGGCGTTCCTCTGCGGCTCGAGCTGGGGCCGAAGGATGTCGCCAAAGGCTCGGTGGTTCTCGCGCGGCGCGACCGTCCCGGCAAGGAAGGGAAATCATTCGTCCCTCAGCAGGGAATTGCCGTCGCGGTGGCTCAGATGCTCGAAGAAATTCAGAAGGCGCTTTACGATCGCGCGCTCGAATTCCGCAAATCGAATACGGCTGAGCCCGCCGACTATGGTGAGTTCAAGAAAGTTGTCGAGAAAGGCTTCGCACTTTCCTGGTGGTGCGGCGGAACGGAATGCGAGGAAAAGATTAAGGACGAGACGAAGGCGACCATGCGCTGTATTCCCATCGAGCAGCCCGGCGGCGCTGGAAAGTGTATTTTTTGCGGTCAGGCCGCCACTGATAAGGCGATTTTCGCAAAGGCCTACTAGCGGAGCGCCCGGCCGCACCCCCTGCGTTTACTGATCGCAAACACAGATTCTTCTCCGGCAGCTGGCCTGCTCGCCGCCGTGGTAGCTTGAAATGACGGGAAGAGGCCCCGGAGGGCCCATTGTTTCCATGAATTGGTTAACCCAAAACGGCGAGCGGGGCGGCTCAAAGCTGAGCCTGCTATTCACGCTGGTCATCATCGGGGCGTTGGGGTTCACCGCGGTGAAGATTGTGCCCGTGTACGTCGAGGCCTATCAGTTTCAGGATTCCATCGCGGCTGAGTCACGATTCGCGCTGACCGGCTACCCCAAGAAAAGCATAGACGACATTCGCGACGACGTTTACAAGAAGGCCCAGGATCTTGGCATTCCGGCGAAGCGAGAAGACATTCGCGTCAACGTGACGAATGGAAGCGTCGAGATTTCAACCGATTACTCCGTGCTGATTGATCTGAAGGTCTATCAATACACATTGCAATTTCATCCCCACGCCGACAACCATACCATTTAGAATAGAATTTCATCGAAGCGGGCCGCCGGTAGGAAGGCTGGACCGATCCAGTCCCGGCGAGGCGACGTTCGCCCTGCTTTCTTGATGCGCCCCAGCGCTCTGCTTGAACTTTACCGGAGAGACTGATTGCGGATTCGAATTATCCCCGGATTCTGGACATCCCGGTTGGGCATCACACTGCTTGCGGGTGGTCTCGCGATACTACTAACGGGTACGGTGATTCTCACCTATTACTACATCCAGTTCGGCCACCTGATTAACGAGCGTCTCACCGGACAGATATACCAGAACACGTCGCGCGTCTATTCCGCGCCCGGACGTATCTACACGGGCGAACCGCTCCGTTCCGGCGATCTTGCCAGCTACCTGCTGCGTGCCGGGTATCAGGAGAGCCAACTGGCGGGTTCGCCCGGCCAGTTTCACGCTACCGCCTCGATGGTCGAAATCACGCCCTCCACGGAATCCTATTTTCAGGGTCGCAACGCGCTTCGCGTGAACTTCGCGGGATCGCAAATTTCGCGCATCGAGCAACTCCCCGACGGCACGCAACTCGACGCGGCGCAAATCGAACCCGAAGTGATCACGAATCTTTTCGATAGCTCCCGCGAGAAGCGGCGCGTGGTCCGTTATGAAGATCTGCCTCCCGTGATGGTGCATGCGCTGCTGGCGGCGGAAGACAAACGCTTCTTCGAGCACGGCGCGCTCGATATGGTTCGCGTATTCGGCGCGGCGTTCTACGACGTGAGCCGAGGCCAGAAAGCGCAGGGCGCCAGCACGATTGACATGCAGGTCGCGCGCACATTCTTTTTCTCGACCAAGCGCGAGTGGCGGCGGAAGATGAAGGAAATTCTGATGGCCGCCGAGCTGGACGAGCGTTTCTCGAAGCAGCAGATTTTGGAGCTTTACGCCAACGACATCTACATGGGCAATCGCGGAAGTTTTGCGATTCGCGGTTTTGGCGAGGCCGCCGAGGCCTATTTTGGCAAGGATGTTCGCGAACTAACGCCCGGCGAAGCGGCGTTCCTGGCCGGAATTATCCGCGCGCCCAACCGTTACTCCGCGGCGGAGCGCCACACCGACCGCGCGGAGGAAGCGCGTGATCGCGTGCTCGGGCAAATGGTCGAGGATGGCTACCTGACCGCTGAGCAGGAAGCCGTGGCCAAGCACGCAAAACTGCATTTCGTAAACGGTGGAGTCGCCAGCAGCTCTGCGCCCTATTTCGTGGACATGGTCAAAGACCATCTTCTCGAGAAATATTCCGAGAGCGACCTCGAAAATCAGAGCTACCGGATCTACACGACGCTCGATCCGGACCTCGAACGTGCGGCCACGGATGCGATCCAGATCGGCGTACAGAACCTGGACAAACTTCTCGCGCGCCGGTATGCCATTTGGAAGAAAAAGGGCGAGCCGGTCCCGCAGGCGCAGGTGGCGATGGTGGTCCTCGATCCGCACACGGGTGAAATTCGCGCTCTTGTTGGCGGCCGCGATTATGGCGAAAGCCAGCTCAACCACGCGCTCGCGCGGCGGCAGCCGGGGTCCGTATTCAAACCATTCGTTTATGCCGCAGCGTTCAATAATGCCGTTCAGGGGTTTCAGCCGGTAGTGACGCCGGTGACGACCGTGGATGACAGCCCCACGACCTTCGAATTCGACGGCAAGGATTACACGCCCAATAACTATGGCGAGGAATTTTTCGGCACCGTCACCGTCCGTGACGCGCTGATTCATTCGCTCAATGTCGCCACGGTTAAAGTCGCTGAGATGATCGGCTACCAGCGCGTGGTGGATCTCGCGCGGCAGATGGGCCTGGGGAATAATATTCAGCCGACGCCCGCTGTTGCGCTGGGCGCGTACGAAATGACGCCCATCGAGGTTGCCGCCGGCTACACGGCATTCGCAGCGAATGGCGTCCGAGCCGAGCCGCTTTTTATTCGCAGCGTGGTTTCCGCCGACGGCAATGTCGAAGAGTCAGCGGAGCCGACAACGCGAGCGGTGCTCGATCCACGGGTGGCGTATCTGGTGACGAGCTTGATGGAGGACGTGATCAATCACGGCACGGGCTTTCCTGTCCGACAGCTTGGATTCACGGCGCCGGCCGCGGGGAAAACCGGCACGTCGCGCGACGGCTGGTTCGCCGGGTACACTTCGAACTTGCTGTGCGTCGTGTGGGTGGGCTTCGATGACAACCGCGATCTGGATCTGGCGGGTGGCGCTGCCGCGGCTCCCATCTGGGGCGAATTCATGAAACGCGCGGTGGCGCTGCCGCTGTATCGCAATACGCAAACATTCGATCCGCCGGCGGGAATTATGGAGGAAGCGATTGATCCGCAGAGCGGACAGCTCGCAACGCCCTCCTGTCCGGAGACGGCAAACGAATACTTCATCGCCGGAAGCGAACCGACCCAGTATTGCCAGCTGCATGGCGGGGAGAACGCTCAGGCCGGTCCGGGCTGGCTTTCGCATCTTTTCGGCAAAGATCAGAAATCTTCGGAGCCTCCCCCTACCGTCAATACTTCGGGACAGCCTATTGGCCCGCTTCAAAACCAGCGACCGAATTCAGCCCAGAACGGCAAGCCGGGGCAAAAGCCGAGCGCTTCGGGCGAACCCTCCGCCGAGGAGCCCGAGAAGAAAAAGGGTCTTCTCGATCGGATATTTGGTATCTTCGGAGGAAGTAAGCAGCCTGCGGACGACTCGAAACCCAAGGAGTAGGCCGCACAAGACCGCAGCGATGCGGCAAGGAGAAGGGCAATGACGCGTTTGGCCCTCTTCGCAATTTCGTTTGTTCTAGTCGCCGGAACGCTCCGCGCTCAGCAGGTCCCACAAGCTCCTCTAGGCACTACTCCAGCGGATACCGCGGCCGAAAGCCCCAGTTTCAGCGCGATGACCCCGAAAGAAAAAGCCGAGATGCGCGCAAACCTTCTCATGGCGCGCAAGCAGTACGAAGAGGCCATCAAGGCCTTTCAGACCATCCTGATAGACGATCCTCACAACGCAAAGGTGCTTAATCTCGCGGGAATGGCCTACCAGCAGATTGGCAATGGAGAGCAGGCGGAACGCTATTACAAACTGGCTGTGCGCGCGGACAAGAACGACTCGAACGCCCTCAATAATCTGGGTACGGTCGAGTACTCGGAACAGCGCTACGGTAAAGCGATCAAGTATTATCGCAAGGCGATTGACCGGGGAAATGCCGCGGCGACTGTTTATACCAACCTCGGCTACGCCTATTGCAGCGTCAAGGAATATCCGAAAGCCATGGCGGTCTTCGCTCAGGCTTTGGCGCTCGATCCCGACGTGTTCGAACACAAGGGGAGCTCTGGGTCAGTTTTGCAGCAGCGTTCCGCTTCCGATCCCGGGGTGCTTCACTTTATGCTCGCGAAATCGTACGCGAGGATCGGCGATGCCGAACGCGCGGCGCGTTATCTGAAAATGTCGCGAGATGAAGGCTACAAGGAATTTCGCACAGCCGAGAAGGACCCCGATTTCGGCAAGGTAATCAAGGATCCTCGCGTGCAAGAGGTGCTGCAGGTTCAGCCTTCTTACGCCTCTGAGCCGCAAAAGCCGGTCACGAATTGAGCCGTGCGCTCCGTGGGGCCTCTCGCAGCGACGCACGGCTGGGAGTAGCTAACTGAGCAGCAGCTTTCGCGGCTCGACATGATTGGTTCACACAAGTCGTCGAACGTGGCATCATAGAGAGCGTGGTAACCTAGGTTCACACGCTTGCGAAGGTGAGTGAGGATTCATAGATGGCGGTTCCGGGACCAATTTCTCAAATGTGGGCGGTTTCGTCGTACGTCGTCCGCCAGAAGCTGAAGGGGCGCAAGCAATATCCCCTCGTGCTGATGCTGGAGCCTTTGCTCCGCTGCAACCTTGCCTGCGCCGGCTGCGGCAAGATTCAATATCCGGCCCACGTCCTGAAGAAGAATCTGACTCCCGAAGAGTGTTTCCGCGCGGTGGACGAATGTGGCGCGCCGGTCGTGAGCATTCCGGGCGGCGAGCCTTTGATGCATCCCCAAATCGCCGAAATCGTGAAGGGACTTGTCGCGCGCAAGAAGTACATCTACCTCTGCACCAACGCGCTGCTGCTGTCAGAACGCCTGCACGAGTTCACGCCGAGCAAATACCTTTCGTTTTCTGTCCACATGGATGGCCAGCGCGAGCACCACGATTTCTCGGTCTGCCGCGAAGGCACCTACGACAAGGCGGTCGAAGGAATTCGCCTCGCGCTTGAGCGCGGGTTCCGCGTCACCACGAATACCACGCTGTTCGACGGCGCCGATCCGCAAAGCGTGCGCCAGTTCTTCGACGACATGATGGATCTCGGCGTTGAAGGCATGATGCTTTCGCCCGGCTATACCTACGACAAAGCTCCGGACCAGGAGCATTTCCTCACCCGGAAGAAAACGCGAAATCTCTTTAACCAGATTCTGAGCAACCGCTCCGAAAAATGGCGCTTCAATCTGAGCCCGCTATTCCTCGAATACCTGATGGGCAAGCGGGATTACAAGTGCACGCCGTGGGGCATGCCGACGTACAACATCTTCGGCTGGCAGAAGCCCTGCTACTTGCTGCAGGACGGCTACGCCGATACATTCGAAGAACTGATTCGCGAAACCAATTGGGAAAATTACGGCACCGAGAGCGGCAATCCGAAGTGCGCGAACTGCATGGTTCACAGCGGCTACGAAGCCAGCGCTGTGAACGACACATTCGGCTCCGTCGGCGGTTTTCTGGCCACCGTGCGCGCCACTCTTTTCAACAAATATAAAGATCCCGATGCGATGGGCGGCGCGAGCGGCAATCCGAGCGAGCGTTCGGGCCAGCTCGTGCAGATCATGACCGCGCCGAAAGCCTAGCTTTTTCGATCAGCCATGTCCGAACTCCACAGAAATTCACCAGCAGAAGGCGAAGACGAGCATCTTGGTTTCGTCCACGAAAATCTGGAAGGCTGGATTCCCGGCGTTTCCACCGATGCTGAGATTCGCGAAGCCCTCGAAAAGGCATTCGATTACCGCGGCGATTTGACCATCACGCTGAAGAGCGGCCAGAAAATCGAAGGGTATTTATTCGATCGCAAAATCAAGGGACCTTCGCTGGCGGAATGTTTCGTTCGCCTGATGCCGAAGGATGGCTCCGACAAGGTCTCGGTGCCTTACAGCGAAATTGCCGCGCTCGCATTTACTGGACGCGATACCGCCGCCGGCAAGAGCTTCGCCGCATGGGTGAAGAAGTACAACGAGAAGAAAGCGGCGGGCGAAACGAATGTTGGCATCGAGGCCGAATCGCTCGACTGAAGTTTTGTTGTTTTCGCTGCGGACTCTGCGCCTCCTCTGCATTGAGCCTTTCTCGCTCTTCCTCCGCGATCTCTGTGCCTTCTCTGTGAACTCTGTGTTAAATCTCTGGATGCAACGATCTTTCACGCCGCTCGTTCATTCCCTTGCTATACTACGCATTCGTGATGGCTTTCCGGAGATCGCGGCGACTCGTTTTCTGTGTTCTTGTGTCCGCCGCCGCATTGCTAGGCCTTGCAGCTCGCGCCGCCGCGCCCGCTTCCGCGCTGGCGGACTCTCCGCCGTCCTCAAATGCCAACGTAGTCCAGCTCCGTATTGATGGCGATATCGAACCGATCCTTGCCGAGTACATCGTCAACGGAATCCAGCAGGCGAACCGCGAACACGCCTCGTTGATCCTGATCACGATCAACACTCCCGGAGGCCTCGACACGTCCATGCGCGCGATCATTCAGGCGATTCTCAATTCGCCGGTGCCCGTCGTCACGTACGTGAGCCCCACCGGATCGCGCGCCGCTTCCGCCGGATTTTTCATCCTGCTCTCCGCAGACGTGGCCGCCATGTCCCCTGGCACGGATACCGGCGCCGCCTCGCCGGTGATGGAAATGTTCGGCCAGCCTGCGAAGATTGACGAAACGATGCACAACAAAATTACGAACGAAGCCACCGCCTACATGCGCAGCTACGTCAGCCGGCGCAACAGAAATGCCGACCTGGCGATCACCGCGGTCACTGATGCGAAAGCCTTCAGCGAAAAAGAAGCGCTCGATGGCAAGCTGATTGATTTCGTCGCCAACTCTCCCGAAGATTTGCTCGCCAAGCTCGACGGGCGCACCATTACGCGCTTCGACGGATCAACCACGCAGCTCGCGCTTTCGCATGTCACCACCGAACCGATAGGCATGACCGCGCGCGAGAAATTTCTCTCCCGGATTGTCGAGCCTGACGTGTTTTTCATCCTTCTGATCGCGGGCGCGCTCGGCATTTACACCGAGTTCACGCATCCTGGTCTGTTCGCGCCGGGCGTGTTCGGCGGAATTGCCCTGGTGCTCGCGATCATTTCCATGCAGATGCTGCCCGTCAATTTGGCGGGATTGCTTTTGATTGTGCTCGCACTCGCCCTTTTTGTGCTGGAAGCAAAATATCCTACCCATGGTGTGCTCGGAGTGGGCGGCGTCGTAGCGATGGTATTGGGCGCGCTGTTCCTGATTCGAACGCCGTGGACCGGCATGGGCGTGAGCATCGGTACCGCGCTCGGCGTGGCGCTTCCGTTTGCCGTAATCGTAATAATCCTGATGCGGCTCGTCCTGCGCTCGCGAACCTGGAAGCAGGCGACGGGCAAGGAAGAGCTGCTCGCGGAAGAGGGCGAAGTCACTGAGCCGGTCAGGTCGGCGCCCGGCGAAGGCGACATCACCGGTATGGTCCGCATTCACGGCGAATTGTGGCGCGCCGCGGGGCCTGCCGGTCAGACGATTCCGAAGGGTGCGCGAGTGCGCGTCAGAAAAGTAGATGGATTGACGCTTGAGGTCGAGCCGGTCAATCCTCGGCCCGTTTAGACAAGGTAATTGATAGGCACGACGAGCGATTTTCTCGTCGTTGGGCATGGCTGATCGAATTCTTGCCCCGTGCAGCGGAGGAGGCGGAGATGAATCTTGATTTTGTGACGCTGGGAATGGTGGCCGCGGTCGTCATCTTTCTATTTTGGTTTTTCAATTCAATTTACGTCATCAAGGAATGGGAACGCGGTGTTGTGCTGCGGCTTGGACGGATGCTTCCCGAGGCCAAGGGCGCGGGCTTGCAACTCGTCCTCTATCCCATTGATAAGCTCACGCGCATCTCGCTGCGAATCGAGACGCTCGACGTGCCGCCGCAGGACGTAATCACTCGCGACAACGTGTCCGTGAAAGTGAATGCGGTCTGTTATTTCCGCGTGGTGGACGCGAATCTCGCGCTTTCGCAGGTGCAAAACTACCTGTATGCCACGTCGCAGCTTGCCCAGACCACTCTCCGCAGCCTCGTCGGCCAGTTCGAGCTGGACGCCATTCTGTCCGAGCGCGAAAAGGTAAACGCCAAGCTCCAACAAATCCTTGACCAGGATACGGAGTCCTGGGGTATCAAGGTAACGAAGGTTGAGGTAAAGCAAGTAGACATTCCGGAGAACATGCAGCGCGCCATCGCCAAGCAGGCGGAGGCCGAGCGTGAACGCCGGGCGAAAATTATTCACGCTGAAGGCGAGTTTGAAGCCTCGGCAAAGCTGGCGGATGCGGCGGAGGTTTTGGAGAAGCAGCCTGCCGCGATTCAGCTGCGCTATTTGCAGACGCTGACTGAGATCGGCGTCGAGAAAAATACAACGATCGTCTTCCCGCTGCCGGTGGACATCATCTCGCAGTGGGTGAAGGCGTTCGCGGAGAAGAAGTAGGAATAATGGCTGGAAGCGGAAAACGCGGAGGCGGTGACCGGGTGCTGGAAAGCAGGCACTTGGTAAGTCTATTTCTGGGTGTCGTGCTGCTGTGCGGCGTTTTCTTTACGCTCGGGTACGTGATGGGCCACAACCAGTATGGCGGCCCGGTTCACGCGGCCGATGGCATGGACAACACCGTGCCATCCGTCCGCCCTTCCCCGAAGCCGAAGGACGTCGAGGCTCCGCCTGCCGTCGCTGCCAATCCTGCGAAAAACGACGAGTGGGATTTCTACTCCAAGAAAAACAACGAAGATCACGCCGAGCCGGTTGGCAAGCCTTCGGTGAATACGGTGGTTCCGTCTCCGGCTGTTACCACGCGCGCGCCGAATCCCGTTCCCGCTGCGACTGCCGGAAATGCCAAGACGGTTCAGGCTTCGGCCCGCTTTCAACCGCCGCACCTGACTAAGGGAGCGGTCGTGTTGCAGATCGCGGCGCTGACACACGAAAGCGACGCGCTGGCCATGGCCGACGTCCTGCAGCAGAAACATTTCCCGTCCTTCGTCGTGACGCCTACGACCGACAATTTCTATCGCGTGCAGGTCGGTCCGTATCAGGATGAAAAAGCCGCCGAGTCAGCAAAGGCGGCGCTTGACCACGCCGGTTTCATCGCTATCATCAAGCGCTAGCGTCTCGTTGGTGTATTCTTCTTGTCGAAATCTGCGGAACACCTGACCTGATGAATTTTTCCTGGTACACGCGCGTGCTTCTCGCTCTCGCGAGCGGCGCCACTCTGGCTCTTTCGTTTCCGAATTACAATTTGTCGCTGCTGGCGTGGATCTCGGTCGGTTTGCTGTTCCTTGCATCGTTCAGGGCGCGGCCCGCCGTCGCGCCTTTGTACGGCCTGCTTCATGGGCTCGTGTTTTATCCCATGTGCCTGACGTGGATTGATGTCGTCGTGCGGCAATACGGCGGCGTCGGCCCCTGGACGTCCGCTGGTCTGCTCGCGCTGATCGGCTTGGCGGGAGGAATTATCAGCGCCGTTTTTTCTTGGGGCGTGGCTGTCGCATCGCGCAAGAGCGTTCTGCTCGCGTTGGTGCTCGCTCCCGATCTTTGGGTGGCCCTTGAATTCGCGCGCGCGCACCTGCCCATCATCGCCTTCCCTTGGAATCTAACCGGCTACGCCGCTAGCGGCAACCTGGCGCTCGTCCAACTGACGGCGGTCACTGGAATTTACGGCTTGAGCTACGTCATCGCCCTATACGGCTCGCTGGTCGCCTGCGCGATTCTCACCGGTCGCCAGCGCCTATGGAAAATCGTGATCGCGTACACCACCGTGCTGATTTTCGTCGCTTTCGGGGCGCGCTACCTCGTGCCTTCCGAAGCGCCGCGATTCACCGCGCACCTGGTGCAGACAAATTTCGCGCAAGCCTACGAATACCCACCGGATTGGATGCAGGTGCACGCCGGCGACCTCGACGAGCTTGGGCAAATCAGCGTGGACGCCGCGCGCAGGATTCCCGGTTTGATCGTGTGGCCTGAATCTCCCGCGCCATTCAGCTTGCAGGACGCCGTGTTCGCGGCGCGCGCCCGGCGGATCGCGCAGGACTCCGGCTCCGATTTTCTGGTCGGCGCGGAAGATTGGAAAAGAAACGCGGCGGGGAAGTGGGATGCCACGAATAGCGCCGTGCTGCTGAATCCATCCGGCCAGCGCATTTTCACCTACGACAAAATCCATCTCGTGCCATTCGGCGAATATGTCCCGCTGCGAAAGTGGCTCACCTTCACGGGGAAGCTCACTGCCGATCTCGGCGATTTCGCGCCGGGTTCAGTCTATGCGGTGGGCAGGCTGCCCGATGGGCGCTTCGGAGCGTTCATCTGTTTTGAGGCCACCTTTCCCGACGCTGTCCGGCGATTCACGTCCGGCGGCGCCGAGCTGCTGATCAATATTTCGAACGACGGTTGGTTTGGCCGCTCCGCCGCTCCCGCGCAGCATTTGATGATGGCGCGCGTGCGCGCGGTCGAAAACCGTCGCTGGCTGCTGCGCGACACGAACAACGGCTTCACCGTTTCCGTGGACCCCTACGGCCGCATCGCCGCACAGCTCGCTACCGACATTCGCGGCCAGCTCGACGCGCCCTATGATTTCCGCAGCGACCTCACGCTCTACGCCCGCTTCGGCGACTGGTTCGCCTGGCTCTGCGTGCTCGCCTCGATCGCGCTTCTCGGCATGACGCTTCTCACCAGACGCCCTGCAAATCCGCGATAGCGGGCGACCGCGCGAGCTCGAGTTTCGATTTTCGCATTTCGAGTTTCGTGTGTAGAATTCAAACATGGCTGAACACATCGAAGACCTGCAGCAACGCTACGCCGACCTCCAGAAACGCATGGGGCTCGTGCGGAGCTTTCTTTGACGCCGAGTCTGCCCGCGCAAAGCTAACCTCGCTGGAAGAAAAAATAAACGCTCCCGATTTCTGGAATGATCAGATAAAGGCGCAGGCGCTGCTGCAAGAGCGCAAGGTGCTCGAAGAGCGCGCCAACGGTGAAGCCGCGCTCGATAGCAAGCGCAGCGACCTCGACACCTATTTCCATCTCGCGCAGGAGGAATCGAACGACGCCCAGCGCGATTCCATTCTCGAAGACCTCGCGAAGGAACTTGCCGGCGTGGACAAGTACGTTTCCGATCTCGAGACGAAAACACTGCTCGCGGGCGAAAGCGATGCCATGGACGCCATCATGACCATCAAGCCGGGCGCGGGCGGCACCGAATCCCAGGACTGGGCCGAGATGCTTCTGCGCATGTATCTTCGCTGGGCGGAACAGAGCGGGATGAAGGCCACCATTCTGGATTCGACTCCCGGCGAAGAAGCGGGCATCAAGTCCGCAACCGTACAGATTGAAGGCGAGAACGCCTTTGGAATGCTCTCGGGAGAAAGCGGCGTGCATCGCCTGGTCCGCATTTCGCCGTTTGATCAGCAGGCCCGCCGCCACACGTCGTTCGCTTCAGTCTTCGTGATCCCGGAAATTGACGATCGCATCGAAATCGTTGTGAAGCCCGAGGACCTGCGGATTGACACGTTTCGCGCCGGAGGCCACGGCGGCCAGAACGTCAACAAGGTCGAGTCTGCCGTGCGGTTCACGCACCTGCCTACAGGGATCGTCGTGCAGTGCCAGAACGAGCGCAGCCAGCATAAAAATCGCGAAATCGCGATGAGAGTGCTCAAGTCGCGCCTGTACGAGCTCGAACTTGAGAAGCGGCGCGGCGATCAGCGCAAGCTCGATGCCACCAAATCCGAAATCAGCTTCGGCAGCCAGATTCGTTCGTACGTGATGCAGCCCTACCAGATGATCAAGGACCATCGCACCAAAGTCGAGCGTGGCGACGTCCAAAAAGTGCTCGATGGCGACCTCGACCCCTTCATCCGCGCATATCTGCTTTATCGGCGCGACGCCGTCGCCTAGTCAACACGTGGTGCCCACTCCCGAAGCCCCGCCGCGATGCGCAACCACAGAAGTGCATGCAACGATATACACGGAAATCATTCCAACGTCCCAATTCCAATAGCCCCTTCGTGTGGAATTCAATCAAAATGGCTATTGCGAAGCACTTACGCCCGTCTGAACACATTGCGATGAGTTCCGGGAGATACAAAAATAGGTGGTATGTATACATATTGTTCTTGACACAAACATTACGCTGGTGATAAACGCTCGCATACACGGGGAATGTGCCGCGCTGAGCTCACGAAGCTCAGCGACGACAGGAGCGTAGAACATGCCTAAGAGCTTTTGTTCGTGGAATTACGCCTTCTTGATGCCGCTTCGCGCCGCGTTTCTGGCAGCGCTGGCCATACCTTTCTTGTTCGTCCTTGCTGCCGGCAACCTATACGCCCAGGTGGAAAAAGCTACGCTTTCCGGAACCGTCACGGATCCGAGCGGCGCGGTCATAGTGGACGCCAAGGTCCAAGCGAAAAACGTCAACACCAGCGTCACCTATTCCGGCGCCACCGACACGCAGGGACGCTACACTCTCGCGGAAATGCAGGTCGGCACTTACGAGGTCACGGCCGAAAAGGCCGGTTTCCAGAGAATGGTGCAAACCGGCATCGTGCTGAGCGTCGGTTCGCGGCCGATCCTCGACTTCAAAATGTCGGTGGGCAGAACCGAGCAAGTCGTTCAGGTAGAGGGCGAGGCTTCCAGAGTTGATACCGAGACCTCTTCGGTGGGCCAACTGCTTTCGCCTAATCAAATGGAGAATCTGCCGTCCAACGGCCGCAATTTCACTGATCTTCTCAGCCTGGCGCCGGGTGTGGCCACGGTGCCTGCGAGCGGTGGCGGCGGCGGCCAGTCGGCCACCGTCTACGGTACACAAACTAACTATTCCGTTTCCGGTTCGCGTCCGGTGGGATTGTCCTACATGCTGGATGACACCGACATCCGCGATGCGCTGGACCATGGCGCGGGCGTGAGCGTGATGGGAACTTCCCTCGGTATGGAGGCCATCCAGGAATTCTCAGTCTTGACCAACACCTACAGCGCGGAATTCGGCGGTACTGGTGCGGCGGTCAACGCGGTCACAAAATCGGGTACCAACGCCTATCATGGCTCGGCGTACGAATACTTCCGCAACAGCGTCCTCGACTCCAGCAACTACTTCGACGCTCCTGGTCAGAAACCGAGTTTTAAGAGGAATCAATTCGGCGGCTCGCTAGGGGGGCCAATCAAGACGGATAAAGCCTTCTTCTTCGTAAATTACGAGGGCCTTCGCTCGGGCACGGGCGAGACCTCACGCGCGATTGTGCCTACCTCGTTGCCCGCCATCTTCACGGCTGGCGGCATGACCTTCAACGGCACCACCTGGGTCGGCCAATATGGGCCGATCAGTCCGTTGACGGAAAGCATATTCGGCTTGTATCCGCTTGCCCAAAGTTCATCCGTATGCCCGAACGTACAAGGTATACAGTTCCTTCCGGGCACCGGCCTCTTCTGCTCGCATGATCTCCAGATCGGCAACGAGGACTACGGGCTAGCGCGCTTTGATTATGTGTTCAGCACCAAGGATAGTATGTTCGCCCGCTATGCCATCGAGAACGCTTACCAAGTTCTCCCGTACGTCTATTCTCCGATCCCGGGATACCCGGAAGTTGACAACGAGCGAAACCAGTACCTCACCGTCGAAGAGCGGCATATGTTCTCACCCACCATTCTCAACGAAGTCCGTTTCGGGTTCGTGCGGCTATATACTTTGACCGCGAACGGCGGTCTCCCCGCCGCCCCCCCGCTGCAATCCGCTCCCGGCCTGCAGGATATGGACTTTGCGCCCGGCCAGAATATATCTTCGCTGGGCCCCTCGCCAACTAGCCCGAGCCGGCCCGTCACCAACCGGTTCAGCGTTGGCGATGATGTCAGTATATCGCACGGCGCGCACAGCATCCGGATCGGGATCAGCATGACCCACGTGCAGCTGAACCAGTATTGGGACCAGTATCCCGGCGGCGCCTGGATCTTCGCAAACCTGGGCGGCAATACAGTACCCGACACACCGTTGGGCGGCTCGATGTACGGCTTCCCGTTGCTATGCGTCTGCGGGGCCGCACCCAGTTACAGCTATACGACCCCGAGCGGACAGAATTTTCCCTTCGACCCCTACCGCTACTGGCGTCAGAATTGGGTGGATCCATACATCCAGGACGACTGGAGAATCACCAAGAAACTTACACTGAATATCGGCCTGCGCTACGACTGGGCCAGCAACCCGACCACGGTTCATGAACCCGTGTTCGTAATCAACAACCTAACTGCGCCGACGACGACTGAATACGACTTCGTCACCGCGAAACATCCCTTTACCAACAATCCCAACAAATGGAATTTCGATCCGCGCATCGGCCTCGCCTGGGACCCGTTTGGGGATCACAAGACCTCGGTCCGCGCCGGCTTCGGCATGTTCCACGAGCCGGTGACCGCGCGCACGTATGCCCTCGACAACACGTCGTTTCTCCCAAATGCCCCGCTCTTCTTTCTTTTCTTTTCCCCCACTTTCCCCGCGCTGCCTTCCAGTCCCGCCGAAGCCGGTAATATTGCCTGGTACTACGCCATTCTGCAGAATGTGGACACGTCGCCGTACGTGATGCAGTACAACCTCAACGTGCAGCGCGATCTGGGACATGGGATGGTGCTTACGGTCGGCTACAACGGTTCCTCGGGCAACCATCTGTTCTTTTGGGCTGACGCGAATCCTCCGCTGGCCTATTCCATGCTGACGCCCTCCGAGCAGGCGGCGGCAACAGCAACAGGAAACTACCCCACTGCTACCGGTGCAGGAGCCCCGGGCACAACTACCAACCCGTTTACTACCAACCCGACGACTGGCGACGTGCACGTCAATCCCAATTTTGGCGCCGTGGAAGCGGTTCAGCCCAGGGCACACTCCACCTACAACGCCTTGCAGGTCACCTTGGTTCGGCAGTTCGCCCGCGGTCTCGTCGGCAATGCCGGCTATACGTGGTCCAAGTGCACCGATGATGCTTCGGCCACCATCAGCACGGAACAGGGTGAGTGGGCCGTCGTTGATGCTTACAACCCCAGCCTGGATAGAGGTCCTTGCAGCTTTAGCTCCAACCAGGTGTTCACCGCCAATGCCATCTATGAGTTGCCGCTCAAGGGCAATCGCTTGAAGGACGGCTGGCAGATCAGTCCTATCGTCAGCGCCTATAGCGGCCTGCCCTTTAACGTTCAGACCATGTTCGGGGGCCTCTACCAATCCAACACGGGCGGGGCCACCGAAGGCGAACGTCCGGAGCGCGTCCCCGGCTGCAACCCCATGACGAGGCAGCAAACCGAGTGGTGGAATCCGGAATGCTTCGTGTTTGCGCCATTTGGCACCCTCGGCGATTCCGGCCGCGACTCGCTCAATAATCCAAACTTCGTCAACTTCGACTTTGCGATCTTCAAGAATACGAAGCTGACCGAGAAGCTCACCATGCAGCTGCGGGCGGAGTTCTTTGATATCTTCAACCACCCCAACTTCGTTGTAGGCAACCAGGTCTATTTGATGGGCACCGCGAACACCGTCATGCCCACTAATCCGAATTATGGGCAACTTTCCAATCCGGCTGCGTATCTACCCCCGACCGCCACTACACCCGGAGGTGTGCTCTGCAACCCGTCGCAGGTAATCGGCGCTTCTGTTTCTGGCCCCTGCTACCTGCCCACGACCGGGCTGGGCGCGACCATGCCAGGGACGAACGGTGGCCAGCGCCAGATTCAGTTCGCTGTGAGGTTCATGTTCTAGGCTTCAAGCGCGGTTAATCGAGTTCGGGTTGCGAGTGGCCTTTTGAGCGGGCAACGTGCGGCGAGTGCGGACCACCCCCGCCTCGTCGCGACCGCAACAAGCGGAGCCGGCGAGGAAATCCCACCCCGCGCCGGCTCCTTTTTTGTGTCACCGATGATTTGTTTTTCCATCGATCGAGTTATTCGCGCGTGGAAACGAGTGAATACAGATATAGCAAAATTCCCGCAAGAAAAAGCGCACCGCCAATAAAAGCAAATAAGAGAAACGCCAGCGGCTTTCCCCAGAGCAAGCTAATCAATTCGACTACAAGCGCAAGTGCCAAGAGGATCCCGGAAACGCGCAGGCTGCGGTGCATTCCCGCCGCTTCTATGTTCATTGTGCCGGGCTCCAGAATTTCACCTGATTCAGAGTGGCCACGTTGTGGACCGTAGAGTGGCAGCCGCTGGTCATGCAGGACACCTGATTGCTCTTGAGTGAGCTGAGCATAGCCATGTGGATGGGATTGCTCTCGAACGAGCGAGCGCCGAGATGGCAGTAGAGGCACTCGCGGTTGTTGTACGGACTATAGAGCTTGATATCGTCCGGGCGTGGCGGCGTGCCGAGGTACTGGATGTAAATGTGCCGCAGCCCGCGCATCTTGGCCACGACACCGCCGTACAACGCGTAGTCGGTGTGGCAGGTGTAACACGCCTCCTCCACCGGAATGCGATGGTTCTGAAAATGCGCGGCCGCCAGGTACGACGGATCGTCCACGTACAGGCTCTTGCCGTGGGATTCCATGATGTGGCAACTGAGGCAGAACGCCGTTTGCTTGGAACGGTCAATGTGCTCCGAGGCTCCCCAAGACATACAGAGCACCGGCAGGATCAAAAACGCCACGAACGCCAGCATTTTGCCCTCGCGACTGTGCGTGATGGCCGGGCGAAATGCGATGATGGCGACGAGAACGGCGCTGACAATCAGCAAAATGTAAAGCAGCGCCGCCGGTGACGGCAGATGCACGTGTCTTCTCCCAGAGAATTATTACTTTTTAGCCAAGCCACGGATGTAGGCGACGAGCCCTTTGATTTGGGCGTCCGTTAACTTGCCCTTGTAGGCCGGCATTGTCGTGCCCTTACCGTTCGTGATGCTGTCGGTCAATTGCGCGTCCGTTTGCTTCTGCACTTCATCGGACCGCAGGTCCTTCACACCCAATTGCTTTCCCGTGTCGGTGCTGCCGCTGCCATCGGGTGCGTGGCATACGGCGCACTGTGCCTTGAACACAGCGCCCCCATCCTGCGCCTGAGTCGGCGCGTTGATTATGAGCACCAGGGCGGCCAACAAAAGAACTGCGAAACCTGTTCGTGCCATTTGATGATTCATTTCACCCCTCCCAATTCTTAGGTCTTTGCATTTCAGAAAGCGTATCGGAACGAGAATGTCGCGTTACTTCCATTGAAATCCTGCAGACGAATTGCCTGAAGTCCAAACGGGTTTGTAGTTCCCGTTTCGTTGAAGCCGTAATAATTCCAGGACATCTTGTAAGTCACGTTTTTATAGACATCTATCGCAATGGATCCGTACGGCCTTTGGTAATCGAAATCGAGTGTGCCGGAAGGCGTCAGAGGATTCAGGTAAGTCGTGTTGCCGCGAACGAAGCTGCCGCCGTAACCAATCATCGCCGTCACGCGCTTCATGGGTTTCCAGATCACGCCTGCATGGGCGAAATGATCCGTGCTGCCATAGATCGCAAGCGCTCCCAGAGGGGACGACGCACCGGCAATCGGGCACGCCGCCCCCGTCGGGAGCATCGGGACACCTGGAGGAAACGCCGACACGGTGAGATTAGCCGGTGGGGGCGTGGGGTTCGCGGATGTTGTGGAGTAAGCAAAGCAGACCAGCGATTGAGTGTAGACGTTCCAGTAGTTGTACCCGAAGTCTATGGTGAGCCGCGGATTCGCCGTCAGTATCATGGCGAAGCTGAACGAGCGGTCGTGCTCAAGATTGTTCACCGTTAAGACGTTGTCGCGGTTTTCATGAATCTCAACCGCGCCGTCCACAGTCGCCCACGGCCGCGGTTTGTAATTCGCCTTCAGCTTGTAGGACTGCACTTGCCGCGGATCAATCCGCGTATAGGAAGCGTCGTTGTAACCGAACTCGAAATCGCCCGTAATTCGCAGTGTATCGACCGGGCGCAGGACGACTCCGAGCAGCAATGCATTCTCGCTGATGGTTGTTATGCTGCGAGTTGGGCTCGCCGCCGCAGGGGCGATGAAAGTCACCGAGCCGTCCGTATTGAGCGTGCATCCGGCCGGCAACGCTCCGGCGACTTCGACGCAGCTGCCGCGCGCGGCGAGGAAATCATTCGCCGCGGTTGCCGTCGCCCCGCCCGGGAAATAGATCAGCTCTGAGTCGTTCGTATCGCTGAACTGCGCGATGGTTCGGTTAGTGTAGAGGTAGCCGATATGAGCCGTCACGCGCTTGTTCAGATCGTACTCAAGCTGCAACGTATTTGATTTCAGATTCTGGCCCAGAAACGTTGAAGCGAGGCCGGTGATCACATCCGCAGCCGAGCCTGTTGACGTGGCCGAAATTCCTAAGTGCTGCGGGCAAGTCGCCGCATTGGAAGCCAGAGGGCAATTGACGAGGTTGAAGACCGCCTGATTCTGCTGCAGTCCGGTGACACCGGGAAAGCCTGTGCCAAAGACATTTGTTTCGTCGAGCGCCCACATTCCCGGGATACGCCAGTTGTCGTAGCGGAACGAATCCAGAATTCGTAGCTTCTCCGTCACTGCATATACACCCGACCAGTCCGCATTCACCGAGACGCGCCGCGCAGCTGCCGGGCCACTGGTCGTGCTTCCGCGCTCTGCGGTGCGCGCGGTCCATCCGTCCACCGTCTCGAGGAAATTCGGAATCTGATTGCTGCTTGTGCTGTAACCTACCGAGCCGGACATCTCGAAATTGTTGAAGTAATTCGATTGGAACCGGAGCCGTTCGGTCGGCATGAAGTTTCTCGGGCTGCCAACCTGGCTATAGGACAAGAATCCGTTGCAAGTGGGATTGGCGGTGTTTGGCGTGGCGGTCACGATCGGTGCGGTGCAGGGAAGAGCTTCGGAGGGCGTTTGAGTGGTCCAAATGTTTCCAAGGTCCACTGGTGTGCCGTTCGTCGTCCCCACGCCCGAGGGGTTTGCGAGAATAAAACCGAAATTCTGCGGGTTCGCGACCGGATTGTCGCTGACTGAATTATTCTGCGAGAAATAACTGAGGAACTGGTCGTAGGAAATTGTCGTCCGCGGCAGGATTTTGAAGTCAACTCCGATGCGAAATGCATTCGTGGTGTAGCTGTAGTTCTCGTTGAAGTCCGAAATCGTTCCGCCGTCCGTGGTGAAAAATCCGGGACCCTCGTCGCGGTTACGCGAATAGCCCAATCGGACCTGTACGGCCGAATTCGGAAGCAGCGTCAGATCGTAATCCTGCATCCGCCGCACAAGGTCCTGTGCATGAGGTGAATTGTTAATCGCCACCGATGGTGACGAACAGTACGCGGGAGCGCCCTGGGGGAAAGCTCCAGTAGGCGGACCCACATAGCAACCGGTTGTTAACGACCCCGGCGGGTTTAACGAAGCCGGGTTCAGCGGGTTTGCCAGAAGGTTGTAGTCCCAGAAATTCTTGTCGCGGCGGAACAGCACTCGAAAGTCGTACAGCTTGTTTTTCCCGATGCGCAGGCGAGTCACGTCGTTCGGATCACCGCCGTAACCGAAGTTGCTGAAGCTCAGGTCATCAAATAGGAATCCCTTGTGGTCAAGCGAATGCATTTCCAGCGTGTAATCAAAGAGGCGAACGCCGGAACCCAGGTTCTCAAACGTGTCGTACGTGTCCTTGTTGCCGCTTATTTCGTTCGCGCGATAGCCGAATTCGATGGACTGGTGAATGTTGTAATCGCCTGAATCAATCCCCTTCAACTCACTGGCATCATCCTGGGCGCGGACAACGGGCGAGAGGAACAGCGCCATCACAACGATCGCAAAATGTATCGGGCGAATCCGCATGCGAGCGTTCATGGTTGGCTGTCCCATCTTCGAAAATCTCATTCCCGGATCACTGTCTCGTTGCCTTGCATCACTTCATCCCCAATCGAAAAAGAGTTCATCGCGTCTCCTACTTGAAGAAGGTCGCGTCGAAATTTGAGCCGTGAATTTGCGAGTGACACAGCAGGCACGATTGAAACAGGCTCGCCTGATTGTGAAACGATGGCGCTCCCGGCGCGGAGCTGAAGCTCGAAGTCGTATGGCACTGCAAGCAAAGCAGGTTGACGTTGCTGAGCCTCAGCATGTGCGGATTCGGGCCGCCATGCGTCAGGTGGCACGATTGGCATCCATCCACCTTGACGGGCGCGTGCTCGAATACAAACGGGCCCTGCTTGTCTATGTGGCATTTGAAGCAGACCGCGTCCTGCGTGGATGAAGTCCGCACCTGCTTCGGTCCCACTGTTCCGTGTACGTTGTGGCAATCGCTGCACTGGATCAGCCCTTCGTTCACTCGATGATGGAAAGGCATGTCGAACTGGGCTTTTTGTTGGAGATGGCATCCGTAGCAAAGCTCAGGCTGGGCTTTCACCAGTAGGAATTCTTTGGTTTCCGCGTGGTGCGGTGAATGGCAGGAGACGCAACTGACATCATTCTTCGAATGCACCGAGTTGATGGTGTTCATGTGCTGCGTGCCGCCGGCGTGGCACGTCAGGCAGCGCTCGTTGATCTCTTTGGTTGAGGCTTTTTCGAACAGGAAGAGCTTGGACGTGTCGGCTGGATTGGCGACGTGGCTGGCAGCGGCTCCGTGGCAATCCTCGCAGCCGTGCTTCGCGATGCCGCCCTCTTTGTACGTCTGCTTCCAGTGCGGGCTCTGTTCCCAGCCGGTGTAAATCGCCGCGTGGCATGTCTTGCACGCTTCCGCGCCCGCGAATCCGGAGGGACTCGTCTCAGGTTTCGCCGGTGCAGTCGTTTCCTGAGCGACGGGCGCGGATTTGTCTGTACTTGCGGGCGTTGCTTGCGGCTGCGCCAAAGCGAGAGCGGGTAACAGAGCGAATGCAATCAGCAGCGCCAGGACTTTCGAGATACGAACGCGCTTACTCGGTCCGTAGAGTCGCGTTTCAAGCGCGCCATTCCTTCGGATGAAGGCGGGTGATGGAGTTCTCGAATTATTCTTCTCAGGCACCCTCAAAAGTATTGAAGCCTTCCGACAAGCTGCAATCGTGGTGTTCGGACTAAGCGTTTCGGATAGCTCGTGCGCCAACCTCAGAAGCGGTTTCTTGCTAGGAAGTCTTGCCCTTGCAGCCCGGGTGATTGCAGGTGCAATCAATGTCCGGCGTCTTTTCCATCGCCTCGCACTGCGTGCTGCAGTACTTGTCCGACGTCATACAAGAGCAAACGGGGTGTGAGCACTTCTTTAGGGTCTCGCTGGTCATGATGATTTCTCCTGGTGTCGGATCTGGATCGAGTGACCCGAGAAGCCATGTTACGGTGGGGGTTACAACGGTTTCTGTATAGAAACGAACACAAATCAATTCTGCCCAAAGATTAATATTCGCCCACGTTCAGGCCGATATTGCGCCGTTCAACCTCGATTTAAGGCCCTTCCGTGCATGCGATTGACACCGCTATATCGCTATGCTAGCGTCACTGGTTCGGTTAACCTAATAAGCGCAAACTAGGCAGTTTAGCTGCGTCTTGACATCCCCGGAGGGCACTGTTTTGGCACATTCCGACGAGAAGTTCCTATTCACCTCGGAGTCCGTTTCCGAAGGGCACCCCGATAAGATTGCCGATCAAATTTCCGACGCCGTGCTCGACACGGTGTTGAAAGTTGACCCCATGGGGCGGGTCGGCTGCGAGACGCTGCTGACGACCGGACTCGTCGTCGTCGCGGGCGAAATCACCATCAAGAAAGAATTCCGTGGCGTCCTCGATTACGACACGATCGCGCGCCGCGTGATCAACGATATCGGTTACAACCGTGGCAAGTATGGCTTCGACTCCGAAACCTGCGCCGTGATGTCCGCCGTCAAGGGCCAATCGCCCGACATCGCCATGGGAGTTGATACCGGTGGCGCCGGCGACCAGGGCATGATGTTCGGCTACGCCTGCGACGAAACGCCCGAACTAATGCCCATGCCGATCCAGTTGGCGCATCAGCTGATGCAAAAGCACGCGCAAGTCCGCAAGAAGGGCGAAGTTGATTTCTTCCGCCCCGACGCGAAATCCCAGGTCTCGATTGAATACGTCAACGGCCGCCCAGTCCGCGTGGACACCGTCGTCGTCTCCACTCAGCACAGCGACAAAGTTTCGCAGAGCGACCTGCGCGAAGCCGTGATCGAGAAAGTCATCAAGCCCGTGCTTCCCGCGAACATGTTCGACAAGACCACCAAGATTCACGTCAACCCGACCGGGCGCTTTGTCACCGGCGGTCCAATGGGAGATGCGGGCCTAACCGGCCGCAAGATCATCGTGGACACCTACGGCGGCTACGGTCGTCACGGCGGCGGCGCATTTTCCGGCAAGGATCCCTCGAAAGTGGACCGTTCCGCGTGCTACATGGCGCGTTACGTGGCGAAGAATATCGTCGCCGCGGGTCTCGCGCGCAAAGTGGAAGTTCAACTCGCCTACGCGATCGGCGTAGCCGAGCCGGTTTCCGTGATGGCCGACACATTCGGCACTGGCACGATTCCGGATCATCAAATCACCGAGCTGATTCGCGCAATCTTCAAGCTCACGCCCAAGGCCATCATCGAAACGCTCGATCTTCGGCGCCCGATTTATCTTCCCACGGCTGCGTACGGCCACTTTGGTCGCACCGGTCCGGGCTTCACATGGGAGCGCACGGATAAGGCCGACGCCATCCGCAAGGAAGCTGCGTCGCGCGGTTCCGCAGTCGCGTCTCGCGCTTAATTTTCATCTGCAATTAAAATCGAAAAGGGAGTCTCTAGTGGAAACAGCAGTCAAGGTAAAAGGCGACGTGAAGGACATGTCGCTTGCCGAACAGGGCAAGCGCAAGATCGAATGGGCGAATCAGCACATGCCCGTGTTGCAGTTGATCCGCAAGCGCTTCATCAAGGAACAGCCGCTCAAGGGCATTCGCATGGCGGCCTGTCTCCACGTCACCACCGAGACGGCCAACCTGGCCATCACGCTGCGCGACGGCGGCGCCGACCTGGTAGTCTGCGGCTCGAATCCGCTTTCGACGCAGGACGACACCGCGGCATCCCTGATTAAGGATTACGGCATTCCGACCTACGCCATCAAGGGCGAGGACAACGCCACCTATTACGCGCACATCAGCGCCGCGCTCGATCACCGGCCGCAGATCACCATGGACGACGGCGCGGACCTCGTCACCCAGCTGCTCACCAAGCGCACGAATCAGATTCCGGACGTCATCGGCGGCACGGAAGAAACCACCACCGGCGTCATCCGTCTCCGCGCGATGTCCAAGGACGGCACGCTGAAGTTTCCGGTCATTGCCGTCAACGACGCGCTCACCAAGCACTTCTTCGACAATCGCTACGGCACGGGCCAGTCCACACTCGATGGCATCATCCGCGCCACGAACCTGTTGCTCGCCGGTTTGAAATTGGTCGTTGCGGGCTACGGCTGGTGCGGACGCGGCGTTGCCATGCGCGCCAAGGGCATGGGCGCCGATGTCATCGTCACCGAAATTGATCCGACCAAGGCCATCGAAGCGGTCATGGACGGTTTCCGCGTGATGCCCATGAACGAGGCCTCCAAGATCGGCGACATTTTCGTCACCGTCACCGGCAACAAGGCCGTTCTTGCCCACGAGCATTTCGAGCGAATGAAGGACGGCGCGGTGATCAGCAACTCCGGCCACTTCAACGTCGAAATCGATATTGGAGCGCTCGAGAAGCTTTCCAGCGGCCACAAGGAAGCCCGCCCGTTCGTCGAGGAATATACGATGAAGGACGGCCGCAGGATTTATCTACTCGGCGAAGGCCGCCTGATCAATCTGGCCGCCGCCGAAGGCCATCCCGCTTCCGTGATGGACATGAGCTTCGCGAACCAGGCGCTCGCGGCCGAATACATGGTCAAGAACGCCAAGGATCTCAAGGCTCAGGTTTACTCCGTACCCGAGCACTTGGACAAGCACATCGCCAAGCTCAAGCTCGATTCCATGAGCGTGCTGATTGATAAGCTCACTCCGGAGCAGGAACACTATCTCGCTTCGTGGGACGAAGGCACGTAGACTCGGAAATTCGAAAATCGAAACTCGAAATTGGGAAAAGCCCGCGTCATCTGGCGCGGGTTTTTTCTTGCGGTTTGCTTGTGTAGGGGCGCAGCATGCTGCGCCCGGCGAACATTCTTGGCGATGAGTTGCCTGTTACCGAGGTCGCGGGATCTCCGGTCTCTCGCTTTCGATCTAGTTCAGGTCTTTAGACCTGAGGTCCCGACTGGTAGAATTCACGCGTCCATGGCTCGTCGCTCCATCATCTTCGCGCTCGCTTGCGCGCTCATCCTTGGAATCGGTCTCCATCCATCGGTGGCCGTCGCGCACCAGGACCAAACTCCGCTCGCCGACGCGGCTGCGCCAGCCGCATCGTCATCAGCGCCCTCCGCACCGGACGAAGTTCGTTTCGCCGGCGAAGTGACGCACGGCCAGTCGTTCACGCATGACGTCGGCCATAATCTGACCTTCCGCCTGACTCCCGCGACCGCCGACGAAGGCGGCGGCTGGGTCATCGAGATGCTTCCCCCCGTTGAGCCGTCGGATGATCCCGTCGAATTCGCCGCGATTGCCACGCCTCCTTACCATGCGTACAACGATCGCTACCTCGCCGGCGCCTTCGGGTACTCGGCAAAGGAGGCCGTCCAGGCGACGACGCGAAAATTCAATTTCGTTCTGTCCCTCGACGACGAGCATCTGGCGGACGAAGTCGTGAACGCCGCGCTCTACCCCAGCACGATCGGTGAGAGCGACAAGAGTCGCATCGCCGCCGAGGCAGCCGCGGTCGAGCTCGGCACCGGCCAGCTTCGCATCCTCCGCTCGCGCATTACGCCGGGCAAGGATGGCTCACCAGACACGATCGCTTGGGTTAAATTCGAAGTCGTGCTGAATTTTTCTCCCGGCCTCACGTTGCAGCAGGTCCTCGCGCCACACCCTCCCGCCCCCAAGCGTTGACCACAGAACCGCGGGCTCGTCCCGAACAAAGCCGAAGGTTGCTACGCAGTCCGTGCTTCTCGCCAATCGCCATTGCCAATCAATTTTCGTCGCGATAACATCCGCCCTGCTGTCAATCCGCATTCTTCGGGGGAATCATGGCGAGGCACGTTTCGAGGGTGTGTGCGTGGTCGTTCGTAATCTTGACGGCGCTAGCGGCTCCGAATGCGCACGCTCAAGATCATTGGGTGGCTACCTGGGCGGCTTCTCCGCAAAATCCGCGCTTCTCGTTTCCGCGGATTCCGGCACCCACAGCGCAGCCGAACAACTCCCAGCCCGCGCCGGCCCCCGGCAATCCGCCCCCCCCGCCGCTCTTTCCTGCGCCGCCGACAATCAACAATCAGACCGTGCGCATGATCGTCCACACCAGCATCGGCGGCCACCGCGTGCGCGTCCAGCTTTCGAACGCCTTCGGCACCAGTGCGCTTCCGATCGGCGCGGCTCACGTCGCCCTCCACGACAAGGACTCATCCATCGTCGCCGGCTCTGACCACGCGCTTACCTTCAGCGGAAGAGCGTCCGCCGTCATTCCACCGGGCGCAGAAATGCTTAGCGACCCGCTCGATTTCGACGTTCCCGCGCTCGGCGATTTGGTGATCAGCCTGTATGTACCGGTCGAGGCCGCCACACCGACGATCCATCTCACTGGCCTGCATACCACCTACATTTCGCAGCCCGGTGACTTCTCCGGCGCCGCCAGCATTGCCGATCCAACCACGCGCGAGCTTTGGTATTGGATCGCCGCAGTGGATGTCTTCGCTCCCGCCAAGTCCGCCGCCATCGTTGCGTTCGGCGATTCCATCACCGACGGCGCCACCTCCACGCCGAATACCAATAGCAGCTGGCCCAGCCAGCTCGCCGTTCGCCTCGCCGCGAACAAATCCACCGCCGGCGTCGCCATCATCAACGAAGGCATCTCCGGCAATCGTCTCCTCGGCGACGGCGCCGGCGTCAACGCGCTCGCCCGCTTCGACCGCGACGTCCTCAGCCAGCCGGGCGTGAAATGGCTCATCGTCCTTGAAGGCATCAACGACATTGGCCTCGGCAACTTGCCCGGAACTCCCCCGGCCGAGGTTCCTACCGCTGACGACTTGATCGCCGCGCAAAAGCAGATCATCGAACGCGCCCACATGCACGGAATCAAAGTCATCGGCGCCACGCTGACGCCCTACGTCGGTGCTTCCTACGCAACGGACCGCGGCGAAGTGATGCGCGAGGCGGTGAACGAATGGATTCGCACTGGCAAGGCCTACGACGCCGTTATTGATTTCGACGCCGCCGTCCAGGATCCCGCCAACCCCAAGCAGATTCGCCCGTCATTCAACATCCGCGACCACCTGCACCCGAACGACGCCGGCTACAAAGCCATGGCCGCCGCCGTGGATCTGGCGCTCTTCAAATCCAAATGACGGCGCTGCCGTGAAATATTCTCTTGGGCGTTACGTCTACGGCTTGGCGGCGGTTGCTTCCGGTATCGTTGCCTTGGTGTGGGATAACTACGACGCGCTCGGTGACCTTCCTCATCACGGGTTTCTTACCTATATCGTGGCCACCATCGAATTCCTCGGAGGTCTAGCCATCCTATGGCCGAGAACGGCCCGAGCAGGTGCTGTCGCAATCGGCGCAATCTACTTCACCTTCGCCTTGTTGGGATTCCCGCTCATCATTCGGCATCCACTCGTCTACAATAACTTCGGCAACTTCTTCGAACAATTTTCATACGTCTCGGGGGCCATAATTCTGTACGCGTGTTCAGGGCCAATCCCCCCGGTTCGAAAGTCAAAGTTGGCTCGGTTCGGTTACTACTCGTTCGGCGTTTGTGTTGTCTCGTTCACGTTGGAGCAGGTTTTCTATTTGCATGAAACAGCAAATCTCGTTCCCAAGTGGATTCCCCTCGGACAAATATTCTGGGCGATTGCAACCACCGTCGCGTTTGCTCTTGCCGCTATCGCTCTGCTCACGGGTTTCATGGCGCTGCCTGCATCTCGATTGACCACCGCCATGATTGTAGGTTTCGGGCTGCTCGTGTGGCTGCCGGAGCTCTTTGCCGATCACCATAGTTTTCTGAACTGGTCCGAAGGTGCAGAGACCCTAGGGATCGCCGCGTCTACGTGGATCGTCGCGGATTTTCTCGGCCGAACTCGTTCTGCCGAGTCTGCACCCGCGAGTCAGGGTTAACAACATTCGTTCCTCGGGTCTTCCGCATCGCCAACGCAAATTCTCATTCTTTACACAACCTTGCCCTTGCACTCTCTCCGCTTTCCTCTAAGATGGTTTTGTGAATTTTTGGACGATATTGTCGAAAGAGCAGGACAGCGCCGGTGACCCTGGCGGCGCGGGCATTCTTTGGCTGAAGTTACTCGACACAGCGTGCCGAGTAAATTTTGCCGTAAGTATAAGAAAACAAAGGAAAGCGTACCAAGTTACTCGACACACTTTTGAAGGGGTGGCTAACGCACAATGATGCAGGAATTAGCCAATTCGGCGATCGAGACTGCGAAGCGTCGCGGCGCTTCCTACGCCGATGTGCGCGTGATGGACATTCGCCATCGCGATATCTCCACCAAGAACGGCGAAGTCGGGAATCTTGCGGAATCGGAATCGCTCGGCATTGGTATTCGCGTGATCGCCGGCGGCGCGTGGGGATTTTCTTCCACGGACCGCCTGACGAGCGAAGGCGTCCAGGCCTGCGCCGCGGAGGCCGTCGCTATCGCCAAGGCTTCGGCGCTCGCGAAGCGCGAAAATGTTTCTCTCGCGCCCGAACATTCTCATGTGGACACCTGGCAGAATCCGTTCCTGAAGGATCCATTTCGTATTCCCGTCGAGCAGCAGATTGACCTTCTGCTCGCCGCGGATAAAGAAATGCGCCGCGTGAAGGGGGTGACCGTCGCGGAAGGCTCGATGTCTTTTCGCCGCATCGAGCAGCTGTTTGCCTCCAGCACGGGCTCTTCGATTCATCAGATCAAGATGCAATCTGGCGCGGGAATCGTGGCCACCAGTTTCGCGGGGACCGAAATCCAGAAGCGCTCGTATCCTAATAGCTTCGGCGGACAGCATATGCTGCAGGGTTACGAGCTGGTCGAGTCGCTGGACCTCGCTGGAAACGCCGGGCGCATCGCCGAAGAGTGTGTCGCGTTGCATTCCGCGGCGCAATGCCCGGAAGGCCAGCAAACCATCATCCTGGGCAGTTCGCAGCTCGGTTTGCAGATCCACGAATCCATCGGCCACCCGATCGAGCTTGATCGCGTCCTCGGCATGGAAGCGAATTTCGCGGGCATGAGTTTCCTCACCACGGAGAAACTGCGCAAATTGAAATACGGCTCCGACATCGTGAACGTAGTCGCCGACGCGCGACTCGAACACGGCCCCGGCCTGGGCACATTCGCGTACGACGACGAAGGCGTCGCGGCGCAGTGCACCCCGATCATCACCGACGGTCTTTTTACCGGCTACCTGAGCAGCCGCGAAACCGCTGCGTCCATCGGCGAAAAGCGCTCGGGCGGCACGGTCCGCTGCGAAAGCTGGAATCGCCTGCCCATGATTCGCATGACGAATGTCAGCATTAATCCCGGCACGTGGAAGTATGAGGACCTGATCGCCGATACGGACGACGCCATCCTGATGGAGACGAACCGCTCCTGGTCCATTGACGACAAGCGCTACCATTTTCAGTTTTCCACAGAAATCGGCTGGGAGATCAAGGGTGGCAAGCAGGGACGCATGATCAAGAATCCCAGCTACAGCGGAATCACCACGGAATTCTGGAACAGCTGCGACGCCATCTGCTCGCGCGACTACTGGACGCTGTGGGGCACGCCCAACTGCGGCAAGGGCCAACCCCAGCAAGTGATGGGCACGGGGCATGGCGCGTCCCCGGCGCGCTTCCGAAATATCAAAGTCGGCGTCGCCTTCGCGAAATAATCCAACGACCATGGCCAATAAGAACGCACAACTATCGCCGGCGGAACTCGAACTCATCGCCGAGAAAATTCTCAAGCTGAGCGAAGCAGACGAAACCGAAGTGGACGTTAGCGCCGGAACCGACGCGCTGACGCGCTTCGCGAATAATACGATCCATCAGAACGTCGCCGAGCATACGCTAGGCATCTCCGTCCGCGCAGTGGTTGATGGCCGCACCGCTCGCGCCTCCACAAACAAGACGGATGAGGAATCGCTTCGCCGGGTCGTGGCGTCGGCCGTGACCCTCGCGCGCAATCAACCCGAAAATCCCGACCTGCTTCCGATAATGGGCAAGCAGAAGTATCAAAAGGTCTCGCGATTCTTTTCATCCACGGCCGGGACCACGCCGGAAGACCGCGCCAAGGCCGTTACCCGCGTCTGCAAGAAAGCGGACAAAGCCAAACAGACCGCCGCTGGCATTTTTTCGAGCGGCTCCTATAGTTCGGTCCTGGCCAATTCCAGAGGACTTCGCGCTCGCCACGAGCAGACGCGTTCGGAATTTTCAGTCACGATTCTGGAGGCGAATTCCTCCGGCTGGGCCAAATCGAACTCGCCCGACATCCGCGAGCTCGATCCCCAGGAGCTTGCGGAACGCGCTTCAAACGCCGCCACGGGCTCGCGGGCGCCGCGCGAAGTTCCCGCAGGCCGCTACACCACGATCCTGAGTCCTTCCGCTGTCCTCGATCTGGTCGGTTTTCTCTTCTACGATTTCGCCGGCACCGCCGTTTACGACAAGCGCTCCTGCCTGACGGGCCGCATGGGCAAGAAACTGTTCGGCGACAACATTACAATTTGGGACGACGCATACCATCCGCTGCAGAGCGGGGCGCCCTACGATGGCGAAGGCGTGCCGCGGCAAAAGGTCCTGCTCGTGGATCGCGGCATTCCGAAAAATCTGGTCTACTCGCGCGCGACTGCGAAAAAAATGAAGGCCAAGCCCACCGGCCACGGCTTTTCGCTACCGAACGAATACGGCGAAGCGCCGATGAATCTGGTTTTCTCTGGTGGCGATAAATCCACGGACGAAATGATCCGCACCACCGAGCGCGGCATTCTGGTCACCCGCCTGTGGTACATCCGCGAAGTGGATCCCTACGAAAAGATTCTGACCGGGATGACGCGCGATGGAACGTTCCTGATCGAAAACGGCCGCGTCTCCGGCGGCGTGCGCAATTTCCGCTTCAACCAGAGCGTCATCGAGATGCTGTCGAATGTCGAGATGCTGGGGAAGGCGGTGCGCGCGGCTGGAGAGGAATCGTTCGAGATGGTCGTGCCGCCAATGAAGGTTCGCGACTTCCACTTCAGCGAAGTGACGAAGTTCTAGACCTTCGCTAATCGCAGTATTCTTCAACTCATCGCAATATAAGGACTTCGGACAGCGTGCCGGACCGGACGCGGCATGCGTCTTTTCGCTGGCTCGGCGCGTAGTATTCATATGTGTTCCATCGCGGGCGTTTGGGAGGGGCGATTGGCAATTGACGCCGCTGTTCTGCAGCTCCGGCGCGGTGACCCGGACGCGCTCGCCACGCTGATGGCGCGTTATCAGAATCGCATCTATCGCTACCTGCTGCGGCTGGTTCGCGAGCCGGCCGACGCCGACGATCTTTTTCAGCAGACGTGGCTTCGGGTAGCAGAGAAAATCCGGAGCTTCGACACGTCGCGAAATTTCGATGCGTGGCTCTTCACGCTGGCGCGAAATCTGGCATTCGACCACCTGCGCCGCATTCGGCCGAGCAGCCTCGACCAGCCGGTCGGCGACGATTCGTCGAACGAAACGATGGTTTCGCGGCTGGCCAGCGCCGATCCCGGACCGTTCGATCAAATGCTGGCCGGCGAACGCGCCAGGCTGCTGGCGGGAGCTCTGGAGAATTTGCCGCTGAGCTATCGAGAGGTGCTGTCGCTGCGATTCGAGGAAGAGATGAAACTGGAGGAAATTGCCGCCGTGCTGGCAACACCGCTTTCTACGGTGAAGTCGCGCCTCCGCCGTTCGCTCGAACAGCTCCGGGAGACACTCGATATGGGGAACGCGAGTGAGGTGCGGCAATGAGCCGTTCGGACGAACACGCCGAAATCCGCGGACAGTTCCCCCTATTGGTTGCGGGCGCGCTCGATGCGGACGCCGAAGCGCGTATCGCGCGCCATACCGCGACCTGTGCAAACTGCTCCGCCGAGCTCGAACGCTGGCAGTTGATTTCCGGCGGGCTCCGGCGATTGCCTACGCCGCAGCCTTCGCCGGCGCTGTTCGAACGCGCCCACGCAATGGCGTCCGCGAAACTCGCGGCGCAGGCCGAGCAGCGCAAGAATCGGATGATGCTGATTCCGCTGATTATTTTTTCATGGGCAGTGACGGTTGCAGGCTGGCCGTTTTTCCGCTTTGCAACCGGCGGATTGCTCTCGGTGCTCGACATTCAGTTTCGCCAGGTGTGGCTGCTGTTCGCGGTCTTTTCGGCGCTTACGTGGCTCGCTGGCGGCAGCGCTGCGGTGTTGCTTTCGCTGCGGCGCCAGCATGAACGGAGGCTCGTATGAACGGCTCTGGAAACAAGGTACCGATCATTCCCAAGCCTGTCTGGGTGGTTGCCGTCCTCGCGTATTCGGGGGTTTTTATAGGACTGATCACTATCGCGATTCCCCAATTTCCAAAGACCTCGGGTGTACCCCGGGGCGGACAAATCGCGCTTGGGCTGTTTGCAGCGGCAATCCCGGCCGTCTACATTCTCTTGCTGGGCTATATCTACGGAGACGCCAAGCGCCGGGGAATGCGGCAATGGCTATGGGTCCTGCTCGCGATCTTCATTCCCAATGCGATCGGAATCATCCTCTATTTTGTACTGCGCGATCCGATGCCGTTTTATTGCTCCAAATGCGGCACGTCAATAAAGTCCGCCTACACGTTTTGTCCCAATTGCGCTGCGGCCTTGCGGCCCACATGCTCGCAATGCGGACGCGCAATGGAACGCGGCTGGGCGCACTGCTCGCACTGCGGCGCAACAGCGACCGCGCCCAGCGAAAATAAGATAGCTCCACCGGCCGTGTCACCACCATCGCAGCCGCTTTAGAGGAAACCGATCAGAGGGAATTGCGTGACGGAAGGGGAGAGCGATCGCGCTGCTAGTCGGTGAATTGCAGGCTTGAAATTGCGCGCGCGATCACGTTTTCCTGGATTTGCACCAGGTCGTTATCGGCGCGGGTCATACCGAAGATGGTGTAAAGCCTGGCGCCTCGGGACACGAGCACAACCACTCCAGACCAATCGTGCTCGTCCACTTTGCCGCGAAAGCGATGTTCGGTCGCTGGCATGCCGGACACCGTGATCTGCTTTTCATCGAGCGCACGAAAATCCACCATCACGTCGCGCAGGCGGCGCTCCGTGGTATCCATATCGGTCGCCATGGACTTTCCGACGGGCTCTTGTCCGATCAGCAGATAGGTCGTGTCGTCGCCCGTGCCCATCGCAGTGATCGCGCCCGGCAGAACTGCCGGCGCGGTTGCAATCACGTCCCAGTCGGGCGGCTTATACATGTGGAAGCGGTAAGTTTCGTTCGTGTAGACATTGCCGTTCACCGCCTCGCGAATCGGCTCGGGCGCAGGCGGCTTCGGCGGCGCTGAAACCGCTACGACAGCCGGCGGCATGAATTTCGCGGCTGGCGCGGGCGAAGGATTCGCGGCGACTTTCGTCGGAGCAGGCGGAGGCGGCGCTGGCTTCGCGATCGGCGCGGTATTGGCGGCGGCCTCGGGTTGGGCTCCGGCCATTGCGGGCAGCGGTGGAGGCGCCGCGGCTTTCACGGATTCTGGTTTCGGTTTCGGAGCGGGCGCGGATTTTTCGGCAACAGGTTCGGCGCTCTTTTCCGCGGGATCGGCGGCTCCCGTCGAAATGCTGATGGAGACGACCTGGTCTTTCTGCACTACCGCGAAGCCGTAACTCGTCTTCACTTTGAAGGACTTCTCTTCGTAGCCGACGATGGTGCCGGAAATTACGGAGCCGTCTTTGAGTTTTAGATCATCGGCGCACGTGGCTCGAGGAGCGAGCAGCATGGCGGACGTAAGCGCGCACAGCGGCACGAACAGCGCGGCAGTCCCAAGGAGTGAAAATTCCCGCTTCATGTCATCCAGTATGGCTTCGCGCTATGTGCGGGGCAAGTGTTGCGAGCACGGCGTTGACGGGTTAGTCAGTATCAGCGCTTCCGACGAGGACTGGCGGGGGAGCGGCGAGATTTTGGTTTGGTCTTCGGTGCGGCCTTCGTGTCCGACGTCGGTTCCGCGTGGAGCGCGAGCAGTTCGCGGCGCAAATCCTCGAACTCACTTTCGAGCACACTGAATTCCGCGACGGCGCCACTGAGATTGCCGAGGCGCCCCATAGCCTGCAAGTTGCGCGCGGTGCCCGCGGCTTTGTGCGCGCCAATCAGAGCGAGCGACCCCTTCAGCGAGTGCGCGACGGTGGCGAGAATTCCGGCGTCTTTTTCAGCTATCGCGCGGCGCAGCAGGGAAAGTTTCTTAGGCGTGTCCGCCAGAAACGTCTTCACGAGCGATCGGGCAATTTTGTCGTTGCCTCCGGTCGCACGGCGCAGCGTTTCGGCCAAATCGTCGGGAGGGGGATTGGCCGCGGCGAGATCCGCTTTCTCGGGTCCGGTCGGCTGCGAGCGGCGCGCAAGCATCGCGAGCAAGCTGAAAATTTCCGCTGCACGCACAGGCTTTGCGAAGAAGGCGTCCATACCGGCCGCGAGGCAGCGCTGCTCGTCTTCTGGAGTGGAATTTCCGGAAATGCCCACGATGATGGGCCGCTTTTGTCCCGGCGCGGTACGTTCGAGAATCGCGCGCGTTGCTTCAATGCCGCTCATGCCGGGCATTTCTTCGTCCATGAGCACAATTTCGAATGTGTCTTTGGTCATTGCGGCGAGTGCTTCGCGCCCGTCGAGCACGGCGGTGACGGAGTGCCCGCTATGGCGCAAAAGCTCGGTCAAGAGCTCGCGGCTGCCTGTGTCGTCGTCGGCTACTAGGATGTGCATGGTGGCTCGAAGCCAGCGCGGCGGAGCAAACGAGACGCGCGCCTCAGGACTCTACCAAACAGCATCATGCGTCGGATTGGATGCTGCAAGGACTATTCTCGAAGGCTGACCGCGAGATGTAACGGAGCGGATGCGCGCGTTAGGCCGCTAGCGATCGAGGAATGCGCGGAGGCGCGCGTGGCCGGCGCGACTGACGGGAAGTTGCGTGCCGCCGGAGAGCACCGCGACGTGAGTATCCTTGCCGAATGGCTCGATCTTGACGACGCGCTCGAGGTTGACGATGTACGAACGGTGAATTCTAAGAAAGCGCGACGGATCGAGCGCGGCTTCGAGGCTCGAGATCGTTTGCTGCTTCAAGTGTTTTTTGCCGCCGGAGGCGAGAGCAACGTAGTCGTCCTGGGCTTCGGCGTAGTCGAGTTTCGCGACCGGAATGATGAACACGCTGGTGCCATCGCGCACAGGGATGCGGTCGAGATACTGCGCGGGCGGGCGCGCGCTGGCTGCAAGCTCCATAGCGGGAAGCGGCGCGGCGGGCAGCTTGCCCGAAAGGCGTTCCTTGGCGCGCGCAAGCGCCGCGTCGAAGCGCTCGGCGCTGATGGGTTTCAGCAAGTAGTCCACAGCATGAACTTCGAAAGCGCGGATGGCGAAGGTATCGTATGCGGTCACGAAAACGACGGCTCGATTCGCGCCGATTAATTCCAGCACTTCGAAGCCATCGAGCTTGGGCATCTGGATATCGAGAAACAGAAGATCAGGCTCAAGTTCCGACGCGCATTTCACGGCCTCGAAGCCGTTCGCGCATTCGGCGACGATTTCGATTTCCGGGTGCGCGGAAAGGAATTCGCGGAGAACCTGACGGGCCAGGTCTTCGTCGTCCACAATCAGCGTGCGAATTTTCTTGTTCGCGTCTGGGGTCACGATACGCGCTCCTTGACTTCTATCGGCAAACTGATGGCGACGCGGAAACAAGGTCCATTCACGCTGGTGGCGAAATGCGCGCGGTTCCCATAGCGCGCTTCGAGGCGCTGACGGACATTTGCAAGTCCAACGCCGCTTTTGCGGCGCGGGGGCGCCTCGGGGTCGAACAAATTTTCTACGACAATTGAGAGTTCGCCGTCGCGGCGCTCGGCTACGAGCCTGATCCAGCCGCCCTCGATGAGATTCGCGATCCCGTGGCCGACGGCATTTTCAACCAGCGGTTGAAGCAGCAGCGGCGGGACTTGCGCGTCGAGGACTTCCGCGTCTATTTGTTCCTCCATCTGCAGGCGCGTGCCGTAACGAATTTTTTCCACGGCGAGGAAAGCGTGAATCAGCGAAATTTCTTCCTCCAGCGGAATGGCAGCTTTTTCGCCGAGGCCCAGAGTTCGCCGCAGGAAATCGCCAAGCAGGATGCACATCTCGCGCGCTTTGGGTGCGTCGGAGGCGGTGAGCGCGCTGATGGAATTCAAGCTATTGAAGAGGAAATGCGGATTTACTTGCGCCTTCAGCGCTCGCAGCTCCGCTTCGCGTGCGAGGACACTCGCCTTCATCACGCGAGCTTCCGCCTCCCGCGACGCTTCCAAGGCCAACAGCACGTAGTGAAATCCGACCGCGAGGAGATACAAGAGGACGCCCGTGATGAACAAGAGCGGATAGTCGTGCGAAAGCTGCCTATCAATCCCGTGAAAATCCTCCAAGCCTGCGAGCATTCGGCCGAGAATCCTCGCCGCGATGAGCCACAGCCCGCTGGCCACCACGGCGCCCGCAGCGTGGGTGAACAAGAATCGCGAAAGCCCGGATCGCTCGAGCGGCGTCGCCATGCATGGATACCACGCGGCGAGGCAGACGAACGCGTACAGAAGGCACAAGACAAAAGCGACGGTCGTGGCCTCAATCCAGCTCAATCCGCCCGGGAGGGCCAGCAGATACGTGAGCATCCCTGCGAGGGGAATCCAGCCAAGAAGGTAGAGGAGCAGCCGGCGGAGTTGGACGAGGATCGGATGCATAAGAGCGGCTAATTCTTGACGTTCAAACCCCCGAAGATCGCAACGCCCTTGACGATCAATCTTTTTGGTTGAGGAGCAGTCGCGCCATCCGCGGGATAAGGCCGCTGATTTGATGAATCGGGGTGGAGCGTCCTATCGCTGCACCCTCCAAAGATTCCGACGGCCTCCATAACAATCTCCCAGTTCGGAGGAACGCGAATGTCGCCTCCGCCGAATATGTTGACGACTTCAATTTCGGCAATGTTGCCAAGGATATCGGCGTCCCGGAGGTCAATGTCGAATCCACCGAAGATGGTGACAATTTCGCCGCCGATGAAATTCTTTGCGACGATGCGCCGCTTGCGTCCCCAAAAGATATTTACCTCGTCCAAGCGAGGCGCCGACGAATCGTACCAGTGGCCGACGTCGCGAAACGAATTGTTCATGCGCTCACCGAATTCATCCATGCGGTGATGGAATTCGTCCCAGGCCGCCCCACCTCGCGGGCCCGGACCCGGGCCGGAGCCTTGCGCAAAATTCGATTGTGTCCAGGCTTGGGCGCCGGTTGGAGGTGTATAGGCCTGGGCGCCAGATGTAGGCGCAGAGGCTCCGACGCCGGCTGGAGGCGCATCGGTCGGCGCGGGGGTTGTTCCCGGCGCCGAACTTGGTGCGGGTGGAGTCTCGACCGGTTGTTGTGGCGGAGTCCCGGACGGAGACCACGGCGGGATGCCCGGAGGCGGGCCGGGCGTTGGCGGATTTTCCCAGCGGTTGCGCGTCTCGTATCGCCGCAGGATCAAAAGTATGCCCGCGCAAATCAGGAATACCGGCCAGATCACCACCACGTGGACGTGGCTTAGTCCGAGTTCCTGCAGTTGAAGCGAGATCCCCAGAAGAATCAGAAAGCCGCCCCAGAACCACCCGGTGGTGCCCCCATGCCGGGTGAGCCGATTCACGCCGAAGTAAATCAGGATGAGCGGCCAGAACATGAAAATCTTGTCGGGATCGAGGAGCCCAATCTGTCCGAATAGCAAAACGACGCCCACGACGAGGATCAGCACACCCACGACGAAATGCTTATTCGAGCTCCTCGAATACGTCACCGCGTTACTCTCCCTCGCGGACGCCGCGACGCGCGGCCGAGCGATTTGAGGTTTTGGTCGCCATCAGGATGCCCAGCCCCAACGCCACCAGTAACAACGGCCAGAATTGGAAAAGGTCGCCGAGCTGCGGAGCGTTGAAATGAAGGACCAGAAGATTCCATGCCGACTCGACGATCATCATCGCAGGCCACAGATCGCGAGGGTTGAGGTTTCCGTATCCGAGCATGCCCAATTGAAACATACTTCCTAGGAAAATCAGCGCGGCGGCCGGCAGCAGAAGCGCTGCACGAAGTGTCAGCCTACGGGAAACGAACTGGGGTTTCGTGTCCGTCATCATCACCATCGCCTCCTGCGTGAATTCAGGATTGAACATGGCGAGAGATTATCGGGACTCCGTGAAGTCGTCGCCCGCTATTCGGCGAATGGCGGGGATTTACCGGCGAATGGCGCCCGCGCGGGGCGATTCGAGGCTGTGGCGATTTCGTTACCGGCAGCCGGAGCCGTTTGCCGGGCAGACGGATTCCCCGGCCAGCCGGGCATTGTGGATGGCGAGGAATGTATGGAAGCCCGTGTTCACGGAAGCCCCGACGAGCCACCCGTTCGGAAACTTTCCGGTTTGATCGGAGATTGTCTTCGCATGGTGCTGCAACAGAATCTGGAGGGCGGTGATGGAGAATGCAATGCCGTACATTTTCGCCCGACCGGGGCGCGACCCGAAAAGCGGATTGATTTCCCGAGCGTCAGGATGGCTACGGAGAGCCCACTGAGTGGTTTCCCCATCTGCGACAGTTGCGGCGATCTGGACGCCGGCCATAAGCCAAAACCGGCGGTTTGAATGGTCAAAATGCACTCCAGGAACGGATGTCTCCGGCAACTTTGCAAGATCGGGTTGCGAAGGCTGCGGCTGAATTTCTGATTGTGCTTTAGTGGGTGCGACTGCGAGAAGAAAAAGCAAAGCGGCTGCGACTACGACAATCTTCATTTTGGGGGCCTTTGGGATATAGGTTTCCTGGGGATGTTGCAGACACGGTCAGTCCGCGGGTGATAGGTTCCGCGAGCTGGTTGGGCGGAGAAATGACTCGGGCGTTTTGGTTGTGCGAGATTCCTGGGGAAACAGGGAAGCGCGAAAGGAGAAAACTACGGATCAAAGAGTCATGCCAAGCCAGAAGGCCGCGACCAGCACGCCTGCGAGCAGCAACATCAGACGCATCCATTTTTTTCGCGCCGCGACCACGAGGATACCCATCGCGCAGAGAAGAAACACGAGTTCGGGCCAGAAGAGACGGGAGGTGAAGGCGTCGGTCCACTGGCCGGCGTCGTCGCGGAGCCAGACGGCTGCAACCGACGTGGAGGCGGCGATTGAAATCGCGATTACTCCCCCGAGCGCAACTCCCTTCGCCCATTCGGGGATGACCCAGGTTTTTTTCGCGTCGCGCCAATCGAGCCACGTCTGCGTGACGACGACACCCACCAACATCAAGACGAACAGCGCCACGTGCCCTCCCAAGTCCCCACCGCTGCCAGCTACGTCCGCGCTTGTATCACGACGAGTGGCAATCCGCTTACCAAAGTGATTCTTGAGCGCGCTCGAGGGGAGATCCGCTATGTGCTGTTCTTACAAGAAGATGGTGCTGGCTCGCCGCGGTATTTCAATGCGTCTAGCTTCAGGCGCGGATGTCAGTACGCGGAAATGGAATATGTAAGAACGAATTTGCATGTAGAGGCGGGTGGCGGGAAGGAACGCAGGCCTAGCAGTTCTGGTACCCGGCTCCCTTGCGTTGACGTTCTCACAACCCTGTCGTTGGCCTGAAATCGGCCCGACGGGCGAATCTGATAGGATTATCGGACACATGAGAGCCCCATGGATCATTGCGCACCGAGGAGCCTCTGGACATGCCCCGGAAAACACCATGACTGCGTACGAGCGCGCCGTGGCGCTGGGCGCGCAATTTATCGAGACCGACCTTCACCTCACGCGCGACGCGCGGTTTGTGGCGATCCATGACAAGACGCTGGACCGCACCACCAACGGCAGGGGACCGGTTCGCGATTTCACGCTGGCTGAGCTGCGCGAGCTCGACGCGGGAATGTGGTTCGACCGGCAGTTCATGGGGCAACGGATTCCCACGCTTGAAGAAATACTGGAGTTTGGTCGAAAGCACGATGTGGTTTTCTATCTCGAACTAAAATACGACGAGTCGTGGGGCATGCACCACGCGCTGGTGGCCGCGCTGGGAGGTGCGGGAAACGCGGCGCGGACCATCGTGCTTTCGTTCGACCCGACGACACTCACTTCGATCAGGCAGCTCGACGCCTCCATCATGCTGGGTTTGCTCGTAGAGGGCGAGAACCGGGACTTCGTGAAATCGGCGCTCGATGTGGGGGCCCGGCAGCTGTGCCCGCGCGCGGATCTGGTGAGCAAAGAGCTGGTGGATCAGGCGCACCGCTCGGACCTGCATGTGGTCACGTGGACCGTGAACGAAGCGGCTAAAATGAACTCCATGATTCACGCCGGAGTGGACGGAATCATGACCAATCTACCCGATCGGCTTCGCGCCACCATCGAAGACAAAGAACCCAAGGCCTGAGCAAATACTTAGGCAATTGCTGCGAAGAGTGCGGCGAAGTGTGCGAGAGAAAGCTGCTCGGCGCGAGCGTCCGAGCGCAGGCCGCATGACGCGAGCGCTTCGTGGATGCGCTGGTCCGAGGCGATGGTGCAGAGATTGTTGCGCAGCGTCTTGCGTTTGTGGCCGAAGCAGAGCTGGATGAACTTTAGGAATTTCGCCTCGTTCGCGATGCCCGACGACGCGCCCTCGCCCGGCATCTCCATTTGCACAAGAGCGGACTTAACTTTAGGGGGCGGGCGAAACGCGCCCGGAGGAATCTTCAGCGCGAGCTTCGGCCGCGTATAGAACTGGCACGCGGCGGAAAGATATCCGTACTCGCGGCGGCCGGGGCGCGCCACGACTCGCTCGGCGACTTCGAGCTGCATGACCACGTGGATCGAGGCGATCTGATCCGCGTAGCCAAAGAGCTGATGAAGAATTGGCGACGTGATGTAGTACGGCAGGTTTCCGTACACGCGAAATTTGCCGCCGGCGAGCTTTGCAAGATCAAGCTCGAGAACGTCGCCAGAGATGACTTCAACGCCGGGCCATGCGTCAGGATGGGCACGGACGGTTTCTTGCAGGTTCGCGGCTAAGCGAGCGTCCGCCTCGATGGCGATCAAACGGCAACCCCCGGCTGCGAGAAGCCGCGTCATTTCGCCGTGACCGGGGCCAATCTCGATCCAAACTTCATCGGAGCCGCGCGGCAGCGTGTCGAAAATGCGTTTCTGCCAGCCCGGTCCACTAAGGAAATGCTGGCCCAGCCGTTGTCGCGCCATAGGGAGTCCGAGTGTAACAATCGGCCACTGGGCGCGGTAGCAGTAACAAACCGAGCGTGCGTTCCGGAGATTGGCTTGACGTAGGCGGAGGCGTCCGCTAACGTTTTTATTCCATCTGAATACCCGTGAAAATCCTATTCGTATCCTCGGAAGGGCTCCCGTACTCGAAAACCGGCGGCCTCGCGGATGTCGTCGAGGCTTTGCCAGCGGCGCTGCAGGCCCTCGGCCATGAGGTAGCAATTCTGTTGCCCCGGTACCACGGCAACAAAATTACGTCCACGCTGATATCGAGCGTCAGCATTCAACTGGGCGACAAAATGCGCTTTCCCGCGATCGGAGAAGGCGCGCCGGTCAAGGGCGTGCGCTATTTCTTCGTGGACGATCCACCGTTCTTCGATCGAGCGCACCTCTACGGAGATAAGGCAGGCGACTATCCCGACAACGCGGAGCGCTTTGCCGAGTTCTCGCGCGTGGCGATCGAATTCATGAAGCGCGTGTGGCTGCCGGATGTGATTCATTGCCACGACTGGCAATCGGCGCTGGTGCCGCTGTTGCTGCGGACGCAGCACGCGACCGATCCCGTGATGCGTTCGCTGCCGGTGGTGCTCACGATTCACAATCTGGGCTATCAGGGATTGTTTCCGCAAACGGCGATGAAGAGCATCGGCCTGCCCGATACTTTGTTCACGATGGACACGCTTGAATTCTACGGCAAGGTTAATTTTCTAAAGGGCGGACTGATCTTTGCGGACTACCTGACGACGGTCAGCCGGCGATACGCGAAGGAAATTCAGACGCCGGAATACGGTTGGGGACTCGAGGGCGTGATCCGGAACCGCGCGGACCGGCTGGTCGGTATTCTGAACGGCGTGGATTACAGCGTATGGAGTCCCGAGGTGGACACGCTGATTGCGCAGAACTATTCCGCGCAAGATCTCGCAGGCAAGAAGGCGTGCAAAAAGGACCTTCTCGCGTCGTTCCATCTGCCGGAGGAAAATCTGGAAGTGCCCCTGATCGGCATCGTCTCGCGATTCGCGGATCAGAAGGGATTCGACCTGATCGCGCAGATCGCCGTAGAGCTGATGAAGGAAAATGTCACCATCATCGCGCTGGGTACGGGCCAGCCGGAATATGAGAAACTGTTCAAAGGGCTGGCGGACAAATATTCGACTCGCGTGGGCGTGAAAATCGGGTACGATAACACGCTTGCACACAAGATCGAGGCGGGTGCGGACATGTTCCTGATGCCCAGCCGCTACGAGCCGTGCGGGTTGAACCAGATTTACAGCCTGCGGTACGGCACCGTCCCAGTGGTGCGCGCGACCGGCGGGCTGGACGACACGATTCAGAATTTCGCACCGAAGACGCACCAGGGAACGGGTTTCAAGTTCGACGAGTACGACGGGGGAACGCTGCTCGGATGCATTCGCGCGGCGCTGAAGGCGTACCGGGACCCGAAGGTGTGGCGCACGATACAAGCGAACGGTATGGCCAAGGATTTCTCGTGGAAAGCCTCGGCCGCCGCGTATGTCACGCTGTATGAAGCTGCTAAGAGGGCTCGAATCCCGCGGGTCGTTGGATCATCTAAATAGGGGCGCGTGGAACGGCGTTGGCCGGGCACCTGCCACAACAAGAGGAGACCATGTCAGACATTCTTCAAGCGGTAACCGACGCGAGCTTTGAGGCCGACGTAATCGAGGCCAGCAAGACCCAGCCCGTAATGGTGGATTTCTGGGCCGACTGGTGCCGTCCATGCCATATGTTGACGCCCACGGTCGAAGAGATCGCCAGGGAAAAGGCAGGTAAGGTCAAAGTAGTAAAGCTCAATGTTGATGAGAACATGAACGTCGCCGGAAAATTCAGCATCCGCGGTATTCCCACGCTGCTGGTTTTCAAGGGCGGCCAGGTAGCCGACCAGATCGTCGGGGCCCAATCGAAAGAGAACATCGTCAAGATCCTCGATCGCCACATCGCCTAGGCGCTATCCCACTCGATTTTGAATCTCCATTCGCGGCGTGCCCGGGTGCGGGCAGCCGCGCGGCGCGCGCGAGCGGATGACCGATTGAGGACCGCGGGGGCGATTGCTTTGATTATCGGCGAGCCCAAGGCGACCTCGGCAGGGGACAGCACCGACGAGAAGAGCTGCCCTGTCTGCGGCGCACGGTTTGGCTGTATGGCCACCCAGGAAACTTGCTGGTGCGCGGAAGTAAATCTCGGTAGCAAGGCGGCCGCCGATTTGAGGGCACGCTTTACCGATTGCCTTTGTCCACGCTGCCTGGCGCTGGCCGCCGAACGTGAAGTCCAGCAAGCGGGCGCGAAGAGTTCCACCGCAAAACCTGCAATCTGATTATCGAGAGGCGCATCCTCACCGTGAATCAAGATTCGCACGACGGCCTACGCCGATGTCATTGGGCGCAGAGCGCGCTCATGGCCGAATATCACGACAGGGAATGGGGCGTGCCCCTGCACGACGACCGAGGCCTGTTCGAATTTCTGATACTCGAGGGCGCGCAGGCCGGATTAAGCTGGGAAACGATTCTGAGGAAGCGCGAAAATTATCGTCGCGCGTTCGACAGATTCGACGCGGTCAAAATTGCGCGCTATGACAAAGGGAAAGTTCGAAAGCTACTTGCTGATGCGGGGATCGTTCGTAATCGGCTGAAGATTGCTGCTTCGATCACGAATGCGGGAGTGTATCTGGCCGTGCAGAAGGAGTTCGGCAGCTTCGACAGCTACGTTTGGTCATTCGTCGGCGGCAAGCCGAAGAAGAATTCCTGGCGAACGTCGCGGAAGGTGCCTTGCAGTTCAGCGGAATCGGATGCGCTGAGCAAGGACCTGAAAAAGCGCGGATTCCGCTTCGTTGGCACCACGATCTGCTATGCGTTCATGCAAGCCACGGGCATGGTCAACGATCACGCACTGGATTGCTTTCGCCGCAACCACGCCGGGTCCGCAAGGTAGCTTCGCGCGCGGCGCCTTCCCACTTGACAACCGGAGGGCGAGCAGCCATGTTAGTTGACTTTACTCTTGGGGCGAAATCGCTCCGGAGGCTAGCGCGCAACGGGAGAGCGACTTGAAGGTTCGCGTCTGTTTCCACGACAAATGTTTCGATGGGGCCTCGTCCGCGGCGATATTTTCCCGCTTTTATCACGAGCGCATTGACCCCAGCGCGGATTTTCTTTACACCGGGATGACGCACAAGGCGTCTGCGCCGTTCGAGGACGGCACGTTCGATGGCGACGAAAATGCGATCGTGGACTTCAAGTATTCGAGCTCGCCCCTGCTGACATGGTGGTTCGATCATCACCAAAGCGCGTTCCTGAAACCGGAAGACGCCGAGCATTTCAGGCACGACCACTCGGGCAAGAAATTTTATGATCCCACGTACAAATCCTGCACGAAATTCCTCGCGGACATCGCTTCCGAAAAATTTGGATTTGACGCGAAGCCGCTTGCGGAATTGATTAAATGGGGCGACATCATTGACGGCGCGCAGTTCGCCTCTGCCGAAGAAGCCGTGGGGCTCACCGAACCGGCCACGCAGCTCGCGCTGGTGATCGAAGCCGCGCCCGAGCCTTACCTCGTTCCCCGGCTGATTCCGGATCTCGCGGAGCTGCCGCTGGCCGAAATCGTGCAGCTTCCGCTGATAAAGAAGCACCTCGGTCCGCTGCTCGAGCGGCACAGGCGATCCATTGACATCATGCGGGAGCGGACGGATTTCCGCGGCGGCGTGATTTATTTCGACGTAAGCGATCTCGATCTTGAGGGCTACAACAAGTTCGTGCCGTACTTTCTGTATCCTGACGCGCTCTACTCGGTGGGAGTGAGTTCTTCGCCGGCGCGAGCTAAAGTTTCCGTGGGCACGAATCCGTGGAGGGATATTCCTCCGGACGTCAATCTCGCGTCATTGTGCGAAAAATACGGCGGCGGGGGGCATGCACGTGTGGCCGCCATTTCGCTGGGCCCGGGCGACTTGGTCCGAGCGCGCCAGGTGGCAAAGGAAATTGCTGCGTCGCTGCGCCGCTAATCGCGGTTTGGTCCGCTTCCCGCTGCGTTGGGAACGATATTCCATCGTGTTAGAATACAAGTTCGCTGGACCGGTAGCTCAATGGTAGAGCAGCTGACTCTTAATCAGCGGGTTGTAGGTTCGAGTCCTACCCGGTTCACCACTTACTTTCCGTGACTCACATTGGCCGCTTTAGTTGATGGTCCCCGATAGAGGCCGTTCCTGGTGAAGCCTGTGCATCAATAATCTACATTCCGATGGTTCCCACCGGTTCCCCGTAATTCTTCATTCGATCTATGAGACTCCTTCGCCGGTTCGTGCGGCGGGATGTCATAGCGTCAGCTTTTGTCGTATGATTTGGCACGTTAGCTCAAGGAGCCAGCCGGATGCGCGACTTGCCAGAGCTGCGATCCGCAATCAACAGGATCCCCGCTCTAGCCTGGGCTCGTCCACCGAACGGTACCGCCGATTTCCTAAACCAGCGATGTAGGGATCACCCCAGCCTATCCTCGGAACAAGTCCTGGGCTGGAAATCGAATCTCCCGATTCTCTTCTGCATCTATTACTATTCAGAACTCCGAAACCACGATCATCGCGGTCAGGGCCCGGAGATCACGCGCTGTGCCTGAAAACGTCAACGATACCACCGCACCCAACACTCCGCGTGCGGGTGAGGGTCGGTTCAAGGAATATTAGTCGGGGCGAGTAAGGCCTAGAACGCGGCTCGTACGGAGGCAATCGTTTCTGTCCACGCAGTGAGTTCGTCGCTGGGGGAGAAAATGCACACGCTTTGGAGATACAAACTATGGATAGGCGGAGCGCTTGTTCTGGTCATCGCCGGCCTGATTTTTGAAGCCGCCCGCCCAAAGCGCGTATCGGGTGCGCCGGGAGCCGCGCCCGATGTTGAGGTGGTTGAGGTCGTGCAGAAGGATGTTCCGATTTATAGCGAGTGGATTGGCACACTCGATGGATTCACGAATGCGGACGTCCGGGCGCAGGTCAGCGGCTATCTGCTGCGGCAGGGATACCAGGAAGGCGGATTCGTAAAGAAGGGACAGCTGCTGTTCGAGATTGACCCGCGTCCGTTCCAGGCGGTGCTCGACCAGGTCGAAGGGCAATTGGCTCAAGCGAAGGCCCAGCTCGCAAATGCCGAAGCGGTTCAGCGCAGGACCGAGCTGGATGTGAACCGTTACACGCCGCTGGCAAAGGAGGAAGCCGCCAGCCAACAGGACCTGGACAATGCCATTCAGAATAACCTGGCTGCCAAGGCGACGGTGGCAACGGCAGAGGCGCAAATCCAGACGGCGCAAGCGGCTGTCGAAACGGCCCAGATCAACCTGGATTTCACGCGGCTCATCGCACCGATTGACGGCATCGCCGGACAGGCGCAACTCCAGGTTGGCGCGCTCGTCAATCCCAGCAGCGGGCCGGTGACCTCGGTATCAACTCTCGATCCCATCAAGGTGTATTTCACCGTCAGCGAACGAGAGTATCTCGCGTGGAGAAAACGATACCCGACGGATGCTACCAGGGAAGCGGCTGACAAGGATTTGCGACTCCAACTGATTTTGGCCGACGGCTCGACGTATCCCAGTGACGGCACGTTTTACTTCGCGGACCGCCAAGTGGATCAGAATACGGGCGCGATCCGGCTCGCCGGGTTATTTTCGAATCCTGGCAATATTCTGCGCCCCGGCGGGTACGCCAGGATTCGTACGGCCACCCGAATCCAGCAAGGCGCGTTGCTTGTGCCTCAACGTTCAGTCTCCGAGTTGCAGGGCGGCTATCAAGTGGCGGTGGTGGACGGCGAGAACAAGGTGAGAATTCAGACCGTCCAAGTGGGCGACCGAGTCGGCTCCGACTGGATTATTGCGGACGGACTGAAGCCGGGCGAACGCGTGGTGGCCGAGGGAGTGCAGAAGGTGCGTCAGGGAATGCAGGTGAACCCCAAGCCTTTTGGCGGACAAACAGCAGGAAGGTAACTCCATGTCAAAGTTCTTTATCAATCGCCCCATCGTCGCCATGGTGATTTCGATCGTGCTGGTCATCGTTGGCTCGATCACCATACTGAGCCTGCCCGTCGCTCAATTTCCCAACATCGCGCCGCCCGAGATTCAAGTACTTGCGACCTACGTGGGAGCGGACGCGCAAACGCTGGAGCAGGCGGTTGCCACTCCGATCGAACAGCAGATGAGCGGCGTGGACAACATGAACTACATGTATTCGCTGAACGCCACAGCGAACTCGAACACCACGCTGATTGTGGACTTCGACCAAAAGACAGATCCGAACACGGATTACATTCTGGCGCAAAGCCGCCAAACTCTGGCCGCTTCCCAGCTGCCCGTGGAGGTGACGAATTACGGAGTCACGGTTCGAAAATCAGTGACCGCGCCGCTGATGTTAATCGCGGTGTATTCGCCGCATGGAACGTACGACGCCAATTTTCTGGCGAATTACGCGTACATCAATCTTTCGGATCCGATCCTGCGCTCCCCCGGCATCGGAAACGTTCAGGTATTTGGCTCCGGGCAGTACGCCATGCGATTGTGGGTAAAGCCCGACCAGCTGGCCAAGCTCGGCATTACCGTTCCGGAAATCGTCAGCGCCGTACAAGCGCAGAACACCGTTAACCCGGCCGGGAAGGCGGGCGGCGAACCTGCGCCCAAGGGGCAGGAGTATACCTATTCGGTTTTAGCGCAGGGCCGCCTTGTATCGCCGGAAGAATTCGGACAGATCGTAGTGCGCGAGACGCCGGACGGTGGGGTCGTGCGGGTCCGGGATGTTGCCCGAATCGAGCTGGGTTCCCAGGACTATAGCGTCGCCGGACGGCTTAATGGAGCGCCGAGCGCCGTCATCGCGACGTATCAGCTGCCGGGCTCGAACGCAGTGGATGCGGCGGCCGGCGTCAAGAAGCTGATGGCTCAGTTGAAGGAGCGCTTCCCCCAAGACCTGGATTTCGTGGTGGCGCTGGACACAACCCGATCGGTCACACAAGGCATGAAAGAAATTGTCGAAACGCTGGTCATAGCGCTGGCGCTGGTAATGCTTGTGGTCTTCCTGTTCTTGCAGGACTGGCGCGCCACGCTGATTCCGCTGCTTGCCGTTCCGGTCTCGCTGGTCGGCACGTTCATTCTCTTTCCTGTCTTCGGTTTTTCGATCAATACGCTATCGCTTTTCGGGTTGGTGCTGGCGATCGGCCTGGTGGTGGACGACGCGATCGTCGTAGTCGAAGGTGTCCAGCGGCACATCGAGGAGGGCATGACGCCGAAAGACGCGGCACTGAAAGCGATGGACGAGCTTTCCGGGCCCGTCGTCGGCATAGCGCTGGTTCTCTCCGCGGTCTTTATACCGACGGCGTTTGTTCCCGGAATCACCGGCAAGCTCTACCAACAGTTCGCGGTGACGATCGCGATTTCCGTTCTACTTTCCGCGTTCAACGCGCTCACGCTCAGCCCGGCGCTCGCCGCGCTGCTGCTGAGGCCCCGGAGGGAGAGCAAGGGACTGCTTAGAAGATTTTTCGATTCGTTCAACCGCACATTCGGTCGCGCGACCGAGGGCTACGTTCGTTGGAGCGGCGCACTCCTGCGGAAGACCGCCGTCGTAATCGTGGCACTTTTGGTCTTTTGCCTGGCGGGTGCGTTTTTCGCCAGCCGCGTGCCGTCGAGCTTCCTTCCAGATGAAGATCAAGGCTACGCCTACGTAAACGTGCAGTTACCGAATGGGGCTTCGCTCGAACGCACGACGGCCGTCTCGGCTGATGTGGAAAAAATCCTGATGAATACGCCGGGGGTCCAGACCGTTACCGGCTTCGTCGGCTTCAGCTTGCTCAGCTTTGTGCGCACCAGTTACAACGCCACTTTTTTTGTGACCTTCAAACCCTGGGATGAGCGAACCAAAAGAGACGAGCAATTTCAATCGCTCAAGGCGCACCTGAACCAGCAGTTGAGCAAGCTGCCCGCGGCAGTTGCATTCGCTTTCTCCCCGCCCGCCATTCCAGGTGTCGGCACATCCGGCGGGTTTACGTTCATCCTCGAGGACCGTTCCGGCAGCGACATTCAGTTCCTCTCCAAGAATGTGGGTATTTTTCTTGACGCCGCCCGAAAGCGGCCGGAAATCGCCAGCCTTAGCACCACTTTCTTGGCGAGCGTCCCGCAACAGTTCGTCAAAGTGGACCGCGACAAAGTGCTTAAGCAGGGTGTGGCCCTCAGCGATGTGTACAAGACGATCCAGGCCTTTATGGGCGGATATTTCATCAACTATTTCAATCGCTTTGGCCGCCAGTGGCAGGTCTACATCGAAGCGGAGAACGAAAACCGCGCCAATGCGGAAAACGTCGGGCAGTTCTACGTCCTCAACAACAAGGGACAGAACGTCCCCCTCTCGACGCTTACCTCCATAGAACCACGCCTCGGCCCGGAATTCACTTTGCGCTTCAACGAATATCGTTCCGCGCAGATCAACGGGAACGCCGCGCCGGGTTATAGCGCGGATCAGGCCACGGCCGCGCTCGAAGAAGTTTTTCGGCAAAGCATGCCGCGCGAAATGGGCTTCGATTACTCCGGCATATCGTTCCAGGAGCAGAAAGCGCGCGAAGGGGTGCCCCCGGCGGTTATTTTCGGGATCTCGCTATTGTTCGTTTTTCTGGTTCTGGCGGCACTATATGAAAGCTGGGCACTCCCCTTCAGCGTGCTGCTGAGCACACCCGTGGCGATTTTCGGAGCCTTCGCAGTCCTTTGGCTGCGCCGCGTCCTGCTCGGGGTATTCCTGCCGCCATACATGGTCCAGATCGAGACCGATATTTATTCGCAAATTGGGTTGGTAATGCTGATCGGTCTGGCCGCTAAGAACGCGATTTTGATCGTCGAGTTCGCCAAGGACGAGCACGAAAAGGGAAAGTCTCTGGCCGATGCCGCGCTCGAAGGAGCCAGGCTTCGTCTCCGGCCGATTCTAATGACCTCTTTCGCGTTTATTCTCGGTTGCGTGCCTCTGTGGACGGCGTCCGGCGCCGGATCGGTCGCGCGCCAAATCATGGGTACAACCGTAATCGGCGGGATGATGGCCGCCAGCTTGATCGGAATCTTTTTCGTCCCCGCGATTTTCTACGTTGTGGAGAAATGGTCAGGCGAAGGGAAGGAGCCCGCTCCGGGGGCGTTGCCGGCATCGCCCGCTCCCGCGCCGGGTGACTGAGATGAATTCCCGCGAACACCGTACGGAGCAGGAACAGCGGAGCCACCTATGAGGAAACTAGCGCCGTACATCGCCGCCGCGATGGCCGCGAGCTTATTCGCCGGGTGCGCGGTCGGTCCGAACTACCGCAAGCCTGACGTTCAGACCCCGCCTGCATTCCGCGACCTTAGCGACAACTCACCCGTCCAGGCCCAGACTGCGTCCTATGCCGATCTTCCCTGGTGGCAGGTCTTCCAGGATCAGCAATTGCAGGATCTGATCCGCACAGCGCTAAAACAGAACTACGACTTGCAAATTGCAACGGAGCGCATCAATCAGGAGCGTGCTCAAGTTGCCATAACGCGCTCCTATCTTTTTCCGCAGCTGCAAGGGAATGGAGATTTTCAGGGCGGAAAAGATGGAGCTACCCGAACGAAGTACAACTTTCTGATGCTGACGGGCGACGCAGCGTTTCAGTTGGACCTTTTCGGGAAGTTGCGTCGCGCGACCGAAGCGGCGCGTGCTCAACTTCTGGCGACACAAGATGCGAAGCAGACGGTCATATTGACGCTCGTGAGCGACGTGGCCAGTGACTATTTCGAGCTCCTGCGACTCGACCTTGCGCTCCAAATCACTCATGAGACGGTCAAATCGCAGGAAGATTCGGTCAAGCTCACCAATTTTCGCGTCGAACACGGCGTAGCGACGAAGCTTGAGGTTTTGCAGGCTCAGCAGGTTCTCGATACCGCGAACGCTCAAATCCCCGACCTGGAGCGGCAAATCGCGCAGGAAGAAAATGCCATCAGCGTACTTCTCGGCAACTACCCTCAGGCCGTGCCCCGTGGACGCCCGCTGGTGGAGCAGACGCTTCCTCCTGATGTGCCGCCGGGGCTGCCTTCGTCGCTCTTGGAGCGCCGCCCCGATATTCGGGAGGCCGAACAAAATCTGGTGGCCGCGAACGCGGAAATTGGAGTCGCCAAGGCGCAGTTCTTCCCGGAAATTTCGTTGACGGGTTCCGGCGGCGGAAGTTTTGGACGCAGCAGCGCATTCACGAGTCTAATGAGCTCGCAGGTTGGAATCTGGACTTACGGGGCACAACTAAGCCAGCCCATTTTCACTGGAGGAGCCCTTCGTGGCAACCTGCGGTTGGCCGAGTCACAGCACCAGCAGATGTTGATTGCGTACCGCCAAGCCATCCAGCAAGCATTTGGAGATGTATCCGACGCGCTGATCGGTTACGAAAAATTCCATCAGGTGCGAGTTCGCCAGGAGAAGAGCGTTGCGGATTTACAAGAGTCTGTCCGTCTGTCCAACTTGCGCTATCGGGGCGGGACGACGACCTATCTCGAAGTGTTGGAAGGGCAACAGTCGTTGTTTGCCGCCGAATTGACGCTCGCGCTGGCTCGAGGCGACGAGTACCAGAGCCTCGTGCAACTCTATAGAGCGCTCGGCGGCGGCTGGCAGCAATAGACACGCGGGGCTTGGCCAGCCGACGGCCTCCCACGGGCTTCCATGGGCCGCTTCTCTCTCTTGGATAATTTTCCGCCAAAGCGTTTGAAAGAAATCCACCTTCAGAAGCCGGCCATCGCAGTCATCGCGCAGAATAACCATAATTCGAATGTGTCCATAACGTGACAGACGTGCCGCGCCGGTACGGCTAATCTGCTGCTTGGAAACGCGTGATCGCCGCCGTCCTGGCGCTTTGAAACAAGGAGATGAAAACATGCTTGGGTTTATTGCCGCAGTTTTGATCATTCTCTGGCTGCTTGGGTTTTTCGCATTTCATGTAACGAGTGCGTTCATTCATGTTGCTCTGGTTCTAGGGCTGATATTGCTCGTGCTGCATTTCGTGCGAGGCAGCTCAGCGAGCGCGTAGAACGCCGCCGCGGTTGGCTTGATTGGAGACGATATGTCCTTCGGAATTTACGCGATCGGGTTCGCAATCGTGATCAGCGGACTGATTTATGCTGCATATCTAATGCACATGCCTGCGCACTGGATCGCGGCCGGCGCGATCGTACTTCTGGGAGTCGGCATACTGAAAGCCGTAAAGACGACGCGCCAGAAAGATCCGGTGGCGTAGAAAGACTTTACGTGCGGGTTCGATCTCAGGCGCGCCATCGGCGGCCGAGAGCCGGAATAATGGCTCCGCCGACATTCGGCAAGCTGAAATCCGGCAACGGCGGGCGTTCGGCGCGAGGATTGAGGCCGCGAATCAACGAGCCGAGAAGGCGCATCGTCGCTGAGAGCTTTTCTTTGAACGAATGGCTCGGCTGGCGCCCGTTGGCGCGCACGACGAGCACGGTCACATCGTCTTCGGATAGATTTTCCGGGTACCGCTCGCCGATTTCCTTCAACAGAGTTTCGATCATATTTTGCGGCTCGACGTCACCCAGCAACTTCAGGATGCGCAGCACGCCGGCCTCGCCGAGCATTTCGCCATCCGCATCTCGCGATTCGATCAGCGCGTCCGTGTAGCTGACCAGACAATCGCCGGCCTCCAGCTCAACGTCGAACTCCTCGTACTCCGTGATGTCCATAATCCCCAGGGGCATGTTGCTGAACTTACGCTTATCGTCCGCGCCGTCCTGCCCCAGCAAAGTCCACTGTTGCTGCGCGGCGCGATATAAAACCGGCCGAGGATGGCCTGCGTTGGAAACAAGCAGCCGGCGGCTGGGAGCGAAGAATGTGGTGACGACAGCGGTCGCGAATGACCCTGTCCGCGACAAAGCAACAAACTGCTGATTGAGCAACCGCACGAATTCTTTTTGATCCAGGCGATTGACGAACCGCCGCATCAGCGTCCGTAAATCCGCGGCGGTTGCCGCGACGGAGGTGCCGTGGCCCGAAACGTCGGCGAGCAACAGGCGGCTGATGCGTCCGGTGGCGCAGCTCGAAGCGTAATAGACGTCTCCGCCGCGCTGGGCCTGGCCGAAGGGTTTGCTGTAAACCCAGGCGTCCAACCCTCCCATTTCAATGCCGCGCGCGGTGAGCTGGCTATCACCCCAGACCTCCATGCACGTCATGTGCTGCTTTGGTTGTTCGCTCACCATCTCATTATACCCCGGGGCAAATAATGAAAGTGATGATCGAGTGCCCGCGATTTAATTTCTACGAGACTGGCTCGGGCGCCGGCTGAGGTGTGTCGGTCGCGGGCGCCTCTGTCGCAGGGCCGCTACGTCGCACCGTGGCGACGAGCATCAGAATGTTGCTCAAGAGAATTACGGAGAAAGCGAGGCCGGTAATGAAATTGAAGCTGGCGCCCTTGGCGTCAACAATCTCGAAGGCCAGTACGGCCGTGATAAGTCCGCGCGGAACGAGCAGACTGATGGTTTCAATGTCCATCGGCTGAACATCTCGCATGGCGAGGCTGCTGAATTGCGCCGAGATCCATCGCGCGATGAAAATAACTGCCACAATTCCTGCCGCCGGAAGCGCCACGGCGCGAAGACCGGAAAATTTCACGATCAGGCCGAGCAGTACGAAGAAAAATGTGCGCACCAGAAAAGCCAGCTCGGAATGAAATACGAGCAGTTGGCGATGGGTGTTGCCAGATCTCGGCGCGACCCACCAAGCGAATTCGAAGTCGGCCTTTACCTTGCCCGGAAGATTCGCCAGTGTGGCTCCGAATGCGATCACCGCGAAAAGATTGCTGCCTCCCACCAGATCGGAGATCGAATAGACGAGTAAAACGGCCGCGAACGTAAGCACCTGCCAGAACCGCTCCTCGGAAATCAGCGGAAGCAACCGGGACCACAAGAATCCAACGGCAAGAGCCAGGGCCATGGAGATCACCACGCGCAGGACGAAGCCTCCCGCGACGCCGCCGGCCAGCGAAGATTTTGTGCCCTGTGCGGCGGCGTGTCGCATCAGCAGAGTCGTCACGTTCGTCTGATTCCCGGCGTGCGAAGGCATCGTCAAATCGAGTATCGCGCCGACACCGAGAACTCCCAGCGCGTCACTCAACGCGCCTTCCACGACGAGCGTGGTCTTGAGGGCTGTACCGATATTCATCTGCTGAAGCACGGGCAGCATCACCGAGCTGCTGACGCATGCAAATGCCGCCGCCACGAGACACGCGTCCATTCGCGGCAAATGAAGTGAGACGACGAGAAACGCTGCGATCGCCACAAGAGTCAGACCGTAACTCAGCAGAGCGAGCAGCACGCCGCCCGGGAAATGCCGCAGCGTATTTCGAAATTCGAGGTCGAGCCCGGCCTCAAAGAGAATCAGAATCAGCGCTAGCGCGCCGAATCCGTGGGCGACCGATTCAAATTTTGAAGGGTCCAGTAAGTGGAAAACCGGGCCGAGCAACATTCCCGCAGCCATCAGGACCACGACGTCGGGCACACGCGTCCACCCGGCCAGACGATTGGCCACAAAGGCGAGGACCACGATCCCGCCGAGCAAACCAAAAAATGCGGTCAGGCTCATCGCGCTCGATATTACCCGGTATTTCGTCGTTATTTGTGCGAATTGAGGTGAGGAAGCGTCAGCGCGTCGGCTGGGCCGTGGTGAGTTCGATCCCCAGGAACTTGGCCGCATTGAGGAGCAGGATTTTCGGCCGGACGCTGTCCTTCAGGGGAAGCTCGGCGAATTCGGCGAGCCATCGCTCGGGAGTCATCATGGGGAAATCGGTGCCGAAGAAGGCTTTGTCCTGCACGAGTGTGTTGATGTTGTGCACGGTGGACGCGGGAAAATACTTTGGCGCCCAGCCGGAAAGGTCCATGTACGTGTTTCCTTTATGGCGCAGCACTGCGAGCTGATCGTCATGCCACGGCCACGAGGGATGCGCCATGATGATGCGCATTTCCGGGTACCAGGCCGCAAGATTGTCAATGTACGGAATCGGCTTGCAATACTCGAGCGTGATGCCTTTGCCGCCGGGCGAACCCGCTGCAACCGCCGTGGTGCCCGTGTGGAAAATTACCGGCAGGTTCAGCTTCACGATCGTTTCGTAAATTGGAAAGAAACGCTCGTCGTTGGGATTAAAACCCTGCGCCGCCTGCTGGAACTTCATGCCGCGCAGGCCCATGTCTGCGCAACGCTGCACTTCGATTTCGGCGATCTTGCCCTTCCATGGATCCACGCTCCCGAAGCCGATGAACGTGTCGGGATATTTTTTCATCCATGCGGCGGTCTCGCCATTGTCCATCTTTACGCCGCTGCGCGTTTCACCGTCCACATCGAAGATGACGGCCATCATGTTCTGGCTTTGATACATCTCCGCCATTCCATCGGGATCGGAGCGCCATTTTCCCGTGTTCATCGGGAGCCCGGCCTTGGCGATGTGTCCCCAACCCTGCTTGGCGCGCTCGCCCGTTTGGATGTGGGCGTGCATATCAATCGCTTGCAACAAGTGAGGCCTCCGTTGGATCAGGCAGTCGGTTGGGCGGCGTGGAACTTCGCGGGAAGATTCATTTCCTTGCAGTCGCTCGCTACGCGCAGCGGCGCTTCAGTCTTTGCTTGTACAGCTTGTGGATCGAGGCCCGGCGCGAATTCGCGCAGCACGAGTCCATCAGGCGTCACGTCAATCACGGCCAAGTCGGTATAGATGCGTTTCACACAGTGTGGCGCGGTCAGGGGCAGGGAACACTGGTTCAGAATTTTCGGTTTGCCCTTGTTGGTCACATGCATCATCGTCACGAGAATATTCTGCGCACCGAAGGCGAGGTCCATCGCGCCGCCCACACCGGGAACTTTTTCGCCGGGCGTGCGCCAGTTGGCCATGTCGCCGTTGGCGGCTACTTCGAGCGCGCCCAGCACGGCGTAGTTGATGTGCCCTCCGCGGATCATCGAGAAGGAGGTTGGATGGTCGAAGAAGCTCGCGCCGGGATTCAACGTGACGTATTGCTTGCCCGCGTTGATGAGGTCCGGATCTTCATGGCCCGGCGCCGCGAGCCCGCCCATGCCCAGGATTCCGTTCTCGCTATGGAAGAAGACGTCTTTACCTGCTGGAATATATCCCGAGACCAACGTAGGGATGCCGATGCCAAGATTTACGTAGCTGCCTTCCGGCAAGTCGGCTGCAACGCGATAGGCGATTCCATCTCTTGAGAGCGACATTTCCTACCTTCCCTCCGTTGTGATTTTCAGATACTCGGGATGGCGAGCGACTTCCACTACGTGGTCAACAAAAATTCCCGGCGTGTGGACGTCTTCAGGGTCAATCGAGCCGACAGGCACGAGCTCGTCAACTTCTGCCACGACGAACTTCGCAGCGGTACACATCGGCACGTTGAAGTTGCGCATGGCCATGCGGTAACTCAGATTTCCCAGGCGATCGCCCTTATGGGCGCGCACGAACGCGAAGTCGGCATGAAGCGCCTTTTCGAAAATCATCTCGCGCCCGTCTATGACGCGGGATTCCTTGCCCGCCGCGAGGTCCGTGCCCGCGCCGGTTGGCGTGAAGAATCCGCCTAAGCCCGCGCCGGCCGCGCGGATCCGCTCCGCGAGAGTGCCTTGCGGGACCAACTCGAGCTCGACTTCGCCCTTGAAGTACTTTTCCTGGAAGGACTGGTTGCCGGGATTGCTCGGGAACGAGGCGATGAGTTTCTTGACCTTCCCGTCATAGATCAGGCCGCCCAGCGAATGCGTGCCGCCGCCGGAGCCATTGTGCACAACCGTCAGATTCTTCGCGCCTTGCAGCCGCAGCGCCTCGAGGATTTGCCCCGGCAGGCCGGGATCGCCGAAACCGCCGAGCAGAATTGTGGCGCCGTCGAAGACTGGCGCGACTGCTTCCTTAACTGTTGCCAGAGTTTTGTCTACCAATGCTCCCCCCGTTGGGTTTGAGTTCAGAAACTTATCACGCGGGCCGTTGCGGAAGCAATTCTGGCGTTCGCGGCTTATGGGAGGCCTCACAATTGTGTGTCACTTTGTGGGTACCACTTTTCTTTGTTTTCAGTGACTTACGCGTGAAATTACTTTGCACGGTGTGTCACTTAATTCCGTCGTGAGTGCGCGGTGGCGCTACGCAAGGTCCCATGGCTGAAGCCATGACTGCTGCTGGCCTATTTCGTGGGCCTGAAGGCCCACGCTTTCACCGGAACTGCAAAGGCGGAGGGAGTTGCGCCCACGGCGCAGCGAAAGACGCGTGAGTCGCGGTGGCGCTACGCAAGGTCCCATGGCTGAAGCCATGACTGCTGCTGGCCTATTTCGTGGGCCTGAAGGCCCACGCTTTCACCGGAACTGCAAAGGCGGAGGGAGTTGCGCCCACGGCGCAGCGAAAGACGCGTGAGTCGCGGCGGGGCCACGCAAGGTCCCATGGCTGAAGCCATGACTGCTGCTGGCCTATTTCGTGGGCCTGAAGGCCCACGCTTTCACCGGAACTGCGGAGGCAGGAGGTGTCGCGCCTACTGCGCTCGGAACAAACGGCCCCGTTTCTTAATTAGTAGTGGAACCCGAGAGGGGGACCGACAACGGAGTGCGCGTGAGGCGGATGGCACTGGTCGAGCCAAGTATTTGCGCCGGGCATGGCGTGCCATGCCCCTACAAGAGACCCAGGACGGGGCGGACGCAGCAACGCCAATCGAGAGATTTGCGATCCCGGTGTGCAGACAGATCCCACGGCTCCTGCGCCGCGGCGGACTCGGGATGCCGGTTGATTTCCCAGGCTCGACCCACGAAGTTCGTCACGAGGGTGCGGAGAGATCCCTCGACTCCTCCGCCGCGGCGGACCCCTACGAAACCAGTTCTCGTCTGTTTCGGCGAAGATGGCGCAGCAGAACGCCAGATGGAAACTTGCGCAACATATTCAGCTATCAAAGAGCGGTACGGCTCTCGCCTGGGGAGCCGGACGAAATTTTCTCGTCATTTACAGATTGGCAGATTTGGGGCGCCTACTGTCCTTTCAGTCAGAATTGGTGCCGAGCGCACTACCTGTACTTTTTCGATACTCTGCGATCAACGGAACGCCGGGACCTATTCCACCAAGGTGCGGGGAACGTCTTGTTTCAGGAACTGGGCGGCGACGATAAAGAGAATTCCGCCGATGAGCGTGGCGACGGCGGCGGTGGACATGGAGTAGCGGATCACGTTTACGCCGAGACGGTGGCCAAAGTGGTCGTTGAAGGCGCCGATGAAGAGGCTGCCGCCGCCCAGGCCGATGAGCTCGGAGATCAGATAGAGGAGGGAAGTTGAAAACGTGCGCATGCCGACTTTGACTACCGAGTGCGAGACGCTGATGATCGGGCCGACGTGAACGGGGCTGGCCGCAGAGATTACCGCAAATCCGGCAAGCGCGAGGGCCGGGCTTGGAGAGAAAAGAAACAGCAGGGCGCCCGGGCAGGCGAGCATGGAGCAGATGGCCGGGACGTAGAGGCGCCAACGCGGATCGCGTTTGCCGAACCAGTCGGTGAGATAGCCGCCGATCAGAGTGCCGACGAGACCTGCAACACCGCGCACGGTGCCGAGATACGTGCCGATCTGCGCGGAATTCAAATGGCGGATGCGGCCGAGAAATGGCGCCGTCCAGTTGCCGAAGCCAAACTGAATATAGGTCGTGAAGGAGAAACCGATCAGAAGCAGGACGTAGGATTTCTGGCTGAAGATAAAGCGCAGAGTTTCACCGACCGGCTGCTGACGCGTGCTCACCTTCGTTGCTTCGGTGGTGCCGCGAACAGGCTCTTTCACAGTGAGGCGAAAGATAAGCGCGACGAGCAGACCCGGCAGACCGGCGACGAGAAACGCGCGATGCCAGCCGTAATATTGATTGATCCAGCCGCCGATGAAGGCGCCGAGGAATCCGCCGAAGACGGGGCCGAGCTGATAGACGGACATGGCCATGGCGCGCTGATCGCCGGGGAAAAGATCGGAGATCATCGAGGTGGACGGCGCGGTGCCGGCCGCTTCTCCGACTCCGACGCCGAAGCGGGCGAGCGTCAGCTGGAGGGCGCTGCGGGCGATGCCGGCAAGCGCGGTCATCCCGCTCCAGATCGTGAGTCCCCACGTCAGTATCGAACGGCGGTTGCCGCGATCGGCCCAGCGCGCGACCGGAGCGGCCAGGATCGAGTACATAATCACGAAGCCGAAGCCGGTGATGAAACCCATTTCCGTGTCGGTGAGGTGATAATCGCGCTTGATCGGGTCTATAAGGATGTTGATGACGGTGCGATCGAGGAAATTCAGTGTGTAGATGATGGTGAGTATCGCCAGAGTGTAGCGCGCTGAGCTGGAGGTTTGGTCGAGGCCGGGTGCCTCGCGTGGAGTGATATTGTCGTTCGGCATGCGGGTCCCTGGGGACATCGCGCAGACTATGATGCGAGCGGAGTTACGTCAACATGATTAGAGGCGAGGCGCCAGTGCGTTTCACGGCGTGGACTGGGACAAGCGCCGGGCCGGACGTCGCGATTACATCCGGTTGACACGGACTGAGTTCGGAGATAAGAACATCTGTAGCGATAAAGAGACTTCCACGGGGGGTGGAATGCAATGGTAATTGACGTTCACGGTCATCTGACTGCGCCCGATTCGCTCTACGTCTTCAAAGCTAACATCCTTTCCCATCGCGGATCGCACGGTCGCGGAAGCGTGAAGATCAGCGACGACGAGATGGTCGCGTTTTTGAACCAGCCCACTTTTGAAACTGGCAAATCGCATATCGAGCTGCTGAAGGAAGTCGGCACGGATATGCAGCTGCTTTCTCCCCGGCCGTACCAGATGATGATGGCCGAGAAACCGGCGAAGGTTTCGCAGTGGTTCATCGAGGAGTGCAACAACCTGGTCGCGCAGCAGTGCCGGTTGTTCCCGAATGTATTCCGCGGAGTTTGCGGCCTGCCGCAGACGCCGGGCGTAAGCCCGAAGAACTGCATTCCCGAGCTGGAGCGCTGCGTGAAGGAATTTGGGTTCGTCGGATGCCTCATCAATCCGGACCCAAGCGAAGCGACGAACTACGACACGCCCGGAATGGGCGACGAGTATTGGTATCCGCTGTATGAAAAGCTCGTCGAGCTCGACGTGCCGGGCTACATTCATGGCGCGGGCTGCCGTTCGGTGCGCCACAGCTACTCCACTCACTTCATCAATGAAGAGACCATTTCCGTGGTGTCGCTTGTGAACTCGCGCGTGTTTCAGGATTTCCCGAAGCTGAAGATTGTTTGCTCGCATGGAGGCGGCGCAGTTCCGTACCACGCGGGACGTTTTCTGGCGCCGACGCTCCGCCGCGGGGCTCAAAGCAATTTCATGGACAACATGCGCAAGCTTTACTACGACACGGTGCTTTATACGGCGCTCGCGTGCGAACTTTTGATCAAGACGGTTGGCGCGGATCGCTGCGTGTTTGGCACGGAACGTCCGGGCGTCGGCACGGCGAAGGATCCGAAAACAGGGAAGTGGATGGACGACGTGCGAGTTTATATTGACGGCTTCGCGTGGCTGAGCGATGCGGACAAGAAAACGATCTTCGAGGACAACGCCAAGAAGCTTTTCAAGCTCAACGTGGGCGCAAAAACCGCGGGATGAAACAGGCTGTCGGCGAATCTGAAATCTGATTTACAAAAGGCGAATAAAGGGATGCCCGTCGAATACCGAGCCGATCAGGTCGGCAGCTTTCTCCGGCCGAAAGAGCTTTTGGAGGCGCGTCGCAGCGACCCGCCAAATCCGGAACGGCTGCGTGAAGTCGAGGATCGTTCCATTCTGCACGTGCTCGCAAAGCAGAAGGAACTGGGATTCGATATTTTCACGGATGGCGAATTTCGCCGATCGAATTTCATGGGCGATTTCACCGACGCGGTCGAGGGCTTTGATTTCGGCGACGGCGTGGCGCGCAGCTGGAAAACGGCAGCGCCGAAGGCTCCGTCGCTTGGCCGAGGCAGGGTGGCAGGCGTAGTTGTCGAGAAGCTACGGGCCGTACGGCCGCTGACGGGCCACGAGCTTCCGTTTCTGAAGCAACACAGCCCGGGCCCGATCAAGATGACGCTGCCCAGCGCCACACAGTTCCCAGCTATATCCTACAAGCGCGGGCGATCGGATGAGGCGTACCCGACATACTCCGCTCTGCTGTGGGATATCGTCGAGATCATGAAAGCGGAAATGGCCCGACTGGCCGCGGATGGCGTTAAATACATCCAGATTGACGCGCCGCGGTACAGCTACTTCATGGATCCGAAGTGGCGCGAGTGGATTCGCACGGAGATGAAGGTAGAGCCAGAGGCATGGTTCGATGAGTCCATTCGCGCAGACAACGCCTGCTTCGAGGCCGCGCGCCGGCCTGGCGTGACGCTTGCGATTCACCTCTGCCGGGGCAACAGCCAGAGCCACTGGTACGCCGAAGGCGGATATGACGCCATCGCCGAGAAGATGTTTGGAACGCTGGCTGTGGACCGCTTCCTGCTGGAATATGACGACAGCCGCTCGGGCACGTTCGAGCCGCTGCGGTTTATTCCACGAAACAAAATTGCGGTGCTCGGACTAGTGAGTTCGAAGCGCTCGGAACTGGAAAGCGCCGACGAAATCGTCAAACGAATCAAGGAGGCGGCGAAATATGCGCCGCTTGAAAACCTCACGCTCAGCCCGCAGTGCGGCTTCGCTTCGACTATGGAAGGGAATCTGATTACCGAAGAGCAGCAGTGGGCTAAACTGCGGCTCGTGGCGGAAGTGGCCCGCAAGGTGTGGAGCTAGTCGTGATTCGGCGTTTGAGCAGCAACGGAGGACAGCATCATGGCTAAGGTCGTACTCGGCATGGGTTCATCGCATGGACCGATGCTTTCAACGCCGCCCGATATGTGGCATTTGCGCGCAGGCGCGGACAAGAAAAATCCGAGGCATTTCTATCGGGGCGAGGCCTACGACTTCCCGAAATTGCTCGCGGCGCGCCAACCGGGTTTTGCCGCGGCCATTACTCCCGAGGAAAGCAAGAGGCGCTACGATCAGTGCCAGCGCGCGCTCGACAAGCTGGCCGCGAAATTCGCGGAGGTCAAACCGGATGTGGTGGTGATTATCGGCAATGACCAGCGCGAAATGTTTACCGAAGAAAATACGCCTGCGTTTCTGGTGTACACGGGAAGCAAGATCGAAAATATTCCGGAGACGGAGGAGGCCAAAGCGAAATTTCCACCGGGAATCGCGATTGCGGAGATCGGACATTGTCCTCCCGGCGGCGCTGTCTACAACGGTTCGGCCGAACTTGGCGTTCATTTGGTGACGTCGCTGATGGATCAGGAATTCGATGTTTCCGAATCCTCGAAGCTGCCGAAAGTTGACGGCCACGACCACGGGATTCCGCACGCCTTCGGTTTCCTCTATCGCCGCATCATGGTGGATAATCCGCCGCCGAGCGTCCCGGTTTTTCTGAATGCGGGCATTCCGAATAACCTGCCGAAGATTCCGCGATGCCTGAAGTTCGGGCGCGCCCTGATGAGAGCCATCGAAAGCTGGAAGGAAGATGCGAAGGTGGCGGTGTTTGCTTCGGGCGGGCTGACGCACTTTGTGATTGATGAGGATCTCGATCAGCGCCTGTTGAAGGCGATGCAGACGGCGGACGAGTCCGCGCTCGCGGCGATTCCGGAAAGCTTTCTGCTCGGCAATACCTGCGAGATACGAAACTGGATGCCTCTTTCCGTGGGGATGAACGCGCTGGGGAAGAAGATGAGCCTGGTGGATTACGTCGCATGCTACCGGACAGAAGCGGGTACCGGCAGCGCGATGGGATTCGTTTACTGGCAGTAGGATTTCAGAGGGAGAAGGGATGAGCGCAGGCGCAGCGGCAGGCGATTTCGTCACCCGGCTGAAGAAGCTGGATTGCTGCGCGGTTTCCGACGCGCTCGATAAGCTGCAACTGAAGGGTGCTGTGACTGGGCTTACGGAGTTGGCTTCCTCGCGGCGCATTGCGGGCCGCGTCCTGACCGTCAAGCTGGGAGTTGGCGAGCCGCCGGCGGGAAAGCCGCGTCACGTAAGCACCACCGCTATCGAGGCAGCGCAGCCCGGCGACATTATCGTGGTCGAGCAACACAGCGGTGTGAACGCGGGAAGCTGGGGCGGCATTCTCACGCTCGGCGCAAAATTGCGCGGCGTTGCGGGGGTGATCGCAGACGGGCCTGTGAGGGACATTGATGAGGCGCGCCAGCACGATTTTCCGGTCTTCGGCAGCGGCGTGACCACGTTCACCGCGCGCGGCCGAATCGTGGAGCTTGCGACGGGCGGACCGATCGTGATCGGGGATACCGTGGTTAATCCGGGCGACTATGCGATTGCCGATGGCAGCGGCGTCGTTTTCATCTCGGCGGAAAATATCGAGCGGGTCCTAATGGCGGCGGAAGAAATCTCCGCGCGCGAAGCGGCGATGGCTCAGGCGCTGCGCGAAGGCAAACCCATCACGGAAGTGATGGGCGCGAACTACGAAAACATGCTGCGCAATTAGACCGAGGAAATCTTCGTGCCGACCCAAGACACATCCGTCGAGCGAGCGAGCAAGCTCGACACATCCACGATCAGCGACGCGCTGGATAGGCTCGGCATCGGCGGCCAATGCTTGGATATCAAGCCGCGGGACTCTCGGTTTCGCGTGACAGGCCGCGCGTTCACGATGTTCTACCGGCCGGTCGGAAAACCGGCGGGCACGGTGGGCGACTTTATTGACGATGTCGCGCCGGGTTCGGTGGTGGCGATTGATAATGGCGGCCGCGAGAATGCGACGGTATGGGGCGATATTCTGACCGAAATCGCGCACCGCCGGGGGGTCGCCGGCACCGTGATAGACGGCGCTTGCCGCGATACGGCGCTTTGCATGGAACTCGGCTACCCGGTCTTCAGCAAGAGTTATTCCATGCGCACGGGGAAAGATCGCGTGCAACTGGACGCGACGGAAGTCGCGATCAATCTCGGGGAAGCGCGTGTGGCGCCTGGAGACATCCTGCGCGGCGACGCGGACGGCGTCGTGGCGATCCCGCGGGCGCACGAGGCGGAGGTGTTGGCCATCGCCGAAGGAATCGCGACAGCGGAGGATGCGATTCGCAACAGCGTGCGCGGAGGAAAGCGCCTGGACGAAGCGCGCAAGGAATTCGGCTACCACCAACTGCAAACGAAGCGTTCCTGACTCGAAGTACCGGCCCGAAGAAATTACCCCGCTCGTTCACTCTTGAACGACCAACTCATCCCCCAGGAATAAAACGCGAGGATGATGAGCACGTCCACCGGCAAACCGAAAACGATGTAAAGCACCGGCATGAAAAGTACCGATTTTTGCAGGACGATCGCTTGCAGCAAAATTTGCAACGGAACGAAAAGAGTGAGGTGCCCCATGGTCATGGCCGTGACCAGCGCCTTGCGAAGAAAGCCAAAATCGAAAATGTAGTAGGTCAAGCCGAAGAGAATCGGCACAAACGTGATTAGCGCGATGGCGTAGCCGGTGAGTCCCTCCATGTAACTATCGGGCGAATGTGAAAAGCGTGCCGGCAGAAACAGGAAGAACAGCAGAGCGGTCACGTGGAGAAATAAGACCGCGCGCAGAAGATACATGAGGGGGATGAATTTCTTCGACAAAAGGAAACTCGCGGCGAACAACACGACGACAACGATTGTCGAGGTCCACCAAGTCTGCGCGTCGGGAAGAACTCCTGGCATGCGGGGAAAGGGAATCGCGAAGCGGATATACGGACTGAATTGATGTTCGGTGAGGCCGAGTTCGGTGTGCAGGGCGAGCATTCGTATTCCGGTATCTAGGACGGCTTGCCAGAATCGGCAAACGAATGGCAGCGCCGCAATCCAGATCAACGTGAAGAGAATCACCAGCAATGCAGCGGTGACGAGATCGAGAGGCTCGAGCACAAACCGCGCGAGGGCGCGGTGCATGGCGATGACACCGCCGCGGTATCCGCGGAAGCGGCTGCGGTCGGCGAATCGCGGCGGCTGCTTCGCGGCTACGAGCGGAACACGATGATCAAAACTCTTTGAAGAGTCCAAAGCTGCCACCGCCTCGCTGATAGAAAGGGCTGTGGTAATAATCAGCCACAAGATTGAAGCCCCAGGTCTTGCCGGTCCATTGGCGCCAGGTGATCGTAAGGTTCTGGCTCTGGAATTGGGTCAGGACCGTGGTCGGGCCCACGATTTGGTACGCCTCTTCTCCGAATCCCGCGTTGACGGTCAGGTAATGGTGATTGTTGGTGCCTTCGGTGACGGCAACGAATCCGGCTGGAGAAAACACGACGCCGGGATTGCTGATATTGAACCGGATGCCGTCCTCGATGATCCACGGCTTTTGGAAGTAGTAGGTAGTGCCAAGGTAGACGCTTTGATCGCGGTGGACGTCCTTGGAGGCGTAATAGCCGTAGCCAAGCGTGGCGATGAATTGCTTTCGCGAGAGCAGTTTATGGTTGAGGAATGCATCGGCGCGGAAGCGCGGCCAGAAAAAGCCGCCGCCGCTGGAGCCGAGCGTGAGCGAAGCGTACCAATCCGGGGTGAAGTTGTACGTGTCGCCAGCCGCGAGGTATACGCCGCCGTCACCGAATTCGTGCTGCCCGTTGACTTCACCGCTCCAGATGTTTTTTCCTTCGGCATAGACGCCGCGAGCGTAGCCACCGCTCCAATCGCCGAATTCGTTCGTGAGTTGGCGGTAGCTGCCGCCGACCTCGATGTAATTCGTGAGCGTTTTATCGGGAGCCGGCGTGGCGGGGACGTCCGTGCCAGCCTGCTGCGGGGACGACGCGGTGGTCGAATCCTGCTGGGCGCTCGTGGCGAGCGCGCAGGCGAAGCTCAACCCGAGAGCCATAGTAATGTTCCGGAGGCGGCGGCCACGGATCATTGGTTTAATGTCCTGGCTTGCACGTCCAACTGAGTTCCTTCGCCGGCCACCACGAGCCAACCGTCGGCCTCTTGACGCACAGTTGCAGCTCCGCGGACGACAGTCGGCTCGTTGAACTTATCCGCCGGGAATCTCCACGTCTGATGAGCCAGAGTTTTGGGATCGGCGGCGTTTAGAGACGCTAGGCCGTTCTGTTCGGTCAATTTCCAACGGACTTTCTGGCGAGAATTCAGGAAATTCGCCATCTGAGTCATCGTGTACCAGCGGAATCGGCCCTCCGCTTTCAGCCGCGCCGTAATTTCCATCCAGCTGTCCACTTCCTTGTGGAAGGCGAGAATCCCCGGAGGGTGAAAATAGGCCAGGCGCACTTGTTCGTGGCCGACTACGAAATCGGTCAGCGCCTCAAGCCACTGCTGGATGACGGCGAACGAAACATCCTCGCTGGTCAACTCCTCGAACGATGCAGCGCGATCCATCTGGGCGATAGGAAACGCCCAGATGCTTCTTCCTCCCCGCTTGCCGCCGCGATAGTCGTGCGTTGGAGCCATCCCCGTGTCGCCCGTAAAGTAATAGGCGACGAAGCCGTGTTCATCGAGCCAGTGAGTGACCCACACGGGCTGATCACCATTGGGCGCGGAATACTCCACGACGGGCTTGCCCGTCACCTGCTCGAGAGCGTCTTTGTTCAGCTGGAGAAACTTCACCATTTCTTTCGATTCCGTCTCGACGTGCGCCGCGAAGTAATTGTGAATCCAACCTCCGTGGCTGCCGATCTCGTCGCCGCGCTGCGCGTGAGCGCGGATGAGCGCCTGGCTGACGGGATTGTGGAGGACATCGAAGCCCTTGCCGTCGCCAATCGCGTACGTATCGGGACCGGCGGTGACGTCAACCGAATACGGTCCCTGCTGCACGATGGACCATGTCTCGAGTTCTTGAAGCGACTTGATGGCGGCGTTGGAGTCCACGTGCCAATCGAGCACCAGACCGCCGACTCCGTCCGGTACGGCCAGCAAGTAGGGCAGGGAAAGCGTGTGTGTCGCGAAATATTTCAGAAAAGCGTGCAGAGGTAGCCCGTCCGTGTTGAGTTTCAGGTAGCCGAGAGGCAGATTCACAAACAGTACGGAGCCTTTTTGGTAGGCGTGCTCTCCGGCTACGATTCCCGCGAGCGAGTGCAGCAAAACATTCCCCGTGTATTCTCCGGACGTGACGAAACTGGGATAGGCGAGGCTGCCGTACTGATAGCGACGGAGTTGCGTCTCCACCGGCGGCGAAACGCCGGACTTGCCGGGCGGCGGCTGAATAAATGGAAAATACTTTCCGGGCGGGACGCCGAGCTGGTCCATCACGGGAATGCTACCGCTAACGTCACTGGATTGAATTGTTGAGGAGCCGAGCGTCTTATAGAGCGCGTAATCAACTCCAGCCAAATCGGAAAGCCGCGAACGATCGCTGGAATAGAAACCCTGCAGAGATTCCACTGCGGCGTCGTAAACGAGCATCAAATGTCCGCCCGTAGCAACGTAATCATGGATCGAACCGACAAAAAGATCGCTGGCTTGCCCATGGATGGAATCCGGCAAAATCACGCCCGCGCACGGCGGCCGGGGAAAAATGGAGCGGATAAAATTGGAATCGTGCATGGGCACGACGTGGAGGCCTTCTTCGTCGCCGGCGTCGAGCCAGACGGTCACTCGCGGATTCGAAAAACTGGTGCCATCGGGAACCAAGAGGATGATGCGATCCGCGCCCGGGCTGAAGCGGTCGTAGGAATACCACGCGAAACCCGCGGCCAGGACCAGCGCAGCAACCGCGACGGAGACGAGGATGCGCCGGCGTATGGTCATGCCTTGGGAACCACTCGCCCTTCGTTTCGGGCCCACAGCGAACCGAAAACGATGACGCCTTCTTCAAGCTCGATTGTGGGAGCAGCGACGGTCGTCGGATTGTGCGCACTCCCGCAGTGCGTGCCGGACTCGATTACCACGCCGTGCTCCGCCAACACGGGACCTCCGATGCGGCAGTTGGGTCCAAGGTGAGTGGTGGTCGCGCTGAGAAGACTGCCGTCCACGGACACGCCGGAATCAACGGTCAGGTGGCCGTTGCTTTTTATACTGCCAAGCACATGCGCGCCCGCGCCGATATGAAGTTTTCCGCGCGTCACGATGCTGCCGGCGATGATTTCGCCCGGGCGAATCTCGAAATCGCCGTTGTATAGCGTACGGCCCGTGGGAGGCGGTGTCGCGTCGGCGGTAGCATTCACTGGCCGCGAGCGGGACTCACCGGCAGCAGTGTCTGAAAAACCAGCGATGATGATCGGCGCGCCTACACGTTGAAAAACACATCCGGACTGCAACTGGATCTCCCGATCGGAGGAGATTCGTCCGAAAAGATCGCAGTCGTGTTCCGCTCGAAATACTCGCGCGGCGTGCGCCCAGCGGATCACTTTGCTGCCGCGCCGGAGATGAACGTCCCTCTCGCCGAGGATCGCGCGGAAGGTGTTACCTTCGCCGCCGGTCAAATTTCCTGCGGCGTAGATTTCTTTGGCGAAGGTCAGACCGCCCGGGAGCGCGAGATCGGCTCCCGCGGCGACAACGGAACGCCAGGTCGAGTCCCTTCTGGTTGCTGGGACAAAGCAGGATTCATCCGCGCTACCGAGCAATATATATTCGTCGCCATCGGGCAATTTACCGGTTGCCGTGGTACCTGACGCGACACACTCCGCCAACTGAGACTCCAGCGCGATGGCGACTCTGCGGAAACCGTGAGCGAAGTGACGAATGTCGCCGCCGTATTGCTGGATCACGTCGAGCGGTTGAGCGTCGCGCTTCAAGCGCAGTTCGGCGATCGCAGGCAGCAGTGGAAGCATAAACAAAAGCCCCGCCGACAGAATCAGAACCAGCATGGCGATCGCAGGGCTCACGGCGTAGTCCGGAAGCGCTCGGTTTTGTCCCAGTGGAATTTGGCGCCGGTAATCGGAGCCATCACCTGGGAAACAAACGCCTGCGAGACGGAGAAAATACTCACGGCGAATCCAAGAACGAGAAACGGCAGGAGGCAGATGCGCTGGCGCGTGTAGTCCAGGCGAACGGCTGCGGCGATTTCAAAAAAAGCGGCAAAGTTTCCCATCGCGGCGTAGGCCGTGAACGCGAACAACGCAATGATGCCGTGCAGCGGCACAACACCTTGATAGAAAACTCCGAGAGCCAAAAGCCAGCCGATCAACGTAACCGGCGCCATCGCGTACACACCCAGGAGCAACGTGCCGTCAATGCGTTCGCGGAGGGTGGCGCGATGTTTGCCGAACAGCAAATGGAAGCCGTAGGCCGCCAGCGCCTGATTGTGCCCCTTGGCCCAGCGCATGATCTGCTTGATTCGAACCGGCCAGGTCTCCGGAACTTCCTCGTAGCACTCGGAACGATTCTGATAAACGGTCTGCCAGCCGTTCAGGAGGAGGCGGTAAGTTAGGTCGGTGTCTTCGGTGAGAGATTTGTCGTTCCAGCCGCCGATTTCGCGCAGGGCGCTGAGGCGCACACCCGCGACCGTGCCGCCGTGCTGAGGGACGAGGTGAAGATTCATCCGCGCCTGCTGGTCCACCTGATAGCCGCCGGATCGCTCGAGGTCGAGCAGTCGCGTCAGAAGATTCGTGCCGACATTTAGCGGTACGACGCGCCCCATCACTCCGCCGACCTCGGGATCGAAGAAGGGCGCGACGAGCTGCTTGATCAAGCCGCTGCCGGGAATGTAGTCGGCGTCGAAGATGAGAATCACTTCGGTCTCGACCATTTCCATGGCGTCTTTCAGTGCGGCCGCCTTGCCTCCCTTTCCGCCGGTGCGGTGAAAGGGGCGGATGCGGCCGGGATGTTTTTCGACAAAGCTGTCAATGATTTCGCGCGTGCGATCGGTGGAGCGGTCGTTGACGGGTACAACCATCATTCTGTCCGCGGGATAATTGACGCTCATTAGGGCGGACAAAATATTCGCCACGACTTTTTCTTCGTTGTGCGCGGCCACGAGAATCGTGACGTGCGGCCAATTGGCTGTGTCGGTGTCAATGTACGGGTGACGTTGAAATCCAAACAAGCGGTTGAGGGTGAACCAGTAATGGCGCGCCGTATAAACCGAGATGACGAGGACTATTCCGAAGAGCCAGTAGATCATGGTATGCAGCCGCCCGCTACGCGCGGACCTTTTCGAGGTGCGCGGTGCTCGCAGTCTCGTTCGCGTCGGTTTTGCGGCGTCGAAGCAGGGGCTTTGGCGGCAGTTTGAATTCTTTTTCAGGTTCGAGCAGCGGCGTTTTTCCCTGATGCCAGCGGGTGATTGCCTCGATGATTCTTTCGGCTGCCCTACCGTCGCCGTAGGGGTTTCCTTCGGCCGACATGTCCTGATATGCCTCCTTGTCCGTGAGGAGACGCTCGGCTTCGCGGAAAATGCCTTCGCGCGTCATGCCGATGATCCTGGCCAATCCAAACTCGGAGGCTTCCGGGCGTTCGGTGACCCTGCGCAGCACAAGAACGGGCTTGCGGAAAGTGGGAGCCTCTTCCTGTATTCCGCCTGAATCGGTGAGAACCAGGAAGCATCGGCTCAGCAAGCTGACGAACGTGATGTAGTCGAGCGGCTCGGTGAGGTGAATTCTCTCGGTATCGCCCAGAAGGGAATTGATTGTGCTGCGCACGTTGGGATTCAAATGGACCGGATAGATCACGCGAATGTCCGGATGCGCTTTCACAAGATCTTTCAGCGCCAGGCACATATTCTGCTGATCGGCCCCCAATGATTCGCGGCGGTGGGAAGTGACCAACACGAGGCGTGAGCCATCTTCGGGAATGCCGGCAAGCGGTGTGTTCTCCCACGAATGCGGCAGCTGACTCAGTCCTCGCAGCGCGTCCACTACCGTGTTCCCGGTGACGACGATTTTGCTGGCGGAAACTCCTTCAGCCAGCAGTGCATCGCGCGAATTGGCAGTGGGCGCGAAATGAATTTCGGTGACGACCGAAACCAGGCGGCGGTTGGCCTCCTCGGGGAACGGATTGTAGATGTCGTGGCTTCGCAGGCCAGCTTCGATGTGGCCAACGGGAATCTTCGAATAATAAGCGGCCAAGGCGGAAGCGAAGGCCGTGGTCGTATCTCCCTGGACTAGCATGATGTTTGGACCGAATCGGTGGCAGGCGTTTTCGACAGTATCCAGAACCCGACTCGTGAGCGAACTCAGCGACTGATTCGGGCGCATGACGTCGAGATCGAAGTCCGGTTTGATTTTGAAGTACTGCAAGGCGTGGTCGAGCATGGTGCGGTGCTGACCGGTGTGCACGACTGCCGTCTCAAATTCCGCCGGACGGCGGCGCAGTTCGTGTATGACGAGCGCGAGCTTGATTGCTTCTGGACGCGTACCTAGCACTGCGATGATCCTGCAAGGCTTGCTCAATGGTGCTTGCTCCTCGGGAAGGGGATTCCCGCGGCGCTTGCTTCGCGTAGCGTGGCGAGAACTATTTTCCCACGCCTGACGCTGAGCGGATGGCTGGCGTATCAGGAGAGTTTGAGAGGATGCGCAAACGTGCACTAGAGAACGTTGCTTAAATTCCGCAGACAACTACAAGGAGCGACCGTCTCGCGTGTTCCGATCTGAAACTTCTCGTCATTCCAACTGAGCCGCGGCAACGACCAAAAATGATTCTCGATTCAACGTGAAGTCACGCTCGCTTGCTGCCGATCAATACTTTCAGAGACTTACAGGCAAGGAATTGCCGGTTGAATCGCGACAGGAGCGGTGGTGAAGAAGATAAAGCCCCGTAGAAACCGAGGCGTGCCGGACGGGCACGAAGCGTCCAGGTTCCGCAGAATCGAAAGGCGGGAGTGGTGGCTCTGGTCGTCGGCCATCGCCGTCAGCCTTCTTCTGACGGTAGGGTTGAGCTCGTTCATCATGCCGCAGTTTTGGAATGCGGATGACAACTTCATGCGGTTCTCGCTTCCGCAGGCGGTGCGCGGGCTGCTTGGCCTGGTTTTAATTTTCGACGTGTACACGGTTTATCAGCAGCTCCAAATCCATCGAATTCGGCGCCGGCTCCTGGAGCGCGAGGAACTGTTCCGCCTGATCAGCGAGAACGCGGCGGATTTGATTGCGGTTGTGGACATGGAAGGCCGGCGAATCTACAACAGCATGGCGTACCAGAAGGTCCTTGGGTATTCGCCTGAAGAGTTGAAGGGATCTTCGGCGCTGGGGCAGATTCATCCCGATGACCGCGCGCGGGTGCAAGAGGCCGCTGAGGAAGCACGCCGAACCGGCCTCGGCACGAATCTGGAATATCGCATCCGGCACAAGGACGGAACGTGGCTGGTTTTGGAATCCACATCGAGCGTGATCCGGAACGAGAAAGGCATACCGGAGAAGCTCGTCATTGTGAACCGGGACATCACTGAGCGGAAGCGCGCGTCGGAAGCGCTGCGGCTATCCGAAGCCAGTTTCCGGTCCATGATCGAGAACGCGCCGTACGGAATTTATCGCGCGACCGCCGCGGGACAACTGCTTCGCGTGAACCCGGCACTCGAGCGAATGCTGGGGTATGACTCGCCAGGCGAACTGCTGAAGAAGAACCTGGCCAGAGACCTCTACTTCGAGCCGGATGAACACCAGCGAATCATCGAACTCCTCGCGACACAAAAGAGTTTCAAAGATGTCGAAGTCGAATGGAAGCGCAAAGACGGCACGCTGACCAAGGCGCGGTGTAGCGGGCTGCTGGTGAAGGACGAAGGAGAAGAGGAAGCCTACTTCGAAGTTTTTGCGGAGGACGCGACCGAGAAACGCCTGCTGGAGCGCCAGCTCCAGGTCGCCCAAAAGATGGAAGCGGTCGGACGGCTTTCCGGAGGAATCGCGCACGATTTCAACAATCTGCTGGGCGTGATCATCGGCTACAGCCAGGTGCTCAAGAAGAAACTGGGCGAGGCAAACCCACTGCGGGAACATGCAGAGGAAATCGAGAAAGCCGGCCAACGGGCGGCGTCACTCACACGCCAGCTCCTGGCGTTCAGCCGCCAACAAGTGCTGGCGCCCGCCGTCCTGGAACTGAACGCGCTGCTAACGGACTTGGGAAAAATGCTGCCTCGCCTGATCGGCGAGGACGTGGAACTGGCCTTGCAACTCGATCCGAGGATTGGACGAGTGAAGGCGGATCAGAGCCAGATCGAACAAGTCGTGATGAATCTGGTGGTCAATGCGCGCGATGCGCTGCCGCAGGGCGGCAGGCTCGTTATCGAGACGGCGAACGTAAACCTGGATGAGGCGTACACGCTGCACCATCCCGGGTCGAGAGTCGGGCCTTACGTGATGCTTTCGGTGACGGACAACGGCATGGGCATGAATTTGGAGACGCTGGCACATCTCTTCGAGCCTTTTTTCACCACGAAGGAGCGCGGGAAGGGAACGGGCCTGGGACTCGCGACGGTTTACGGCGTGGTGAAACAGAGCGGCGGATACGTTTGGGTTGATAGCGAGCTAGGGAAGGGAAGTTCCTTCAAGGTGTACTTGCCGCAGATTGACGAACCGGTGAGCGCGCCCGCTCCCGCCGTACTTCCGGCGGATTCATTCCGAGGCGAAGAAACGATCCTTCTGGTGGAAGACGCCGATGCGCTGCGAAAACTCGCGCACGCGCTGCTGGAACAAAACGGCTATCACGTACTCGCCGCGGAAAACGGTGAAGCGGCGCTGAAAATTGCAGAGCAAAACCGAGAACGCATTCACCTGTTGCTAACGGACGTCATCATGCCCGGAATGACCGGCCGGACACTGGCAGATCGCCTGATCGCGCTGCGAACCGGATTGAAAGTCCTTTACATGTCCGGTTACACGGATAGCGCCATTGCCGATCAGGGCGTGCTCGAACCCGGGACGTATCTGCTTCACAAGCCGTTCAGCGAAGAGACTCTGATTCAGAAAGTGCGTGAGGTACTGGATGCGGACGCACTGGGTCACGCCGCGCCGAAAGAGGCAGAAGTTCTGGCAGGAAGCGAATCGCGCAGGACGCGATAAGGAGAAATCCGCACGTGCGACGACTGCTGATTGTGGACGACGACGAAGCGATACGCCGACTATTCCGCCTGCACCTGGCGGACGATTACGAGATCATTGACACCGAGAATCCTGAACAGGCGCTCGCTTTGGCGATGGAACACAAGCCCGACGCCATCCTGCTGGACATGCACATGCCCAAATTTTCTGGTTTTGATCTGTGTCGGACGTTTAATTCATTCAGCCAGACGCATCTGGTTCCGATATTTGTAGTCAGCGGTGCCATGAAGGAAGACGAACAGGAAGCGTGTGCGGCGCTGGGAGCGGCTGGATTCTTCGGGAAGCCGATTGATTTCGATGCGCTGCGGGCTCGACTGGCCACCGTGAAAAGGCAAACGATGGTGCCGCGAAGCGAGGTCCGCGTCCAGTTGAAGGTGCCCGTCAGACTTCGGGGGGCTGATACTGATGGGAAGGAATTTGAGGAAGTAACCTCGACGGAAAACGTGAGCCTGAGCGGATTCTTGTGCAGCTGCAAAACGGTGCTGCGAAGCGAATCGGTCGTGGAAGTTTATCTAACGAACACCGGCCATGGGCTGGTGGGCAAGGCGCGTTGCGTTCGGTCCGATGCCCGCGAAGGTGAACCGCCGCAATACGCTTTCCGCTTTATCGAGAAGTCCGGAACCTGGATTTTGCAGTAGGCCCGCGAAACAGGCGCATTCCGGTTCGTTTGAAATTTACTCTACGCGGCCGCCACCGAGATAGTCGTTGATGGCTCTTGCGGCGCTGCGGCCTTCCGAGATGGCCCACACGACAAGCGACTGACCGCGGCGCATGTCGCCGGCCGCAAAGATGCCGGGAACCGAACTCATGTAGTTCGGCTTGGTCGCGATATTCCCGCGACCGTCCAGATCCACACCAAATTGTTCCACCATGCCGCGGTGGACGGGGCCGGTGAACCCGAGCGCGAGCAAAATGAGGTCGGCATCAATCGAGAATTCGCTGCCGGGGACGGCTTCGAACCTCGGCGGCGGGCCGACGCGAATGGCATGCAGTTTTTTCACATTGCCGTTCTCGTCCCCCGTGAACTTCGTCGTGTTGGCAGCCCAATCCCGAACGCCGCCTTCTTCATGCGCGCTTTCGGTGCGCAACTGAAGCGGCCAGAGTGGCCATGGCGTGCTGGACGACCGCTCCGCCGGCGGCATGGGCATAATTTCGAATTGCAGGACGGACTTTGCATTCTGCCGGTGGCAGGTGCCCAGGCAATCCGCGCCCGTGTCGCCACCGCCGATGATCACCACGCGTTTTCCGGTTGCGAGGATTTGATCCGGAACGGAATCGCCGGCGACGCGCTTGTTCTGTTGCGGCAGATAGTCCATGGCGAAATGAATGCCCTTCAGTTCGCGTCCGGGCACCCTCAAGTCGCGGGGATTCTCCGCTCCACCAGATAGAAGCACGGCGTCAAATTCCTTGCGAAGATCGGCAGCGGGCACGTTGCCGCCGACGTGTGCGTTCGTTTTGAAAACGACGCCTTCGGCAGCCATTTGTTCGAGGCGCCGGTCCAGCACATTTTTTTCCATCTTGAAGTCGGGAATGCCGTAGCGCAGAAGTCCGCCAATTCGGTCCGCCTTCTCGAAGATCGTCACCAAATGACCTGCCCGATTCAACTGTTGGGCTGCAGCCATACCGGCCGGCCCAGATCCCACCACGGCAACGCATTTGCCGGTTCGAGCCACTGGTGGCTCGGGCTTGATCAATCCTTCTTTCCACGCGCGGTCCACGATCGTCTTTTCGATTACCTTGATACTGACCGGCGGTTCGTTGATGCCCAGCACGCAGGCGGCTTCGCATGGCGCGGGGCAGATGCGCCCGGTAAACTCCGGGAAATTATTTGTGGAGTGCAGCACGCGAATCGCTTCCTGCCACTCGTCGCGAAACACCAGATCGTTCCAGTCCGGAATGATGTTGTTCACCGGACAACCGGTGTGGCAGAAGGGAATGCCGCAATCCATGCAGCGAGCCGCCTGCGTGCGAACTTTGTCGTCAGGGAAGGGAAGATAGACTTCGAAATAATCCTTCACGCGTTCGGGGACGGGGCGGCGCGTCGGCGTTTCTCGCGCGAATTCCTTGAAGCCGGTGACTTTACCCACGGATCACCTGGCCGCCGGATTGTTTTCCGGCCTTCGCGGCAAGCACGCCCGGAGGCACGCGCGGAATTCCCAGCACGCGCTTGTATTCGTGCGGGAAAACTTTGACGAACTTCGGCAGCGTGGATTCCCAATTCTCAATGATCCACTTCGCCTGCGTGCTGCCAGTCAATTCGCTGTGGCGCGCGATGAGCTGGTAGAGGCGATCAATGTCCTTTTGGTCGGAAACGGGTTCGAGGTCCACCTCCGCGCGATTGCAGCGGACGGCCGGGAAATCTCCGAAATTATCGAGAACGTAGGCAATCCCGCCGGTCATTCCGGCAGCGAAGTTGCGCCCGGTGCGGCCGAGCACGACGACCAGGCCGTTGGTCATGTATTCGCAGCCGTGATCGCCGACGCCTTCGACAACCGCCGTGGCGCCGGAGTTGCGCACCGCAAACCGCTCACCGGCCATGCCGCCGAAATACGCCTCGCCGCTGGTCGCGCCGTAGAGGCAAACATTGCCGATCAGGATATTTTCCTCGGGCACGAATTCCGACTGCCGCGGATGGTAGATGACCAACTTCCCGCCGGAAAGCCCTTTGCCGACGTAGTCGTTCGCGTCGCCTTCAAGTGTCAGAGTAATGCCCTTGGCCAGGAACGCACCAAAGCTCTGCCCGGCGCAGCCAGTGAACTGAACCTGGATCGTATCGTCCGGCAGGCCCGCGGAGCCGTACCTGCGCGCGATCTCGCCGCTCAGCATGGTGCCAACGGTGCGGTGAATATTTCGGATCGGCATGCTCAGCGAAACGGGCGCGCGGTTCTCGATTGCCTCCTGCGTCATTTCGATAAGTTTGTAGTCGAGCGCTTTTTCGAGACCGTGGTCCTGCGCCTCGGTGCAGCGCCGCCCCACGTAGCTCGGCATGGGAGGATTGTAGAGAACGGCAGAGAGGTCAATCCCCTTGGCTTTCCAGTGGTCAATGTCCGTGCGCTGGACCAGACAATCCACGCGCCCTACCATCTCATTCACGGTCCGGAAACCAAGCTCCGCCATCACCCTGCGGAGATCCTCGGCGACGTAGAAAAAGAAATTGACCACATTCTCCGGTTGCCCCTGGAACTTTTTCCGCAGCTCGGGATCCTGCGTCGCGATGCCGACCGGGCAAGTATTCAGATGGCATTTGCGCATCATGATGCAGCCCATCGTGATCAGTGGCGTGGTGGAAAACCCAAACTCCTCAGCGCCGAGCAGTGCTGCGATGGCGACGTCGCGGCCAGTCTGCAGCTTGCCGTCAACCTGCACGCGCACGCGGCTGCGTAGATCGTTGAGAACTAAAACCTGCTGCGTCTCGGACAGCCCAAGCTCCCACGGAACGCCGGCATGGCGAATTGAGCTGATGGGAGAAGCGCCCGTGCCGCCGTCGTAGCCGCTGATCAGGATCACGTCGGCATGAGCCTTTGCGACGCCCGCCGCCACCGTTCCCACGCCTGTCTCAGCGACCAGCTTCACCGATATGCGGGCGCGCGGATTCGCGTTCTTTAGGTCGTGGATGAGCTGAGCCAGATCCTCAATCGAATAGATATCGTGGTGCGGGGGCGGCGAGATGAGCCCGACGCCCGGAATCGAGTGACGCACGCGCGCGATCACGTCGTCCACTTTGTGGCCGGGCAATTGGCCGCCTTCACCCGGTTTCGCACCTTGCGAAATCTTGATCTGCAAATCGTCGGCGTTGACGAGGTAATTTGTGGTTACGCCGAATCGGGCGGAAGCGACTTGCTTGATGGCGCTGCGCCGCAGGTCCCCATTCGCATCGGGCTTGAAACGCGCTTCATCCTCGCCGCCCTCGCCGGTGTTCGATCTGCCGCCGATGCGATTCATGGCGATGGCCAAAGTTTCGTGCGCTTCCTTGCTGATCGAGCCGAAGGACATGGCGCCAGTGGCAAAGCGCTTCACGATTTCGGCAGCGGGTTCGACATCGTCGAGTGGAACGGGCGAGCCGTTCGGCTTGAAATCGAACATGCCCCGCAGCATCAGCAAGTCGCGGTTCTGCTGATTCACGATTCTCGCGAATTCCTCAAAGCTCTCGAAGCTCGATTCCCTCACGGCGTGCTGCAGCTTGCTCACGGTCACCGGATTCAGCAGGTGGCGCTCGCCGCGCACGCGATATTGATACTCACCGCCAACCCGAAGTTCGGTATCCGATTCGCTCGTGGGCTGCATGGCGAATTCGTGCTTCATCAGCGACTCGCGGGCAAGGATCTCGATGTTCACGCCCTCGATGCGCGAGGAAGTCCCAGTGAAATAGCGCTCGACCACCGAGCGGCTCAGGCCGACGGCCTCGAAAATCTGCGCTCCCTGATAGCTTTGCAGAGTCGAGATGCCCATTTTCGAAAAAGTTTTCAGCAGGCCCTTGTCCGTGGCCTTCATATAACTCTTGAAGACTTTGTCCCACGAATTCTCAGTCGGGAAATGGCCGTCAATATAGAGATCCTCGAGCGTTTCGATGGCGAGATATGGATTGACGGCGCTCGCGCCATAGCCGAGAAGCAGCGCGAAATGCATCACCTCGCGAGGCTCGCCGGATTCGACGATCAAGGCGACTTGATTGCGCGTCTTCTCCCGGATCAAATGATTGTGAACGGCGGAAAGCGCCAGCAAACTTGGTATCGGCGCATGGGCGGCGTCCACACCGCGATCGGAGAGAATCAGAATCGTGTAGCCGGATTTGACGGCAGCGGAAGCCCGCACGCAGAGTTCTTCGACAGCTTTCTCCAGCTCGCGTTCGCCACCCTTCACGGGGAACAGGGTGCACAGAGTCGTGGCGAGGAAATCGCCCCAACTCACGCTGCGCATCTTTTCCAGGCGCCAGTTCGAGATGATCGGGTGACGCAGCTTGAGCGTGTGGCACTGCTTCGGCGTTTCATCCAGCAGATTTCCTTCGCGCCCGATGTAGCTATTCAGCGACATGACGAGGTCTTCGCGGATTGGATCAATCGCGGGATTCGTCACCTGAGCGAAAGTCTGCTTGAAATAGTTGAACAGGAGCTGCGGCTTGTCCGAAAGACATGCCAGCGGGGTGTCTATGCCCATCGAGCCGACCGGCTCTTCGCCCTTAATTGCGGATGGATGCAGGATCGTGCGCAGGTCTTCGTCTGTATAGCCGAAGGCGCGCTGGCGCATCAGAATCGTTTTGTGATCCGTCGGCTGGACGTTGGTGGGGCTCGGAAGATCGTCCAGCGTGATCTGGTTTTCTTTCAGCCATTTCGCATAGGGCTGCCGCGCCGCCAGATGTTTCTTCACTTCTTCGTCTGAGATCAAGCGCTTCTGTTCCGTGTCCACCAGCAACATGCGGCCGGGCGCGAGCCGCCCCTTCATGCGCACTTCCTCCGGCTTCACCGGGAGCACGCCGGCTTCCGAGGCCATGATCACGAGCCCGTCCGACGTAACTACATACCGACCCGGACGCAGGCCGTTGCGATCGAGTTTGGCACCGATTACGCGACCGTCGGTGAACGCCACAGCAGCCGGGCCGTCCCACGGCTCCATTAGCGAAGCGTGGTACTCGTAAAATGCTTTTACGTCCTGCGGCATTTCGGGATCGTTGTCCCACGCTTCAGGGATCAGCATGGACATCACGTGGGGCAGAGTGCGGCCGCCAAGCGTCATCAACTCGACTGCATTATCGAGCGCCGCGGAATCGCTGCCGCCCGGAGTGACGATCGGGAGCAGCTTCTCCATGTCCTTGCCGAATAACGGCGAAGCCAGAACGGACTGCCGCGCGTACATCCAGTTTGCATTGCCGCGCAGCGTGTTGATTTCTCCGTTGTGGCAGATGTAGCGGTAGGGATGCGCCAGTTGCCAGCTGGGAAACGTGTTGGTCGAGAATCGCTGGTGGACCAGACACAGCGCGCTCATCACCTCGGGATCGGAAAGCTCCTTGTAAAAATTTGCGATCTGCGGAGCCAGCAGCAATCCCTTGTAAACGATGGTGCGCGACGAAAGAGACGGTAGGTAGAAGAAGTCTTTCTCTTTCACGTCGGATTCGCCCACCGCGGCCTGGGCCGCTTTGCGCAGCACGTAAAGTTTGCGTTCGAGCGCGTCCTGATCCATGCCTGGCGCGCGACGGACGAAAATCTGCTTTATGTAAGGCTGCGTGTTGCGCGCGACGCGTCCGATCATGTCGCCGTTGATCGGAGTGTCGCGCCAGCCGAGCACCGTGAGCCCTTCCTCGCGCGCGGTTTTCTCGAGGATGCCTTCACAAAGAATTCGATCCTGCGGATCCACGGGAAGAAATACCATTCCCACGCCGTATTCGCCCGGCGCGGGAAGCGTGAATCCAAGGCTCGCGCATTCGCGCTCGAAAAACTTGTTCGGGATCTGAATCAGGATGCCTGCGCCGTCGCCCGTCTCCGGATCGCAGCCGCACGCGCCGCGATGCGTCAGATTGATGAGGATCTGAATGCCCTTCAGGACGATATCGTGGGATTTCTGCCCTTCGATATTGGCAACGAAACCGAGACCGCATGCGTCGTGCTCGTGCTCGGGACGGTACATCCCCTGAGCTTTGGGCAAGCCCGAAAATGGATAAGCGGATTTCCGTTTGCGCTGCGTCTTCATAAGTTTGCGGAATTTCCCGAGCGAGAATACATCTTAACATTTCTGTCCAGCGCGATTTCTCAGGACAAAGCCTTGCGAGGTCCCCAATTATCTTCGATGCAACCTATCAGGAATTCAAATACGATCAATTTGGGGCGAACGGGCTGTCTTGGTAGAAGCAGGGCTAAAGGCTTATTCCGGGTGCAGATGTGGCTGCGGAACGCCGCTGATGATCCCAGCGACGGCGGTAGAGCCGGCCCCGAACAATAGTGCGAGGCTGGCGCCGTGGAGTGAAACTCCGCCGCTTGCGGTTAGCTCGAAGATCACGGCGACGATTGAAACGCCGATGGATTGACCGAGCAGCCGAGACATGGTGCTGATTCCGCCAGCGCCGCCACTGCGTTCCTTGGGCGCACTCGCCACCATGGCGCGGTTATTCGGAGCGCCGAAGAAACCGAAACCTGCGCCGCCCAGCGCGGCTCGCCAGACGATCTGCCATTTGTTCGGATGCTCACCGACGAAGGCGAGCAGTATCAGGCCAGCCGTCATCGCGGCCATTCCGATCGTGCCGAGAACTCGAATGGGTATACGGTCGGCGAGTCTTCCCGAATAATGCGACGTGATTCCAGCCGCCACGGGCCACGGACTCAGCAACAGCCCCGCCATCACCTGTGAGAAATTCATGACGTCAATGAAATAAAAGGGCAGCACGACCACGGCCAGCCCCTGCGCAACGAATGCGCACAGCGACGCTCCCACGGAGAGCGCAAAAATCGGACGCTTGAACAGATCAATTGCGAGCATCGGTATCTTTAGATGATTCTGGCGCCAAACCAGCGCGACGCCGAAGAGAAACGCCGCACACAGTTCTCCGGTAACCCTCGCCCTGCCCTTGCCAGTGCCGATGCCATCAATTCCGGTGATCAAAAGAGCAACGGTGATTCCGTTCAATATCGCGCTCCAGACATCCCAGCGATGGCGCGAGCCCTCGGCGGGCGCGAGACATCGTTCCGAGAGGCTGAGCGCAAGCAGGCCGAACGGGATATTGATCGCGAACAGCCAGTGCCACGTGGTAACCGCGAGTATCGCCGAAGCGACGCTCGGGCCAGCGGCGGCCGACGTGAAAACGACGAAGCCGCCCAGACCAATTCCTCGGCCCAGCAGCGCACGCGGGTAGGTGTAACGCATGACCGCGGCGGAGACGCTCCAGATGCACGCGGCCCCCATGCCCTGGCACACGCGTGCGATCACAAGCGTGTTCAGCGAATGCGGAAGGGAGCAGCCCGCCGAAGCCAGAGTGAAAATCACGAGGCCGCCCTGGTACACCTTCTTGTATCCGATGATGTCCACCAGCGATGAAAGCGGCACCACGCAGATTCCGACGGTCAGGAGGAAAGCGTTCACGACCCAGATCGAAGCGGCAGGACTGGCATGTAGCTGCGTCGCGATATTAGGCAGCGCCGTATTGGCGATATTGCCGTCGAGCACCGACATCGCGAGGCCGACCAGGTAGCTGAGCATTGCCCAACGGCGCTGAGTGCTCGGCAAGCCGTCGGTGAAACCCATTTCACCGGAAACTGAGATTGTTACTTCGGACATTTCGCGCGCGCGACTCCCGGGAATTCTCGATAACTTGCGATTGCGCCGGCGCTCAAGATCGCCGCTCGCGAATCAGACGGATGGCGTCGGGCAGCGCCGCGCCTGCGGTTTTGGCGGAATCCAAGTCGCCGTTCGCGCCCTGAGGCACTTCCATTTGAGTATCGCCCTCGCCGGGCGCGAGGAAGAGATTCGTCTCGATGCCATGCTGTCGGGTGTAGAGATCGTAGTAGCGGCCTTTAGCCGAGTAGAGCGATGCGTGCGTGCCGCGTTCGATGATTTTTCCACCTTCGACGACCAGGATTTGATCGGCACGCCGAATCGTGGACAAGCGATGAGCGATCACGAACGTCGTGCGTCCGTGCATGAGGAAGCGCAATCCCTCCTGAATCAGCGCCTCGGATTCAGAATCGAGGCTCGATGTAGCTTCGTCAAGGATCAAGATGCGCGGGTCCGCCAGAATTGCTCGCGCGATGGAGACGCGCTGCTTCTGCCCTCCGGAAAGTTTCACGCCACGCTCGCCGACCACCGTCTCATATTTTTTCTCGAACCCCTCGGCGAATTCGTCCACGCGAGCGATTCGACATGCCGCGAGAATTTCTTCCTCGCTGGCGTCGGGCCGAGCGAAAGCCACGTTCTCGCGGATCGAGCCGTCGAAGAGAAACGTCTCCTGGAGCACGACTCCGAGCTGCGTGCGATAGGAATCGAGGCGCACGTGCGCCAGATCCACGCCGTCAACGAGCACACGACCCGCAGTGGGCACATAGAACGCCGCAATCAGACCGATAATCGTGGATTTTCCGGCGCCCGATGGCCCAACGAGCGCGGTGGAAGTGCCGGGTGCGGAGTCAAAACTGACGTCGCGCAGAACCAGTTTTCCGGGATCGTACGCGAAATCCACATTTTCGAAGACGACGCGGCCTTGCACTCGATCTAGCCGCTCGGTCCGCTGTGGGTCCTGGTCTTCGAGCTTTTCGCTAAGCACTTCTCGAGTGCGCTCGAGTCCCGCCAACGCCTCCGTCATTTGCGGCCCGACGGAAGCAATCTGCGCTACCGGCGCGATCAGAAACGCTAGAAAGGCCATGTAAGACACGAGCTGCCCCGGCGTCATCGTTCCGGCAAGATTGTGTCGCGCGCCGAGATACATAATTGACGCAGAAACAATCCCCATCAATGTCGTGGCGGAAAGGCTCATCAACGAAGTGGCCGTCAGTGTTTCCAATACGTTGTCGAGGAGCTTCTGCACCCCGCCCCTAAAGACTTTTTCCTCGCGTTCCTCAGCATGGTAACCCTTCACGACGCGCACTCCGCCAAGCGATTCGGTCAGACGTCCGGTCACCTCGGCGTTAAGCTTGGGCCGCGCGCGGTACATCGGTCGAATCGTCTTGAATGCTTTGCTTAGTCCGACGCCAAAAATCACGACGGCCACGAAAGCCGCCGCAGTCATCGAGATGCTGACGTGCAAAAGATATCCCAGAGCCAGAATCGCGGTGACGACCCCGCCGGCGAAATCCACCAGGCCGGTGCCGACGAGATTCCGAACGCCTTCCACGTCGCTCATGATCCGTGAAACGAGGACACCAGTCTTATTCGCGTCGTAAAATGAGACCGGTAAGCGCCCGATATGCGCCTGTACGGCGACGCGCAACTCCGTGATCATTCGCTGGGAAGACTTCGAGAGCAACTGCGTGAGCGAATACGAAGTCAGTCCCTGGACGATCGTCGCGCCGATAACCGCCAGCACGATTCGCGGCAGGAGGTACGCCTGGTGCCTCCCGATGACACCGTCGAACACGAATTTGAGCGAGTAGGGAGCGACCAAACCGGAAACACGGTTGACGAGCATCAAGGCGAATCCGCCGGCAAGAACCCACCGGCGCGGCTTGATCAATTCCCAAACGTGGGGAAGCAACTTCCAGAATGGCTGCTTCGAGGGACTACTCTGGCCAGTCATCGCGGATCGTGGCGATCGTTCAGCTCCCCTGGCGGCCTTGCCCGAAGGGGATGATGGAAACGTTGGCATCCTAAATGACTTCGTCCACTTTGATTTATTTTGAGCTGTTCGGATTATAGCGGAACGCCGGTTCGAGCGCGATGATTGCAGAATTGAAGGCGCCGAGCTGAAGGACTGCCGGTGCTGCGCATATGCTTTGCGGCGCCCGCGTGACCGATGCGAGAAGAATTAGAGAGTTGTGCTCATATCGCTCGAAGTGCCGCCAGCCGCCGGAACGTAACATTTCCGCGTGTAGTCCATCACCATGCGATCGGCATTGAACCGCCATCCGAGCGTGCGGATGGTTCGCTTCATGCGCTTGATCCAGCCGCGCGGCAGGCCGTCGCGATCGCGATTGTAGTAAAGGGGAATTACTTCCTCGAGCAGCGTGCGGTAGAGGTCTTCGCCGTCTCGCGCGTCGTGAACGTCCATGTGCGAATGGGTCCTACCGGTTCCAATTGCGAAACCGTTGAGGCCGTCGTACGCTTCCGCCCACCAGCCGTCGAGCACGGAAAGATTTAGTCCACCGTTCAACACGACCTTTTGCCCGCTCGTGCCCGACGCCTCCAGAGGTCGCCGTGGATTGTTCAGCCACACGTCCACGCCCTGGACGAAATGGCGTCCGACGTTGATGTCGTAGTCTTCGACAAACACGAACTTGTCCGCGAACTGCGGATTGCGCATCATCTGCGCGATTTCCTGCAGCATGCGCTTGCCGGGATCGTCGCGTGGATGCGATTTGCCGGCGAAAACAAACTGCACGGGCCGCTTCGGATCGTTTACCAACGAGGCGAGCCGCTGAATATCCCGCAGGATCAGGTCGGCGCGCTTGTAGGTTGCGAAGCGGCGCGCAAAGCCGATGGTTAGAGCATCTGGGCTGAATACGTTTGCAAGTCTTTGCAGGGTTTCCGGCGGCTCGTTGCGGCGCTCGGCCTGCTTCACCGCGCGGCGACGCACGAATTCGAGCAGGCGCGATTTCAGGTTGAGGTGCGTTTCCCAAAGTTCGCCGTCGTCCACGTTTTCGATGCCTTCCCAAATGCGCGCTTCGCTGCTGTGATCATGCCATCCCGTCCCAAGGTGCCGGTCGTAGAGGCGAAACATTTGCGGCGCAAGCCACGTGGGGACGTGAACGCCATTGGTGATGTGTCCGATGGGCACGGCATCTTCTGTTTTACCCGGATAGAGGCCCGTCCACATCGCACGCGACACCTCGCCGTGCAGCGCGGAAACGGCATTGGCGCGCCGCGAGAGCTTCAGGCCAAGCACAGTCATGCAGAATTCTTCGTCACGATTGCCCGGGTTTTCGCGCCCGAGCGCCATCAACTGGTCACGGGAGAGCCCGAGAAATTCTCCGAGAGGTCCAAGATGCTCTTCAATCAGGTCTGCGCCGAACCGGTCATGGCCTGCCGGCACCGGAGTGTGCGTGGTGAAAACGACTTCGCGGGAAACGCGGTGAACGGCTTCGTCGAATCCCAGGCCTTCTTCCTGCATGCGATTGCGAATCGCTTCGAGGACCGCGAATCCGCTATGGCCTTCGTTGAGATGAAGCACGCCCGGGGTAATGCCCATCGCTTTCAGCGCGCGGAACCCTCCCACGCCCAGCAGAAGCTCCTGTCGGATTCGAACTCGCGCATCTCCGCCGTAAAGGCGCGACGTAAGTTCCACGTCCTGCGGCGCGTTTCCCTCCACGTTCGAATCGAGGAGAAGCAGATCGCAGCGGCCCACATTCATTCGCCAAACCTTTGCCCGGATCAGTCCGCTGCGCGTCTCGATTTGTACCTCAACGGCCTGCCCGTTGGATCCGATGGCCAGCTCCATGGGCAGGTGGGTGACATCCGTCTGTAAATATTCTTCCTGCTGCCATCCGCTCGGATCGAGCGACTGCCGGAAATAGCCCTGGCCGTAAAACAGACCGACGCCGACCAGCGGGATACCCAGGTCGGAAGCACTCTTGATGTGATCGCCCGCTAGTACGCCCAATCCACCTGAGTACTCGGGAATGGATTCGTGCAAACCGAATTCAGCTGAGAAATACGCTACCGGCCGGGGCCGCAGTACCCCGGCATGGCGAGTGCCCCAGGTGCGATCGGCTTCGAGGTATTCGAGCTTGCGCCGGTACGCGTAATTGATCCGGCTGTGCAACACCAGCTCTCCGGCTCGACGCTCGATCTCCTTGAGCGGAATTTCGCTCAACATGGCCACCGGATTGTGATTCAGCTCCCTCCAGCGGATTGGATCGAGGTCGCGGAACAGGCTGGTCGAATCATGATCCCATGACCACCACACATTGCGGGCCAGCGACCAGAGCCTCTCCTGCGCCGGAGCGATAAAACGGTCGAGCGTGCGAGCCTCGCTGACTACCGGCGCCACCTCGGCGGCGGCTTTCGCCAGCATCTGAATTTCGTCCTCGCGAAAGGCGCGTGCCTCGATGGTCTGTACGACAAGGACGCCCTGAAGAACGCCACGGTCAATCAGCGGAACGCCGACGAACGATTGGTACGCGTCTTCGCCAGCCTCATGAAAATATTTGAATCGCGGGTGATCTTTCGCCTGCTCGACGGCGACGGGGCGCACTTGCTCGGCGACCAAGCCCGCCAAGCCTTCGTGAATTCCCATGCGGAGAGTGCCGATACACTGGCGGCGAAGCCCTACAGTAGCTGCCAGCACCAGATTCGCGCGATCGGGTTCGAGAAGATAGGCGGAACACACATCGGTTTCGAAGCGTTTGGCGATCAGCGCGACCACGTTCATCAGCGTTTCGGCCGGCTTCCCGCCCTGTCGTGCAAGGTTCCCAATCTCTTCGAGAGTCAGGACGTAGTTCGCGTCGCGTACTTCCGTACCTTGGCTCACGCTTTGCATTCCCTGGTCATCTGGTTTCCGTCGGACGCCCGATTGTGCCATCGCGTCTGCCTCTATTTATCTCATGCCTTCACCGCTAAGTGCCGTCGCGGCGCGACACCGGTCACGGAGATGCAACCCCTCGTATACCGCCAAAACTCTAGTTGCCTGGCGCAGGCGAAGTCCAATCCAAATTGCTGATTGCGGATATCACCGGCCGATGAATGGCTATCCGGCAGGATAAGGCGGGTGTGAAGGAGCAAGTCCGAAGGTGACCGCTTTAATGCGCAGCGGTTGAAATATGAAATGTCAGGTCCACTTCTCTCTGAAATTCGACCGGTTTCCCATCAAGAGTGGTAGGCGTATAGCGCCATTGCCGAACCGCGCTTTCAGCGGCACTTACCAGCAATTGCGGGCCGCCCAACAGCGAGATCCCGCGAACGATCCCATCCGTGCCGACGGTCACGTTCAATCTGACCACGCCTTCCGCGCGCTGTTGCCTAGCCATCGCCGGGTAGTCTGGATCCACGCGGAGAATCAACTGGCCCTGTTTCACGATTCCGGTCGGCTGCGGCGGTTCCGGTTCGCGCAACGGCGGCGCTCCGGCCAAAGTGCGCGAATTGATTGCTCCCGATGACGTCAGGACGCCTTCCGGCGCCGCCGGAGGGTCTGCGAGCACCGGTGGGTTCTCAGCTGCGGGCCCGCTTTGATCCGCAGCGGCGCGTGTTTGTTGCGGCGGAGCCAGAATCCATGTACGGAAACCACTCAGGGGCTTGGGTGGTTGCGGCGAAGTGTTTTCGTTGGCTTGCCTTCGGACCGCATCGCCAGAACTGCCCAGTGGGCCGTTGAACGCGATTGCCCAGCGCTGACCATTCGCATTTACTACCTCGATTTCCGAAATTTGCGAGGCTGGGATTGCAACGTTTGACGCCGTTTCGCGACTGTCCGCGCCGTTTTGTGACGCCGTCGCGTTAAATTTCCCGAGAAACTTCCCGAGCTTTCCCTCTCCGGCGGCCCATCCTGCGGCGAGCGACGCAATGGCCAGAATCACCAGGACGGCTGCGGCGGCCCAGCGATTTGCGATCAGTTTCTCGGTGCTGAGGGGCTTCGCGCTCGCCGTTTCCACGCCAGGCTCACGCTCGATTTCATGCGCGCGGTTCAATATCCGCGCAAATGCGTCTGGTGTCGGTACCGAAACCGCCTCCGCGGCCGGCGCGCCGGGCACTGGCGTCCCAATATCCGAAGCAGGAGGCTCAGTCCGGACAGGACGTGCCGCAGAGAGCATTGGCTCGGGAGTTGGAACGATCCTAACCTCGGCTCCGAGGCTATCGGCTGCCGCTTCTGACGGCACATCTGCTTTAGGGCTGGCGATCGGGTCGGGCACCACTCCGGGAGGCAGCGACTCACGAATCACCCATTCTTTGATCCTTCCGCGCGCATCTTCGGACAGGTCAACGAACTCGAGCCCCGCTAATTTTCTCGACTGGCCCGTCCAAGTGATTCGCGCGTTTGCCTGAATCCATCCGTCGGACTCGGAGAGCTGAAAGCGCACGCCGGGCAGAACGTCGTCCATCAAACTCGCAAAAGCCTGGACCGAGAGGCCACCTTCGCTGACGTTCAGGACGATTCCGCCATTGCCCTCGTCGAGTTCCACGTACGCGAGCGTGCGTATCGGTTGCCGATAATACAGGCGACGGTCCGACTCAGCTGGATAGTCGTGGGCCTGCGCGAGCGGGTTGGACATGGCGCCGACTTAATTTCCTTCAGTTGCGGGCCTGGGATCCGCAACGATTTCTCAGTGCGTGAAATTGTATGTCGGCCGGGCGGTCAATTCAAGGTCTAGACCGCCCAGGTCATGCTAACTACGGATTAGTTTGAAGTCGAGGCGGGTTCTTGCTGGAGCTGCGGCGAGGCTGCGGCGAGCTCAATTTGATATCGAGTCGCCTGATCGAATAGTACGAATCCTTCCACGCCCGCAACCTGATCCGCCACAAACTGTCTCACCTGGCGTTCCGCCCCGGCGTCTCTCTGCGCCGGCCAGTCGAAGGCGTGGTTTATTTCTAACGAGATGCGTGTTCGATTTTTGGCCGGTACAAACGTGGCTGAATCCAGGCTGATAGGCTCGTCGCTGCTCAGACTGCCATTGGGCGGGAGGCGACTCATAATGACGACGTTTGGCCCGCTCGAGAGCCGGTAGTCGCTTTCGGTCTTGTTGTCCAAGTCGTAGAAGAAAACCACGGCCGCATGGGTCGAATCGAGTTCACGCACACGCACCCCAGCGAGCGTGCTCTGGATCGCCCCCGAATTCCATTCGTTTGCGGGCGCGGACGAATGCCAAACCGACGAAAACCTTACGACAAGAAAAACTGCAATCAGCCCGCAGCCCGCGAGACCGATCCAGCCGAGTTTCTTCCATTGCGCCATGAACAATTAATTTACCACACCGGTCGCGGTTCCACGATGCTTGCGGAGCATGCCTAAGGCTTGACACGACGTTCAACCGCGGACTACGCTCCGGCCCGCACGCGGACCCCCACCCCACTTTCTTGGAGGAAAGATGAAATTCAAGTACGCATGTGTCCTTGCCGTGGCCGCACTGGCTGCGTTTTCGGCCTCGGCCCAGACCAGCACCGGAACAATAGCCTCAATTGAGTACCAAACGCCAAAGGCCGGCATGAGCCAGCAGTACGAACAAGGGCGGAAACAAAAAGCGGATTGGCACAAACAGCAGAAAGACACGCAGCCACTTTACGTTTTCGAGACGATTAGCGGCGACAACACTGGAACCTACCTCGTCGGCCGACTGGATCAGCACTGGACGGATTTTGACAAACCGGCAATTCCCGACGTCGCCGACACCGACGAGTTCAATAAAGCGATCGGTGCTTACGTACAGTCGGTGATAACCCGCTACTATGAATATCAGCCGAAAGTGAGCAATCCCGATCCTTCGTCAACAGGGCCCGCGAAATACACGGAGATGATCACCTTTCGCGTGCATCGCGAAAAAATATCGGCATTTCGCGGCGCTTTGGTCCGTCTTGCCGAAGCAGTTCAAAAGACCAAATGGCCTGTGCACTACGAGTGGTATGAACTCGCCAGCGGCGGCTACGATGGCACATTCGTGTTAATCGAATCGCACGCGAACTGGGCGGACTTCGAGGAGAAACCGGACGTGAAGCCGTTCCGTGAAATGCTCAAGGACGCATTCGGCCAAAACGAATCTGACTCGGTCTACGACAGGCTCGAGAATTCGATCGAAAGCGAGTACAGCGAGATTGTCGAATTGCGCCCGGATCTCAGTTACATACCCGCGAAGTAGCGGAACCCAAGGCGCTCGTTTGGAAGCAAGGCTCGTGAGTCTCGATCCCGGAGGCTCGCGGGCCTTTTTTTTTGCAGCGGATCCATGCATCCGCACGGAACCTCATGTAATCTAATGGCCATGAGCGAAAAAATACGCAAGGACGATGCGGAGTGGCGAGCGAAGCTGACGAACGAGCAATACCACGTCACGCGGAAGAAGGGGACTGAGCCGCCCTTCACCGGGGCGTACGAAAACACCGAGACCGAAGGTACGTACGTGTGCGTCTGCTGTGGGCAGCCGTTATTTGCCTCCGACGCGAAATACGATTCCGGTTCCGGCTGGCCTAGCTACTATCAGCCGATCAAGGCGGAAAATGTCGAAATGGAGACCGACACAGCCTATGGCATGCGCCGCACGGAGGTCATGTGCAGCCGGTGCGATGCACACCTGGGTCACGTCTTTGAAGATGGTCCTCAGCCGACTGGCCTGCGGTTCTGCATCAACTCCGCCGCTTTGCAGCTGAACGAAAAAGACGACGAAAAGAAAGGCTAGAGCAGCGCAGACACGCTCTGCGGCAGCATCCCGTTTCCCCGCCTTCAGCAGTACAAGCCTAGTGATCCAGCAGAATCAGTTGCGGATGTGTGTCGGCCGTGTCTACCGAAACTATACGGACGCTGCCAGGCGACACAATGTAGAAGATCGAGTTTGTCGGGAAACCGCTAGGCACTGTACCCGTTCCCGTAAGCGTGCCCCGTCCGTTTGTAACTGGGTTCGAATAAGTCGCGGTCAGGGGTTGCGCCAGCTTCGGCCCTGAGGCACCGGTCGGATCAATTTCGTCTACGACACCTGACAGCGTCGCTGTCCCGTCGGCGGTCGTTTGACCGATCACATTTTTCACGTTCGCTTCCGCCGTGAAGGGCGCGCTCAAGGTGTAGCCGTCGAAGAAGGACTTCGGCGAGAATAACGGCCCGCTCGTCTGCTGTTCAAGTCTTCCCGTAGTGACTGCGGCGTCGCTGCCGATCAGAAATCCCTGGGCAGGGCCGGTCAAGTACGCGGATGCAACGCGTGTTGTCGCCGCCGAGGATCCCAGTCCCGTAAAGGCAACACGCCCATTCGAGGTGATCGCGCACGTCCCTGTAAATGAAATCGGCATAGCTGCGCCGCCATTTATCGTGCCGCCGTTATTTTCGTCGTAATTCAGGTTCACAGCCGCGTTTTGATTGCACAGCGTTGATGTGAGCAAGCCCGCAAAAATGCTGGCATTGCCGCCCGTGCCAATCCCTGTACCGCTTGCGACGCTTGTACCTGCCAGCGCGGACTGATTGAACGCCGTATTCGTCTGCTGCAGAATCAGCTCGCCGGAGAGCCGGAACACGGTTGGCAGCCCAGTAGTCTTATCGCTGTCTGCTTCGATGAAATACAGATCGGAGGGCGTGACAAAGTAGAAGACGAAATTCATCGTCACTTGCGGCCCGTTCGGCGCAAACGTAAGCTCCGCAGTCCCGCGAGTTCCTACGCCGAATGTGTAGTCTCCCGAGAGCGACTGGGTTGTAAACGTTCCTGCGTCATTAAAGTCGCTGTTGAGACCGCCAATCGCCGGATTAATCGTCTGGTTTCCATCCGGCTTGATAACACCCGCAAGGGCGGCGGGTTTTCCAGATAAATCGTAGCCGGGCAATTCGAGTGCGTAATTTCCGTTGAAGTTGACGTTACCAAAGCTTGCCGGCCCCGTGACAGGCTTCATCACGCCCTCGCCGTGCGTCATTTTGTTCGCGGGATCCTGTGTGGTCTTCGTGGTGTAGTCTTCGTAAAAGCTCACGTTCCCGCTGGAGTCGAGCACCAGATCGTAATCCGCCACGATTTGCGTGTTGGCGCCAAAGACGAAGGCCAATTCCATCGTTCCGCGCCCATCGGAACCCATCACATACGTGCTGCCCGGCGGCGTTTTCCCACCCGGTGGCAAGATCGTTCCTCCCAGCGCGACACCGGATACGCGGTTGCTCTCTATAGTGCCGGCCGTGATCAGCCCATCGCCGTTCGCTATGAGCGTGCCGGCCAGCATAACGGGGCCATCGACGTCAAAGCCATTGAAGAGGAATGCGTATTGGCCGCTCAGCAGCGCGTTATTTGTAGTGCCTGGGTTAACGGTGATCACAAATTGCGCAGAGTTAGTCGCGGGCGCGGGAGTCCCATTCGCAGGATTGACTTCGGAATCAGACACCTGGACCGTGAAAGTAGAAGTCGTGACAAGGACAGGCGTTCCGGAAATTGTTCCACCGCCGTTCGCCAGTGTGGAGAGCGACAGTCCAGCCGGCAATTGGCCTTGGATTACGCTCCACGTATAGGGAGGTACTCCGCCGGACGCGTTCAAAGTGGCTCCGTATCCTACTGCGGTCGTGCCGCTTGTCAGTGGTCCCTCCGTGGTAATCAGCAGAGCCTGCGGCTTCTGAATCGTGATCGAGAATTGCGCTGGAGGCACCGGAGCCTTTTGCGGCGTCGGAAGCGCAGAATCCGATACCTGCACCGAGAAATTGTAAATCGCAGGGTAGGTTACCGGAGGCGTCGCGTGTGACTCGTCAATCGGTATGCCGGTGATTTGGCCGTTGCCCGCATTCAGCGACAGACCGGGTGGTAGCGTGCCGGAAGTTATCGTCCAAGTCAGCGGAGCCACACCGCCGTTTGTCGCGATCACAGCAGGAGGATACGTCGAATTTAGGGTTCCTGGAGGTAGCGGCGCCTGCGTCACCGTAAGCAACGGCGGCGGCGCGATCGTGATCACAAATTGCTGGCTGACCGGAGGCGCGCCTCCGCTGTCCACGACCTGGATCGTGAAGGTGGATGTTCCCGAACCACACGGCGTTCCCACGATAGTGCCAGTGGTGCTATTTGACGACGTGTTCAGTTTCAGGCAATTCGGAATCGAGCCGATGGGAATCGAGTATGTGTAGGGTTGGACGCCACCCGTAAATGAGAACGTCACGGTATACGGAATGGCGTTGTTTCCACCCACTAGAGTGCAGGGAAGCACGCCGCTCGGATTGCACTCCGTCGTCGCGAACACGGGCGCAAGGACGATGGAAAGGGCTGCGGTCTTGGTAGTGTTTACGTCAGCGACAGATGTCGCGGTGATGACCACGGCGGTGGTGGCATTTATTGCCGGCGAAGTGTAAGTGACCCCAAATGCAGCGTTATTCGTAAGCGTCCCGCAATTTCCGACCGCCAATCCTGAACCCGCACAACCGGATTGCTTCGCGAAACTCCAGGTGACCCCCTTCGCCGAGGTGTCCCCGCCTACCGTAGCCGTGAAGTTGAGCGTATTCGGTGTCGCGGAACCGAGCGGGGTTTGATCCATCGACAAAATCCCGGTAACGGAATTTACCTGGATTGAGATCATCGAGTTACCGCCACCACCACAGCCGGAGAGCACTACGAGGCCCAGGCAGACCGCACAAACCACCGCAGCAAATCGCATCGTCTTCATGCAGCCACCTGAATTCCCATAATCGAATCTGCTCCCTTGCACGATGTTTCGTCCCATCTGGGCGTACGCCTTCGAAACCGTCTTACTCCCACGGATTTCCATTCGGATGCGGCCGGGATTTGGATAGTCTCACAGGAAGCTCCGGCGCATCTAGCGAATTGACTTGAATAACAAAGCGGCCAGCGAGAGTCAATCTGGTTCTCTAGGGCCCTGATCCTCCCCAACCCGATGAGGGTGGTTTGCATCTTAGGCTTAGGGTGCAGCTCATCCTGGAAGTCGCGATACTTGGCATGAGTCAGCCATGGTGGATGCGTCTAGCGTGTCGCTCGTTGCCTGCAGATAAAGTGCACGATGGCATACCACAGCGTTCGTGAGTCTGGCGCGTAAGCTTCGGGATTGAGCCGGCGCGACCGAAACGGGATGAATTTTGATGAAAAATCTCGCAAATGGTTGGCGCGATTTTCTATTTTGATCGTTTTTTTGGTATAAGTGATTGCTCGTCGGGGCTTGGGGAGCTGATCTGTCCACTTTTTCTCGTACTGCTCATTCGGAGGAAGGCATTGATTGAAGTCCAGAATCTGACCAAGGCCTACGGCCCGGTCACTGCAGTGGACCACGTCTCGTTTACCGTTAACAAAGGCGAAATTCTCGGCTTTCTGGGCCCGAACGGTGCCGGAAAGACCACCACTATGCGCATCCTGACCGGGTTCATGCCCGCAACGTCGGGAACGGCGTGCGTATCTGGATTTGACGTCGCTCAAGACTCGATGGAGGTTCGCCGACACATTGGCTATTTGCCCGAGGCGCCTCCGCTGTATCCGGATATGGCCGTCGGGACGTATCTCGATTTCGTTCTGCGAATCAAGAACATTCCCGCGGATCGGCGGCGGGCCCGTGTGGACGACGCGCTCGAGAAAACCAATCTCGGCGACAAACGCAACCAGCTGATCAAACGGCTCTCACGCGGCTACAAACAGCGTGTCGGCCTGGCGCAGGCCCTCGTCCATGATCCGGACGTCATCATCCTGGACGAACCGACCGTGGGGCTCGATCCGAAACAGATCATCGAGGTGCGCCATCTAATCAAGAGTCTGGCGGGAAGCCACACGATCATCCTTTCGACTCACATCTTGCCGGAAGTCAGCATGACCTGCGACCGCGTCGTGATCATCAATAAAGGCAAGATTGCGGCGGTGGATACCCCGCAGAACCTGACCACGCAACTGAACAGCGGACAGAGAATTCAACTTGAGGTGCGCGCGCCGGATATGCCATTGCAGGAATTGCTCGGGCGTATTCCGGGTGCGAACCGCGTGCAGCTGGATGCCACGCGAGCTGACGGCCATTTGATGGCGACCGTCGAGGCCGCTCCCGGACAGGACATCCGCAGCTTGATTGCCGCGAGGATCGTTGAAAAAGGCTGGGATCTTTACGAATTGCGCGGCGTGAGCATGAGCCTGGAAGATATCTTCCTCGAACTGACCACCGACGACGCAGCCCACGCGCAGCCGTCCAACTAATCGGAGGAAATGATGCGGAGTTTGTACGCCATTTATCGCAAGGAGATCGGCCACTATTTCGTTTCCCCCGTCGCCTATGTGCTCGTAGGATTGTTTCTGTTCCTCACCGGCTTCTTTTTTGACTTGTACGTGAATGCGGCGAACGATCAGTCGCCCGACGCGCCCACCTGGGTGCTCCGCGCCTATCTTGGGTTTCTCGTTCTCGTTTTTCTCTTCTTGCTGCCAATGGTGACCATGGGCATTTATGCCGACGAAAGAAAGCGCGGCACCATGGAGCTGTTGATGACCTCGCCGATCACGGAGCTGCAGATCGTTCTCGGCAAGTTCTTCGCTTCTCTCACGCTGTTTGCCGCCATGTTGCTCCCGACCGCTGGCTGCGTCGTGTTCATCTGGCTGCATAGCGATCCGGTGCCACCCTTTCGCATGGTGCTGTCCGGATATTTAGGGGCGCTGCTGTTTGGAGGGTCCCTGCTTGCCTTGGGTTCATTTCTTTCGTCGCTCACTGAAAATCAGATCATTGCCGCCGCGACGACCTTCGTTGCGTTTTTGACTCTGTGGGCCATTGATTTTGGTGCGCGAGGAGCGGGAGGCACGGCGGGTCAGCTGATGCAGTACCTTTCGGTGATCAATCATTACGATGACTTCACCCGGGGCATCATTGATACCTCGGGCGTGACCTATTATCTCAGCTTCATAATTCTTTTCATTTTCTTGACCGTCCGTTCAGTTGATTCCATGCGTTGGCGGAGGGCGTAGTGCGGTCTTCGCGTTGGCGGAGGGATTCATAGTATGACTTGGGATTCTAAAGAAACGGCACGATCGCTTGCGGCAGTCGGCGGGGCCTGCGTCGTCGCCGGATTTCTGCGCTATTCGATACAGGGCGAATTGCTGCGGACCAGCGAGATTCTGATGATCGGGGGCGTCGTCGTTCTCCTCGCTGCGATCGTCATCGGTTTTCGGCACATCTTGCATTTTTTCTCGAGGCGATCTTCGCAGCTCGGCACAAATGCGATCGTGATGTCCATCGCGGTCATCGCCATCCTGATAATTTTGAATTTCCTGAGTTTTCGGCATCCCAAGCGATTCGATCTGACCACCGAAAAGCTATTCAGCGTTTCCGACCAGACTCGCAAGATCGTCGGCGGCCTGCAAAAAGATGTGACCGTCTTTCGCTTCGCGCGCTCCACGGATTCGACCCCGGAGTCTCAGCGCTTCGAAGATTTGATGATCGGGTACAAGCATCTCAGCCCGCATTTCAAGTTTAAGGACGTCAACCCGCAGGAAGAGCCCGAGGTGGCCAGGGAATATGGTGCGAAACACATTGGCGATGTAATCGTGGCTTCGGGCGACCGCAAGGTAACTCTCGAAGGCAGCCCCGAGGGTGGCTTCACCGAATCGGACGTCACCAATACGATCCTCAAAGTGACACGGGACACGGTGAAGACGGTCTGTTTCGTAACCGGCCACGGCGAGAAATCGCTAACCGATAGCGGCGTGGATGGCTACGCGCAAATCGGGGAAAATCTTAAGAAGGAAACCTACGCCACCGAATCCGTCAATCTTGTCAGCGGAAACGGAATTCCCGCGGAATGTGATCTCCTTGTAATCCCAGGACCCACGAAGCCATTCTTCCCGCAGGAAACCGCGATGGTATCTAAGTACCTCGATGCGGGCGGTAAAGCGATGATCGAAATTGACCCCGAGATGGACCCCAAGCTCGACGCCATCTTTCAGTCATGGAACGTCAATGTGGGGAACAACGTCGTGATTGACGTAAGCAAATTGGGTCAGATGCTGGGTACCGGACCCGCCGTCCCCCTTGTCGTGCAATTTGGTGACAGCCCGATCACCAAGAGCCTCGTGGGTCAAATGACCTATTTCCCTATCGCGCGCACCGTATCTATCGCCGACAAATCCAAGCCCGATCCCCAGGCCGTGGAGTTGCTGATGACTTCGCCCCAAAGTTTCACCAAGCCGAAGCTGGCGGAAACCGTGAAATACGATGCGAAGACCGACACCATCGGACCCCTTTCGTTGGGGGTCGCCGCGAGCCGAAAGGTGGACGATAAGAGCGCTCGTTTGGTTGTTATCGGCGACTCCGACTTCGCCACCAATCAGGTGCTCGGCGGCCCGGGGAGCGATGGCGACCTATTCCTCAATTCCATCAATTGGCTCGCGCAGGATGAAGACCTCATTTCGATCCGGCCCAAACCCGAGACGAGCCGCCACATCACTCTTACCGCGGCGCAAGCAACCGCTCTTGCATGGATTGACAGATTTTTTCTTCCGGGCCTCGTGATTATCGTTGGGATCTCGATCTGGTGGAAACGGCGCTAGAGAATCCGCGCGGGCGATCATGATCAAGAAAACGACTCTGCTCATCCTTCTTTGCGCTGTCGCCCTCGGCGTTGCCGTATATTTTCTTGATTGGAAGAAGGGGAACGAACCCAAACCCATCGCGGACGCATCGAAACCGGCGTTTACTGTTCAGGCCTCCGACATTGTTTCCTTCACGCTCGGTCATCCCGCCCAGCCGGGTGATTCCCCGATTCGCTTTGAGAAGCGCGATGGCGCGTGGCGAATCGTGCAGCCCGTCGAGACCGATGCCGACCAGCCAACTGCCGAAGGTATCGTTGACCAGCTTGCCGCCGCGCGATTTGCGCAAACCGAGTCCGGCTCGGCAGACCGGCGGAAAGCCTTCGGCCTTGACCCGGCGAAGGTTTCGGTGGAGTTTCAGCTCGCCAATGGTTCGAAGCATACGATTCTGATCGGGGACAACGATTTTGCCGGTGAATCTGCGTACACCATCATTGACCGCGGACAAAGCGTATCCCTGCTGCCGCAGTTGCTTTCGACTAGCGTCGGCAAATCGCTCGACGGCCTGCGCGACCGTGCCATCTTGCACCTGAATACCGAACAGGTCGCTTCGTTCGACCTCAAGAATTCAACCGGCAGCCTCGCGCTTTCGAAGGACAAGGACGAATGGAAGTTTGCCATGGCACCGGGCTTACTCGCCGACAAGGACGCCGTGGATTCACTGCTTCAGGCTGTGGCTAACGCCAAGATGGTCTCGGTTGCGAGCGAAAAACCCGACGACCTCCTGCGTTACGGCCTATCCACTCCGGCCATCACGTTCACCGCTTCCGGTGACAAAGGGGCGAAGTCCACGCTTGTGGTCGGCAAGAAGGACGGCGACGCCTATTTCGCGCGCGACCTTTCGCGGCCCACCATTTTTCGGATTGATGGCGATCTCGTAAAGAAGCTTTCGCAGAAATCTGCGGACCTGCGCGACAAGCAGATTCTTCACACCGATCTGGCCGATACACAGCGCATTCAAATCCACGACGCCGATGGCGCATTCATTCTGGTTCGCAAGCCGGACAGTCCAGATGACTGGACTTTCGAATCGCCCGCCGATCGGAAGGGGAAAGCCGCGTCGGGCTGGAAAGTCCTCGACCCGCTTGGTACCGCTCGAGCCGAGGAAGTGATTGACCACCCTGCGCCAAATTTGCTGGCGCGGCTCTCAAACCCAGCCATTCAGCTGACACTTACGGGCAAGGACGGCAAAGAATTGACGCTGCGAATCTCCAAGCCCGCCGGGGATTTTATATACGCGCAGGCGAGCGGCGATTCGGCGCTCTATAAGCTCAAGAAAGAAGTTTTTGACCAGTTGAATCTGAAGGTCGCGGATCTCTCTGCCGCCGATGCGGTCCCGCCCGCGAACTGAACGGGCGCTATGACGCCTGGCCCGCAGGGACGGCCAGGTTCTGCCACGTGGCGAGCAGCAGCACCTTGCCGGTCACGGGCGAGACGTGGATGTAATAAACCACGGAATCGCTCTCTACTTCATAGAAACCATTGCGCTTGGGGTCCGCGGTCGTGCTTGCGCCGCTGGTTAACAGGCTTCGCAGGGCGGCCACCGTCTCCCTCGGATGATTTCCCAGATCTTCGATTTGCGTTTTGCTGCTCAAGTTTGCAACCATTGCTTGCTCCTTACCGTCCTACACATACTACGCGGCACCCTCGCGAAATGTTCCACCGCGTTGTAAAATGTTTCCAGACTGTGTGGTCCAATGTGGCCTGGCAGGTAGCCGGAAACTGTAGTTGTTAAATAGTAGGAAAGTTAACCTTCTTCTTGCTACTTGCGCGGCCAAATCAAACTTGCGATAGTCGCGGGCATCGAGGTTTATCCGATCGTGAAGAAGAAGACGACGAAATCGAAAGCAAAATCGAAGGGTTCCAGCCGGTTCCACCAGGACCGCAGGCGCAAACATCGCCACTGGCAGGTTACCGTTTATTACCACGACGGCGAGAAATTCGGGCGCGTCTATATTGATCGCGAACGCGCCGAGAAGTTTGCCGAAAGGCAAAAGAAGTCGCCCGTCGTGAAAGCAACTCGCATTATGGAAGTGGATTAGGCGACTCGCCGGTTTTCCCGCCTCGGTTCCCAGGCCTCGAAGCCTCAGGTAACCCCACCTCTTTCCTTTGCGAATTATGCCTCGGAGCGGGTCTTGTCCCTCTGTAGGCGCCGTGCTATAAATGCCTCAGGCGACGTTCTGTCGTCCCGTAAGCGGGATTCGTATAGTGGTAGTACGCCACCTTGCCAAGGTGGAGGCGAGAGTTCGATTCTCTTATCCCGCTCCATTTTTTTCGTGCCGTCTATAGAATCGATCCGGTAGCTCGTTCCGCCACCCCATGCTAGAGTTCTGCCCACGCGAAGCAAATGCTGGCGTGTCTTTCCGGTCTGGTAGACTTCGCCACTAACGGGCTCGCAGACACCGATGGAAAAGATCACCGTCGCGGTCGGGAGCATCCGCAAGCCGAAGTTGGCCGCCGTCCGCGAAGCTCTCGATATGATTTCTCCTCGCCTGGCTCCCGAGGCGCTCATTGACGTAGTGGGCGTGGAAGTGCCGAGTGGCGTACGCCACACGCCGCTCTCGCGCGAGGAAATCATGACCGGTGCCCGCCAGCGCGTCGCAGCTCTACTGGGTATCGCCCGCGAAAAAAACGAACCCTGGAAATACTGTGTCGGCCTGGAAGGCGGCATTGATATCGTTCACGAACGCGGCGCGCGTTGGGTGTTCCTGGAGAATTGGGCTTACGTCACCGACAGAGCCGGACGCGCGTCGTTCGGCCAATCGGGCGCCATTTTGATACCAGAGCCGCTCGTCAAGAGTGTCGTGGACGAGGGAATCGAGCTCTCCGAAGCGATTGACGCATTTGCCGGGGGCCACGGTATTCGCGACGGGCAAGGTGCCTGGGGTGTTTTGACCGATAATCTTGTCACTCGGCGAGATTCGTTCCGCATCGCCGCCGTCAACGCGTTCGCGCAATTCTTCGCCCCGCGCTTTCATCAAGATTCCTAGGCACCCACCCGAAGTTGAGCGCGCCCTCAAAAGTGTGCCGTTGCGAACAGAATTCAGACCCCGCCGCCACTATCATTCTGCCCGTCCAGTTCCTCAGCCCTGATCAAAGACTCGTTGAAGCAATGGAGGCAAGTCATGAATCTGAATGCATTGAGCACCATGCAATGGGCCCTAATCGTCGCAGTCGTAGTGGTCGTCGTTGGAGGAATCGCCACGATGTTGTATATGCGCAAGCGTCGCACCGCCAGACTGCGTGGCCAATTCGGTGGCCCGGAATACGCTCGCGCAGTGCAGGAAGGCGGAAGCCAGCGCCGCGCGGAAGCTAAACTCGAAAAGCGCGCTGAACGTGTCGAGAGCTTTCATATCCGGGCGCTTGCTCCTGGTGATCACGCACGCTTCGTTGAATCGTGGGGCAAAGTCCAGTCACGATTCGTGGACAGTCCCGGAGGAGCAGTTACGGAAGCCGATCAACTACTGGGCGACGTGATGTTGACGCGCGGCTATCCAGTCAGTGATTTTGAACAGCGTGCAGCCGATATCTCGGTGGATCATCCGTTGGTGATGGAAAATTACCGTGCAGCACACGCAATTGCGGCGCGCCAGACGTTGGGACGAGCGAGCACCGAGGAATTGCGCCAGGCGATGATTCATTATCGAACTCTTTTCGAGGAACTCGTCGGGCAGCCAGAAAAGGCCCGCGCGGTTTCTGCGTCCTGAGCTAACGGTGCTGGCGGCGATCGTGCCGCCAGCACCAGAGGTCTTTCGCATTTTGGAGACGTCTGCGTAACTGTCCGCTACCGAACCGCAGACCTGTCGTCAGGCGGATTTACAGCCGTATTCCGCCGAGTAGGTACACGATCAGCACGATGAGCAAGACCGTCCCGACGATCCCAAGTCCGCCTCCTGCTCCCCATCTTGAATAGCCGTAATAGCCGCCGCCACCGCCGAACAAGAGGATCAGAATGATAATCAGCAATAACATTTGGATCTCCTTTCTTGGTTCGCGAACTACACTCAATGCGTCAATTTTATTGGCCGAGAACTTTCTCCACTTGTCCGACTTTCTTTTGGATTTTTCCGGCGATCTTTTCCGCTTGGCCTTCAGCCTCGAGATCGGGATCGTTCAACACTTGTCCCGCTTTTTCCTTGATTGCTCCCTTTAGATCGTGAAGATTGCCTTCCAACTCGTCTTTTGTGCTTGGATTTGTCATCGTTAGCTCCCTGTCCGCGATTTCTTTTTCGGTGCCATTTTGGGGCAGGGACCCACGCATGTCTGTCCGCTAAGACACATTGTCTGGAAAATGGCTAGGCGCGGGCGCGACGACGACGTCGTTTGCCAAAGTAGAAGAAGGCGAAAAACGTGGCCGTCGCGGCGATCAACCCGAGAACTGTCATCAGGACGGGATGACCGTTTTGCGAGATGTACGTCAGCATCCGCCGTCCATAACGAGCGGACAGAAATCCCAGCAGTGTGAACCTGGCCAACCTGCCCAGAGTGAGCGCGGCCAGGAACTTCTCCACCGGATATTGCAATGCCCCGGCGGCGAGCATGAATGGAACCATCGGCACAGGCGGCGGCAGCAACGCGGGGAGAGCGATTGCGCCAAAACCGTATCGCTCGAAGATGGCGTAAACTTTCTTGAGCGTTCGCGCTGAGAATCTGCGCGCAAGCATTTCCTTGCCGCCCTTCCGGGCAAGGCGGTATGTAGCAAAGCCTCCTAAGTCCGAGCCGATCGTCGCCATGATCGCGTAGTAGAACCATAAATCGCTCCGGCGGGCACATAGGACAACCGTCAGCACATCCATGCTGCCCGGTACCGGAATAATCGAGGCGTCGAGGAGTCCGAGCGGCATGAATCCCAAACCGCCGAGGTGGTACAGCCAGCGCCTCGCGCTATGGGCTAAGGTGGGTGAAGCGACCGCGATAAGCAGGCGATGGAGCATTTTCCCTGGCGATCAGGCGTATCATTCTTGCACGCAGCCAGCTTCAAGGGGAATCCGTTCAATCCCCGCGGTAAGCAACATCGTTCCGGGTATTGACCCGAGCGTAGGCCGACTCTAGAACTTGCGACCGGAGCACCCGGCGTTTGCTTGAACTTCCTATTCCCGAAGGCAGGCAAACGCCGTAGAATAGGGAAACCGTAATGGGCGTTCGGTTCACCATCGCGCTCTTGGTTGCGCTCGCATTAGGAGCGGACATCCCGGGTTTGACTCCTTTCCGTTCCACTCCCTCGAGTCTTGGTAACGCCTTTCCGGCAGCGCTGGCGAGCGCGCGTGCGGACGCGTCGGAACCTCCGGCGATTCCGGCTTCGGATCAGTCTTCGAAAACCCTGCAGCCCCAATCGAGATTGCTGCTGGTGCGGTTCGTGGATGGCGAGTTCGCCCGTGTTGTGCAGCCTCTGCCCGGTGGCAAGAAGGGCTACAAGATTCCAGCCGGTAAGCCGCTCGACATGCAGCATTTGAGCGACGCGCTCAGGCTCTACGGCACCGCGGCCAGCCAAGGCGATACTGTTCAGATCACGTCCATCGAATTTCGCGCCGACCAGATCGTGCTGAGAATCAACGGCGGAGGGAAAAAGCACTACCACTGGCGCGACCACCTGCAAGTCAGCGTGGGTGGTGCATCCACCCCACCTCCCGAGCAGCCGCAAGGAACCTATGCGCAGCAGGAATTGCCCGGCGCGACCCTGGTTCTGGATTACGGACACAACCTCCCGGACATGAGTCCAGACGACTTGAAGCGCGATCTCTCCGTGATGCTGGATTTTTCGAAGCAGCGCTCCGCCACCGTGAACTGGATTGACACTCTCGCCCCCCAATTCCAGCAGGGGATCAAGGACGAGCGCGCCGTAGTCGGAATGGATTCGGAAATGGTGCTCGCGGCGATGGGCCGCCCGGAGCACAAAGTCCGGGAGCGCGATACCGAAGGGAACGACACGGAAGACTGGATCTACGGCACACCGCCCTCGAAAACAACATTCGTCACTTTTGAAGGCAATACCGTCATCCGGGTGAAGGAATACAACTGAGCGGCATGGCGACTGACGTGCGTTGACTTTTTTTCGCGCGCACCCTAGCATCTTCACTTTCAGGGAAGTCCAACTGGCTCTTCTCGCCGGCAAGTAAGTCTCGGCAATTCTCAGGAGGAAGCATGGCCGTCAAAGTCGCTATCAACGGGTTTGGCCGCATCGGCCGCAATATTTTTCGCGCTGCGCTCGGCGACCCGGCGATCGAGATTGTAGCCGTCAACGACATCACGGATTCGAAGACCCTGGCGCACCTGCTGAAATACGATTCGATCCTCGGCAATCTCACGCATAAAGTCACTCACACGGACGACACGATTTCAGTGGATGGCAAGTCTTTCAAAGTCTTCCGGGTGAAGGATCCCGCCGAGCTAGATTGGACTTCGGTCGGAGCGCAGATTGTAGTCGAATCCACCGGCCTCTTTACCAAGGGCGCCGATGCCCGCAAGCACATTCGCGGCACGGTGAAAAAAGTCATCATTTCCGCGCCCGCCACCGATCCCGACGCCACCATCGTCCTCGGAGTGAACGACAAGACCTACGATCCCGCGAAGCATCACGTCATCTCCAACGCTTCGTGCACTACGAACTGCCTCGCTCCCGTCGCGAAAGTCCTGCAGGACACTTTTGGAATCGTCGTCGGCACCATGACCACAATTCATTCCTACACGAACGACCAGAAGCTGCTCGATCTGCCGCACAAGGATTTGAGGCGCGCCCGCGCCGCCGCAATGTCCATGATTCCGACTTCGACCGGCGCCGCGAAGGCCTTGAGCCTGGTGATCCCCGAGCTCAAGGGCAAGCTCGACGGCTACGCGATGCGCGTGCCAACGCCGAACGTGAGCGTGGTTGACCTCACGGTCATCACCGAAAAGCCGGCGACGGCCGCCAGCGTAAACGCCGCTCTGAAGAGCGCGGCCGAAGGCCCGATGAAGGGCATCCTCGAATACACGGACGAAGAATTGGTCTCGATAGATTTTCGCGGCAATCCGAGCTCCTCGATTGTGGACTCCGGTTACACGCTCGTCGTCGGCTCCAATTGCGTGAAGGTGCTCGCGTGGTACGACAACGAATGGGGCTACTCGTGCCGCTGCCGCGACCTGATCAAACTCTTCGCCGCACGCTTCTAGCGGAGCGATTCCGGCCCTGCGCATCGCTGCGACCACGACCATGAGCAAACTCTCCATCCGCGATCTCGAACTGAGCGGCAAGCGCGTTTTCATCCGCGTGGATTTCAACGTCCCGCTCGATGCCGGCCGCGTTTCCGACGACACGCGCATCCGCGAGACGTTGCCCACCCTGCGCCTCGCCATCGAGCGCGGAGCGCGCCTCGTGCTCGCCTCGCACCTCGGCCGCCCAAAAGGAAAAGTTGATCCGAAATACAGCCTCGCGCCCGTGGCCGCAAAGCTCGGCGAGATGTTGGGAAAGCCGGTGGCGTTCGCCGCCGATTGCGTGGGCGCCGACGCCGAAGCGAAGAGCAATGCGCTTCGCAACGGCGAAGTGCTGCTCCTCGAAAACGTCCGCTATCACGCGGAGGAAGAAGCGAACGATCCCGCGTTCGCAAAGCAGCTCGCCGCGCTGTGCGATCAGTTTTTCGTTTGCGATGCTTTCGGCTCCGCGCATCGCGCTCACGCGTCCGTGGTCGGCATCACGAAGTTTGTCCGCCAGTCCGCCGCGGGCCTGCTGATGGAAAAGGAACTGACCTATCTCGGCAAGGCCATCTCGAATCCCGAGCGGCCGTTCGTCTCCGTACTCGGTGGCGCGAAAGTCTCCGACAAAATCGAAGTCGTGCAGAACCTGATGAAGCTCGCCGATTCAATGCTCATTGGCGGCGCGATGGCGTACACGTTTCTGAAATCGCAGGGGTTGCCGGTGGGGAAGTCGCTCGTCGAAAACGACAAGCTCGATCTCGCGCGCCGTCTGCTCGAGGAAGCCCGCAGCCGGAACTTCCGCCTGCTGTTGCCGGTGGATCACGTCCTGGCGGAGTCGCCTGATTCCACCACGACGAAGACGACCGACATTGCCGATACGCCCGATGGCTGGATGGGACTCGACGTAGGCCCGAAAACGATCTCGCTATTCGGTCAGGAGATATCGAAGGCGCGCACGATTGTCTGGAATGGTCCGCTTGGCATGTTCGAAAAGCCCGCGTTCGCGCAGGGCACGCTCGAGATGGCGCGCGCTGTCTCCGCTGCCACCGTGGCCGGAGCTACTTCGATCGTTGGCGGAGGAGATTCCGTCGCCGCCGTCGAGCAATCCGGCGTCGCCAATCAGATTTCGCACATTTCCACCGGCGGCGGCGCTTCGCTCGAATTCCTCGCCGGTGAAAAACTGCCCGGAGTCGAAGCGCTCACCGAAAGGTAAAGTTCATTGCGCCGTCCTGTAATCGCCGGCAATTGGAAAATGTACAAGACGCAAGCGGAGACGCGCGCCTTCTTCGAAGCGTTTCGCCCGCTCGTCGCGCAATCGAAGCATTGCGAAATTGTTGTGGCCCCGCCATTCACGTCGTTGGACGTTGCCGCGCAGGCCGTTCGCGGAACTTCCATCGCGATCGCTGCTCAGAATGTCCACGGCAGTCCGGAAGGCGCATTCACGGGAGAAATCTGCGCGCGGATGCTGGTCGAGATAGGTTGCACGGCCGTTATCGTCGGACACTCCGAGCGCCGGCAGTATTACAATGAAACCGACGAGTCCGTGCATCGCAAAACGAAGGCTGCGCTTGAAGCGGGCCTCACGCCGATCGTCTGCGTGGGCGAAATTCTCAGCGAACGCGAAAGCAATCACACGGAGGCTGTTCTCAAGCGCCAATTTGAAGGTGGCTTGGGCGCGTTGACCCCTGCGGAGTTCTCGCGTATTCTGTTGGCGTACGAGCCGGTTTGGGCGATTGGCACGGGAAAAACTGCGACTCCGGAGCAGGCTGCGCAAGCGCATCGGTATCTTCGGGAACTTGCTGCGGCCCGTTTCTCTTTCGAGGAAGCCTCCGCACTCAGAATTCTCTACGGTGGGAGCGTCAAGCCCGAGAACATCAAGGCATTGATGGCGCAGGCGGAAATTGACGGTGCGCTGGTGGGCGGAGCGAGCCTGGACCCGCGGTCGTTCGCATCAATCGTGAATTATTAGACGCGCCAACAAGGCGGGAATCGCCCTGGCGCGAATTGGGAGCAGAAATGCCAACGTGGGCAAAATGGGCCGTCTCGATGCTGGTCGCTGTCGGCCTGATCTGGATCGGCTGGCGAGTATCGGCCGTGCTGGTAACACTGCACGTGATTGTGTGCTTCGTACTGATCATCGTCATCATGCTGCAGAGCGGTAATGCTGCGGATCTTGCTGGCGCATTCGGCGGAGCAGGTAGCCAGACGGCGTTCGGTCCGCGCGGAGCGGCCACCTTTCTTTCGCGCGCCACCACCTGGTGCGCCATTGTTTTCATGATGACTTCGCTGACGCTTTCCTTCAAGCGTTCCACGCCCGACACCAGCACGGGCTCGATTCTTGAACAGACGTCGCAACCGGGCAAAGCTCCCGCGAAACCGGCGTCCGCGCCTCCAATTCAGATTCCGGTCCAGCCTCCATCGCAGGCGCCAGCCCCGAACCCGGCTCCCAAGAACTAGCGGCTTCTGTTACAATTTTGTCGTTAACCTCTTTGCGGTCGTGGCGGAACTGGCAGACGCACCAGCTTGAGGGGCTGGCGCTCGCAAGAGCGTGGTGGTTCGAATCCACTCGACCGCATATCTTTTCTGAAAGACTTGGAAGGCGCACCTTGGATTCATTCGGCTAGCGGTTAGCGCAGGCTATCCCGCTCCCACCTACGTCTTCCACAATCTTCCTACAAAATCCCGCCGCGGTTATATATCATCGCTCCCTCTCGCCATTATGATTCGAAGCAGGAAGCAAGCCCGCGGCTCCGCAGCCCCAGCTTTTCTGCTGGCACTTCTTCTTACTCTGCTGGTCTTCGCGACGGTCTACGCATTCGCGGCCCATTTATTTCCGCCGCCGCCGCCGATCACTTCGACCGCAGCGCTCGTTGATCGGCAGTACGGCCTTACGCTTTACGTCGCTGGGGCCGGGTTTATCCTCGCGCAGCTGGGCCTCGCGTATGCCGTTTTCCGATTCCGCGATCGCGGACAGCGCGCCCGCTTCACGCACGGAAACTTAACGATGGAAGTCCTCTGGACCACCATCACCTTGGTCGTGTTCGTCGGCCTGGCGATTGCCGGTCGCGAGGCGTGGGCGCAGGATCGCTTCGTGGCGGCGGAGCCGGGCGCGATCCAGATTGAAGTCACCACCACCCAGTTCGTCTACACGTTTCGATATCCGGGCGCGGACGGCAAATTCGGCCGCCTCGATCCCGCTCTGGTCAGCGCATCCACCGGAAATCCGCTTGGCCTCGACCCAAACGATCCGTTAGGCAGGGACGATATCGTCGTCCCAACGCTTACCGTGCCGGTTAACCATCCCGTCGAGTTGCTGCTGCGCTCGCAGGACGTGGTCCACAATTTCTTCGTGCGTGAATTGCGCCTGCAGCAGGATTCCGTGCCCGGCATGATGGTTCCCGTGCACTTCACGGCGAATCGCATCGGACAATACGAAATTGTTTGCACGCAGTTGTGTGGTTTGGGCCACAACACGATGCACAGCATGTTGAACGTAGTTCCTGAATCCGATTACGAGGGCTTCCTCAAGCGCCAGGCGGCCGCCCAGTGAACGCGGGGCGCGTCTTCAGCACGGATCACAAGGTCGTCGGCCTGCAATACTATTTTCTCGCGCTTTCAGCCGTCGTGATCGGGATCGTCCTCTCGCTCTTGATGCGTTTCCATCTCGTGTGGCCTGCCGCGCATCTGCCGTTTGTGCGCGGCGGCATCATGACGCCGGAGCAATATCTGGCGCTTGTGACGATGCACGGCACGATCATGATTTTCTTCGTTCTGACCACCGCGCCGCAGGGCGCCTTCGGCAATTATTTCCTCCCTCTTCAAATCGGCGCGCCGGAAATGGCTTTCCCCCGGCTCAACATGCTCTCGTTCTGGCTCACCCTCATCGCTTTCGTTTGCGTTTTGTCCGCGTTTGCCGTCCCCGGAGGAGCTCCGATCAGCGGCTGGACCGCCTATCCTCCGCTCAGCGGCCTCGGTGAAGTCGCGGGACCCGGCGAAGGACTGGGTCAGACGATCTGGATTGTCGGCATCCTCATATTTTGCGTCGCATCCCTGCTGGGCTCGCTTAATTTCATCGCCACGACCATTGATATGCGCGCGCCGGGTATGACGCTCGTGCGCATGCCGCTGACTGTGTGGGCCTGGTTTGTCACCGCGATTCTTAGCCTGCTCGCTTTCAGCGTTCTGCTGGCCGGAGGAGTCTTGCTTTTACTCGACCGCTCCGCTGGCACGAGTTTCTTTCTCCCCGCGGGACTCGTGGTGAGCGGCGAATTGCAGGGTCACAGCGGAGGATCACCGCTGCTGTGGCAGCATCTCTTCTGGTTTTTCGGCCATCCGGAGGTTTACATCGCGATTCTGCCGGGCATGGGCGTCGTATCGCACGTGCTCGCGAATTTTTCGCGCAAGCCTGTATTCGGATACCGGGCCATGGCGTTTGCGCTCTGCGCCATCGGTTTTCTCGGATTTCTCGTGTGGGGCCATCACATGTTTGTGAGCGGGATGAATCCCTATTCGGGCCTCACCTTTTCGTTGCTGACAATCTCGATCGGCGTCCCCTCCGCGATCAAGACCTTCAACTGGCTTGGGACGCTCTGGGGCGGGAAAATCCAGTTCCACACGCCGATGCTTTTCGCGATTGGCTTCGTTTCGTTCTTCATCACCGGCGGCCTTTCGGGTATTTTCCTGGCGCAGCCCGCGGTGGATACGATGCTGCACGCGACCTATTACGTCGTCGCTCACTTCCACATCGTCATGGGAGTCGCTGCCATCTTTGGCATTTTCGCCGCCACGTACTACTGGTTCCCAAAGATGTTCGGCCGCTCCATGGACGAGACGCTCGGCAAGCTGCATTTCTGGATCACCTTTGCCGGTGTCTATTGCATTTTCATGCCCATGCATTTTCTGGGCGTCGCCGGCGGAATTCGCCGCTATGCGGACTCCAGCGGCGCCAAGTATCTGGCCGCGCTTCAACCGATCCATCAATTCATCACAATAGCTGCGTTCACCACTGCCGCGGCGCAGCTGATTTTTTTCTGGAATTTCTTCCGAAGCTTGAGGAACGGCGCGCCCGCACCGGCCAATCCATGGAATGCGACCACGCTGGAATGGACCACCACCTCGCCGCCTCCGCCCGACAATTTCAGCGGCCAGTTCCCGAGCGTTTATCGCGGGCCGTACGAATACAGCTCGCCGGGTGAAACCGCTGATTTCCTGCCTCAGAACCTGGCGCCGGAAGGCGCGGCACTCGTCAGCGCGAGCGCGTCCGCCGGAATCCCGCAGCGCGCTTATCAGACCGGCATGATGATGCTCCTTGCCGGTGTGCTCATGTTCTTTATGGCGCTTGTCAGCGCTGAAATCGTGCGCAGGGGCTTTTCAAGCGACTGGCAGCCACTCGATCTGCCGTGGCGAATACTCATATTAAGCACCGCGATCCTGCTCGCGAGCAGCTTCACGCTGGCCCGCTCGCGAAATCGCTTGCTTGCGAATGACGACGCGGGATTTCGCCATTGGTGGGGTGTCACAGCGATCCTGGGAGTTTTTTTTCTCGCGGGGCTCGGCATCAGCTGGCATCAGCTCGACGTCGCAGGCGTCGGCATCGCGACGAATCCCAGCGGAAGCTTTTTCTATGTATTTACGGCCGCGCACGCGATCCATGTGATCGCCGGTATCGCAGTATTGGTCGGCGTCGCACTCCGCGCTCCCCGCCACCTGTCGCGTGCGACTGTTGCCGGAGTCGTCTCAACCTATTGGCACGCGATCAACGCTCTCTGGGTTTTGCTGTTCCTGTTTTTGTTCTTGCAGAAGTAAGTTACAACGGTAGGAGGCCGAAATCCTGGGTAAACAGCGCGAAATTAGACTTAAGTGGGCGGCTGCCATCGCAATCTGCACCTTGCTTTTTGGGCTCATGGCGCCCCTCGCGACCGCGCAGGGCTGCGCCATGTGTTACCAGACGGCCGCAGCCTCCGGCGCTCCAGGCCGCGAGGCACTGCGCCACGGCATACTGATCCTTCTGCTGCCTGCAGTGAGTCTTTTTCTCGGCATTCTTGTCATCATTTACCGTCGCGGTCACATGTTTCGTTGAGTCGCCGGTTGACACCGCAGATTTTGGAACGCGTGTCCCAATTTTGGAATCGAACGCGCCGAGTTATTCCAGATTATGGAGCGAAGCGGCTGTACTGCCGCTAATCTGTTACGGCTATCTGTATTAAAATTAGTAGTTTGCGTCCCAGTATGAGATAGAATCTGCCGATGGGGAAGCGATTGCATAGACTTTCGCATCTGTAAGTCTATGTCGGGAGTCCGTTCGCACTGTGCGCTGTGCCCAGTGACAACCAAAACGCTTCTTTCAGCAGAAGTGCAGTTGGTGATTCTTGGGGACGCCACGAAGCGCCTTGCGAAATGGAGTTAGATGATCTTCACACCTGAGTCGTCCGACAGACGTTGCCCGATGGGGAGGATCGAAATGATTGTCAGAATTGCGATGCGGTTCGTCGTTGCTTGCGCGTTTGTTCTTGGGCTGGCGCTTGTCGCCTCTGCCCAATCCTCGATCACCGGTACAGTGACCGATGCAACGGGCGCCGTTGTGCCGGACGTGAAGGTGGTCGCGCAAATGGCGGATACTAACCTCGAACGCGAGACGCAGACAACTGGAACCGGATTTTACTCGATTCCGAACCTGGTCCCGGGCGTCTACAATCTGACAATCCGAAAGACTGGATTTAGAAGCGAGCAGGCGCTCAACGTCACGCTCACCGTCGGGCAGACTCTTACGCTCGACGTCACCCTTGCCGTAAGCGGAGTGTCCACGAGCATCACCGTCCAGGGCAACGAAGTTGCACCCCTCGATACCACAGACGCGGAGCTCAGCAACGTTGTGGACTCGACCCAGATGAAGGCCCTTCCGCTGATTCTGCGGGACCCTTATCAACTTGTGCTGGTGGGCCCCGGAACCATTCAGTCCAATACGCGGCTCGGCGGGTTTTCAGTCAACGGCCAGCGCGAAATGAATAACAATTTCATGATAGACGGGATAGACAACAACGATACCGATGTTCCCGGGGCGGCTGGCGGTATGTCGGCGCTCAATCCCGACTCGACCCAGGAATTTCGCATTATCACCAACAATTTCAATGCGGAGTACGGACGCGATAATGGCGCCATCATTGACGTCAAATCTATCTCGGGTACCAACGCACTTCACGGCGACGCGATTTACTTCGGACGCTGGAACGGCTTCGGCGGCGCGCGCGACTATTTCAACCCCAAAGGAACGCCAGGAAACCCCGATCCGCAGAACCCATATGAGCGCAACCTCTACGGGGCTTCGTTGGGCGGTCCGATCATCCCCAACAGGACCTTCTTTTACCTGAATTTCGAAGGCCACAAATGGAATACCACGTTGACGAACGCGTCGCTGGTTCCAACCGATGATTTCAAGACTGGCGTGTTCGATTACTTCGATTCGAATAACCCGACACCCGTCCCCATAAACGTGGCCACGGCTGAATCTGGAAATAACGCTCTACCCTATGGGCTTGACCCCACGATTCAGAACATTTTCAAGCTCTATCCGTCTCCCAACGCACCGGGGCCGGATAGCATGAGGGGAATACTCTTCTTCCCCAGCCCGGACACGGAAACCGATAATCAGGGAACCGTTCGAATTGACCATCAGCTCTCAAAGAACAATCTTCTTTTTGGCCGGTACTTGATTGATGAGGGCTCGGCGAGCAATCCGTTTCATAGCGATATCGTGCCCGGCTTATTGGGGGCGATCTCCAACTCTTACCGAACGCAGAATTTCGGCGGCGGGCTCACCACCACATTCTCGCCTGTTCTCGTCAACGAACTCCGTTTGGGTGGGAATCGGAACACCGTTCCCTTCAGCTGCATTGGCGCCAGCGTCTTCGATAGTTTCGGATTCCAGGACATCTATGGCCGGGGCGGTGACTTCGATTTCACCGGGCCCTCCGGCTCTGGGCTTACCGACTTTGGCTGCCAGGGCTTGGGCGACACAGACAGCCAGGCCCGTCACACTGGCACCTACCAGGTAACCGACAATATGTCCTGGTCCAAGGGCAATCATTCCCTGAAATGGGGAGGTGAGTTCCGGGACGTCTATTCGAATGGATTTGACAATTTCGAGTCCCGAACCTCATTCGGATTTGACCCGTTTTTCAATGGCGTGCCCATCCTTCAAGGGGCCCTCCCGGGTTACATCACGTCCAACCCCACGATCGTTGACACCATTGGAGCGCTGCTCGGTGTAACCACCACGGAATCCCAAAGTCAGTTTTACGATGCAGCCGAAAATCGGGTACCCACGGATGAGCGTGGCTTCCGTCAAAAGGAAGTCGCCCTGTTCATGCAGGATTCTTGGAAGATCAAGCCGAACTTTACCTTAAGCGCCGGTCTGCGTTGGGAGTATTACGGCGTGCCGTACGAGGCGAGCGGCAATTTCTCATCGCTTCTCGGAAACCAGAATCCCCAAGGGCTCGCCCCTGACGAGGGTTTCGAGTTTTCAATCCTGAAACGAGGCGGGGCTCAGATCTGGCCGGATAATTACTTGGGGTTCGATCCGCGAATCGGTATTGCCTGGGATCCGTTCAAGAAGGGGAAGACCTCCGTTCGTGCCGGCTACGGCATTTTCCGCGACCGCATTTACGGCAACCTGTTCGAAAACACTCGCGCCAACCCGCCGTTCCTGCAATCGCCCCAAGCCACGCTTAACGACGACTTTAGTTTGCAGGGCTTAACTGCGATCCCGACTTCGGGAACTTCTGCGTTTGTCCCGGATTTCTCGTTTTTCGGCCCCACGTTGTTCGCTCCAAACTTCAAGTTGCCCTACAGCCAGAATTGGAACGTCGGCATACAACAGCAGATTGGAAACAATCTAACGGTCGAGGTGAATTACGTCGGCACTCACACCATACACTTGGCCCGTTCCGTGGATCTTAATCCGCCACAGCCGGCCATGGTCCAACAATTGCTTGGCTTTTGCGTAGCCGGCAATCCAGACAATAATGGTTTTGAAACTTCCGCGAACACCCAATTCGGAACAGCCGCCGGCCAGTGCAGCCCGGCGGACGTAACGTCTTCGAACCTGTGGGTTGGGGATTTCTTCGGTACGCTGCCGGACCTCTTGGGTGGAAACACCGGCCCTGCCGTCCTCAACCGGGCATTCACCGACGCTGCCAATAGCTACATAACCGGTGGAGTGCTCTATAAATCGGTCGCATACGCTTTCTACGATGGCTTGCAGGTGAACGTTACGAAGCGGTATGCGAACGGAATTCAGATTCAGGGTGCTTACACCTGGTCTCACGCACTGGATGATGCTTCCGAGCCGCTCAACCCCGGCGCGGGAGGGCTGAACCGGGCGTTTCCTCGAAATTCGTTTGATCTTCGCCAAGAGTACGGAAACTCGGACTATGACGTGCCGCAGCGGTTCGTAATGAACTTCGTTTATGACCCGAACATCGGCCGAGGGAAGGATCATCTCAATAACGGCTTCGTCGGCCGTGCGCTGGAGGGATGGGAGATTGCTGGAATCTACAGCGTCCAGAGCGGTTTGCCATACGACGTATTTGGGTTTGTGGATACCCAGCACACTGGACTCTCCGACCGAGCGACTTTGATTGACCCTTCGATCGTGCACCAGGCTCCGGTGAACCCTTCGCCAGGGTCCCAGGTATTTACGGGAGTGAACTTTGCCGCCTTCAATCCTGACGATCCCGACGTGATGCCGGTTCCCTATGGAGTTCCTTCAAACGTCCATCGGAACCACTTCTTCGGTCCGGGCGACAACAACTGGGACACCGTTCTTACCAAGACGACCGCTATCAATGAGCGGTTCAAGTTTCAACTCAGGTTCGAGTTTTATAACCTGTTCAACCGTCCGACATTTGGACAGCCAGACAATGCGATCGGCGATGGGTCTCTATTCGGCTACTCCACCAGCACTGTCGGTCGTCCAGACGGTACGACCGGCAGTAGACAAATACAGATCGGCGCGAAATTATTGTTCTAACCCAGGAAGGCCCGGCTGTGCTCGAGTTTGATTCTCGGGGGGCGTTTGCTGCGGAATGCTAAACAGTCTGCAGCTGAGTAAGCCGGAAGGGATCGCCGGTCTTGTCGTGGAGTTCGCGCCACAGCTTCTCCGGCTGTGCCATGAACACCTCGACGACCCGCGGGTCGAATTGCTTGCCTGAAAACCTCTGAATCTCTTCGCGCGCTGCGGATATCGGCAGCGCCTTGCGGTACGGTCGGTCGGAAATCATCGCGTCCAGCGTATCGGCCACCGCGAATATTCTCGCCCCGATCGGAATCTGTTCGCCCTTCAGTCCGCGCGGATAGCCGGAACCGTCGTAGCACTCCTGGTGCGAGAGCACAATCTCGGCCGCTTCCTTAAGAAACGGAATTCTCTCGAGCACGGCGAATCCGATGTCGCAATGCTTTCGCATGATTTCGCGCTCTTCCGCGGTCAGCGGCCCGGGCTTGGTCAGGATGCTGTCCGGGACTCCCATCTTGCCGATGTCGTGCAGGAATGCGCCTCGGGCGATATGCCGCAACAGCCCCTTCTCGACTCCCATCGCTCGCGCAATCGTAATCGTGAACGCGGTCACGCGCTGGCAGTGGCCTTCGGTTTCCGCGTCCTTTGCGTCCAGTGCGCCGCCCAGCGCTTCCAGCGTGTAGTCGTAGGACTGTTCCAGGTCCTGCAGCGCGATCGAAAGTTGCTGAGTGCGCTCGGCAACCAGTTGCTCCAGGTCGCTCTGATACGTGCGGTTCTCCAGGACCAGGCCTCGATGCTCCAGCGCCCGCCGGACGCTCAGGTAAAGCTGGTCTTTCTCGAAGGGCTTCAGAATGTAGTCGTATGCGCCGGCCCGAATCGCTTCCAGCGCGATCGAGATATCATGCATCGCCGTGACCATGATCACGGGAACGTCCGGATCGTCCATCCGCAGCTCGCTCAGCAGTTTTAGGCCGTCCATTTCCGGCATCACGATATCGCTGAGGACCAGATCGAACGTGTCTTTTCGGAACGCCTCGAGGCCCAGCTTGCCGTTGGACGCGGTTGTGCACTCGTATCCCTGCGCATCAAGCAGCGTCGAAATTACCTCGCGAATAGCCTCTTCGTCGTCCACTACGAGGACTTTTTCAGTAGGCATGAGCGCTCCGTCCGATCAGCCATTATAAGGCACGGCACACGTGCCCGGAGCGTTTGTTGCCGTATCTTCCAACCGTGTGCTAGGTTTTACAATGGCTCATTAATATCCCCAATCTTGATCGCGAAGTGTCCTGTGTCGCGGCCCCGTGTCTTTCGCATAGGCCCCAATGACGTTTACTTCCAACCCGGGTTTTCTCGCCGTCGCCTTCATGGAGGGCTCCGCCGCCTTTATTTTGCTGATCCTTTATTGGCTGCTGGTCCCCGGCTTTCCCGCGCGCTTCTTCCGATACTGGCTGGCCGGATGGACGGTTTATGTCGGCCTGGAGGGTTTACGGATCTATTCACTTTGGCGCGGCGGCCCCAACGACCCTCGTTTCGTCCCGGAGCTTTCGCTGCTCGTGGCGGCGCTTCTCTTTGCAGCCGTTCTCGAGTGTATCGGGCTGGGCAAGTCACTCAAGTACCTCTGGCCGTTGGGCGGAATCGCAGCCAGCTTGCTTGTCGCTCTGGGCTCGGTTCCACGCTTGGCACATTTCCAGCGAGACGCCGAATCTCTATCAGAATGCCTTCTCTATCTCTCGGCCGGCTGGTTTTTCTGGCGGTCGCGGGAGCAACACCGCGGCGTGGGATGGAAGCTGCTGGCCGGAGGTCTCCTTCTGCGCGGTCTGCACGGATTGGATCGGGCCGATTGGTCTGCGCACTCGCTCGGGCTGTTCCGCGTTTCCTTCGAAGGCCTGTTCGGAATCATGATGGGCATCGCCATGGCCGTCCTCGTTCTGGAGGCGGGCCGCGTTCGCACTGAAGATCTCAACGAAAAATTGCGCCGTCTCGCGCTGATTACCGCTGAAGCGACTCAATCGTCCAAAGTGGACGACGCTCTCCAGGGCGTTTTGCGCCATCTGGTCGAGAGTCTCGCCGCCACTCACGGGCTAGTCTTGCTGTTGGACGATCCCGGTCAACCGACGGCGCTCGCAATCCGTGCGTCGGTGGGCTTAAGCGACCGGTTTCGCAAACACACTGCGCGAATTTCGGCTGCCGAATCGTGGGTGCGGGATGTGCTCCACCGGGAGACGCCATTTGCATCCTATCGCGATGCCGTGGACGCTACCGTTCAGCGATGGATGGAAATGGAAAAGCTCGACGCCCTCGTGCTCGTTCGCATTCCCGGAAAAGAAGGCCCGCTCGGCATGCTCGGAATCGGCTCTTCCGCGCCGCGCACTTTTGGGAACGAAGAGGAACATTATCTCGTCAACGTCGCCAATCTTCTTGGACTCACGGTTGAAAACGTCGCCCTTTTTGAAAACGCCGCAGCTTCCCGCCGGCAGTGGCTCGATACATTTGATTCCATTGATGACCTGATCCTGGTCCACTCGCTCGACGGCACCATCATTCGCGCCAATCGCCCGCTCGCGGAACATCTCGCCGTCGAACCGGATACTCTTGTGGGAAAAGCGGTGCGCGACGTTCTTCGGCAGGGAAGTGTTGTCCCGTGGGTTCGCTGTCCCTACTGCGAAGGCGCAGCCGGAAAGGCCGAGGAGATTGATCCTTCCTTCGGAGGCTATTTTCTAGCCACCGATTCCGCTCTACATGATTCCGAAGGCGGTCGTCGCGGTACGATTCACGTCCTCAAGGATTTCACTAGCCGTCGTCAGGCCGAAAACAAGTTCCGCACACTTTTCGAAAAAGTTCAGGAGGGTGTTTTCATCTCCACGCCCGAAGGGCGTTTCGTAGATTTTAACGACGCCTTCATGCGCATCCTTGGCTACGAAAGCCACGACGATTTGCTTCAGGCGGACCTTCCCGCCCAGCTCTACGTGGACCCGTCCGACCGCGAGCGCAGGCAGCGCCTGCTTCAGGAATACGGCGAGGTCGTGGACTTCGAATTTGAATTCCGCCGGCGCGACGGCGAAATTCGCTCCGCCCACGAATCGAGCTTCGCTACCCGCGACGATTCCGGCGCAGTAGTTGCGTACCAGGGCTTCCTGCTCGATATCACCGACCAGAAGCAGGCGGAAATTGACGTTCGCCGTCGCAACCGCGCCCTTCTCGCCCTGAACGCCATCGGCGAGGTCCTGGGCCAGGCCGTCGCGTTGGAAGATGGTCTCACGGCTGCGCTCCTGAAAGTCACCGAACTGTTCTCCGTCAGCGCGGCCGCAGTCTATTTTCTGGACCAGCCCACTCGGGTTCTCAAGCGCGCCGCGGCCGTGGGCTATCAATCCGAATTCGCCCGCCGGAATGCCCCCATGCAGATATCGGCGGCCCTGCTCGACCAGATTCGCCAGGCTCGCGCCACGTTGCTTTCGGGCGCGCTCCCTGCTTTGCCCGAGGAAATCCGCGAGCTGCATCGCCGGGAAAGTATTCAGGTCTCACAGGTTGTCGTTCTCTGGACCAAGGACCGCGTCATGGGCGTTCTGGTCGTCGGCAACCGCGAGATGCGAGCCTTCTCGACCGCGGAGTTAAATTTGCTGTCCGCCGTCGGCAACCAGATCGCCTCGACCATTGATAAATCGCTGCTGCTCGAAAAGACCCGCGAAGCCTACGACACGCTGCGGCGCACGCAGGAACAGCTACTGCAAAGCGAGAAAATGGCCGCCGTCGGACAATTGATTTCCGGTGTCGCGCACGAACTCAATAATCCGCTGACGGCGATCCTCGGGTATACGCAGCTCTTGAAATCCGAGGAATTTGTTCACCCCCGCGGCGCCGACTATCTCGAAAAGCTGAATAAGCAGGCGCAGCGGACGCACCATATCGTGCAGAATTTGCTCAGCTTTGCGCGTCAGCAGAAACCTCACCGTGCGCCTGTTCAACTGAATCAAATTCTCGAGGACACGCTCGTTCTTCGCGAATTCGATATGAAGCTTCACAACATTGTGATTCACCGTGAATTCGATCCGCGGCTGCCCATGACCGCCGGAGATTTCCATCAGCTCGAGCAGGTTTTTCTGAATCTGCTCAATAACGCCGTGGACGCCATTCAGGAAAAAAGCGGTTCGGGCGAAATCTGGATTCGCACCGCAAGCGTCGGGCAGCGCCTGTGCGTCGAGGTCACGGACAGCGGTCCGGGCGTCACGAATCCCCACAAGATCTTCGATCCCTTTTACACCACGAAGCCCGTCGGCAAAGGCACGGGCCTCGGCCTCAGCATCTGCTACGGAATCGTGAAGGAGCATGGGGGAGAGATTCAGGTCAAGAATTCGCCGCCGCGCGGCGCCACGTTCACCATTTCGCTGCCCCTGTCGGATGAATCGTCGCCAACACTAACCGAACCGGTGTCCCGCCGCACGGATGTGATACCGGGCACTATTTTGTTGGTTGATCAGGAAGAAGCCCTCCTGATGTTGGAACGCGAAGTCCTGGTTTCCAGCGGTGCGTCGGTCAAAGTTGCCCGCACCGCGGAAGAAGCAATCGAAATCCTCAGCCGCGATTCTGTGGACGCCGTCGTCGCGGATATCAATTTGCCCGGAGACACCTCCACTGCCGGCCTTTACCGCTGGATCAAGGAGCAGCGCCCGGACCTCGCCATGCGTGTCGTGTTCACCGCTTCCAACGCGGGCGATGCCGCGGCGCACACTCTCCGAAATTCAGGCTGTCCGATTCTCGCGAAGCCTTTTCCAGTCGAAGAATTTTGTCGGACCGTCCAATCCGTCCTCGCGGGTCCCGTCGGCACCAGCTCCCGTTCGAAATAACTCGCGGTTCGATAGCAAGCTGGCGCCCGGTTTGGATGGCTTGCGCTGGAGCATTCCTCTACCTATGATGGATTGATGAGCATTGATCCGCACGAACGCGTATCAGGTCGCGACGTAGTGGGCGAACTCGAGCATCGGACGACCGCCCCGAGCGGTCGCCGGCTTCGTCGCGTCGCATCCCTGCTGGTGGCGCTCGTTCTCATCGCCGGATTTGGGTTTGCGATCAGCGCAACCTCGGCGCCGTCAGCGGGCGCATCGCAAGCCGCAGCCGTGCAGAATCCCGCATTTCTGAAGGCGGCTGACGAAGTTTTGAAGCAGATGAGCGTCATCCTTCACCTGCCGATTAAGCAGCCGCTGAAGAAAAGCCTCCGCTCAAAGCAGGAAATCCGCGCCTACCTCGTTCAGGCGGACAAGGAAGACAAGAACGACGCCCAGCGTTACGCCGATGACAAGTCTCTCGAAGCTTTTGGCCTGATACCCAAGAATTTTCCGCTCGATGCCTTCATGCTCGATGTCCTCACCGAACAGGTAGCCGGCCTCTACGATCCGAAGGCGAAGGAATTTTACATCGCTGATTGGATTCCGTCCGACGAGCAGCGCGACGTGATGTCCCACGAACTCACGCACGCGCTCGAAGATCAATCCTTCGACGTGGACCCATGGATCAAGGCCGCGCGCCCCAATGACGACGCGGAACTGGCCCGCGACTCCGTGAGTGAAGGCACGGCGCTCGCCGCCATGCTCGATTATTCGCTGCGCGATCAGCATCTCAGCATTCGCGAAATCGGCGACGTGACGGAACTGATTCGCCCCGGCGCGGTTGAGGAAATGGACAAGGATTCGAAGCTGGCGCAGGCGCCGATTGTGATCCGCGATAGCCTGCTCTTTCCCTATATTGCTGGCACTTCGTTCTCCCAGCAGTTTCTGAAGGCCCATCGGGCTGGCAGGATTTGCACCTGCTCTTCGAGCATCCCCCGGTTTCGACGCAGCAGATCATTCATCCCGATTTTTATTTGAAAGGCGTGGGTCCTGCCAAAGTAAACTTTCCGAAATTGCAAGGCATCGTTCCCGCGGATTGGAAACCGCTCGAGGAAAACGTAATGGGTGAATTCGGCGTGCAAGAAATCCTGAAACAGTTTCTGGATCCCGCGCGCGCCGCGCAGCTTGCGCCTTCGTGGGACGGCGACCGCTACGCTCTCTTTGAAGACGCGAAGACCAAGGAATTGCGGCTCGTGTTCCTGCTGGCGCTTGAAACCACGGACGATGCAGCGCGCTTTTTCGGCCAGTATAGCGAAGCGCTGGAGATGAAATATTCGTCGCGTACGCAGCTGTACCGCCGGCCGAATTTCTTCCAATTCCAAACCGACACAGGCGGCGTTTATCTGCGATGCGTTGATTTGCAGTGCATCACCGTCGAAGGCGCGACGCGTCCAACATTCGACGCGATCAATCGTGCCATGGGCTGGCCGCCCGCTCCGGGTCCGGTCGAGGAAAGTCCTTCCGTCGCGCAAATGCCGAGGCCAGCCGTTCCTTCCGCGCGCTAGAATTTCTCCGATGGCATTCTTCGACATGCCGCGCGTCCCCGAGCCTGAAGTGATGGACGATTCGAGCGAGGTCGAGGCATATTCCTCGGCCACGGCTCAGGCCCACCTCAACACCATTGACGACACGCTTGTCGACCACGCCCTGAGGCTCGTCAAAGGTCGTGAACGCGGTGTCGCGCTCGACATCGGCACGGGTCCCGGGCAAATAGTCATCAAACTCGCCAGCCGCCTACCGGCATGGAAATTCGTCGGCGTGGACCGCTCGCCGGGAATGATCGCCCAGGCTCAGACGAATCTCACGGCCGCGGGCGGCGGGCTCGCCGGTCGCGTCGAGTTCCAGGTGGCGGACGGAAACCGGCTGCCGTTTCCGGACAGCGGCTTCGATCTCTTGATGTGCAACTCGGTGCTGCATCATCTCGCCGAGCCGGAAAAACTTCTTGCCGAAATGTCGCGGCTGGTGAATGCCAGCGGCGCGATTCTGCTTCGCGACCTTCGCCGGCCCGGCCGCTTCGCGTATCCGCTGCATGTCCGCTGGCACGGGCGTCATTATTCCGGCGTGATGTACCGGCTCTATTGCGATTCCGTGCGCTCCGCCTATACCGCGCCGGAACTTAAGCGCCTGCTCGCTTCGGTGGCCCTGCCGCGCACGCGCGTGTTCGAGCACCACTCGACGCACATCGGCCTGGAGCGGCCCATCGTTCCCTGAGCCGCTTCAATCGCCGCGCTTGCCGCGCCAAAATATTCGAGAGGTTTATCAGTCGTTGAACGCTGCTTCGGCGGCGAGGCCTCTCTGGATAACCATCACGGTTTGGTCGTCCACGGGACGCCGGCCGGACGAATGCTTCTCGACATCGGCAAGACAGGCAGCAACCAGGTCCTTCGGTTCCCAGCCGTGCCGCCCGGCGGTCGCGCGCGAGATTGCGGCGATGCCATATTCCTCGCCGGAATTATCTCGCGCTTCCGAAATTCCGTCGGTGTAAAGGAGCAAGCTGTCTCCCGGCTCGAGGCGCACGCGTCGAACTGTGTAACTGCTCGTGGAAAACAGTCCCAAAGGCAGTCCGGTTGCGTCCAATCGTTTCACGCCGCCTTTCGACGTGTGCAGGACCGGATAATGGCCCGCGCTGGCGATTTCGATTTCGCCGGAACGCCCGGCGCGTCCGCAGACGAGCGTGGCAAACTGGCCGGCAATGGTGCTTTCGCAAAACATACGATTCGCCATTTCCATCAGGCGATCAAGCTCCAATCCGATGCCGGAGAGCGCGCGAAACATTGCGTGCAGATGGGTCATAAGGAGCGCGGCCGCCACTCCCTTGCCCGAGACGTCGCCAAGAAGAAAAAGCAGTTGGCCTTCTTCACCCGCGCCGGAAATCAAGTCGCAGTAATCGCCGCTCACGATTCCCGCAGGCCTGTACATATAGTGAACGCGCCAATCGCGATGGCGGACATCAGTTTCCGGAAGCAATCCGCGCTGAACGTGCGATGCGAGTTCGAGATCGCGTTCCAGAGCGCGCTGTTCGTCGCTGCTCAGGCAATCGAGGCACAATCGTGCAAGGGGGTCAATGATCAGGCGTTCGTTCTCCACTGAACCGTGACACGCATCGCAAGTCCCGTACGTTCCTTCTTCCATATTCCGGATCGCGAGGTCTACGTCGGCAAGAAGTTTATGGAAGGGAGCGGATGCGTCCGGCGCGTCGGTCAGAGGAATTGTCGAAATCGCGACTTTGAGGCTGTCGCGCCGTTTTTCGAGCTGTTCGCGAAGATATGGGTCGCTGATTCCGGGCACGGTTTTGTTCTCCGCTACCGAGATTCTCGCGGTTTGCGTTCCTGCGCTATCCGATTCTGGCATTGAATTTACCCCCCTCTGCTTGATCTTGATTAGATTCACCGGCGCCTGCTCGAGATTCCGATTCGAGAGCTTCAAGGAGGCTGCGACCGGCCTTGCGCTCCAGGCGCGCGAGGCGCTGCTCGAAGCGCAGCCGACGTTCGCGGTACGCGTTCGGCGGGATCGTGCCAAGCCGCTTGGCGTTGCGAAGCTCGAGCAGCGCCTTGCGGGCGAGAGTCGCCGCGCGATGCGGCTCGCGAGCGCGGTGTTCGTAGAAGATCGCGAGCTGCTCGTAGGCTTCAAAGCCTTCGCGCGAATTTCCCAGCATGCCTTCCCAGAGGCCGCACGCGAGCGCCAGATCTCCTTCGCGCTTCGCAAGGCGCGCGAGCGAACTCCGCGCCGCGCGATCCGTGTCCCGCGGCAGATCGCGGGTGATGGATTCGGCGTACAACTTTCGCGCGCGAACGGCCTCGCCTCTCCGCTCGCAGATGCGCGAAACACCGAAAAGCTCAAGCCCGTCGTGCCCGTGCGCTTCCGGATTCCCGAGAAGCGAAAGAGTGCGTGTCGCAAGCGCGGCAAGTCCGCGCAGGTCCATTTGATTGTGGTGGAAGATCGGGACGAGCGGTTCGGGCGGGCCGCCGCGCAGATATTCAAAATAAATCTGAGGAATCATGGCGGATACCATGTCCGCGCCCCGATTCCAGCCGAGGACGTGCAGCTCGAGTTCCGCCAGGCGCACCGATCCGATTCGCAGGCGCCAAAGATTTCGCGCGGGATGCAGGAAATCGAGATGAGCGCGCGGAACCGGAGCGCGAATGGAGCGAGTCATGCGGTAGCGCGTTTCGAGCAGCGGCCAGTCGAACGATTTGCCATTGAAGGTGACGAGCACGGGCCGCTCCGCCATGCGCTCGGCAAGCGCGACGAGCACGGAATGCTCCTCGCTGTAATCGCGCATGAAAAATTGCTCGACTTCAAGACCGCCCGCGTCCCACCAGGCGATGCCAACGAGAAACGGGTAGGTGCCCGTGCCACCGGCGAGGCCGGTCGTCTCGGTATCGAGGAAAAGCCACTGCCGCGGATCGGCGACTTCCTCGGGCGCGCCCGGCGCCATCAGGCGCAGCGCGTCTGCGTTCAGTTCGCCATCGGGGACGCCGAGATCAGGCGCGCTGGCCACCGGTTCCGAGAACCATTTCCGCAGCGCGAGATGTTCTCCGAAGCGATTGCTGCCGGTTGAAGCGCCGAGAATTTCGGCGAGCCGGGCGGCGCCCTCGGGAATGTCGGCCGAGTGGCCTCGCGGCGGAGCGTCGGCTTCGACCGGTGAGGCGACAGCCTTCCCGCGCGAGGGCGCAGGTTGGAGAGCCTTGAGCCGGCCGAGGAGGCGGGAAATTGTCATCGGCGAGGTCCTTGAAACGCGGAAAGGGCAAAATGAGCGGCACTGAAATAGTGTGTCACTTCTTTTGGTACCCGATCCTTTGTTTTCATGGAGTTACGCGAGAAATTACTCGGCATGGTGTGTCGAGTAATTTGGCGCGATTTTGAGATCGCGAGGGGCGATGCATGGCTCGCGTTTCGCCCTTCGGGCGTGGTTCCGCGCGAATGGACGGTGTGTCGCCAAGGATGTTCGCCGGGCACGATGTATCGTGCCCCTACCAAGAAACGGCAACGACGCGACGAATGGGCGGAGCGATGCCAAGCATGTTTGCCGGGCGCAGCATGCTGCGCCCCTACGACTGCTAATCGCTTGTCACGCATTTCGTCGTGCTCCTTGCACGTCGCTCTGACGGTAGCATTCGTACACAACAAAAAAGGCAAGAGCCGCCTGTGGACTTTTTTGCTCGCAGAGCTAGGCGCACAGGCGCTCCAGAATCGCTAGCGCGGCTTCTTTCGTGCGCTCGCTTTTCATTCCTGCGGGACCGACGCAGGACGGGCAGCCACTTTCGCACGGGCATGACGCGATCAGCTCGCGCGTACGTTGCAGCAAGATCTCGTGAACGCGATAGAGCGGCTCGCTGAATCCGATGCCGCCGGGATACGCGTCGTAGAGATATAGATTCGGCTCGAAATATTCTTTCATCTCGGCCGGATCGTTCATCGCGGTGGAAAATTCCTGCCATTCGGTTTCAACGCCCGGACTCGCCGGGCGCTCCCCAACGGCGGTGCCCAGATCCCGCCGATCGCACATCAGCAGAAGCGTGGCCATGGATTCGAGCGCGTGCAACAGGCCGAAGATGCCGCTCTGTCGTTCGGAAAGCGCGAAGGGCAGGCTGGTCAGCAGCGAGCGCCCGAGCGTGATCCAGAACGCGGTGGTGTGCATTTCGTTTTCGGGAAGCTCGAGCTTGCCGTCGCCGACATTTTCGTTGGTGAAGAATTTGATCTTCTTGAAGCCGATGACCTGCGAGCGGACGAGGACGTCTCCATGCGCGCGCGACGCAGGACCGGAGATGCGCTCTTCCTCGGCGATTTCGAGGACGCGGACCTGCGTGTAGCGGATCGCGTCGGTGTAGTAGTCAATGTTCACGCGCCGGACGTAGGCTTTGCGCTGATCGAAATCGAGACGGTCCACATGGTATTGCTGGCCCTGGTGGAGATAGATCGCTTTGGGATGCACGGTCGTGAGCGCGGAAGAAAAGTCCACTTCGCCGATAACTTCGGGCGCGCCCTTCTTGCCGCCGGTGGTGTTGCCGTCGTCTTCCACGGACGCGTGAATGATGACGAAGTTGTCGGACGTGACGGAACGCAGGCTGACCGTGTCCGCGGGATACGCTTCCTGCACCCAGTGCCAGTTGGCGCCGCTGCGATGTAGAAATCCGGCCTCGGCCATGCGCTCGCACAGATTTTGCACATCCACTTTGCCGAATTTCTCGTCCGGCGCGATTGGCAGCTCGAACGCGGCGCACTTCAAGTGATTGACGAGAATTTCGAGATTGTCCGGTTGCACGTAGGCGTGTTCGGGCGAGCGGCCGAAGAAATAATCCGGATGCTGCACAATGAATTGATCGAGCGGCGCAGAAGATGCGACAAGCACAGCGCAAGAAGTGCCGCTGCGGCGCCCGGCGCGTCCCGCACGCTGCCACGTGGAAGCGATCGAGCCGGCGTAACCGGCCATTACGCAGGCGTCGAGCGAGCCGATATCAATTCCAAGCTCGAGCGCATTGGTGGCCACGACGCCGCGTACGCGTCCTTCGCGGAGGCCGCGCTCGATCTCCCGCCGCTCGCCCGGGAGATATCCGCCGCGGTAGCCGCGGATGGGTTCGGCGCCGCCCGGCTGCGCGGGATTCGCCTGCTGCAAATACGTGAGCAGGACTTCGGTATGCAGGCGGCTATTCGCGAAGACGATTGTCTGCAGCTTGCGTGAGAGAAGCTCCTTGGCGACGCGCGTGGTTTCGGTGAGATAGCTGCGTCGAATGCCGAGGTTGCGATTGACCATCGGCGGATTGTAGAAAACGAAAAGCTTTTCGGCGGCGGGCGCGCCGTTTTCCTCGACTGTTGCGACATCGCGTTCGGTCAACTGCCCGGCCAGCTCGCCGGGATTCGCAATCGTGGCCGAGCAGCAGATGAATTGCGGGCACGAACCGTAAAATTCCGCAACACGCGCGATTCGGCGCAGGACGTTGGCCAGATGGCTGCCGAAAACGCCTCGATAGGTGTGCAGCTCGTCAAGGACGATGTAGCGGAGATTCTCGAACACGCGCGTCCACTTGGTGTGGTGCGGCAGAATGCCGGTGTGCAGCATGTCCGGATTCGTCAGGATTATGTGGCCGCGCTCGCGGATGGCTTTCCGCGCGTCGCCGGGCGTGTCGCCGTCGTAAGTGAAAACACCGAAGGAATCGCTAAGCCGCGTAGCCAGATCTTGAAGCTCGGTGAGCTGATCCTGGGCGAGCGCTTTGGTGGGGAAGAGGTAGAGAGCGCGCGCGTCGGCGTTTTCGAGGATCGCGTTGAGGATCGGCAGGTTGTAGCAGAGCGTTTTTCCCGAGGCGGTGGGAGTCACGACCACGAAGTCTTTTCCGGCGCGGGCCAGCTCGGCTGCAGCGGCCTGGTGCGAATAGAGCTGGTCAATCCCCTTGGCGCGATATGCAGCCGCGAGCTCCGGCCGCACCCAAGCCGGCATCGGGCGGAAGTCCGCCTCGCGCGCCGGAAAGTGTTTGATCGATGTGAGAACTTCGTCGCCACGATGGCGCGCCGCAAGCGCTCCGAGCGCCGCCTGCACGGTATCAAGCGTCGAATGAGGCCTTCGAGCCAAGCCCTGCGTGGATGCCGCCATGCCGCCTCCCATGCGAATCCGGGCAAAATGCGCAGGCTTTCGCCCAGGATCTGCGCTTCGCCTTTTGTTCGCTCAGGGTAACATGGCGCGAATGGAGGGGCAATACGGAAAATTGGCCAGGCAGGTGGACGCAGCGGTGCCAAGGAAGTTTGCCGGGCACGGCATGCCGTGCCGTGCCCCTACGACACTAATTCAGGCTTGCGCGGCGACGAATTGTTAGTCGCCAAATCGGAACGGTGCACTCCTAAAATTCGTTGTCTTGCGATTTTATCGAACCTACAATGGCGAGCCTTGGAGGGAACATGAGAATCCGTCCAGCCTTTTTCGTCTTGTTGTCTCTATCAGTCGGTTTATTGGGCCTGCGCGGGGTGAGAGCTCAGCAGCCGACAATTTCGGCACCTGAGAGCATTGTGGCCGATGGAGTACCGGCGGTGCCAGCGTCACTCGCGGAGACGGCGGATCGTTATTTGAACTATCGGTTGGCTTTTGACGCCGATTGGCACCCGACCCGGCGGGAGATGCTGATCGGGACGCGCTTTGGCGATACCTACGAATTGCATCTGGTGAAGTCGCCGGGGGCGGCGCGGCAACAGTTGACTTTCTTTCGGGAACCGGTGAGGGTCGGCAGTTTTCATCCGGCCGGTGGCGACTACATCGTGTTCCGCAGGGACGTGGGCGGGGGCGAGTGGTACCAGCTGTATCGCTACGACATGGTTACGGGCGAGAGCACGCTACTGACGGACGGAAAATCGCGCAATAGTCTTGGCCCCTGGTCAACTCGCGGGGATCGCATTGCCTACACTTCGACGCGGCGCACCGGACAAGATACGGACCTCTGGGTGATGAATCCGGCTGACCCGAAGACCGATCGGTTGCTAACGCAACTAAACGGTGGGGGTTGGGAACCGGAGGATTGGTCGCCGGACGACAAGCACATCGTGATGGTTCAGGAGATCTCGGCGACGGAATCGCACCTGTGGCTTGTGGACACGGCGAGCGGTGAAAAATCGGAGCTCACGCCCGATCGTGGCGACGACAAGGTCGCGTATGGGAACGCGAGGTTTGCCAAAGACGGGAAGGGCGTCTATTTCACGTCGGATAAAGATTCGGAATTTCAGCGGCTGACATACATGGACCTCGCGAACAACAAGAAGGTCACCGTGCAGACCGCGGACGTCCCCTGGGATGTGATGGAATTCGCGATTTCGTATGACGGAAAGAGGATTGCGTTCATAACCAATGAGGACGGCCAGACAGTTCTTCGCCTTCTGGATACGGCGAGCGGGAAGGAAGTGACTCCGCGACCGAAAATTCCAGCGGGATGGGTCGCGGGGCTGCGATGGCATCGAAATAATCGCGACCTGGCAGTTTATTTGTCATCAGCGCGGCAGGCCGGCGATTGCTTTTCGCTCGACGTGACCACCGGAAAAGTCGAACGGTGGACGGCGAGCGAATCGGCGGTACGCACCGATGCTTTCCCTGAAGCGGAGCTGATTCACTGGAAGAGCTTCGACGGGAAGATGATTTCGGGATTTTTGTACCGGCCGCCGTCGAAGTTTACCGGGAAACGCCCGGTGATGGTGATGATCCATGGCGGACCAGAGGATCAGGAGTTTCCCGATTTCAAGGCGCAGTACAACTATTTTTCAAATGAACTGGGAATCGCGGTGATTTATCCGAATATTCGCGGCTCGACGGGATATGGGAAGACGTACACGAAACTCGACAACGGTTTTTTGCGCGAGGATTCGTATAAGGACATCAACGCCCTGTTTGACTGGATTGCCGCGCGTCCGGAACTCGATGCCGATCGTGTAGGAGTGATGGGCGGGAGTTACGGCGGGCATATGACGCTGGCGGTTTCTACCTTTTACAGCGATCGCATCCGCTGCTCGGTGGATATCGTGGGGATGTCGAACCTGGTTACGTTTTTGGAGCACACCGAGGCTTACCGGCGGGACCTGAGGCGCGTCGAGTACGGCGATGAACGCGATCCGAAGATGCGGGAGTTCTTGGAACGAATCGCGCCGATGAATCACGTGGAGAACATCAAGAAGCCGATGCTCGTAGTGGCAGGGAAGAATGATCCCAGAGTGCCAGTGACCGAATCGGAGCAGATTGTGGCGGCGTTGAAAAAACAGGGGACGCCAGTGTGGTACATCATGGCGAAGGACGAAGGGCACGGTTATCAGAAAAGGCCAAATCAGGATTACGAATTCTACGCCACGGTGGAATTCCTTCAGGCATACCTGCTCAAATAGGGCCACGCTACGGTGTTAAGCCGTGGACGGCATCGCTGGTCGCCGCGCGCGCGAAAGATCACAGCCGCGCGGTTTTCGGATCGTGCTTGCGGAAGTGGGCTACGCGGATGTGTTTGAATTTCTCGTTTTCGACTCTGTAGATGCACCAGTTTGTGGTGATGTAGACGTCGCCCGCCTTCATCGAGCGCCCCGAGAAATGTTCGTAGTCCTTGAAGAAGTGAAATTCGGTGTACATCTCTGCGGCGATCATGTCGCCCTGCATTATTACCGTCTGGACTTCGAGCGCTTCGCGGCAGGATTTGTGTAGCTCGACGTATTGCTCTAGAAATCCATCGCGGCCGCGGCGCGTGACCGGCGGAGCATTGGGCGCGGCGAGCATGGTCGGGTATTCAATCAGCACGTCGGGATGATAGAACTCCATGACCTGTTCGTAGCGCTTGTGATTGAAGTGGTCAATGTATTGAAGGAGTTTATTCTTGTCCATGGGCGCGGCCTCCTGAGAGGGAGGTTTGTAACACGCGCCCTGGCGGAACACAACGAGCTATTTGTGCGAGCGGTAGAGAATCACGCGGACTTTTTCGAGCGTCACCAGGCCGCCGCCGATCATTTCGTCGAGGCGAGGCAGAACCTGTTCGATGCGCTCGGCTGATTCGATGACTTCGATGACGATCGGCAAATCCTGAGAGAGGCGTAACACTTTATCTGTGTGGTAAACGCTCGAGCTGCCGTAGCCGCCAACGCCGCGGAGGACAGTGGCGCCGCTGAATTTATCGCGGCGCAAAAGCTCGACGATGGCTTCATAGAGCGGCTTGCCGTGCCAGCGGTCGGATTCGCCGATGTGAATGCGCATCAGGGTGCGCTCGCCTTCGAACCGTTCGTGTTTTGCGGCGTCGCTCATATTATTCCTCCTCCAAATTCTTAAATTCGATCGGCGATTTTCATTCCAGCAAATATGGTGACCACGCCTCCGAGCAGGCTCGCGAGCACATAGGTCGTCGCGAGGCGCCATTGGCCGTCCTGCAGCATGCGCGCGGTTTCCCAACTGAAGGTGGAAAATGTGGTGAACGCTCCGAAGAATCCCACGGTGATGCCGATGCGCCACTCGGGGGGAATCGTGAGATGCGCGAGCGCGTACTCGGCGACGCCGCCGAGCAGGAAACAGCCGAGCAGATTGACGACGAGCGTGCCGGAGGGGAACGTGGACGTCGCGCGTTCCTGCACGATTCCTTGCAGCGCGTAGCGCGCCAGGGTGCCCAGGGCTCCGAATACGATCAGCAATGCAATGCGCACGGCGTCTCCTTGTGCTGCGGGTCTCTGCGCTGAGCTCGGGCCAACAAAAAAACTCCTGGCGCCGGGCGGCGGCCAGGAGTCATCAGTCCGTTGCCGGACGGTTCAGGCGAACTCCATCGCCTTTCAATCTTCGGGGAAATCTTAGCACAGGATTTGGCGCGCGGAAGAGGCAGGATTAGCCACAGATGAACACAGATAAACACAGACACTTACGAAAAAGAAAGTTTCACCGCGCCCTTCATTGCGGCGCTCGGCGCAGAGGCACGCAGAGAAAGCGGAGAAATCTAGGGCTTGGCGGCGCCGGCCTGGGCTTGTGCCTTGGCTTCGGCGGCCAGCTCGGCGTCGTAGTCGTGGCGCAAGCGGGCTTTCGGATCGGAAGGCGAGAGGTGATGCCACCGGCCGTCAGCGCCTTCGAGGCATTCGTCTTCGGTTATTCGCGCGCCCGGGGATTTATCGCGATAGAGCAGCAGGCGAATGGTCCACGGCTTCGCGTAGGTTTTCGGATCTTCGAGGCGAGCTTCGTAGCGCATCGTATCGGCGCTGAGGAGGGTGTAACGTTCAACGACGTGCAGCTCGTCGCTGTGAAAGTCTCCGGCCTCGTCGAGCCAGGTCTGATCGCCAAGGTCGGTGACGTCCACGACGAGCGTGTCGCCCTCCCAGTGGCCGCGCGAATCGCCCATGAAGAAATCAATGCCGTCATCGTGCGGAATCGAAGATGCATCCACGATGCGGTAGGCGTGATTGTCCGTATAGACGATGGCCAGATTTCCAACACTTTGCACAAATTGAAACGGTGTTGGAAGCAGAACGGCGCGCGGGACGCCTGCCTGATAGCAATTGGCGGCAGGATCAGCGGTGACGCGATCCTTGAAGTTTGCGTCGCGCTGCTTCAAGGCGTCGGGCAAGTAGGGAATTTTGCCATCGGGCGGATCCACGACGACGCTCTTGGTCACAGGCTTCACGCTGCCCGAGGGGCCAAGGCCTTCGAGATCAACGTACGCGAGTGAGCGGGCCTGCCAGATTCCGCGGAAATCCGGAGTGCCATCGGAGAGCCGGGGCGGGGAATAGGGCGAGGCGGCGCTCTGACCGGCGGCGCGCGGCGCCGTAAAGCAAAGCGAGACCGCTGCCGCGGCAATCAAAATCAAAGCCGCGATGCGCCTATTCATGTTTGCTCGCGGCGTTGCCCTCGGAACGCGTGTAATGATCCACATCGCGTTCGCCTTCGTGGCAATCGTAATAGACGATTTGATCCTTGGTAGGATTTCGCTTCAGCGTCAGATGCATGGTCCAGGGTCTCGTAAACACGGTCGGGTCTTCGACCGTTGCGTCGTACGCGATCGAGTTGGGGCTGGTCATCGTGTATCGCTCGACGACGTGCTCGTTTTCGTCCACAAAATTCGCGTCCATGTCGAGCCAGCTTCTGCCGTTGAAATTCGCGACGTCCACGACGAACGTGTCGCCCTCCCAATGGCCGCGCGAGTCTCCGTCCCATGCCCAGTAGTGTTTCGGATGAGCGCTTGCGTCTTCGGGAATGATGCGGAGATCGTGCACGTATTCGAAAAGGATGGTGACGTACTTCTCATCCTGAATGATGCGGAAGGGCATGATGCTCGATGGCTGTTCGATGGTGCGAGGAACGCCTGGAATATGGCAGTGCGCCTCAGGATCGTGGTACGGATCGTGGAGATCGCGATACTCCCTGATTTTGTCGGTGATGGGAAAATACGGGAAGGGAAGCGGCGTTCCGGGGCTGTGGATGTCGCCGAGACCGGCCTTGCGCAGCGCCTCGACGCCAACATCGTTGTGCCAGAGACCTTGGAAATTCGGCCGTCCGTCGGGGAGCCGCGGGATGGGGCCAGCGCTATCTGGTGCGGAGGCAACCGCGACCGCTATGGGAACCTGCGGTTGCGGCGTCGCTGCCTGAGCAGCGAGCGGTAACGCGCGCAGTGAAAATATCGCGAGCGCGGCCGCGGCGATAATGACGACTCTCATGCGCGGATGCGTCATGGATTCGATTTCGGAGCGGGCGCGGATGAATCCGCTGGCGGTGGGGGCGGAGTCGCGCCGATGATCGCGCCGCCGAGCACGCGCCGGCCGTCGGGCAGCTGCACGCGCTGCGCGAAGGCGTTGTGCGATCCGTCCTTGGCGCTGTAGCCGGTAATGATCAGCTCGTCGCCCGGCTTCACGGAATCCTTCCGCCAGCCATTGCGATAAAGAAAACTCGGCGCCCCGGCTTGAACGCTCCATTGCGTCACGCTGCCGTCGTCATTCTTCACATCAACGGTGAGGTAGCTGTGAGGATTGATCATCTCCCACTTCACGCAGGTGCCGTGAAGAGTGACCGGCTTGTTGAAATCGAATTCCGCGCCGAATGAATGGTGCGCACGAGCGGCCGGCGCGGCGACGAGCAGTGCGGCGACGACTACGATTGCTGCGAACGTTCTTGCGTTCATGGCTTTCCCCAGCCTTATGCAGGCTCCCAGCCAGTGCATCGAGCGGTTGGTGAATAACACTAAAGTCTGCGCCCGTCAACTTGCTAGCTTGGATGTGGAGTGTCGGCTTCGGTCCACCGATTGTCTACAGTGGCTGCGATGTTGGGCGACTAATCAGGGGTTGACCAAGGAACCGAGCGGCGGTTCAATGAGTGGACGCAATGTCCGTTGACCTTGCGTTGGACGGAAAGGGAGCCAAGTCACATGGCGAAGGCGAAGGAATTTACCGTAACGATCGAGGACAAGCCGGGCGCGCTCGGAAAGTGTTTTCTCGCGCTGGCGGAGCGCGGAGTGAACGTCGTGGCTTTTCAATCGTACGTGGAGGACGGCGAGAGTCTGGCCCGATTCCTGGCGGACGATATGGCTGGCGCCAAAGCCGTGCTGGGCGGCCTGCACATGATCTTTGAGGAGACGGATGTCGCTGTAGCGAGATTGCCGCACCGTCCGGGTGCGTTGGGCCGCGCCGCGTCACGGTTGGGCGAAAACCATATCAACATTGACTACACCTACTTCGGTCTGGAGCCTGGCTCCACGCTGGGCCTGGTGGTCTTCGGAGTGGACAACTTGAAAAAGGCCGCGACTCTGCTGGACGATCTGGCCGCCGAAAGCGCGTAACGCGAGAATTTAGCTCGAGCTTCTGGACCGCACCTGCCAAGGGAGACAATCTGCAATGACGCATCCGAGGGAACGAAAAAGCCGGCTCTACGATATTCCGTTTTCTCTGGCGTGCTTCGGATTGGTGCTCATGTTCTTTACTTCGACCGCGAGTCCCGCGCTTTCCACGTCCGCGGGCGCGGCCGCGGTACGAACGGCGAAATGCACGGTAGACGTCGCAGACGGAAAAGAATCCGACTGCACACTCATCAAAGCGAACGACGAATGGATTCTGTGGATGAATTCCTCCTCAGCGCCCCGTTCCATTCATTTCGACTCGGGTGACAATCCGTTCGCGGAGAAGAGCTGTTGGGATGTGGTCGCTGGTGCGAGGGCTAGGTCCGGACCGATCGCATTGAATGCCGGCTTGAAAACGTATGTCGCACACACATCGGACGTGCCTTGCGCTTCCAATCCGCCATCCAATTCCAACCGCGACACGGCAAGAATAATCGTTCAGTAGCGCAGCAGCTGGAGTAAACCGCTCGCGCCTGACTAACGTGCTAACCGAGCGTGTGGTTTCATCAGACGCTGGGTCGCGTCATTCGGGAAACGCCAAATCAAGCCATTGTGGTAATCCGCCAGCCCGTTTACGATGACACCCATTCCAGGAACAATGGCGATGACTCCCTCTGTTGTCGGTGAAACTGAATGCATGTCCACATCGCTCCGCCCCAGGCGCCTCGCATGGGTCCGCGCACGGCTTAGCATGCAGGCGAAATACTCCGTGTTTCGCGCCGTCAGATTCGGCGCAGTCAGCGTTCTGCTGTTCGCGACCGCTGCCATGTACGCTGCAACGGTCGTGCCTGACAGCACTGTGCTTCCCGTGTCTCTGAACGCCACGCTTTCTTCGCGCAAAACCAAGCCTGGCCAGGTGATCACCGCGCGAATCATGCAGGACGTGCCGCTGCCTGGCGACGCCAAAATTCCCGCGGGCGCGACGCTCGCGGGTCAAGTCACCGCAGTGCAGGCGGCCTCCGGCGGTAAGGGAGGTAGCATCTCTTTTCGATTCGACACGCTGCGGCTCCCGCATGAAAAGGTGCCGCTCGTCGTGCATTTGCGCGCCATCGCTTCGATAAGGGAAGTTCGCCATGCGCAGCTTCCGCTGAATCCCGATCCCGCTGTAGCCGAAAATTCCTGGACGACGGTGCAGATCGGCGGCGATGTCGTCTATCGCGGGGGTGGCCCGGTCACCAACAGGTCCGGAGTCGTCGGCAAGCCGGTCGAGAACGGTGTTCTCGTTCGGCTCGATTCAAATCCCGGCCGGGGATGCCAGGGCGATGGTACGGGCGAGCGCGCACAGGCTTTGTGGCTGTTCTCGTCGGATGCGTGCGGAACGTACGACCTGGAGAATGTGACCATCGTGCGAACCGATCGCACTTCGGCTAGCGCTACTACGGGAGAAATCACACTGCGCTCGTCCAAAGGAGACATTGACGTCCGATATGGAGCCGGACTGCTGCTCCGTGTGGACGCGCCCTGATCCGGCTGCTATGCCGCCGGGCACTCAAATTGAGTTGCCGCACACACGCTTAGGCACCACGTAATTTGGCACCAATACGTCTTAGTTTTCGGGATTTTCGTCCAGCACTTTGTAACCGGCGGGAATTTGAAACATCGCCTGATTCGGTTCGCTGCGATCCAAATGCGTCACGGTCACCGTTTGTTGTCCGCTGCGTGGATCATCGTGCTTCACGAGCATATTCAAGTGCAACTCATCTGAATACCAGTATTCATCGGTCACGACGAAAGCCTCGCCCGTGCCGCTCGAAGTCGCCGGCACAGTTCGGCTCCTCCGAATGCCATGGACCAAAACGTTTTCCATGATCTCCGTGCCGAGATCCTGCTCTTCGACAAGTGGATTGCGTGCGGCGACGGGGGAACCAGATTTCGGTTCCACAGTGGGCGCTGATTCGGGCCGCATAGTTTGTCGAGCGATGTGTGTCGAGGGATCCAGGTACGTGTTCAATCTCGTTTCTGGATCGAAGATGTGCATGGCGAGAAGCCGCGGGTTGCCGTTGAACGATGGACCCACCAATCGCCGACGCTCATTGTAAATTCGGCCCAGGGAATCACGGGCTATATTGTTAATAGTTTTCTTCACATCGGTTGACCCATCCGCCAGAATCTGTCTGCTTTCTAGTTCGACAATTGCAGTCAGCGGGACACCTGGAACGGGAGTGACAAATACTCCAGCGATATGCACGCTCACACCGGGATATGGCGGCGGCTCCGAATCGGAGGTCGCTTGGCAAAAAGCAAGGGGAGCCGCAAGCGCAGCAAAAGCAGCCAAGCATGCGATTTTTCTGATGCTTTTGTGTGACATCGCAGTACCCACCGCGATAACTGTCGGAATTGTAAAACAATGAGGAAAAGTGTGTCAACAGCCCACAATCCCACTCGCGTGGACTATTGACGTGCTAACCGGAGAAGTGGGATCAGGAGTTAGCTTACTGCCAGAGTCAATTTCCTGTGGTAGGCGGATCTATCGCCGTTTAAATGCAGCAGTACTCACTTCTGCGAGGGTCACGGAGTCAATTCAGCTTCGCGTACTCGGCCTTTGCCTGCTTGAGAACTGGAATGTCCGGATCGGCATCTTTCCAAAGTGAGAGGAAATCCTGATACGCCGCGCGCGCCTTGGGAGTGTCGCCCTCAAGCGCATACGCGCGGCCGAGCCCAAGATGCGCGAGCGCGCCGATGGGGGCGTTCTGGACGGCGCCGGGGTGGTCAACGATCATCTGGAATTGCGCAGCAGCTTCTGCGCCCTGATGTGCGGCGAGATACGTTTCGCCGCTCACGTAAACCGGAATCATTGCGGGCAGAGTCCCAGTTGGCATCATCAGTTCGTTCGACGAAATGGCGCGCACGCTCTCGACGCCTTCCTTTACGTCTCCCCCGTGGATTGCCAGGAGGGCCCTAATCGCTGGGAGATAGCCGAATCGAACGTAGGAAGATTCAGGAAATCGCTTTTCCAGGTCGGCTGCGCGCTTCTGAGCTTCTGCGGCGTTGCCCGAAAGCGCCCATACGATCCCTGCTTCACCAGCACTGTCCCAACTGGTGGGGACGTTCCCGGCGGGTTTCACATCCCTTTCCGCATCCGCAAAATTGCCATACAGCGCCTCCAGTAGCGCGGCATTCAACTGAAAGCCGTCCATGACATCAGTCGCCCCATGTTGTTTCGCGGATGCGATCGCGCGATGTGCTAGTTCGCGGGACTCGGAAAGGTGGCCGCTGTAAGCGACTGTGAACGACCGGTTTTCGTCAGCGAAGTCGACTCCGCCCGTGTCCATCGCAGCTTGTTGTTTCGCCATTTCCGCTGAATCGTTTTGGACAAACGCAATCCCCCAGAGCACATCGGAGAACATCGAAGGATCAACTTGGTTGGCCTCAGCCTGTCGGATCGTCGCGCGCGCCTCATCCATACGGCCGAGGAGGAGATAAAAAAACGCTACCGTATGATAGTTAAATGGCGCCGGATCGAGGCGCAACCCCTCGAGACCCGCTGCCAGCGCTTCATCGAATCGTCCCTCGTTGAGATAAGCGCCCTCGAGTGGTAAGTAGGCCGGCGGATCACGCGGAAAAAGCTTGGTCCATTGTTCGGCCGTCTCGGCCGCCTTCTCGTTGTTTCCAGTGACGAAGGCATCGTAGTTGGTGGAAATCGAGAACTTCTCGCGTTCGCTGGCGCGCTCGCGCAAAGCGTACCCCTTTTTGAAGTTCTCGACAGCCGCGCCATTATCGCCCATGGCCCCATCCGCTATCCCCAGCGTGGAGTACGCCACGGCAAAATTGGGATCGAGGTCCACGGCACGCTGCAGGAAGGAAAGCCCCGACGGGGCATTGCCATTCAGAAATGCTCGGGTGCCGAGACCCCAGGCTTGCAGCGCCTCGAGCGACGGCGTTGTGACCTGATCCAGTGGCGCGTCGAATTTTTCAAGCGAGGCGTGGGATTCGCCGAGCTTCGAGCGCAGTTCGGACGCCGCACTCCCAAGTGCGCTGAGCACTTTCTCCTTTCCTTCCGCGGTCGCTTGCTCTTGAACAAGCGCTTCCCCGGTGTGGCAATTCACGGCGTTAACACCGATGACGTACTGATTGCCTAGCGCGGCGATGGATCCTTCAATTGCCGTTGTCGCATTCACGCGCTGGCAGACCTCCCGCGCTACGTCTTGGGTCAGCCGCGCATCGGGCGGCTTTTCCATCAAGCGCAGCGTCTGGCCAATTTGATCGTCGGAGACGATCCGAAGGAACGGCGTTTGTTGCAGCTGGGCGGAAATTCCCTGACGCAGCGCGCTATCGAACACCGGATCGCCTGTCGTGTTCGTGAAATCCGCGACTACGATCGAATCCTTCTCGGTCAATTTCGGCGCGCGATGAAAATAAAGATATCCGCCGGCCGCCAGCGCCAGTGCAACCACCAGCGCGGTCGCAAGGGGAAGACCTACGCGACGCCGCGACCCCGGTTGTGCCGCGGCAGCCGCAATCGCCGCATCCGATGAACTGCTCAGCCGGCGCAGGTCCACGCCGATTTCTTTCGCCGACTGATACCGGTTCTCTCGTTCCTTCTCCAGACACTTCAGGATGATTCGCTCCATCTCCGGTGTCACTCGCGCATTCAGCGCCCGCGGCGTTACCGGCTGACGATGCAGAATCGCGTCCGTCAATTGCGGTGTCGAATCCTCCTGATACGGCCGTTGCCCCGTTATGATCTCAAATAGCACCGCGCCGAGCGCGTGCACGTCCGTCCGCGCATCCGCCGGCTCGCCTCTCAATTGCTCGGGCGCCATGTACGGCAGCGTGCCCGCCAGGTTGTCCGTCTGCGCAAAACTTTCCGTCGCGTACGAATCTCCCTCCACCCGCAGGATTTTCGCCAGCCCAAAGTCCAGCACCTTTACCTGCCTCTTGGGCGTGACCATGATGTTTCCCGGCTTCAAGTCCCGGTGCACGACGCCTTGCTCGTGCGCATCTTCCAGGGCTGCCGCAATCTGCGTTCCCAGCGTCACTGCGTCCTTTTCCCGCCGCGAAATCGGCCCGGCTTCTTCCGCAAGCGATTTGCCCGGCACGCACTCCATCACCAGATAGTCCGTGCCTTCTTGTTCTCCCACGTCGTAAACCGCAGCGATGTTTGGATGATTTAGTTTCGCCAGAGCGAGCGCTTCTTTGCGAAACCGTTTCCGCGCGGCATCGTCCGCGAGCATACCCAGCGGGAGAACTTTAATTGCAACGTCGCGCTCCAATCTCCCATCGCGCGCGCGGTAGACCACTCCCATTCCGCCCGCGCCGATGCGCGCGAGGATTTCGTACGGCCCCAGTTTCGTGCCGGGCTTCAACGCCTCATTGCTTCCCGCCAACGGACGCTCCATGAAACTGCCGTCGCCTTGCTCGTGCGCGGCAATCAGCGACTCCACCTCTCGCCGCATCGTCGCGTCCGAACAAGACTGGTCGAGGTACGCGCTTCGCTGCTCAGGCGTCCGCTCCAGCGCGCCCGCTAGCACCTTTTTCACTTCTTGCCAGCGCTCGGGCATCACTCCCCGCGCTCCTTCTTCAATCCATGTTGCAGCCGGGCTCGGTACACCACATTCATCCCGAAACCACCCGGCTGCCCGACGATGCGGTAATGCGAGATGGTCCGCCCGATAAGCGGGCCATGGCCCGCCATAGTGACGCCATCTTAGGGGCGCTAGCTGAAACAAGTCAACGAATTGACCAAATCACCAGCGCGAATACGGTTCAGAGCTTTTGCACAACTTTGTTCGTTAGGCTGTGAATCACGCTGAGCGGAACATCGAAGACGCTAGCCCCAACAGATTCAGCTCCGTAGCAGATGTCGCCTCCGAATCCCAATCGAAATACAACGGGCGGAGGGTGAAAAAAGAAAGCCCCGCGCGAAGTGTCGCCGCACGGGGCTTCAGAGTCCCAGGAAAATTCGTTTCGTCTTAGTCGGACCAAGCAAGATAGGCAGGCACGAAAAGGTTCACAACCGGCACGATGGACAGGACGCCCCACCAGCTCGGTTTGCTACGCGCCTCCGCGATTCCCATCCAGACGAGTATCACCATGATGATGTTCACGATGGGGATCAGAAACAAGATGATCCACCAAATCGGTTTCCTGGCGATATTCAGCATCAGGATGATGTTGGCGATAGGAACCCACGCCATCCATCCGTTTGCCGTGTTGGTTTTCTGAGCGATAGCTTGCAGTGCCAGCGCCATGTAAACGTACGCAATCGCAAAACATACGAATAGAAACCCGAAAGACATCCCAGCTGGAAACGCCCCTTGGTTGCCCATGTCAGAGTCTCCTTTTGCAGCCGATTCGAACTAACGGAGCCGGTGCGCTCCTTCTTCTCAAATGGTCACACGTGAAACGTAGCTACCGGTTCGCGCCGTCCCTGTTTGCCGAAACCGAAGTGTCCGGCTTTCCGCCTGCCTTAGGCGCCTGGTAGCGCGTCAGAAACAGCAAGAAAGGCGTCACTTCAAAGGGCATTTTTTCGCGAGCGGAATTCACGGATACGGGCTTGGCTTTCAGCAGTTCCACATGATCGTCCCAGGGATTTACTTTCACGCGCGACCCGAGCGGCAATGCGGCGACCTGGTCCACCTTACTCGCGTCCAAAGCCGGTCCGAGAGTTGCCAGCGAGGAGCTGAAGGCCACGCCGTTTCCGAGGCGCGCATCAATCAGCGCCGGCAGGGAAGTTGAATCCGCTGTGAGCTGTTTCAAGAATAGAGCCGCGTTTCCAAGCTTGTCTTTGTATGGTGAGTGCTTCAAGAGGTCGAACGCTTTTTTGTTCGACATATCCACTTCGGCGGCCGTGCCCTTGAAAGAAAATCGAGAGAGCGCCTCGCCGGCTGAAACGTTCGTGGTGTCGTTGAATCCCCACTGGTCGGTGGAAGGCTTGGTAATGATGACGGCGGCCAATTCCTGCGCGAGGACGGCCGCAAGGCTGGCTTCGTCCGGCAGCACGTCAATCAATCCGCGGCTCACGACGATGGTGTGGCCGATTGAAAAGGATTCGAGCGTACCGGTCATCATCACGCGGCAGTGAACGTCAACGTCCAGATTGTTCGTCACTTCCAAGTTGTTGACGACCGTCTCGAGAACTTTATCCACTTCTCCCGGAGGGGCGAGCAATCCGATGCGTTGCAGGCGGTCAATGACATTGACTTCCGCCCGCTCCTGCCATTGCTTTTCGGCTTCAATCGGAGAATAGTCCTGCGAATTCTTGCCATGATCGAGTCCCGATTGGTCGAGAGGAGTTTGATTGAAGTCCGCCGGGTGGCTGAGATTTGTCAGGTTGTAACCCCACAGGCGAGTCTGCGCCCGGAAACGAATGGGCGAATCGGAGGCATTTTTAATTTCGGATTCCTGACTGAAAATCATGGCGGGCAACCAGAGGTCCGGCTGGAGATTCATCCGCCAGCTATCAAAGTGCAGATTGAAGCCTTTGCCTTCTCCATCGGATGATTCGAAAACGCCATTGAAGCGGACAATGGCGAATCCCTGATCCTCGGCCCAGATGCGTCCGTTGAATCGGCCCTTGCCAGTCTTGGGCAGCGGCGAAACGTCGAAGACTACGCAGCGCACTTCGCCGAGAAATTCCCGGCCGACGTAATTGAACTCGTAGTGCTGACGATCGAACCCATTCGGGTCAAGATAGACCATCTGAAGAAAGCCCTCGGGAACGTAGCTGGAAGATCCCTCGAGGTGCGCAAACGGGTTGAACTCCCCGACTTTGCCTTTCTTCTTCTTGTCGAGCATGGAATCGTCGGCGATGCCTTTCGACAGCTCCGCCTGGCCGAGGAAATAGTGATCCTTTACCGGGACGATGCCCATTTCCGGGTCGGGCTTCATGTCCTGGACGTAGGTCTCGATGATCGGCGTGTAGCGGCGGATCAGGGCGATCTCATCGTGTTCGCGCGCGACAATGTGATCTATGGCCTGTTCTACCGTGCTCACCCCTCCACTAGTTGAGCTGGTGGATTGGGCTGCGGCAGGCCCAGCGAAAACGCCTGCCAGAACGACTGCAACGAACGATAGAGTCAACGCGCGCATGGAGTTCCCCCTTCGAGAAGCCTGCAAGCTGGATCCAGATGGCCTGGTTACCAAGTTAGGGTAGCAAGGAGTAGCGTTCAGCAGATCATAGGGCGATGACCCTGTGCGCCATGAATCAATCGTACGAAAGGACAGGTAGCTGCATTTGTGTGTCACTTTATTAGGGGCGCTTTCCTTTGTTTTCAATGAGATAAGTCGAAAAAGACTTTGCATGGTGTGACACTTAATTTGGAGGAGAGATCCCTCGGCTCGTCCGCCAAGAAGCTGGCGGACTCGCTCGGTACGCCGACTGATCTCCCAGGCTCGCTTGATCTCCCAAGCGCCACTGGCCGTGGCCTCGGGAGCGCTGTCTTGCGTCGAGCTGGGAGCCCTTTCTGGGCCGGGTCGGCGATTACTTTGCACGGTGTGTCGAGTAATTCGGAAGCAGGGAGTGAGGGAGGCAGTGAGGCAGGGAACCGTGCCCCATCCATCTCGTGTCGAGTAACTTAAGCCGCTTGTCTTTGTTTTCAGCGAGTTACGAGAGCAGTTACTCGGCATGGTGTATCGAGTAAATTGGCGGCTCGGGGACAACCGCGAGGCCCGATTGCGGAGTTCTGTCGGCGGGTCGCTGACGAGCTGCCCGTCCCGGAATTCGGATCGGAGCCAACGAACCGCCGATACTCGAGATGCCGGCTGTACGCTGAGCCGTTCCCGCTGCCTGTTCATCCGTTTGCTCCTTTCCTGGGCCGTTGAAATGCACACCATCGAACGTAGCACGGCGGGGATGGGATTTCACTTGGACGAAGGTTTAGAAAAGGTACAGAGCGGCGCACCTGTTCGTTTTGGCGGGCGACAATTCTGGATACCAGTACCCGCTTCTCCGGTTAGCGCGTTAATCAGGAGGTATGGCTTCTCCCACAATCGAAACCGCAGAATTGTCAGCGTGGGTGGGTGAACCGCACACTTCTTCCCCTTGCTATGTAATCGGATCGGTCACCTCATTTTCTAAGAGTGCCACAGGGAGGACCGCTGTATCATTCGACATCCAGCCGGGATACGTCACGTTCACCGTACGAGGAATTATCGGGACCGAGGCGCGGACCTTCCGAGATTGGGTCACCCACAAGCACACGAAATCCCATGGCAGATTGGCAAATGCGAGAAAAGAGGCCGCTCCGAGGACCGGTGCGCGAGGAAGCCGGGCCGCCACTCAAAAACTACATCACGCCCGCCGGGTTGCAGCGACTGAAAGACGAGCATGTGTTCCTGCTGAGTCGCGAGCGGCCCGCAGTGGTTGAGGTGGTAGCGTGGGCAGCGAGTAACGGGGACCGTAGTGAAAATGCCGACTACCACTACGGCAAACGACGATTGGGCCAGATCGATTCGCGGATTCGCTTTCTCACCAAACGCATTGACGCGGCCGTAGTCGTCGATCCCTCTGCTCCGCGGCCAGGGTCAGCCGCAACGCGCGTTTTCTTCGGGGCAACCGTGACCTACAAGAACGCCGCCGGCCTCGAACACATCGTCTCGATCGTAGGCCTCGACGAGGTGGACCTCGACCGCAGGTACATCAGTTGGCGCTCGCCTCTCGCGAATGCGCTGATGAAGGCGAGCCCCGGCGACCGCGTGGACCTGCGCGCACCAGCAAAGACGGAGCACCTTGAGATCATCGAGGTCGAGTACGCGCCGATTCCGATGGATCCTTTCCGCGAACCGCTTGGGGCTCAATCGACGCCCAAGGTCGAACGCTCCTAGACCAGTCCGCCCGACCCGGTCGGAAAGGTTCGGTCCAGTACGCACTTGTCCGGTTTGGGCGGTGGTCTCAATGGGTCGACGCAACACTTTCTTGAAGTTTACTCGCAGGAGTCTGAAAACCTAAAGTCTCTCGTGGGCGTTGATTTAAACGCAGCGCCACTTTGTCCAGATCCGACTGGGTATAGTCGGACAGGTCGGTTTTCTTCGGGAAATATTGTCGTAAGAGCCCGTTGGTGTTTTCGTTCGAGCCACGTTGCCAGGGACTCTGCGGATCACAGAAGTAGACTTTCACATCCGTGGCCACCGTAAAGTCCTTGTGTTTCGCCATCTCCAGTCCGCGATCCCACGTCAGCGAGCGCCGCAAGGTAGCGGGAAGTTTACGAATATGCTGACTCAATGCCGTCACCACCGCGGCGGTGTCCTTGCTGGGCACTTTAATCAGCATGACAAAGCGCGAATGGCGTTCCACCAAGGTGGCGATGTGACTGTTCCCTGAGCCGCGCAGGAGATCGCCCTCCCAGTGACCCGGAATGGCGCGGTCCTCCACTTCCGCGGGCCTTTCCCTGATGGAGATGGCCTCGGGGATTTGACCGCGCGCGTCTTTAAAAATACGAGAGTGCTGCGACCGGCGTATGCGGCGCTTGGACCGCAGGTGCTCCAGCAGTTCCTTTTTCAGCACTCCACGTGCTTGGAGGAACAGGCTTCGGTAAATGGTTTCGTGGGACACACGCATGCTCTCATCATCGGGATACTGGGTTTTCAGCCAGCCGGAAATCTGCTTCGGCGACCAGTCCAGAATCAGTTTACTCGCAACGATGTTCCGCAACTTCACGTGGATGGAAAGAAGGCAGCGCTTGGGCCGCAAGGCCGACTGCCAGGCTTCGCCGTCGGCTTGACTGGCTCGATACGCAGGACGGCCACCGTGCCGTGCGACCTCCCGGCTCACGGTCGATACCGCTCGCTCTAAACATTTGGCAATCTCACGGATTGAGGAACCGGAGGCCAGCCCGCGGGAGATTTCCTCGCGCTCACGCTGCGTGAGCGCGAGGGCGCACGCCGCCGCACCCCCGGAGCAATCCCACCGTGACGCGACACCAAACAACGAATAGAGGAATGTTCTTTCCCAAAAGCACGCCCGATCTCATGCAACGTCTGCCCTGCCTTCCAACGACTCCACACGTCGCTCTTCTGCTCCGCTGAAAGCCCAAACCGCTTTCCTTGTTTCATAAACACCACCTTTGAAAACAGCTTTATACCAGATGGTGTTGCTTCGACCGTCTGAACCGGCAGCGTTAATCAGGCACTGGCCTATTTCGGTGATAGATTCGCCAGATACCACGGAGTACAATTGTGGGCATTGAGACATCGTGAGAGGAGGTATTTATGCCGCTCCCTCGAACCCCAAGAAGCAATTTCGTATTTGTTTTTCTCGCTGTGCTTTCATTCCTGGTCTCGGGAATCGTGACGGCCTCGCCCAATCCAAGACAACAAGGTCGCGTCGTTCCACAGCCAGCCTCCTACGTGTATCCAATGGGCTTTAAGGTGTTGAGCCCCACGGGAGGCATAGACTTCATACCTTACCTCCAGACCCTAGTTAATTCGTGCGGTCGTAGCTTTCACGCAAAGATACCTAGGTCAGCGGCGGACGGAGAGAAGGGGGTTGTCGTAGTTCGAGTCCAGATACAGAAAGACGGGTCAGTCCCCAACAATTCTGTGACGGTCGCGTCAAGTTCCGGGAAGGATGAAGTAGATGCAGCAGCGCTGAGCATGATACGCACGGCTGCCCCGTTTGCGCGTCTCCCAGAAGGCTTCTCCGGCACTTATATTGACCTGCAAATCCGCTTCTACTTTGGCCGCAAGCCGCGAGAGGCAGAACAGAAGCCAAAAATCGTTCCCGTACAATCTGCAATCGACCCCGCAGCATAATTTGATGAGGAAATCGTCGCGAGTGCCCTCGCTGAAACGACTCCGCACGGTCGTCGGATTCCACTTGGACGTGTAGTCCCGTTACCGGACATCTCTAACAATGTCGGCCCTGTCAAACACTTTTTGGGCAAACTTCTCCAGTCACTTAAAAGAGTTTTTGTCTTTCGCTTCCTGAGTTGTCTTTCTTCTGGGCCTTGACGACTACGGTTCGCTCGTAATCTAGCGGTCGGCTTCAGTCCGACCCATACATCTCTTCGATCGTAAACTTCAGACCATGATTAGTTCTTCGAACTCCCTCTCGCGAGGGAGCGGGATGCCCATTCAAGTGGACGGCGCATTAATGCACACACCATGTCCGGTACCGAGCTGTCCCGCGTGCGAACCGAATACCGGCTCCGTCCACCCGAACTTACCAGCTAAAGCCGCGCGAGTCGAGGCGAGCCGACATTGTTATGCAATCAACTGAAAACCAGGGTCCGACCGCCACTGGCGATCCGCCTAAATGCCCTGCTTGGGATGCCAGTCCCGCCACTCCGCGCCAGCATCGGCGAGCCAAAAAAAAACCCGCCGTCAGGGCCGCACGGCGGGGCATTATCGGGAGTATTCGAGTCTAAGCCGTAGCTCTCTTCCGAAGTCCAATCAGACCGAGCAGCCCGAAGCCGAGTAAGAGGACGCTCGATGGCTCGGGTGTCGAAGCGACAGAAAAGCTGATTGCCGTACCGAGGACACCAGGCGCCGTGCTGACGTAGTAGCCCGCAGGTCCGGATGACAAGATCGAGTTGAAATACACGTTGTAATCTATCCCGGCGGCGACGAACGAGAAACCGTCTTCGTCTAGAAGCGGCGCGCTAGGATAAAGAAGGTTGTCATTGCCCTGGAATGCTCCCGGATCGAGAAGTGTCATCGTCTGACCGTTTTGCGTTCCAGAAAGTCCAGTGATTAGGTATGACCCGCCCGAAAGCGGATCAGTCGTCAATGTCCCACTAGCTGTAAGCCCGGTGCCACTATAGGAAAAGCCAAAACCGTCCGCGCGTGCGATGGAGGTGCTGACCAGCGCCGCGAGCGAGGCGAAAGCCACGATACCAATACGCGTAAGCCACTTCATGGTGGGACCTCCCTAAGAGATGGGGAGAGTCTATAGGCTATGATTTTCTTGTCAACACTAAAATCAGGTACTAGAGGTACCTAAATTGGTCAATACCGTGTCACGATTTGCTGGGTTGTTTTTGGGTACCGCCGCCGCTCAGCGCGTGCTTGCCTTAGCTCGTCCACGAACCCCGCGCGGATGAGACGGAGTTCTGTTTCGGTGCGCAGCAGTTGTACTGCCGTTTGCTTCATGCCCTTGCGCTCGTTGCTAAGAACCCCCAATCTTTTCCGCGATGTCATTTACTAACTCCTGATAAGTCGGGTGGTCTCAATGGGTCGACGCAACACTTTCTTGAAGTTTACTCGCAGGAGTCTGAAAACCTAAAGTCTCTCGTGGGCGTTGATTTAAGCGCAGCGCCACTTTGTCCAGATCCGACTGGGTATAGTCGGACAGGTCGGTTTTCTTCGGGAAATATTGTCGTAAGAGCCCGTTGGTGTTTTCGTTCGAGCCACGTTGCCAGGGATTCTGCGGATCACAGAAGTAGACTTTCACATCCGTGGCCACCGTAAAGTCCTTGTGTTTCGCCATCTCCAGTCCGCGGTCCCAGGTCAGCGAGCGCCGCAGGGTTACGGGAAGTTTACGAACGTGTTGACTCAAGGCAGCAACCACAGCTTCCGTTTCTTTGCTCGGCACCTTGATCAGCATGACAAAGCGCGAATGGCGTTCCACCAAGGTGGCGATGTGACTGTTCCCTGAGCCGCGCAGGAGATCGCCCTCCCAGTGACCTGGAATGGCGCGGTCCTCCACTTCCGCGGGCCTTTCCCTGATGGAGATGGCCTCGGGGATTTGACCGCGCGCGTCTTTAAAAATACGAGAGTGCTGCGACCGGCGTATGCGGCGCTTGGTCCGAAGGTGCGCCATAAGCTCTTTTTTCAGCACTCCACGTGCTTGGATGAACAGGCTTCGGTAAATGGTTTCGTGGGACACACGCAGGCTCTCATCATCGGGATACTGGGTTTTCAGCCAGCCGGAAATCTGCTTCGGCGACCAGTCCAGAATCAGTTTACTCGCAACGATGTTCCGCAACTTCACGTGGATGGAAAGAAGGCAGCGCTTGGGCCGCAAGGCCGACTGCCAGGCTTCGCCGTCGGCTTGACTGGCTCGATACGCAGGACGGCCGCCGTGCCGTGCGACCTCCCGGCTCACGGTCGATACCGCTCGCTCTAAACATTTGGCAATCTCACGGATTGAGGAACCGGAGGCCAGCCCGCGGGAGATTTCCTCGCGCTCACGCTGCGTGAGCGCCAGGAGCGCACGCCGCCGCACCCCCGGAGCAATCCCACCGTGACGCGACACCAAACAACGAATAGAGGAATGTTCTTTCCCAAAAGCACGCCCGATCTCATGCAACGTCTGCCCTGCCTTCCAACGACTCCACACGTCGCTCTTCTGCTCCGCTGAAAGCCCAAACCGCCTTCCTTGTTTCATAAACACCACCTTTGAAAACAGCTTTATACCAGATGGTGTTGCATCGACCGTCTGAACCGGCAGCGTTAATCAGGACTTAGTTCCAGTAAAGACGAATTAGCATGACGACTATCGGTAGAAGCAAGAGTATCCAGAGACTTTTCTTCGTAGTCGTAGGTATTTGCGGCGAATTGCGGACGTACAGAATCATGCCCAACATTGCGAGCGACAGGATAGCTCCTAGAGGACGAATGATGGCGTGCTGGGGCGTATACATCAGATAAAGTGGTCCTCCGAACACGCACAAACAAACCAGAACCTCGATGAGACTGCGGGTATAGTCCCAATATGAGCGCCGCCAACTGGTAACTCTTACGGTAGGAGCCCACGAAAGCAATCGACCTCGAAGCGTCTCGTAATCCACCAATTTATTTGAAAGAAACAAGCCCTTAAATCGCTCGTTCGTTTTGACAGTGATCCCCCGCGGAGATTCGAGAATTGCGGTGACGTCACTTGGTGCTAACTCCACTGTCGGGTATTTATCTAATCGGCGAATTAACTTGCCGTCTCGAAACTCGAATACCAAGGACCGCCATTTGTCTCGCTCGTTTTTGAACTGTTGGTACACGATGTGACCAGTGAGAACGGGTATCAATATAAGAACGAAAATGTCTCGCTCCCTGTCAAAATGCCAAGCCAGATATAAAAGGCCTGCGGCCACGAGCGGCATTGCGATGCCCAGTCGAATGAACAATTCCCGACGATACTCAGGGAAGCGACTCGGCTCTAGTTTGAAGACGACTGGCTGCAAGACCGAGTCGGTATTGGAGTCATGAGACATTTTACGAATTTAAGCACATGACGGATTCGCTATCAATACGGCCGAGGCGAATCTGAACTCCTGGCGACTATCGGCTAAGTCCTGGTAAGTCGGATAATCGGACAGGTTCGTACTGGGACCCACTTTACCGGTTAGCGCGTTAATCAGGACTTATCTATTTCCTGCGCGGTCCTTCGGAGCAACGCCGGCACCACGGACGACACTACGGCGGTTCTGTCGACTACTCACCCACCATGCCAAGACGAGAAATGCTAGAGCCCAATAAAATGCGACGTTTCCCAGCATGTAAAGGAGCAAACCCGGCAGATCACGACCGCCGTATCCCGATAGTCGACTGAGGATAACGCCGGGCCACATTGCGATTAGCACAGCGGGCTCCTCACCTCCGATGAGGTTTATAAGCGCATAGAAGGCACACATGAACGCCATCCCAATACCAAAGGAGAGAACTATATATTTAATTCTAAGAGAATCTCCAAACTTCACGTCTGTCTCTCTTCAATGCGGTTCCGCTACACGGAATGATAGCATCGCGTCAGCGAAATACAGGCCAACTCCTGATTAGTCGGATAACCGGACATGTGGGTACTGGTCCCAAAATGCCCGGTTAGGGCGTAAATCAGGACTTGAGCCGTTCTCGTGTTCAGTCTTTAATACAAAACACACAGGCCCAGCGACCCAGCGGCAGTGAGAAACGAAAGACAAGGAGCGAAAATATGTGCGATCGAGATCATGCTGCGGAGGATCAGAAACGGTACGAAGCCCTCGGTTTAATCACGCGAAAGCAGTTCGGCGTGATGCTGGCGGCAGGCGTCGCCATGATGCTGCCTCAGGTAGCCGACGCCGTAACGGTCACCGAATCAGACGTGACCGTGGTGACGCCGGACGGCACTGCAGACTGCTACTTCGTCCATCCATCTACTGGCACCGCGCCCGGCGTATTGCTGTGGCCGGATATCTTCGGGCTGCGGCCGGCAATCCGCCAGATGGGCAAGCGGCTCGCCGAGGCGGGCTATGCGGTGCTGGTGGTGAATCCGTTCTATCGGACCCAGAAAGCTCCGACCGCGGCGCAGGGCGCGGCGACGCCGATCCAGCAATTGATACCGCTCGCGCGAACCCTGAACGAGACCACGCAGGTGACGGATGCGAAGGCATTTGTCGGATGGCTGGACCAGCAATCCTCGGTTGCCAAGAATCGCAAGGTGGGGACGCAGGGTTATTGCATGGGAGGGGCGATGGCCTTTCGTACCGCTTATGCAGTGCCGGACCGCGTCGGGGCCGTGGCCTCCTTCCACGGCGGAAACGGACTGGTGACAGATATGCCTGACAGTCCGCATCTTCAGGCCGCGACGACCAAGGCGCAGTTCCTGGTCGCAATTGCGGAAAATGACGATATGCAAGCTCCCACCGAAAAGACCGTGATGAAGGAAACTTTCGACAAGGCAGGGCTGTCCGCGGAAGTCGAAGTGTACCCAGCCATGCACGGCTGGTGTCCGCCGGATTCGGGCGTCTACAGCGAGCCGAACGCCGAGAAGGCTTGGAGCCGTCTGCTGGTGCTGTACGGCAAAGCTCTGGCGTAACCTATTTCTGATTGCTGGGCGCGGATTACAGGATATGTGCCCGCGGGGTACTCGACCGTCTGAGCCGACAGCGTTAATGAGGCGCGTGGGACATAAATCACTCACGGCGCCTCGACTTGCGCGCTATGGTGTCGAAATCGCCGGAGAACGGAACACAAACGCGACGACCACCGTCGCATCCAGTTTCTTTTCGCTAAACGTCGCTGGATTGACGGTCCAAGTCTTCGCTGCGGCGATTGCCGGCGACGTGAGAGAAGGCACGGAACGAATCGGAGTTGCCTTTTTCACTTCGCTGTATTTATCAATCAAGAGATCGAGCACGACGGTTCCGCTCGCCACGCTACTCGGCGGATAAGGAGCGTAAGCCGCTGCGGACATCTCAGGCGGCAAGTAGCCCGGAGGATTCGGCGGCGTAACCAGCGCTCCAGGCGGTACGAGCAAATTCTGATTTTGCATGATGCCAGGATTGAAGACCACTTGTACATTGATTGTCGCCGGGACGGCGTTGCCGTCCAGCTTGCCGGGCGTAAATCTCCAGCTATTTACGGCGTTAGTAACCAGCGCGGTCAGCCCGGGAATATCGCGCACAACCTGCACGCTCTGTACTTGACCTCCGGCAGTCAGGCTCACGGCCACCGACACGAGCCCGGAAGCAACGTTGTTGACAGGGTAGGGAATGTCGCCGGCGGCGGTGATCTCCGGCGGCACAAAATGCGAACCGGCCCAGACCCCGGTGCTTGTCGCGCCGAGCCCGATGCAAGCCAACAATATCAAGGCTGCCTTGGCCTTCAAGTTCTGTCTCATACGCCCCGCTTTCTTCGCATCATTACTGGACGCCACGAGTGCCAGCAACTATACCGCCAAATGTGAATCGTGCGCCACAAACGGGCTGTGAGCGAGAAACGGCGATCCTCGAAATGCGTGCGACCTTCGGCGAAATACGGACTCCGTTTCACGGTTGTTCTGCAAACATCGGTTTTCGGGACCCATAGACCCTCATCTTGCCTCGTCCGATTCTTCTCGACTTGCAAGAGCGGACGAATGGCGATCCTGTAGCCCGCACCGTTACGCATTTGTCCGGTTGAGCTGCCACGGAAAACCGGAAAAATTCGCACTGGAATCAACTTGTCCCGCCAGCACTTTAATGTGCAATGGGTCTAAGAACGGGCGCCGCGAGTTGAACAAAGCGACACAGGGCATGCCGCCTTTGCATCTCGAACGAGCACCGAATGGTAATCTCCCGAAAAAGATTGCCCCTCCGGTTGAAGCTGACAGTCAGGAGGGATGGGCCGTCGCCGGCAAAAGGGAGAATATCAATGGGCACGTATTGGGACATGGATTGGGCGTGGGGCCTGCCGCTCATCGTGCTGACCGTGGTTATCCACGCATACAGCCTCCGACTCATCCGCAAAATGTTCAAGTTCATGCTGACCCGAGCGGCGCTACTGCGGAATCTCCCGGTCGCTTCGACCATCGTGACGGGAGTTACGGTCCTGTCGGTTGTAATCTTGCACGGTTTTGAGTGCTTCATCTGGGCTGGCGCTTTCCGTTTGCTCGGGGCCCTGCCGGACAACAAGTCCGCGCTACTATATTCACTGAATGCGATGACGAGTTACGGCCACGAAAATATCAATCTGGCATCACGCTGGCAAATGTTGGGCGCCATGGAGGCATTGGCCGGCTGGATTCTATTCGGTCTCACGACCGCATTTCTTTTCGGTGTGATGCAGAGAGTTGCGGCGCGCCTGGAAACGACCTGACGCCTGATAATTTCCCCAATTAAATCGAAACTAAGCACCTCACGTTGTCCAAGGTCCGGGACAAGCTGCCGCGGGTGAGTCCTGATAAGCCGGATAACCGGTGAGTTGGGCACTGGACCCCACTTGTCTGGTGAGCGCGCTAAACAGGCGCGATCGGAAAGTAGGGTGCATTCAGGAAATAAAAATCATTGGCGCGGCGCGAGTTTCAGCTAATCGCTTTCCGTCACTTTTTCAGGTAACGAAGCAGAACACTTCCTGATGACTTAAAAACCCTGGACTCCACAAGTTGTAATTGTAATTTCTCCAGTCTAATACCTTCGAACAACCGTCTCCCTTTTCCTGCACATATCGGCTGAATGAGAAAACGACATTCGTCAACCAGGCCAAGCGCTATAAGTTGTGAGGGGATATCCACGCCGCCGACTAAAATGTATTTGCCTTGCTCCTGTTTCAGTTTAAGTATTTCGTCTTGCAGGTTCGTGCGAACAATTCTCGTATTGTCCCCTTCAGCGCTAGCTAATGATTGTGAGAAAACAATCTTGTTCCTGGAGACAAATGCTTGAGCAAATTCGCGATCTGCTTTTGTCTCAGAAGGATTGTTTGCGACATCCGGCCAATAAGGAACCATCAATTCGTAGGTTTTACGCCCAAAGACGAGCAGGTCAGCCTCTCGCACGAGGCCTATGTAATATTCAAATACGTCGTCACCGGGAGAAATTCCGTCGGTGTGGCCGAAGCAGCCATCCAGGGTCATATTGATTGCGTAGACTACTTTTCTCATTTTCGCCTCGGATTGAGCAGCATGGTCTTTGAGCGTAGAACCCATAACTTTGCACGGCGCGTCATTGCAATATAAATATTGAGTGCATTCAGCTGGAGAAGGCCGTCCCCGATGTTGACGGCTTTCGTTGGCAGTGACCAGTCTGTGCCTTTACCGCCGACAGCAGCGATCTTGAAAAAGCCGAGCCTGGTTCACCAGTGGATTGAAGTCTCCACCCGTTCGTATCGACCGCATCTGGGTTCGCCATCTACCTCTTTTCGTTTTTTATTTCCTGCCTTGAGCGGTGATCCAGCCCTTCGCCGGGAGCGCATCAATCCGAACGTCTGCGAATCCCGCCGAGGCCAGCAGATCGCGATGCTCGTCAATGGTGAGCATCTTCATCCCAGTGATCGGCGCAGCCTTTTCACACAAGCGAGACGCGAACGCCTCCGCACCCCTGTACACTTCGGCGGTCAGGATGAGCGCGCCGCGCGGCTTCAGCACACGCCGGATTTCGTGCAAGCCGGCGGAGATGTCCGCCCACCAGAAGTGCGTCTCGACTCCGGTCACGAGATCGAACGTGTTGTCAGGGAAGGGAAGCTTTTCGACCTCCGCCTGATGAATCTCGACGCGGCCGAGCCGGATTGCCTGTGTGTTGTAACGCCGGGACGCGGCGACACTCTCCTCCGCGTAGTCAATTCCGTGGACCTTGCCGTGCGCAGCCATGGCCGCCAACTTGCTGATGGTGCGCCCGCCACCGCAGCCCACATCCAGCACGGTAAATCGCGACTCGACGGTGGAGTGCGCCAGGCCCCAGTCGGTCAGCTTCGAGTGGCTCGTGTTCATTCGCCACAGAGTCAGGCGCCCGAAGAGTCCCGTCGGCTTCTTGCATTGCGATTCCTGCGACGTCGTCGGTGACTCGCCGATCTTTGTTACGGGCATAGGAACCTCGTGCAAACTATGCGCACACCGCCGGCTCTCGATTTCACGCTCGTGCGACTTTAGCGCCTAACGGAGATTTTGTAGAACATTTTGAAGTCCAGTCCTGGTAAGCCGGATCACCGGTGAGTCGGATACCGCGACATGCCTTTAAGGTAAGTGCGCTAATCAGGCGTTATGACTCATCTCATTCTCCTGAACGCACTCGATGGAGTCGTTTTGGGTACCCTCAACGTTGGTGGACGCGTCCTATGTTCAGGAGAAACGCCATGAACGCACGCCTTTGGGTATGTTTTCTCTGTGCATCTCTTGCTTGTGCCGGACAGGCCCGGGCCAACACCTTGCCGGATTCCTGCGGCGCCGACAGCGTCAAGTTCGATGTCAAAACAGAAAAGAGCGAAGCCGCACCTGCAGGGCCGGCGGAGGGCAGGGCACAGATCGTCTTTATCGAAAACGAAAACCAAGTGATCGGCCCCTTCATGCACGCGACAGTCCGCTTTGGCATGGACGGAGCGTGGGTGGGAGCCAATTCCGGCAACTCATACTTCGTATTAGAAGCGGACCCGGGAGTGCATCACTTATGCGCAAGCTGGCAATCGAGTCTAGGAAACACGAAGAAGGACGTTGATGCGACATCATTTACCGCCGAGCCGGGGCAAGTCTACTACTTCGCAGCCCAAGTCACGGTGAACTCCGAAACGAGCATAACGTTCGGTCTTTCGCCATTGAACGAAGATGAGGGAAAATATCTGGTCAAAGGCCGGAACTTCAGCACCTCAAAACCAAAGTAGCTCAGCCGCTCAATTCGGACCGGCTGAGCGGTCGCGATTCGTAGACACCACGAGAAGAGCGCCGAACCGTATCCTGCACTGTGGGTGCGGATCGAGCAGACTTAAATCAGATGGTGCTGCATCTGCCCATTGAGACCGCCGCGTTAATCAGGACTTAGGCGATTACTTCCGGACAGCCGACAATCCGTGTGTCGGGCTAGACTTCGTTCAAATGAGGCTTGGGGCGGGGTATGATCTCGCCTGTTATATGCATGAAGCTGTGCGGGTAGGAGATACACGATGAAGGCAGTGGTGCTGCACGAGTATGGCGGTCCTGAGAAGCTGAAGTTTGAAGACAACGTTCCCGAGCCGCAAATAAGCGGCGGTACGGTACTGGTCGCGGCGGCTGCTGCGAGCGTTAATCCCATTGACTGGAAAATCCGTTCCGGGATGCGGCAGAAAGATGTTCCGTTGAAGTTTCCCGCAATTCTGGGCCGCGACGTGAGCGGAGTGGTACGGGCGGTGGGCGCAAATGTGAAGCACTTCAAGGCCGGCGACCGCGTTCTTGCGCTATCCAACGCCACCTATGCCGAATTGGTGGCGGTGAATGATTCGGACGTGACCCATCTTCCGGATGGCGTGGACCTGGCGGACGCGGCGGCGATCCCGCTGATTTCCCTGACGGGAGACCAGCTTGTGCGCGTTGCGGCAAACGTGAAAAAGGGACAGGTTGTCCTGATAACGGGAGCGCTGGGCAGCGTTGGCCGCGCGGCAGTGCATTCGGCGAAGAAGATGGGAGCGCAGGTGATTGCGGGCGTCCGCGCGAAAGAACTGAATGACGCCCGCGCCCTCGGTGTCTCTGACGTGCTGGCGATTGATGACGATAACGCGATCGAGAAATTTCGCCTGGTGGACGCGATTGCGGACACCGTTGGCGGTGAGGTTGCTGCGAAACTGATCGTGAAGGTAAAGCAGAGCGGGTCCTTTGGCTATGCATCTGTGGTATCGGAAAGCGCGGCGGCTCAAAATCCGACAGTGAAGATCGCGCGTGTGTCCGCGCGGCCCGATCCATCCAAGGTGCGTGAGTTTGCCGATGACGTGCGCGATGGCAAATTCGTTCTGCCCATTGGTCGCCGGATGCCGTTGCGTGATGCGGCGGAAGCGCATGTGCTGGGAGAGAAGGGCGGCATTGGGAAGATACTGCTGCTGGCGCCGGATTCACAACGCTGATTTCTTCTGGGCGAACTGAGTTTTGGCAGTCATCCATTGGCGGCGCAGCTGTATTAACATGGACTCGGACTTGCTGTTCTCGCTGGTTCTTCGTGGCAAGAGGACAAAGGTACGGAGGAAGATTATGAAGTTCAAAATGACGGGGGCGGCGGGATTGGCCGCGGCGTTTGTTGCGGGCATGGTGGTGGCGACGGCGTTGGGTGGGGGGATGACCCGGGCGGGGACGGCGACGCAGTCGCAGCAAGTTACCGTGCAGAGGGTCATCAGCCCGACGGTGACGGACGAAGACATTGATTTGCTGCGGCAAGATCTGCGCGCGAAGAAAATGCAGGTGATTGGGCAGAATATGTCGCTATCGGATACGGAGGCGGAGAAGTTCTGGCCGATCTACAACCATTACGTGAGGGACTTGCAAGCAGTGAACGATCAGAAGTACGCGCTGTTGAAGCAATACGCGGAGATGTGGTCAACGATGTCAGACCAGGATGCACTGATTTATGTGCGGAGCTGGCTGGAGGCGGACGGGCAGGCGCAGGCGCTGCGCTTGAGGTATGTGCCGATCGTGAGCCAGGCGTTGCCGGGGAGGAAGGCGGCGACATTTTTTCAGCTGGACCGGCGGCTAAACATGATCGTTGATCTGCAATTGTTTTCGCAGATTCCGCTGGCGCATGTGAAGGAGTAGGCGGGAAGCGACATCAGAGATCAACAGCTAGATACCAGGAAGCGAAGAGAGAACCTTACCGCCGACTCCGGGCGACGTGCGACGCGAAGTAATCCAAGTTTGCAGTAAATCGCGTCACCGGAGAAGTTCGGGGCCAGTACTCCACTTCTGTGATTGAGAGTTGGCTTAGACTGCCCGTGACGAGCGCCTTAATTTGCTGCCTCCGACGGCCAGAATTCCCAGTAGTCCGATCCCGAGAAGGAAAATACTTGACGGCTCGGGAACCGTTCCATTTACCCCTCCATCTACCTCAAAGCCCGAAATGTAATCATCGGGGTCTTCTTGCCAAGGTCCTGTCGCGCTCCCGATCTCATTGGAGTCTAATGTGCCGACTACGCCATTTAACAGTGCCCAATTCGCCTCGGAGCCAGCCACGGGGTTCAGTGCGACGAGAAAGTACTCAGTTCCCGCGGTCAGCGTCGAACACGTGGAGCAAGTGAACTCTACCAAAGAGAAAGCGTTCCCAAGTGTCTCCGTCGGCGTCAATGTATCAAGAATGGCACCGGGCGCGCCGGAGACGTCCGATTCAATATATACAGTAACCGAAGGACTACCGGAAAAAACAGCCAACGGCAGCAGCGCATCCGTGAGCGTCCCCGTCTCACTGGCTACAAATGGATTGGCGATTACTTCGTCGGGGTCCCCAGCGCTATAGTAGCCGACGGCATAACCGTCGCTGGAATTGTAACCTGACCCGAGATTCGTGTAGAGCGTATCCGCCTTGATCGGCAATGCCGCGGCCAGAAGGAGCCCGAACAAAGCAACCAATATCCCGATGTTAGTTGCGCGAAGGAGTATTTTGTTCATCGCAGTTCCTTTTGTTCGGCCCAGAGCAATCTCAGGATTCGGCTGTTCGTACCGCTTACGCGGGTTCCTTGAACTGGGCTCATGAGTTCTCCGCCATGGAGAGGACTGGAATCCTAGCAGCGCTTACGCTAAATACAAGTGACCTAAAAGGACCGTATGTACCCGCCGGATAGCCCACGCTGCTTCCCAGGCCTGCTCCCGCGAACTGAACCAACCCATCCCAGGCGATTGTGATGGTGGTGAAGCAAAGCAGGAAGCCCATGGTTGAGTGGCATCGGAGTGACTGGAATATGCCTGGCACAAGCCTCTCTGATATTTTCAAGGAGCGCGCCGGTGAGTTGGGCTTCGTGGCAGGCGGCGAAGACGGCCCATTCGCAGAGGTGGCGCGTGCGATTGACATGACGGGGGAAGCGGGGATCGAACGCGTCGGGCTGATCACGCGAGGGACAACGTCCGAAAAGAATCAGCCTAGGTCCGAGTGTATGTCCTTAGCGCCTGACTAGTTGGATTACCGGTGACTTGGGTGCCGGGAGCCACTTTACGGGTCAGAGCGTTGATCAGGAGTTGAAGAGTCAGACCTCAGGGAACGGACAGTACGTTACTTTGTTTTCTCGTACTCGCATACTTTCTGCGGTCCGGCTTCTCCAAGGTGCTGCTGCGCTTTCGGGTTGTGACATTGGCAAATCAGCGTGAGCCGCATCGCGTAAGAACAATTGTCATGTTTCGCGGCATCAATGGCGCTCTCCATGAGGCAGGCACGCCCCCCTCCCGTGATGCACTTCGGTTCTGTCGCTGTGTATTGACCGGGGCAGTCGGTTCCTCCGGAATCAGTCGTGTAATGCCCAATGCTCCAATCTACGTCGTACTCCCAGTCCGGCTTTTGCGCGCCAGCTGTGGCTGTAGGAGTCGGCGCGGGTTGCGCCGTGACACTCGCAGGAGTATTAGCCGATCCCACCCCGGAATATTTCCAGCCGGTCTCTACGGCCGTTCCGCGAAGATTGTGAATCGAATCAACGTGCTTTTGCTTGTACGCTTGTTCGGCGGCGAAAGAATCTTGTATGTCGCAACTAACCAAGTACCCCTGGGGGCCATACTTTTCCTTGAGAAGATTCGTAAACGCCGCGGCCCAGGCAGCCCGCTGATCGGCGCCCGTGGTAAACACATCGCTTACGTATATGATCCGGCGGCTGTCGTACGTGAAGCAAGAACCATACCTCGTAACGGCCGAAGCGGGAGCAGTCGTCGACGGCTGCTGGTGCTTGTTGCGGATGAGGTCGGCAACCGAGGGTGCTTGAGCCCGCAAGCCTGAGACCGAAAGAAGCACACAACAGATCACCAAGGCGAAACCCGCCAGCAGTTTGATATCTTTCATGGGTTTTTTCTCCGTTTAGTTCTCGAACAATTTTTCGAGAGGCCTGCACATCGGCAATCATTCCAACGATTAAGGATGGGGTCGACTTATGGCGCGGATATAGCACAAACCGGGACTTAACCACAATGGGGTTATTTAATCAGCGGATACGTCCGCCCGCCGCCATTGGGGGGCGATACACTACCGAAGAATCACGAGGGCAACTCCCGATGAGTCGGATAACCGGTGACCTGGGCAGCAGAACCCACTTTACGGGTTAGGGCGTTAGTCTGGAATTAGGCAATTACTTTCGGTTTGGCGACGATCCACAAATTTGGCTTGGTTCCTTGGTCAGAAAAGCGTTTATCATTCCCGGTGGATGTCGAAAGCAGAGACACGTCGTCCGCGGAAGTCGAGCAGTTGGGGATGAATGACAAGGTGAAGTTTGCCGCGATCTTGATAATGGTGCTGCAATGTCTTCCCACAGTGGCGCAGCAGGAGGCGAAAACAGAGGGACATCGCACTCTATGGGAAGCGACGCCGGATGCCGGCGTTGAACAAGAGCAGGTAGCGTTCCTGAGCCACGGGACTCGGCTAAACGGAACGCTTTACTATCCATCTGCCCAGCATCCGGTGGCAGCGGTTGTGGTGCTGCATGGGGCTTCTTCGCCGTCGCAAGGTTTGCCGCTCTACGAGCACCTCAAGCAGGTCCTTCCTCCGCTAGGTGTCGCGGTGTTTGTGTATGACCGGCGCAGCGGTGAAGGCCAATACGATTTTCGAATTCTGGCGGAAGACGGCGTCGCGGCACGGAATGCGCTGGCCGACAATCCGCACGTAGATGGAGCGCGAATCGGATATTGGGGCATAAGCCAGGGAGGATGGCTCGCGCTTGCGGCGGCTGCAATCGACCCCAAGGCAGCGTTTTCAGTTGCCGTGTCTGCACCCATGACGACACCGGATGTACAGATGAACTTCGCGGTAGAGAATATTCTCCGCATTCACGGTTATGGGCCGGACGACATCGCGATCGCTCTGCGTGCGCGAGGCGCCGTGGATGACTATCTGCGCGGCGGGCTTGATCGCGCGAGCGCCGAGCGGGCTCTCAATGCGGCGCAACAGCGGCCATGGTTTCCGCTGATTTACATGGATGACACAGTGGGCAATCCGGAGACTTCCAGCTGGCTGAAACAGATGCAATTCGACCCGATCACGAATCTCGAGAAGGTATCAGCACCAGTGCTGATGGTATACGGTCAGGATGATCCATGGGTGCCGGTTCGCCTATCGCTCGACCGGCTCAATGGAATCGCAAAAGAGCACCCGAACGTTGATGTAGTGGTGGTGGCAGGAGCTGACCATACGATGATGTTGGGAGTGGACACGAAGGACCAAGTGGACCCGAAGACCTTCCCCAAGGAGGCGCCCGATGCCCCCGCATATTTTGCTCTTCTGGCGGCGTGGCTAACACGGCTCGGCTTTGCGCATTGACTGCGCCGCTCCGGGAAAACGGCCTGCTCGAAAGTAACTTCACTTACCTACTCAGTCGGATTACTGGTGACTGGGGCACGAGAACCCACTTTATGGGTTAAAGCGTTGATCACGGGTTGGGACGCGAGGAGCTTTAATGGTGATCGTGTGCGTCTCGTTTACTTGAGTTCTACCGTGGCTCCCAAACCCGCGTACAAGTAGTTATTCCCGTAGGCTTTCCTCAATCGCGCAAAGGCAGGCTCTCCTGTGCAATGTCCCGGCGCGATCCGCTGCACCTTCCACTTCGACTTTAAATTCTCCACCAGCGCATCAATCTCCGACAACGGCGTCGTCACCAGATGCAATCCGCCGAACACGACCTCCGTCCTCGGATCCACTACGCTCGCCGCTTCCAGAATCGCTTCGATCCCGGCGTGCGAGCATCCATCCACTATCAGAAGTCCATCCGATCTCTTGATCGCCAGCGTCAACTCCGGCAGTTCCAGGGTCTCTGTTTTCTGCGAAACCGTCCGCACCAAGAAAATACCCGGCGAAACTTCAGTCAATTGATTCACCAACACAAAATTACCGGTGTCATACAGCTTGCCGAAGGTCAAATCATCGGGCTGCGTTCCACCAAAATACCGCATCGTCGCCGGTAAACTGTCATCGGCCCGGAAAAACGTCCCCGGAATCGGCGCTCCCCCAAAGCCATTCGCTCTGTCCGCGGGGACATACACGGTAACGTGCGGATTCACGCTCAACACATATCGCAGTCCCGTCGTGTGGTCTGCGTGGCGGTGCGATATCACTACAAAATCGAGTTTCGTCAGGTCTACGCCCAGAGCCTTCACGTTGTGTTCGAAAATCGAGGCGTTATTGCCCGTATCGAACAAAATCCGCTTCCCGTTGTGCTCTACCAACGCAGAAAATCCCCAATCCTTGGTCAGGTCCCTCGATTCGCCGAATGCATCATAGAGAATCGTCACCTTATCTTGTGCTCGGCAGGGAATCGCCGCAGCGCACAACAGCACAAGCGCCAAAATCCGCAAAACGTGGATTCTCAAGGAGAACCTCCAATCGCAAATTCCGTTAGACCCTTAACTCCTGCATCATACCTGCCTCGCGCGCTGGAACGAATAATGCAATCCCTGAATACCGAAAACATGGGCAGGAGCCTCGCGGGCAGATGGTCAGGTTGGCGGAACTTTATCTCTTCGCTTTTTGTTCGCTTCAATGTATTGTTGGGGTGCGGCAACGACTCGGCCTTACATAGAGGTGGCTTTTGAAAAGTCCGACTCATTGGTTATGCAAGACGCTCTTCGTCGTCTACGTCCTGGCCATCTTTTGGACTTCGCTGGCCTACGCTTTCGAGCATAAAGTCACGGTAACTCCAATTCGGTCATCCTCTGCTGTTTTGAAGGAGACGTCCAGTCCGCAGGGGCGACTGCGGATTCAGGCGTACATAGAGGGCACCGCTAAAGCCAGCGGCGTAAGTCCTGAGGTCGCCGAATGGATTGTCACGCACGAATCCCGGCACCATCCAGAGGCGATCGGAGATGGAGGGGAAAGCCGCGGTCTCTGGCAAATCAATAAGGCTTGGCACCCTGAAGTTTCGGATGCTTGCGCGTATGACGTGACTTGCAGCACAGATTGGTCTCTGCAGCGCATTCGTGCTGGCCACATAGATGAGTGGAGTACCTGGAAATACTGCAAGGAGCGGTTTGAAGACTGCCCCTTCGATTCCAAATAACGATTCAGGACGAGAATTAGAGCGTCGAACCAGCCGCTGAACCGGAAGCGGGGCTTGACAGCGCGGCTCCAAGGCCGCTAGATAGATGCATGGCACAATCCATATTCATTTTTGATTTCGGCACAAACGAAGAAGCGGCACAGCAGGCTCGCCACAAGATCGAGGGCTGGAAGCAGGGATTCCGGCTCGGCAACAAGATGACGCTGAAATTCGAGCGGGAAGACACGGCCGCGGAGGACGAAGGCGAGAACGGCACGCCCGCGAAGTCGGCGAAAAAGAAGTCCGAGAAAAAGAGGGCGCCGAGGGTGCGAGCCACGTACGGATGCTGGTACGGCTCGATTTTTCGGATCATGAAAAACTGTCGCACCAGCGGTGGCTTGACCGGATTCCGGCCGAGGAGCCATTCAAATCGGCCAAGGCGGAGACGGTGCGGACCGGCGATCCGGAGCATCCGAAAGTCGCGGAACGCTTCGATCTGCTGGATTGATGACCGGGTCGGCGATCGAGGTTAATTCACTGCGGAACACAGATGAACACAGGAAGACACTGATAAACGCTGAGAAATGCGGAGAGGGCACTTAGGCCACACAAGATTCAGCGCAGCGTTGGCCGTTCTCAGGACAGGGAAGCGCAGAGAGAGCAGAGAAACGGCGGGCGCGGCGAGACAGCCCGGGAGAGCGCTCGTTCTGAGGCGCCAATTTGGGTGGCTAGGATGTGACTGCCGCGCGGGGTTGGCTGTTTGCGCTGCGGGCAATTTGGCTATAATGGGCTGAAGGTGGTACAACCGGCACGAACATAAGCCGGAGGCATACTGGATGGCCTCTCAGGTCAGGACCAAATCGGCTCGATTTGAAGCTTCGAAGTACCACGGCCTCGACCGCGATGCGCTGATACGCATCTACCGCACGATGTTCCTCTCGCGGCGGCTCGACGACCGCGAAATCCAGCTCAAGCGGCAAAACAAGATCTACTTTCAGATCAGCGGGGCGGGGCACGAGGCGGTCCTCGTAGCCGCCGGGCTGCTGCTGAAGCCGGGCTACGACTGGTTTTTCCCCTACTATCGCGATCGCGCGCTGGCGTTGATGCTGGGCGTGACACCTCACGACATGCTGCTGCAGGCGGTTGGCGCGGCGGACGATCCTTCTTCTGGTGGGCGGCAGATGCCTTCGCATTGGGGCAGCCGGCGGCTGAATATCGTGCCGAGTGCTTCGTCAACCGGGATGCAGTGGCTGCACGCGGTTGGCGCGGCCGAGGCGTCGCTCTACTACGACAAGTTCCCAAAGGCGCTCGATCAGGCGCGCAAGGCGCCGCTCGGTGATTCGCTCAGCCACCACCGCGATGAGCTTGCGTTCGTTTCCGGCGGCGACGGCTCGACGAGCGAAGGCGAGTTTTTCGAGGCGCTGAATGCGGCGGCTCTGCGGCGAGTCCCTGTGCTGTTTTTGGTCGAGGACAACGGCTACGCGATTTCGGTGCCCGTGGAAGCGCAGACGGCGGGCGGAAATATTTCGAAACTCGCCGCGAATTTCCCCAATTTCACGATTGAAGAATGCGACGGCACCGATCCGCTTGAAAGCTATGGGGCTCTTTCTCGCGCCGTGGCGCATTGCCGAGCGCGGCGAGGACCGGCGCTGGTCCACGCGCATGTGACGCGTCCTTATTCGCATTCACTCTCCGACGACGAGAAGCTTTACAAAACGGCTGCCGCCCGCGATGCCGAGGCGACGCGCGATCCCGTGCCCAAGTTCGGGCTGTTCCTGATGCGCGAAGGGATTCTCGAGGAAAGCGAGATGGAGGCGCTCGAGGCCGACGTGGATCGCGAGGTCCTGGCGGCTACGGACCGAGCGCTGGCAGCGCAGCCGGCACCGGCTGATTCGATATACGCGAACGTCTATTCGCCGGACGTTGATCCGACGGGTGCGCAGTTTGATGTTGCGCCGAAATTCGCCGGGCATGCCGCTGGCGGGGCGGTCGCCAAGACGAAAACGATGGTCGAGATGGTTTCGGCAACGCTGGCGGACGAGATGGCCAGCGACGAGCGAATCGTGGTGTTCGGCGAAGATGTCGCGGACTGCTCGCGCGAAGAAGATCTGCCGACGGTGAAAGGGAAGGGCGGCGTCTTCAAAGCGACCGAGGGATTGCAGCGGCGGTTTGGTTCAATGCGAGTGTTCAACACGCCGATTGCAGAGGCAGGAATTGTGGGCCGCGCGCTGGGAATGGGCGTGCGCGGGCTGAAGCCCGTCGCCGAAATACAATTTTTCGACTACATCTGGCCGGCGATGATGCAGTTCCGCAACGAGCTATCGAATATGCGGTGGCGTTCGGCGGGACATTTCAAATGCCCGGCGGTGGTGCGCGTGGCGATTGGCGGATATCTGACGGGCGGCGGAATCTATCACAGCCAGAGCGGCGAAGTAATCTTCACGCATATTCCCGGATTGCGCGTGGTGATGCCTTCGACGGCGCTCGATCTCTGCGGATTACTGCGCACGGCGATAAGATCCGACGACCCGGTGATGTTCCTCGAGCACAAACATCTCTACCGGCAGCCATACAACAGGTCTCCCTATCCGGGCGCGGATTACACGGTGCCATTCGGCAAAGCGCGCGTGGCGCGAGAGGGCACGGACGTGAGCATTATCACGTATGGCGCGGTGGTGCATCGCGCGGAAGTGGCGGCGGCGGAATTGGCGCGCGAGGGAGTCTCGACTGAGGTGATTGATCTGCGGTCGCTCAGCCCATACGATTGGGACGCGATCGCGGCGAGCGTCACGAAGACGAACCGCGTGATCGTGGCGTACGAGGATACGCGGTCGTGGGGCTACGGCGCGGAAATCGCGGCCCGCATTGCCGACGAACTTTTTGGCGATCTCGATGCGCCGGTGCGGCGCGTGGCTGCGACGGACACGTTCTGCGCGTATCACCCGTCGTTGGAGGACGCCATTCTGCCGCAGACGGCGGATATTGTCCGGGCGGTTCGCGATCTGGCGGCTTATTAGGTTAGGTGCGGAAACTGCAAGAACGGGAACTTCAGCGGCTAAAGCCGCCTAATTTCTGGCATTTATGTCGTGGCTAAAGCCACGACCCACAAGAATTCTCGATTCCGGACTAGGATTCTCGACCCCAGACAAGGACTCTGTTAGGCCGGAAGCGGAAACTTTTGGGGGGCTTGCCTCGTATTAGAGATTGAGCGCGGGAACGTGCTTTTCGCGCTCGGGAGGGTCCGGTCATGACTTGCGGAAATTGCCAGAGGGATCTCGCGGACTATTCGAATTTCTGCTACTTCTGCGGAGTACGGCAACATGCTGCGCCTGATGGTCCACCGCGCGCGTCGAAGCGGCTGATGCGTTCAGTGACGGACTGCAAGATCGCGGGAGTATGCGGCGGCATTGCGGAGTATTTGGAATTGGACTCGACGCTGGTCCGGTTGATATGGATTCTGCTGGTCCTGATGCCTGTGCCGGTGGTGCCCGCGTTTATCGGTTACTTCGTTGCGTGGCTGATCATGCCGAAGGCGCCCTATCCGATGCCTGCCGCGCCTTCGCAATCTGGCGCGCCACATTCGGCGCAGCCGGCCTAGGTGCAACGCGCCATCCGGAAAAATCCGTTTGGGCCTAAGATGCCCGACAATCCGAGTTATCAAGAGTTAGCTTCATCTTCGACGTAGGGAGATGCAAATTCCTCAACGTATAAGCCGAGTTCGGCTGCCCTTGCTCGTGCGGTGGGGCATGGATGGGGCACGCCAACATACATATAAAAGTCCCAACCGAAATGGACGAAGCCGTTGCTTCCCTCCAATCGACACCAAAACTCCTCCCGCAAAATTCGACGAATGATTTCACCGATACAATCCAACGGCAGGATACTGTTGTTCTGAAACTCAAGCGGATGATTCCGAGAATTTTCAAGCCCCTCGACCTTCATCGAGAGCAGGCCGCTTTCCCTGAGGAAGCTCAAGGCTGCTTGAATGTATGCCTCCTCGACACGCTCGTATACTTCTGACGTGAGCTGGACGCCCGAGAAAGTTTGTCCGATCTGCCTGAAGAGGGTCCACTCAACCGTGGTGTATGCGCCGGACCGGTCGCGAAATGCTGGATTGTATTTGGTGACCCGATACTCGTTCACAGAAATTCGTGTCCTCACGCCTAGCGTAACACCAAGAAGTTTGGCAGCTAAGTCGTGAAAAACGCGCTTACCAAAGAGGTGTTGCTGGGCTTGTATTTATCCCTTAAGACGGGTATCGAAGCTGGATCGCGCCCGGCCTATTCCTTGGATCTGGACTTGCGCGGGTACGGGCGACCCTCGTGGAAAAGAGCTTGATCGAATGAGATCGGGCCGGCGCCGACGGTGGCAAGCGCGAAGGTCGCGACGGCGAGCATAAGCGGCAATTCGTAATTACCCACGGCCATGGGGTTCGAAATGATGTTGTGAACTCTCCATAGTCCGAAGGCCATCTCGATCGCCAGCAGCAGTCCCGCGACCCTGGTAAATAGACCTGCAACCAGCATGCACCCGCCGAAAAATTCGATAATTCCTGCGATATAGACCAAATAGCTGGGAAGGCCCATGTGGGCGAATGCCTGTATGGTTTCCCGGGTGTGTCCGAACAGTTTCGGATAACCGTGGTAGATGAAGATTATCCCGACGGCCACGCGAAGGAGCAGCAGTCCGAGCGGCTTCAGTCTTTCGAGGTACTGCATTCAAATTCTCCCAGGCGGCGAAATCGGGATCGCCGTGCCGGATTGTAACAGAATGCCGCGGGCCCGAACCTCTTGCGACACATTGGCAGTATTTAGGAGGGCACCGCCCGGAGAGCCGCGCGACCCTTGGTGTAGAATTCATATTCAGCGTGAAAATCGAATGCATGTGCCGTTAACGGTCCGAAAGTTGTTGGTGGGTTTCGTGGTGGTCCTGGTGATTTGCCTGGCCGCGTATCTGCGGCTCCACCATTCGAAGCCTGTTTTGGATGTGGCTTACGCGGGGAGCCGGCAGGCCATTCTTTGGGACTCGAGCGCGGAGATTCGTGAGCCCATCGGCACGCTGAAATACGGCGATAGGGTGGACGTGCTGGACCACTTTCAGCAACAGGTGAGGGTGCGCACGACGGCGGGACTGATTGGATGGGTGGCGCAGAGCGACCTGCTGTCCGTGGACCTGTGGCAGAAGATGCAAGACCTGGAGGCGAGGGCAACCACGTCGCCAGTGGAAGCGCGCGGCTCGACGAAGGTGATCAGCAATTTGCATATTGTGGCCGGACGGGAGTCGCCGCGCCTGCGGCAGGTCGGCAAAGGCGTTCCGGTAGAGCTGTTCGAGCGGCAGGCGGTGGAAATTCCAGCGGCGGCCATCGCGCCCGCGCCAGCGGCGGTGCGCAGCGACGAGGGAGAGTCCGCTGGTGCTCCCGCGCCTGCGACGAGGAAGGAAGACTGGTGGCTGGTTCGAGCGCATCTGGCCGATCAGACGACGGTTGCCGGCTGGATTCTAGGCCGGTTCGTGGACCTGGACGTACCTGCGCCGCTGCCGGACTACGCGAGTTCGGCTGGGCTGAGAATCGCGGCGTGGTTCGAGCTGAATCGAGTGCCGGATTCGTCGGGTGGATTAAGGCCGCAATATCTGGTGGTCGGCACGCGAGGCCCGGAAGGCCAGCCGTGCGACTTCACGCAAATGCGCGTGTTTACGTGGGGGATGAAAAGCCAACGGTACGAGACGGCGTTTGTGGCGAGCGACCTGTGCGGAAAACTGCCGTTGAAAGTCACGCGGGCGGTGAGTGGCGATGCGTCGTTTACGTTTGAGGATTGGAGCAGCGGGAGTGCGCAGCAGCGCCTCTATCAGATGCGCCAGACGAGCGTGCGGCGGGTGAAGGAGCCGGGCGACACACCGCCGGTCAAACGGAAGAATAAGCATGTGTAAACAGATGGCGGAAAAAATCGGAATCGGCGCCTCACGGGCTTACCTGCACGGCGTAATTGTGCTGCTTGTGGTAACGACTGCGCTGGCGATTGCGGGCGCGCTCGGAGGCTGCTCGCAGGCCAATATACCCGTGCAGGCGCAGACGCCTCCGCCATTCTCGATTGCGTACATCGCGACATGGGGCGTGAAGGGTGGAGACCCTGGCCAATTGGAGCAACCCACCGATATCGCGACCGATACGCTTGGAAACATTTACCTCGCCGACGCCGAGAGCCGCTTTATTGACAAGTTCACGTGGGAAGGCAGGCCGCTGTTTTCCTTCGGAGAGCCGGGCCTGAAATATCCGCAGGCAATCACCGTGGACAGCGGCGGCGCGATCTACCTGACCGACGTCGGCCGAGGCAGCACTTTTGTTTTCTTTCCCAATGGTGATAAGTATCACGAAGTGCATTTGAAGAGCCGTCCGAGCGACGAAGATATTCTGGGTGTCGCCGTGGGTGACGATGGTTTGATACACGTGCTCGACGCGGACGCGGGCCACGTGTTCACCTACTCACCGGGTTTTCGGCTGCTCCGCAACTGGCAGCCGGGCGCGAATGCGCCGACTGGTAAGGCGAAGCCGCGAGCGATCGCCGTGGGCCCGGACGGCTACCTATATGTCGTTGATCCTGCGTCGAACCACATCCTGCGGTTCACGAACGAAGGGCAGTTTACTTCGCTGGTGGATGCGAAGGCGGACGGCGTGGATCGGAAACTCAGCGATCAATTTGCCGTCGGGCTTGGATACATTTTCGCGATGGATGCCGATGGACGGATGTTACACGTTTGGACCGTGGACGGACGGTCGAAACTGGATATTGATCTGGCGCCGGAACTTGGGCAGGCAAATCGTGCTGCACCGTCGCTTGCGGTGAGCATGCGCAAGGAGCTGCTCGTCCTCGACAGGCCCGCAGCGCGCGTGCTTCGCTATCGGCTCAACTTCTGATATTTTCCCACTGCAGGGCTTTCCCCGCGGAATCGAGGTCACTCCTATGCCGTTGCTGCTGACGGAAGCAGACGTGAAGGCAATTCTGACCATGCCGCTGGCGATGGAACTGGTGGAGGATTCTTTTCAGAGGCTGGCGGACGGCACGGCGGTTTCTCATTCGCGCCAAAGATTGCGGCTGGCGGAGAAGGGCGTGATGCACTACATGGCCGCGTCGGATTCTGCGGGCGGCTACCTCGGACTGAAAATTTACACGGTGTCGCCGAGCGGCGCGAGATTTCTGGTGCCGCTTTTCAGCGGGCACTCGGGTGAACTTCTGGCGTTGATTGAGGCGAACTATCTCGGGCAGATGCGGACGGGCGCGGCGAGCGGAGTGGCTACACGGGTGTTGGCGCGCGAAGATGCGCGCGTGGCGGCCATGATAGGCACGGGTTTGCAGGCGCGCACGCAGCTGGAGGCGGCGGCGCTAGCGAGGAAACTCGAGCTTGTGCGCGCGTTCGGGCGAGACGCTGAGCGGCGGGAAATATTTGCCAGAGATATGACCTCGAGAATTGGCGTGCCCGTGACGCCGGTGGCGACCGCCGAGGAAGCGGTGCGGGGCGCAGACATCGTGATCACGTGCACGACGTCGGCGACTCCGGTGGTGGACGGGCGATGGCTTGAGCGCGGGGTACACATCAATGCGGCGGGCGTGAATTTCGCAAACAAGCGCGAAATAGACAGCGAGACGGTTGGCCGCGCGGATGTGATCGCGGCAGATTCCGTGGAGCAGTCAAAGATTGAGGCTGGCGATCTGATTCTGGCGTTTGGCGAGGACAAGCGGAGATGGAATTCGGTTCGCGAGCTTTCGGACATTATTTCCGGGAAGGCCGCCGGGCGCACGAGCCCCGGTCAAATTACGCTTTTCAAGTCGAATGGAATTGCGATCGAAGACATCGTGGTGGGCGGCCGAGTCTACGAACTGGCGCGCGAACGAGGCATGGGGCGGGATGTTCCAATGTTTCAGTAGGGTCTTCGCATTGGCGTTCCTGTTGTTGGGGGCTGTCGTGCGCAAGCGCGTACCCACGACAAGGCGTCGCCGCGCCGCAAGTGCCACCGAGCCATCACAAGTTCGTGGAAGTTTCTACAGGGCAGATGCTCCCGCCTCAGGGAGCCTTAGAGGGGTCGGTTCATAACTTTGAGTCCGAGGACGGAAGTGCTATCCAAATCATTCGCGTATGGTACAAATCGTCCGGGGACGCACGCGATTCGCTCCAAGCGTTGACGAAGACAGCGGCACGCGTACTCAAGCAGGACGAGAAGAAGGATACTAAGGTACATGTTGTTGGCCCGCGGGTGGAATTGCTGTTCAGCGGAGCGAACGGTGGCCGCAAGCAGGTCGTCATAGCTTGGACCGACGGGTCAAGCCTGATCCGTATGAGTTCTACGTCGCTGCCTCTGCTGCTGGATTGTGAAAGCCAGGAATACCCTTGATCCTTACGTGTTCGCCCAAATCGTCAAAAAAATCGGGAGTCTTTGGGTTGCGGTGATCAGGCGCGGACGCGGCGGAGGCGTTTGGCAAGGGCTTCGTGAAGGCGCATGCGAGTCGTTTGCGGGAGCGGGGCGGGCTCGGAGTTGCAAAAGATTTCAATGGTCTGCTTGCAGGTGTCCACGACGATGCGGCAGTCCTTGCACTTGCCAAGATGCTCTTCAATCGAGGCACGAAGGATGGGGTCGAGCGCTTCGTCCAGATAGTCCGCGAGCTCGGTGATAATCGTTTTGCACTTCACTTATTTTCTCCCCGCCGAAAGTATTGATTCAGCGTTTGCCGCAACTTCAATCGCGCACGCAAAAGCCGCGATTTGACCGCGGGCACGGAAAGGCCCAGCGCTTCGGCCGTCTCCTCTGTTGATAATTCTTCGATGTCGCGGAGCTGGAAAACGATTCGGAATGGAGGGTCAAGATCTCCAATAACTTTCGTGAGAATGTCCGAAAGCTCGGTCTGAGCGTAGCGGTCCGCGGGAGAGGGACCCCAGTCTTCCACTTCGCGGGGCACCATGTCTTCGCCGGTGTTCACCTCTTCGTCGAGCGATACCACATTGGGACGGCGCTTGCGGAGCTTCATCAGGGCCTGATTCACGGCGATGCGCACGAGCCAGGTATAAAATCGGGAATTGCCCTCGAACGACTGGAGGTGCTCATAGGCCTTAAGGAACGCCTCCTGCATGGCGTCCTCGGCGTCCTCGCGATTCTGGGTGATGTTCTGGGTGAGGCGGAAAATCTTGCGCTCGTAGCGGCCCACCAGTGTCTCAAACGCGGATATGTCGCCAGCCTTCGCCGCAGCAACCAGGGCGGACTCGTCGTCCTTGACCACCTGAGAAGGCAGCGGGCGGCGAGCGACCGGGTCGAGTTTGGAGGAACTCATGGAGGTTTTTTCCATGGGAAAGGTTAGCACAGCTTTCGGAACCTTGCCGCCGGGAATGTATTATGATAACGGACGACGCTAGATCGCTCCAATTCAATCGCGCCTGCAAGATTTCGGTGCCGCTGGCCCAACCCAGCAAGGCAAGAGGACCGGAAGCCAGACGCGGCTTGAAACCGGCTCGGAGAACCCTGGAAACCTGATGAGGACGCTGCCCGATTATCTGCGCAAGGGTATGAAGATGATTCTGGTGGGCGCCAATCCCGGCGACCGCTCGGCGCGGGTGGGGCACTACTACGCGGGACGCAACAATCACTTCTGGCCCATCCTCTACGAATCGGGCGTGATTCCGGAACCCATCGGATACGAAGACGACCGGCGCATGCTCGAATTCGGCATCGGCATGACCGACCTGGTGAAGCGGCCGACGCGCGGGATCGAAGAACTCGAGCGGCGAGAATTCGCCGAAGGCCGCGTGCTGCTGGCGCAGAAACTGGAAGAGCTGCGGCCGCGGGTGATCGCGTTCAACGGGAAAATGGTTTATGAAAAATTCACCGGACGTCCCTGCAAACTCGGCCTGCAGAAGGAACTGCTCTATGGTGCGCGTGTATTCGTGCTGCCATCAACGAGCGGCCAGAATGCGGGAGCCAGCCTCGCCGTGAAGAAAAGATACTTCAAGAAACTCGCTGTGTTGCTGAAGAATCTAAAAGACTAGCCCGCTTCGCAAGGGGCGCGCTGGAGATTGACGGCGATGAGCGTAACCCAACAAGCCACGAGTCCGCTGGTGCTGGAAGAACGCTCGGGCTCTGTATTAACGCTGCGACTGAACCGACCGGAAAAACTGAACGCGCTGAATCCCGCATTGTGCCGCGAACTCGTACAGGGACTTCTGCGCGCCGGCGACGACAAAACCGTGCGAGCCGTGGTGCTGACCGGGGCTGGACGCGGATTTTGCTCTGGCGGCGATATTAATTTCATGCGCGATGCGCGGAACCGTCGCGCTGTGAATGAATTCAAAGAGATGCTTGAGACGGGCAAGGAAATTTGCGTGGCCATCGCGTCCATGCCGAAGGTGGTGATCGCGGCGGTGAACGGTCCGGCGGCGGGCGGGGGAATGAGCCTGGCGCTGGCATGCGATCTGCGGATCGCTTCAGAGCCGGCAATCTTCACGCAAGCGTTCGGGCAGCTGGGGCTATATCCTGATTTCGGCGCGACATTTTTTCTGCCCCGGCTGGTGGGGCTGTCGCGCGCCTCGGAGTTGTTTTACACGGCGGAGCGGCTTTCAGCCGAGGAAGCGCATCGGATTGGAATTGTGGCCAGCGTGTTCTCCAAAGAGACATTCGAAGAGGAAACGCGAAAGCTGGCGGAACGGGTAGCCGCGGGACCGCCCCTCGCGTACCGCGACGTGAAGCGGACAATGGTGGGTGACGCCCACATGCAATTGCAGGACGCCATTGACGAAGAGAACCGGCTGCAGCTTCATTGTTTTCTTTCCGAGGATTGCGCCGAGGGGCTGACGGCGTACTTCGAGAAGCGCGCTCCAAACTTCCGCGGGCACTGAGGTCCGATTCGTTCGCTTGAAATCGGGAAAGGGAAGCATCCATGACGGAGGATTTGCTCGCGAATATTGAAGTGACTCCGCGCCAGGTGAGCGAACGGCTCGAGCGCGGCGACAAATTCCTGTTTGTGGACGTGCGCGAGAAATGGGAACATGACGCTTCGCGCATCGAAAGCGCAGTGCTGATTCCGCTGCGCGAGATTCCGGAGAATCTGCAGCGCCTGGCAGGGGCGGGCGAGATTGTTTTCTTCTGCCATCACGGAATGCGCAGCCTGGATGCGGCTGCGTGGACGCGATCGCAGGGAATACTGGGCGCGCAATCAATGACCGGCGGGATTGACCGCTGGACCACGGAAGTTGATCCGCTTGTGCCGCGATATTGAGGAGGCGAAAGATGGCCAGCACCAGAAGCAAGTCCACGAAGCGGCCGGCAAAGGCAGGCAAGAAGGCCCGATTCCTGCCTAAGCCGAATTGCACGACGTGCCGCAAGGCGCGCAGCTTCATGGAAAAGCGCGGATTTCAGCTCTATCTTCGCGATCTCGCGAAAGATAAATTGAGTTCGGCGGAGCTGGAGAAATTAATCGGCAACCGCGACTACACGGATTTTCTGAACAGCCGCAACGAAATCTTTCGGCGGAAGAAAATGAGAGAGAATCCACCGTCGCGCAGAGAGGCGATCCGGATGATGGCCAAGGAACCGAATCTGATTAGGCGGCCTGTGGTGGTGGCGGGAGGTCGGGTCGTGCTTGGATTCGACGAAGAGGGCATCGCCCGGCTCTAGGGGATCTGCAGCGGGGCAAAGGCGGGCGCAGCGAGCTGTGTTCCTACAAAAGCGATGAAATGCCTGCCCTCGGATTCGCTTCCTTACGTCGTTGAGGCGAGAGGGACGAGTTCGGACCCGCCCTTCCGGTTCCGCCTTTCACTAGATACGACTAATTGCTGTCGGACCGTTTCTTGAGTGTGGGCGTATTGTCCGCCGCGGGGTTGGCTGTCGCCGCGGCAGGAACCTGCGCGGGATTGCCGCTTGCCGTGGCGGTGGCCGGCGGCGCGGTGCCATCGGGGTTGTAAGGCGTGCGCATATAGCGGGCGGCCTCAGCCTGCGCACCGGCGGTATCGTCCCTGGAATGTTGCGCGAGATTGTACTCGTTGACCGCTCGCTCGCGCTGGCCGAGCAGGTCGTAAATCTTGCCCATGTAGATGTGGCCCCAGACTTGGGTCCACTTGGGATCGCCATCTCCGCCCAGCGCGGCGCGAAACGCGTTGGCGGCGGCCTGATAGTTTTTCTGGTAGAACATCGCTTCGCCCATGCGGAAATGCGCGAGAGAATTGGTTGGCTGGACATCGAGCGCGCGCTGGTACTCCTGAATCGCTTCGTAATACTTGCCAAGCGTGGCCAGTCCCTCGCCTTTCGCAATTGTTGCGCGAACACGGAGGCGCGGACTCGATTTCAGCAGGTTGTTATTCGGGTCAATCGAGATGCCATTGGGCTTGGGCCGGCCGAACGTCTCGAGTCTGAATTGCGACGCGGTGCCGGTGACCAGAATCTTTTTGAATTCCGGATTGCCCTCGGTCTCGACCTTCACTTCCACTGGCATGCGAAACGTGTCGAGTTCCTGGTGGACGGTGCCGATAACTTCAAAGCCCTTCGGAGTGCGATAGACGATGTATTGAAGCGTGAATTCCGGGACGCCGGTCGAATTCAGCCACTGTGAAAAGAAGGAAACCAGATTGAGCGGAGGTTCGCCGGACTTCACGGCCGGAACCTTGGTAGCCGTCATCCTCTCGAAGCTTTCGATCGTGGCGGTCTTGCCTTCATGCTGCTTGTAGAATTCACGCAGAAGGGCCGTAAAGTTATCGTCTCCCAATTCTGCCCGCAGCATATGGAAAACCATGGCGCCTTTGTCGGCCACGATCGAAAGATACGGATCGGAGTACGCCCCGATGCGGTCGGCCTGGGAAATTGGAGTCGCGTCCTCGAACATCAAAGCGCCGACGGCGAAATCCTCGAGGGCCTTATTGAGCTGGGCGACGCCGCCTGATTGTTCCGCGTACATGGCTTCGGCGTAGCGCGATAGCCCGTCGGTGATCCAAACGTCGGAACCGGTGGCGGGCAAGACTCGATCGCCCCACCACTGTCCGGCCGCAAGCTGCGAGAGTATCCGGTCGTTGGCTTTGGAGGTCCATTGACGAGCGCTGATCAGCAGCAAACCCGGGGCCGAGTAGCCGGCAAGCGATCCGTCCGGCAGTTGGGCGATGGTCAGGCTGGGTGCGCCGGTCTGCTGGTTGCCGAGCGGGCCGAATGTCTCCGAGAAATAGCTCATGATCTGCGCGAGCGATCCTGCGTAGGACGCCACAGTGGAAGCCTGCGAGGGAGGCGTATAAAACGAAAATTGATAGCCCTCGGTCGGGGCCGGCGAGAGCTGCAAGTTGCCCGCGACAAACGATCCGTTAGGGCCGGCCTGGTCGCAGTGGAAAACGTACGATGCTTGACTTGGAGCTCCGCCGATTCCGGGCTGCATTGTCACGGGATCTGCTTTGCCGGTGCCGGCGACGGCGAACGTGCTCGGCACGATCAGGTTAAATTTGCCGGTGTAGCGATTCGATGGGTAGTTGGTCAGCGGAAACCAGCGCGCGGGCAGCAACAGATATGCGGCGGTTTTTTCGACCGATGCGAAGCGAACTCCTCTTGTGGGGCTGTCTTCTTCGCTTGAGACCGGGCCCGAGTACTCGAACGTCAGGGTGACCTGTTTTCCGGGTGTTGCGGTACTTGGCAGCGCCACGGTCAGCAGCAGCGGGGAATTATTGTCGCGCGCGAAGGTGACCGGCTGCCCGCCCATCTTCACGGAGGTGACGTGCAAATCCGGATGCAGCTCGACGAGCACCGTTTTCGCGACCTGCTCTGCGACAAATTCCACTTTGGCCTGCCCCTGGATGGTCTGATCCTCCGGGTGGAGAATCACTTCGACGTCGTAATTCGTCGCGCGGAAAGGGTAGGAGTGCGGCGCCTGTGCCAGCGCGCAAGTTGCGGCCAGCAGCGCCAGCGCCAGAATGGCGGGCAATCGGTAGATCTTGAGCAAAAGAGGAATCTCTCCTGAAAAGGACGATTACCTTTAGCTAAGATACCAGATAATCGCGCGCAGTTGCCCGCGCCTCGAATACCTAAAGCATGCGGGCAAAGACATCGGCAGCGCGCTCGATTGCGCCGCCCGTCCCCAGACGCTCCCGAACGCCGGCAAGAGCTGCCTTAATTTCCTCGCGCGCCGCGGGAGAATCCAACAGCCGGCGGACCTCGGCCGCGACGGCGGTGGGAGTGAAATCGTCCTGGATAAGTTCGGGAACGACGCGGTGTCCCGCAACGAGATTCACCATGCTGAAAAAGGGCGTGTGCACCATGCGGCGGAGGATGAACGCCGTGAGCGGGGCAACGCGGTAAACCACGACCATCGGAGTTCCCAGCAGCGCTGCTTCGACCGTAGCTGTGCCGCTGGCGACGATTGCGCAATCGGCTGCCGCGAGCGCGTTGTATGACTCGCCTTCGACTCGTGTAACGGTGAAATTCGAGTGCGCGCCGCCAGATCGCGAGGGAGCGAGGCCGAGTCCGGACGCCGCAGCGTGAACGAATTGCGGCGCTGAATCCTTGCCGATTTCGCGCGCGAGGATTTCGCACGCGTCGAGGATCGCCGGAAAGTTTCGATCCGTTTCGCTTCTACGGCTGCCGGGCAGCAACGCGACGATCGGCCGGTCCACGGCAAGACCGTGACGCGCGGCGAATTCCGCGCGGGTCATTGTGGCTTTCACGACGTCCGCGAGGGGATGCCCCACGAAATCCACAGGGATGCCAGCATCGCGGTAAATTTGTTCCTCGAACGGAAAGATGACGACCATGTGTTTGACGCGGCGTTTCACGATGCGAACGCGGCCCGAACGCCACGCCCAAACCTGCGGTCCAATGAAGTAGCCCACGGGAATTCCGTGGTTTTTGACGCGCCGTGCGACGCCCAGATGCGTTCCGGGCGAATCAACAAGGATTGCGAGCGATGCTTTCCTGCGGACGGCTTCGCGCGCGAGCCTGCGTTGCACGCGGACGACGGATGGAATTTTGTGCAGGACTTCCGCGATGCCGACGACGGCGACCTCGTGATAATCGGCAATCAGCTCGACGCCCGCCTCGGCCATTCGCGGACCGCCCATTCCGAAGAAATGCGCGCCGGTGCGTTCGCGCAAGGCGAGGGCGAGGCGTGCGGCGTACATGTCGCTGGAAGCTTCCCCGGCAGAGATCAGAATTTGAGGTGGCGTCATGCGAGCGCGCCGCGTCAGTCGTCGGCGGACAATGGCTGGGGCGGTTGCGGGAATCCAGGCATCGCTCCGTCCGTTACCGGCACCCCCAGCTCTTGTTCCTTGTACTGCAGCTGGTAGAGGCGATAGTAAATCCCGCGGACAAGCAGCAATTCCTGATGCGAGCCCTGTTCGCGCAAGCGGCCCTTGTGGAAGACGAGAATGCGGTGCGCGTGCTGGATCGTGCTCAGACGGTGCGCGATGACGACAGAGGTGCGCCCGGTGAGCAGGCGGTCGAGGGCCTCGCGAATCAGCAGTTCAGTTTTTGTGTCCACGCTCGACGTGGCTTCGTCGAGGATCAGGAATTTGGGATCGTGCGCGAGGGCGCGCGCGAAGCTGACGAGCTGGCGCTGCCCGACCGAGAGCGTGCCGCCGCGTTCCGTGACGGGCGTTTCGACGCCCTTCGCGAGAGATTGGACAAACGGTCCGAGGCCGACTTCTTTGAGCGCACTTTCGGTTGCCGCGCGGTCTATGTTCGGTGTGCCCAGCCGGACGTTGGATTCGAGCGTGCCGGTGAAAAGGAACGGGTCCTGCAGGACGATGCCGAACAAGCGGCGCAGGTCCTGCAAATCTATTTCTCGAATGTCCACTCCATCGAGCAGAATCTGGCCGCGCTGAATGTCGTAGAAGCGCAGTAGAAGCTGGATGATCGTGGTTTTGCCCGCGCCCGTGTGGCCGACGATCGCGAGTGTCTGTCCATGCTCGACGCGGAAGGAAACGTCGCGCAGGACCCAGTCTTCGTCTTTCGGCTCCGCACCGCCGGTATAGGCGAACCAGACGTTGCGGAATTCCACTTCGCCGCGCGGAGCCCGGAGCGCGTGCGGGTGGGGATTGGGAGCTGGGATCGGCTCGTCGAGAAGACCAAAGATGCGCTCCGAGGCAGCCATGGCGGCTTGCAGAATATTGAATTTTTCGCTGAGGTCCTGAATGGGGCGGAAGAAACTCTGCGCGTAAATCATGAACGAGATCAGGACGCCGACTTCGATCGTGCCGGCTATCACGCGCGCTCCTCCGACCCAGAAAAGCAACGAGATACCGCCCATGCTAAGGAATTCGACTCCTGGAAAAAACAGCGAGAACGCGTCAATCGTATCTTTGTACGCCTCCATGTGTATCCGATTCAGCTCGGCGAATTGCTTTCGCGATTTCCGTTCTCGATTGAAGAGCTGGACGATGGCCATACCGCTGATGTGTTCCTGAAGGAAGCCATTAATCCGCGCAATAGCAGTTCGGATTCTCCGATTCGCCTCCCGAACGCGGTTCCGGAAGAAATATGTGAGAACGATCATGAACGGAAGCGGAGAGAGTGTGGCCAGAGCGAGAATCGGATACCACCAGAGCAGAAATATGGCCAAGCCAAAGAGCTGCACAAAATCGTTGAGCATGGCGACGACACCCGAGGCGAACAGGTCGTTCAAGGCGTCCACATCTGTGGTCGCACGCGTTACAAGCCGCCCGATCGGGCTGCGGTCGAAAAAGCTCATGGGCAGTCGCTGCAGGTGCTCGAAAATTTCCTTGCGGAGGTCGTACATCGTTTTCTGTCCGACCGATTGCATGATTCGCACTTGAGCGTATTGCAGGCCGAAGTTTGTGAGTAACGACCCGAAATACGCGAAGACGACCCACACGATGCCGACCATTGCTGCGTGTATCGAGATCAGGTGAGAGGTCGCAGGCACGATGAAACTGTCCACCGCGACGTGAAACAGGTAAGGGCCCAGGATGCCCATGGCCGAAACGCCCAGCGACATGGACACGGCGACGACGACCATCCAGCGGTAGGGCGCAAGGTACTGGAACAGGCGACGGGTGAGGCGCGTGTCGTACAGTTTTCCGAGTTTCTCTTCCTCGCGGAAATCGCTCATTCGCGTTCCAGCTCTTCTTCGAGCAGCTGCTTCTGATAAAGATCGGCGTAATAGCCGCCGAGTTCCAGCAACTGTTCATGCGTGCCCCGCTCGATGATGCGTCCCTCACGCAGCACGATAATCTGGTCGGCGTTCTTAACGGTAGAAATGCGGTGCGCCACGAGGATTGTGGTCCGCTGGCGCATCACGGCGCTGAGTTGCTTAAGAATTCGCTCTTCCGTATCGGTGTCCACACTGGAAAGCGAATCGTCCAGCACGAGGATTTTCGGTTGTCGGAGAATCGCGCGTGCCAGGGACGTTCGCTGCTTCTGGCCGCCGGAAAGAGTGATGCCGCGTTCGCCGACCATCGTCTCGTAGCGTTTCGGGAAGCTCAGAATTTCGCCAGAGATGGTCGCGATTTCCGCCGCATCGAGGATCTCCTCTTCGTTAAGGAGATCTACTCCAAACGCAATGTTCTCGCGGATCGTTTCGCTAAACAGGAAGGTATCTTGCGGGACGAATCCAATCGCACGGCGGAGACTTTCAAGCGAGTATTCGCGAATCGAACGGCCGTCAATTAGCAGAGTTCCTGGCGGGGCTTCCCACAGGCGCGCCACCAAGGCGGCAAGAGTTGACTTGCCGCTACCAGTCGGGCCGACGATTGCCAATGTCGAACCAGCCGGAATCTTCAGGTCAATGTCGCTGAGGACCGGCGGTCCGGAATTTCCGTTCGAGCTAGTCGGATAGGCGAACGTCAAATGGCGGAATTCGATTTCTCCGCGAATATCAGAAGCCGCTTTCGTTGATTCTTTGACAGGACGCTCGGGCTGCCGTTCGCTTCCGCGCCTTGCCGGAAGAATCCCTTCTTCGAGAGCCGCCTCGTTCCGAATGTTGGGCTCCGCAGTCAGGATGTAATTCAATCGGCCCATAGAAGCCGCACCGCGCTGGAAGATGTTGGTCACGAATCCGATCGCAATCATCGGGAAAACGAGTTGACCCAAAAACGTATAGAAGGCGAGAAGAGTGCCCATCGAAATACGCTGGTCCGCGACCTGAATTCCACCTACTCCAAGGAGAATTACGACCGTGAAGCCAATCAGCGCTGTGATCGCGGGAAAGAAAAGACTCCAGGAAGAGATGAGCTTTATGTTGTGGCTGACGTAGTCTCGATTCGCCTGATCGAAAGATGCAATTTCGGATTTCTCTTGAGCGTACGCGCGGATTACGCGCATGCCGGTGAGGTTCTCCTGTGCGCGAGTGGACAAGACGCCGAGGGCAGCCTGAATCTGCTCGGAAAGGCGATGAATGATCTGACCGAAATACTTCACGGCGAAGGCCACGAACGGAACGGGAATGAGAACCCACATCGTCAATACGGGCGACAGCTTGAGCATGAAATATATGGCCATCACCATGGTAGCGATGGTCGTGGCCGTGTACATGATTCCGGGACCTAAGACCATCCGCACCGCGTTCAGATCGTTGGTCACGCGCGACATCAGATCGCCCGTGCGGTTCTTCGAATAGAACTCGGGATCCATGGCCAGGAGACGGGCGAGCAAATCGTTTCGCAAATCGTATTCGATCTCGCGTGAGACCCCGATCAGAATCCAGCGCGTCCAGAAGGAGAAAAATCCCTTTACCAGCATCACCGACACGAGGATCACGCAATAGATACCCAAAGCATGGCGGCTCAGCGGCGCGTAGATTCCGAAGAGAGGATGGAGGACGGCGCGAGCAGTTCCTGAAAGCGTCGAAAGCGGTCGCGTCGCTCCGTGGAGTAAATCAATGATCGTGCCGCTGATTAACTGCGGCAGCGAACCTACCAGTCCAGTCATCGTGAGCGCCAGCAAGCCGAGCACGACCATGCGTTTGTAATGAAAAACGTAGGGCAGCAACAGCTTAAGCTGGGACCATCCTGAAGGCCTGCGTGCCGGCCGCGCGGCGGCTGTGGAGACGGGCTGTGCGATGGCGCTCATCTGCGAGTATTGGACGCGGCAGACCAGCTATTCGCTTCAATTGCGGCCGCACGTCTAGAGTTCCATTGCATTCGCTGTGGCACCTTCTGGCCGATCCGAATTCCGATTGTATAACGTAGATTCTAGCGTTTTGATTCCATTCGCGGAAGGGCTGTTCCAAATCTCTTTCGGGTCAGCGCGCGGCCACAATTTCATCGAGGCGGGCCTCGAAATTTTCTTCGCCCTCCGACCAGAGCCGGACCTTTTCAATCGGCAATGAATTCTCGATTCTTCGGACCCAATCGAGGAGCTTGCGGATGTTTTCGCGCGTCTTTTCCTGATATTTTTCGAGGTTTTCGGGCCATGCCATCGCTTCCAGGAAGCGCGCCTCTTCGGGACTCTGCGCGGGAGACTTCGGTCCCGGGCGGATGCCGAGCAAGCCGGCATGGCCGGTGTAAAGGTGTTCGAAGCCGAGATTCACTTCGAAATGGCCGCTTTCGCGCCAGAAACTGTTGTCGTAGTCTTCGCCGCGACAAAGGATTTCCAGCGGCTGCGGCTCGACCTTGGATTTTCCGTTAGCCGCGTCAAAAACGGCGAGGTCCCAGTGGCAGCCGACCTCATACGAGCAATCGCTGTGAACCTGATCCCGCGCGATTTCGACAATTCCGGCAGCGTCGTGCGGTACGGCGCGCAGGTCCTGTTCCAGAATCGGGGATTCGGTGGCGTCCACGGCGCGGATGGCCAGATACGTAAAGCCCGGCTTCGTCGCCGAGAAGGGAACGGTCTCGAGAAATGCGCCCATGCGCTCCAAGATGAGCTCTTCGGGGAAATCCTTGCACCAAACACTCAGATACGAATGATTCGCCATGAGGGCCATTATACCGGGGCGACGGGCGAAATTTGAAATCGGGGATCGAGGCTCGCGGACGCGGCGAAAAGGAAGCGACGAGAAGGAAGCGACGAGAAGGGCCTGTGTTCGGAGTCGAGCGGAAGCTACCTTTTCGCGGGGGGCAGTTCGTCATCATCAGCGTCTTCGGCGCTGATATTCTCGGAAATTCCCATCAGGCGGTCCTTCAGTGTGTCGCCCATCCCGGCCAAAACACCGGCGACGCTCTCCCGCATACGTTTTTCGGCGGCTTTGGCAAGCGTGTCGAGAACGGTCTGCGAATGTTGCCCCAGCGTGGTGGCGGACGCGAGCAGCCAGGAATTGGAAGCGTTCTCGAGGCGCGACTTGTACTGCTCGATTGATTCGTTAGTAGATTTCTTGAGCTGCTCCATCCACTCCTGATTTTGCCTCTGACGATTCGCTTCGAGAGCTTCGATAATCGGGCCGACCTGCGCCTGCAGGTGAACCTGCGCCTGCTCGACGCTCTGCAACATTTTTTCTTCGAGAGTCTTTTGAAATGCGGTGAGAGAGCCTTCGCGGTTGTACTCCATGTCGGAGCGCGCTTTTTCAAGCGCCTGGCGCGAGGCCTCTTCGAAGCGGCTGAGCGAATCGCCCGTCACCTGCTGGACACGGTCCGTGAAGCCGGCGTGCGCGATTTCCGCGTTTTCGCCGAGCTTGGCGCGCTCGCGGTCCACAATATCTTTTGCGGCCTCTTCGATTTCCGCCTGGCTGTGCTCGACGTAGGAGCGGCGGTAGTGGTCGAGCTCGGAGGCCACGAGGCTTGAAATCTCCGCCGCCTTTCCACGCAGCGCGGATGTGGATTGCTCGACAGCTTTCTCGAGCGTGGATTGCATCGTGGTGTGCGCTTTCTTTTGATACCAGTCGGCTGCCTTGGAAAGCGCCTCGTAAGTTTCGTGCTGAGCGCCGACGCTTTTCTGCTCGAACTCTTCCTCCACCTTGGAAAGAGTTGCACGAACGGAGCGCTCGAACTCTTCAGGGACCTTTGCGGATTCCTGCTTGAGGCGTTCGAGCGAATCCTGCACGGCCTGTTGCGAGTCTCGCTGAATCTGCTCGCGCGACTCCCGGACGGCTTGCTGGGATTCCCGCTGGACCTGGTTACGCGCGGCCGTCTGAATCTGAGCAGCCTGCTCGGCGGCCTTCCGGGCGTGCTCGCGAACCATCGCTTCAATTTCCGCGGCCTGGTCAGATGCTTGTTGTACCTGATCGCGAATCGAGCTTTGTAGCCGCGCGGCCTGTTCGCCAGCTTCGGTCAGCCCAGAGGTGGCTTTCTGCGCCTCTTCGATTTTTGGCGCCAACTTCTGATCGAGCTCGCTGGTGAGACGGTCAATTACATGCTGCGCGGAATTCCGGAGTGCCGGTTCGATCTGTTGCGCGCGTTCGGCGATGGCTTGATCGGCGCGACGCACTGCTTCCTGATGTTGCACGGCTGCGATGTCGTCCAGGTTGCGGCGAGTTTCCTCGACCGTGGACCGCGCAGCTTCCTCGAGTCGCGTCTTCGCCTCTTCCACGCGGGCGCGTTCCTGCTCGATTCCTGAGCCCAACGATTGAATGGTCGCCTGCGCATTGGCGACCGCTTCATCCATGGACGCGCGAACGCCGGATTGGCGCTCGGCAATTTCCCGCTCCGCCTGCGCTAGCGCCGCTTGCGAAGCTTCGCCGATCTTCTGGCCGAGGTTCTGCGAAGCTCCATTCACCGCCGCTTCGAATTCTTCGTTCCAGCGCTGCTTGGCGGCGACGGCGTCGGTTTGCGTCTCGTCAATTGTGCGGGCGCGAACGCTCTGCGCGGTTTCCTCGAGATCTTTTTTCCATTGATCGAGGTGCTGCTGCGCCGCTTCAGGCGATGCAAGAATTCCCAGCGACGGAGCGGCGGCTTCACGCTGTGAAATCACGCGCTCGACGGCTTCGTCGACAGCATTTTTTAGGCTGTGCGCGGCTGCGTGCTCCGCGGCTTGTTTGGCCGCCTGGTCTGCAACACTGCTCACCGCCTGCTCGACGGCCTGGCGTACCTTGGCATCCAGATTCTCGGCGTTGGTATCGCTAGCTTTGCGGGCTTCCTCGACGATGGCATTGGTGCGTTCCGCCGCCTGTTGGACCACTTTCTTGACGGCTGACTCGGAGACGCGCTCCATCGAGACCTTAATGGCGCGCTCGACTGCTTCGTGGAGCTGGACGTCAAGCTGCTGACGCACGATCGTCATTTCGTCGTTGATCGCGGATTGAGCGCCCCTCTTCAGCGTCTTATCGAGCGTCTCTTTGGCGTCTTCGACCATCTTGGCCATCTGCCGCGCGGTGGCGAGCTGCGCTTCAGGCGACGGGGAAGATGGCGCTGCGGGAGACGGAGCTGGCCCGGGCATCACGTGTACTTTGCTTTCGGATGACGGCGTTGAAGCCGGCGCAGCTACGTAGGGTGATTGTATCGGTGGCGCTGCGACAGTTTCCGGAGCCTTGGTCGCAGGCGCCGCGGATGAGCTTGTCTCTGGAGCGACGGCGAATTCGGGCGGCGCGGCGGCGGCCGGGCCTTCGTCGCCCGGATAGCCAGACCAATCTTCTGGAGGGAACGCGATCCCCCAAACATTTCCTGCGACCTCGAATTCCAGGCCGATCTGGAAAAGCTCGCGGACGGCACGCGGTCGCTGAACCCATACCACGCGCCCCTGTACGAGACGGGGCGGCAGGGAGGGATCGGGACTGGGAATCTCGAGCTTGATCGTCGAATTCTTGGGAACGTAGTGCTTGGACTGGTATTTGCACCCGTGGACGTTGACCATCACGGTCGTGGTGCGTTCCTTGAATGGCTGGCCGAGCGCGTCCACACCCGCGACCGTAATCGGCACGGCCTGCACGATGCGCGTGCTTCGGCGCTTCTGTGTGCTGGCGTCATCCATGGGCAACGACTCGACCACCTGGGCCTCCGAGGGGTAGGAATTAAGGGTAGCACCCGTGTTTGGCGCAGGTGGCGTGGGCTGGGAGGGTGGTGCGAAAGGGTAACTTCAGATCGGCAGAGGTCTCGCGGATGAACTAGGGGCGCAAGCAGGCGGCGCCAAGCCTAGACGTCCCGGCGGCCTTCCATGGCTTTCATCATGGTGACTTCGTCTGCGTATTCGAGATCGGAGCCGACTGGAATGCCCATGGCAATGCGCGTGACGCGGACGCCGAGCGGCTTGATCAACTTTGAAAGGTATACGGAGGTCGCTTCACCTTCGGCGGTGGGATTGGTGGCCACGATAATTTCCTCAACCGTGCCGCCCTTGAGGCGCTCGATCAAGCTCCTGATCTTCAGCTGGTCGGGCCCAACACCCTGCAGGGGTGAAAGCGCGCCGCCAAGCACGTGGTAAAGCCCGTTGAACTGCCGCGTCTTTTCGACGGCCTGAATATTGGTTGCTTCTTCGACGACGCAGATCGTGTTCCTGCTGCGTGTGGCGCTGCTGCAAAAAAGGCACGGGTCGCTGTCCGTGATGTTATTGCAGACCGAACACTCGCGAACTTTTTCCTTGGCTTCGCGAATCGCGTCGGAAAGTGCGAGGGCCTGGCCTTTCTCCACGCGCAGCAGATAAAAGGCAAGGCGCTGCGCTGTTTTCTGCCCGATGCCGGGCAGACGCTTCAGCTCATCAATCAATCGTGTGACGGAAGGAGCAAAATCAGGCATGAGCGACTATTATCTCAGAGTCGCGTCTGTTTTCGCCAGATGGGAAACGCGCCTCGGGGACCGGCCGTCTCACGTTCGGATGATTTATTGCGCGCCCGACTCCGCGGGAGTTACAATCCAGGCGCTTTGTGGTGCGTTTGCGGGGGAACCGACTCTGGAATGCTTCCAGCAGCGGATAAGGGAGGAAAGACGGAATGCAAATGAGAATCATGCGACCGCTCACTATTTTGACACTTTTGCTGGCAGCCGGCGTAGCTCCGGCCCTGGCGCAAGGCGGAGGAGGCGGAGGACGTCCGCCGATGGGACCGCCGCTGCAGCTTAGCAGTTCCGCGTTCACGGACGTTAGCCCGTACCCGGAGAAGTACTCGTGCGTGCCGGGAATGGCTGGCGGCCCGCCGGACGCCAGCAAAATGGTTTCGCCGCCGCTTTCGTGGGTCAACGCGCCGGCCGGGACGAAGAGTTTCGTGCTGCTGTTGCACGATCCGGACGCGCATGCGGCAAAAGCGTTCGACGATATCACTCACTGGATGGTATTCAATATCCCCGGTGATGCGACTTCGCTGCCGGAGGGCATGAAGGCCGATTCGACTGTGGCTCCGCAGGCGAACAACATCGCCCGTTCGCCGTCTTTCTTTGGGCCATGCGCTCCCCCAGGACCGGTTCACCACTACACGTTTGAGCTTTTCGCACTCGACACTATGCTCGATCTTCAGAAGGGCGCGAGCCGCGACGACGTTCAGAAGGCGATGGACGGGCACGTTCTCACGGGCACGGTCCTCATCGGATTGTTTCACCGCACTTCGATGGGCGGGCCTCCACCACCGGCGAAATAACTGCTATCGAATAATTTTTGCTGAATATCCACGGGAGGCGCAGCGCAACCTGCGCCTCTTTCTTTCGCGAAGTTTTGTTGGGACGCATCAAAACGGTCAGTAACATAAGAGCGGAATTGAAATCGGAGAAGAGAATTGCGGTCCTACGAGGAAATTTAGATTAAAACAGGCCTGGGATTTTGAGGCCCATGATTCCGGGCACGCTGCCCGTGAGATCTTTCATCTGCTTGGAAAGCTCGTCGTCCACGCGCCGCGTGGCTTCATTCACTGCTGCGAGAAGCAGCTCCTGCAACATTTCCTGATCTTTTGCCTTGAAGACGTCCGGTTCGATGCGCACTTCGGTCAGCTGCTTTTGCCCGTTCATCTTGACGGACACCATACCGCCTCCGGCCGACGCTTCGACGCTGAGTCCGTCAATGCGCTTCTCAAGCGTCTCCTGCACTTGCCGGAACTGCGAGAGCATCTGCTGCAGTGCTTTTACTTCCATGGGTTATTCCTCGCCCGGGCGCTTCACTTTTGAAATCTGGCCGCCGAATTTTTCCAACATCGCCCTAACGATCGGATCTTCTTCAAACCGGGCGCGCAATTCCGAAGTGCGTCCCATTCCTGCTCGCCCGGAATCCAGTTTAACACAGACGCGCAGAGGCTGGCCCACGACTTCCTGAACAGCTGTGCGCAAACGCTCCATCGCTTCGCGCGGTAACATTTCCGTCAGCGTACGATTCTCGGTGTGAAAAAAAAGCCGAAACTCACCGGCCTCAATTTCGCAGCGCGTGGCGTGCTCGAGAAAAGAAGACAGCAATCTGGAGCTTTGGAGCGTTGCCTTGACGGCGTCCAACTGTGCGGCAGCCAATCCGCTCGCGCCACCCTCCGCAGCGCGCGCCACGATGCGCGGCGCAGACGCGGGCAGCGGAACATTTGACACTGAACGCTCTGGAGCTGCAGATGGCGCGACGGAGAGTTTCGTTTCTGGCGCCGGAGCCATCCGGACGGCGGCTGCGCCTGACGATGAAACCGAGACAGCTTGCGTTGGAGCGGTCGTTCGCGGCGGCACGCTCGACGGCGCTTGAGTTACCCGGGCTGGACGCACATCGCCGCGCAGCTCTCCGAGGATTTCTTCGAGCGGCGCGAGCCGTTGCGCGTTCACGAGCCGCAACAGGCCCAGCTCGAGGTGCAAGCGCGGGTCCGGTTTGCGCCGCAAATCGTCATCGGTTTCGAGCAGGATGTTGAAGAAGCGCGTGAGGTCTTCTTCGCTGAATTTCGCGGCATGTTCGGCCAGGCGCGGGCGTTCGTCCTTCGGCGCAGCAACAAGTTCCGAATCGGCGCCGCATACGCGGGCGACGAGCAGATTGCGGAAGTGACGGATCGCCTCGCGGCAGAAATGCTGCAGGTTTTGGCCGTCGGCGATGAGCCTGTGAACGAGTCCGAGCGCGCGTTCCGAGGATTGCTCCGCAATCGCGCCGACGAGATCGTCGAGCACGCTTTCGGCAACGACGCCGAGCAGCTCGCGAACCTGGGCGTCCGAAATATCGTCGCCGGCATATGCCATCGCCTGTTCGAGCAAGGAGAGCCCGTCGCGTAGGCTGCCTTCCGCCGCACGCGCAAGAACTGCCACGGCGGCGGATTCGATCTTGAGATTTTCCGCCTTTACGATGTGTTCGATCTGGCCGGAAATTTCCTGAAAGGTGAGAGCGCGGAATTGAAAGAGCTGTGCGCGCGATTTGATCGTCTCGACCAGATCCTCGGCGCGAGTGGTGGCCAGAATAAACACGACGCGCTCTGGCGGCTCCTCGAGTGTTTTCAGCAGGGCGTTCGAAGCCTCGTCGGTAAGCTGATGGGCTTCATCGAGGATTACGACTTTGTAGCGGCTTGATGCGGGCGCGTAACGGACCATTTCGCGCAGCTCGCGGATTTGGTCAATGCCACGGTTCGATGCGGCGTCAATTTCAAGAACGTCGAGCGAGGTGCCCGCGGAAATCTCGCGGCAGGAGTCGCATGTGCCGTCCGGCTGAGCCGTGGGGCCGTTCGCGCAGTTCAGAGCCTTTGCCAGAATGCGCGCGGCGGTGGTCTTGCCAACGCCTCGCACGCCCGAGAAAATGTAAGCGTGCGCGACGCGATTCGATTCGATCGCGTTGGCGAGCGTCCGCGTGACGTGCTGCTGCCCGACGATTTCAGAAAACGTCTGGGGCCGATATTTTCGGGCGATGACTTTGTAGCTCATTCGATCCTGTTTTCGTCCCCGGGATTTTCACGGGGAGGCAGCGATAAGAGGAACTTCGGGTGATCCGCGGCACACGAAGCTGACCCGCTACCGTTGCTCCCTTCCGGGCCTGGCGGGGTTCGCGGGGAATCGTTGCACAGAGCCCGAAGTTCCACCGATCGCCGGTCTGCATCGAAACTTTTCTTGCGATGCGACCGCTTCGCGGAGTCTAGCATACAGGTCTGCACCGCGAAAGAAGATGGCGGGATACGAAATTTGCGCGCTTTAGTTTGCGCGACGCAGATCAACGCTTGCGGATTGCGGGCCGCCGTTCTAGTCTTGCGGGCGCCATGGCTCCGGATTTCATCGCCCTCGGAATTATCTGGTACATCGTTTTTCTATTCTCCACGACCTGCCACGAAGGCGCGCATTCGCTAGTCGCGCGTCTTGGCGGAGATCCCACGGCATTTCACGGAGGCCAGGCGAGTCTGAATCCGTTGCCGCACATTCGCCGATCGCCGTTCGGCATGGTGATTGTGCCGATTGCGACCTACATTCTGCCGCCGCACTGGATGTTCGGCTGGGCGAGCGCGCCATACGATCCCGACTGGCAGCGCCGGTTTCCTCGCCGCGCCGCGTGGATGGCGCTGGCCGGACCTGCGGCAAATTTCACGCTGACAATCCTCGCGGCTATTGGGATTCGCGGAGGCATGGCGCTCGGATACCTGCGCATGCCGGAGTCGGTAAGCTTCTCGCACATCACGGAGGCGACTGGCCCGGGAATGGCCGAGTTCGCCGCGACCTTCTTGAGCATTCTCTTCGTTCTGAATGTGCTTCTCGGGACGTTTAATCTCTTGCCGGTGCCGCCGCTCGATGGCCACACCGGTGTCACGCTGCTGATGAGCCAGGGCGCTGCGCTGCGATTCCTCGATTGGACCAGCAGTCAAAATTTCGGAATGATGGGAATCGTGCTCGCGTGGGTTCTGTATGACAGGATCTTCGGGGCTATTTTCGGACTCGCGCTCGCACTTTTGTATCCGGGCTCGCGCTGGGGGTGATTCGCCCGCGAATGCGACTGCACCCGCGCTTGGCTCCCCCGCGACTTTCTGAACTTGGCCCAATTTGAAACTGCGGTTCCAATTTGGGATGGAATCTGGTTTCGCGTGAGTCGAGCCACAAAAGAAAGGCCTCTCGCGCCAGCTGCGGCCCACTTCGCGTTTTCTCAGCCAACCGTCTGAATCCACACGTCTTGTCAGTTCTCGTTCGATCGCCTCGGAGTCTTCCCCGCATAACTTCGCCCGCCGTGCGCCAACGGCCATTCTGGCCCACGCCTTGCCTATCCACTTCAAATGAACTTTGCGGTCCAATCTCCGGGCATCTTAACGGCAAGAAGAAACCTGACAGTCTGCGTGGTGGAGGGCGATCCGGCACAGATGGCCTTTATACGAGACTCGCTGGGGCGAGCCGGATTTCCAGCGGTTGGCACCGTAAGCTTCCAAGAAGCGCTCGAGAAAGTCCGTCTGGGGAGTTGCCGAGTCATCCTTGCGGATTGCAAGTTACCGGGAATGGATGGCCTGCCATTTCTCGAGCAGGTCTTGCATCAGGATCCCGGAGTTCACGTAATTCTGATGTCGGCGGCGCATTCAGTGGATTCAGCGATCGAGGCAATCAAGCATGGCGCCTACGATTACGTCTGTAAACCTCTCGATTACCGACGCCTGACGAAGACGCTCGACGACCTGGCGGAAAAATTGCGGAAATTACAAAACTCCGCGATAACGCTGAACGGGGACTGGCGGCCGATGCCGCTGAATGAACTGCGGAGCATGCATATCCAGCGAGTGCTTGAGACATGCCACGGCAACCGCGTGCGCGCAGCACGCATGCTCGGCATCGGCCGGACAAGCCTCTACCGTTTCCTCAAAAGTGTGCACAAGGAATCCGCCGTTCGGGCCAGGGCGTAAAACGTCGTCCCATTTGTCCGGAGTGGGATCACGCCAGACAAACGAGTATGGGTGAATTTGCGCGAGCGCTCTGCCGGTTAGTTGCCGCCGGAAGTGTACGACGCGTTATGAAGTAACGTAGGTGGAAGCGAAAGGGTTGAATCCATGCGCACCAGGAATCCCGTTTGCGCTGGCAGTTCAACTTCCTTGCCCTTCTTCGCGACCACGTACGCTGTTCCGCCGACGAGTCCAAATATCGTGCCGCGCAGGACGTTGCTGAAGATCAGTCCGACGGTCGAACCGCCCGCCGTTCCGATGGCTATGTCCTTTATGTCGCCTGTGACTCCGCGATTTTCCTGGACGACTTCGCCCTCGACAGTCTTCAGGTCCTTCCGCTGCTTGGCCGCCATCGTTCCGCCAGTGTAGATGGAAAGAATACTCAGCTTCGCCGGGAAGATTCGGCTTTCGACTTCGATTGAACTGAACGCCAGATTCATCGAAGCGCCGCCTTTAAACATCGAGAAATATCGGGGACGCTCGACCGTGGTGATTGTCCCGTGAACCTTGGCTCCTGCGGGCAGGATCAGCTGATTACCCGAGAATACTGGTTCCGCGACGATCGCCGTGAAGGGGTCGCCATTGTGCGCGACGCTGCTGCTCAGTCCGTCAACGAGCGTGAGACGCACCTGTGTACCGGGAATTACTTGATCTGACTGCGCGTGAACCGCCGGGCTCAGCCATAGAGCGAGCGACAGCACGGCGCAAAAAGCAATAACTCGTTTCATTGAATCCTCCTGTGTCCCGGGCGGAAACGCTTTGGCTTCCGCGGGGATAGACCCTGAGCAAAACAGTACGTAGCTTTGGTGCAGGGTGAAATTCCGGATCAGCGACGCGGGAGGTTCCCCAGCGATGCCTCCGGATGCCCCGTGTCGTGGGGCTTGCCGCTGGCGCAGCGGTTTGGGCGCGGAGGACGCACCCGGAAAATAAGATACCTCAACTTCCGGAGCGGTTGCCCCAAAATATCAGGCGAGTGTTCCAAGTTGTTGGCGGTTTCGCCACACGGCGCGGTGTACCTGCTCGTTCGCTTTGAAGGCATGAGGTACGCTGCGATACATGGACGACAGAAGAAAGATGGGGTGGATGGCGGCGGGACTCACGCTGCTGCCGATGGCCTTGATATTTCCGATGCTGGCTGCGGCCCATTTCGGTCCCACGGGACCGACCAGAGTGTGGCCGGTTCTGCTCTACGCGCCGATGGCGATGTGGATGCAGATTCGCGCCATCGGAATGATGTTCAACATGTACCGAAATGGGCGCGACCCAGTCCTGATCGCGATACTTCCGCTCGGGCTTGTTTCAATTTGCACCTACGCCCTAAGCGGATTCCTGATTGTCCTCGCACTGCCCACGTTCCTCTCAACGATCCCGCTGAGCTAGGCCGTCACGGGCGCCCCCTTTACCAGTTCTACACTATATATAGCAGCTAAAACCACTTGACAGGATTTGAGGCAGGGAATACGCTCCGCTCACTAACGGGCGCTTTTATTAGATTTCTGAGAGTGGGAGGGCGGCATGGCCACCAAACCCGGCTCTGGAGTGGTGAAGGCATCTATTTCGGAGCGTGATTTTGAAGTGTTGCTTCTCCGCGCTTCGGAATGCACCAAGCCGAGCCCGCTTCGCGTGGTGAATCAACCCCGGCCGGCTCCTCATCCAATTCGAAGGACACCCCGCACCGCGGCGTAAGTCTTGGAATTTGCTTGGGTCAGGTGCACCGGCGACGCGTTTCCTGAGATCTTGGGTCTCGCCGTAGCCGCACGAGAGTCGCAGACCCCAGAGCACTGCGTTCCGGTCCGTTCACCCATTCACTTTGAGCGGCTGGAGTACCCACTTGCCGTCGCGCTTCGTGCAGAAGTTATTCCACGTGCCGAGGCCGAAGACGAAATTCATGCGGTACCGCTCGTTGTACTGAAAGATTAAGAAGAAAGCCATCGCGCGCGCGCCCTCACCTTTGGGCCCCAAGAGGAAATGGTTTGTCAGATGCTGACGGGGAAGTGGCTCCCCAACCTGTACGAGTTGAGAACCGTTAGATTCGGATTTCCCATGCGTTTCCGAAAGCCACGAACCTGCACTAGGTGAACTCTGCGGAGTTTTTTGATCAGTCACCGCGACGGTCAGGCACGCCCTAACTTACCGAATGCGGATTCGCCTCACCTTTGAGCAGGTCATCTCCGACGATTCGCGACCCCTGTCCACGGCTTCCCTCATCGCCAGGACTCTTTTCCCTTGTTCACCAGGTAGGGCGTCCGGTGATTGGGTAAGAGCAACCGCAACGCGGCCTGTACTCTCAACTCCCTCAACCTGCGTAATCACTCGTTGATCTAGAAGCAGCGCAGCGACCAATTTCGCTTGCCAGAAGTTTTCCGTAGCGTTCTTATGGCGTTCAAGGGCGGTCGCACCCTTGGGGTTCGGTATTGCCATCATTCCCGGTGTTTTGTGCATGGTCTGCCAGACTGCGAGCAGCCCTATCACTGACTCCCGAAAACTCGCTGCCTTTCTTGCCAGCTCATACCCGACATCTCGTCGGGCCTGCCAGTTTCTTTGAATAACCCACATCTCGTTTGAGATTGCCGCTTCGATGTCTCAAGTGATTCGAGTAAACTCCGCGATATCCTGCTTCGTTGCGAGGTTCTCGAGCTTTTTGTTGAAGAATGTGCCGGTCGCACTTCCGATCCAACCGCCGATCAAACTTAGCGACACGCAAATATAGGTCATAAGCCCAGCATTCCACCTTCCCTTGCCAAAGCCGTAAACGACGCCACAGTTAAGGACGACGCAGCTTATTCGTTTTGTGCCTGCTACAAGGGCACTAATTGGCGGGAACCCTTACCCAGAAACTGCGGTAGCAGTGCCGCAACAATAAAGGCACGCGATGCGACGTACGGCCAATGCAGAACGCCCCGGAAGAAAGTGTGGACGGCGATAGACGCGAAGAAGACAGCGGTCCCAAAATTGAATACAAGAAGAGCTCGCACGGCACCTCGGCGCGGTCCGTCGAGATTCGAGCAAAGACAGACGATACAGAGCCCTAAAACCAGCACACCAGTGCAGAGCAGCAGCGCGATCGGTAAGCCTTCCGGGGCAACCGCGAACAACAGTCGGCAAACAACGCCGGCCAAAATGACAAAACAGATGCCAATGATAACTTCGAGCGATGCCGCTGCGACGACGATGGACGTGTTCATGCAGAGTGAACGGAAGCTTTTGCGGTTTGCTCCTTCTGTGTTTCGGGAATGTCCCCCGAGCGCATGCGTGCTTTTCTGCTGGCAACTTCCCCTGCGCGGCGGGCGCGATTGATGCTCCCCACGGGCGTGCTATCCGGCAACGAGTTCCCGGTGACATCAAAATAAGTTGCAGCGCCGGCCTCCTGTAGAAGCTGCGAATTTGCCAGCAGGGTCAGCCGCCCGACCTTGTAGAAAGGCGCTTCGGCCTCGTTCCATTTGAGACTGGCGTTCTCGGTCCAGAAGTTGGTGTCGTGGAGCTTGCCCCAATAGGTCATTTTGCTGGGATCGAGGAACTGGACTCCAAATTCGAAACTGCTCATCTTGCCGTCTTCCTTCAGGTGCCGGACGATCTCGTCCTGCAGCGCGTTCGGGTTACTTTTTTGCAGAAGGCGCCCTGGATTGTCCGGGAAAGGCGTCGCCGAATACTTCACGGTTTCGGTCGGCCCGTGGCGAAACGGTGTATTGCTTCCGTAGCGCAATTTTTGATACGGCTCGATTTTCTGGTGTTCCTGCACTTGCACCAATGCCAGAGTTCTGAACACTCGCAACTTGTCCTTGAAAGGAAGATTCCACAGGCCGACTCCTGGATTGGAAGCCGTAAGCAGGCTCATGATTGCCAGAAATGCGGGTGAGTCATTTATGGGCAGAGTAGTGGTGTTCTGCAGCGAGAAATCCTGGCGGCTGACGTTCGCGTCAGTAACCAACGTGCCGTCCCGAGTGAGGTCCACCGAAATGGACAACGCTCGCACGTCGGGCTTGAAATCAGAGTTCACGTTTGAATCCGCGTTTGCGAAGCGGACGATCGCGGGATAGACGCCTGGCTTCGAAAATATACCCTTCGCAAGCCGAGCCGCCAGACTCGGATCGCGTCCACTGGTGACGTCAAATACTTCGAACTGGGCTCGGGCAGACGTGCCCTTTGCATGAGTCCCTCGGGCGAGCGGCCGGTGTTGTTGGGCAGCGGCTCTCGACTGCATGATCAGAACCTTCTCGGTGATTTTCTCGATAAGGGCTGGTTCCGCGGCGAGGTTCCGTTCAGCGTCGCTGGCCGTCACTCCGAAACATTTGGTTAGAAACAGCATGGGCGTGAGCCCTCCTCGCAACGATTCACAGTTTGGAGATAAATTTTATCGCCGTGATGCTTGGCAAAAAGCAGTAGGCAGAGGCTTTCGTCGTCACAAAGCTTGAGAACCCTGTGATCTTGATCGGTGGCGCCCCATTCGCCTGGGGAATCGCGAATATGCTCTCCGCCGGATCCTGCGTGCCAATCATCGGATCCTTGGCTTTCGGCGGCAGCCGGACTGCCCCGGCGAATTCGCTATCGTTCACCCAGTGGCCGAGCACGAACTCATATTGATTCTCTAAACTCGAATTGATGAAATAACCGAGAAGCCCGCGCTCGATGCCGTCGTAAGGTTTCGTGGGGTCATACATCGGACCGTAGGGCAAACCACGACGAATCAGCCGGTGCGTATTATTGCTGCCACCGGGTTCGCCCTGGCCTGTGACTGGCTGGCCCCGCGGATTAATTCGGCGCATGTGCGCGCCCACGGGACAGCGCAGACCCCTCGGGTCGCCTGACCCATCGGAATTCACGTACTCATAGTTGTTCATCTGTTCGGGCGAAATGCCTCCCGGCGGACTATCTGTGTCTGGCGACAACGCGAGAGGAACACCATTCCGCCAGCGTCCACAAATCTTTGCGGCAAGGAGCTCGGGGTCTATTTTGTCTTTATTCGACTGAAGAAATTTCTCGAATCCAACAACGTCCGTCTCGATCATCTTGAAGCACGCAAAGCTGCCGTTCAGTCCGAGTTCCCGAGGCTCCGGCACGAAGTAGTTTTCAGCATCGTCCTGCAGAACGAAAAGCCACGGTTCGCATGGCTTCTGATGGTCCGCCGGATATCGTTCTGGGCCGCCTTTGATCGTGGTGATGCTGATGCCGTCGGTGTATCCGAAGTGAACCTTGAAAGTGGGAATCGGTTTGCCATCCTTCATTTCCATCAAGGCCATTCCATCGGTGCGCCAAATCTCGCGAAAGGCGTTGCCTTCGGCGAACAGCGTGGTGAGCCTGTCGCTATACGACCTCATCGCATCGGGACTGAGGGCGTGCAGAGTCACCAGAATGTGATCGAGTCCTTTGCCAAAGCCACCGATCCAGTTCTCGGGTCCATTTCGTCCGGTGTCGCCCACGAGTGACGCTCGTTGGGCGGCTCCCGAAATGAAAGCACCGAACGACTTGAAAGCAAGCGTCGGCACGCGGTCTTTAATCTCAAGCGCGATCATTCCCGGCCACGTAATCCCGACATTCAGGCAATAGTCAGGTTTGTTCCGCGGGGTATCGGAGGGATTGTCTCCGGGTCCCGGCTCGAATCCAACGTGCCAGTCCTCGGCCGTCGTGATCTGCGGCGCGTCGGTCTCGTCGCCGCTGACGAGACGCGCGAGCAATTTGCGCGCCTCCGCTGGAACGCCTACCGACAACAAAAAATGCCGCACCATCGGCATCCTGTAGCCGCGAAGAATGAACCCCTGAATGTCGCCGAGGTCGAGCGAGGATCGCGAACCAGAGGCGCCATGCTCGCCTCGATGGAACAAGTGGGAAAACAACCCGCCGCCTGCTTTTGGCTGCGCCGACACCGTCTTGTCGTCCTGGCCCACGAAATGCCTACTCCTTGATCTCAGTCTTCAGTGATTGCTTCGCGTTAGTTAGCCGAGGCGGATTGTGACTTGCTATCGGAGATCAAGGCATGAATGTCCTGAACCGATAGGCCCGGGTACGCCTGGTAGAACCCGATAGGAGTGCGATTTGCCGCGTTCGCGAAGTCAATGAACTCCTGAAGAAACTTTCTGCACGGCGAGGGTGGTGCGCCCTTGGTGAACTTGAACAACAGATCGAAGACCTCTCCGATATTCTTGGTGAAATCGGCAATGTATTTATCGAACGAGCCGTCGTACACGGTAAAGAAGCCGATTTGACTGTCTTCTAGGGGCACAAATTGTGCGAAGTGAGGTGTGCCGACTTTATCCAGATCAGTCGTCGTGCCGTGTCCTCTCGCGCGCAAGATCAATTGGACTTCGACGAAAGCGAGTTTCGATTTCATGGGTAGGATTACGAGAAAGGGATTCAGTTCACCGTTCCCGCCAACGCCCGCAGCTGCCGCCAACGCCTTGATTTCTTGAGCTGTCCCGTCCGCATAGGCCGTGTAGAGATTGACCGGATGGAGAAGATGCGCCGCGGTCCACTCCACGAAAGCATCGGCGTTACTGGCGACCGGAGTGGCCGGCGGCTGCACGACGTGCTGAAAGATTGCATCAAACAGCGGCCCTGAGGATTTCGCCAAAGCAGCCATCAAATCACCGAATGCGCCGTCGAAATCGCCAAGAAAGAGAAGCGTCTTCTCGCTCAGTACTGTGAAGCGCGAATAGTGAATTGTGCCGATTGCATCTTCGGCCTTAAATAGCGCCGGCATCAACGGTGGGAGCTGATCTGCCAGTGCCTTTGCGTCCGCTGGCGTCTTTAAGGGAAAACTCAGGGTAAAGTGGCTCTGGCCCATCACGGTTCTCCTTCGCTTTGCTGGATTAGTACCCGCCGAGCTTCTGATAGTTGGCGTTGGTCGTTGTCACTACGAGCTGCTTGGCGCTCGCGTTTAGAATCGTCTGCTGCGTGTAGTTGGTGCCGTCGGGCAGGCTCGCCATCTGAACCTGTAACGTAACGGCGTCTTTCGCGTCGCCCATGTAGGTGTTGACGCTCAGAGAGAGGACCTTTTTTGCCGCAGGGTCAAACGTGAGAGTCATTTGGTCTCCAGGCACGGAATAATCCCTGAACACCAAATTTACGAGTCCGCCATTTGGATTCAATGAGGCTTTGCCGGCCTGAAAGGCTTGGTCCATCTTCTGGGGATCGGGAGGCACGTACATAGTCAGAAGGTCTTTAACTTGGTCCATGTAATCGGTGATATCCGCGGTTTTGTTCGCAACTACTCTTTTCTTCAATCTGCCGCCGCTGGGTTCCGGAGGCGGAGGCCCAATCGGAGTCTTCTGAACCTGCCCATCGGGTCCGTACTGGCAGAGTTTCTGAGATGCGGGCTTCGGATCACCCTTCAGAGTCAGCTGCGTTGTTTCTGTCCACTGAAACTGGTGCAATCTCTGCGTGTTTGCGGCCATGGCCTGCTTCACCGCTGCAAGCTTTTCCTGCATCTCGCTCGATTGGGCGATCGCAGCCCCAGCCGAGAGGAATGCCAGCGCGGCAATTATCGCCACGCGTTTGCAATTGGGACCAAAGATACTGCGGGTAAAATGTTTCCCGTTCGAAGTTGCGACGCTACGATTCATTGATTTCTCCTGGGTCGGACACTTGCGAACTACACCGCGAAGGAAAATTAAGAGCGAGATCGTTCAGACTCTTGACATCGCCTTCGCAGCTGTACGGTTCTTGATATTTTCCCCTCAAGTTCAAATAGTTCGCTCCGCCCGCCTAGTCGTGAGCCGTTGCGATCGCTTTCGCAGCAGTCTTTTGTTCGGCTGGAGATAGCTGCGAAGCCCCGAGTTTGAAAGTTAGTTTGTGGATCGTGCCGGTGAACTTAAACGGCACCTCGTAGCTGTGATCGACGGGTGTGCGCGAATCGGCCCCAATGTCGAAGGTCTCGTCAATGCACATCATCAGTGGAACTGTGTGCTTGATGGTTTTCTTGTCCAATTCCTTGCCATCAACCGAGAGCACGCCGGTACCGCCCTTGCCCGGGCCGGGTCCGTCGTATTTGAAATCAAAAACAATGGTGTGCTTGCCGGGCTTGAGCGCCTTGCCAAACCAGTCTTCGCCCACCAGAGCGCCGACCCCGCCCTGCCAGCGGAATCGCTCCAGATCGAGGAGGTTGTAAACAAAGACCGGCTTGCCATCCTGCAGAAAGAGACCGTAGCCGCCGAAGCGCCCGCCAAAGGTCACGATCATGCCCTCCGCCCCGCCTTCGGGCACGGTGATCTCCGCCGTGATCGTGTAATCCTTATTCAGAATGTTGGGGGCATTATCGGTGGGCATGCCAACCCTCACTCCCGTGTACGTGAAAACGGACTGTCCTGCAGTGGGGCTTGGTTTGGGGTCCAAATAGCGCGCGAAGGCCCTGTTGTCCAATGGGAAGACTTGGTATTTCTCGGCCTCCGCCAGAAACAGCGCCTGGAGTTCCTTGAGTTTCTCCGGATTCTTCTCCTTAAGGTCGTTGTCTTGTGAATAGTCGTTGGTTAAGTCGTAGAGTTCCCAGCCGTAATCGTTGACGTCCGGCAGCGCGCCCGTCGCCAAAAGCCAAGGCGCGGCGAAAGGCGTCGTGCAGGCATACCAACCGTCGTGATAGATGCCGCGGTTGCAGCTCATCTCGAAATACTGGGTGGTGTGTGTCGAGGGCGCGGCGCCATTCGCCTTGTCAAACGTATAGGCCAGGCTCACGCCTTCGATAGGCTTCTGTGGGATACCGTTGACTATCTCCGGAGCCTCGATGCCGATGGCTTCGAGGATTGTCGGCACGATGTCAATGATGTGATGGAACTGCGAGCGGATGCCCCCCACATCCTTGATGTGGCCAGGCCATGATATGGCCATGCCCTGCCGCGTTCCGCCGAAGTGCGACGCCACCTGCTTCGTCCACTTGAATGGGGTGTCAAACGCCCACGCCCACTGCACCGCCATATGCGGGTAGGTTTTTTCAGAGCCCCAGTTTTCATAGTGCAATGCATTCATCACCTCGACGGGCTTGATCGCCGGGCCGTCAATAATGCCGTTGTAAGCGGTCATTTGATTGAACGTCCCGACGACGGTGCCTTCCGGACTGTTGCCGTTGTCGCCGCAAATATAAATGATGAGTGTATTGTCGAGCTTCCCCATGTCCTCGATTTGCTGAATTACCCGCCCGGTCTCATAGTCGGCATAGGCTACATATGCGGCAAAGACCTCGGCCTGGCGGGCAAGGGATTTCTTCTCGATCAGCGAGAGCGAGTCCCACTTGGGCAGCTTGGCGCCGCCAAACTCAGGCTGTCCATCGGGCCACGGGGTGAGCTGGGAATCCGCCGGAATCACGCCGAGTCGCTTCTGGTTGGCGAAAATCTCGTCGCGCATCTTTTCATAGCCCATGTCGAACTTGCCTTTGAACTTCTCAATCCACTCCTTTGTGGGCTGGTGCGGTGAGTGCCCGGCGCCGGGCACGTAATAGAGGAAGAAAGGCTTGTCGGGCGCCGCTGCGTTCAGGTCGCCTAAGTATTTGATGGCCTCGTCCGCCATGTCGGTGATGAGGTTATAGCCGGGCTTCCCAATCCACGGAGAGATTTGGGTGTGATCCTTAAACAGATAAGGCGTCCATTGGTCGGTCTCGCCGCCCATGAAACCGTAGAAATAATCGAAGCCCATCCCGGACGGCCATTGGTCGAAGGGCCCAGCAAGGCTGTATTGAAATGTCGGGGTGTTATGGTTCTTGCCATACCACGAGGTGGCGAAGCCGTTGTCGCGCAAGATCGAGCCGATGGTAGCCTTATCCTTGCTGATGACGGAATCGTAGCCTGGGTATCCGGTGGAGAGTTCGCCGATCACGCCGTAGCCCACCGAGTGATGGTTTCGACCAGTGATGAGCGCCGCCCGCGTGGGCGAACACAGCGCGGTGGAATGGAACTGGGTGTAGCGCAATCCCGCCTTGGCGACGCGGTCCAACGCGGGCGTCGGAATCACACCGCCAAACGTGCTTGAAACTCCGTAGCCCAGATCGTCGGTCATGATGAGCAGAACGTTCGGCGCGCCCTTCGGCGGCACGACTCGCGGCGCCCACCAGGGAGTGGAATCCTTCGCGCTGTCCTTGATTACGCCGCCGAATTTCGGGGGCGGCGGCGGAAGTTGTTTCCCGTCGAGTGAAGTGGTGGCGCTTGGCGAACCCGGAACACCAGTTATCTTTTGATCGTCCATTTTTCTCTCCTTGTGTTTTGACCCGCTGCCGGCAACGAATGACGCTGGCGCTGTCGTGTCCTCGTTCAGTTTCCGACCCTCACGGTGTTTATTGAGTCCCCATGGCGACTCGCACGCGCTGCTCGGGCGTGATGAGGTGATCGAGGTTCACGGCGTCTTTGCCGAGGTCTATCTCCACCCAATTCACTTCGCCATTGAACTTTTTTTCCGCTGGATAGTCATAAGTCACCGGCGAGCCGAAGTCGTTGCCGACGTCACAGGTTTCGTCGGCGGAAAAGACCATCGCCTCGGTCTGATCAACCCGGCCTTGGCCGCTCTTCTGGCCGTCCACGAATATTGTGACCATGCCGCCCTTCGCCAGACCCCCACCATCGTATGCAAATTCCATACGCACCTGGTGCGTGCCCGCGGGGATCTTCGAGGTGCCCTCGATCGTGTACCGATTCACCCCATAAAAGTTGTAACAGTATTTCGGTTTGCCGTCCTTTGCGTAGAGGCTCCAGCCACCGATGATGCCGCCCAACGCGATGATGACGCCTTCCGCACCGGATTCTGGAACGACCAGTTCGGCCGTCAAGGCGTGGGATTTGTTCTTGGTGTTGACGATCGAGCTTTCAGACAAACGTCCCATTCCGCCGAACAGGAGCTGCCGGGAACCGACGATCAACTGCGGCCGGCCAGCGATATCGGGATTGGCGCGCTCGGCAAAACGGTCGTCCAGCGGCAGCACATTGTATTTAACCGCCTCGATCAGCCACAGCCGTTGCAATTCGTGCAGTTTCTGAGGATTCGCCTTCGCCAGGTCCTTTGACTGGCTCCAGTCTTTGGTTGTGTCGTACAGCTCCCAGACGTCGTCGTCGAAGGCGGCGAGCTTGACCGCACCAGTTATCCACGGCGTGCGGTGCCGGGTGACTGCCGTCCAGCCCTTGTGATAGATGCCGCGGTTGCCAGCCATCTCGAAATACTGCGTCTCGTGCCGCTCGGCTGCCTTGGCGTCGTTGAACGAGTACGCCATGCTTACGCCTTCGATCGGATGTTGCTGGACACCGTTGACAAAAACGGGCTGGGGTATGCCCGCCAATTCCAGAATGGTCGGGGCGATATCAATCACATGGTGGAACTGGGTGCGAATCTCGCCCTTACCCTTGATGACATTTGGCCAGTGCACGATCGTTCCGTTCCTGGTGCCGCCAAAGTGCGAAGCCACTTGTTTGGTCCACTGGTAGGGCGTGTCCATCGCGTGTGCCCAGGCCACGGCGTAATGGTTGTACGCCTCGACTCCACCTAGTTTGTCCAAGCGCTCGGTGAGATATTCGGCGGTCTCCAACTGCGCGAAACCTGTGAGCGGAACCATCTCATTGAAGCAGCCCTGAAGCGAACCCTCCGCAGAGGCACCGTTGTCGCCAATGATCAAATAGATCAAAGTGCCACCCAGGATTTCGAGGTCCTTGAGCGCGTCAATGAGCCGTCCGACGTGATGGTCGGTATGCTCCAGGAAGCCGGCGTAAACCTCCATCTCGCGGGTCAGAACTTTCTTCATCACGGGCGAGATCGTGTCCCAAGCAGGGATCTCAGGATGGCGCGCAGTAAGTGCGCAGTCCGTCGGGATGACACCGAGCTTCTTCTGCCGAGCAAAGGTCTCCTCGCGCAGCTTGTCCCAGCCCTGGTCGAACTTGCCCTTGTACTTGTCGGCCCATTCCTTGGGCACATGATGCGGGGCGTGCGTGGCACCCGGCGCGAAATAAGCGAAGAACGGCTTGTCGGGCATGAGCGCTTTTTGCTGGCGAATCCATTTGATCGCTTTCGTGGTCAAATCGTCGGTCAGGTGATAGCCCTGTTCGGGCGTCTTCTCCGGCTCGACTGGAGTCGTGCAATCATAGAGTGCTGGATACCACTGATTAGTCTCACCACCAATGAATCCATAGAAATACTCGAATCCGCCTCCGCCGCTGGGCCAGTGGTCGAACGGACCCATGGGGCTGGTCTGCCAAACCGGCACTTCGTGGCATTTCCCAAACTGCGCCGTCGAGTAGCCGTTCAGCTTCAGCGTCTGCGCAAGCGGCGACATGGTATTCGGCATGAGCGAGTTGTAGCCGGGTGCCGAGGTCGCGATTTCGGTGATTCCACCCATGCCTGCGGAATGATGGTTGCGACCGGTCAGGAGTGCCTGGCGGGTAGGTGAGCAGAGCGCGGTTGTGTGGAACCGGTTGTATTTCAGACCGTTCGCGCCGAGCTTCTCGAAGTTCGGTGTTTGGCAGGGTCCGCCAAAGGCACTGGTCGCTCCGAAACCGCAGTCGTCAATGAGGATCACGAGAACATTGGGCGCGCCCGCCGGCGGACGCAATTCTCGAATCGGAGGGTACTTGGTGTCCGGGTCTCTGGCGTCGTAGGTTGTCAATCCCACGCGCGGGAGATCTGGAATCGGGAGATTTGTTCGCTGAACTTTATCTTGCTCGCTCACGGGGTGACTCCCTTTTTGAATCAGGCTATGCTCTAAATTTCTGTGCGGATGGGACGCGCGGTTTGCGCTGGCTAACTGGAATGTGTCTACTGCCGCGCCAACATGACTTTGAACCTCTGTTCCTCGTCCCAGACCATCTTTCCGCCCACGTCCATAGTCCTACTGCTGGTCGTGCCGGCGAACCGGAACGGTGGCTGGTAGTCGTGGCCGTTCTCACACGTGCCTCAAGCAGGGTGCGACTGAGAAGAATTAGTGCGCCGCCTTCACAGCCGCCTGGGTTTTTAATTTGAGGGCATTTTCCTCCTCAGCAGTCAGAGCAATAAGCTCGATCGTGACTTTCTCGATCTTGCCCGTAAACTTGAACGGCAGCTTGTAGGTGAAGTCCACCGGAGAACCCACGTCCATGCCAATGTCGAGTCCTTCGCCGAGCGTAAATTGCATGGGGATGGTTATTTCGAGCCGCCCTCCAGCTACCTTGGTTCCATTGGCGGTCATTGTGATGGTTCCCCCTTTCGCCATGCCGCCGCCGTCGTAGGCGAAATCAACCACAAGTCTCGCCTTGCCTTTTGGCAGGGGGGCTTTCGCCGCAAACGTGGGGCGCTCTACGCCCAGGAAGTTATAAACGAATGTCGGCTTCCCATCGCGCAAATAGAGGCCGTAGCCACCCTCGACACCTCCGTGGGTAATGATCATGCCATTGCCACCATCGTCGAGCACTTCGATGTCCGCCGTGATCGTCCATGACTTATTGAGCATCGGTGGTGAGCTGCCATCGGGCAGCCCTATCATGCCAGGGAAATACTCCAACTTCTTCCGCCCGGCGATCAGGCTGGGCCGACCCATGAGTTCGCTGTTAAACCGTTCGACGCCGCGCCAATCCAGCGGAAGGACTTGGAACTTCGCCGCCTCCACCCACCATAAGTCCTGAAGCTGCCGCAGCTTTTCCGGGTTAGCTTGAGCGACGTTGTTGGCTTGTGAGAAGTCCTCTTCGATGTTGTACAGCTCCCACTTCTGCTTGTCTGGGTCGAAATTTCCGCGATTTGCCTGCCAGGGAGGGAACGACAGAGCGGAGGCCATCCAGCCGTCGTGATAAATTCCCCGGTTGCAGGCCATCTCGAAGTACTGCGTAACCCGCTTGCTCTTGGCCTTCGCGTCGTCGAAAGTAAACCCGAAGCTAATGCCGTCGAGCGGCTTTTGCTCGATGCCGTTGAGCTCGGTTGGCGGCGTGATGCCGATCAATTCGTAAAGGGTAGGTACCACGTCGATAATGTGGAGGAACTGGTTGCGCAGCCCGCCCTTGTCTTTGATTCGTGCGGGCCAAGATACGATCATCGGGTTGCGAGTTCCGCCGAAGTGGCTGGCCACCTGCTTGGTCCACTGGAGTGGAGTGTCCATCGCGTGCGCCCACCCGGCCGGGAAGTGGTTGAAGTGCTTCGGGCCGCCGATCTCATCGATGAATTTCAGTTCCTCTTGCCAATGATCCGCGATCCCGTTGAAGAAAAGATTTTCATTGAGCGTTCCTTCCAGGCCGCCCTCGGCACTGGAGCCATTATCGCCAGCGATGTAGATAAACACCGTGTTGTCAGCCTCTGGCAGTTGCTTAACCGCGTCAATGATGCGACCCATTTCGTAATCCACGCACGCTCCGTAGCCGGCAAACACCTGCATCATTCGGGCATAGAGCCGCTTCTGATCGCCGTTCAACGAGTCCCATGCAGGAAGCCCTTCGGAGCGCTCGGTCAGCTTCGTGTTCGGCGGGATGACGCCGAGCTTCACCTGGCGCGCGAACGTCTCCTCGCGATACACATCCCAGCCCATGTCGAATTTACCTTCGAATTTGTCAATCCACTCCTTCGGCGCATGGTGCGGGGCGTGCGTGGCGCCGGGCGCGACGTAAAGAAAGAACGGCCGATCCGGAGAAATACTCTTCACTTTCCGCACCCAGGCAATCGCCTTGTCGGCGAAGTCGGTGGTTAGGTAGTAGTTCGGGTCAGTCGAGGCAGGGACGAGGTTGCGGTTCTCGAACAGAATTGGGTTCCAGTGGTTCATGTCGCCGCCATTGAAGCCGTAGAAGTAGTCGAAGCCCAGGCCGTTGGCCCAGCGGTCGAATGGACCTGCGGCGCTCGACTCCCAGGCCGGCGTGTTGTGGTTCTTGCCGATCCAGGCGGTCATGTAGCCGTTCTGCCGCAGCACTTCACCGACACTGCCGGCACTCTTGGGTAGCACGGCGGTGTAGCCGTCGAATCCGCTCGCGATCTCGCCGATAACGCCGGAAGCCACGTTATGGTGGTTGCGACCGGTGATTAAGGCGGCCCGAGTCGGGCTGCACAGGGCAGTCGTGTGGAAGCGGTTGTATCGCAGGCCCTCAGCGGCGAGTTTGTCCATCGTTGGCGATGGGACTCCGCCGCCGAACGTGCTGAACTGCCCGAACCCCGCGTCATCGAGCAGGATAAGCACAACATTCGGTGCACCCTTCGGAGCCTGGACCGGCTGGGGGAACTGCGGCTTATCCGAGTCGAGGTAGGTGCGACCGACGTTGCCCGGGAAGTGGAAGTCCGGACGAGGCAGCACCAGCGGCGTACCCGGAGCACCAGCTATCTTTTGATCGCCCATTTTGCTCTCCTTGTATTTTTGACTTTCAGGAATCTTGTAATTAAAGTCTCAGCACTCTAAATTTTCATAAAGAGATTCAAAGTTGCGCGTACTGACTACCTTTTACTTTCCCCTGCGATAAAACAGTTTCCTCGCCAGCTGCGCTGGCGCGTCGGCGCTCGCAACACCCGCGCACTAGAAATCTCCCCTTCTGAAACGTGCAACGCAGGCTTGTAAGTCAAGGGCCTGTGTGTCCCTTACTCGTGTGTGCCAGCGAATGCCGTGTGCATTGCATTCAACTTGCTCTCATCCTCCACGCTTAAATTACGCGGACCGAGTTCGATATCAACGCGCTCGACGGTTCCGGTGAATGGAAACGGCGGTTGATAGGTATTGCAGACGGGAGAGCCGGTGTCCGATCCCAGGCCGAAGGTGTCGATGCCGAAGCGACCAGGGACTGTATGGGGAATCCGGGCCCGGCCCACTTCTTTGCCATTGATTCCGATGACTGCCTCGCCACCTTTGGCCAGTCCACCGCCGTCGTAGGCAAACTCCATCGTGACGGTAGACTTGCCGACGGGAACGGGAATGTTCGAGACGAGGTTGGTGCGCTCGCGTTCGAACCAGTTGTAATGGTAGACGAGCTTGCCGTTCTGAACGTACAGCGCAAAGCCAGCCGATATGCCCCCTTCCGCCAAAATCACTCCTTCGCCCCCGGTGGGCATGTCGATCTGCGCTGTGATCCTGTGCGAAACGTTCTTCGTGTTCGGCGCCGCAGTCTCGGCCAACCGGGAAGCACCGCTGTAATATGTGAATTTGGTGCGCTTAGGGTCTGAGCCTCCAGGCGACGGTTTCGGCACAAAAGCCCGTCCGATGCCGCGGTCGTCGAGCGGATATACGTGGTTCTTCGCGGCCTCTTCGTCGAAGAGCGCCTTCAGTTGCGCAAGCTTGGCTGGATTCTTGGCTGCCAAGTCGTTGCCCTCGCTGAAATCCTCGTCGAGGTTATAAAGCTCCCACCGATCGTTCTCCCAATGCCCTGGTGCCAAGTCCTGGCGCCATGGCAACGTGTGCTGCGCGCAGGCGATCCAGCCCTTGTCATAGATGGCTCGATTGGTGAATATCTCGAAATACTGGCGTTCGCGCACTGGCCGAGCCTTGGCGTCATAGAAAGTCGAAGCGATAGACACGCCATCCATCGGTTTTTGATCGACACCGTTGACGCTTTGTGGCGCTGGTATGTGGGCGACGTCTAAAATCGTGGACGCAATGTCTATCAGGTGCGCGAACTGGTCGCGAACCCCTCCCGCATCCTTGATCTTTGCGGGCCATGAAACCACCATCGGGTTCCGCGTCCCGCCCAGATGAGAGGCCACCTGCTTGACCCACTGAAACGGCGCATTGCCAGCCCACGCCCAGCCGACCGGGTAGTGCGGCTCGGTATGCGGCCCGCCGATGTCGGCGAGGATCTTCATGTTGTCTGCCAGAGAGGACGGGATGCCGTTGAGATTCATCACCTCATTGGTCGTCCCCGAAAAGCCTCCTTCGGAGCTCGCACCGTTGTCGCCCACAATGAAAAAGATGAGCGTGTTGTCGGCGTCAGGAAGTTCTTGGATGGCGTCGAGCAGGCGACCGCATTCGTGATCCGCAAACGCGAGATAGCCAGCGAAGTTTTCCATAAACGCCGCAAAGAGTTTTTTTTCATCGCCGGATAACGAATCCCACGGTTTAACCCACTCCGGACGCGGTGTTAGAACCGTGTCGGGCGGGATGACTCCCAATTTGAGTTGCCGTTGATAGGTCGCCTCGCGCACGGCGTCCCATCCGGCATCGAACATACCCTTGAATTTCTCGCGCCAGTCGCGAGGCGAATGGTGCGGGGCGTGAGCTGCTCCTGGAGCGAAATAGAGAAAGACAGGCTTCTGCGGTGCGACCGATTTGTTGAAGCGAAGCCAGTGAATTGCCTTGTCGGTCATGTCTGTCATGAAGTGATAGCCCTCTTCGGGCGTCTTGTCCGGCTCCACAGCAGTCGTGTTCTCGAAGAGCACCGGATAGTACTGGTTGGTCTCGCCACCGATAAAGCCATAGAAGTAGTCGAATCCCAATCCGGTCGGCCAGCGGTCGAATGGGCCCGCGACGCTGCTCTCCCAGTCGGGAGTATTGTGGTCCTTGCCGAACCATGAGGTGCTGTAGCCGTTGCCTTTCAACACTTCGCCGATAGTGGCGGTGGTCTTGGGGATCATGCAGTTGTAGCTGGGGAAACCGGTGGCCCACTCGACCAGAAAACCCGAGCCGCAATTATGATGATTGCGCCCGGTGAGCAATGCCGCGCGGGAAGGGCCGCAGATTGCGGTGGTGTGGAAGCGGTTGTATCGCAGGCCGCGCGCGGCGAGCTTCTCGAGCGCGGGTGTCGGCACTGGACCGCCGAAAGTGCTGACCTGGCCGAAGCCCACATCGTCCAGCAGTATGACGACAACATTTGGAGCACCCTCGGGCGGCGCGGGAACCCTGGGCCAGTCCATTTCGGAATCCAAATACGTCTTGCCGATCTTGCCTCGAAAAGGCAATTCCGGTAGGGGAAGTTTCGAACGATCTCGGTCTGCATTAGCCATGTTGGCCTCCGTCCTTAGTAAGCGGCAGCCCGATGTGCGCCACTGCTTTCAAACGTATCTACTGCCGCGCCGTCGCGGTCTGCTGAGTCTTTCCACCCGCCACGGAGGCCAATAGCGTTTCCTTTTCAACCAGAGACAACTGCATGATCTCGTCCGCGAATCGGCCGCGGCGCAACAGGGTGGCCATAATCTTCATCGTTCCGTCAATGTGGTTGAAAAACGCCTTGTAACCCGCGCACAAATAATTCAACCCGTCCTCGCCATCGGGAGTCGTGATAAAACGATTCTTGGGACACTCGCCGTGGCACGCAAAACGCACTTCACATTCGCGGCAGTAGCGGGGTAGCGTAGTTTTCTTGTCCTGGCCAAATTTGATCTGCTGAGGGGAAGCGAGCAGCTGAATCAGATGAGTTTCGCGAATATTGCCGAGCTTGTGAGCTGGTTCCACAAAATGATCGCAGGAATAGAGATCGCCGTTATGTTCCAGAGCGACCGCTTGTCCGCAGGTTTCGGCAAAAACGCATACCGCGCCCGGGACCCCGACCCAGTTCGCAAGGGCCGAGTCAAAATGCTGCACGTAAATCCTGCCGACATCCTGCTTCACCCATTCATCGAAAACGGCGATGAGGAACTGTCCATATGCCCCCGCTTCCACAGAACGTTCGCTGACCAGGTTGCCTTCATTTACATAGAGAGGCCGGTCGCCGCCCGGGCGTTCGCTCCACCCTAAATTGGCTATCGGCAGCGTTAATGCACTCGCGCGCTCGATGATCGGGATGAACTGGATAAATTGCGCGCCTAACTCATCGCGGAAAAAACGGTACAGCTTCAAGGGATGATGTTGATTCGCGGCGTGCACGGTGCAGAGAATGTTGAAGTCCACGTGATGCTTCTTCAGGTAATTTAGTCCGCGCATCACTTGATCAAATGACCCAGCGCCACCCTTGTTCACGCGATAGACGTCGTGAAGGTCCTTGGGTCCATCCACGCTTAAGCCGACAAGGAAATTGTTTTGCTTGAAGAACGCGCACCACTCGTCATCGAGCATCGTGCCGTTGGTTTGGATCGCGTATTGGATTTGCTGGCCTGGACGTTTTAACTTATTCACAATCTCAACTGACCGCTTGAAAAAATCCAATCCCATGAGCGTTGGTTCACCGCCCTGCCAGGCCACATCCACTTGCGGAGCTCGATGGCTTTCCAGAAGCTGCTTGAGGTACGTCTCCAAAAGGTCTTCGGCCATTTGGAAACGGCTGCCGGGATAGAGCATCTCTTTCGACAGGAAAAAGCAGTATTTGCAATCGAGATTGCAGATGGCGCCCGTGGGTTTGATCAGAACGTGGAAAGCCGGAGGGGCATTCCTTGGGAATGTGGGGCCCTCAGCGTGATGGTTTACCGCAGGACCAGTCATGTTTGCCTTCGGAATCGGGCGAATCACAGACCGTTGATGCAAGCAGTGCACCACATCGGAGTTCCTTGGAACCGCGCAATGCGCTGAAAACGCAACCAGTTGCGGCAGGACTGAATTTCGGTCAGCGGGAGCGCGCCCGATATATCGGAGTCACTCCGAAATGCCGGGCATCTTCTGCCGAAAAATCCTCAACCCCTGATAAATGCGCTGACCGGACTAGCGGGTCCCCGTACGAACTGGCCCGATTATCCGACTTATCAGGAGTTCGAGTTGTCGTGCGATTATCGATAGCCTTTGCCCCAACTGTAGGTGTACTTCACGGCGAACCCGGTGGCAGCCGGGCCGTTGTCGTGGACGAGTGCTCTGGCGAACTCGAAAACCAACAGGTTTTGGGGACTCAGCGAAACGCCGACCTCGCTCCCTAGAATGAAATTCTGCTGTGCATCATTCTGATGCAAGCTGTTTACGTAAGTATCGCCACCGAACGAGTAACGCGTATCCAAGGAGGCCCATACGCTGGGGGTGAAGGAATAGCTGATGTGTCCTTCGAGTCCGGCCAACGGAAGCTGTCGCAGGATTTCCGTTCCGTGATATGAAGAGTTATCGGTGTAGAAGTAGATGTTTGCGTAGCCGTCGAATTCCCACTTCTGCGCAGGTCCGAACGGATGCGACACAGCGATTTCCGGTTTGAATGACCAGCGATTTGAACCAAGGTTGAGAATCTTGTCGGCGTTATATAGGCCGGTGGGCGAGGTCATGGTAAGGCTCAAGCCCACGGTGGTAGCCGGTTTGTAGTTTGCGAACTGCGCCACCGTCATCGCCGGGCCTCCCTTTAGCAGCATGTACATGGCGTAACTGGAGTCGCCAGTCCCTGCAATTGAGCCTTGGATGTTAGTGCCTGTAATGGAGCCGTCGAGACTGGCCAGCGGCACACCAGCTTCCACCCACGCAACACGGTGGACGAAGCTGAAATAGCGTGTGTAGTCCACCGTTCCTTGATTGAGATTAAATTCGGCATCCGGGACGATGAGCGAAGTGTCAATCGAGGCGTTCGCGCGGGCGAAGGCATAGACCAGCTCGATCTGATTGACGTTCACAGGCGTATTGTCGTAAGTGCGTGGGTCTGTGAACTGGGCGCATAGCGAGCCTGGAAAGCAGTAAACGGACAGGATGAGAAAGGCAAAGAGCAGCCGTTTGCACACGGGACACCGTTCCTCAGCGAGCCGGATAGTTACTTAAACAGGATGAAGAGATCTTATGCCTGATTTACCGGCACTCCTGGCGAAGATTCCGGATGAATTCAAGCCGTTTGCGGCTATCGGTATCGGCGCGTTCATCCTGATTCTTCTCGCACTTCTGCATGGCGGTGGCCACTACGCCATTCTGGTATTCCGCGGGCGCTCTGAAGCAGAGACAAACCCCGATTAATGTTAATGTTGTGGGTCAGCTTGCAAATGTCCGGCTCGTATCCCGCTGCTCCGGTTGGCCGAATAATCAGTAACTAGGCTGTCCTAGCCCACGAAATGAAGTGCGACCTCCGAGATATCAGGGACTAGCCAGAGCCTTTTCAAGCCGGCTGAGAACGAAACCCGCGCACCTCGCATTGGCACGGTGAGACTTACAGGTTTTTTCCTGCGTACAACCCTTGGAATGCCTCTTGCTATGAGGAGCTGTGGGAGTTCTTCGCACCCCGTAGCCGCAGCGCCGAGAGAATCGAAAGCTCGAGCCGCGAGACGGAGCAAAAGGAGAGAGAGAATGATGTCACAAACTAACGGAACTAAGTCTAGGGCCCGCAGATGGATGCTCGGGGGTTTGGTGTTGTCTGGGATAACCATGCTAGCCGTTCTTCCGGCCTTCTCTGCAAGGGGGCCAAAATCGGAGACTGTCGAAGCGACGGCCTTTGGAACCGGCAGCCAAATGGGTCAAATGATCGGAGTATCCATCGAAATCTATGAATTCTCGACGCCGGAAGACAAGCAAATGCTGGGGGAGGCGTTTGCGAAGGGGCAGAACCAGGGCCTGGTCAACGCCCTGACGAAAATGCGCGCCGTTGGCCATATCTCCGTAACGGGCACGCTGGGGTATGACCTGGTTTTTATACGCATGACACCGACGCCCACGGGCCGCAAGATTCGGTTCGTCACTAACCGAAAATTGAGATTCGGAGAGGTTTGGGCGGACGCACAATCATTGAACTATAACCTCACCGCTGGCGAGTTCGATCTGGACGCCACAGATAAGAGCAAGAACACGGGCGTGCTGTATCCGGAATGCCAACTGGCGATCGACAAAGAAGGCCAGCTGCAAATTCAGCTCAATCAAGATGCATGGAGACTTACAGATGTGTTGGACTGGGCCGGGACGGCGGGACTCAACTGACGCCATCTCTCACGCGATGCCCGATAATTGATCGCTTTTGCCCGGGTGCGGAGTTGGTGCAGGAATCCTATGCGTGACTTGCCGGCCCTCCTAGCGAAGATTCCGGATGAATTCAAGCCGTTTGCGGCTATCGGTATCGGCGCGTTCATCCTGATTCTTCTCGTACTGCTGCATGGCGCGGGCCTTCACGCTATTCTAGTCTACCGCGGGTATCGCGAGCGACGACTGCGTACGGGGCGACCCCGTGTCGTCGTGGCGCTGGTCCTGTTCGGCTCTTCCGTGTTCCTGATGCTCGCCTTGCATATCTTGGAATTCATGATCTGGGCGTTTGCGCTTCTACACATGGGATTGATTGCGCATGCTTCGGACGCGCTCTACTTCTGCGCGAATGCATACACCACACTCGGCTACGGAGGTGTTGACGTTGGACAGCATTGGCGGAACATCGCTCCGGTGATGGGTATATCCGGGCTCTTCACGTTCGCTTGGACAACCAGCGCGCTGGTTGGTGTCGTGGCCGACCACAGACAACTGATCGACAAACTGTTGGAGGAACGCGAACAGGAACTTCGTATGCGCTCCGCCCTCCGAAAGGAAGAATGGGACATCCTGAAGAGCGAGCTGGAGTCCGAGCGGAATGAGGCAGAGGCGGCCAGGACTCAAGGGGCCGGAGCGTCATTTTTCCAGCGACGCAGAATCTGGAGAGCTGAAGGGAAGCGAGTGAAAGAACTCCGTAGGGCCAAAGTGGCTGAGATTGAGGACCTTCACCGCAGAGAGCGCGAAGATGAAACGAAGCTCGGACCGGGCGCTCGTCCAGAAACCCCCGGTGATAAAAAGTGAGGCGGCATTCAGAAACGCAAACGCTGCCCACCGACCCGATCTAGAGGATATTCCGCATCCTTTCCCTACCACCGTGTCAAAGTGAGCTAAGCAACAGATTCCGATGAGATTCAGCTAAGTCCCGACTAACGCGCTGACCGGACGAGTGTCAATTCATTTTACCGATACTGTGGCTTCGGGCCCTGTTAAGGGCGGTTCGGTTGAGCTTGGAAATATTCGAGTTAAAAGAGTTCTGCCCAAGTTCGCAGAAACGTAAAAAATGGCTCCGGGGCCTGGACTCGAACCAGGATAACCAGCTCCAAAGGCTGGCGTGCTACCAATTGCACTACCCCGGATTAGCGAAAGAAATTGTAGCAGACATCCCGGCGATTCGCTGCGGGCGCCGGGCGCCGCCCGTTCTCGCGTTTGCCGCGCTGCCGTCAATTTGTTAGGCTGCTGAAGCCTCATCGTGCGGAGAGGTGTCCGAGCGGTTTAAGGAGCACGCTTGGAAAGCGTGTGTTGGGGAAACTCAACCGTGGGTTCGAATCCCACCCTCTCCGCCATACAAACTCGGCTTTTCTTTCGATCCGCGCGTCGCTGAAACGTGGAGAATTGCGTTCATGAACCTTTATGGATCGGCGGCATTCGTGCTTCTAATTGGGTTATTCGTTTGCTTACTGGCTTGCCTCGAGCTTGGCTACCGTATCGGGTGCCATAACTACCGCAAGAAACCCCAATTGGCGTACGAAGGCACGGGAACGCTTGAGGGCGCATTGCTTGCGCTGCTCGGCCTCCTGCTCGCCTTCAGCTTCGCCGGCGCGACATCCCGGCTCGATTCCAGGCACCAGTTGATCATTCGGGAGGCTAACGCCATCGGTACCGCTTATCTTCGCGTGGATCTGCTTCCTGCGAATGAACAGCCGGCAATACGTCATTTGTTCCGTGATTATTTGGACGCACGAGTTCAGGTCTACGAGAATTTCGCCAACCGAGAATCATCCGGGCAGGCATTCGCGCGGACATCGGAGATTCAGCGGCAGATTTGGTCGCAAGCCTTAGCCGCCTGTCAAACGGACCCGTCTCATGAAGCGACCAGGCTTCTGTTGCCCGCTCTCAACGACATGATTGACGTAACGACTGCGCGGGCTGTTGCGCTCGACATTCACCTCCCCACATTCATTTTCTATTTGCTGATTTGCATTTCGCTTCTTACTGCACTGCTCGCGGGCTATGCCATGTCGAAACGTCAGAGCAGATCCTGGCTGGATATTCTGATTTATTCCGTAATTATCTCGGCGACCATCTATGCAATATTCGATTTCGATAATCCGCGCTATGGTTTGATTAAGGCGGACGCCGCCGATAAGGCTCTCCTTCAGCTGCGAGATTCGATTCAATGAGCAGAAAACCAATTGTGGGCGCCGCGGTCGAGAACCTGGAACAGTCGTGATCCGAATGCTGCGGGACCTTCGCTTCTAGTTTCACCGGCGATATTTGTGGGCGAATTCAACGACGTGGCGGCCGACCGTGGCGAGTTGCAGGGCGGCTTTCTCATCCGCGCACGCCCCGGTGGCGTCGAAAACCTTTTCTGTCGTATTCAGCGTTGCACCGAGGGGCGTCGGCCAACCGCGAAGCGCATGGACGATCGAGCGCAGCGCCGCGAGCGTGCTGACGCAGGCCTGCCATCCGGAAGCGTTGACTATGCATCCGACCGCGCGCCCGTCGAGATAGCATCGCTCGTCGTCCCGGAGATCTTCGAGTAAATCGAGCGCGTTCTTTACGAGCCCCGAAACTCCTCCGTGATAGCCAGGGCTGGCGACGATTAGTCCGTCAGCTTTCCGAACCATATCAACCAACTGGCGCTGCTCTTCATTGCGTTCGGGATTTTCCGGCGCGTAGTGAGGGAGCCGCGAAAGGAATGGTCCGTCGAATACAAATGTGCGCGCGCCAGCCTGTTCCGCGGCCTGCAAGGCGATCCGCAGCGCACGATCGGTGGACGATGCAGCCCTGGTCGTGCCACCAATGCCTACCACGAGGGGCTTGCCCGCGCCGGACGTTTGAATTGTGTCGCTCATCGCAGTGATTTTCTACTCTGTATGTCGGGCTGAGTCAAACTCTCTCCGCGCGGATTAGTCCTAGCACAGGTCGAGCGATTCCGCGATTCGGTCGTGCACGTAATTCAACTCTGCCGGCGATATCGCATAGGGCGGCAGAACATAAACAACGTTGCCCAGCGGGCGCAGCAGCACGCCCGCATCGAGAAAAAACTTATAGAGCTTCGGCTTGAGCTTCGAGAAATAGCCAGCGTCGTCGGCTCGCAGCTCGATGGCTGCCATCGTGCCGATGGATCGAACTTCTCCCACCGCGGGATGATTCCGGATCGCCTGCAGCCGCTCGCAATGAATGCGGGCGATTGTGTTGATGCGATCGAACACCGGCTCGTTTTCAAATATTTGCAGACTCGCCGTGCCGGCTGCCGCGGCAATGGGATTCCCGGTGTAGGAATGGCCGTGATAAAAAGTGCGCGTACGGTCTGCGCTGACGAACACTTCGTGGATCGCGCCCGTGCACACGGTGGCTCCCATCGGTAGGACTCCGCCCGTCAGCCCCTTGGACAAGCACATCACATCCGGAACGACGTTTGCCAGCTCGCATGCGAACATTTTCCCGCAGCGTCCGAAGCCCGTCAGCACTTCGTCCGCGATGAGCAGTACGTCATACTCGCTGCACAGTTGGCGCACCCTCTGCAGGAACTCGACTGGATGGACGATCATGCCTCCGGCGCCCTGCAATAGCGGCTCGACGATCACGGCGGCGATCTCTCCGCCCTTTTCCGCGAGCAGCTGCGCCAATTTGTCTGCGCAGTCAATCCGGCATGTGACGCGCACTCTTCCAACGGGGCAGCGGTGGCAATACGCCGAATGAACGCGGTGCACCGGGAACATTAGCTCGCGAAAGGGATCGCTGAAAGCCGAGTCCGCGCCGACGGACATCGCGCCAACTGTATCGCCGTGATACGCATGCTCGAGCGCGACGATAGTGCGCTTTTCCGGCCTTCCGACATTCCTCCAGTATTGGACCGCCATCTTCAGCGCGACTTCGACAGCTGTTGACCCATCGTCGGAGAAGAAAATGTGTTCGAGACTTCGCGGCAGAAACTTCCTCAGGCCGCCGCGAAGATTCTCGACGGCGTCGTGCGTAAACCCGGCGAGCAGGACGTGATCCACTTTCGCGGCCTGTTCCGCAATGGCGGCGACAATGGCCGGGTGTCCGTGGCCGTGGAGATTCACCCACCACGACGAAATGCCATCAATCAGTTTGCGCCCGTCGTCGGTGTAGAGGCAGACGCCTTCGGCTTTGGTTATTCGAATCGGCGGCGGGTCGAGCGCCTCCTGCGTGAAAGGATGCCAGATTCGTAGGTTGGAGCTCATGTGTGAAACACGCGCGGTTCGAAATTCTTGTGGAAAGCGCTCAGCAGCGTGGCGCGATCGAGCCTCTTCAGCCAAGGAAGTGCGCCGACGACAGAGATTTTTCCATAATGCTCGATTGCGTTGCGGTTTTCCACGTTCGGTTTGCCAACCATGATCACGCCACGCACATTCAAGCCCGCCGAACGCAACGCGGCGAGCGAAAGCAGCGTGTGATTAATCGTGCCGAGCGCGGTTCGCGCGACCAGCAGCACGGGCAGCCCAAGATGTCTCATTAAATCCGTCATCAGCTGCGTTTCGTTGATCGGGACCAGGGCTCCGCCGGCTCCCTCGACGATCAAATTCTCTTTAACGCCAATTTCAGGCACTTGAATTCCGTTTAGTTCTATCGTCACTCCAGCTCTTCTTGCTGCGAGATGGGGCGAAACCGGTGGAGAAAAGCGGTAAGTTTCCGGCAGCAGTTTTGCGCGCGGAAGTTCTCCCAGGCACTTCACGGTGCGGCGGTCGGTCCCTTCGCGCGTTCCCGTCTGGATCGGCTTCCAGTAGTAGGCGTCGAGCGCGGCGCAGAGCAGAGCGGAGACGACCGTCTTGCCTACTCCGGTGTCGGTTCCGGTGATGAAGAAACGCTCAGGCATGTACGGCGCTGCCGGCCGGGACTTTAGGCAGCGACTTGCATGCCGCGTCCATTGCCTTCGCAAGCCGGCGAATGTCGTCGAGTGAAAGCCGGCTCGTCAGCGAAAAGCGGACGCGCGCGCTGCCCGGAGGAACTGTCGGCGGCCGGATGGCCCGCACCGCGAACCCGCTGCGTTGCAGCTCGCTCGCTACGTGCAGCGCCATTTCGTTCGACCCGAGCATCACAGGCACGATGTGTGTGGCGCTCGTTCCACAATCGAAACCTCGCGCAGCCAATTCCTCACGCAGCGCGACAGCGATTTCGCGGAGATGCGTGCGTTCGGCGTCGGCCTCGCGAGCCAGCGCAAGCGCGGCTTGAATCTGACGCGCAAAATACGGCGGCATAGCGGTGCTGAAAATGAACGTACGCGCGCGGTTGATGAGATATTCCTTCAGCGCGTTCCCGCCGCATACGAATGCCCCTGCGCTGGCCAGCGCTTTTCCGCAGGTGTGGACGACGGCGAGAATCTCGGGCTCGCACGCATGTTCGGCCGCGATTCCTTGCCCGTGTGGGCCCAGGACTCCGGTCGCGTGCGCTTCGTCGAGCACAAGTGCGGTGCCATATTTCCGCGCCAGCCGAAGCAGGTCATGGATTGGCACGATATCGCCCTCCATGCTGAATACGGTCTCGGTGATGATTACTTTCGCGCCTTCATCTCCCGCGTGTTCGCGCAGCGCGTTTTCCAGGAAGCTCATATCGCAATGTGGATAGATCACCTTCGCGGTGCCTGAGAGCCTGATCCCGTCAATCAAGCTCGCGTGGTTTCGCGCGTCGGAGAAAACCGTGTCGCCCTGCTTCAAAATGGACGTTAGCAATCCCAGATTCGCTGCGTACCCCGTACCGAAATAGAGCGCCGCGTCGGTACCCGCGAATTCCGCGAATTCCGATTCCACCTCTTGCCATTCGCGCGCGTTCCCGGAGAGCAACCGCGAACCCGTCGAGCCAACGGTCGTTGCATGCTCTACCGCATCCATTACTGCTTGCTTCAGCCGCGAATCGCTCGCTAGCCCAAGATAGTCGTTCGAATTCAGATTGATTCCGGCGGGAGTATCGAGCGTGCGGAATTGTGATTGCGCGCGCAGCGTGTCCAATTCTTGCGCCACGCGCTCGGTGATTGCGCGAGGTCTCATCTCACGCACCTTGCATTGCCCGCATGCCAAGCGTCTCGAGCAGTCGATGATCGGCGTCCACGCCGGGATTCGGGGTCGTCAGGAGCTTTTCGCCCGAGAAAATGGAATTCGCTCCCGCGAGAAAGCACAGCGTGACTGCTTCCTGCGAGAGACCTCGGCGCCCGGCGGCCAGCCGGACTCTCGACGCGGGCATCAGAATCCGCGCAGTCGCGATCGTGCGAACCATCACGAGGGGATCGAGTTCCTCTGCGCCTCCAAGTGGCGTGCCTTCGTTCGGCACGAGCATATTGATCGGCACGCTTTCCGGATGCGGATCGAGATGCGAAAGCTGTTCGAGCAGGCTCACGCGATCTTCGTCGGTCTCGCCCATTCCCAGGATGCCGCCACAGCAGACCGTGATGCCGGCTCTGCGGACATGGCCGATCGTTTTCAAGCGGTCTTCGTAAACTCGCGTGGTGATGATTTCTCCGTAGAATTCAGGCGACGTATCGAGATTGTGGTTATACGCGGTCAAACCTGCTTCCTTCAGTCGTTGAGCTTGAGATTCCGTCAGCATTCCCAGCGTGCAGCAAACCTCCATGTCGAGCGCCGCCACGCCGCGCACCATTTCAAGCACGCGATCGAATTCCTTGCCATCGGAAACCTGCCGCCATGCGGCGCCCATGCAAAATCGCGTCGAACCTTCCGCCTTCGCGCGCTTCGCTGCGTGAAGCACGTCGGCGGGATTCATCAGCTCCTGTCGCGCGACACCTGCCTTGTAATGCGCGCTCTGGGAACAGTACGAGCAGTCCTCCGGGCAGCCTCCGGTCTTGATGGAAAGCAGGCTGCATAGCTGTACTTCCTCGGGGCGATGGAACTTGCGGTGCGCGACCTGCGCCTGAAAGATCAGCTCGGGGAGGGGAAGCCGGTAGATTTGCCGTATCTCATCTCGCGTCCAGTCATGGCGCATAAGCATCGGCGGTGGACCTCGTTTCGCCGTCAAAGATATCAAACTAGGCGCTGCGCGAGGCGAGAAAACTGAACAGCAGCGGGCGAAATCACCGCAAACTGTTTTACCATGCCCGACATGGACGATTTGACCCGCACACCCAAAACCGATCCGACAGAGATTTTCCGCCAGCGGGACGGCATCTACGCGCCAGAGCTGGTGGCCGCCGCAATCGTCGGGCTCGATTTCTTTTCCTGGCTCGCAAAATCCCCCTCGGACGAACAGAAGATCTGCGGCTCGCTCGGCCTCGCCGAGAGGCCCGTGGACGTGATGCTCACGCTTTTTTGCGCGATGGGCTATGTCGAAAAGAAGGACGGTGCGTTTCATCTCACGGAAATCGGGTGTGAGTTTCTGGTGCGCGACTCGCCATGGTTCGTTGGCCCTTACTTCGTTCATTTTGTGGACCGTCCGATTTATAAGGGACTGCTCGAAACCCTGCGCACGGATAAGCCCAGCTGGTCCGGCGCTACGGCACAAAAGCCCTGGGCGGAGGCGATGGAAGGCGACACGTTCGCCGAGGCGTTCACCGGCACCATGGATTCGCGCGGCAGGTACGTCGGTCCGGTCCTGGCGGCGCGGCTCGATTTGAAAGATCATCGCGCATTGCTGGACATCGCGGGCGGATCGGGCATTTATGCCTGCTGCATCGCGGCCGCGCAGCCTCATTTGAAGGCCGCCGTATTCGAGAAGCCGCCGGTGGATCGCGTCACTGCAAAGTGCATCGCCAAACGCGGCCTTGCCGAGCGCTTCGGCGTGGTAGCCGGCGACATGTTTCGCGACCCGCTGCCCGCAGGGTACGATGTCCACTTGTGGTCAAACGCCTTGCACGATTGGGATGCCGCGACTGTGAAGCTCCTCCTGGAGAAATCCTTCGCAGCGCTTCCGCCGGGCGGGCTCGTCGCCATCCACGATCGCCATCTCAATCGCGAGAAGACCGGGCCGCTGCGAATCGCCGCGCATTCGGTATTTCTCATGGTTGGAACCGAGGGTAGGTATTACTCGATTGCAGAAATTGAGGAGTTTCTTGTCGCGGTCGGTTTTGTCGCCCCAGCCTATCGCGAGGTCATTCTCGACTACAGCGTCATCACGGCGCGCAAACTTGAATAGGAATATGTGTCGCACCTACGGCACTCACACGCCACACACCTAGACCCGCGAACGCTACGGCTGTTCCCACTTTCCGGATTCGGCCGAGCGGAAAATGGCGTCAATGACGGCCATATTGAGCACCGAGTCTTCTAGGGGCACGGGAACTTCACCGCCTTCGCGTATCGCGCGTGAGAATAAGTCCCCTTGAATCGTGAACTGATCGCAGGCGGGAATCGACTCGATCGTGACGCCCGATCCCGTTGGATCGCTGGGGTTGTCGTCAATCAAAATTCTGCTCGGCTCATCGGTCGGAGGGTTAATCGGCCGATCGAGTTCAATGCGGCCCTTTGTGCCCAGCAGAATCATTCGTTGGTGATACGCAAGCTGCGTGCTACAGGTAAACACGGATTGGCCGGCAGGGAATTCCAGAATCGCAGAAGTCAGACGGTCGGTTCCCATTTCAGGGTCGCGCTCGAGCGAACCCATCACGCGCACCGGCTCGTGCCCGAAGAGAAATCGCGACAGCGTGACCGGATAGCATCCGAGATCGAGCAGTGCACCGCCTCCGTATTCGCGACTGTTGCGGACGTTCGTTGGATCGCGATTGAAGTAGCTGAATAGCCCACTAATCAGTCGCAATTCTCCGATGCGGCCGCTGCGGGCCAGCTCGCGCGTGCGGCGCCATCGCGGATGTGTCCGCACCATGAAAGCCTCGCCGATTTTGACTCCCGCGCGATCGCGGGCTTCGATCAGGCTTCGCGCTTCCGCCGCGTTCATGCTGAGGGGTTTCTCACACAGCACGTGCTTGCCGGCTTGGGCCGCACCGATGGACCACGCAACGTGAAGATTGTTGGGAAGGGGATTGTAGATTGCTTCGACTTCCGGATCGGCCAGCAGCTCTTCGTACGATCCGTACGCGCGCGGAATGCCGAACTTTCGAGCGGCCTCTTCGGCGATGCTCCGGTCACGAGAGGCGATTGCGGCGATCTCGCTCCGATCGCTTTTTTGCATCGCCGGGATCACGCGGCGAAGCGCGATCGATGCCGCTCCCAGTACACCCCATCGAACCTTGCGAGCCACGTATGTTCCGATCGCGCTGTTGGCGGCTAGCGCGCGGCTGCGGTGACGGGCTTTCGCAATGCGCGCGCGCTTGCGACTTCCGCAAGGCCGTTGAGCAAATCCTCCACCAGATCTTCCGCGTTCTCGCAGCCGGGGGACAATCGAAGCAGCGAATCGGACAGGCCCAGCTCAGCGCGCGCCTCCGCGGGAATCGAAGCGTGAGTCATGGTCGCAGGATGGCACAGCAGCGACTTCACTCCGCCCAGGCTCTCAGCGAGCGTGAAATATCGCCGCGACGACGCGAACGCGATCACTTCCTCAATAGTTCCATCCAGCTCGAATGACACCATGCCGCCGAATCCGGTCATCTGCTTCCGCGCGACGTCGTGGCCCGGATGGCTCGCGAGGCCGGGGAAGTAAACGCGGCGCACGAGAGCGTGACCTTCGAGAGCATTTGCGATCGCGGTCGCATTTTCCTGGTGACGCTGCATTCTTAGCTCGAGCGTCTTCAGGCCGCGCATTGTGAGCCAACAATCAAAGGGTGAAGGAACCGCGCCCGTGGCGTTCTGCAGGAACTTGATCGGCTCGAAGACGGACGCCTCTTTCGCGAGCGCCGCGCCCTGTACCGTATCGGAGTGTCCCGCGAGATATTTCGTCACGCTGTGGACCACGATATCTGCGCCCAGCTCGAATGGTTGCTGGAAGCAGGGAGTCGCAAACGTATTGTCCACGACGACCAGAGCGCCTCGGGCGTGTGCGAGCTTGGCGACGGCTGCGATGTCCGTAATCAGCAATCGCGGATTGGTTGGTGATTCGATCCAGACGAGCCGCGTCTTGTTCGAAAGCGCCGCCTCGACCGCGTTCAAGTCGCCTGTGTCAATCTGCTTCGTGATAACGCCGAAATTCTGATAGACCTTGTTCAGGATGCGATACGTTCCGCCGTAAACGTCAAGCGGGATGATGATTTCATCGCCCGTGCGCAGGTAGGCTTGCAGCACCGCATTTTCGGCCGCGAGGCCCGATGCGAAAGCGGCCGCGAAGGAAACGCCTTCGAGCTCGGCGAGCACCGTCTCGAGGCGCTGGCGAGTGGGATTATTGGTGCGCGAGTAGGAAAAGCCCTTGTCCTGGCCCGGCGATTCCTGTTCGTAAGTCGAGGTCTGGAAAATCGGGGCGACCAGCGCTCCGGTTTCGGGTTCCGAGGGTTGTCCCGCGTGAATCGTGCGTGTGGCGAACTTCATTGTGTCTCTCCCGTTCTCCCAGGCACGACTCGCCGTCGACCTAGGAGCCCTTTATTGCGCCCGCGCTGGCGAAAACCCTGTCCGCCGCGGCGGATGGCAGAGCATTCGCGGTCGCTCGGTGCGCCGCAATAGAAAAGCACGCTAGCCGCTGGGAAGCAGAGGCCCGTACTTTTCTGGAATACAGTTTGGGAGCTGAATCTTCAATCAATCCCGAGGACTCGGGATCAGTTGAGGATCTTATCTACCCCCACTGGGCAGGAATTAGCACCTTGGTTCTCGGACCAGGTTGCTGTGGCTTCCTAGGGCCTGTCCCCTCAGCCACTCTTGATAAGCGCTGCGGTTAAGCAGCGAGGGAATCGTAACAAACGCTGGCCTGCGGCGTCAAGAGTGACCGCCGCCAGGGAAGGACTCGGATTCCGATTGTCCGACTTACCAGCATTTGGTCCCACGGTCATGATAGATTTGGCTCGGTCGCATCTGTGCGGACGAAAGGATTAGCCCAAGAAGTTAATGGTTGGTCGAATGACCTCTGACCCTAAAAGAGCTCCTAAATTGGCCCCGATTTGGAGAGCGATCATTGAGATTGGTTTCATAGTCTTCCTCTTCTATTCCAATCTCTTGATGGGGGAATTCACTCGCGCAAACGGCCATGGGAAAACCTGGACTTTTGCTATCGAAGACATTTTCACGGACGCCAATCTGGCTGTCGCTATCATTTCTGGACTGACGGGCTACGTGGTGTTTGAATATCTGCGGAAGAAGCTCTAGCGGAAGTTCCCGCGAGTGTTTGGATCACCGCGTAACCTGACGCGTCCGCGCGGGGACAAAGCTCCCTCGTAATCCATCGGAGCCACTCCTCTCCGACACGGCCCAATCTATCCCAGCTTGCTTCGCCTGTCATGCACCGCAACAGGCCCAGGACTATACCCTTTCGACGGCCGTTGCGTCGCGAACTTCAATTGGCTGCGTTGCTACCATGCCGGATTTGGGCCTTTGTAAACCCAGTCGGCGACTTGCTCGTTGTAGATCTTCCGCTTGGTAAACAGCCACTGGCCATTCACTTTGACCATTTCATCTTCGTAGTTGCCGAATGAGTCGAGCTGAGCAGTGCGGGTGGCGTTGTTGTTCGAATAATGAAACCAGTAGGCTCGTCCAACGGCCTTGTCGCCGTCTATTTTGATGACGATGTTCGATATGTTGTGACGCCCGGCGGCGGGACGTAGTCCGGAAGTATCTTTCGCCGCGCGGTCCGCGTCAGTTTTCGCCATGCCCTGAATCATTTTTCGGATCGCGTCGCGACCTTTTACAACAGGGCCATAGTCGAGCACGCCATCGTCAGTGAACGTGGATGCGTAGGTATCGGCGTCCCTAAAATCCAGCGCGAACATATAGCGGGCCTGAAGATTTTCGATCTGCGCGCGATCTTCGCCATAGCTGCTCTGCGCAGAACGCGATGAAACCGTAGCTGCCAGGAACAGAACCGCAATACCGCAGAGCATAATACCTGTCGCTTTCCGCATTTCATCCCCCCCCTTTTTGCGATTGACGTCAGGTGCAATCCAGCCGCCGCACATCATACAGAATGCGGCACCGATCATGTATCTGGAAAGTAGGGCTTACAGGAGTTCAGGCGCTCAGCGACGAGCTAGGGTTCCATTGCCCGTTCCGTGGCCGATGAATCGTGCATTCGCCATCGCTGCCACGCGAACCGGCAATTTCGAGTTAACTTTGGTTTGCTAACGCACGAGTTTGTATCGGGGCCCGATGGATTCGGGAAGCAAGTCCGAGCTGCTTGAAAATGCAAATGGTGTACCAGTTGAAATCTATTTCGTACCACATCAGCCCGTGTCGGGCCGAAACCGGGTAGGCGTGATGGTTGTTATGCCACCCGTCTCCGAAACTTAGCAGCGCCACCCACCAATTGTTGGTGGACGCATCCCGGGTCTCAAAGCGGCGCGATCCCCAGATATGGGAAACCGAGTTGACGAGCCACGTGGTATGAAGTCCCGCGACCGTGCGAAAAAATGTGCCCCAAAGCAAGAAAGGCAATCCACCGATGGCGAACAACGCGAGCCCGACGATAATCATTGGCGTGAGATGGTACTTCGTGAGCCAGACGTGAACCTTGTCCTCGGCTAGGTCGGGGACGTAGCGTTTGAGCGTTGGTACATCCTGGCGCAACGAATGTCCAAAGAAGACCCAACCCGCATGTGCCCACCACTTGCCATCGCGCGGAGAGTGCGGATCACCCTCCTTGTCCGCGAATTGGTGATGCTTACGATGATTGGCCACCCAGAGTAGAGGGCCACCTTCCAAAGCCGCCACGGCGCAAATCGTAAGAAAATACTCAAACCACTTGGGTGTCGCGAAGGAGCGATGGACGAGCAGCCGGTGGTAACAGATGCCGAGTCCCAGGCCCACGGTGACCCAATACAGAAACAGCGCGACGAATAGGGCATTCCAGGTGAAGAAGAAAAGTGCTGCCACTGCCCCAACATGAAACATCGTCAGGACAGGCGTGATTTTCCAGTTCAAACCGGTCTTGAGGGGCTGATTGTCCTGCACACCATCGGACTTCAAAAGGGTTGTGTTGCTCATAGTCTCCGTATGTTATATGGACGAACGTCCGAAAAAAAACTGTTCTAAATTGACCATTTGTCGAATGAAGCCGGTTCGCGGAAGCTTCCGGCAATGCGAGTCGCAGAGTGCCAGCCGGGCAATTGTCCAGTTATTCGACTAATCAGGACTCGAGTGCCTTGCCGAGAAAGATTCTGCTTCAGGAAGTAGGCGCCGTTTCAATATTGTTAGTCTTCCAATTCTCGTCGAAGAACTGCTCTGTAAGTTCACATAAGAGGAAGTCTGCAAACCGATGGCCTCCCGGTATGACTGCAACTTCGGATGCGGCTGCGCAAGTGGGTCGAGTCACCAGTGCGCTTGCCATGCGAGATCCAGTGGGGTGCTGTGCACGGAGTCCGCCAAACGCAGCGGATTCGAATGAGAGATAAACCCATGACCCACAACGCCTTATAGAATTCAAGCGCGGCAGGAAAAGCCCGGCGGCCTCACGAGTGGCACGATATTTTGGACATGCTCCGAAATGCCGGAGGGCACTCTGGTCCTGAAGATTTCCAATTCCTGATTAGAGCTCCAACTTTACAAGTGGATTACGCGGGGGGAATCGTCCGGTAATTCGACAAAACGAGAGTTATTCTTGCCGGGCCCATTGTGGCAGGCGTCCTGATGTGGTACAGTGTTTTTGCGTTTGTTGCTCTTGTCAAACCTTTAGTTTTACTTCAGGTCTGCGAGTCACACACTTGCAGGCCTTTTTTTATTGCCTGAAGGCTGGGAACGGCTCCAAATAGCTCAAACAGAAGAGAGAATCAAATTGAAAGAACAAGGAACAGTAAAGTGGTTCAATGCAGCGAAGGGATTCGGATTCATCCAGCGCCAGTCGGGCGAAGATGTTTTCGTGCACTTTTCCGCCATTACGGCGGACGGGTACAAATCGCTGAACGAAGGACAGGCTGTTGAATTCGAAGTGACCACGGGCCCCAAGGGTCTGCAGGCTTCGAACGTCGCAGCACTGTAGTTCGCGAATGCAGGGGCGGATCCGCCGTTGGCGGGTCCGCCCCTTTTTTATTTGGAGGATGACGAGGCCGATCTGAGCGCCCCTCGAGCAGATTCGTGCTGGGAGCAGGACGCGCGGTAGTGCGACGACGGTGGCTTCGGCTTGCGATTGGTAAATGGTGTGTGTGGAGGGCAGCGCCTTGCCCGCCGCGCATATTTCTCGCGGGCTGCCGCTGTTTGCGGTCCCGGCGATTTATTGCAGCGTCGTTTGCAGCTGGGAGTATTCAGCTTTGGCCTGCTTGAGGATCGGGATGTCGGGGTCGGCGTCCTTCCACAGCGCCAGAAAATCCTCGTACGCGGTCTTTGCTTTGGCATTATCGCCCGCCAGCACGTACGCGCGACCAAGCCCGAGATGCGCGAGTGCGCCGATCGGTTCGTTCCCCACGACTCCAGCGTAATCCATAATCTTCTGGAAGTCGGCGACCGCCTCCGCGCCTTGCTTTGCCGCCAGATGTCCTTCGCCGCTCAGGTAAACCGGATACAGAGCAAACGTGAACGAAGTATTGGTTTCTCCCAATTCATAGGGTGCGGACGCGGCCAAAGCCTCTGCGGCTCGTCCGCTATCACGAGTCGGAAGTAGTTGGGCGCCGAGAATCATCGGCAGGTATTCGAACTTTACAATCGTATCTTCCGGGAACCGCTTGTTCAGATCGTCAGCCAAGCGTCCGGCCTCAGCACTCTCGCCGGCCAAGGCGAGCGCGATTGCCGAGAACCCCTCAACCTGCCTGCCATGCGCCGCCGCGAGAGCGGTTTCGGACTCGCGCTTGGCAAGAGCGAGATTTCCGACCAATGCTTCGCGCACGGCGTCATGCGCCACATATTCCCCGGCCGTTTCTGTTTGATTTACTCTTCGCGCGGAATCGGAAGCGCGGAGTGTGAGCTCCTGCGCCCTGGCAAATCCGCCGCGATATGCGGCGGTTTCGGATTCGAGAAATAGGATCTGATCGTCAACTCCCGTTCTTCCGGTCGCGTCGGTTACTCGCTGCTCCATCCCAGGCGCGTCGTGTTCAAGAAAAGCGACGGTGTATAGAACCAGAGGAATCCATGGGGAGTCAACGTTGCGATTGCGTCCGTCCTAAGCGGTTTCGATGGCCTGATCGAGCTGATTGATCCACTGGTAGCTGTAGATCAAATTCACAAGGTTATTGCCGCTCGCGGAGTTGTTCTTTTCCGCCTGGATCGCCGCGGCATGACCTTTGTCGTAGTCGCCCATAAAGGTGTAAGTGATCCAGAGACTCTCCGGCGGCTCCTCATCCCTCGGATATGTTTGCGCCCACAACTGATAGGAGGCACGAGCTGACTCGAGATTTCCGGTGACGACCAACTCGTAGAACGACGATATTGCAAGCTTCTCGCTTTCGCTCGTCCGCTCCCGTAATTCGTAAGCCTTGCGAGTATTCTCGGCACAAAGGTTCATCTCACCTAGAGGCTGATAACTCTGGCCCAAGCGCAAATAGGCCATGGCGAAATTAGGATCCAGGGAAATGGCTCGCTCAAACAGGGGAATTGCAGCGGTGTAGTCATTTGCCAAGTCAGACGTTTGATTGCCGAGGGTATATGCCTGCAGCGCTTCAAGCGACGGCGTCGTGACGTTTTCGGGGAGAGCGTCGTATTTCTTTACCGAGGCCAGCGATTCCCCGAGCTTGGCGCGGATTTTGGCTGCCGCGTCGCCAAGCGCATCGAGAACTCGCTCCTTTCCGGTGGCTGTCGCCTGGGCTTCCGCCAAAAGCTCGCCCGTTCGGCAGTTTACCGCGCGCAAGCCCAACACGTACTGGCTGCCCAAACTCGAGATCGAGCCTTCGATGGTCGCGGCGCTATCTGTGCGCTGGCAAAGGTCGCGCGCGAGTTCCGGCGTGAGTCGCGTTTGTTTCGGCTGATTCATCAGCGTGAGCGTCTGGGCAACAAGCTCATCCGAGACGAGATTTAAGAATGGCGACTGCTCCAGTTGCGCCGCAAGGCCTTGACGAAGTGTGCTGTCAAACACCGGATCGCCTGTCGAGTTGGTGAAATCCGTGAGTACCACAGAATCGTTGTCCGTCAGCACGGGCGCGCGATGAAGGTAAAAATATCCCCCGGCCACGAGTGCTGCAGCGCCGATCAACCCCGCGATCAAGTACGCAATTGCCCTGAGCGGATGTCGCGTGGTGCCCTGCGAACTCGCGCTAGCTTCGCGCGCCGCGTGCTGCGCTGGCGAAACCGAAGCGGAACGCCCCGAATCCGTATCGCGCTGCAGGCGTTTCAGGTCTGCGCGGATTTCCGACGCGTGCTGATAGCGCAGCCCGCAGTCTTTTTCGAGCGCCTTGTTGATCACGCGCTCTAGTTCCTTCGGCAATTCCGGATTCAGTCTCGCCGGCGACGTCGGCGCCCGGTTCAAGATCGCGTCAAAAATGGCCGCGGATGTCGGTCCCGCGAAGGCCTGGCGTCCCGTAGCCATTTCGAAGAGCACTACGCCAAAGCTGAAGAGGTCCGTCCGCGCGTCCACGTCCTGGCCCAGCGCCTGCTCTGGTGACATATAGGCCACGGTCCCGAGCGCCACGCCAGGGCTCGTCAGATTCGGGCCGTCGTGGTCAAGCGTTGCCTGCGTCTCGCTTTGATATCCTCCGTGTCTGCTTGGGGGCAGTTGCTTCGCCAGCCCGAAATCGAGAATTTTGGCCTGCTCGCGCTCGGTGACGAAGATGTTGGCGGGTTTAATGTCGCGGTGGATGATGCCATGCCCGTGCGCGGCGTCCAGCGCGTCCGCCATCTGCTCGGCCAGACCGAGAAGCGCACTCGTTTCCATTGCCCCACCGGCGATGCGATGCTTCAGGGTCTGTCCCTGCATCAACTCCATGGCGATGAACCGGCGTCCGTCGTGCTCGCCGATTTCATAAATCGTGCAAATGTTGGGATGATTGAGGGCGGCCGCCGCACGCGCTTCGCGCAGGAACCGATCGAGGGCCAGTTTTTCTCTGGAGACGTCCACCGACAGGAACTTCAGAGCGACCGCACGCCCGAGCGTGATGTCTTCGGCTTTATAAACCACGCCCATCCCGCCGCCGCCGAGTTTTCCGACGACGCGGTAGTGAGAAACGCTTTGACCAATAAGGGAATCGGGCCCGGTCATTGCGCAGTATCTTATGGTTCGCTTCTGGGCAAGTCAACGCAACGGAGCCAGTCCACGAAACGCCTCCGCGTCCGTTGCCGCTTCGCTTTTCACCGGCGCGACAAACGGTTATACTGCGCCCCGCTGCTACCTCCGCGCGGGCGTCCCGGCCGGGCCGAATAGCGTCGCGAATCTACTCCAGTCAACTTGCTGGAGGATTGCCGAGAATAGGGGAAACAGACATGCCACTGAAAATGACCCAGCGAGAAGTGGACGGTGTTACCGTGATCGCGCTCGAGGGGCGCATCGTGCTCGGGGAAGAGACGAACTCATTCCGCGAAAAAATCAACAGCCTTCTCGCCGAGGGCAAGAAAAAGATTCTGCTGAACCTGGACGATATCTCTCTGATTGACAGCACCGGCCTCGGCACACTTGTGTCCGCGCATCACAGCGCGGCAACTCGCGGCGCATCCGTCCGTCTTTGCAAACTCGGGACAAAATTCCAGGAAGTGCTGCAAGTTACCAGGCTGTTCACGGTGTTCGATGTTTCCGACACCGAAGCTGATGGAATTCGCAGTTTTTCGAAGTAGCCGCTGCGTCTCGCCGCAACGTGCAGGCGATGTGATTCCAGTCCGAGGCGCGCTTTAGCCGCCTGCGCTGCGAACTGCATCCGACTTCGCGTGCTACAATTTTCGCCTTGAGCAAGCCGAATGTCTGACAATCCCTCCAACGGCGAAATCGGCCTCGAGGTCGTCGCACCCGACCGTTCCCGCCGCTTCGTTCGTTTCGCCGAATTGCCGTTCCTGATTGGCCGCTCCGGCGCAACCGCGAAGCATCTGCAGCTTACGGACCCGCGCATTTCGCGCCAGTGCGCCGCAATCGTCTCAGACGACGACCGATACTTCCTCGAAGATCGCGGCCAGCGTCACGGGATTTTCGTTAACGGTGAAAAGACGGCTCGCCGCATGCTGGAAGACGGCGACGTAATCAGTTTCGGCGTTGATAATTTCTACGAGCTGATTTTCCGCTCATCGTCGTCGCTCGACACCACGCTTCCCGACCTTCTCAGCCGCATTGATGTGATGTCTAGCAGCGATGCTTCACCCGGCGGGCTCCACAAACTCAATCTCTTGCTCGAAGCGACCGCGCTTCTGCATTCGCGGCTTCCGCTCGAAGCTGTGCTCGGCAACATGCTGGACCATGCCGTGGCCATCACCGACGCCGACCGCGGCTTTCTGCTCGAGGCCCAATCCTCCGGGCCGCTACGAGTGCGACTCGCGCGAGGGCGCGGCGGCACTCGTCTTCCCACGAACGAGGCAGCTCCCAGCCAAACTGCACTACGGCAAGCCATCGAGCAGCAGCAGAGCATCATTACCGAGGATCTGGCGCAGGCTGGTCATGATCTCCGGGCGGCGGAAAGCATCATTGCCCAGCGTCTTCGCGTGGTCGTCGTAATTCCGCTCTACGCCATGGCGCGGGCCAGCACCTCGGATTCAGCCGTCCAGAACAAACGCGGCGATTTTCTCGGCATCGTGTATCTCGACTCCCGCCGTCCCGCCGCCTTTTCGAAGCTCGACCGCAGGATTCTGGATGCCCTCGCGGTGGAAGCCGCCAGCATTCTCGATAACGCGCGACTCGTCGAGCTTGAACGCGAGCGCCAGCGCATGGAGCAGGAAATCGGCATTGCCCGCGACATCCAGCAGGCGCTATTGCCGCGCGGCTTCCGCGATTTCCCTCATCTCGGCGTCAGCGCCATCAATCTGCCGTGCCTCACCGTGGGAGGCGACTACTTCGACGTTTTCCCCATGAGCGACGGCCGCACAGCCTTCATTATCGCCGACGTTTCCGGTAAAGGACTTGGCGCTGCGCTCCTGACAACCATGCTTCAGGGCGCGCTGTCGGGGATGCGGATCGGCATCGAGCCTGCGCTACTGATTGCTCACATCAACGAGTTTCTCTGCGAGCACGTGGAGGTAGCCCGCTACGCCACCATGTTTTTTGGAATTCTCGACCTCGACGGCCAGATGGAATTCATCAACGCGGGCCACCCCTCGCCGTTTCTGCTGCGCCGCGGTGAGATTGACGAACCGTTCACCGAGGGCTCCTTTCCAGTCGGACTGATGCCGGGAACTCAGTACGCGACTGTCCGTACGAAGCTCCGTCCCGGCGACACGCTGGTCCTCTTCAGCGACGGGGTGACGGAGGCCATGGATCCGGACCTGAACATGTACGGGGTTCCTCGCTTTCGCGAGGCACTCGCCGACCTGCACGAGGCGTCCCTAAGCCACGTCCAGAAGACGGTCCTGGAATCCATTGACACTTTTACGCGTGGTGCGGCTCAGGCTGACGACATCACCCTCCTTCTCATCCGGTACCGGGATGCTTCGGCCTCCTGAGACGCTGCAAGCCTGCTTTCTCCCATCCCGGTAGCTGGCTGTCCCAAGGGACGGTAATTCCCTCGCGTCTACGCCTATCAAATGAGTAGACAGCCCCTTGACGCCCCGATCTAATGAAATGAGCGGGGAACACGCGGAGCGGTGTCTGAGGGAGATGGGTGATGAGACACGTTGCGTTTTTGTGCGGGATCGTCCTGTTTTTTGCGTTCACGGCTGGAGCCCAGGTGAATTCCGGGGCGTCCCTGCTATTGGGATCACCCATGCCCGCGTTTGCTGTTCCCGCAGCTGAGCCGGCCGAACCTGCGCCCCAGGGCGTGTATGGAGTTCTCCAGAACTACAACTGGGAGGCCTATGCCGGATACACGCACTTCGTGTTCTACGAACTCCCGGGCGTCACTGGCAATCTGAACGGCTTCAACATGTCGCTCGTGTACTACCCCCACGGAGGCCATTTCGCCGGGGATGGCGAATTCGCGGCCGCGTTCGCTCCACAAGGTGACTTCAACACCACCATTGTGATGGGATTGGGAGGAGTGCGCTACCGGCTGCAGGTCGGCCGGCAGATTTATGTGTGGGGGCACGGCATGGTGGGAGGAGCGAAGTTTACGCCCCAGACTGCGTTCGGCGGCGAGGATGCCTTCGCATTTGCGGTCGGCGGCGGAGTGGATCTCATGCCCCGCCACGGACGGCTTGGAATCCGCTTGCAGGCAGACATGGTTGGCACGCGCTTCTTCGGCACGCACCAGTACAACCCCAAGGTTTCCGCTGGCCTCGTTTACCACTTCTAGCCGCACACCGCGACAGCTACGCCAGTCCTCCTCCAAGTCCGATTTCCATCAAAGCTTGTAGCCGATTTTGCGGACGAACTCTCGCCGCTGCGTAGCCTGGTCGGGGCTTTCGACACCCTTCGGCGGGCTACCATCCACGACGCCCAGCACGCCGCGACCTTGTTCCGTCTGCGCGAGGATCACCTCCACCGGATTCGCCGTAGCGCAGAAGATCGTGCACACCTCGAAGCACTCGCGGACGCGGCTAAGCAGATTAATTGGATACGCCTGCCGGATCAGCATCACGAAGACGTGTCCGGCGGCAATCGCTCGCGCATTTGCGACCGCCGCGCGCCGCAACTCGTCGTCATTCGATTCCACGCGCACCAGGCACGGGCCCGACGCTTCGTTGAACGCCACCGCAAATTTGGCGCCCGGCACGGTGTTGACCACTACTTCGTATAGATCCTCGACGGTTTTGATGAAATGCGATTGTCCGAGAATCAGATTCGCGTCCTTCGGAATTTCAAGGCGAACGGTTAGTAAATCCATATTTTCATCCCTCGCTCGGGAAAAAATTCCCACTATTGGAATCAAGCAGCACCGTTGTCTCGTCGAACATCGCGCAAAGCCGCGTATTAGCAGGGGTTTTGTGATCGGCGAAGCATTCCATTATTGGCAATCCACGTGCTGGAAATGTTTCGGCGTGTGATGTGTGAACGCTGCATTAACAGGGTGGAGTGGGCTGAGCAGATGTTCATTAAAAGTTTGCAACAGGGCAAACGCTTCCTGAAGATTCTCTTCGGGTTCACCCTGCTTGCTCTCGGCGTCGCCATGATCTTTACGCCCGGCCCGGGCTGGCTGACGATCCTGCTCGGATTGGGAGTTTTGGCCGCCGAATTCGTCTGGGCTCGCCGCCTGCTCAACCACCTGAAGGAGCAGGGTGGCCGCTTGCGCGACACCGTCTTCCCTCGCACCGATCGGACCGACCGCGCCGCCTGATCCGTTTCTTCGTTCCATTTCCTTCTTCCGAACCATTCTCAACTGTGGTTTCATGCCTCGTGGTTTCGAGGAGGCGTCCGTGAGCGGCGATTCGTCCAGAAGATGGGTCGGAAAGTGGGCGTTGGTCACCGGAGCGAGCGCCGGAATCGGTCTGGCGCTGGCCGAGGAGCTGGCCGCCGGCGGCGTGCATCTGGTTCTGACGGCTCGGCGAATAGACCGGCTGCAGAAAATGGCCGCCGACCTCTCGGCGAAGCACGGAATCCACGTCGAGGTGTTCGCGGCGGATCTTGTCCAGCCCGCAGCGCCAGCCGAAATTCTCGCTTTTACCCAGCGGAAGGCCATCGAAGTCGAGCTGCTGGTAAACAACGCCGGTTTCGGCGCCTTCGGATACATCCATGAGATTTCGGAGTTGCGGATGCTGGAGATGATCCAGGTAAATTGCTCCGCGGTCGTGCAACTTACTCGTTTGTATGTCCCGGGGATGGTCGAGCGCCGGCACGGAGACGTGCTGATCGTGGCCTCCGTCGCTGGTTTCCAGGCCGTGCCGTTCAATTCCGCGTACGCGGCGACGAAAGCATTCGATCTGATCTTCGCCGAGGGAATCGCCGAGGAGCTGCGCGAATTCGGAGTGCGCGTTTGCGCTCTGTGTCCCGGCTCGACTACTACAGAGTTCCAGGAAGTGGCGCAGCAGCCAGACCGAGTGTTCCGCAGCGCCGAAACGGCGGAAAAAGTCGCCCGCGTGGGCCTCGCTGGACTCGCCGCGGGCAAAAGTTGCGTGATTTCAGGAACGAAGAATTGGCTCATGCTTGAAGGCGAGAGACTTGCGCCGCGGCGATTCATCGCCAAGATGGCCGCAAAGATGATGCGCCCCTCGGAATCGTAGGAGGCTCCGGCCGTTTCCACGAAGTTAACCCCGCGATAGCAGCGTGCCATAGCCGGGGGCGCGTCCGCTGAGACCAAGCAGGCGAACTCCCGCCCAGAGGGCGTGCGGCAGGCTCGATACAACCGGAACTTTGCAGCGCTCTTCGAGCGGCGCGAGAAGCTCAAGGGTCTTCAACGCTCCGCAGGAAATGAGCAGAGCGTCCGCCTTCGGCGCTGATTGCCAGACCCCGGCGGCGAAATTCATGAGCTCTTCGGACGTAACTGGCGGCCTGTCTTCAAATCTTTCGATGCCCATGCCTTTCACGACAAGCACTTCGAATCCCGATTCCTCCAGAAACACGCGCAGGCGTTGGCTCACGTCTTCGTTGTACGCAGTGGCGACCGCAAGCCGGTGTCCCCCCACGGCTCGCAGTCCCTCGACGATGGCCGTGCTCATAGTTGTCGCAGGCAGCCGGGTCGCGTTGGCGATACTGTCCTGCAGCTGCTCATTAAACGCCGCACCCTTGTAGAACGTGAGAGATGTGCCCATCACCGCGATCGCGTTGGCCCCGTCAGCGGCCAGTTTTTGTGCGGCCGGCACAATGCGGCCGACTACCTGGTCATATCCTTCCGGCGTCATTCGCTCCAGGCCAACGCCCGTGGCCAGAAATCGAACGCCGGTGGGATACATCAATTGCGCTTCTGGCGGCACTGGGGTATTAGCCGGCGGGAAGATCATGCCGAGCATAGGCTCACCGCCAGCGCGCGCTGGGACTCCTAAGCTCGCGCCCACGACCGCTGCGGAGGCGATTCTTAAGAATTGGCGGCGGGAAGTGTCAGTCATATCACCACGAAACTGTCACGAACCGTCCAAATCTGCAAGCGGGAGTTGGGGTGGACAGAAACGCCTCCGAAGGGTATTATCTGCCTCCCTTCGTTAGGTCATACATATCCTTGAGGAGACGTTTTATATGAACATGGAAGCAGTTCGGCAATCTTATCGTGGCGTCCGCTGCCTGTCCTGCCGCCAGCCAATTCCACTGCCCGCGATTCTGACGCATTCGGCGCACGAACATCCCGGGCGAGTATTCAGCCTTCGCTGCAGGGCGTGCGAGCGGGAAAAGCCTTACCGCGCAACTGAGATCATGGATTTTGAGGGCGCGCCCCGGGCTCGAGTTTCCGGTTCGCGTGCTGCCCAACCCAAGAGCCGCCATTCCCTCAGCGATTCTCGAATCGCGAACAGCTAACCAGCGGCAGTTCCTTAACGAATCTTTGGTAGCGGGGCAAAAGGCTCGTCGCTCCGCCATCCTTGCTCGTGTTTTCGTTGCTCCCCCCTAGAGAGATGGGCGCAACCGGCCGATAACCCCTGCATAGGGAGGACTCCATGCAGAGGCGCGCCCTGGTTGTGGACGACGAACCCGCCGTGTGCGAATTCATCCGAGGCATTTTGACCGGCACCGGCGTGGAAGTGTTGACGCTGACAAGCGGAGCGGAAGCTTTGGCGCGTTTGAGTGCCGAGAAATTTACCGTGGCGCTGTTCGATCTCAGGATGCCCGCGCCGGACGGAGCCGAACTGACGCGGCAGGCGCGCGAAGCCGGAATCAATCAACGGACTCCCATCATACTTATAAGCGACGACCAAACCCCGGCAGCTGTCTCGCTGGCATTTGCGGCAGGTGCCAGTTTTTTTCTGTACAAGCCCATTGATAAGGCGCGCTTGCTGAAACTTCTCCGGGCTACACAGGGCGCGATCGAGCACGAACGGCGCCGCTTCCGGCGTGTGGCGCTTCGATCGAGGGTGCAGCTCGGTTTTGATCAGCAGGAATGGGAAGGCGAGACGATTGACGTGAGCCTGAACGGAATGCTCGTAAAGGGCCCCACCCAGCTGACCGCCGGGATGACTGTCCGCGTGAATCTTTACCTGTCACCGGACATGAAACCGATCGTTGGTCTGGGTTCCGTGATGCGACTGCTCAATGGCAACGAAACGGGAATTCAACTGAACCAATTGACGCTCGCGGAAAGCGGGCGATTGCAGGATTTCCTGTTGCCGCTGATTTTCCGTGAAGGCCAGCAGGAGCTATCCTCAAAGGTCCCTCAAAGCGTATGATCCGTGCCTGAAGGCGCGCCGCAACGAAACGGCGCGCGCACGGAGAAAAGAACCATGAACGCTAAATCGGGCGCTCAGGAACGCTTTCAAGACATTCAGAAGGACATCCTCAGTCTCAGCCACCGGATTCACGCCCACCCCGAACTAGGATTCGAAGAGGAGAAAGCCTCGAATTGGCTCGCCGAGATTCTGGTGGAAGCCGGGATGAACGTGGAACTTGGCATCTGCGATTTGCCAACCGCTTTCGTTGCGCGGGCAGGGAAGGGTCCCCTGCATATTGCCATTTGCGCCGAATACGACTCGCTGCCCGGCATCGGCCATGCGTGCGGACACAACATGATCGCCGCAATGGCGGCGGGCGCGGGAATCGCGATCGCGAAGGTGGCGGACGACGCGGGATTGACCATCAGCGTGATCGGCACGCCCGCGGAGGAAGCAGGCAACGCGGGCGGAAAGATACTTCTGCTCGAGCGCGGCGCTTTCGCTGGAGTCCACGCGGCCATGATGGTGCATCCTGCACCCATGGAAATGCTCGAATGCCACATTATCGCAGCGGCGATGTTCGACGTTCACTACACCGGCAAGGAAGCGCACGCTGCAGCTTTTCCGGAGCTAGGGATCAACGCGGCAGATGCGCTGACCGTCGCGCAGACCGCCATCGGTCTGCTGCGGCAGCACCTGAAGCAATCCGACCGCGTGCACGGAATCATTACGCACGGAGGCGACGCGCCGAATGTGGTTCCGGCGCATACTTCCGCCAAATACATCGTGCGCGGCGAGGATTTGAAGGATCTCGAGGACGTGCGCGCGAAGGTGTATAGCTGCTTTGAAGCCGGCGCGATCGCGACCGGATCGAAACTCGAAATTCGCGGCGGCGACAAGCCCTACGCCGAGATGCGATTCGACCGCGAAATGAATTCGATCTACAAACGGAATGCGGAAGCCGCAGGCCGTACGTTTCCAGAGTTGGGTCCGATGATGCAGAAAGTGACTGCGTCAACGGACATGGGCAACGTCTCTCACGCGATTCCCTCGATTCATCCCATGATTGGAATCAACTCGCTTCCCGCGGTGAATCACCAACCGGAGTTTACGGCGCACTGCATCAGCCAGGAAGCGGATCGCGCCGTCAGGGAAGGTGCCCTAGCCATGGCGTGGACCGCCATTGAAATGGGAGAAAACGCAATGGCGCGCGCACGCCGGTCGGGCAGGACTCAAGCGATCGCCGATCAAACCCCGTGACGCCTTCGCCTTCGGATCATCCTCTTGTATGCTGGAGACGCAATGCGTGTGCTCAGAACTGTGCTGTGCTGGGGCTTCCTGCTCACCTGCCTGGAGAACATGATTGTCTCCGCTAGGAGTATTCCGAACGCCATCCACCGACAGCACGGCCTTCCACTTCTCTACATACTGTTCCTAGCCCCGGCGTTCTCGATTGTCGTGAGCGTCATCTCTGGGGTGGCCTGGTGGACCGTCTGGAAGGGCGAGCGCTCAGCAAGAGGATGGGCAATTGCCGCCAGCCTCGCGTTTGTTCTGACTTTCTGCCGCCAATTCGTTGTCCCCCTCCAGCCCGTTTGGGGAAGGCACGTTGGTGCCTTGTTTATTGGGATTGTCGGACTGGTCGAATTCTCGTTGTACCCCAAGGCACAGATAGTGGAGCCGAGCTGGAGGAGCTTTTCGAGTTGGCTCCGCGAGAAAGACATCCCGCTAGACCTCTCCGAAAGACACAAGTAGACGAGTGGCCAGCCCCCGCGGGTGCGTAGCCCATGATTCCTTCGATGAGGCTAACGGCTGACTCTTCGTTCCGCAGCAGCCAATCGAACGAGCTCCGGATGTAGGGCGCTGCCGTCAATGCCGGGACTGCGCGGCAGGATGGCTGGAAATCCAAGTGGAAGCTTGCTGTCGGGAGCTTTCTGGGTGGACATTAGATCGCCTGCCTTCTGCATCAAGCTCACGCGCCCTTCGACATGGAATTTCTGCAGCAGCGCAGAGACGTGAAATTTCACGGTGCGCTCGGCGAGATTCAGCTTCGAGGCGATTTCTTTATTGGAAAGATTCAAAGTCACGCCCCTGAGGACCTCCTGCTGGCGCTGGCTCAAATGCATTGGCAGCACCGTGGCCATGCAGGCGTCAATCAACGTCGTGGTTCGCGGCGCCAAGCCATCCAGCAGATCTTCGGCGATTGACACCATCACGCGAAAATCCGCCGGAGTCTGCCCCCGCACCACGCACTGCATGGCCAGAAGGCTGACGGCTTCATCAACGGGCAGGCTGCCATCCGGCGCAGCGTTCACTTCGAAGCGCTTCGTGCCCGTGGAGCGGTCCAGGAACACGAATGCCTTCGGGTGCAATCGGAAGCTGCTAACGACGGGGCGGCGAATCCGGCTTTCTTTGTGGACTTTCACGCGTGTCTCCTCGAGCCTTCATTTGCCGACGCAGGAGGAAAGCCACACGGCGAGCGCCTCAACTCTACAGGAGGTGAATCGGCCGGACGCGCCGATCCATTAGGAGAAATAAAGAGGCATAATGAATCAGTTCTGCGGTAATCGCCGTCCCTACGGCAGCGCGTACACCACAAGAGCCTGACCGCTGCCCTGGCCCCCGCTGGCGACCATGATGGCGACATACTGCTTGCCGTTCTTCCCTCGATACGTGATCGGCACGGCGGTCGCGGTATATTGCAGCTTCGTGGACCAGAGTTCCTTGCCCGTCTTCGAGTCGAAGGCGCGGAAGCGGTTGTCGTTGGTAGCACCGATAAAAACAAGCCCGCCTGCGGTTGCGATTGGACCCGCAAAGGCTCCGGCCCGGCCAGTATGCTGCTTCGCCTCGGGAAGTTCTTCGGTTATACCCAGTGGCACGGTCCATGCGATCTCGCCGGTATTGATATTGACCGCGGACAAAGTTTCCCACGGCGGTTTCTGGCATGGCCAGTTGCCAATGACTTTGCCGTTCGAGTCTTTCACAGGCGCGCTGAAGCCGCCGTACTGACTTCCAGACCCAGTGCCGCGATGATATTCAACTTCGTTGCCTGCCGTTTGCGCGTTGTATTTCGGATTTTTCTCCAGAAATCCAGTCGAACCCGAGTTCTGCATATTGACGAACAAATATCCCATGCGTGGATCGGACGCTGCGCCTCCCCAATTTGCGCCGCCTGTGGCGCCAGGGAAAATCAGCGTCATTTTGGTGTCGGCCGGAGACGAGTGCACGACCCACGGCGTGTAGGGACCCGCGTTGTAGAAACTGCTCTTGTCCCACAATTCGTGGCAGGCCTGCGAGTGCTCGGGAGTGGTGTCGTCCGCGGTCACGATGTCATCGCGGCTGATGGTCACGCGAGCCACGGGTGGCGGCTTCACTGGAAACGGTTGCGTGGGAGAATATTGCTCGCCGGGCGCATCGCCTTTCGGAACCGGGCGCTCTTCGATCGGGAAGACCGGCTTGCCGGTCGCGCGGTTGAAGACGAATACATAGCCGATTTTTCCAGTCTGCACCAGCGCGGGAACTTTCTTCCCGTCGTGCATCACGTCCATTAACACGGGCTCGGGCGGCAAATCGAAATCCCATAATTCGTGGTGAACGGTCTGGAAATACCACTTCAGTTTGCCCGTAGTCGCATCGGCGGCGACGAGCGTGTTGGAGAAGAGATTGTCGCCGGGGCGATCGCCTCCGTAATAATTCGCGGCTGGCCCGCCAAACGGCATGTAAACGATGCCGCGCTTTTCATCCACGGTCACGGCAATGGACCAGACATTCGTGCCGCCGCGGCCCTTCCAGCTGTCTCCGCCCCACGTGTTGTGGCCAACGTCGCCTGGCTGCGCGATCGCGTGGAAATCCCAGAGCTTTTTTCCGCTGCGGGCGTCGTAGGCGCGCGAATCGCCGGGAACTCCGGCCGCCACTTCGTCCTGCGGGTGAAGGTTGGTCTCGCCCGGCCCGTACACGTTCGCTCCCACGATGATCACGTTTTTGTAGATCGTCGGAACCTCGGCGAACGGGACGTCCATCGTGATTTCACCTCCCTCTCCAAATTTCGGATCGGGCTGGCCGGTTTTGGCGCTGAGAGCGACCAATTTATGGCCGCTCGTGAAGAAGATGCGTGCGGCATTGTCGCCATCGCCTGACCAATAAGCGACGCCGCGCGCGCTGACCAATCCCGTTGGCCGCTGGTAGGTCCAGATTTCCTTCCCGGTTTCGGGTTCGAGCGCCAGCACTCGGTTTCCAGCGGGTAAATACATCACATCGTTCACGACGATCGGCGTCACCTGCGCGTACGCGCCGCCTGCGGGACCAGCTCCGCCCGGCCGCATCGGATACGACCAGGCGACGGTCAGCTTCGCAACGTTTTCCGCGTTAATCTGCGAAAGTGTCGAAAAGCGCGAGGAGGCCAGATCGTGGCCATACATAGGCCAGTCAGACCCCGACTGCGCGCAGGTTCGGTGTGCCGAAGCCGCTGCCAGCAATGCTGCAACCGCAAAAACTTTCATCCGCGCAATCCGCATCAGTCAGGTCTCCCAACTTCTTAAATTGTATTGCTTGAACTCAGCAGAGCAGCGCTATTCCTCTTCTTCGGCTACGCCCTGCGCTTTTGCGATGCGCTCGATGACGGCCATATCCTCGAGCGTCGTTGTGTCTCCAGTAATGCCGCCTTTGGTCGCGACTTCGCGCAGCAAGCGCCGCATGATTTTTCCGCTGCGCGTCTTCGGTAGGACGTCGCAGAAGCGCACATCAGCAGGACGCGCGATCGAGCCGATGGTCATCGAGACGTGGTCCATCAACTTGCCGCGCAGCTCCGGCGAAGGCAAATGGCCCGAGCGCAGGGTGACAAAACACACGATCGCCTCGCCCTTGATATCGTCTGGACGCGCAACCACGGCCGCTTCGGCAACCGTCGGATGGCTCACCAGCGCGCTTTCAATTTCCATCGAGCTCAAGCGGTGACCGGCAACCTTAATAACATCGTCCACGCGGCCGAGCACCCAGATGTAACCGTCCTTGTCACACTGCGCCGCGTCTCCGGCGAAATAAACGCCAGGAATCTTCCGCCAGTATTCGCGCGCGTAGCGCTCATCATCGCCATAGATCGTTCGCAGCATGGAAGGCCAAGGTTTCTGAATCGTCAGGAAGCCGGTTTCGCCGGGAGGCACCAGTTCATTCTTCATGTTGACGACTCGCGCGATGACGCCGGGCAGCGGCAGTGTGGCCGAGCCGGGCTTCGTGGGCGTCGCGCCCGGCAGAGGAGAAATCATGATCGCGCCGGTTTCCGTCTGCCACCACGTATCCACGATGGGACAACGATTTTTCCCGATGGCCTCGAAATACCATTTCCACGCCGCGGGATTGATAGGCTCGCCGACCGTGCCGAGAAGACGCAGGCTGCTGATGTCGTGCCTGTCTATCCATTCCATGCCCCAGGACATGAACGCGCGAACCGCCGTAGCGGAGCTGTAAAAAATGCTGACTTTATAGCGCTCGACGATTTGCCAGAAGCGGTCTTTCGTCGGCTGGTCCGGCGCGCCTTCGTACATCACGATCGTGGCGCCGTTCGATAGCGGTCCATAGACGATGTAGCTGTGCCCGGTCACCCATCCAATGTCGGCGGTGCACCAGTACACGTCTTGATCCTTCAGATCGAAGACGAGACGCGAGGTCCATGTGCACTGCAGCAGGTAACCGGCCGAGGTGTGCAGCACGCCTTTGGGCTTCCCCGTTGTGCCGCTGGTATAGAGGATGAAGAGCGGATGCTCGGAATCGAGATGCGCGGCAGGGCAGTCCTTCGAGGCTGCTTTCTCGAGTTCGTGCCACCACAGATCGCGCCCTTCCTGCCACTCCACGTCGAGGCCAGTGCGCTTGACCACGACGGACTTTTCAATCGTGGGGCAATTCTTCAGCGCTGCATCCGCGGTTTCTTTCAGCGGAACCACTTTGCCGCGGCGATAGCCGCCGTCGGCGGTGATCAGCACTTTCGATTTCGAGTCTGCGATCCTGTCCACCAGCGCTGTGGCGCTGAACCCGCCGAAGATCACGGAATGGAGTGCGCCGATCCGCACGCAGGCCAGCATCGCGATGGGGAGCTCGGGCACCATCGGGAGATAAATGGTCACGCATTCGCCCGGTTTGACCCCCAGCGCGAGAAGCGCATTCGCGAACCTGCAGACGCGCTCGTGAAGTTCCGCATACGTGAATTGAAGAGTAGCGCCGTCCTCGGCTTCCCAAATCAGCGCGGGCTTGTTGCGATTCTTCTCGAGGTGCCGATCAATGCAATTGTGGGAGACGTTGAGCTTTCCATCGGAAAACCACTTTGCGTGCGGGGGATCCCACTCCAATACTTTGGTGGGCGGCGTGAACCAGTCAAGCAGCTCCGACTGTTCGCCCCAGAATGCCTCGGGATCGCGCTCGGCTTCTGCGCACATCTTGCGGTACTCTTCGAGCGATTTCACCCGCGCCCACTTAACGAATTCCTCCGGCGGAGGAACGGGCTTCTCGTCGAGAACGTGGGGATCAAACTCCAGCATCGCGCCTCCTGTCGGCAGCGCCCATACGGTATTGGACTACGGCTCTTTGGTCAAGAACCCCGAGTCGGGGCGTCCCGGCGGGTACATGGCGTTCTGGTAACAGAATTTGGGAACCTTTATACCCGTATCCCGGAATATGTAACGAGAAGCAAAACGGGCCGTCCATAATAGATAGAGATGACTCAGACGACCGATCTTGCGGACGCCCTTCTGCTGCGGCGGATGGCCGGCGGCGACGAGGAGGCCTTTGCGGAGGTCTACCGGCGAAAGCACCCGGCGATCTACCGCTTTGCCCTGCACATGAGTGGGAATTCGGCCATGGCTGAGGACGTGACCCAAGAGGTCTTCATGGCCCTGATTCGCGATCCCAAACGATTCGATCCCACCCGCGGTACGCTGGGCGGATTTCTTTTTGGAGTCGCGCGAAATCACCTGCGGAAGCGCTGGGAGCAGGATCGGCGGCTAGTTTCTTTCGACGGCGACCCGGACGATTTTCGCGAGACCGCTTCGAGCGGTCCAGGTTCACAGCATGCGGGCGGCGGCAATGGCAACGGACGCGGCGCTTTTGCGGCTGCTTCAAGCTGGGACGAATTTGCTTCCCTCGAAACTGTCGGCCGGGTGCGGCAGGCGGTTGGCACGCTGCCGGAAAATTATCGCGAGGTGGTTGTTCTCTGCGAGCTGCAGGAAATGAGCTACGAGGAAGCAGCGTCGGCGCTGGACTGTCCAGTGGGAACTGTCCGATCGCGGCTGCATCGCGCCAGGGCGATGCTCGTCGAAAAACTTCGCGATTCTCACTCGGTGCGCAGGGTTTCGGCGGTGGGTGAATGATCGAAGAGGTGAATTTTATGGATTGCGCTCAATTCGAGGAAATCGTTCATGACCTGGAACGCCCGGGGACGGAAGGATTCGCCCTTCGCGACAGTGCGCTGGCGCATGCTGAATCGTGCAGCGATTGTGCGCGGCTGATGACCGATGTCGAATCGCTCGATGCAGGGCTGCGCGAGGTCGCGCGGAGCGAGGCCGGCAAGCAGGCGCCTGCTCGCGTGGAAATTGCGCTAATGGCGGAATTCCGCCGGCAGAAGACGGCTTCGTCTCGCCGAAGAGTTCAGCGGCAGATCGCGGCGCTGGCGGTTGCGGCAGTTGTACTGCTGGTGCTGGGGATTTCGCTGCGCCGCTGGAATGCGCCGAATCCGAATGTCGTGCCGGTCGCGAACGTTACCGGGAACGCTTTGACTCCGCCAGCAATCTCGCCGCTTGCGGCTCAATCGAACTCGCAGCAGCAGGATCAGGAGTCCGCGAATCAGGCTGACGATTCCGAATACGCTACGGCTTTCGTCCCGCTGCCGTACGCCGACGATCCGACAGCTGTTGACGGAGGCACCGTGGTCCGCGTGATTCTCTCGCGGCCGGCGCTCGCATCACTCGGTGTGCCGATCACCGATCCCGGCGCGACGGACCGAATTCCCGCGGATTTGTTGCTGAGCGAGGATGGCGCGCCGCAGGCAATTCGACTCGTTTCGCAGACGCGAACAGACGACTAACGCGACAAATCGTTTGCGCTCGAATTTTGGACGATGGCAGTTGCTCGTGAAGGAGCGATGACATGAAACTCGGAAGCAAGCTCACGCGAATCAGGTTTGCCCTCACGGCTGTGACGATGCTCGCGTTTTGCGGCGTCGTTCACGCGCAATCCGACTCAGCTCCTCCGCCCCCGCCGCCTCCGGGACACCATGGTGGTCGTGGTCCGATGTCGGACGATGCGATGGCGTTCGTGGGTTTTGAAGCCGGATTGGTCGGCAAGACTGTGACCGGAGCTCCGTTCAGCGCGACCTTCTCCACGCAGACAACGCAGGCGCTCGCCGACGGAAATCAAATCCAGCGTAGCGCAACCGGCACGTTTGCACGCGATAGCCAGGGCCGCACCCGCCGCGACATGACCCTGCCTACAATCGGTCCCTGGAGCACGTCGGGACAGGCTGCCCCGCATGTCGTATTCATCAACGACAGCGTTGCCGGCACGCAGTACATGCTCGAGCCGGACCGAAAGATCGCGCGCCAGATGCAGCGATTCCGCGGCGGCAAGCAGGGCGGAGGCCCACCACCCGACGCGGATGGTGTCCCTCCTGCCGGACCCGATGGCGTGCGCAACCGCCGGAACGTGACCACGACTTCGCTCGGCACGCAGATCATCAACGGCGTGCAGGCGGAGGGCACGCGCGTGACGCATACGATTCCCGCTGGCGCGATCGGCAATGCCAACCCCATCGTGATTACGAACGAGCGATGGTATTCCTCCGAACTGCAAACTGTCGTCATGATCAAGCGCAGCGATCCGCGTATGGGCACCACGACGTTTCAATTGACGAATATCCAGAAGCAGGAGCCGGACGCGTCGCTATTTCAAGTGCCGGCCGATTACACCGTGAGGCAGGGAGGCCCGGGCGGCCAGAATCGGTTCAAGCGCGGCGGGGGACCGCCACCGCCTCCGCCCGCGACAGGTGACGCAGCTGCCGAGCCAGCCTCGCAGGACTGATTTCACCCACAAAGGAAAAGTGCTCGCGAGCGGGATTCCCACCCCACACACGCCCGCTCGCGAGCGCTCCTCCCACTACACCGGACGCAAGCGCCCCTGATATAATTTCGAATCCGATATGGCCCCACTGAACGAAAGCGAATCGCGGAAACAGCTTTCAGCAGAGGGATTCGCCCACACCTACGTCTGGCAGGACGGCCCGCTGGCGCACTACCCCGATCACACCCACGCCGGTCTGACGGCGCACATCATCCTCGACGGCGAGATGACGTTGACGATGGACGGCAAGTCGCAGACATATCGCGTAGGACATCGCTGCGATGTTCCCGCAGGCGCGGTCCACTCGGCGAAAATGGGTCCGAAGGGCTGCCGTTATCTGGTCGGTGAGAAGTGAGTGACCATGGGATAGTGCCGCCAATGGCGAAGCCTTTCGAACCCCGACCACTGAATTCAAGAGAACGCGCACTAATCGATTTCCTTCTCTCCGTGAACTTTCCGGGCCGCGACGAGCTTCGGTCGCAGGTGGATAACGTGGAGGTCGTGGGAATCTGTGCCTGCAGGTGCGGAACCGTCGATCTCAGTGTCATAGAGCCGGGCGTGCGTTCACCATCGGAGTTACGTGTTCCGATTGAGGCTCATAGTGACGCGCCGCCTGTCGACGTTCTTCTATTTGTCGATCATGGTCTTCTCAGCATGCTTGAGCTCGTGTTCTATGATGATCAGAAGTCCAGGTCGTTTCCGACGCCTAACGAGCTGAAGCTTTGGGCGCGACCGGCACGCAAGCCACAAGCCCAGGGGCCGCTCTCGAGTTCAGACTGAAACCAGCGCTCGGTCGAGCAGTTCGACAACGTGAAGGACTTCCTGGCCCGTGCCGTGAATCGCCGCGCCGGCGCGAAGTTGCAGGATGCAGCCGGGATTCGCGGTGACGATGACTTCCGCCTTCGTGGCTCGTGTGGACTCCATCTTGAGCGCGAGCAATTCAAGCGACGCTTCCGTCTCCGTGACGTTGTAAACGCCCGCCGAGCCGCAACATTCGTCCGCCAACTGCATCTCCACCAATTCCACTCCCGGGACGGCGCGAATTAATTTGCGCGGGGCCTCGCGGATTTTCTGTCCGTGGGCCAAGTGGCAGGAGTCCTGATACGTGACGCGCAGAGGAAGCTGCCGCAGAGTCGCGGTCAGGCCGAGATCAGCCAGGAATTCGCTGACGTCGCGCATCTTGCCCGAGAATTCCGCTGCTTCGTTGTGTTCCTGACCGTCCGCGGCGAACAAGTGCGTGTATTCCTTCAGCGTCGAACCGCAACCCGCGGCGTTCGTGATGATCGCGTCGAAATCCTTTCCCGGGAACGCGGCGAAATTCGCGCGCGCCAGATTGCGAGCCACGTCCCGCACGCCGGCATGTGCCGGAAGCGCGCCGCAGCAGGTTTGTCCGGCGGGGACGACCACCTCGCAGCCGTTTGCCTGCAGCACGCGAATGGTGGCGCGGTTGAGCTCACTGAACGTGACCTGCGCGACGCATCCCGCGAAGAAGGCTACGCGCGCACGCCGCGGACCTTGCGCCGGAAACGTCTTGCCGAGATCGTTGAAGAAAAACTCCGAGTCTATTTTCGGCAGCAGGCGCTCGCGGTCGCGCAGCCCGAGCAAATTCAGAATGCCTGAGCCACGCGCAAGCGCGGCCAATCCCGAGCTTTGGTACACGCGCAGGAGCCGCGCTGCCGCTGCGATTCGGCGCGGGAAGGGGAGCAGCCGCCGATACACGAAATCGCGAGCAATGCGCGAAGCGAGCGGCCGCTTGTAGTGCTGCTCGATTTGCGCTCGCGCCACTTCCACGAGCTTGCCGTACTCCACGCCCGAAGGGCACGCCGTCTCGCATGCGCGGCAATCGAGGCAGCGATCAATGTGCGTGACGAATCCTTCTCCAAGTTCGAGCCTGCCCTCACCCACGAGTTGCATTTGGCGAATGCGTCCGCGCGGCGAATCCGCTTCCTGGCCCCAAAGGCGATAGGTGGGGCAATGATTCAGGCAGAGCCCGCAATGAACGCAGCGCGAATAGTCCGCGTACTCCGGCTTGTCCGCGCCGGCGAATCCGCTGAGCGGAGGAGTGGCTGCCATTGCTTCAGAGCCCTCCGATGAATCGGCCCGGGCTGAGAATGCCGCTCGGGTCGAAAACATTTTTCAGTTTCTGCATTAGCGGAAAATCGCCACCGGGCGCGCTCCAGACGTTGATCTCGGTTTTCAATTCCGACGGGCACCAGAGCAGGATGCTGCGTCCCGAGGGGGTTTTTCCCGAAAAGCCGGAAATGCGATCGCATTCGTTTTTCAGCAAACGAAGCGATTCGTCGCTGCGATCGGGCGGAAGAAGCGCGAGATAGGTCACGCCGAGACCGCGCATCATGACCAACCACGGAATCTCGATGGACTGAATCTCGCTCGCAATCGCAGCTAAGTCCGTCGGCAGCGCGCTGATCTTGAAGATCGCGGCTGCGGGAAATCTCTCGAGGATCGCTGCCGGCAAATCGACGATATGGCGATTCACGTTTGCTGCCGGCTCCGCGCGTAACTCCGTAAACGACTCGAGCGTGCCGGGGTCTATACCCTTGGCGAGTGTTTCCAATTCGCGGCGATCGCGATCGAGTACCCGCTCATCGCCCGCAAAGGAGACCACCACGGACCACGCCTTATGTTCGAACGAGACTGCCGCGCGTCGTCCGAGTTCCGCAGTGGAGCTTCCGGCTGCCGCGAGAATCTCGACGCTTTGCGGACGAAGAACGGATTTGGCGATGGCATTGCGCAATTCGCATGCGCCCGTGAACCCGCGAAACGTAGCGATGCATGTCCGCATCGCCCGAGGCAGAGGAAACGTACGGAAATTGATCCGGGTGATGACGCCCAACGTGCCCAGCGCGCCGATCATCATTTTGTGGATGTCGTAGCCCGTAACATTTTTCACGACGCGGCCACCGCTCTTCGCCGCGATTCCGTCGCCCGTAACAAACTCCATTCCGAGAACGAAATCTCGGGCCGTGCCGTAGACTTGCCGCAGTGGCGAATCCACGCCCGACGCGATCGTGCCGCCCGCCGTCGCGCGATTCGCGAACGGGACCGCGAGTGGCAGAAACTGCCGGTGTTCCGCAAGCGCGCTCGCGATCTTGTGCAGAGGAATTCCAGGCTCGACGCTGAGGGTCAGGTCGCCGGGATCGTACGCGACGATGCGGTCCATGCGAGTCATATCGAGTGCGATGTCGTATTGCCGGGGCGGCATTCCGATTCCGAGTTTTGTTCGTGCGCCTGTGGGAACAATCGCGAGCTTTTCGCGTGCCGCGAATTTCACAATCTCGACGACTTCTTCGCTGGAGCTGGGGCTCACTATCGCAGCGGGCGACTTGCCGTCAATTTGATACGCAGCGATCTGTGCCGGGCCGCTCGCGACATTTGCGTCGCCAACGATCTCGGCCATTCGCGATGAAACACCGGCGCCGCTGACGCTCATGCGGAAGGTACGGCCGCTGCCGGCCGGGGTCTTACGTAGATTTCGCCGCAGCCTTTCGAGGTGGGAAGAATCTTGCCCGGATTGAGCAGACCCTCGGGATTGAACACGTCGCGGACGCGCCGCATCAGCGCGAGATCTGCCTCGCTGAAGAGCAGCGGCATCAGTCGGTCCTTTTCCATTCCCACGCCGTGCTCTCCGGTGATCGAACCGCCCATCTGAATGCAGAACTCGATGATTTCATCGCCGGCGCGAATCGTGTCGCGGAATTGCTGTTCGTTGCGCTCGTCGAAAAGAATGATCGGGTGCAAATTGCCGTCGCCTGCGTGAAACACGTTGCCGATCTGCAGGCCGTATTTCCTGCTGATTTCGCCGATGCGCCGCAGCGTGGCTGGAAGTTTGGTGCGCGGGATCACGCCATCCTGCGTGTAGTAGCTGGGCGCGAGCCGGCCCGCCGCGCCAAACGCATTCTTGCGGCCTTTCCATAGCAGATCGCGTTCGCGCGCGTCCTTGGCCACCCGCACTTCTCGCGCGTGATGCAGGCTGCAAACATCGGCGACCTCTTTCGCTTCCACTTCGGCCACTTCGCGAAGCCCGTCAACTTCGATCAACAATATGGCCGCGCAATCGAGCGGGAATCCGGCGTGAACGTAGTCTTCGACGGCGCGAATCGTCCAGCCATCGAGCATTTCGCACGCCGCCGGTGTGATTCCGCGGGCGGTGATTTCGGCTACTGTTTCGGTGGCATCGTCAACCGAGTCGAAAACGGCGAGGAGCGTCTTCACAGCTTCCGGATTTCGCGTCAGCTTCACGGTGATTTCGGTGACCAAGCCGAACGTTCCCTCGGAGCCGACGAAAAGGCCGGTGAGATCGTAACCGGGCGGATCGAGCGCGGCGCTGCCGAGACGCATCAGTTCGCCGGTGGGGAGCACGATCTCCAGCGAGACAACATGGTTCGTGGTGACGCCATAGGCGAGCGTGTGGGGTCCGCCCGAGTTTTCGGAAACGTTTCCGCCAATCGTGCACGCTTTTTGGCTCGAAGGGTCGGGAGCGAAATGAAGTCCGAGGTGCTCGACGGCCACGCTGAGGTCGGCATTGACCACGCCCGGCTGAACGGTCGCGCGCTGGTTTTCGGGGTCAATTGCGAGAATGCTTTTCATGCGCGCAAAAGAAACGACGATGCCGCCGTGCCGCGCGATTGCGCCACCCGAGAGGCCAGTTCCGGTGCCGCGTCCAACGAGCGGAACTTTGTGGCGATTGGCGAGCCGGACGATTTCGACCACGTCCGCGGTGGCACGCGGGAAAACTACGCAATCCGGCCGCGCGACCTCGACTGAGCCATCGTATTCGTAGAGCAGCAGGTCCTCGGGCTGGTGCAGGATGCCGCGCGGGCCGAGTAGCTTCGTCAGATCGTGGAGAAGTCGCGAATCCATTGGCGTTGCGCGAGAGGATCGCAGTGCCCGCGCCTGCGGCCCACTATAGTCGCCCGTTGCGGCGGGCGTCAACGAGCCTCGCGTTGCGCCGGCGGGACGCGGACGCCAGCTCCGGATCACGACGCGCGGTGCTTCCCTGGGTTCGGAGGCAAGCACGAAAAAGTGTGTCACTTTGTGAGTGCTGCTTTCCTTTGTTTTCAGGGAGTTACGTCGCAAATTACTTTGCACCGTGTGTCACTTCTTTCGTGATTTGTGAACGGTGGCACCACGCGAAGTCCCATGGCTAAAGCCATGATTACCGGGGTGTGTTTCGTGGGCCTGAAGGCCCACGCTTTCACCGGAACTGCGAATCACCGAGACTGAGCATTCAGTTGCCAAAGAGCATCCGGCTCTCGTCAAGAGAGCGGTAGCACGACATGAAGTCCCATGGCTAAAGCCATGATTACCGGGGTGTGTTTCGTGGGCCTAAAGGCCCACGCTTTCACCGGAACTGCAACGGCAGAATGTGTCGCACCTACGGCGCTCGGGATTCCACGACCCTGTTTCCCCGCCCTGCCGGGCGGGGCTAACTTCTGCCGCGCCTACGGCGCTCCGATAGACAAGTCCCGATTCTCGCACCGACTCGTACTGCCGACGCTTTCACCCGAACGCACGGAGAAATCCCTCGGCTCGTCGCTCCTCCGACTCGCTCCCTTCCTACGTCAGGGCAGGCGGGACTGCGATTGATCTTCTGGGCGCGCAGCAACGCCTAGCAAGGGGGATGCTCGTAGGAGCACAGACAGGAGTGTCTGTGCCACGAACGACCATTCAATTGTCAAAGAGCAATTCGGCGCTCGTCGAGAGAGCCGGGACGCACGGAGCGTCCGATCGCTCTCCCAGACTCGACTCGCCGTCGACACTGGGAGCCCTATCATCTCTCCCCGGCTCGACGATCTCCCGGGCTCGACTAACCGTGGACCCGGGAGCCCTATCCTGCGTGGACACTGGGAGCCCTGTTCGCGTGGCCTCGGGAGCCCTGTCCAGGTCGACACTGGGAGCCCTGTCACCGGGGGCCAAAACTGCCCCGACTCACGCTAATTTATTTTGGGATCGCTGTCTATTGTGGAAAATACGCATACCGGTAGGGAACTGAGCACGCGAGAGTTACAGCGGCGCCGTGAGATCAGAGGCGTCTTCCTCCGGGTCGAGGAGACCCCGAGCTCTTAAAAGCCGCAAGTGTTGCGAAAGGCGATTCGAAATTAGGACATCATGGATTCAGGCGCTCTCTGCTTGAACTTGGGCGCACTGGTGTATTCTACTGGGCCGGTACGAACTACTTTCCGCGAGGCATCTGGTGAGCAAGCCGAAAGTTCTGGTGACGCGGCCGCTTTTTCCCGCGGCGCGCGCGATCCTCGATCAACACTTCGATGCGGAATACTGGACGCCAGCCGAGCGCATCTCCCGCGCGGAGCTGCTGAAGCGCGTCGCGGACAAGGATGCGCTGGTCTGCCTGCTCACCGAAAAAGTGGACGAAGAGCTGCTCGCACTGGCGCCAAAGCTGCGCGTCGCGGCTACGGTCTCCGTCGGCTACGACAACATTGACGTGCCCGCGTGCACGCGACACAAGGTTTTGGTCACGCACACGCCGGGCGTCCTCGACGAAACGACCGCGGATTTTGCGTGGACGCTGCTGATGGCCATTGGCCGGCGGCTGGTAGAAGGCGACGCGTGGATGCGCACGGGCACATGGCCCGGATGGGACCTCGATCAGCTTCTCGGCGGCGATGTTTGGGGGAAGACGCTCGGCATCGTCGGATTCGGGCGAATCGGCCGGGGCCTCGCGCGCCGCGCGCTGGGCTTCCAGATGCGCGTGATATACCACGATGGAATTCGGGCAGCGCTCGACGTCGAAAGGGAATTGCGCGCGGAGTTCGTCGGCTTCGACCAACTGCTCAGCGAATCCGACTTCATTTCGCTGCATGTCCCGCTGCTTCCGGAAACTCGCCATCTGATTTCGACGGCCGCTTTTGAAAAGATGAAACGCACCGCGTACCTCGTCAATACCTCGCGCGGTCCGGTGGTGGAGGAAGCGGCACTTGTCGCTGCGCTCGAGCAAAAGAAAATCGCCGGCGCCGCGCTCGACGTCTACGAGCACGAGCCGAAGGTCAGCGCGGCGCTGATCGCACGCAAGGACGTGATTTTGGCGCCGCACATTGCCAGCGCGACCATTGATACGCGAACGAAGATGGCGGTGATGGCGGCGACCAATGCCGTGGCCGCGGTAGAAGGCCGCCGCCCGCCAAACGCATTGAATGCGGACGCACTCGGCCTCTGATTTACGGAGGATTTTGAAATGGCACTTGTGACTCGCAATCATCCGAAGCTGACACTCGAAGGAGCTCGCGCGGTGCTCGCTGCAGCACAGCGGCGCGCCGAGGAAATTCGCGTGCCGATGGACGTAGCGGTCGTAGATGAGGGCGGCCATCTGCTCGCGTTTGAGCGGATGGACGGCGCGAAGCCCGCTTCCATTGCGATCTCGCTGGTCAAGGCGCAGGCCGCTGCATTGCGGCGCGCGGCGACGGGCCCGGCGATGACAGGCGATCAGGTAAATTTGCCGACCGCGATGGGATTGGCTATCGCAAACCCTGCGCAGCAGACGCCGATTCGCGGCGGAGTGCCATTGGTTGTGGATGGCCAGGTGATTGGCGCGATTGGCGCGAGCGCGGGAACTGAAGATCAGGACCTCGACGTGGCGCGCGCCGGCGCCGCCGCGATTGAAAAGGCGTGAAGCAGACAGCGCAACGCATTTTTCGCGAGACTCTCGCGGCAATTGACATTCCCGCGTCAATTGAACGAAGACTTGCCCGCAGCGGAACGCGCATCCGGGCCGGGAACGCGTCAATTGATCTCCGCGAATTCAAATCCACTGTCGCGATCGCATTCGGAAAAGCATCCTATGCGATGGCTCAGGGACTGGCGCGCGTCCTCGGTCCCGAGTTTGCTCCCGAAGGCATCCTGGTAGTCCCTCCCGGTGCGCCGGCTGAACTGGCCGGCTGGGGGACGTTTGTCGGCGGCCATCCGCTGCCGAACGAAGGCAGCTTCGCGGCCGGCCGGGCGATTTTGGACCGGCTGGCGCGTTGCGACGAGCGCACGCTGGTCTTCTTCCTGATTTCCGGAGGCGGCTCGTCACTGGTCGAACAGCCGCTCGATCCTGCCGTAACTCTGGCCGATTTCGTTCAACTCCATTCGGCGTTGATCACTTGCGGCGCGTCGATAAGCGAAATCAACGCAATCCGCAAACACGTTTCGGCTACCAAGGGCGGACGACTCGCCGCAGCCGCGCCGCTTTCGATGAAACTCACGCTCGCGATCAGCGACGTACCGCAGGGGCAGGAATCCGCATTGGCGTCCGGACCAACGCTGCCCGATCCAACGACAATACGTGACGCGAAGCGCATCGCAGGCGAATACAAATTGATGGAAAGGCTTCCGCAAGCGATTCGCGACGCCATTGATTCTCATTTGCTGCGAGAAACGCCGAAGGTCGGCGACGCAGCGTTTGTGCGCTCTCATTTCGTTCTTTTGCTCGGCCCACACGAACTGCTGCACGCAGCGCATCATGCATGCGAAGCGGCGGGTCATCTATGCGTCTGCGACAATGCGGCGGACAATTGGCCGGTCGAGAAAGCTGTGGATTATCTGCTGGCGCTGCTCGCGGCCCATGCGAATGCGAATCCGAATCGGCGCGTGGCAGTTCTGTGCGATGGGGAATTGAGCAGTCCCGTCACTGGCGATGGGATTGGCGGTCGCAACTCCGCGTTTGTTTTGGCCTGCCTCGCAAGGATTGCCGGAAAAAGGATTACGGTGCTGAGTGCCGGAACGGATGGAATCGACGGAAACAGCAGCGCGGCGGGCGCAGTGGCGGACGGCGAGTCTTTTGGTCGCGGGCGTGACGCGGGCCTCGATCCGGGCGATTTCCTGAGGCGTAGCGACTCCGCCACATTTTTTGCCCGGCTGGGCGACGCAATCGTCACCGGACCGACGGGAAACAATCTACGCGACTTGCGAATACTTCTAGCGGAGCCGGACGCGCGGCCGTAGTTATTTCTGGGTCGGCTGCGCTTTCAGCATGCGGATCGCGAGTTCGATATAGGGCCCAATCGCAATCGTAAGCCCACCCTTGTGCAGCAAGTCTTCCAGCGGTGCAATGGCGCCCGGATCACCACGTCCGGCGAGGGCGAAGATGGCGGCAATCCTAATGTCGAAGGAAGGCTCGTTTAGACAGGAAATAAGCATGCGCGTGATTTCTTCGTTGGGTTTGTCGAGTTCCGCAATCGCTGCGATCGCCGCCTGGCGGCTGCCCGACGGTTTTCCAACCACCGACCACTCCATCAAGATTGGTACAGCGCGAATATTGCCGAGCCTGCCGAAGTCGCGGAGCGATGCCTCACGAAGCGTGTCGTCAGGTGACTCCGTTTTCACTGCTTCCGCGAGCACTTCGAAAGCATTCGGCGCCTGGATTTTCGCCAGTGCGCCTAGCGCCGCGGTGCGTACGCGATACGCCGGGTCGGCGGACGCGATATGCGAGAGTTTCAAGGGAAGCGAGTCATCCTCCTTGAAATTTCCCAGCTCGCGCACCGCAACTTCGCGCACCCACGGCGCGGAATCGTTCACGCCCGCAAAAACTTCCTTTTCCGCATCCGCGCCGCCGATCCGACCCAGTCCCTGCAGAGCTTCCACGCGAACTCCCCAGAAGGGATCGCGTTGCGCTGCATCGCCAAGCGCCGCCACGGCGTTGAGGTCGCCCTTCAGGGTGCCCAGCGCCGCGGCCGCTTCTGCACGGTCCGGCGTCGTCTCCCCGTTCTTCAATTGATAAATCAGCTCCGCCGGATCCCGCTTGAAATCGAGTGCTTTCAGAACTTGGTCGTCCCGGTCGAAGATCACCATGAGCGGTGGGCTATCGGCTGGAAAGGTAAACGTCTGACTGGCGCTGCTGACCTCGATCGAATGGGTTTCGCGGCCGGTGGCTGTCGCAATCTCGACGTTGACCGGCATATCGAACAGACCGACGCGCCCTTCGACCTTCTGCGTTTGTTGGACGCTAAGCTTCACCTGATGGGCGTCCGAATCGTAGGTGTAACTCACCGTGAATTTTGGCGCGCCCGCGCCGTAAATCCATTGATCGAAGAATTTGTCTACGTTTGTTGAGGTCGCCTGCTCTATGGCCTTCTGCAGATCGGCGCTGACGACATTTTGGCCGCGATTCGCTTCAAGATAGTGGCGCATGGCCCGGTAGAAATCGTCGTCGCCGAGCTTTTCGTGCAACATGCGGAGAACCCAACCGGCCTTGTCGTAGACATTGTCCTGGTATTCCGTGGAGTCGTCGAAATCGCGGCTGACGATCGGCATCGGAAAGAGCCGGGGTTGCCGATTCCATTCGTCTTGGTCGCGCCAGAATTCATAATCGGCGTCGTCCGCCCCGTAGCGCTGCTCGTTCCAGACGCGCTGGAAATAATCGGCAAAGCCCTCGTTCAGCCAAAGGTTCGCCCAGTCCTTGCATGTGACCAGATCTCCGAACCACTGATGGGCCAGCTCGTGGGAGGTTACTTCGTCGGCGCCGTCGTGATCTTCCGCCGCGAGCTTTGGGTTTATCAGGGAGTGCGTAGTCAGCGAGGTCGCACTGGTATTCTCCATCCCGGTGGCGACGAACTCGTCCAAGGCTGTCTGCGCATACTGTGCCCACGGATAGGGCACGCCAAGCTTCGTGGAAAAAAGATCGAGCATTTGTTTCGTGCGTTCGAATGTTGGCTCGATCGTGGATTCCTTGCCCCGAGGCACGGCGTAACGCAACGGAATCCCGTGCCAGGAATCGTCGCGTTCCACGAATTCCCCCGCAATCATCGAAATCAGATACGTCGAAAGCGTTTCGGATTGCCTCCAGTCCCATGTTTTCGTGCCGTCGCCTTCGTCTCTAACTCCGACGAGACGGCCATTCGAAATCGTGATCCATGCGGCTGGCACGGTCACCAGCATTTCCGACGTGGTGCGATCGTTGGGGTAATCGTAAAGCGGGATGTAATAGCGCGTGTCCTCCGCCTCGCCCTGCGTCCAAATTTCCCTGGGCTGCTGCGGATAATTCTTATCCGGAAGGACAAAATATAGGCCCTTCGTCGGCTGGCCATGATAGTGGATGAGGATTTCGTGGCGCTCGCCGCGAGCCGCCGGGTGCTCGAGCGCGACGACAAGATCATTCGGCGTCATTGAAAATTTGGCCGTTCGGCCATCCACCGTGACGCTTTCAATCGTCAAACCGACGGAGTCAAACTTGAGTTCCGAGACATTGTCCCGCAACGCCGCGATGCTCTCTGTCACCTCGCCTCGCACCTGGCGCTGCTCGATATCGAACCAGAGATGCGTGCGAATGTTTTGCAGGTCGTAATCGCGGCTACGCGCGTAGGGCTCGTCGGCGCGTGCGGGGGAGGGAATCGCCAAAACTGCCAACAGCAGCAGCACGCGGGACACGGCTGCTGGAAAATGTCTTCGATGATGACGCGCCTGGATCATTCCTTCTCCGACGAGTGGAATCAATTTTGGTAAGCTTCCCATTATATCCATGCGACGGGAATTTGCGCGGCAGGCATGACGTTTCGGTCGGGTTCTACTAAGATGCGCGCGTGACCCTAGCGGCATGGCCCGCGGCGATCGTTCTATTTCTGCAATTGCCAATTCCGCTGTACTGGTTTGTCGTGCATCCTCAAGTGAAATTCTGGCGGCGGCATCCGATCACCGTTTACATCGTCGGGCTGGCGGCTTCGTGGCTGCCGGTGACGATTGCTTTGGTGGCGTTTCGCCGAAGGCTGTTTCGCACTGACTGGCCTTCGGCTGGAGCGTTCGCGCTGGGCCTGGCGCTGATTATTTTTGAGGGCTGGATCTTTTGGCGCGTGCATGACGATCTGGGAACGTCGCGCCTGGTGGGGAAGACTGAAATTTCCGGCGCCGGCGAAATTGAACTCGGCGGGATTTACGGGCGGATCCGCCATCCGCGATACACCGCGTCGTTCCTGGCAATTCTCGGCGCGTGTTTTCTGGCGGGAACTCGCGCGATGTGGGTGACGGCAGCGGCGTGGCTGGTGCTGATGCTCGTGGTTATTTCGCTGGAAGAGAGAGAGATGCGGGCACGCTTTGGCGCGGCTTACGCAGACTACTGCGGTAACGTACCGCGCTTTTTACCGATCAGAGGGAAACCACGAGGGGAATAGCGGAAACCCCGCGCAACCGCGATCTTCAGCTGTAAGAGCCGATTCCCTGGAAAATACGCGGCTTCGAGTCCAGACTAGCCGCCGCCGTGATGATGGCCGCAGGGAGGATTCGAGCAGCTCTCCGACTCTTCGATCCAGAGTGCCAGAGCCGTGCCGCCGAGAGCTCCGCCAATAATCGCGACGGTGGCCACATGCTTCCAATTGATTCCGGTGCCGCCAACGCCAGCCTGATTCTGACCGCCGCCGGGCTCGGGCGCGGCAAGAGTGGCTTCATAGGTCTCGCCCTGCTGAATCGTCTTTTGCTCGCCATTCAGCGCCGTGACCAGAAGAGTCCCCTCGTACGCGCTGATTTGCATCCTGCTCGGGCTGAGGACAGCTACTTGGCCGAAAACACGCTGGCTATCCGTTCCTTGAACGACTCCCAACGGAGTTCCGATTTCAAGTTGAGCGGGAGAAGATGTGGAAAAATCGAGCGTTCCGTGGGCCACCTTGGCCTGTACCTTGTTCTCTTGAGGGACGAGCGTAGCCGAACTCGACGCGAGGAGATAGACCTGACCCGATCCGACTTTCAGGCGCAAGGACCCACCCACGTCGGTCGCGAGCGCATCGCCGGAATAAATATCGGAACCGATCGCAGCAGCGGCATTATCGAGGCTCGCGCGGTCGGCGCTTACCACTATTCCCAGCGGCTTCGAGCTTGCCGCCATCACGGGAAGGTTCAGCATGCCGACGACAACGAATGCGATCAGGCAGGAACGAGCGCCAGAGAGGATGTTGGAACGCACGGTTTCCTCCAAGAACTACAACGCAAATGTACCCGCGCGATCTTGCGGTGTCAACACAATCCGAATACCACTAATGGGGTATCCCGTGCGGCAAATCGGCGAACCCCGGCTCTGGATCGAGTGATTGAAGCGAGTTGTGGCGTGTGGGTCCGTTTGCTAAGCTACGACGCGGAGAGGTGTCCGAGTGGTTGAAGGAGCTCGCCTCGAAAGCGAGTGTTGGGGAAACTCAACCGTGGGTTCGAATCCCACCCTCTCCGCCATTCAGTCGGCACTTGCTTAGATAGTAGAGAGAAGCGGCCCGAAACTGCCTTTTTCGGCCCATTTCCGCAGCTATTCGTCACGCACTGAATCTCTCAGTTCCCATTCAGGTGAACGAGGGCGTAGAAAGCGAGCGACATTCTCCCACGATCGTCGGCCAGGTCCCTTCCGAGAGGTCCTGAGATTTCGAATTGTGCCCCCAGTCTTAAAGGCATCCCCGTGAAAAGGAACTGAGAGTTCGAATGTCTGTCCCCCCGCCATTCAGTCGGCACTTGCTTAGATAGTAGAGAGAAGCGGCCCGAAACTGACTTTTTCGGCCCATTTCCGCTCATATTCGCCCCGCACTGAATCTCTCAGTTCCCTTTCTAGTGAACGAGGGAGGAGAAAGCGAGCGACATTCTCCCATGACCAGCGGCCAGGTCCCTTCCGAAGGGTGCTGAGAATTCGAGTTGTGCCCTCTACAGAGGTTTGCTGAAAGCCGCGCTTGGCCTGAATGTTGGCTTGTTCCCTTTCTAATCGGTGAAAGGGAAATGAGAGTTCGAATGACTGTCCCGCCGCCATTCAGTCAGCACTTGCTTAGACAGTAGAGAGAAGTCGCGAGAACTTGCGTTTTTCGGGCCATTTTCGTGGGTATTCTCGGCGTACTTGAATTCTCTGTTCCCTTTCAAAGGATGAGGACAGATAATTCCCGCGAAATTCTCTGACCACCGACTGGGAGGTCCGTTTCTAATCCGTGAAAGGGACCTGAGAGTTCGAATGACTGTCCCCCCGCCATTCAGTCAGCACTTGCTTAGAGAGTAGAGAGAAGTGGCCAGAAACTGCCTTTTTCGGCCCATTTCCGCAGCTATGCGCCACCCACTCAATCTCTCAGTTCCCATTCATGTGAACGAGGGCGGAGAAAGCGAGCGACATTCTCCCACGACCATCGGCCGGGTCCCTTCCGAAGGGTCCTGAGAATTCGAATTGCCCCCGTCTGAAAGGCATATCGTCCCGGGTTTAGCGTGGATCAATTCGGCTTCTGTCCGTTCTTGGGCGGCGCCTGGTGCCGCTCCATTTGCCCTCATCAACGGACCTATTTCAGAGCTTAGACGTTCTTGGCAGGCAAGTTCGCTAGCTACCCGTCCCGCTGAGCAGCCCAACCCCAGCCTTTATCAAATGCTCCGCAAGCGATCGACAGCCGCACTTACACTTGGGGTCACTCAGAAGCGCAATTCCTCCCACCAAGAGGAAGATGCCCAATCCCAAAGTGTTTGATGCTCGGTTACCCATGTGCATTCACCGCCTCTCCATCTTCCGCAAATCTTGCCTCCGCACTTAAGCGTATGTGAGTCCCATCCAGGCACTTCTGGAGTACTCCGCAACAATCACTCCGAACTTCCGTCCAGTTGTCTTCGCAGCCGCGGCCGCAAGACCGCGCACGGCGCTCAACTCTGCACCGGAATGAATCACGTACTCAGCCGTCGGCAGCTGATAACTTTGACCATTGTCGCCCGCGATTTCCCTCGAAAAGCCTCTTCCAGCCATCTCGACATGCAACTCTTCATAATCATTCCAGGTGGCTCCATGAAGTTCGATTCTCACCAAGAAGTTAGCCATCAGTCCTCCTCAAACACGGTCAGCTTCCGAAACTTACCGTGCCGGCCCTGAATGTGAATTGTTCCGTTGCCAGCCAGTTCCTGAGCCCTCTCGATGGCCTCCGCCTGCGTTTCGAAAACAGCGCTAGCACGTTCAGCATTCGGCTTGGTCACTGCCCAGCCTTGATCGTGAATTTTCACAAACACTTCGTTGTGACGATGGTCACTCACGCCCCGCTCCTTTCCAACCTCCATTTCGAATTTCCGCTCCGAAACGGCGCCCCGGAACGGTTCGCCCAAGAGTACCTCAGTTGGAAAAGTGCGTCAAGATGCCAGGCATAAAATAATTGTTTCTATACAAGTCATTCGTTTGAAATCGGGGATTGACGGCAGTGCGGTCGTGAGATAGAACAGGGGACGTGGCGTTGTATCAAGATCCTTTCTATCGGGCACTTGGTGAACGGGTGCGCCAAGCGCGCCTGTCGGCAAAGTACAGTCAAGGAAGACTGGCGGATTGCGTGGGGCTCTCGAGGTCGTCCGTTGCCAATATCGAGACCGGCCGCCAGCCGGTTTATATTCACGCGCTTGTCCGGATCGCCAAACAACTTCGGACTCCGATTTCAGACTTGATCCCACCGACCGACAATGAGTTAGACGCTGCGGAATCCGAAGACGTGAAGCGACTTCCAGAAACTGAACGGAGGTTTGTGAATCTAATTCTCAATAGAGTGAGTCCGAATAAGAAGGAGGGGCATGGCTCCGAGGTTCTCCTTGGCAAGAAAGCAAGCGGCCGAACTCCTAAGACGAGGACACGTCAGACGAGCACCGATACCCGTTGAGAAGCTTGCTGCGCTTCTCGATGCCGAAATAGTACTTCAGCCATTCTCCGGGGAGATCTCTGGCATCGTTCATCGGAACAGAGATGGAAGCGCGGTCATAGGCGTGAACTCTCTAGATACCATTCTGCGCCAGCGATTCACAATTGCGCATGAGATCGGTCACCTGCTGCTTCATACGGACGAAAACTTGCATGTTGATAAGAATTTCCCGATCGGGTTAAGGAGCGAAGTTTCTGGGAAATCGCTGAATGAAAATGAAATTGAGGCAAATCAATTCGCCGCCGCACTGCTCATGCCTCCCGATCTCTTAGCGAAAGATATTAAGCCCTTTATTGGAGAAGACGTGTTACTTGCAATCCGGAAGCTCTCCAAGAAATACAGGGTTAGCGAACAAGCTATGTCGATTCGACTTTCATCGCTGCGTTATGTGGAGCTGGGGACGTAAATGTCTGATTGCGGCGCGACAAATTTCAGAGCGGACTTTTCGTTGTGAATCAGTGTGTGCGGCGAAAGGCTAATCAGGGCCAGCCGGCGGAGTAGTCTTGGCTTTTGCGACTTCGGCTCGAAGCTCCGCAGATGTCTTGATCCTCTGTCGCCTGATTTCAGCAGCTATGAATGGATATTTTTCTTCGATTCTATCTATGTGCTGCACTCCATCGATGTATCCACGGAAAATCTGGAACCGAACATTCACAAGCCGGGAATCATTCAACTTCAGCACATCGATCGAGCTCTGGACTCTGACCCTAATCGGCGCGGCGAGTGTTGGTTCAGGGCGCACCCATAGTGTTGCCACATCTAGAATGAACCATCCGCTTTGAATCACGAAGGGATCCAATACAACTTCACTGTCTTTCTTATTGTTGTTGACGAAGTCCAGTGCAAGACGATAGTTTGACCATTCGTATGCGAGCTTTTGATAGCGGCCCTTCGGTCGAAAGTGATCAATCGTGTATCCGGTCGGTATCCAGATGGATGAGTAGGCGCAAACTTGGTGATAGGCGCTGTGCAATTGTTGAAGACATGCTCTCCAATAAGAGTGAGCACGGTATTGCTCTTGCGTGGGTTTTGGCGTCAACCGAAGAAACGTCTGACCGGGAACGCGAACTTTGATCGCGAAGTCGGCTGGTTCGGGGCGTCGAGCGACGGGAATCAAATCTTCACCCCTTTCATTTCTGTAAAGTGCAACCATCGCGGCCAGAACGGATCGTCGGCAGGTAGGGCATTCTTCAATACCTCGTGCACCGCAACGATTTCGTGAGCATCCGAGGAAGATGTAGCAAGAAGGCGTTCGGCTTGATCTAGTGCACTTTCTCCTTCTCGCGATCTGGCCTGCTTCAGTTCGAACACGTCAGAAGTAAGCCACGCGTCTACGCTTCCATGTTTGAAGTAACGCGCTTCATCTAACTTGACTACCGAACTTCCTTGTATCAAGCCATCACTAATATAGAGGTGAAACAGTTTGTCTTTTTCATCAGAGAAGTCAGTTTCCATCGAAGCGAGGATCAACGGGGAGTGAGTTGCAACAATCACCTGAGGCTTTATTTGCTCGCTCAAAAGGTTGGTGACCTCAAGCAGCGCAGGAAGGATAACGCGCTGCCACTTTGGATGAAGGTGCGCCTCGATCTCATCGATCATCAGCACAATATTTTCTTGGGGTGCTCTGCCTGAAAGGGCTGCATGCACACGATGTTCGTTCCAGGCCCACACCAAGAGATAAGCTATCGTAACGATTCGCCGGACGCCGGCAGACTCATTCACGAAAGGGACGACACCATAGTCATGCAACAAAGTCGGGATATCCCTCGAATCATGGGGAACGCGCAGCGACTCACCGGGTAACAAAGGTTTCATATCGGGAGGAGACAGACGACTAAGTACTTTAGAGAACATTTGGAAAAGGGACTGGTCCTTCGCGTTTTGCCATCGTACCCAATCGCGGATAAGTCCCTCGATTTTGTTTTCCAGCCCGTTGAGAACGTCATCACGTGTAAACAGGAAAACGCCAGGCGTTGATTCTCGTTTGATGTCCTCGAAGTGGCGAGCTGGGTCCCAAACCGCAAATGAACCGTCAACCCGTGCGTACACGATTAGACCCGGAATGGTGGGACGGTCCTTTGGTGGGGTCCATCTGAAAGCGGATGTGTCAAATTCTATAATCTTCCGTGCGGGAAAATCGTCCTTTCTGGAGATCACAAACTCGATGCTGGCTGGGCGAGAGGGGTCGTGCGGCAAGGCTTGCCTCTCCGCCCATTGACCAGTCAAGCTCCACCAGCAGCATTCAAGCACGAAGGTCTTGCCTAGGCCATTGTCGCCAGTGATTATTGAGATTCGCTCCGCGGGCAGAAAATCTGCCTCCGGTACGGGACCGACGTTTCGCAGATGAAGCTCGCGTAACGTCCCACCTTCTCCTGGGAATGCGTCTGGCGGGGGCTCAAAGTCCTTGAGGACGGCTGACTCCAGAAAGATCTCTTCCGTCAGAAAGGGGTCGGGCAGATCGGGAACGATTGATTGAAACAGGTCTTTGCGTTCCGGTTCTGTGATAAAGAACTCTTTCAGTAGTGCCAGTGCCACGTCGCTAGAGCGAGTCCTCGGTTTCCAATCGCGATTTCGAAACAGCCAAGCGGCAAGCCAAAAAGCTGGAACTCGGCCAGTCTTGTCCTGCTCCAGCTTTTCTTGCAAAACCTGAATGTATTCAGATTTCCAGCCCCACAGGTTTGTGGCTCGTTTATGTATGAAGGCGTTGGAAAGCAGTCCAGCAGTCCTCGTCTTTTGCGATCCGGTAGACGGATATCGCGGTGATAACCAGCGGGCGCCTTGCGACGACCTAAACGGCTGGAAGAAGAACTTAGAATTAAGGTTCGGACGATAGTATTCATTTAGAAATTGTTCTTCTGCGCTATTAATCAGAAACGGTTGACTACTACCGACCGGCAGCTTTTCCTTCTTGCACACGAGGAAGGTTATCCCGAAAAACGGGTGGAGGTGAGCGAGCTCGTCGATCGCTCGTCGGACAATGTCGGGGCGCAAATACATCAGAGCATCTTTCTAAGCTGTTCCACCATGTAGCGACAAAAGTCGCGGCTGAGATCTATACCAACCGCCGACCGTCCAGACTTAACAGCAACTCTGACCGTTGTGCCGCTTCCTGCAAATGGGTCGAGCACGGTACCGTTTCCCGGGCAGCCCATTTCAAGACACCGTTCAACAAGCTCATCTGGAAACGGGGCCGTGTCTATGCCGTTCGTCGACTTCGGCCGAGCAACAATCGTCCAGACATCTTCTTCCACCACGACATCCCGAAGTGCAGGCCGGTTGAAAAAATACCTACGGCTCTTGGCAAGCATGAAAATGTTTTCGTAACTTCTGCGTGGCCGGTCCCGAACTGCCTCGATAAGGGCGTGCTTGCGGTGCCAAATTATAGCGCTACGGACGACCCAATTTCGTTTCGCCATCTCAAGTGCAACACGCCATGGAATGCCAATGGTAGACTTTGGCCTCAGACCGATGCCTAATCCGCCACTCTTGTCCACTGCTCGCAATCCGAATCGGCGTTTTGAACTCTTGGGGTCCGTGCCGTGGGATTTTCCTTTACCGGAGTAATACGTGTCGCCAAGGTTTAGAAACAGTAGCCCATCGTCGGTGAGCGTCCTATAGACCTCGTCCATGATGTTTGCAATTGCATCGACATAGGCCGATACACTTTCTTCATGGCCGATCTGGCCGCGCACTCCATAATCTCGAAGCCAGTAGTACGGTGGAGACGTTATCACGCAGTTAAAATGTTCCGCGGGGAGCTTCTCCAGGGTTCTTAGGGCATCGCCCTGATATACGTCCCAAGTGGCTCCCGTGAAACTTTTCCCATGCCAGTGATTTTTGTCAGCCATCAGGCGTCGGAATTGTAACTCAGGTGGGAACTTAGGGCGAAGGGCCAATGTGCGCAGATCACGAATGCTGATGGCTTTTTCTAAACGGAGGGTGACGTGCTAATACTTCACAGGGGAGAGATGTGGCCGAGGAACAAATCGAACATAGATGCGATACTTGGCAGCCAAGAAGGCGGGCAGGGTATCTACATCCTTTTCGATGGCTCTACACCGGTTTACGTCGGTCGAGGGAACATCCGCCGGAGAATTCGACGGGCGTGCCAAAGCAAGAGACGCGGTCAGTGCTGGGATCATTTCAGTTGGTACGCGGTTCCGGACAAACATCACGAGCAGGAGGTCGAGGCATTGCTACTTCGAATGCTCCCGCCTCATCTGCGGATGTTAAATCGCCAAAGAGGAAAGCTGAAGGGTTCAATAAAGCATCGTTACAAGGACGAGCAACCTGATCCGATTAACCGCCCTCACATTTTCGGAGGCTCACGGTCCGGGTCGGCGTGATCCGACTAGTCGCGACTGTTTGTGACGTTTTTCGCCATCGAGGTGCGGTTGTGAGATGAGCTAGAACGGCATCTAAAGTGCGAATGTCAAACACCGGTTTCGAAGATCGGTCAACTTAGTCTTCGCCACTAAACCGAAGTGGCCGTTCCATATTTCTAACGCCGCGAGCATGTATCGCGTCCCGTAAACGAGGATCGGCGTCACAGCGGTGTCATCAGTAATCTGCATTTCGCCTCCGACTAGCCGCAAGAGTGATCCCGCAGATGAGGCGTGTGCCATATTGGAAAGGAATCTATAGTCCTCATTGTAAGCCTGTTGCAATTTCAGTTTATTTGCCAGATCAGCGACGCCTAGTCCAGACCAACTAGGTGCAGGAGCGCCAGACTTCGTAAATTTCAACCATTGCTTGTGTTGTCGATAGAGTTTCTCCCAGCGTCGGCGGTCTTCAGAGCTCACTGCCGGATTGGCCAGAATTCCCTTCGGAATCAAGTGAAGGAAATAAGCAAGATATTGTCTGCCGCGATTTTCTTGCTCTGAGTCTTCCGAATCGAGATATCCGACCTGAAGAGCGATTTCGAAAATGCGTCGGGCTATTGTAGCCGCGTCTTCACAATGCCCCAATATACAAAGAGAATAAAGCGAGCCGTGAGACTTAAAGCCCTGAATAAACATTAAATCAAGAGCCCCGGCAAACGGACTGCGAAGGTCGCGGCCACGAATGACGGCGTCCTCAAGGATCTGATGCGCATGAAACCAGAGGCCGAATGCGGCTTTGTGCCTTTTTAAGGTCATACTCTTCGCCGCTGCATTGCTATTAATCATCTTGTGCCTCAGTTTACTGCGAGAGAAAAGAGAACTTCCCAGCCGAGTATTCGCGCACTCTGCGCAGGAGCGCGGCCGCTTGCTAGCAAACAACATATATCTCGCAGCGAACTAGTGTCAGCGCTCAACATTGTCCCGTGCGAGCATAGAAAAAATCACGCGAAGGGCTGAATATCTCACGGTAGCCTCGTTCTCAGGGGACGTTGTCGTCAGGGCCTGAAAGTGCAGTGTAACCTGGGTCCCAAGTGTGTTTTCAATACGGCCGCAGAAGTTTCGTTTCCTGCCCCTCCCAATCCAGTGGCACGCCGCGCAGAAATTCCTTGAGCGTGAGGTCGGGCCGATGTTTGCCCGTTAGCACTGCTTCGGTGATCTGAGGTGACAGATATCCGAACTGTAGGATTCGTCTGACATATCGCCGGGTCAGACCGGATTCCTGTGCGAGTTGATCGATTGAGGAGATCTCGCGGGCTATGATTCGTTTGTACCAACTGTGGGCACGGGCGATTGCTTTCATCAACGGTGGCACTCTCTTTCCGTCGGAGGATGAATCGCCGTCTGGCGAGATCACCCGAAGCTCCCCTCCGCGGCGGAGAACCTGGAAGTTGCCGGTTAGCCTAAGGATTCCACGTTCATTCGCGCTCCAGGGACGTAGAGGCTCAGGACTCTGCCCCAGTAGAGTCACGAGCAGCCTGGTTCTGTCGATCTCAATCCAGACCGTTGTCTGACCGACCGTCACCTTTCCTAAGATGTTCCTCACGAACTCATGCTGCTTCGAGGCCTCAAGTTTCGGCCATTGTTTCGCGAGATGCTCGATTCGTTCCGTGGCTTGCCCTTTAACGGGACTGTTTTTCATCCCCGCGATGCATCTCGACGGTGTTTGAAGCAGGAGCCGCACCTGTGAAGTTACAAAGCGCTCCAGTTCTTGAGCGGGGAACCGGGCAATCACGGGCTGGGTGCCGCTCTTCCGAACAACGGTTTGTGAAGTGTAGTAGCGGTATCGCTTCCCGTTCCTGGCAGCATGCGTTGGCGTGAACCTGACCCCATTGCTATCGAACAGCTTGCCGGTGAGCAAGCTCGGCGTCGACTGAGACTTCTCAGTCCGGTGAGCCTGATTGTTTGTTTCCAGGCGAGCTGCGACTTTGTTCCACAGGTCCGTAGGGACGATCGCTTCGTGCAAGCCGGGGTGGACCTTTCCGCGATGAACGATCTCCCCGATGTAAATGCGATTGTTCAATAGATGATAGAGAGCTCCTCGTGAGTACGTCACGCCTCCATAGGTTCGGCCAGCGGCGCTGACTCGGGCCTTGCTCCGGATTTGCTTCTGATCAAGGTGGATCTTGAGTTTACTGACGCAACCAAGGCGCAGGTATCCGCGGAAGATCATTCGTACGATGCTCGCTTCTTGGGGATTGATAACAAGGCGGCGCTCCACGCAATCGTAGCCCTGAGGGACACAGCCTCCCATCCACATCCCCTTCTTTTTTGAGGCGGCAATCTTGTCCCGAATCCTCTCACCGGTAACTTCGCGTTCGAACTGAGCAAAAGATAGCAGGACGTTCAAGGTCAGCCGGCCCATTGAAGTGGTGGTATTGAAGTGCTGGGTGACCGATACGAAGCTCACGCCATGCGAGTCGAACACCTCGATAATCTTGGAAAAATCACTCAGGGAGCGCGTGAGGCGATCAACTTTATAGACTACGACCGTATCGATCTTGGCCGCCGTAATATCGTCCAACAGTCGCTTCAGTGCGGGACGCTCCATCGTGCCGCCAGAGAATCCCCCGTCGTCGTACAGGCTGATTAGGGCAGTCCAGCCCTCGTGCTTCTGGCTCAGGATATACGCGCTGCAAGCCTCCCGTTGAGCGTCGAGAGAGTTGAAGGACTGCTCTAGCCCTTCTTCCGAAGACTTGCGTGTGTAGATGGCACACCGAACGCGCTTGTCAGCCATTGCCCTGATCCCGAGTAGCCCTGGCGCTGTTCAGTTTGAAAAAGGCAGGACCAGACCAACGCGTGCCGGTGATCTTGCGCGCAATTTCGGATAGGCTCCGGTACGTGGTCCCGCGATATTCAAAGCCCGATTCAGTGGCTCCGACCTCATGCGCTTCGCCGCGCCACTGCCGAATTAGGCGGGTCCCGGATTTCATCTTCGTTCGACTCCTCGATTCGGTCGGCTCTCCCGGTTTTTCAAGGTCTCGGGCAATTCGGCGGAGCTCGGAGAGTGCCGACGGCTTGAGTCCACCGTACGCGTTTTCCTGAATTCTATAGGCGAGAAACGGAACTAGCTGTTCTCTTCTGAGTCCTTCTGGGGCAGCTCTCCCATAGACTTTCTGCCAAATCTCGAGCAACTGCTGCCGGGACAAATCGCGCAGTCTGGCGATCTGATTTGAGATATTTGCCCCTATCTTCTCCTCCTATACACCAGCACATTCACGCTCTCATGGGGGCGAACAGTCAAGCGAACTTCGCCCCCAGGGAGACGAATGGCAGGGATCAAAAGGATCGAAAAGTGCGGACAAACCTAGACAAATCCTTTGTCCAAACCGAAGAAATTGGAGTGTGGTCCAAATAAGCGCTTTGGAATTACACAAATCGGCGATAGCGTCGGCAAGATCCACCAAGGCGTAGCTGGAGTGCCGTGAAAAGGGGGCTCTGTGAAAAATCTGTATGTTGAACGTGCTTACTGGCTGATGTGTTTCTACGACCAAGCGTGCAAGAGGAAAGAAAAACACTCAGCGGCTATAAAAGAGGCGGTTCAAGAGTATCGGGCGAAGTTTCCAGGCGTCCGAGTTTCAGCCACCACAGTAAAAAAAGCTTTGGCCAAATATCGACCGAGGGGGATTCGAGAGACATTCCTAAGTGTACCGTCGGATCCAAGGGAGCAATCACAGGAGAGATTTAGCGCAGTCTGGAGAGACTATATGATTATGAAACATACACTTCTGGGTTTTCCAATGCCTGCACCGGATGCTCCTGTTCCCCGGATAACGTTCGTGCTCGATCTGTACCCGGGTCCAAGACCGATTTACGATCGCCATAACAAGAAGGACCCCAAAGCTAAACGCCGGCGATAGTTTTGTCGTTTTGAACCCAAATGCGGTTGGCCTTCTTTCGTAATCCCGTGCATCTTGGCCCATGTTGGTTTGAAAGGAGTGATCGACATGGGCCAATGCGCTCTCTCTGTTAAATACATTTCTATTGCCCGCCTCAAGCTCAACCCACGAAACACACGCATTCACACGGACAAGCAGGTTGCACAGTTGGCGAGCAGCATCGGGGCCTTTGGTTTTAATGTCCCGATTCTGATCGACGCGAAATCGAATGTTATCGCCGGGCATGGACGGTTGTGCGCGGCCAAGGTTTTAGGCATTGCTACCGTCCCGACGATCCGCTTAGAGCACCTTTCGGAACAGCAGATTCGTGCCTTTGGGATCGCAGATAACCGGCTCACGGAAAACGCTGCCTGGGATCAACAGCTACTGGGTGAACAGCTGAAGATTCTGTCGGAGGCTGAAATCGATTTCAGTTTGGAGACGACAGGATTTGAGATGGGCGAGATTGATTTGATGATTGAAAACCTCTCTCTTGCACTCCCTGGAAGGAGAGATCCGGCTGATGCAATTCCTGAAGCCTCATCTGCAGTAGTCACCGAAGTCGGCGATCTCTGGATTCTGGGAAAGCACCAAGTCCTCTGCGGGAATGCGCTGTCGCCGGCTGATCACGAGCGGCTGATGGATGGCCACAAAGCGAATGTGGTCTTCACCGATCCACCCTACAACGTTCGAATTTCGGGTCATGCGAGCGGCAACGGAAGGACCTCTCATCGTGAATTCGTGATGGCATCGGGCGAGATGACGGAACAGGAATTTCGGCAATTCCTGACGCGAGCCCTCGGTCGTGCGGTAGCAAGCAGCAAAATTCCCAGCGTCATCTACGTCTGCATCGACTGGCGCCACATGGGAGAGCTGCTTACAGCCGGCAGCGCTGCTCGTTTGGACCTCCTAAACGTCTGTGTCTGGACCAAAGACAATGCGGGCATGGGCTCGCTTTACCGTAGTCAGCACGAGATGGTCTTCGTGTTCCGGAACGGTAAATCGTCTCATCGCAACAATATCCAGCTCGGGCGATTTGGTCGTTCGCGCAGCAATGTGTGGAACTACCCGGGAGCGAACACCTTTGCTCGGCAAACGAGCGAAGGCAACCTCTTGGCGCTTCATCCCACCGTCAAGCCCGTTGCACTCGTTGCGGACGCAATCATGGATTGTTCCTCCCGCGGCGAGCGGGTTCTTGACCCGTTCTTGGGCAGTGGCACGACGGTGATTGCGGCCGAGCGAACGGGCAGGATCTGCCACGGCATGGAGCTCGATCCCATCTACGTCGACACGGCAGTACGGCGTTGGCAGGAGTTTACCGGGAAGACCGCGGTACATGCGGCGAATGGCAAATCCTTTGCCGAAATGGAGGAGGAGAGCAATGAAGAAGCGGACCAAGCCAAAGAAACGAAAGTCTCCAAGCGTGGGCTACGGTAGGCCACCGGAGCATACCCAGTTCAAGCCAGGTCAGTCCGGAAACCCTAAGGGCCGCCCACGGGGCACTGTAAACATGGCGACGGTGCTCGAACGTACGCTGCGTGAAAAGGTAGACACCATTGAGAACGGCAGACGCAAGACCATCAGCAAGTTCGAAGCTGCGCTCAAACAGCTGACGAACAAGGCGGCCTCGGGAGATCTCAGCGCGCTGCGATTGTTGTCAGCCTTAGTCGCGTCCGCTGAGGAGCGCACAAGCGAAGCGGCGGCATCTACTCCTGTCCATGCCGAGATCGACGAGAGGGTTGTCCAGGGGATTTTGGAACGATTCAACGCAAACCAGGGAGGCGACGACGATGAGCCCGATACTGACACCGAATGAGTGTGCTGCGTGGTTGAGGCAAGATTTGTATGCCTTTACGGAACAGTGTTTCTACGAACTAAATCCGTCGACGACGTTCCTGCGGAACTGGCATATCCAAGTGGTTTCGTCGGCCCTGGAAGACTGCAGACGCGGAAAGATCTCACGCCTCGTTATCAATCAGCCTCCGCGCTCGCTCAAGTCGCACTGCGCCTCCGTTGCTTTTGTCGCCTTTCTTCTGGGCCATGACCCCTCCGCCAAAATCATCTGTGCCAGCTACGGTCAGGACCTGGCTAACAAACACGCAATGGATTGCCGCACGATTTTGAACAGTCCTTGGTATCGGGCTTTATTTCCCCGTACCCGGTTGTTATCTCAACGCCAGGGGCTCCAGGAATTCATCACTACACAGCAGGGATTTCGCCTTTCGACGTCCGTCGGCGGCGTGCTGACAGGCAGGGGCGCGGATTACCTCATCATCGACGATCCTCTGAAACCGGACGAAGCTCTCTCCGATACCCAGCGCAAGGGAGTCAACGAATGGTTTGATCACACGCTGTACAGTCGCTTAGACGATAAGAGGAAGGGACGCATCATCTTAATCATGCAGAGACTGCATGAGGACGATCTGGTGGGGCACGTTCTCCGAATGGAGCCTTGGAAATCGATCAGGCTCTCCGCGATTGCCGAGGAAGACGAGCGTCATTCGGTCCAAACACTATCGGGGAGACGATGCTTCAGGCGCAAATCGGGCGAGGCCCTCCATCCGGAGCGAGAGCCACTCGAAGTGCTGGGTCACCTGCGCGAGGCCCAAGGGGAATATCACTTTTCGGGTCAATATCAACAGAACCCATCGCCTCTGGGCGGGGGAATGGTGAAGACGGACTGGTTTAGGACATACACTCCGATCGATCGACCCGAGAAATTTGAGCTGATCTTCCAGAGTTGGGACACGGCCAACAAACCGGGCGAACTCAATAGCTACAGCGTGTGCACTACCTGGGGCGTATCAAAGAAAAGACTCTACCTACTGTTCGTATTTCGAAAGCGGCTCGGCTACCCAGAATTGAAGCGAGCCGTCCGGGACCAAGCCGACGCGTTCGAGGCGAAAACGATATTGATCGAAGACAAGGCCTCCGGCACACAACTGATCCAAGACCTAAAGAGTGAAGGAATGCACGGAGTCCAGAAGTACACGCCCGACGGCGACAAGGTCATGCGGATGCATTCGGTCACCAGCACCATTGAGAATGGTTTTGTTTACCTTCCGGAGAAGGCTCCTTGGCTCGCCGAGTATGTGCACGAGCTTGCCAGCTTCCCCAAGGGAAAGCATGACGATCAGGCCGATTCAACTTCCCAGGGCTTGGACTGGTACAAGCAGAAATCTAAGAATTCGGTTTTGGGATTTCACGAGGCATTAAGAAGGATTGAAGCGGACCCGGCGAAGTACGGCATAAGTATTGGATATAATCGACGCGACGCATTGGAGGAGTGGGATCGAATGAGAGGGTTTGGGCGTTATTGAACAGCACTGCGGCCCGTTCATAGCGGGAATTTGCGAGTCACTGCGATTTGAAAGGCTCGCTCTTGACCACCGAAACAGATATGCCCTTATACTTTTTCGGAATGTGCCCTAACGTCTCGTTCGAGGCGTCCCGGGAGACGTAGACGTTTATGGTCTCCGCGGAATGAGAGGCGTCACCGGCGGAGCCGATACCTATACCCAGCACGGAAGGATCAGCTAATAGCTTCTTCGAAAGTTCATTCTTAGCGGCGACTACCTTGGCATGGGAGGCGCTTTCCTCTTCTTTGCCCGTCTGCGCTTGCGACACGAGCGAAAGCTGAACCACTAGACAAAGGCCGCCGATAAGAAGCCACCTCAAGATTCAAACCCTCACGCGCCATTGTCTCACCGGCGATTGCTCAACTTCAATGGCTGCATTCTTTGGTCGACAGTGCCGCCTCGTTCCAACCAAAAGCGAGGATGGGGCCCGTTTTGACAATTCTCGTCCCGGTTCCTTGGAATTCCTCACCTCCAAATGCATTCACTGTTATTCCGGCACTCTCCATCTTGGGGGCGGGCAAGTCCTCTTGAATGTATACGATGAGTTCTGGCGCGCCTTCGGTTGTCGAGCCGGCCACTCCAACCCCCAATACTGAGGGCTCGGAAAGCAGACGCTGGAATAGCGTTTGTTTGGCCAACAATGCCTTCTTTACCGGCACAGACTGTTCAAACACTCCCGAAAAAGCCTCAACACCGGGACCAGCTTGGAATGCAAGAGTCGCTCCCAATCTCTTCGAGAGACTGCCGACTACTGCGCCAATAGGGTTCGCTACCGTTAGGGTATCGCTACCAGCGATCAGCAGGCCGACTGGGCGTTTATCTTCCGTGAGGATTAGAGAGCCGGAATCTGCGCTGGCAGCGAAGGTTGCAGAATCACCCACAATAACGATTTGATTGCTAAATCGGATAATCGAGGGTGTGGTCGATTTACATCCGCCGCTGTAATCCACTTTCAAGTTCGTGGCATAGCTCTGAATAGTCCCGTGGGTGATGCCGGTACTGCGTCCGCTCTTCATTACCTTCATACCGGCCGCTGGACTCGCAATCTGAGAGGACGGAACCCCAAACCCGAAAACAGCTCCCGTGGAGTCCATCGTTCCAGTAACCAATTCTGCGATCGCAGCATCCACATTGTCACTTATGGGAGAGGCGAGTGTGAACTTTCCAACCGTGCGAGGTATGTTGCACTGATTGTCGATCAATCCCGGCTGTGAAATCGCGTCTCCCACCTGCGCTTTGCCCAACATTCCGATAACGTGATTAGCGCTCAAGATATACCGTTTTGAGCCAGCAAACAGAAGAGCACCCAACGTTCCGGAGCAGCATTTACCAGAGATCGAGTCATTCACGTTTCCGCCTGAGCTGCCAAATGAATTTGCCTGTTGCTGGGGAGCTGAAGCACTTTCGTTTTGCGCCCAGGCAAATGTCGCCCACATCGCGACCATCAACAAGACCAAACGACTTGTCCTAATTTGCATGCGTAGATGGATCATCTGCCCCCTCACGCCCTTCAATTATGCGAATGCAACAGGTGAATTTCCCTATCACTTTGTAATCGTAAGTTTCGCGCTCTCTACAGTGTTCTTATATATCGCGGAGATAACGACGACTGTCGAAGCGGTAACATTAGCTGTGTTTATATTAAAGGTCGCCTTCGTTTCCGCGCCCAAAGCTTGCGTCATCGGAGCGTCGAGTGTTATGTGTGAATCACTGCTGCGGAGCAAAATGTCCTGTGGTGGAACATCAGGAATATTTAGAATCAGCGTGCCCTGGCACATACTCCCCGCAGACACGACGGACGGCTCAAACGCCAACGGCGCCGGGTCGACTGTGATAACTGTGCTTTGGATATTTTTGGCATCATCTATGAACGAAATTGCGATTGGAGTCTTGACCTCCTCTATGGGCGTTGTCATTGTGAACGTTCCTAGCTTCGCTCCGCGTTTAACCGTCGCGCTGCCGACGAGGAGATTTTGATCACTGCTGAACAATTGAATGTCTCGATCTGATTTGGCCCTCTCGGGTAACTCCACGGTAACGTTGACCTGTGTTCCGCCGATGACTTCGTGCTGTGAGAGGCGCAAGCTCTGCGGAACCACTTCGTCTCGTGCGACAGCACAATCATTCAAAGGATGATAACTAAAACCCACACTGCGCCGGCCGTCATCACATAAGCTAAGTTCATTTGATCCGGAATTAACCTTTTCAACTAAATCGCTGCTGCGTGGACTTGTAAAAGATTTGAAACCAAGTACATCCCATAGATCGCGGTGATGAAAATCAGTTCGATACCGCAACGTATCTGAAAACTCCAGTCTTGTTTCTTTGCTCTTCACAAGAGCGACGTTGACGATGAGACCGCCGCTGTAGGAAAGCCAGTCCCCAGTGAATAATGTGAAGAGGTTCTTGACGTCTCTTTGCGTCCCACCAGCCGCGACCACATCCGCGTAGAGAATATAGGTGTCGTCTTTCTTGGTTAACTGCTGCAATTCGGCGCCTTGAACTAAGGAAATAGCTCCGGATGACCCACTTGAAGGAGAAGCAGAATTGGGACTTCCTGTATTTTGGGCACCATTTGGAGGTGAATTTTGTCCACCACCTCCAGGGCCACCAGCACTCTGACCCGGGAGCGTCAGGAAATCCTTCAAAAGCATGTCATATTGGCTATTCAAATCGGCGAAGGCCGCGCCCCTGGGATCGGTTGCAGCCACGCACGATTGTTGTAGGGTAGCGGGGTCTGTCCGGCAGATTACGTTGTTTTGGATGTCCTGCCTTGCCGTATTCAGAACCATCAAAGTGTTTTTAACAAGCGATGTAGCTGAATCCAGATCTGCATAGGATCCAAAGAGGGGATAGTAGACCAATCTTACGTTGCAATTTAGCCTTTGCATCTGGTGCATAAGGCTTACTGCCATACTCGAGTCCTGAATCGTAAAGGTTGAAGCGGTATTTGATGTACTTGCGGCGATCGCTGTTATGAGCGACCCCAAATCAGCACCTCCAAGCAAAAAGCCACCCATTGCATTGAAATTGGCGTCGGGATCGAGCGTGTTGTATGCATCCTTGAGTGCTTGCGTGCCGGCAACAAACGATTGCCATGCCGCGAGATTCTGAAAAGATTGTTGATCAAAGATTATGACGGTGGCGTTAGCAGGAACTATTTGGGGCCGTGCGTTGCAGATCTTCTGTGCAATTGCTGCGGAAAGCTGATTCGCGGCCCCGTAGGCCAACATCTCTGTTTCGAAATAAGGAGTAGCTCCTCCGCCGGCCTGGCTTGCAGGTTGCGATTGAGCCGGTGATGCTCCCCCTTTTTGAGCGTTCGCCGAGGGAGCGAAGCCGAGAGCGGCGATGGCAATGAGATTCAATAGGCGAGGGCAGTAGAGGCGCATTATTTAGGTATCTCCGTCCGACCACCTCTACTGGAATGTTAAACCGATCCGGACTTCCCAGAGGTGAGTTGAACTGCCTTGAATACTCGCAACATGATCTCGCCCCTCGAGCAACAATCCCACCTTCTCGCGAAACCAATAGTTCGCTCCTATTCCGAAATTGCCTCCATTTGCTGTGAAGTCTCGAAATAGAAGGGAATAACCCCCAGTCACGAATGGATCAAACGCTCGGTCGCGTAAGAAATGCCAATAACAATTCGTGGAAAAAATCCCAACGATCCCGTTCGACACTTTCCCTTGGCCGGGTGCGAAAACTCCGAGCTCCGCGCCAACTCCAAAATTGGGTCCGAGCAGCAGTTCGCCTCCGCCACCTGCTCCGTAAGCATGAACCGTGCCGCCGCTGTCACCCTGCGACGTTTCGGCTCCCGGAGCAAAAAAGATGTAGCCGCGGGCATTCTGCGCGCTTGCCGCACCGCAACAGACGAGTGCCACATAAAGGATCAGGAATCTCATGATATCGGCACATCCTCCACTTAGTTCTAACGAGGGCCGGGAAGCGAGATCGAGATTGAATAAGTAGCTTTACTGAAACAGTCCCAGGTCAGTGACGAATATGCCCGCATGAGGCTGAACGCTTGGAAAAAGGCTGATTGTCAATACTTAGAGTTTATTACCTCTCAGTAAATATGGGGCGCTTTGTAAGCCAAGCAAGAGGTTTGTGTTCGGTGAACACAATGCGACTGATGGCGCTTGTTTCCTACAACATAGCGCCTTAGGGTTGAGGCGGTATCTTCGCAGGTCCCCGCGACAGTAGCCCTACCCTGCTTTCATTGCCAAGCGAGCAGGCGGGTGTCCGACCAGTTCGCGGCTCAACGTTCCCTGATTGGACCGCGAAATTCTTCTTTCGCTGGCTTGCCCCCAGCTTGCCCTCTAGGCTGGCTCAGATAAGGCACTATGTCAGGGTGAGGGCGACAAGGTCATGCGGATGCATTCGGTCACGAGCGCCATTGACAATGGTTTTGTTTACCCTCCGGAGAAAGCTCCTTGGCTCGCCGACTACCTCCACGAACGGGCCAGTTTCCCCAAGGGAAGGCATGACGATCAGGCCGATTCAACTTCCCAGGCCTTGAACTGGTCTAAGCATAAATCCAAGTACGTTAATGGGGTGCAAGACGCTTTAATGATGATGGCAGCGGATCCGAGGAAGTATGGCCTGAGTGTTGGATATAATCGGCGCGATGCGCTGGAGGAGTGGGATCGAAGGATGGGCTTCAGGCGCTATTGACCCAGTTTCCAAGAAAGTCCCAGTGAGTTTACGAAACTCCCACACCGCCGTCCGCAGCTCGGCTGCAGCTGTCGAGTTGTGAGGACAGGAATACGTCAAGCGAACGACTTCCGGCGTCTACATTTCGGCGCAAACATAATTGAACGTTTGCGGATGTTGGGGAGTCAACGCGGCGTTCACGTCGAAACCGGAAGATCCCGCCGACCTTAGAATCATCTGCACACGCCCCCCGAGAGCTACACATTCGATTGCGAACAAAAGAGAATATGGGTTTTCAAATCCGGGATTGGCCTCGCCCACTGTCGACGCGCACTCCGAACACACATCACTTTCCCCTCTGAGCTGCGTCAGTAGAGAGCAAAATCGTAAGCGAGTGCTGCGTTACTCTGATGGCCAATGAATATCAACAACATTGGGATTTCCAAGGCGTTGTCGAGGTCGAGGAGTTCGCTAACTTGGCGAGAATCGAAGCCCAATATGGCACCACAGCCGAGCGAGAATGCCTCCGCGACAACATAGGCCCGCTGTGCCGCTATGCCAGTTTCCGAGTTGATTACGCGGATTCCGCGCGCCCCAAAGGTCTTGAGGACACGATCGAGCTTTCCGACCAGGACCACAATCGCCGAGACTTGATCCACGTTATGATTTGTAAGCAAATACAGCGATTGTAGAGACGCCTTGTCTGATGTCGATTTCCGCAGAGACAGCCGCGAGTCCGAGAAGCCGTAGTCGTACACGCCCCGTGGCAAATTCGAGACGCTTTGCGTAATCACCGAAATCCGCAACGTTGGCAGCGCCACGCGGCACCGATATAGATCTGCATTGTAATGAACTCCGTCAGCAACAAATCTCAACACTCCCTTAAGAACTTCGCTGTCGAGAAGTGGTTCGCAGCGAAATCGACCCCAACTCGTTTCGCGATTCTTCAAGAGTGAACCCAGTTCGCCGACGATAGCCTCTGGAGGGTGCGAACTGACGCCAAGTTTCCAAAGGGAAGGGTCAAGTGCGGGCCGGTGAACATCGTCAAGCAAGGTACTTTCGTGGACGCGCGACAACATCCCCGGAATGAACGTCGTGTGCGATCGCTCGTAGGGTTGGTGACACTTCGACGGAGGATCTTGAAAAGAATTTCGGGAGCCTTGAGCGATAGGTAGCGCGCCATTCCGAGAAACGTCAGCAACCTGCTTTCTAACCGCTATCACAGCGAAGGGAGGGTCGCTTGCAACGTCCAAACCTAGCAACGAACCAAGCAGCCTATCTCGAAACCAATAGATTATCGTTGTGTTCCATCCCAAAGAGTGGGCGACCAGCTCGATAGTTCCAATGCTCGCGCCTATGTCCTGACTGACGACTTGATAGCCAAAGTTATGGTATTTGAATGTATTCCTCCAAAAGTTCGCAGTCAGGACGATCCAAAAATCAGAAGAGTCTGCGTCCTGAAAATCCACTGCTGTAGCAATCGTTGATGCGAAGTTACCTAAACGCAAACGCGTGAGTCCGTGATGAGCGGCATCGTAGTGGTATACACCAGGCAATCCCAACTGATCACGAAGGACTAGGTAGATAGCAACTGGGTATAGACCGCCTCCTGAGGCTGCGCCACGAGCGTAGGTGGTACTTCGGTTCGCGGCCATATGATCGCCTTCAACACCCCAATTCACAGGAAGTTTTCTCCGAAGTAGGCCTGCACTCAGTAACAGGAGATCCGAGATCTCGTCCACGGAAACCGTTCCGCGACTTGAGGTAGCTGACGCCCCAAGGCAGTAACCCAAACACAGCTCGCTGCGGTTTAGGCCGTTTGATAGCGGGATCCGTGGCGAGTCAAGATAGATGCTGAATTTTGACGGCGCGTCACTCCAATTGACGCGATAATCCCGCGGGATAAGAGACGTGGGCGCACCAAGCCGCCTTGAGCGGATGAGTTCTTCGTAGAATCGAATTGCCTCGTCGCTACTTTCCATGTTCGACCTGAAGCCGGACCCCAAACAGCGCTAACCCATGCGCTATTACGCGAATGGGTGTGGCACGCGATTCAATCGATCGGCTGTCATCTGATCTCGCAGCCCTAGCCTTACAGGAACAGAGTACAGCCGCTTCAAACCCGCGACTCGCGAAGCCCCATACCCGAAATCCATCGGCGTTGCGCCGGGAACGAGGACGCGTGCTGTGTGGAGCCCCGCGCGCCGTTGTTCTGGAGTGGTCTGATCTACGACGATGACTTGACTCATCCCCGCTGAAGCGAGCAAACGGATGCAATGCTCAAGATCGTCCACTAAATCGCTGGTCTTCGAAACAAGCGCCGCCCAATTTGAGAACGCCTCGTCTACGGATTTTCTAACATCATTGTTTACGAGGAACTTTGCATGATTGACAGCGTCCGGTAGGCCGTACAGCGCCGCGTGGTCCTCCATCGTCAAAACACCACTAAAGTCCCTAAGAAGGGAATGTAGCCTTGCTTTGGACGATTCCGTTCGTCCCTGAAAACCCACTTGGCGACTGGCGACCTCTGCCAATGCCGAGGACATGGCTTGATGCGGGTCAAAGCTACATCCTGATGCGAGAGCAAAGGCACCCAGTCCACCGTCGCGGCGCATGGCTACGGCGGTTATGGTAGGCACAGGGAGGTCGAGTCGAGTGTCGAGGAGGAACACATCCAGGTTCTGGCGCCATAGACGTTCGACTAAGAACTGCGCCTCCGAATTCTGCAGCGTCTTTAGATCAATCTGAGGTGGAGACAACCGTGCATACCAATTAATGAGAAATGCATCCCGCTCGATCAATTCCATTAAGGCGAAGAGGACGGCTTCCTCAATAGACGTCCCCGCTGCACAGCCATTGGAATTCTCAAAAACAAACTTCGACTCACTCTCGATCTGCCTCCCGTAATACACAAGTTGGAGAGGTACAAGCAACGGGCGGTGTTCGGTGAGAGAATATCCCCAGACCCATCGCAGCTTTTTCTCTTCTGAGAAGCGTTCCAAGTCTCGTCTGGCTTCGTAGTAACTCTGCTCGTACAGTCCACACTCGCGAGGATCCAACGCGTTTTCCTTTAGGTTGCTGTAACAGTCGAAGACTGTGCACCGCTTCCCACGCATCCGCGATCCGGCGTGACGCTCGAAGCCCTCCAACAGGCCTACCTTGAGGCTGCGTTTGTAGGTTGTCGTCCGCCCTGACCAGGACATCTGCCACGGGCGCTTCGATGGCTCCCAAAGACTTCCTGTCACCTGAGCACAGAAATCATGATAACGATTCTCTACGACGCCCGAACCAAAGATCCCACATGTGGAGTCCAAGCAAGCAGTGACGGGTATCTGAATCTCGCGCGCGTCTGCACAGCGGTACACCGTGGGCCGAGATTTGGGGCGGGATTTGAGTCGCACCACCGCCGCTAAAGCACTGTCGTCGATTGGGTTGGCGCATAATGAGCAGCCCGAGTGCGGTTCAACACGAAAGCTACGGATCCGCAAAGTCGGGAGGTGAACATTGTATCCGGACCGGAGGTCGGGGGCATCTGATTCCAATGATGAAGCAAGTGAAGACACGACCTCATGCGCAAACTCTGTTAGCCAGGGGCTGCAACGCGACGTAACGACGAACCCTTGGAAGTGGGCGCTTATTTCACGAGGGTGCCGTAAAGAGATCGCTCTCGAATGAAGACACGCTGGGCATACCTGTTGGTCTATCGACGTCCATCTTGCGATTTGTAGATTGTCTCCATCCGTGCGAATGACCAGCGCAGCTGAATCCACCGTTGCTAACTCGGCAACGATGCTATCGCCGAGTGGTGACTTGGTCACCCCAATGATGTCGTTGTTGGAAATCCATTGGTTGAGTCGGCTCGAGTCGCGGTCATGCGAGCATATAAGCAAGGTTCTCATAAGTCGCTGAGTGCTCCGGTCACGAGAGTCAGACCGTACACCGCTTCGACGGAACGGGAACTTGGCTCTCCGTCTTCGAGTCCATGCGGCTTTCGTATAGCGCCAAGAGCCCTCTTTGTCCCACATATTTGAGAATAGAGCCCACGTATTCGTCGACGCCAGATTTTGCCGTTTCGACCACGACGTCAGCGCTGAGCGGCACATCCTACGGATCGTCGATACCCCTGACCTCGACGCGGCGCGAACGTTCACGAACTTCGCTGGCAATCGCCTCCGCCAGGTTCGATTTTCCCGCGAATGTAGACCGGCCATGCACAGTGTGAACCCTCCTGTTCCTGGAATGCAATCGCGCCGGAGTTCCATGTTCATCATTTCGACTGGGACCGTGTTACACGACGCGATCTCCGGAATCGACCGGTTTAAGTCGTCATGCACGCCTTAGCTCGACGCACCACTTGGAAAAGCAGCCGGACTCATTCTCAGAAAGATCGGCGCGAGCATCTTTCAAATGGTTAACGCCATTTACTAACTCCTTATATCATGGGCTGTATTCCGGCCAGAACAAAATGCTTTGCAAAGAGTTCGAGGCTCCGAGTAATATCCGCGATCATGGGAGTCCCTGACGCAGAAACCAAGAAGAGTTCTGCCAAGATCGAAATCGTTTCGATGCCCACGCTGAAATCGATGAAGATAGTGCCTGCATTGGCAAGTCGTTCCTGGATGAGTCGATTGGATGAAAGTGATCTCTGGCTTCCGACAAGCACTGCGAATCAAACTGGATGGATGATCCTTAACGATCAGGAAGTCGAAGTGACGTGGAATGGAGGTAGAGCCGCTTCGGACATCCGTGTTGTTTGTCGTCCGCAGGGGCCGGGGTCGCACGTAGTCAGCCGGTTTGGTAACGGCGTCGTTACTTGGGAGATGCCTTTTTTTTTCCGCTTACGGCCGGAGTTCAACCTCAGATTGCGGGGACTGACAAACTCGCCAAAGGAAGGAGCGTTCCCGATTGAGCAAATCCTCGACGCCGATTCCATCGCGACCGGCGTGTCTATGAGCTGGAGGATAACTAGGATCGGAGCGCCTGTACGTTTCGAGCTAGAGGAACCGCTTTGCATGTTTTACGCAGAGTTACGAAGCCTAGCTGCCGAACTGGATCCGCAGATTCAGACCCTCGAAGAAGTTCCCTCGTCCAGCACAAATGCGGACTCCTCAAGCAAAACGGAAGCGGCATCCGGATTACCTATAGATCAGCGAGAGTGCGGACGAGAAGCTCACGACGCAGGCGAAAATGCAAGTTTGGTGAGGAGTGTGCGCGAAACTTGGGATCAGGATCTAAGCTCGCATCCCCAAGAACCAAGAGCTCAGGAAAACCACCACGACCCGTTGAAGATCGAGGATCGACCGAGGGCACGCGGCAAACTTGGGGATTCCACACTGCTTGTTGCGCCCTTTTTCATTCAGAATGATTTCTACGATCAGGCCTCGACGCTCCGAAGCCAATTCGAACGGGTCGCGTCCGCAGTTTCCTCGATGGATCCGAGCGTCAATCCGTTTCTATACGCGTACACGGAGCATGCATATCAGATCATAACTGCAACCGCCGAGCGCATATTTACCGCCGATCTGCTGTTCAGCTTGCTCGATAGACTCCGAGCCTGGGCAAGTCAGAACTTACGTGTTACGCACGCGTCTACTCCGCGGGTCCAAGTCTGTATCGGCGGAAGTCGACGTCATTTTGCAAAAGACGACATCCGCGCACGTTGGCACTATTTGCTATCTCTGACGCGCAATGAAAAGCACGCGGACCGCGTCAAGGTTCTTGTCGAATCAGGCTGCGACGACTTAGACGGCGTGGGGGCTGGGGTGACCCAGGTGACGACGCTCAAGCTGACCTTCAATGAACTACTGGTTCACGATGCGCGGCGAGCTTACGGTATCCATCGGTCGAGTGGGTCGATAAATCCTGCGAAAGCGATTGTATTGCTCGACGGCTATCTCTGGTAGCCTGTCGGCAATTTGATTCTGATAAACATCCTCTAAATTTCTTGACATCGCAGTTGACGTCTGGTAATTAGCTGAGACACTAATTACCCGGAGGTGTATTATGGCCAACTGGCTCCGGCTTCAGAAGCGAACTTCCCTCGTAGTCTTGTCTTTTTTAGCGTCCTGCATTTACCGCACTGTGACAGGTGCGTGGCCTTTGGATTCATCACGCTTCACGCTTGACGCGTCCCCGCATGGCGAGGGGCATGGGCTGCTGATTTCGATGGACCACGGTATCTTCAATCGTGGCCATCACGCGGGAAGATTTGGGCTGGAGTTGAATGGTTCGTTCCCTTTCTTGCACCTTCAGTCTTTGGCTCCTGGATTAGTCTCGGTCGCGGTGTCTCATACGCCGTGCATCGGGAAGACAACTGGAGGGCTGGAAGTGAACGCGATGCAATTCGGTATCGGTCCATCGAGTATCTGTGCCTCAAGTCCAAATGCCAAGGCGTTGTTTAGCAGTAATCCCGCTCCTCCCTCCACAAACATCGGGAATCCTCCGGTAATTTCGATCGGCGAGGGTGGTGCTGGCGGTGGAGAAGGTGCGCACGGCGCTCCCGGGTGCGGGGGGTGCGGCGGCGTCAGCTGTGCTGGTTTGCCTTCGCCTTTCTGTGCCGAATATTGCTGCTACCCCGTCGGTTATTGTGATTTTGAAGGTCCAAGCTGTCCGTAGTAGGAATTCGCAAAGGACCGTTTTCGCAAGCGCTGGAGAAGTTGATTTTCCGTTGTAGGCAGTCAGGGGGAGTTCCGCTTGAACGGTCTGATGTTCTCACCCGAGTTGTGCCCAGTCGGCATTGATCGGCTCCGCCATATTATTTCATTTGTCCCGATGTCCAAGGATCGTTATCGGAATGCTTTTTTGGATCCGCGTACAAGCCAGACGTGGCCGAATGCCTACGCTTTCAATCTGGATGACCTATTGCTTTACGGCCTTCACACGCCTAGTCAGACGGCGCCGGTATACTACGTTTTTCACACCGCCTTCTGCTGTTCTACTCTTCTGGCTAGGTACCTCGACCTCATTCCACCGTGTTTCGTCTTAAGAGAACCGAGTGTGCTTGCGCAGATTGCAATGCTGCGCCCCCGGGGGAATTCCGGGCCCGATGAAGTAGGCGGGCTGGCAACAGCGGATGAATGGCAGACTCTGATGAGCCTGGTGGTACGTCTCTTGACCAGGACCTACGCACCCGCGGACATCGTCGTAATTAAGGTGAATGATCTGTGTAACTCAATGGGAGATGCTCTCCTGAAAATGGACGTCCGATCCCGGATCATCTTCTTGTATGTCTCGCTGGAAACCTTCGTTCTATCGGTCCTGAAGCGCCAGTCGAGGCGAACTTGGTTGCGGACGCGGATTCGGGATTCACGGAGAGTTGTCGAGCTGTTCCCTGCACTAGCGAACATCGACACTGCCAGGCTTGGGGATGCGGAGGCTGCTGCATATCTGTGGTTGCTAAACAGCGCGCTTTATCAAGATTTGAGAAACGGGGAGTATTCCGAACATGTTTTCGCTCTCGATGGTGACAAAGTAGCCGAGAGCCCCAAGACCGTCATCGCAGATGTGGCAGCCTTTCTCCAATTGACGTTGTCGGAGCAGAGACTCGATGAGCTATTGAACCATCCTTCTGTTCGCAGATACTCGAAGGACACGTCTCATCCATATGATGCAAACAGCCGCCGTACGGATCTAGCCCAAGCGCAAATTCGGTTCGGCGCAGAGGTTGAAGAAGGAGTCGAATGGGCGCATGGGATCAAGCAAAGGCTTGAGTTCGATTCGCCGTGGTAAGCGAGAAGTTGACCATGAGATTAGGATAACATGCGCGGAATCTTGTCCGAATCTTCGCCTAGTCGGCTGTCTGAATTGCCCATCGCCTCTAGCTTGGGAGAACCCGGCATGGACTGCCTGGCGCGTGGCCTTCAAAGGAAGAAGCTCCGGCCGAAACGGTCGGTCGTGATTCTTACGTTCTTCGCGATTATTGTCGTGGGCAACGGCTCATCGGGTATCTCGGCTGGGTCGGAGGGTTTACCGGCACCATGGCAACAGAAGCCGGTCTCAATCCCCATGATACCAGGCCACACGATTCCGAAGATTGATCACGGATACATATTGTTTGCTCAATGGATCATAGTCAACGGTGTTCAGCAAGGTGCTCTCTATCTCAAATCCTTGGCCGACGGAACTGAACGCCGGCCATCGTTCTGGCTAAAGGGTGCTTCCTTAATCTGGGTTAACGACTTGGCAATCACGTCCGACGGCAAGCTTTTCGTCGTCGGCTCATTCTTGCCATCAACTGGCCAAGCACCGATCAACTTTCTAGCCCAGTCCGACTTGATGGGGCACACGGTCACGGCGGTCGACATGGGAACCTACGAACCTGAACTGGCCTGTGTAGCGGGCGACACAAGCATCTGGACGTTCGGACAGGACTGGAGCGCTGAGGGCTCCGACATACCTTATTCCCGAATCAGGAATTATTCATCGACGGGGCGCCTTTTGGGTTCTTACCTATCCTCGGATAGTCTCCCAGCCGCCCGTCTCAATTTCAGCACACGTCTTCACCGGATGGGCGGGGCACGCGGCAGGATATTTCTTCAGTGCGGGAACGAGTCAGTAGGTGCCTATATCGAGGCGACTCGCACATGGGCGGAGATAGATCTTGCTAACAGAGCTTCGCAGGTCTGGCAAGTCAAGCAGCCATCAGCAGGATACGTCACGGGGCTGGCACTGTTGGGAAGGCACGAACTATATTGCAGTTTCAAGGGACAGAACGCAGTCTTGGTGCGAGGATTTTTCAAGCTGGACGTCAGCCAACCGAAGGTTGCGGACTGGGAACCAATTCCAGGAATGGTTGAGTACCTAAGCATCACCCAGAAGCCTCCTCAGCCGACATCCGTGATCGGCACGGATGGTTCAAGCCTCGTTTATCAACGGCTGGAGTCTGACAAACACATGTTCTACTGGGTCAAACCCTGAGCCCGGGCCCCACTGAACGCTTGACGTTGGCGGCACGAACATTCGGTTCGTAAGCGCTGGCAAGATTTTTCTGATGATTTACTTGACAGCTCTATGTCGGGAAGCGTATTTTCCGCATAATCAATAGCTAGAACGGGAGGTACCGATGCGATTATATCGGCCCGCAATCGTTGGTCTTGCGCTAGGCGCATGGCTGAGTTCTTCGGCTATCGCTGTCGGCCAACAGCTAAGCACCCAAACTGCACAGGCTAGTTCGATCCTCCAAGGTAGTTTCAAAGCACTCGTTGGAAGGTCGGTTATAAGCGATGTTACGATCTCCGCAACGGCTCGACGGATTTCCGGACCCGCTGACGAAACTGGAACCGCAACGCTGACGGCAATGGCTGCAGGCGAGAGCAAACTCAGCCTGAACCTTCCGTCGGGTACTTTCTTAGAAACCCGAACTCCCGTGGGGAATCCGCCGTCTGGTGCGCCCGCAGGGGCGACGGTTCCGGCAGGAACGTGGTCAGGCCCGGACGGCGTGACCCACAGCATGGCGGTGCACAATATAGTCACGGACGCGACGTGGTTTCTTCCCGCATTCATTATCGGCAGACTCACATCTTCGACGAATTACGTACCTTCCTACATTGGTCCAGAAACGCATAATGGGCAGCAGGTCGTTCATTTGTCGGTTTCACAGCAGTTCTGGTTAAACGTCCTTGGGCAAGCGCCGATCCAGGCTCCACCCCTGTTTCAACACTTAAGCCAGATGGATCTGTATTTGGATCCGACGACGTTGCTGCCGCTGGAGTTGGATTTTGAGGTCCATCCCGACAACAACGCCCTCGCCGATATTCCGGTCGAGATCAGTTTCTCGAGTTACGGTGATGTCAACGGCGTTCAGGTTCCCTTCCACGTCCAACGGTACTTGAACGGCAGTCTGGCACTAGATCTCGAGTTCACCAGCGTCGCCTTTGGCAGCGGCCTTAATGCCGCATCATTCGCTGTCAACTAGGCTCTGGAGATTACGATGATGCGTCAAGTCTTCCATTTAGCAGTTCTCGTCGTCCTCTCGGCAACTCTCGGGAGTGTAACGTTTGCACAACAAGCAGTAGCGCCGGGCAGGCCGCCGTTCAGTAGCGCGATGGGAGGATCGGTCGACACGGTCGACTTAGCAAATCTGAACGCGCACCTGAGCATTCCGGTCCTACAGAAGGCGGGTCGCGGAATGCCATTCAATTATCTGATCCAGTACGACACCTCTATCTGGCAGCCCGTGACAACAAGTGGGAGCACTGCCTGGCAGCCAACGAACAGCGGTGCCATTGGCTGGACATTTCCAGCGCCAGGTTACTTAACAGCTGTGATCGGCTACGCTGAACTGGAGTGTTATCACTGGGTTGGAATCCCGGGTGATGAGTATTACGTTCCCGGGGGGGTAGACTACTGGGAGACCTATACCTACTACGATAAACTGGGCACCGCGCACTTGTTTCCCGGGGCGGTCGAGACCGAGAACGGCTGCGGTTTGAGCTCGAATGAAACGTTAGCATATAGTGGTACCACCACGGATGGCTCCGGCTACACACTCACCGTTACTGCGGGTACCAACCCAGCCTATAAGGTTACGGCAAGGAATGGCCAAATCGTCGTCTACCCGTCTTCGAACTACACAGTAACAAATGTGCCCGTCGCGACCGACGCGAATGGGAACGAAATCACAGCTAACAGCAGCGGACAGTTTTTCGACACTCTCAGCTCTAGCACCCCCACGCTAACTGTAACGGGCACCGCGCCGAGTAATACAACCTTCACCTATGTGGCTCCATCCGGTGCGAATGCTGCCTACACCATGAAGTATACGCAGTACACGGTGGAGACGAATTTCGGTTGTAGCGGGATCACTGAATACGGCTCAAATGGAACCACGACGCAATATCTGGTAAGTGAGATTGATCTTCCGGATGTGGGCACAAATGCGTCCGACAAGTACACATTCACGTATGAGGCGACGCCTGGTTTTTCGGGAAAAGTCACCGGACGGCTGGCGTCGGTGACGCTGCCCGCCGGCGGGACCATTACGTACTCCTACTCGGGCGGCAGCAACGGCATCGTCTGTGCGGATGGCAGCACCGCAACGCTGACTCGAAACACGCCGGACACCGGATCCGCCAATTGGACTTACATACATACGGAGTCCGGGACGCAGTGGGCAACGACTGTGACCGACCCACAAGGAAACCAAAGTCTCCTGAATTTCCAAAGCCTGTATCTTACAGAACGACAGGTTTATGAGGGTTCATCAAGTTCAGGGACCCTGCTTAAGACAGTCCTGAACTGCTATAACGCCAGCACGCCGACCGGCAGCCCTGCCACTTGCAATGCGGCCACGATCACTCTGCCGATCACGAGCAAGGCGACCTACACGATCTGGCCGGGGACGAACGCACTGCAATCCAAGGTTGTGTTGTCCTATAACTCAACCTCGGGGTTGGGAACAGAAACCGACGAGTACGCTTACGGAGCGGGCACACCAGGCGCGCTGACGCGCAAGACAGTGACGAGCTACGCGAGCTTAAGCAATGGCATTCGGAATGCCAGTTCATCGGTGATCGTCTACAATGGGTCGGGTACGGTCGTGGCGGAGACCGTAAACTCCTACGACGGAACGTCTACAGTTGCAACATCCGGAACGCCCCAGCACATCACCTTTAGCGGTTCGCATGGGAACCTGACGACGAGCGAGACTTACGTAACGAGTTCCACCTACCTAACGAAGACTTATACCTACTTCGATACGGGCAACGTGGACGTCGCAACGGACGTCAATGGTGCGCAGACCACGACGTCATATGGCGCCTGCGGCAATTCATTTCCGACTTCGATTGCCGAGCCAGTGGGCAGCATGACACAGTCGATGACGTGGAATTGTACTGGTGGCGTCGAAACTTCATCTACGGACGAAAACGGTCAGACCACCCACTACGACTACACGACTAACGCCTACTTTTGGCTTCCTGACTATACGAAGGACCCGGAAGGCAACGTCACCAACTTCGCCTATACCGGCCTGAGTTCGGTTGAGAGCTCGTTAGACTTCAACGGAAGCGCTTCCACGGTGGATATACTTTCGACTGCCGACGATCTGGGTCGGCCTTACCTCTCCCAAGTAAAAGAAAGCCCCAGTTCGACCTCATACGATACGACGGAAACGGACTACAATAGCGACGGAATGGCCTACAATGTCTCCCTGCCTTTCACCAGGATGGCCGGCGCAGGAAATTCCTCCGCCACTTATCAAAAGAGAGAGACTTTCGATGCGCTCGGGCGGCCAACGCAGATCAACGATGATGCTAGCCCGACTAAACTAAATGTCACGCTGGCTTATACTCAAAACGATACGCTTCGCACCCGCGGGCCTGCCCCAGCGGGTGAGAATACGAAACGTCGTCAGTATGAATACGACGCGCTAAGTCGGCTGACGTCGGTTTGCGAAGTCACAAGCATGACCGGCAGTGGAAGCTGTGGTCAAACCTCCGCTCAGCCGGGCTACTGGACGACCTATACCTACGACCTCAACAACAACATGGTCGGCGTGACCCAAAATGCACAGGCGTCTTCGATGAATCAGCAGACGCGGGCCTATGTGTACGACATGCTGAGCCGGCTGACTTCAGAGTCGAATCCCGAAACTGGGAACACGGGTTCGCCGGCTAGCACGACCTACACTTATGACACGGACTCGACGTGCGGTACCTCGAAGGGCGACTTGGTCAAGAAGGTTGATCCGGCGGGGAACACGACGTGTTACGCCTACGATGCCATGCATCGAGGCACGAGCATCATCGTCACCAGTGGCCCAATGTCCTCCAGTACCCCGAAACGCTATTTCGTGTACGATTCAGCGACCGTCGATAGCACGACCATGTCCTATCCCAAATCACGCCAAGTAGAGGCGTACACGTGCGTTTCGCCTTGCACGACTAAGATTACTGACATAGGTTTCAGTTACTCGCCTCGTGGCGAGGTAGCGAACCTGTACGAAGAGATGCCGAATTCGGGAGGCTACTACAACATCTCGCAGACGTACTGGGCCAATGGCACGCCGCATGTGCTGAGCGGCCTTTCCGGTCTTCCGACGATCACTTACGTGCCGGATGGCGAGGGACGCATCTACTCAGCTTCGGCGTCTTCAGGGCAGAGCCCGCTATCGAGCACGAATTACAACGTGGCAAGCAAACCTACTGGCGTAAACTTCGGCTCTTCCGATAGCGATGCGTTTACCTACGATCCGAATACCGAGCGGATGACCCAGTATCAGTTCAATGTGGGTAGCCAATCCGTTGTGGGAGCACTCGCGTGGAATGCCGTTGGGACGCTGCAGAGTCTAACCATCACTGACCCGTTCAACAGCGCCGATGCTCAGACCTGCTCGTATGTGTACGACGACCTGAATCGCGTGCAGAGCGTCAGCTGCGGGACCACGTGGGCGCAGACGTTCAGTTACGACGCCTTTGGGAACATCCAAAAGAGTGGTAGCAGCGCATTCGGGGCTACCTACAATCCCAAGACGAATCAAATGAGCATGATAGGTAGCAGCACGCCGACGTATGATGCGAACGGCGACGTGACGAACGATTTCTCTCACAGCTACGCCTTCGACGCGAACGGCAATCCTGTGACGGTCGATACAGTCGGGGTAACTTATGATGCCCTTGGCCGCATGGTCGAGCAGAACCGGAGCGGATCGTATACCGAGATTGTCTATTCGCCCTCGGGGGCCAAGCTTGGTCTGATGACGGGCGCCTCAACGCTGCAGAAAGGGTATGTGCCGCTGACGGGCGGAACGATGGCGGTTTACAATTCGAGCGGCCTTGCGTTCTACCGCCACTCGGACTGGGAGGGAAGCTCGCGCTTCGCGTCCACAACCTCCCGCACGATGTACTTCGACGGGGCTTATGCTCCGTTCGGCGAACCCTATGCAACCGCGGGGACGACGGACTTATCGTACACCGCGATGCAGCAGGACACTTCAGCGAACTTGTACGACTTCCCGGCAAGGCGGTATGAGACGCTCAGCAGGTGGCCGTCACCCGATCCGGCGGGAACAGCGTCAGCGAGTCCGATGAACCCGCAAAGCTGGAACCGCTATGCCTACGCGTTCAACAACCCCCTCGGTTTCGTCGATTCTACCGGGACGAGTCCATATCCAATCACTGGGCCCCAACTACCCACATCTTGTTTGGTTGCCACCGCGATTCCCGCTCCTAGCTGTACCCAGCAGGCTGAGAATTTCGGTAAACGATGCATCCTTAATGCCACTAAAATCAGTGCAGGCGGGGAAGCCTCTTGTTTGGGTATCTGCGCAATCCCGGGAGTCGCGACGGAGGGAGCTGGCTATATTCCGTGTCTCTTAGCGTGCGTGGCGGCAGTCGGTGACGCTTGGAATTACGCTTTGTACGCCTGCCTAATTCTTGCGCTGTACGAGTATAATCAATGTAAGGAAAACCAATAGGTTTTCGGTTCGCTATTCATGAGCTTGCTTATGGACAGTTCTCGCAAGGGTCAAACTATTGCGTTGGTAGCGCTACTCGCTGGGACTCTTGTTTTTGTACTGGTCCGACCAGGTTCGCTTCTCGACAAGATTTGGATCATTCTCATTCTAACTGTCGGCTGGGCCGCCGCGATTCTCTCGTGGCTGATTCCGACGGCACACAAATCGCTTCTACGAAAGCTCACGTTGGGTTTGTCAGTTTCCACGAGCTGCATCGTTGTTGGTGCGCTTCTAGCTGGGAAGTGGGCATTACTAGGAACGATCTTAATTATTATGGGAATTTTGCTAAAGCGATTTGTAATTTTTCCTATGATAAGACGTGCTCAAAAACCGAGTTGAGGTCAACGACGGATCCAATTTGCCGGAAGCAAGAGAAACGGAATTTGTACCGTCCGTTTCTTGTATTGTCTGGAAGACTCGAATGAACGTGCCAGTGAAAAACATCTAAACTCTATGGGCTGCTCGATTGTATATATCGTCGGTTGCGAGCCTTTGTTGACCAGCTTTTGGGACGAGCGTGCGACTCATGAATAGGCCAAGACTGAGAAGCAGATTGGAATTTGATTCGTCGCGAGGTGCGCAACCGTGGCCCTCGGTGCTTTCCATTGCTTTTCTCCTTTTGATTTCGCCGCGCAATGTAGGCGCTCAGACGGCCGGCGATTTGACCGCACTCAAGAAACAGATTGATTCTCTCCAAGAAGGCCAGAAACAAATTCAGAAAGAGCTTTCTGCCATCCAGGCGTTGCTCACGCGTCCTGAAAAGCCTGTGCCCACGAACTTAGACGTGACCCCGGATGACACACCCTCGCGAGGCGAAAAGACTGCTAAGGTCACGCTCGTCGAATATTTCGACTACCAATGTCCGTTTTGTACAGGGTTCGAGGACGAAACGATGCCGCAAATCCTGACGAACTATATTTTGAAGGGCGACTTGAGATATATCGTACGCGATTTTCCCTTGGAGGGGGCTCATCCTTATGCTCTTCAAGCGGCTGAAGCCGCGCGTTGCGCCGATGAGCAGGGCAAATTCTGGCGCATGCATGACGCCTTGATGGGGAATTCGGACGCTCTCGAACGGCCGAAGCTTACCGTCTACGCCCAGGATATCGGACTTGACCTCGCGAGTTTTGATAAGTGCGTTGATTCCGGCAGGTACGCGTCAAGAATTAAGGAATCAGAAGATCGCGGCGCGGAGCTTGGTGTCGACGGCACTCCGACGTTTTTTCTCGGCGTGACAAACGCCGGTGGTCAGAAGATCGAATCCATTCAACGATTCGACGGCGCCATACCTTACTCGAGACTCAAAGATGCTATCGACAACTTGCTCGCGGGCGAGAAGCCGCCGCCTGTAGCCTCCACTCACTGACCCATCAGCTTTTGGCGATAATCATCCGATTCCGCGGTCGGTCGTGTTTTTCGGTTAGGTGTAGCAATCTTGTGTTTGGTGTCGCGAGTTCGTGACTGCAAGCCGATAGATGAGCCCCCTGTTCACTCGCTTACGTCGTAAGACTCCTTCGGTCGAGCCTGGGGTCTCCCAAGAAACATTGGCGCGACCGTCACCTCCAGCGACCGACGCAGTCGACACCGCCCACCCCAAGCTGCTACTCGATTCGATCTTCTTGCCTACTGAATCGGGAGTGTATTTCCGCTCCCGCCAGGGCCACTTCACGCTCGACGGCAAGCAGAACTACGAGATCATGTCGGAGATGGTTCCGCATTTTCTCGGAAAGCAAACCACGAGCGAACTCTGCGCTGGCCTAGCACACGAAAAACAAGAGCCAGCCCGGAAACTTATCGCCACCCTCCTCGAAAAGCGGATTCTGATCGATCACGTTGAAGGGATCACGGATCTCAGCCATTCCGTGTTGGAACGGTTTGCTCCTCAAATCGAATTTATCGAACACTTTGCAGACAGCCCCGTCCAGCGTTTTGCTAAATTTCGCCATAGCAGAATCCTCTTGATGGGTTCCGGTGAGCCCTTGCGAATGTTGGCGCTTTCGCTCGCCCGCAACGGCCTTGAGAATATTCTCCTGGACACCGACGCGCCGCCGGTCGAACAAGACAATGACTTTACCGCACTGATGGAAGACTACGCGGCCACCGGCATCGCGCTGAAAGTGGAGCGAACGAATCTCGCCAACGAATCGGCGAAGACATCCACAGCTTTGAATGCCATCTGCTACGCAAGCGACTCAGCCGATCTGCGAAAGATGTCGTCACTGAATGAGCGCGCCTGCTCAAATCAGGCATATTTCCTCCCGGGATACTTGCTCGGCGGTAAGTCCTTCGTGGGCCCGTTGGTTCGCAGCGGCGGCCCGAGCTGCTGGATGTGCGGTCTCCTGCGGCACTCCGCCAACATCAAGCCCGAACTGGAGGCGTTCGTCTGGAAGCACTATGCCCTCGGCCTTCCGTGGGACAACGATGGCCAGCCGATGTCGGCTCCGCTATTGAGGATTCTCGGAAATCTGATGGGTTTTGAAATGTTTCGCCTGTTTGTGGGCCATATCCCTATCGAGACCGACGGAGCTGTTCTTTCAATTGACATTGAAACGCTTGAAACCGGCACATCTCGGCTTTTGCCTCACCCGAACTGTCCGCACTGTTCGAAAGACAATCCAGAGGTTGATCGAGTGTTTCTCACGAACGCGCGAATGGACACCGCCCGTGAAAACTTGGATGTAGGCCCGAAACTTAGGATGATGGCGCCTCTAGTAGATCCACTCTTCGGAATTGTTCGCCGATTCGACGATGATGATCTCGAACAGTTGCCCTTGTTTCAGAGCGCGGTGATCCTCGCCAGGTCGCCGGAAGGCCGGGAGTCTACGATTCCTGGTTACAGTCTTCAGCACAACGCCGCTGCACGGCTCGACGCTCTTCTGAGCGCGGCGCGAGCATATGTGGCTTCGGTTCCCAATAGGAGACGAATCTGGGCCAGCACTCACACTCAACTCTCGCAAGCAGGCTCGAATCCTCTGCGGGATCTAGCTCTGTCGAATTGGTTGGGAGGTTCTCCGACATCTGAAGCCTCAGATGCACAGTGGATGAACGCGCGCTCGCTTGGTGCTGGCACGATGCACGTGGTGAATGCCAGTGCGGTTTATCCGCTAACGCCCCTCAATAGTGGGTATTTCGAGAGGGCGGATGCTGGCATCGGCGTAGGATTCACATTTAGGCAGGCCTGCGGTGAGGCCATTTTGTCGCTGTTTGCGCACGAAGTCCTCAAACGAATCGCGACACACGAAATCAATCCTTTCGAAATTCCGCCGGATACGCTGCCCGACAGCAATGTCAACCTTCGATATCTTCAAAATTGCTTCGGGCATCTCAATCGGTCCTTCCGCATGCTCGCCTTTACTCACGAGGGGAGCGGAAGCGTCGTCTTGGCTTTTTCCCCGGATGATGCCAACAATCCGGGGCGTATCGCAGTCGGCACGGCTGCCTTCTTTCAGCCCGCCGCTGTGGCTGCACTCACCGATCTTATCGCATTAGCTACGGGAGGAACACCGGTTCGAACCGCTGAGCGTCGGCTTCCCCATACTCTCGGCTACATCGTAGATGTTTCGGCATCAGGTAAGACATTGCCGCCAGAGTCGGATTCACCTCCCCAGCCGAATGATCAGAATATGAACTCAGTTCTTTACGCGTTCGGCGGCGCATTCACCGAGATCGTTGTTGCCAACTTGACCGGCGAGGATTCGCGTCGCTGCAATCTGATCGCCGTTAAGGCGCTCTTCGTCCGAAGTTCATAGGCAACGGTTCGGCATGACCGACCGCACTTTAGACAGAAACACTGTAGGCGCTTCGAGGGCGGACAGATTCTCAAAGATCCACAACCAACGCGATCCGTATCGTCGGCAAATTATGTCAATACCAGTCCAACTGCAACCGGTTCCAAGCTTCGTCCCACGTTAGTCTGTTAAAATCTCAGATCTCCCTGTTGGCCTCCTCGGTATTCCCTGATACCGCGCCTGTTAATACCCTGTTTCGATTTCTTGATAGACCCCACTTTTCGCCGGGGACTCCTGTTTAAATGAGCGTTTCTGCTAGGCTCCCATTGACGAGTGGCCGCATTTCCCTGTATTTTTCCTTGTTAGCAGGGAATTTGGTGGAGAGTAGTTCGCAGCGGACTGCATGCTCCGCCACTCTTTAGTTGGTAAACAGCGAAAATGCCCGTCGGACCTGTTGCCGTGAGTCGCGCCCGGTGGTAACTTATTTTCGCCGTCCGGGGTAGCTCGGTTAATCATGGAATTGCTTCTCAACATCCTCGGGATGCTAGTCGCCGTCGGCCTCCTGGGGACGTGGCGCACGCGGTGGGTCCACCAGCGCCGCGATTCTTCCCGGCGATCCCTTCAGGAATGGAGCGCTGTCAGCCTCGCGCTGGTGTTGCTTTTCTTCGCCGTCTCGATGACGGACGACATGCACTCCGAAATCGTGGCTTTGGAGGAGTGCTCGACGAGCAAGCGTGATTTTGTCTGCTCGGCCGCCCCGCATGCTTTGCCGCAATCGGGAACGGCGCTGCACACATCGTCGTGGGCGATCGTTCCGCCCGTTCCATTCGTCGGCCCTTCGAATCCACTGCAGAAGTTAGAACTGGCATCGCACTTCCGCTCAGAATTTCTCCTAAGCAGCGACGCATACGGTCGAGCTCCGCCCGTTTCACTCCTGTAGCTCAGCCGTTTCCCATTCCAAGTTTTTGGAGTTGACCATTCTTGCCATGCGCCTCCGCGCGTGAAGCTGTTGCAACTATTTCCGGATGCGTTTCGCCGGGTAGCGTGACGCCGCAAGGGAGTCAGTCGTATGAAATCAGTTCTTATAGTTTTGGGCTTGGCCGCGGCGCTGGCGGGATGCGGTCCGGGCGGATCCAAGGATGAAGCGCCGTCGAACACGCAAAATTCCAGTTCGGGCGGCACCGAATACGTCGCTCCGGATGCAAAGGGAATTCAGACGGAGACGGCGCGCATGAGCGCGATTCCCGAATATCTCGACCTGCCAGCCCACATCGAAGCCGATCCCACGCGCGTCGTGCATGTCTTCGCCCCTGCCGGCGGCCGGATTGTGGAGATGAAAGTCCGCCCCTGGGACCGCGTGGAAAAGGGACAAACGCTGGCCAGGCTCGAGAGCAGCGACCTTGCTCGGGCAGTCGCGGACTATCACAAGGCGCTCGCCGACCAACAGGTGAAGCAAAAGGCGCTCGTTCGCGCTCAGGATCTGCTGGAGCACAACGCAATCTCTCAAAAGGATTTCGAGCAAGCCCAGGGTGATGCGCAGCAGACTCAGGCGGAAGTCGAAGCCGCCCGCGAACAGGTGCAGGTATTTGGGATGGACCCCGACCACGCCTCGACACAGCTTCTGGTGAAGGCGCCGCGCGCGGGAGTGATCCTCGATATCGGAGCGGCGCTCGGAGAATTTTCGCAAGCGCTTTCCGCGCCTGCCCCGCTCGCGACCGTCGCGGACATCACCAGCGTTTGGGCCGTCGGCGATATCTATGAACAGGATCTTTCCGCCGCGAAGTCGGGTCAGGTGGCTCAGGTCACTCTCAACGCTTATCCGGATCAGCGCTGGGCCGGCCGAGTGAATGTCGTCTCGGACGCCGTTGACCCGAACACGCGCACTCTCCACGTTCGCGTGATTCTGCCGAACGACGGCTCTCGTATCAAGCCCGGCATGTTCGGCGCGATCCGCATCCTGCGATCATCGGCTCAGGGGATTCTGTTGCCGACGGCCGCCGTAATCCGCGAGGGCAACGATGCGTACGTTTTCGTAGGGAAGGGAAACGGCCGCTTCGAGCGCCGCACGATCAAAATCGGGCGCACTCTGGACGGCTCCATAGAAGTTGCATCCGGCGTGAACGCGGGCGAAACGATCGTCTCCGAAGGCACGCTGCTGCTGCGTTCAGCAGGCCAGGACTGATCCGCGATGCGCAACCTGATCGCTTCATTGCTCCGTTACCGTCCGCTGATGGTTGTTCTGCTGCTCGCCTGGATCGCCGGCGGAATCTTCATGTTTCTGCGCCTCGACATTGAGGCGTATCCGGATCCGTCGCCGCCCCTCGTCGAGGTAATCACCCAGAATCCTTCCTGGTCGGCCGAAGAAATGGAACGGCAAGTTACGGTTCCCATTGAAACGGTCTTGTTCGGCATCCCCCATCTCGAATACGTTCGCTCGACTGCCATTTTCGGCCTGAGTGACGTGAAACTCTATTTCGATTACGACAGCCAATACTTTTGGGACCGGCAGGAAGTGCTGAATCGTCTTCAGTTGGTCACACTACCTGCGAATTTAAGCCCGCAGCTCTCGCCGGAATCGCCCGTCGGGGAGATCTACCGCTATCGCCTCTACGGACCCGAGTACAGCCTCAACGAGCTGAAGGCTGCTCAGGACTGGCTCGTCACGCGCGAGATAAAGCAGGTCTCCGGCATCGTTGACGTGGCCGGATTCGGCGGCAGCACTCGCCAATACGTCGCGGAGGTGGACGCGCGCAAACTATTGCAATTTGATGTCACGCTCCCGCAGGTTATCGCCGCTGTCGCCGCCAGCAACGCCAATGCGGGCGGCAATTACCTGACCATGGGCAGCCAGAGCGTGAACATTCGCGGCGTGGGTTTACTCCAGTCGGTTGAGGATATGCAGAACGTCCTCATCTCGACGCGGAACGGAGTGCCGGTCTATTTGCGTGATATCGCAGACGTCCATGAAGGCTCTCAACCGCGACTGGGCCAGGTGGGAGTTAACCACGACGACGACGCAGTCGAGGGAATCGTGCTTCTTCAGCGGGACGAGCAGTCGCTTCCCGCGCTCCGCCAGTTGAATGTGAAAGTGGGGCAGCTGAATGGCGGCCTGCTGCCTCGCGGAATGAAGCTGGAAACGCTCTACAATCGCAGGGACCTCATCAACGTCACTACGTCAACGGTTCGCGATATCGTGATTGTCGGTCTTACGCTGGTGACGCTGGTTCTCATTATTTTTCTTGGCGATATTCCCATTTCCCTGATCGCCGCGCTCACGATTCCGTGTTCGCTTCTATTCGCGTTTTCCTTGATGGTGCTCTCCGGCCGCTCCGCGAACCTGATCTCCATCGGCGCGATTGATTTCGGAATCCTTGTGGACGCGGCCGTAATCGTTCTCGAGAATATTTTCCGCCGCTTTCAGGCGGCAAATTCCAACGTCCACACATTCGATCTGATCGCCGATGCGACGGCGGAAGCCGTCCGCCCGGTCGCGTTCTCGGTGCTCGTAATTATCGTCGCGCTCATTCCGCTTTTCACGATGCAAGGCGTGCCTGGTAAAGTCTTCGCACCGATGTCTGAAACTTATGGTTTCGCGCTCATCGGCGCGTTCCTGTTCGCTGTTTTATTCGCGCCGGTGCTTGCCTCGTGGATAAACCCGGAAAAAATACGCAGCCACCACACGCATCTGGTCAGCTGGCTCGGCAGGCGCTACGCCGGAGGAATCCGATGGACCATGTCGAATCGAAAAGCGGTCCTCGCCATCGCGGGATCGGTGATGGCAGCCACTTTAATCGTGGCGTATCTCTTCCTTGGCGGCGAATTCATGCCCAAGCTCGAGGAAGGGAACCTCTGGGTTCGCGCGACATTGCCACAGGACGCTTCCTACGAAACGGGCGCCAAGATGGCCCACGAGATTCGAGAAATTCTCCTCGGGTTTCCCGCGGTCACGCAGGTTGTCTCGCAAATGGGCCGGCCCGATGACGGCACGGACGTCACTACCTTCAACAATATTGAATTCATGGTTTCGCTCAAACCACAACCAGTGGCCCAGCGGATTGACGAAGGACAAGCTCATCAGCCAGATGGACGCGCAGCTCGAAAAATATCCCGGCATTGATTTCAATTTTTCACAGAACATTCAGGACAACGTCGAGGAAGCGATGTCGGGCGTCAAGGGCGAAAATTCTCTGAAGCTTTTTGGCGACGATATAGACACCCTGGTCGCAAAGGCGGGCGAGATCCGCGACGTGATGGCGTCGGTTCCCGGCGTGGCAGACCTGGGCGTGTTTCAGGAGTCGGGGCAGCCGGAGCTGCTTGTTTCGATTGATCGTCGTGCAAGCGCCCGGTACGGGGTGATGTCTGCGGACGTCAATACCGCCGTTCAGGCAGCTATTGGAGGCCTTCCGGCAACCGAGATTCTGCAGGGCGATCGCCGTTTCGATTTCGTCATTCGTTACCAGCCTCAGTTCCGCACTTCCGCGGAAGCAATCCGCAATATTCTTCTCCCCACTCCGACAGGCAACAACGTTCCTCTAGGTCAAGTGGCCGACGTTTCGCTGCGCCAGGGAGCGTTCATGATCTTCCGCGAAAATGGGCGCCGCTACATTCCCGTGAAATTCAGCGTGCGCGGGCGCGACCTTGCCGGAACGATTCAGGACGTGCAGGGCCGCCTAGCGCAGAAGGTTCATCTTCCGGATGGCTATCACCTGGAATGGGCCGGCGAGTATGACAGCCTACAGAAGGAGCAGCGGCGCCTCGCGGTCATTATTCCCATCACGCTGCTGATTATACTTGGGCTCCTATTCACCGCATTCAACTCGCTGCGGCATGCTCTTCTGGTTCTCGCGATTCTCCCATTCGGCCTGCTGGGAGGAATCCTTTCGCTGTTGCTGACCCACACACCATTCAGCATCTCCGCCGCGGTTGGATTTGCCTCGGTGATCGGAGTGTGCACGCTTGGCGGCGTCGTGTTTGTGTCGGGCATTCGCCGGAAGGAGGGCGGCTCCCATTCGATGCGCGCGACGATTGAACTCGCCTCACTCGCCGAAATGCGGCCCGTCGTGATGGCATGTGCTGCGGCGTGTCTCGGACTGCTTCCCGCTGCGGTTTCGACGGGGATCGGCGTACAGGCTCAGCAACCGCTCGCCCGCGTTGTCGTCGGCGGCATGATCACTTCGCCGCTCGCCATTCTGTTTCTGATTCCCGTTTTGGCCAGCTACTGGCTGCCGCCAAGGGACGAATTAACAGGCGAGAGTTCGAAGTAAATTTTTGCGCAGAGTTAGCGCCGGGCTGCGAAAAAGTTCTGAAGCAGCGCCGCGGCTTCCTCGGCCATGACTCCTCGCGAGATTTCCACGCGATGATTGAGCTGCGGGTGATCGAGGATTGAAAAGCAGGAACGCACGGCGCCGCCCTTGGTATCTTCCGCGCCATAGACCAGCCTCGCGACCCGCGCTTGCACGATGGCTCCGGCGCACATGGCGCAGGGCTCGATGGTCACATAGAGCGTCGTGCCGAGCAGGCGATGGTTTCCGATGGCCTTGGCCGCCTCGCGCAGAGCGATGATTTCGGCGTGCGCCGAAGGATCGCAATCGAGGATGGTTCGATTTCCGCCGCGTCCCACGATGCGGTCTTCCGAGACGATCACGGCTCCAACGGGCACTTCGCCGCGCGCTCCCGCTGCCTGCGCCTCTTCGAGCGCCGCTTGCATGAAGGTAACGTCCGCGTTGGGAATCTCGGTCATCGCGGGCCAGAATAGCACGAGGTCGCGCGCCGACCGCGCGATGCGGTTAGGCTGCCTTCTTGCGTTGAAAGACGCGAGTGAGAAAGTACATGGCGACTCCAGCGGCGACAACCGTGGCGCCGATGACGAGTTCGTTCGTGCTGCCGACGGATTCGCGACTGTTGCGGACCAGCGCGGTAACGATCAGCGCGAGCGGAGGAAGCCCGATCAGAATTGCGCCAATCGTTCCACCGGGTACACGGTATGGCCGCTTCAGATTCGGCTCGCGGATACGTAGCGCAACCAGCGCCCAAAATTCCAAAAGAATGCTGAGCCCGGTCAGCAGCACATCGAGGATGAGGCTTCGCTCGAATCCCAGCGGATAACAGAGCGCCCAGAAAAGCGCGCAGGCGATCACGGCAACCCACGGCGCGCCCGTGCGCCGATGCCGCCGCGCAAACACTTTCGGCAGATAGCCGTCCTCGGCCATCACTACGGGCAATCTGGTGAACGACATCATCAGCGCGCCAAACGATCCGACCGCGCCAAGGACGCCCGCCATTGCAATCGCCAGCGCCAGTGCCTGCCCTCCGACGATTCGCCCCACGTCCACCCAGCCGCCGGTCGTCCAGCTATTTGGATCGAGACCGATCTGCGCTACGGCCGCCACGGGCAGCAGGTAGCCCGCGACGACCAAAATCACCGCGCCGAACATCGCGCGCGTATACGTCCGCTGCGGCGCTTCGACCTCGCCAGCAATTGTCGAGAGATTGTCCCAGCCCATGTAATTCCACATCGCGATCAGGATTCCGCCCAGGAAGTCAGCGTGACGCAGTGGAACCGCGCCCGCGGAATACGAGTGGCCGTGGGACACAGCGAATATGATTAAGATGGCGAACGGCGCAAGCAGCGCTACGTTGAGCAGGACCGATCCATCGCCCACTGCGCTCGCGCCGAATATATTCCACGCCGCGCACAGCGCTATCATCGCGAAGCCAATCGCAAGACCGCGCCAACCGGCCACCAGCCCCGGCGCAAACCGCCCGACATAGGCGACGAAAAGGTTTGGGTACAGCGCCATTTCAAACACGCTGCCCGCCATCGTGAGCCACGTTTCCTGATAGCCCATGAAGCGTCCCATTCCGCGACGAACCCAAATGTAGAAGCCGCCCTCTTCGGGAATGGAGGTCGCGAGTTCGCTGACCATCATCGCGGTCGGGATACTCCAGAGCAGGGGAGTGATCAGCAGAATTAGAAGCGTGGCTTGATAACCGGTCTTTTGTACGATGTCTTCGAGGCCGTATGGTCCGCCGGCCACCATGAAATAGGTGGCGGCAATCATCGGAAGAACGGTCATCTTCCGTACGCGGGGAAATCCTAAGCCTTCAGTCGCGGTTGTGGAAGCGCCGGCAGAAAGACTGCTCAATAACTCTCCCGATCCATGTTGCCGCCCAGTCTCGTCGCCCCCGAGGCCTGTCGCCGGGCGGTGGTTGCTGCGCAGTGTAAACTAATTTCCCTCCCGCGTTGCCCACTAATCGAAAAATTTTCGTATCGGCTTCCCGCGCCCGCACGGTTGTCTTTGTCGCGCGGCGAGGCTTCGTTATAAGATGACCTCCTCGTCATACACACAGGGACTCGATGGAACTACGCAAAGACCCCATCACGCGCAGCTGGGTGGTGGTTGGACATCCGGAGCGGGAAAAGGAGCGGGCCGAGCCTTGCCCCCTGTGTCCCGAAAACCGCCTCAATGCGCCCGTGCTACTCGAATTGCCCGCGCGGGGCAATTGGCAGGTGCGCGCGTACCCGCATTTTCGTCCGCTCTACCGCATCGAGGGCGACCCCGCGCGCAACGCGGACGGAATCTTCGACCGCATGGCCGCGATCGGTGCCCACGAGATCATCGTCGAGACTCCCATCCACTCGCGCACGCTCACGCAGCTGACCGACGAGGAGATCGAGCGCGTGCTGCAGGCCTACGCGATGAGAATCGAGGACTTGAAGCGCGACGCTCGCTTCAAGTATGTGGCAGTGTTTAAGAATCAGGGCCCGGCGGCCGGGGAGGAATGGCAGCACTCGCATTCCCAGCTCTCCGCCACCACTTTTGTGCCGCGCCGCATCCTCTACGAGCTTCGCTCCGCACGCGAATGGTATCGCGACCGCGATCGCTGCGTTTTCTGCGACATCCTGCGGCAGGAAATTCGCCAGACGAAGCGAATCGTGGACAACGTCGGCGATTACTATGCGTTTTGTCCCTACGCCTCTCGTGTGCCTTACGAGACCTGGCTGATGCCGAAGACCCACTCGCATCAGTTTGAAGCTGTTTCGCCCGACGAAAAGCGCCGCAACTTCGCGGCTCTGCTCGGGCGCACGCTCCGCCGTCTACTGCAAGTCAGCGGAAGTTACCATATGGTTTTGCACACCGCGCCCAATACTCTCCAGACCAAGGGTGAACTGAGCGACTATTGGGCGACCATCGCCGGCGACTACCATTGGCACATCGAAATCCTGCCGATCCTTGAGACCCGCAGCAAGTCGTACAGCATCAAAGAAGTCTATTTCAACGGCACTTTGCCGGAGCAGGCTGCCGAACGCCTGCGACAGTTCGATCCCGGTAAATGACCGCTGTTTTCGCACGCAACCTTACGACGGCATCGCAGCGCGGTGGGATATTCTTTCGCCTTTTGTTCCTTATCTTTTTTCTGTGCCTGGTTTTTCTGGTCTATCTTGCGCGACATCCTCTTCTGCGCATGGCCGGCAGCTTCTGGGTAGTGGACGAAGGCCCCGCGGCTTCCGACGCCATCGTCATTCTCGGCGATGACAACTACGACGGCGATCGGGCCACTCGCGCGGCCGAACTTCTAAAGGCTGGGTGGGCGCCTCGAATCGTCGCGAGCGGCAGGGGATTGCGCTCCTACGCCAGCATCGCTGAATTGGAGGAGCACGATCTCACGGACCGCGGGGTTCCCGTCTCCGCCATCGTTCGTTTCGCGCATCGAGCCGAAAACACGCGAGGCGAAGCCGCCGCAATTAGTCAGCTCATTTCCTCTCGCGGATGGAAACGAATTATTCTGGTGACCTCGAATTACCACACCCGACGGGCGCGATACATTTGCGAGAGATCGTTCCCGGCGGGCACTGACTTGCGCGTCGTTGCCGCGCGAGACAGCGACTTCGATCCGCAAAATTGGTGGCGTACCAGATTGGGAATAAAAATCTTCACGCACGAGTTGGTCGGGATGGTCGTGGCGATGTGGGAAATGCGTGATAACAGCGTGCAGACGTCCGATTCCGCTGCGCTGGACCTCGACCCCTGGATGGTTGCCGATCTGGACTATTCCGATACACTGCTTGTTTACAGGTAGTTGCGGCTGTACTATAGTTTTCCCACCGCAGAGGATGGCTGCCACCCGCCGCAGCGTCCCTACTTTCGGAGGGAGGAAGTTTATGTGGCGAAAATCGTCAGAGGGAAAGCCGTCTTCAGAGTCCTATAACCCGCCCGTTTCGGCTCCGGTTACGTCTCAGGAATCGGTTCCAGTACCGGCTTCTCGTGTCCCGTCGCAGATGTCGTCTACTCCGTCACTGCGCCCGGCAGAATCCGCCGCAGCGCCAGCGAGCCGTGCCTCTTCCAAGATCAGTGCGGGACTGAAAATTAACGGGGAACTGTCAGGCGACTCCGATGTTTATATTGACGGCGAAGTGCAGGGCAAGATTCACCTCGGGAATACCCGAGTCACGGTCGGGCCCAACGGCCGAGTTCAGGCCGATATCGAAGCTCGCGAGATCGTGGTTGACGGTTGCGTGCAGGGAAACTTGAAGGCAGGCGCGAGCGCGCATTTCGGTGCTTCGAGTCGTGTGACCGGAAGCGTCATTACGCCGCGTATCGGGATAGACGATGGCGCACGCTTGCGGGGAAAAGTGGAAACGGTGCCCGCAAAGCCGGCGCGCGAGTCTTCAGCGGCCGTCAAAGTGGAAACGCCCGCGGATCTGCAGCCCGTAGTTGCCAGCATTGAAGGCGAGTAAAGCAAAACATGAATTGGATGGCAAAACCCCGTCCGGGCGCTACAGGCGCGGCGACCGGCGCAGCTCCTGTGAAGCCCGGCCCAGCCCCATCCGCCGGCCCGTCTGCTAATCTCCGCATTTCCAATGGCCTGAAAGAGTTTTTGTGGCTCATCAGCGACGTTCCCCACGGGCGCGTTCTCGATCTGGGACCCGTGTGGCAATCCACGGTGAGCTTTTTTGTGGACAAGGGCTATCGAGTTTCTACGGAAGACTTGCTGCGAACATGGAAGGACTTCCTCAGCGCGGAGGAAGAGGGATTTCGCGCGGCGCCCGTCGGCGCCGATGCGCAGAGGATCTCGCCTTCCGTGCTTGCCGATAAATTTCTCGAGAACGCGCTGCAATACCCGGAACGAAGTTTTCATGGAGTGCTGGCCTGGGATCTCCTGGATTATTTCGATCCCGAGGTAGCGCCTCGGCTGATGGCCCGCCTCTCGCACCTGCTCCATCCCGGCGGCGCCATGCTCGCGATGTTTCACAGTCGCCCCGCAGAACGATTCCACCGCTATCGCGTCGTGGATAGCCAGACAGTCGAGCTGCTCCCTGCCTCCACCATTGCCGTTCATTCCCACGTGTTTCAGAATCGCGAGATCCTCGGTTTGTTTGGTGAGTTCCGCTCGTCGAAGACTTTCGTCGGCCGCGATCAGGTCCGCGAAGGCCTCTTCCTCAAGTAGTCGTTTCCGGAGAAGCTACCAAGATTTGGAAACATGCTCGTATGACAACCAAATCTCGGTCGCATACATCTGCCTATCCGGGTGTTCGGAGCCGTGAGGGGGTGGGCTGGCCCGAATCTCGCACCATCGGCGCGAAGCTTGCCTCCCCCAGTCGTTGCTGAAGAAAATGGAACGATTTCCAGTTAGAATGGAACCTCTCTACACCCTTTGAATCCCCTCGGAGATAACGTCTCGATGAACAGGCTGAAGCCTATGGAGTCTTTGAACGCAAACGGAATTTGTATGGCGGCGCGAAGCGCCACAGGACTCGGCGTCGAGACGCGTCAGCGGGCAACGATGCTTCGTTTCCTTGTGATGATTATGCTTGTGATCGCGGCAGTTTGCGGCCTGCAAGCCTGCGGTGGTGGAAGCAGCACAACTACCACGATCAAATCTGTCGCGATTACTCCTGCGAGCCAAACCGTTGGGGTCAACGAGCAGTTCTTTCCGTTCACGGCCGTTGTCACGCTGACGGACTCGACAAATTCGAGCACCGCCACCGTAACCTGGGAAGTGAACGGCATCGCTGGCGGTGACCTGGCGACGGTCGGTTCGATCGTCGCGTCCGCGGATGACTCTTTAGAGGCCACTTACACCGCTCCGCCGGCTGTGCCGACAACGACCATTGACGGAGTCACTCAGCTCGGTCAAGTCAGCGTCACTGCCGTTGCGACGCAAACTACAACGAATCCGAATTCCAACCCGTCCGGTAGCGTCACTTCCAACGTTGCCATTGTTACGGTGGGGGCCGGGGCGGGCCTGACGATTTCTCCCCTCACTCCCACCGTTGCCGCGAATCAAGTTCAACCGTTTACAGCGTTGTTCAACGGTCAGCGGGACCTTAATGCGACTTTCAGTGTGACTCCGTCTGGCAATGCAGCCGTGTACGGTTCGATTGACAATCTGGGAAACTATACGGCGCCGCTAAGTCCTCCTCCTGGCGGCACCGTCACGGTGACGGCGACTGATCCTGCTGCCACGGCTCCTGCGACGGCTACCGTCACCATTACGTATTCGGATGCCTCGCTTAGCGGTCAGTACGCTTTCTCTTACAGCGGGAATGATCAGTCAGGCTTTCTGGCTGTGGCGGGTAGCTTCGCGACCGATGGAAAGGGAACGATCCTCAGCGGCGTGGAAGATGTTGATAGCTTCCTCACAGGGGTTAAGGTCCAAGTGCCCATCAGCGGTTTCTATACGGTAACTGGGGACGGGCGCGGCTTTGCGAATATCAGCACGACTCAGGGAGCGCAGACCTGGCGGTTTGCGCTTACAACGAACCACCATGCCCAGATTACCCTTTTCAACGCCACTTCCACGGGCGGCGGAACCATTGACCAACAGAGCCTGAATGCTCTCTCGAGTTCGTCGTCTGTTATCAACGGTCCGTACGTATTCAACGTTTTGGGCGCCGACAAACTATTCAATCCCTTGGGCATGGCCGGCAAGTTCTCCGCTGACGGGGCTGGGAACATTCCCAGCGGGGCGCAGCCGAACACGATACTGGATATAAATGACAATGGCATCGCCGTGCCGGCCGGCATCGTTACAAGCAACACATCGCTTGCCGGTTCGTATTTGTTCGACCCTCTATTCCCGGGCACTGGGCGCGGGACGCTGACACTCACCAGCGGGCCGACCGGTACACGTCAGTACGCGTTCTACGCCGCCGAAGGTCCAGCGGCTTCCGTCACGCATTTGTATCTCGTCGAAATTGACAACAAGGCTTTCGTTGCTGGCGATATGTATGCCGCGCCGGCAGGATCAACACCGCTGACAACTGGAAACTACGTCTTTACCGCTGGCGGCAACGCGATGATCCCCGTCGCGAATTCCTCGCCGGTCCTCGGCTCTTTCGCGTCGGGTGGCGTCTTCACTTCGAACGGGACCACCGGCGTTTCCGGCGGCATCTTCGATGCCAACAACGGAGGCACGTACAACAACGGTCCGACGATCAACTCGTGCTCGTCGTACTCTACGGATCCGACCACAGGCCGAATAGACCTCAAGCTATTCACGGGCAGCGGTGCGTGCCCGGCTCTGCCGAATTCCGGCACCAGCGAATTCGCGGTCTATCAGACCTCGCAGGGAACCGCCTTGATGCTTGAAATAGATCCCAACGCCCTGTCCACGGGTATGGCCTACCAGCAGTGCGTGCCTCCGGCGGCGGCGTGCTCCGCATCCGTCGCGCTATTGGGCGGGAGCCTTGCCACGGGATTGATCGGCCAGGGCGTTTTTCACAATAGCCCCTCGTCATACCAACCCGATGCATCGGGCCAGATCTCATTCAGCGGCACCGGGATCACCGGCGGAAACCTCGACATCAATAATTTCGGCTCGGTTTCACCGACTGATCCGATCGCGGCCTCGGGCAATTCAATAGCTGCACCCGCCGCGAATGGTCGCGGTACCGCTGTTCTGGCGGTGACGACCCCAGTCGCAACTTTCAATCTGATCTATTACCTGATTGACGAAAACACCGCTCTGCTGTTCGATCGGGATGCGACTCCGATCGCGACCGGCATCCTCGCTCGGCAGTTCTGAGGTCGTCCACTTATCGCTTCCTGACCAACTAGCTGGCGGGATCTCGCGCGCGTCGCGTGATACTGTCCCGCAGGATTTTCTCCTTGCGCGCCGCCCATTCCGGGCGTATGAGTGCCCTAGCGGGAGCCCACTTATGGGGGAGTACGCGCGACTCCGCCACACATGGGTTCTCGCCGAGTTTTTTCTCGTCGGTCCTGCGGCGCGAACCGCTGGCGATGCTTTCAGCTTCGCCGCGGCGAGCGGGTGAACAAGACGGGGAGCTGCCAGGCTCCCCGTTTTGCATGTAAGGTCCCTCGGTATTTCCCGCAGGCGACGTTCTCGCTATCGAGGCGTTGCGTGGGAGGTTTGTGCCTTCCAGGCGTGATACGCAGCGGGCATGAGCGATACGACGATCACTGCGGCGATGATGTAGTGAATTTTCTTGTCAACATTTGGAACCGTCCGCCCGAGTGTGTACCCCACCAGGACCATGCTCCACACCCACAGGAATCCTCCGACGATGTCGTACGCCAGATAGCGCGAATATTTCATCTTCGCCGCTCCGGCGACCGGCGGGCAAAACGTCCGAATGATCGGAACGAATCTCGCGATAATGATCGTCTTTCCGCCGAACCTTTCGTAGAACTCGTGCGCGCGCTCGAGGTGCCGCTTCTTGAAAAATCGTGAGTCCTCACGGCGATAGAGGCCTTCGCCCGCCTTGTAGCCAATCAGGTAGCCCAGTTGATCGCCGGCGATCGAGCACACGGTGACGAGCGAGAGCAACTCCGCCAGCTTCATGTGCCCGGCTCCCGCAAACACTCCCGCCGTCACAAGCAGCGAATCGCCCGGCAGGAAAAAGCCCACGAACATGCCTGTCTCGACGAACACGATCACGCAAACCAGCAGCGTTCCGCCCCATTCGACGAGCCCGCGGACGTCGTAAAGCTGAGTGAGCAGGTGCCCGAGAAATTCGATCATGAGGTTGGAGTCCGCTCTTCCCGTACCGGTGACAGCCGCTAACTCGTTTGTGTACAGTAACTAAGAAGCACTTTTCCGGCGCCCGCGACCAGCCATCCCGTCATAGTACTTCGATCCTACCATTCTTAGCCCCCTGTACCATTGGTCAGGTTGTTCCCAGGTTCGAAAATGTACTCGTTGGCGGAAGTAACTCTGAGGAGGGGACTCTGATGGAAGGTGGCTACGAAGTCTGGATGGGGCAGCCGGTGATTCTTCGAGTGGTAGCAGGGAGCCTCCGCGTACCGCTGCGCGGGCGTTTGCTGTCCGAGACGAACGATGTCGTCCGTTTGCGTATCGCGGATAGCTGGGATGTGGATATTTTCAAAACAATGGTTGTGGGAGTCGAGCACGACAATCCCGTTTACGTTCTCAATTAGAGGAACGAAGTGAGCTCACTCACCGGCAGCGATTGGAATGCAAACCGCGGCGGCCCGGCCGCCGAAATGACTTACACCGGATTCGAGAAGTCGCCGGTGCGCCAGAAACTGGCCGCGGTTCGTGACACGCTGATCGTCCTCGGCATGCAAATCGTCTTTCGAGCGACGATGTTTTTGCGACATTTGAACTACTAGCCCAGCGCGCAGAGAGCTAGTTCGAAAAAAGTTTGTCGGCCCAGCGGTTCCCCTCAATGCCCCCGACACCCCGGATCTGATCCCCCTCAGATCCGGGGTTTTTCTTTTGGGCATCAGTATTTTCCGGCTCGCCATTCTCTTTGATTCGCCGTGTATCCTCGTCCAAAGTATGCCGCACCCTGCGCGTCCATGAGACTCAACTTCACCGATTGGGTTGTCATCGCCTCCTACCTTCTGTTCACGCTGATTCAGGGACTTTACTTTCGCCGCCGATCGAGCCGCAGCACCGCGGACTATTTCGTCTCCGGGACGCCGCGCCGCCTGGTGGTTGATCGGCACCTCCATGGTCGCGACCACTTTCGCGGCCGATACGCCACTGGTCGTCACCGGGTTGGTCTATCGCAACGGTATCGCCGGAAATTGGATCTGGTGGAGCATGCTGCCCGCGGGGATGATGACAGTCTTTCTCTTCGCGCGGTTATGGGTTCGCGCCGGACTGTTGACGGACGTCGAGTTCGCCGAAATGCGCTATGCCGGAAAGCCCGGAGCATTTCTCCGCGGGTTTCGGGCCATCTACCTCGGCCTCCTGGTGAACTGCGTAATTCTTGGATGGGTCACGAAAGCGATGACCACAATCGTCTCCGTCGTTCTCGGCATCAGTGACCGCACAGCTCTTGCCGTTTGCGTCTTGTTCCTGATTCCGTTCACGGGAGTCTATGTCGCGCTCGGCGGACTCTGGGGCGTGTCTGTGGACCGATCTGTTTCAGTTTGTTCTTAAGATGGGAGTCGTCATCGCGGTGGCATGGTATGGCGTCAGCGCCGCTGGCGGGATGCACGCTCTTCTCGAAAAGCTCGACGCTCTTCACGCCACATCGGGACCTGCCTCGTCGAACATCACCTCCTTCTTTCCCGATTTCTCGCGCGGCTTCGCAAGCGAATCTCTGTGGACGATTCCTGTTATCACGTTCTGCGTCTATCTCGGCGTGCAGTGGTGGGCATTCTGGTATCCGGGATCGGAGACCGGGAGGCGGTGGCTACGTTGCGCAGCGGATTCTCAGCGCGCGCAATGAGCGCGACGGCCTGCTCGCAGTTCTATGGTTCAATTTCGCGCACTACGCGCTTCGTTCCTGGCCCTGGATTCTCGCGGCGTTGGCGGTCGTCGTGCTGTATCCGCAGCTCGCGCATCCCGAAGCGGGCTACGTCCTGCTCGCCGTGGACCATCTGCCCCGTGCCGCGCGCGGGCTTCTCGTCGCCGGATTTCTGGCGGCCTTCATGTCCACGATTGCTACGCACCTGAACTGGGGAAGTTCGTACTTGATCTCGGATTTCTATCGGCGATTCGTGCGACGCACTGCGCCGGAGAAGCATTACGTCGCGATGTCCCGCTGGGCGACGGTCCTCCTCGTGACTCTCGCCGCGTGCGTTTCCTGGGAACTCGCTACGATTCGTTCAGGTTGGGAGGTGCTGCTCGAAGTCGGCGCCGGGACCGGCAGCGTGTATTTGCTGCGCTGGTATTGGTGGCGCGTCAACGCCTGGAGCGAGATTGCGGCGATGACCACGGCTCTGATCGTTTCGCTCACGATCCGCTGGGCAGCGCCGTTTCACGGTTCCGAGCCCGCGGTCTTTGCAAACAGACACTTGTCACTACGCTCGTCACCACCGCAGCATGGGTGGTCGTCACGCTACTGACCCCGGCCGAACCTCGCGACACGCTCGTGAGATTCTACCGGCGCGTGCGGCCGGACGCCCTCGGCTGGGGGCCTGTTGCAAAGATCACACCCGACGTAGTGCCTATTCACGACCTTGGTCGCAATTTACTCGACTGGATTGTGGGGTCTGCCATGGTATATTTTGCTCTGTTCGGGGTAGGGAAGTTATGCTTGCTTTCCAGAGGATTTGGAGTTCTTCTTCTTGTTAGCTCTCTGGGTTGCGCAGCGTTCCTTTACCGTGGCCTCTCCCGCATCCCGCAAGCGGCGGATTCACAACCCGGTGCCTGAAGGTAGGGATTCGATAAGCACTTTCTTTGGCGGCGCTTGTCTGCCGGAGATTGTTGGTAAGCGTTGAGAACTGTGTATCCGGGGTCAGGCGATGCACGCATCGCCGACTGGCTTGATATAGCCGCTGGATCGCAGCAAGGGTTCGTCAGATTCAAATAAGGGGCCAAATTCAGTAGATTGGGATGAAATAAGTCTCGATTTGCGTTTATGAGTTTGATGCCCTCCGCACGGGCGGATGCCCGAGGAGCAGCATTTATGAGGATTGCTGGAGTCGCAAGCGCATTTCCGAAGTATTACCACAAGCAGGAAGTTCTCGTCGGTGCGCTGAAGAGTTATTGGAAGGATAGGTTAGTCCAGCCCGGCATTCTCGACCGCCTGGATGAAAGCATGAAGGTGGATGGCCGGTTCACGGCGCGGCCCCTCGATTTTTACCACAACGAAATGAAGACGTGGGGAGAGGCGAACAACGTCTGGATTGAAGTAGGGCTGGAGTTGGGCGAGAAAGCATTGTGTCACGCGCTCGTCGGCGCAGGCGTTGAGCCGCGAGACCTGGGCGCGATTTTTGTTACGTCGGTCACTGGCATCGCTGCACCGTCGCTTGATGCGCGGCTCATCAATCGCATGGGCCTTTCGCCGAATATCAAGCGCATCCCGATTTTCGGGCTGGGTTGCGTCGCCGGCGCGGCCGGGATTTCCCGGGCCGCCGATTATGTGCGTGCTTTTCCCGATCAGGCAGCGGCCTTGTTATCCATCGAGTTGTGCTCGCTGACTCTTCAGCGCGACGACATCTCGATGGCGCATTTGATCTCGGCGATGTTGTTCGGCGATGGCGCCGCGGCGACAGTGGTCGTCGGAGACGAGGTCGAATCGAACGGGCCCGAAATTCTGGCCAACAAATCCATCTTCTACCCGAATACCGAGCGCGTGATGGGTTGGGACATCTCGGAGAAGGGTTTTCACATCGTATTGTCACCGGAAGTTCCGGATACGGTGGTGAAACATCTGGGCAAGGATGTGGACGAGTTCCTTGCGGAGCAGGGTGTTCGCCGGAGCGATATCAAGAGCTGGATCATGCACACCGGGGGCCCGAAGGTTCTCGAGGCAACGGCGACAGCTCTCGATCTCACCGAAAAGGATTTGGAGGCGTCGTGGGAGTGTTTACGCAAAGTCGGCAACATTTCTTCCACGTCCGTTCTCCTCGTACTCGAAGATGTTTACCGCCATCGTCGCCCGGAACCTGGAACCCTAAGTATTCTCGCTGCGATGGGACCCGGTTTTTGTGCGGAGCTGTTGCTCTTGCGCTGGTAGGCGGCTTCGAAGGGTCCAAAATTGCAGCCTGACGTCCTGGTCGTAGGCGGAGGCCCGGCCGGGCTTGCTGCTGCAATTGCCGCGACCCTGAAAAATCTCCGCGTCACTGTTGTTGATTCCCGAAAACCTCCCATCAATAAGCCCTGTGGCGAAGGTTTACTTCCCGAGGCGGTTGCGGCGTTGCGCCGTCTCGGTGTTGATCTTGATTCCGGCCCGGGATTTCCGTTTGATGGTTTTCGGTTCTCGGACGAAAGCTTCTTCCGCCAGCGCGAAGGATTCCCCGAGGGCAGGCCCTTGGACTGCGCCGCACTGCCCTTCATCAGCTTCTGATCGATCGCGCAACCAAAGTGGGAGTTTCGCTGATGTGGGGCGCTCGAATTTCGCGTCTCGATTTCGGCGGAGCCTGCGTCAACGGACAGTTCGTGCCTTGCAAATGGCTCATCGGCGCCGACGGCCGGAATTCGGGCGTGCGAAAATTTGCTGGCCTCGGCCCATGCCGCTCCGACGGTCCCCGTTTCGGATTTCGCCGCCACTACCCGGTCGCGCCCTGGACGAATTTCGTGGAAGTTCATTGGGGCCGCAAATCGCAGATGGTTGTTACGCCCACCGCCGGGAAACGAAATCTGCGTTTCGCTTTTCGTGGACGATTCGCGCATGCGAATGGATCGCGCCATTCTTCAGTTCCCCGAAGTCGCTTCGGCGTCTCGGCGGCGCATCGCCGATTTCAGCCGAGGCCGGGGCGGTCACGTCGTTCAGCAGAGCTCGCGGCGTGGTTCGAAGAAATGTCGCGCTGGTCGGAGATTCGAGCTGTACCGTGGATTCCATTTCGGGGCAGGGATTGAGCCTCGCATTTCAGCAGGCCGGTCATCTCGCCGAGGCGCTCGCTGCGGGCAGTCTCGCACAATACGATGTCGCGCACCAGCGCATCTCGAGCACGGCCTTCCGAATCACGCGGCTTCTGCTGCTTGATGAACTCAAGCGTGGCGTTGCGCCGCAAAGTGTTGCGCCTTTTCGCAGCGCGGCCGGCGCTGTTCGCGAAAATGATCTCCGTTCACACTGGCGACACATCGCCGGACGCGCTGAATGCCTCTGCGATCTTGAATCTGGGCTGGCGAGTACTCTGGGCCTAGCAGATGAATCCTTGACCCTAATTTCGGGGATGCTCGCGTCAGCAGTCTTTCCGTCTCTCTGCGTCTCTGCGGTGCGCGATTCTCATCGCGATCGCCGTCGGCTTTTCACCTGCGTTGCGGGCGCAGGAATCACTGATTACTCTCGATCCCACCGCAACCAAAATCGAATTCACGTTGGCTGCCACTCTCCATACCGTTCACGGAACATTCAAGCTCAAGAGCGGCGAGATTCACTGGGACCCTGCGACCGGGCACGCTAGCGGCGCCGTAGTGATTGACGCGACCAGCGGAGACACCGACAACGCGTCGCGCGACAAGAACATGCATACCGACGTTCTTGAAAGCGCCAAGTTTCCCGAAATTACTTTCACGCCCGCGCAGGTCAAGGGCGCGCTTCCGAAGGCAGGGACGGCCCAGATAGAAGTATCGGGCAAAATCCGCCTCCATGGCCAGGATCACGACACCACACTCAGGGTTACAGTGCAGCCGGGAACCGACGGATCATTGCAGGCCTCGACACAGTTCGCCGTACCTTACGTCAAATGGGGACTCAAGAATCCGAGCACGTTCCTGCTTCACGTCGGCGACACGGTGGACGTTGACATCCACGCCACTGCCCGCGTCGCGCCCGCCGCCGCCCACTAGCAGAACAAATTCCCCCGGTTTGGCGAGTCTGATTTGGGCGCCGCAATTCCGCGAATCAGCGCCGCTCTGCGCGTATCGCATATTGTGCCCAAATAATTATCAACCGGTACCTTAGTAATATTTTCTAAGTACGTTCGTCCTCGTAGAGTTCCGACATCTCAACTTTTCGAGGGCGTTTATGGTCTCTCACAAACCACTCGTGATGCTTTTTATTCTGGGCACTTGTTTGTCCCAGGTTTCGTGCTGGCAGCTGTTTGTGTCTCCGGGCCCGGATGCTGATCAATTGCTGACGGTAGTTCGCCAGTATGGTCAAGGCAGGCAGCCCTCTCAGGCGGCCATCACTCCGCGACCGGCTGAATCGGCACCCGCTGCGCCAGCTGCCCCGCTTGAGGATGCGGCGACCTATCGGCGCCAGATAGCGGCAACGTTCAACGAATGGGATTTCGCCCAGCTCGAAGCCGAGGTCCGCGATGCCCGAGTCAGCAAAGGAAGGCTCATTGGCGGCTCTTGGAAATTGAGTGAATTCTATGATGTGGTGAGCCAGCCCTCCGCCGACAGCAATGCGACAGAAGCCGAGTGGGGCAACGAGTTTGAGACGCTGAAAAAATGGAAAGCCGCACAGCCCGACTCGGCCGCCGCCCAAATTGCACTCGCTCAGGCCAACGTCAATTACGGCTGGAGCATTCGAGGTTTCGGATACGGCCGCACGGTCTCCAGCACCCAGTGGAGGGGTTTCACCGAGAGGCTTGGCATGGCGGCGACCGCTCTGATCGAAGCCGCCAACCTCAAGGAGAAATGCCCCTACTGGTATGAAGTGATGCAGGACGTGGCCATGGGTGAAGGCTGGACTAAACCGCAGGCGCGGGAGCTTTTCGACCAAGCCTCGGCCTATGAGCCTACCTTTCACATGTACTACCGGGAATATGCGACGTACTTGCTGCCGAAGTGGTACGGAGATCCAGGCGAGAGCGAGGCTTTCGCCAAAGAAGCCGCCGATCACCTCGGTGGCCAGCAGGGTGATCTAACCTACTTCGAAATCGCGAGCATCACCGTCTGCAGCTGCGAGTCAGACAAGCCCTCCATGGCGAATTGGTCCTGGCCGAGAATCAAGAGCGGCTATGCCGTGCTGAGTCAGTTGTACGGGACCAACGACATTAAGGCGAATCGCTTTGCGCTGATGGCTTACGGAGCAGGCGACAAGACCTCTGCGAGAGAGGCCTTCGCCAAAGTTGGCGATGACGATAGCTCAGGAGTTTGGCGCAGCCGCCAGAGCTTCGAAGATACAAAGATCTGGGCCAAGAGCGAGTAACCGGCCCTACAGCGGCTGATCCGGTCTCGAAATCGTTCGCCACATGTGCGCGACCGGACTGCCATCGTTCCCCAAACCCTCTTTCGGTTGCCTGAAATGCCGGCCGATGATGTCGAGGAACGGCTCAATCGTTACAATCACATTCGGGTCGAACGCGTACAAATCGTTCACCGCGACCATGCGCGGCTCCATATACCATTTGTGCTTGCGGACCATCTGGTAGGTCGCTTCGATATAGGCTGGCGGGATGTAATCCGCGCCGAATAACTCCTTGTATAGATCGGGGTACTCATACCCGACGGAAGGGTCGGCGTAGTATCGCAGCGCCTGGTGATAGCGAATCGCGAACGCCACCTTCTCCGAGACGTACGGCTCGAAGAGCTGTGCTCCCCACCACCCGTGATCCGTCCGCATGATTTCCTGCACCACGTCGTGCAGCAGGCACGCTAGGATGACTTCCTCGGACATGCCCTTCTTCCTAGCGAGGTTGGCGCTTTGCAACACGTGGTTCGCGGTGTCCGCAAAACGCAGCTTGAAGAAATCCGCCAGCGTTGGATTACCTGGCATCGGCGCAAGTCTTTTGACGTTACCGCCCGTGCGCGGCACCATCATGAATCCCACGCCCGAGCGATAAGGGCGCGTTTCGATCTGCGCCTCAACCTCCGCAGCGGTGGGATATTTCTTCGAGGCGATGGCGCTATTCAAATCCGACATCATGTGCGACTCAAGCGCATCGGCGCGCGCTTCGTCGTCCATGCGCTTTACGCCCTCGGCGCCTCCCAGGCTGTCGAGGAATGCCTTGCGATCAATCTCCATGCTTCTATCCTAGCCGCAACTCCCGCCCGGCGCAAAGAAACCCGTTCCGCTTCGTTGACGCACAGGCTAATCTGTCGGAACCCGGCAAATTCCGGGGCTCGAAGCGATACGGTGGTTCAGGAGGGCAAAACATGAAAGTAGGAGCACGCAACAGAATCATCGGCAAAGTGACGGACATCAAGAAGGGCGGCGTGATGTGTCTGGTGAAGGTCACGATTCCGGCATCATCCGGAATGGCCTCCGTGATGACGCTCGAGTCGCTCAAAGAACTCGGCGTCAAGAAGGGCGACAAAGTCGAAGTGGTCGTAAAAGCAGTGAACGTGCTCCTGATGAAAAAATAGGTGCGCGTAGCACCGCCGGAGCTATGCGCTTTCGTCAGTGACGAGCAGTTCCTTCGCGCGCTGCGCGGCTTTGACCACCGCCTTGATCAGCGTCACGCGCAATCCGCCCTCCTCGAGTTCGAGGATGCCGTCAATCGTGCACCCCGCGGGAGTAGTCACCGTATCCTTCAGCAGCGCCGGATGATGCCCGGTTTCGATCACCATTTTTGCTGCGCCCAGCGTCATTTGCGCCGCGAGCAACGTCGCGAGCTCCCGCGATAGCCCCACTTTGACGCCGCCCTCAGCCAACGATTCCAGAATGATGTAAATAAACGCCGGCCCGCTCGCGGACAATCCGGTCACGGCGTCCATGTGCTTCTCGTCCACGACCACAGTCTTGCCCACAGCATCGAAAAGTTTTCGCGCCGTCTCCAAATCTTTCGGCCCCGCGAATTTCCCCGCGGCCATCGCGGTAATCCCCGCGCCCACCACGGAAGGCGTATTGGGCATCGCGCGAATCACGGGCACTTTCCCGCGCAGCCGCCGCTCGATGTACTCCGCTGGCACCGACGCCGCGATCGAAATCAGCAGCTTCTTATCCGTCATTTCGCCGCGGATTTCGTCCACGACCTGAGCCACCGTCTGCGGCTTGACGCACAGAAAAACCACGTCCGCCTTCTTCACCGCCGCGCGATTATTGTTGGTGAGCGAAACAAGCAGCTTCGGCCCATTCTTGCGATCCGCGGCGGCATGTTGCACAGTCGCGAAAATATTCTGCGGCGAGACGAGCCCCTGCTTCACGAATGCTTCGATCAAAATCCCGCCCATTTTTCCCGCGCCCAGCACGGCCAGCCGCATTTGGTTCCCTGTGTGTGCCATTTCGCTTGTCCCCTTTCGCGCTTTGATTCAGGCTGCTTCTTTGGGAAATTCCGGATTTCAGTGGCCAGCTATTCGCGCTCGCATTCGCGCGGGCGCGGCGGATTAGTTCCGCGGGTGGTGCGGACGCGGCTTGCACGGTCGTCGTGTGAGAGGAAGCATGCTGAGTGGAATCATACAAGAGGTCGCCGCAGACTCAAAAGCCTTCCCGCAGCTTTTGGAACTATCGCGTGCCTTGAAAGGAATCATCTCTGTGCCGGGATTTACGCGCGAATGCACGCGTGATGAATGTTTCCGGCCGGCTTTGCAGGAGGTGCGCGATGACCACGACGGCGCTCGACCGCAAGAAAAGCCAAACTCTCGCCGAGATATTTTTGTGGTGGGCGATTCTCGCTATCTTTGCTGCGGCGGTGCTCTTGCTGCCCGCAAGCCGTGCTGATGCTCAGACCTCGGGCCCTCTTCCCGCAGCAGCGCCCTCCGATCAGCCCGCAGCTTCATCCAGAGCCGGAGCGCCGGCGCAGATCGCTGGCAAGCCGAATCTCTCCGGCACATGGGCATTGAACAAAGACCAGAGCGACGATCCGCGCGCAGCGATGCAGCAGGCCGGTAATTCGGGCGGCAACGGCAGCGGTGGACACTACGGCGGAGGCGGCGGTGGTCAGCGCGGCGGTGGCGGCGGCACGGGCGGCGGGGGCGGCAGGCGCGGTGGACAGAATGGCCAGAGCGGGATGAATAATTTCTCGCAGCTCACCATCGAGCAGACTGCATCGTCCGCGAAAGTCACCGGCGATTCCGGTAACGTGCTTGCGCTCTATTCCACATCCGAACAAGCGCCCGCGAATTCATCCGCGGGCTCGTCGTCGAATTCGTCAGGCAGCGCGTCGAACGACGCCAGCAGCGACGGCGAGACCGCCAGCGCGCCCCCGGCCGCGCAGTGGCAGGGCTCTCAACTCGTCGCCGTCACTCCAGGCCGGCGTCAGGGCAGCACCACGCGCACATACGAGCTGTCTCCCGACGGAAAGCAGCTCTACGTGACCACGAAAATTGACAGCCCGCGATTCACGAAACCCGTCACGTTCCGTCTCGTCTACGATCCCGCTCCGTCTGGCGGGTAACCCGTTCCTGTGCGACACCGTCGAATTGATTTATTGCAGTAACGTGCGAATTCCGTAAGCTGAGAGAATGGTGTTGCACAGTCCAATTCGCCCACCGGCCACCCGCATAATTGTTTCATCGCTGTTCGCCGCCATCTTGGCATTGGCCGCCGCGACAATCGTGCAAGCGCAACAGACCCCGGCACAAACCCCAGCGCAGGCTTCCGCCCAGACTTCGACGACGAACTCCACGCAGAGTCCTGCGTCGGCGGAATCTGTAACGGCCATCGCGTCCGGCGTCGTGCATACGTCCGACGGCTTTCCGGTTCCAGGCGCCACGCTGCGCCTCGTCAACACCGACACGCAAAAAGTTTTCGTCAGTTGGACCGACGAGTCCGGCAAGTTTGAATTTCCCGCGCTTCCACCTGGCCATTACACGGTCGAGGCTTCTCAGCTCGGGTTCGTCGCTGCGTCGCTCAGTATCGAACTTGGCGGCGGCCCCGCGCCGCCACCGCTTCAGTTTGTGCTTCGCGTAGGCACTCTCGCGGAGCTTGCCGCGCCCTCTGGAACTTCCGGTCGCCCCGGCGGCCGCCGGCCGGGCGCGGGCCCCGGTTCCGGCACGCCGAATGGCGGCCAGCCAGCCGGCTCAAATCCTCAAAGTGCCTCAGGGACTGGTGCACCCGGCACAGGCCGCGGCAGAGGCGGGCGAGGCCAGCAGCTTCCTCCCGGTTTGCTGAACGCAGTCCGAGACGGTGGCTTCCAACAGACGGATCTCACCGGCGAGGCTGCCGCTGGGCAAGCTGACGCAGGAGGGCCACAACCGAGCATGAACGTCTCTCCCGTGGCAGGCTCGTCCTCCGATTCGTTCTTGTTGCAGGGTACAGTCGGGCAGGGCCAGTCAGCCGGTGGTTTCGGCGGCCCGGGAGGCTTTGGCGGCCCAGGGCAGGGCCAACTCAACTTGGGATTTGGCGGACAGGGGATCGGAGGCATCGGCGGCGCTGGAGGTCCCGGCGGGCCCGGTAGTGGCGGCGCAGGGGGCTTCGGACAGCAAGGTGGTGGTGGCTTCGGCGGCGGTGGAGGTGGGTTTGGCGCAGGTGGTCGTGGCGGACCCAATGGCGCGCAGGTCGGCAGATTGCTTCGCCAGACCGTGAACCGCGTGCGATTTACCGTCTTCGACCGTTATACGAACTCCGTGTTCGACGCGAAGCCGTTCTCGATTACAGGAGCGCAGTCTCCGAAGATCGGCAGCTACGACGAACGCGTCGGTGGCACCGTCGGCGGCCCGCTGAAGATTCCGCACATTTACAACGGCAGCGACAAAACCTATTTCTTCGTCAACTACCAGCACGAGACCGCGAAGAATCCGATCAACACGTTTTCCACTGTGCCGACGCTCGCCGAGCGCGGCGGACTCTTCTGCGGCGGCTCCACGATCTTCGAACCGTTCACGACCACTCCGTTTCCGTCAGCGGGCGCGGGCTGCCAGCAGATTCCCACCATCGACTTTGCTAATAACCCGGCGGTGCAGGGATTGCTGGGATTCATTCCCATGCCGAACCTGCCCAGCACCACGGGCCAGAACTATCTCCTGCAATCCACCACGCCGCTCAATAGCGATATTTTCAGCACGCACGTCCTGCACACCATCAACGCGAAATTCAACGTCAACGGAGGCTACAACTTCAGTTCGCAGCGCTCCAACACCCTCAGCAATTTTGTGGGCATCGGCGGTAACCAATCCACACGCAATCAGAGTGTGACTCTTGGGCTCTCCCACAATTGGTCGCCGCGCTTGGTCGAAAATATTGCGCTGAGTTGGAGTCGCAGCCGTAGCGAACTGCTCAGCGACAATTCCTTTGGCACAAACATCGCCGGCGAGCTCGGGATTACCGGGGTGTCCGTTGCGCCGATTGATTACGGTATTCCCCTGATCAGCTTCACCAATTTTTCGGGATTGAACGATCCGATCCCTTCGCTGATTCGAAATCAGACCTTGCGCCTTTCCGATACTTTCACCTGGACGCACGTCAAACACACGATGACCTTCGGGGCCGAGATTCGTCGCATTCAATTGAATACCGAGTCCAATCCCAATCCGCGCGGCGGCTTTGTTTTCACCGGTCTCGCCACCGGCAGCGACTTTGGTGATTTCCTGCTCGGCCTTCCGTTCAACACGACGGTGCAATTCGGCAATCCGAACCTCTATCTCCGCAGTTGGGGAGTCGCCGCTTTCGCGCAGGATGATTTTCGCGTCAGCAAAACCTTCACGCTTCAATATGGCCTGCGCTACGAAGCGGTCACTCCGCCGATCGAGCTGAACGACAACCTGATCAACCTCGATATAACGGACCTGACCGATGTGTTCCGCGTCGCGCACGGTCAGCCGAATCTCGCGGCGCCGGGTCTGCCCCGTGCCCTGGTCCACGGCAATTATGGAAACCTCGAGCCGCGCTTCGGCTTTGCCTGGCAGCCGAAGTTCATCAAGCCGAAGACAGTCGTCCGCGGCGGATATTCGATCTTCTACAACGAAGCGATCTACAACACGCTCGCGCGCGAGATGGCATTTCAGTCGCCGATCGCCACCGTCCAGACCTTGACCACCACCTCGACCGCGCCGCTCACGTTCCAGAATGGCTTTCCACCCGCTCCCGATAGCAGCACTTTCATTTCGAATACCGAGTCCGTGGATCCCAACTACAAGAACGGCTACGCACAAATCTGGAATCTCGGCACGGAAACCACCCTATCGCCCAGTTGGATTTTGGATCTCACCTACACAGGCACCAAGGGAACCGATCTCGATATTCTCCGCGCGCCCAATCGTGCCCCGCTGGGCACGCCTTCGGACGAAATCCAAGCGAATCGGCTGGACCCCAATGCCACCGGTTTCACATTCGATCAGTCCGGCGCGAATTCCATCTACAACGCCCTGCAGGTACGCTTGGTCCATCGTTTCACTCACGGTGTGATGCTGCAGGGAATCTACACCTACGGGAAATCGCTCGACGATTCCAGCTCCATCGGCGGTGGCCAGGCCACCGTTGAACAGCAGGACGGCAATCTCCACGGCGAGTACGGTCTTTCCACCTTCGACATCCGTCACCAGTTCCGCGCGGTCACCATGTGGGAGCTTCCTTTTGGGCAGAGGAATCGCTGGGCCAATCATGGATGGAAAGAGAAAGTGTTCGGCGATTTGCGGCTGCAGAATATTTTCACCTGGCAGACCGGCACTCCTTTTACCGTGTTGCTGGGCGGCGTCGCCTCGGACAACGGCACCGGCGCCAATTTCTCTCTGCGCCCCGATCTGACCGGCGATCCGAACACCGGAATTTGCGGCGGCTCTCCGGCGGCGTTTTTCAATACCGGCGCCTTCACTTTGCCAACGGATTCAAACGGAAATCTGGCATATGGCGACGAGCCCCGTGGCGCCGTTGAAGGCCCCTGCCAATTTAATTGGAATATGTCTCTCGCGAAGACGATTCGCTTCGGCCCGGATCGGCGTCACCAGCTGAACCTTAGCTGGCAGATTACGAATCTGACCAACACGCCGAGTTACACGGGAATTGGCACCGTCCTTCCTTGCTTCGGCAACGCCGGGACCGGAGGAACCGGTAACGCCGCCGGAATCGAGTGCGGCACCGGAGCCGGGCCCGAAGCGGGTTTTTCGCTTTTCGGCCGTGTGTCGAGCGCCGGACAAATGCGCACCATGGCCTTTCAGGCCCGGTTTAATTTCTAGCGATGGATCACGCGATGGATGAAAAGAAGCTCTCAATGTGCGGCTTCGAGGCCTACGAACAATTCTTTACACCAACAACGTACTTGCGCTCGCCCGTACGAGGCTTAACATGTTGATGATGGAAAAGTCGGCACAAAAGTCGAAGATGGCGCTGTCGAAGGGAACCCGAGGGATGTCTCCTTGGAGGTCGGGGGGGATCGTGTCCTTTGTCTCGCCGAACTCCTCGATTTTTCCGCTAATCACTCGACACACGTGCCGAGTAATTATCGCTGTAAGTCATTGCAAACAAAGGATTGGCACCCAACTTACTCGACACACTTTTTGGGGTGATATCTTTCGCCGCTCGATGGCGATTTTAGTCGCCGCGGGCCTTTCTCTGGCTCCCGTTTCGGCTCCCGCGCAGCAGCAACAGACGGTGCCCGCGCCGACCCAGCAGCAGCCCCCACCGACGAACCCGACGTTCGTCCTCCGCGCGCAATCCAACGTGGTCCGCATTGATGTGCAAGTAACCGACGGTTCCGGAAAGCCGATCAAGGGACTGCGCGCCGATCAGTTTGAAGTCACCGACGACGGTAAGATGCAGAAGATTTCCAGTTTTTCCTATTCCGATATCGAAAAAATCGAGACGGCTTCGGAAGACAACGCCAAGCCGATCGTCATTCCTGTGGACAACGAAGGACCGGGCGCTGCCGACGCCGTCACGGACACGGTTCGCGATCGCCGAATGATCGTTCTCTTTTTCGACATGACTTCGATGGCGACGGACGATATCCTCCGCGCGCACGCCGCCGCGCAGAAATTCCTGAAGCAGCAGATGACGCCCGCCGATCTCGTCTCGGTTGTCGTGTTCAGCACGCGCCTCGCAGTTCTCGCGAACTTCACCAACGATCGCACGACGCTCGACAAGGCCATCGCCCAATTGGTTCCCGGCGCCGCATCGCAAATCGCGAACCCGCTCTATGCTGCCGCGACGAATGGCGAATATGATGTTCAGCAATATACCGGCGATGCGTACACGCCTGACGAAACTGAATTCAACGTGTTTAACACCGATCAGAAGCTGACAGCCGTCGAAGGCCTCGCGAATGTGCTCGCGGGTATCCCGGGAAGAAAATCACTCGTGGAATTCACGGGCGGCATCACGCAGACAGGGGAGGAAAATCGCGCTGAGTTGCGTGCCGTCACCGACGCCGCCAATCGCGCCGACGTTTCCATTTATTCGATTGACGCGCGCGGCATGTTCGCCACTCCGCCCGGCGGAGACGTCACCGCCAACGCCGCGACCGGCACTTCGATGTTCAGCGGCGCTGCTGTTTACCACCAGACTGACCAGCGAGAGGATTCGCGCGATACGCTCTCCACGCTCTCCGTTGACACCGGCGGCAAAGCCTTCTTCGATCTCGGCGATCTGAGCGACGCCTTCCCGAAAATTCAGCAGGACAACAGCGGCTACTATCTCGTTGGCTATAATCTCCCGGCGGACGTGAAGCGCGATGGACGCTGGCACGCCATCCGCGTGAAGGTCACCGTGCCTGGTGCGCACATTCGCTACCGCAACGGCTATTACGCCCCGCGCGATTTTCAGCATCTGGAAAAAGAAGATCGCGACCACCAGCTCGCGGACGCCATGCGTTCGGAAAGCCCGGAAGTGGATCTCCCCATTGCGGTTGAAACCGCGATGTTCCGCTTGAGCGATCAGCAGGTTTACATTCCCATTTCCGCGAAGCTATCTTCGAGCGCGCTCGATTGGGCCAAGAAGCACGACCGCCACGAAGCTGAATTCGACTTCGCCGCAGAAGTTCTCGCCCAGCCTTCCGGCCAAAGCGTCGCCTCGCTGCGCGATACCATCACCGTACATCTCGACGATGAGCGGTTCCAGCAGGTGAATCGCAGCAATCTGGTGTATCAGGGCGGCGTGGTGCTCTCGCCGGGATCGTATCGCATGAAATTCCTCGCGCGTGAAAATGAATCCGGAAAAATCGGCACGTTCGAGCAGTCGTTCATCGTGCCGCAGCGCTCCACCGACCGCATGAGTCTCAGCTCGGTCCTGCTTTCAAGCCAGCTCGTGCCGGTCGCCAAGTCTTCGGAAGTGGAGACGAAAGGGCAGGGAACTCGCGCGCAGATTGCCTCCTCGCCCCTCGAGATGGAAGGCGAGAAAATCGTTCCCAGCGTCACTCGCTTTTTCACCCAGCAGCAGACGCTCTATGTTTTCTTCCAGGCCTACTACCCGGAGAAAGCGGATAAGTCCGCACCATTTGATCCGGCCACGCTTCGCGCCGGACTGGTATTCTTCCGCGGTGGCGTCCAGGTGAATACCACCCCGTTGCTCGCGCCGACCGCCGTTGACCCCAAGACTCGCACGGCGTCCTATCGCATCAGCTTGCCCCTCGCAAAATTGCCTTCGGGGCATTACACGGTGCAGGCCGTTGCCATCGCAGCCGGCACGCAGCAATCCGCCTTCGGCCGCGCGTATCTCGCAGTTGATCAGGCCCCCGCGGCGCCCAATCCCGCTGCCGCGCCCACGCCTCCGGGAACCGCATCGCCATAGTTCGCAAGCCAGGCGTACGTGCATTGGTCAAATAAAAACGGCCCCGATTTCTCGGGGCCGTGGCTTGCCAAATTACTCGACTGGGAATCTATCTAGTGGTGTCCGCCGCCGTGGCCGCCGCCACCGGAGTGACCGCCTCCGCCGGAATGGCTTCCGCCGCCCCCGCCGTGGTAATTGCCGTTGCTGCCACCGTTCTGGGGCGGGGCGGTATAGGTTCCGTGCGGCGCTGTGCTTTCGCCGTGCGGGGCGGTGTAAGTGGGCCGCGGAGCATTGTACGTACCGTGCGAGCTGGTCGAACCGTAGGGATTCGATCCATACGAACGCGAGCCGTAGGTATTGGATCCGCCACGCGGCGTCACGATGGGCTGCCTCATATTAAGCGGAGGACGAGAGTATGAATTGTATGAGTTGGAGGAGCCCCCTCGTGACGACGTTGTGGGCGGGGTAAAATGTTGCCACGAACCCCGATTTTCAGTCTGGCTTCCGGTAGTGGATTCATGCGAAGGAGACGCGTACGATCCGCGCGAGGAGTTATTGACCGTCGCGGAATTGTTCGCGCCGAAGCCCTGTCCTGAATGGTTCGTAGCGCCGGATTGTGGTGTTGAGAAATGCTGCCATCCCTGATGAGTGGATTGCGCGGTCGAACCGCCGTTGCCGCTAAAGCCAGACTGGCCTCGGTACGTGTTCGAATTTCCAAACGAGTGCGAACTCGCGGCGCCCACGTTAGAGCCGTTCGATCGCGAACTGCTGCTGAAGAAGTGCTGCGAGCTCGAACTTGCGCTGCGAATCGTCGAAGGACTCGCCTCGCGGCCGGACGGACTGAAGCTTTCCCGCGACGGCGTAACGGGCATTCTGCCGGTCATCATGCTGCCCTGGCGGAACGAAGCCGCGCTGATGCCTGCCTGGTGAGACGGCACGGCTCCGCGCCCAAATTGATTCCCAGCCATCGAGGACACGCCGCCGCGCACTCGATCGTTCGACATCGCTGCATTGACGTTCGAGAATTGATGGGCTCGATTGCCTCCGAGCGGTCCGTAGCCGCTGTGGAAATTATTAATGTTCGTGACGCTGATTGAGTTGTAGCGGCCACCATAGTGGCCGAACCACGGATGGTACCAATCGCCGGGGCCGCAGGGCAGCCAGCCAAAGCTGCCGAATCCAAAGCCGAACCCAACTCCAAATCCAAAGCCGCCTGCGCCAAAGCCGAAGAAGGAGACATACGCCGGCGACCAGACCGGATAGTAAGCCGGATAGCCGACCACCGGTCCGGGCCACCATGCCCAGCGATTGCCGTAAACGAACCAGCGGCCATAGTGATAAGGCGCCCAGCCCCACGGCTCGGAGGAAACCCAGGTCCAGCCATAATAGGGCTGGTAAACCCAGCGGCCAGCGCGGTAGGGAGCCCAGTCCGGACCTGTGCCGGAAGGAATCCACACGGGACCGTAGTCGGGGACTTCACTCCACGTGCCGTACGTATCGAGGTCTTCCGAACCCGTGTAGTAGCGGTCGGTCTTGCCCCAGCTCGAAGCGCTGGTGATTCGGTGATCGCGGTCGTCGTTCCAAGTATCCCAGTCATCGCGGCCGGGTGCGGCTTCGGTTTTATATTGCGGATTATCCGTTCCCTCGATCGTGATCATCTCGCCCTGCTCCACGTGAGTGCTGCCGTCGGGAGTGGAGATGTCGGCCGAGCCTTCGCGAACGACCACTTTGGTTTCCGCATCAGAATTGACCAGGACGCGATACTCGCCGGGACCCTGCGGGCGGATCGAGGCATTCGGCGTGTCAATTTCAGCGTTTGCTTCGCTGCCCTTCAGCACGACGTACGTGACGAGACCCTGACCGACCTGGACCTGAATACCTGTTCGCGACAAATTCGTGAGGTTCGCTGTGGCGCTGCCGGACATGCGCAAAATATTCGCGAAATCCAATTGGAGTTCCGCGCGCCCGTTCTGTCCAGTCGCGACGCGATCGCCCTGAGAGATAGGAGAATTTTGAGTGAGCGCGACCCACTCGCTGTTGTCGCCGCGCTGTGAGGAAACATCGCCGTGAAGGAAGCTGACGCGCGCTACGCCTGGAGCAGCTGCGTCAGAGGACGCGGTCGAATCATCCTGTTGGGCCGGAGAGCCGGGAGGCGGAGGGGGCGCCTGGCCTTGCGCGTTTGCGGGCGTCAATCCCAGCATCAGGAGACTCAACACCGCCATGCCTGCCAGATACTTTTTCATCTTGCCCCTCTCGCGACTGATGGCCTAGAAACCGTGAACCCCACCCGTGTATTGCAGGGACAGTGCCAAAGTCTGAACCGAGGGAGAAGCGACCGTAAGCTATGTAGAATAAACACTTTACAGGTTTTCGCGCACGCGAGCGCAACTCATGGGATCAGCTACAGTTGGTGGATTTGAAGCGGGGGTGGTGGTTTTCAGCCACCGGCACTAATCCTTGTCGGGGGGATCGGCGACGCCCATTTTCGAGAGGCGATAGCGAAGGGCATTGCGCGAGAGCCCCAGAGCACGGGCGGCCTGGCTCTTGTTGCCTTTGGCACGCTTGAGCGCCTCTCGAAGCATTTCCTCCTCCCACTGCTCGAGCGTCATTCCTTCGGGAAGCGCCGCCGTGGAATCGGCGGACGCCGCGCGCCGCGCGGAGCCGTCAATGTGAATATCGCCGGCATCGAGCATAGCTCCCGAGGAGAGCGTGACGGCGCGCTCCAGAACATTTTGAAGTTCGCGAACGTTGCCGGGCCAATGAAAATCCATCAGGAGTTTCATGGCTTGCGGCGTGATGCCCTGGACTTTCTTGCCGGATTCGCGCGCGCTCTTTGCGAGGAAAAATTCGGCGAGCGCAGGGATGTCTTCCTTGTGATCGCGCAGTGGCGGGATATCAATTGCGACGACATTGAGCCGGTAATAGAGATCCTCGCGGAACGTGCCCTCTTCGAGAGCGGCGCGCAAATCGCGATTCGTAGCTGCGACGAGGCGTACGTCAACCTTGAGCGTCCTTGTGCTGCCAAGGCGTTCGAATTCACGATCCTGCAAAACGCGCAGGAGCTTCACCTGAATCGCGGCGGGAACATCGCCGATCTCGTCGAGAAATAGCGTGCCTTTGTCGGCGAGCTCGAATTTTCCGGGCTTACAGGACACGGCGCCGGAAAAGGCGCCTTTATCGTAACCAAACAGCTCGCTCTCGAGGAGAGTTTCCGGAATTGCGGTGCTATTGATCTTGATGAATGGACCGGCGGAGCGCTGCGAATGTTCGTGGATGGCGCGGGCGACGAGATCCTTGCCTACACCGCTTTCGCCGCCGATGAGAACGGTGGCATTCGTCGGCGCAACGCGTTCGACGAGCGCGAGGACGGCCTGCATTTTGTCACTGCGCGCGACGATATTTTTGTATTCATAGCGCTGACCAAGGGCTTCGCGGAGATCGCGATTTTCCTGGCGCAGCTGGTGGCTGGCAAGCTCCTTGCGAATTACGAGAACGAGTTCAGCGAGCGAGAACGGTTTTAGCACGTAGTCGCTCGCGCCGGCCTTCATGGCGTCCACGGCGTTTTCGACGGTGCCGTAAGCGGTCATCATCACAACGGGCAGATCGGCGTTTACGCGCTTGACCGCATGAAGGAACTCGAGGCCGTTCATGCCCGGCAGCTTGAAATCGGTGACGACAACATCGAACGCTTCTTTGCCGAGAAGCTGAAGACCCGTCTCAGCGTCGGCTGCGGTGCGGGCGTGGAATCCCTCCTCGGCCAGCTGGAGTTCGAGTACTCGCCGCATTTTGGGCTCGTCTTCGACGATGAGAACCGATGCTTTGTCCGCTTTCATATCCGCAATCCATTCGATGCTGCTCGAGCAAGCGTTGTTTCGCGATTTTTGCCCAAGCGGTTCATGCCGGCGAACTCGGGAGGAACACTCTAAAGCGAGCGCCGGGAGAAAAATTGTCGTCGAGCTTAATCCAGCCGCGATGGCTGTCAACAATTTTGGCGACGATCGCCAGGCCCAGGCCGACGCCGTCCTTTTTCGACGTATAGAACGGATTGAATATTTGCTCGCGCAATTCCGCGGGGACGCCGGGGCCAGTGTCTTCCACTGTAATCAGCGCGCCGGTCCTCCCGCTGGAAGTTTCGGGAGCGATCGAAAGGCGCAAGACGCGTTCGCGTGCGCCATTTTCCGCGGGCATGGCAGTCATGGCCTGATAAGCATTGTGAATCAGATTCACGAAGATACTCTCGCAGAGTTGTTCATCCACCATTATATTCGGCATGCCTGCGGTGTAGTGACGCTGTACGCGGACCTGTGCATCCGGTGATTGAGTTTGCACGGAATCAAGCGCGCGGTCTAGGACACTCGCGATCTGAACGGGCCGGAGTTCCAGGTTTGACGGACGCGCGAAATCCAGAAAGCGCGCCACAAGGGCATTGAGCCGGTTCACTTCCGAGAAAATATATCCTGCGAGCTCACTTTCCAGCGGCTGGGCGTTTTTTAGTTTTTGCACCAGCATCTCGGCGGAGCCCTTGATCACGCCAAGCGGGTTGCGGATTTCGTGCGCCAGCCCGGCGGACATCTGGCCGAGCGCGGCGAGGCGTTCGGAGCGGCGTGCGTCAGCTTCGGCGCGTTGCAATTGGCGATTCGTTTCTTCCAGCGTCTGCGAGAGCGCCTGATAACGTGCTACCTGCCGGCGATTTTCAACCACGAACCGGTTCACCAAAATCGCGACGAGGAAAAAGAAGAGAATGCGGAGCGCGAGCAGTCCTTCCGCTTCCGGAGTGAGCTCATATTCCTCGAGTGCGGAAATCAGGAATGAACAGTATGCGAGAGAGGCGAGCGAGCTCCACAGCAGCGTGCCGATTGGCCCGTAATAAATCGCGGCTGTGATTACTGGCAAATAGTAAATCGGATAGTAAGGGCTGTTAATCCCCATCTCGCCGGTGTGGTCGAGCAATAAAGTGGCGAGAACAATCTTGATACCGATGCTGATGGTCGGGCCTTCTTGCGGCAGGCGGGCGACAAGCTTGCCCTCCAAGAACTGGAGCAGTGCAAATGCGATCAAAATCAGCTGTTTGTGGACTTCGTTAATGGGAGGCAGGAAGGCCAGACCAGCAATGAAGAGCAGCCATACGGCGTCAATCCAGTCCACGGCCGATCGTTTGCGGTCGAGCATTTCGCGAGAAGGCTCCCCGAAGGACAGGAAGAATTCATGTCGAATCTAGCACGAAGCGGGAGTATTTCGTTTCGCGGAGAAATGCTAGAGGGTCGAGAGGATCAATTCCGCTTCGTCGAGCGCTAGCGCTGCATTGGAATTGGCACGCAGATGAGCGCGATCCAGCGAACGGCCGACCAGTAGAACGGCGGGGGAATCCATGCGCGGCAGCTTGTCGAGTTCGCCCACGACCGCGAAGCGATAGTGTTGATCCGGCGCGCTGGCGCGAGAGACGATTGCAGCGGGCATATCGAGCGCGCAGTCGGCGGCGAGCAGCTCGTCGCGCAAACTCGCGAAATCATGGCCGGGCATGTAGATCACCAGCGTCGAATCGTCGCGAATGAGTCCGCGCCAGTCGGTTCCCGCGCCGCTTCCGTCCGACTGTGCTTGATGATTGGTGACGACCACGACGCGCGCTGCTTTTCGCCGGTCGGTCAGCGAGATTCCGAGGGTCGCAGCGGCAGCAATACCCGCCGTGATTCCGGGAACGACTTCGAAAGGTACTCCGGCGGCTTCGAGCGCATCAATTTCCTCGGCGAGGCGACCGAAAATGCCGGGATCTCCACCTTTCAGGCGCACAACTTGCATCCCGCGGCGGGCGGCTTCAATCATGCGCTCGTTGATCGCCGACTGGGTCGCACCCTTGGCGCCATAGCGCTTGCCAACGCTGACGACTTCGGCTTGCGGGCCGGCCAATGCGAGGATGGCCGACGGAACGAGATCGTCGTGCAGAATCAGCGCGGCGCTCGCGAGGAGCCGCTGGGCCTTCACGGTAAGTAGCTCCGGGTCTCCCGGGCCCGCGCCGACCAAATAGACCTTACCGCTGGCTTTTGTCGTTGCCGTTGAATCGCTGTCCATGGCTTCCTTGTACAAACAAACTGCAAAAAAAAAACCGCTTACCAGACGTGGCGCCGGTCAGCGGGCTGGTCATATCCGATCGTGGCTAACTATTCGGATTGGGCTCCGGCGACAATTGTGCCGATACGACAGCTAGCCGTACAAAACGGGAACTTCTTGCGACGATCCACGAAAGCAATATTACTGGACGAGCATACCTCGGTCAAGGCACCGAGGGTGGACGCCGAGAGCACTTCCGTGTATCCGCGAAAGCCTCGGAAACGTCCAACAACTGTGGAAAAATAGGACGAGAGGTCATCATGTCGGGAACGAACTTATCGAGCTTGGAAGGGCGTGCGCCGGCCGATCCGCCGCGCCTGAACGGCGAGAAAAAGAGCCACGTTTGGCGATGGATACTGCTCCTCGTACTCATCGTGGGCGCGATCATCGCGTACCAGTTGCACTCGCGATCCCAGGCGGCTTCGAAGGACTCTACCGCCGTGCAGCCCGTGTCGGTGGGCGTCACGACGGTTGAGCAGAAGGACATGCCGTTTTACCTCAGCGGCCTGGGATCCGTGACGGCGTTCAACACCGTTACCGTGCACTCACGGGTGGACGGCCAGCTGATGAAAGTGAACTTCACGGAAGGCCAGTTCGTCCACGAGGGCGATGTGCTTGCCGAGATTGATCCGCGGCCATTTCAAGTGGCGCTCGATCAGGCCCAGGGACAGCTGGCGAAAGATATCGCGTCTCAGAATGACGCGAAGGTTGACCTCAACCGCTATCAGCAACTCTGGCAGGAAGGTGTGGTCGCACGCCAACAGCTCGATACCCAGCAGGCGATGGTTGGCCAGTTCGACGGAGCGATCCAATCCGACAAGGCGCAGATTGACACGCAGAAACTTCAACTGACCTACAGCCGAATTACTTCACCGATCAACGGACGAGTCGGGCTGAGATTGGTTGACCCTGGGAATATCGTTCACGCGGCAGATACGAACGGGATGCTGGTGATCACGCAAGTACAGCCGATTGCGGTCGTATTCACACTGCCCGAGGACAATCTGCCTCAGGTCATCTCGGTAATGAAGAAGAGGGAACTGACCGTTGAGGCTTATGGGCGCGACAACAAGATGTTGCTCGCCACGGGCAAACTACTGACGCCCGACAACGAGATTGATCAAACGACCGGGACGCTCAAATTCAAGTCCCAGTTCGATAACCACGATTCGTCGCTCTGGCCGAACCAGTTCGTGAATATTCGGCTGTATCTCGACGTCCGCAAGGATGCGATTGTCGTCTCGTCCGCGGCGATTCAAAAGGGCGCGCAGGGATCGTTCGTCTACGTCGTCGGCGCCAACAATGCCGCCGAGGTTCGCCCCGTTCAGGTGGACTTCACCGAGGGCAATGTTTCGGTGATGTCGCAAGGTCTGAACAAGGGGGAGCAAGTCGTCGTGGACGGCGCGGATAAACTTCAGGCAGGGGCGCCGGTCACGCCCCACCAATCCAGCACCAAGAGCGCTGCTTCCGCCGCGAATTCTTCTCCTGGATCCACTCCGTGAGTATTTCCGGGCCGTTCATCGTTCGCCCAGTTGCAACCGCGCTACTAATGGTTGGCGTGTTGCTGGCTGGCGCGGTGGGCTATTTCCAGCTTCCCGTTTCCGCGCTTCCGCAGGTGGATTACCCCACAATCCAGGTGCTGACTTTTTATCCGGGTGCAGGGCCCGACGTAATGGCTTCGTCCGTCACGACGCCGCTCGAGCGGCAGTTCGGGGAGGTGCCTGGCCTGACGCAGATGACTTCGACGAGCTCCTTCGGCGGCTCGCTGATCACCCTGCAATTTGATTTGAAGGAAGACATTGACGTAGCCGAGCAGGAAGTGCAGGCCGCCATCAATGCGGCCACCACGTATCTGCCGAAGGACCTGCCGAATCCTCCGGTTTACAGCAAGGTGAACCCAGCGGACACGCCGGTGCTCACGCTCGCGCTGACTTCGGATACGTTGCCGCTCGCCAAGGTCGAGGACTACGCCGATACGAATCTCGCGCAGAAGATTTCACAGCTCTCGGGGGTGGGACTGGTAACGATCAGCGGTGGGCAGAAGCCGGCGGTGCGCGTCCGCGCCAATCCCACTGCTTTGGCTTCCTACGGGCTGAGCCTGGAGGATCTGCGTACCGCGCTCGGGAACGCCAACGTGGATCAGGCCAAGGGAAATCTGAATGGCCCGCGCCAGCAGTTCACGATTCAGGATAACGATCAGCTGCTTACGAGCGATACCTATCGTCCGCTGATTGTGGCTTACAAGAACGGCGCGCCGGTTCGTCTTTCCGACGTCGCCGACGTGGTTGACGGAGCCGAAAACAACACGCAGGCGGCATGGATGAATTCAAAGCCCGCGGTCATCCTGAATATCCAGCGCCAGCCGGGGACCAACATTATCGGCGTTGCCGACAGCATCAAGAATCTTCTGCCGCGCCTGCAGGCTTCGCTGCCGTCCGCAATCCAGGTGACGATTCTGACCGATCGAACCACCACCATCCGCGCGTCGGTAAAGGACGTTCAATTCGAGCTGATGCTGACGATCGCTCTGGTCGTGATGGTGATGTTTTTGTTCCTGCGCAGCGTGGCAGCCACGATTATTCCCAGCGTCGCGGTTCCGCTTTCGATTGTGGGAACTTTCGGCGTGATGTATTTGGTGGGATACAGCCTCGACAACCTGTCGCTCATGGCGTTGACGATTTCGACCGGGTTCGTGGTGGACGACGCCATCGTGATGATCGAAAACATCACGCGGTACATCGAGGAAGGGCATACGCCGCTCGAAGCGGCGTTGAAGGGCTCCGAACAAATCGGATTCACGATTCTCTCGCTGACCGTTTCGCTGATCGCCGTGCTGATTCCGCTGCTCTTTATGGGTGACATCGTCGGGCGGCTGTTCCGCGAATTCGCGGTCACACTCGGCGTCACGATTCTGGTCTCGGCCTGCGTCTCCCTGACGCTGACCCCGATGATGTGCGCCAAGCTCTTACACAGCGAAAAAGGCGCCAAGCACGGCCGCTTTTATCAAGCTTCCGAAAACTTCGTCAACGGGATGATTCATCGGTACGACCAGATGCTCCAAGTGGTGCTGCGGCACCAGCCCGCTACGCTCGTCGTCACCGTGCTGACTCTGGTGCTCACGATCGTCCTCTATTACTACGTTCCCAAGGGATTCTTCCCGGTGCAGGACACGGGCGTGATTCTCGGAATATCGGATGCGGAGCAAGCCGTATCGTTTTCGGATATGGCGCAGCGACAGCAGGCACTCGCCGCCGTAATCCTGAAGGATTCCGATGTGGTGAGCCTGTCGTCGTTCATCGGCGTGGATGGCACGAATATGACGCCGAACAGCGGCCGCATTCAGATCAACCTAAAGCCCCGCGAAAAACGAAAAGAATCCGCCTCGGACATCATCCGGCGCCTGCAACCGCAATTGGCGAAAGTCGAGGGAATCACGCTCTTCATGCAGCCGGTGCAGGATTTGAGCATCGAAGACCGCGTCAGCCGGACGCAGTACCAGTATTCGATCGAAGATGCCGACGCGAACGAGCTTGCCGTATGGGCGCCTAAAGTTGCAGCCAAACTGGGATCGCTGCCGCAATTGCGCGACATCGCCACCGACCAGCAGAACCAGGGGCTCGAGGCAAACCTGGTGATTGATCGCGACACAGCCGCGCGACTGGGCATCTTGCCGGCGGCGATTGATAACACGCTATACGACGCGTTCGGACAGCGACAAGTCTCCACGATTTTCACGCAGCTAAACCAGTACCACGTGGTTCTCGAAGTGGATTCTCACTTTCAGCAAAATCCCGACGCGCTGAAAGACATCTACGTGAAATCGTCGAACGGCACACAGGTGCCTCTTGCCGCTTTCACCCGTCTCGAAATGAAGACTTCCGCGCTTGCGGTCAATCACCAGGGACAATTTCCCGTTGTAACGCTGTCGTTCAACCTCGCCCCGAATGCATCTCTCGGCGATGCGGTGGATGCCATTAATAAGGCGGAGCAGCAGATCAACCTCCCGCTCTCGGTACACGCAAGTTTTCAGGGCATGGCCCAGGCGTTTCAGGCCTCGCTTGCGAACGAGCCGCTGCTGATTCTCGCGGCTCTGATCACCGTTTACATCGTGCTGGGGGTTCTGTATGAGAGCTATATTCACCCCATCACCATTCTTTCGACCCTGCCGTCTGCGGGCGTGGGCGCGATTCTGGCGCTGCTGATCTGCGGGACGGACTTCAGCGTGATCGCGCTGATCGGCATCATCCTGCTGATCGGCATCGTTCAGAAGAACGCCATCATGATGATTGATTTCGCTCTCGACCTCGAAAGGAAGGAAAAGAAGCCGCCTGAGGAGGCGATTCATCAGGCGTGCCTTCTGCGATTCCGTCCGATCATCATGACGACCCTGGCGGCCCTGCTCGGCGGTGTGCCTCTTGCGCTGGGAACGGGAACAGGTTCGGAATTGCGCCGCCCGCTCGGCATCAGCATCGTCGGCGGCTTGCTGATCAGCCAGGTTCTCACCCTTTTCACCACTCCGGTCGTCTACCTGGCGTTCGACCGGTTGGCCCGGCGCTTCGAACGGAATCGCGTGACCAATCCCGCCGAGTCGGAAGCGACAGCGGACTAAGGACGGCAGGCAGCGACGAATATGAACATCTCCGCTCCATTCATTCGGAGGCCGATCGCCACTTCGCTGCTGACCGCCGGGATTTTAATGGCAGGCGCGGTTGCTTACCGGATGCTGCCGGTGGCGCCGTTGCCGCAGGTGGAGTTTCCGACGATCTCCGTTTCGGCGGGGCTTCCCGGAGCAAGTCCTGAAATCATGGCGTCATCCGTTGCAACGCCGCTCGAGCGCCAATTCGGCAAGATTGCCGGAGTGACCGAGATGACGTCGAGCAGCCTGGCTGGGTCAACATCGGTCACGCTGCAATTCGATCTCAACCGCGATATTGACGCCGCGGCGCGCGATGTGCAGGCGGCGATCAACGCCTCCTCCGGGCAGCTGCCCGCAAATCTTCCCAGCTTGCCGACCTACAAGAAAATTAATCCCGCTGACTCGCCCATCATCGTGGCGGCGTTGCGGTCGGACGTATTGCCTCTAAGCCGCATATATGACGTAGCGGATTCAATCGTCGCGCAAAAGCTTTCGCAGATCAGCGGCGTCGGCCAGGTGACCATCGGCGGGAGCGCCCGGCCCGCGGTTCGCATCGAAATGAATCCCTCGGTTCTTGCCAACTACGGCATTGGCCTGGAGGATGTTCGAACCGCTCTCGGCTCGGTCAATTCGAACGAGCCCAAGGGCAGCGTGTCGAATGGACTGATCCGCTGGACGTTTACGGACAACGACCAGTTGTTTGACGCGGATCACTACCGCGGCATCATCATCGCCTATCACAACGGAGCGCCGGTGCGGGTCGGCGACGTCGCCACGGTACAGGACTCCGTCGAGGACATTCGCACGGCGGGCCTTGAAAACGGCAAGCCGTGCATTGTGCTCCAGGTATATCGCCAGCCGGGCGCCAACATCGTTGGCACAGTGCAGCGCATTCGCGATGCCTTTCCAGCGCTGCAGGCCTCGATTCCTGCTTCCATTGAGTTGGTGGTGGCCATAGACCGCACGACGACGATTCGTGCGTCGGTGCAGGATATTCAAATTACGCTTATGATCACCGTGACGTTGGTCATCCTGGTCATATTTGTTTTCCTGCGAAATGTGTGGTCCACGATGATTCCAGCCATAGCGGTTCCGGTTTCCCTGATCGGAACTTGCGGCGTGATGTATCTGCTGGGCTATTCGATTGATAACCTCTCGCTGATGGCGCTGACGATTTCGACGGGCTTCGTGGTGGACGATGCGATCGTCGTGATTGAAAACATCACGCGCTATCACGAACAGGGGCTCTCGTCGTTCCAGGCAGCGCTGCGTGGATCGAAAGAGATCGGTTTCACGGTCCTTTCGATGAGCACGTCCCTGGTCGCCGTGTTCATTCCGATCCTGCTGATGGGAGGAATCGTCGGGCGGCTCTTCCGCGAGTTCGCGGTCACGCTGAGCGTGACAATCGCGCTGTCGTTGATCGTTTCGCTAACCGCGACCCCGATGATGTGCGCGAAATTTCTGCAACCGATCAGGAAAGAAGGGCACAACTGGATCTACCGGCTAAGCGAGCGCGGATTTGACAGCCTGGCAGCAGCCTACGAACGGGGCCTGAGATGGGTATTGAGTCATATGGGGCTGACCCTCGGCGTTATGTTCGCGACGATTGCCCTCAACGTCGTGCTCTTTTTCATCATTCCCAAGGGTTTTTTTCCGCAACAGGATACTGGCGCGCTCAACGGTTCGATTCAAGCCTCTCAGGATATTTCTTTCGACGCGATGCGGGTGAAGCAGCGTCAGTTCAGTGACATCGTGCAAGCAGATCCGGCGATCAGCGCCATCGTGTCTTTTGTCGGCGGCGGCGCGGTCAATACAGGGCGCATGTTCATCGGGCTGAAGCCGCTTTCTGAGAGGAAGATCAGCGCGGATCTGGTAATTGCGCGCCTGCGCAAGAAACTTTCCGTGGTTCCCGGAGCAACGCTCTATCTTCAGGCGCAGCAGGACATTCGCGTGGGCGGCCGGTCGAGCAATTCGCAATATCAATACACGCTCGAGAGCGAAAACCTGACTGATCTGCAGTCGTGGGCGCCGAAAATGCTGGAGCAGATGAAATCTCTCCCGCAGTTGCGGGACGTATCAACCGATCAGCAGGATCGGGGGTTGCAAGCCCAGCTTGTGATTGACCGCGATACGGCTTCCCGCTTGGGAATTGACACGCAGACGCTCGACAATACGCTCTACGACGCATTTGGCCAGCGGCAGGTCTCGACCGTCTTCACCCAACTCAACGAATACCATCTCGTAATGGAAGTGGCTCCCGAGTTTCAGGAGAATCCGGATGCGCTTAAGGGAATCTACCTGAAATCCTCCAGCGGTGAAGCGATTCCGCTGAGCGCGTTTACGCATTTCGCGCCGCGCTCCTCCGTGCTGGCCGTCAACCATCAAGGACAATATCCGGCGGTGACGCTGTCGTTCAATCTGGCGCCGAACTCTTCACTGGGAGACGCAGTGAAAGCCGTCCAAAAAACAGCGCACGACATTTCATTGCCGGCCACGATTCAAGCAACCTTTCAGGGCACTGCCCAGGCGTTTCAAGCGTCGCTCAAGAACATCTGGTTCCTAATCGGCGCGGCGCTCGCGGCTGTCTACATCGTGTTAGGAATTCTCTACGAGAGTTACATCCATCCGATCACGATTCTTTCGACGCTCCCATCGGCCGGGGTCGGCGCGTTGCTAGCCTTACTGCTTTGGCGGCTGGACTTGAGCATGATTGCAATGATCGGAATTATCCTGCTGATTGGCATTGTCAAGAAAAACGCGATCATGATGATTGATTTCGCCCTGGAAGTAGAGCGCAAGGAGGGCAAGCCGCCGGAAGAAGCCATCTACCAGGCGTGCCTGTTGCGTTTTCGTCCGATCATGATGACCACGATGGCAGCAATTCTCGGGGGCCTGCCTCTCGCACTCGGCACCGGAACCGGTTCGGAGTTGCGCCGGCCGCTGGGCATCAGCATCGTCGGCGGCCTGATCGTAAGTCAGATGCTCACTCTGTTCACCACTCCGGTTGTTTACGTATACATGGATCGGTTGCGCATACGATTGGCCCGGCGAAAAGATGAGCCGGTGGCGGCCCGCACGATTCCTCCCGCACGCGATATTCGGCCGTCGTCTCTGCCGGATTCGACTCTCGGATAACTTGCGAGCGTTGCAACCGGCATTTAGCCTCGTGGGTTACATAAGCTTTCGCACGCCCCGCCGCCTCGATGGATTTGCAGCTGTGATACAATTTCCAAGCTGTAACTTCAAGTTGTTCGCCGCAATCGAGTGCGCCCGTAGCTCAGCTGGATAGAGCGTCTGGCTACGAACCAGAAGGTCCGGTGTTCGAATCACCGCGGGCGCACCACTTTTCTATGTATTTCGTCTACGGTTTCAAGAACACAACGACTCGCAAGCACTACACCGGATTCACAACCGACTTGGTGCGACGATTACATTCCGATACTTACGTGGTACTTCTGGAGAGAGCTCGGCAATCGAATGGGCCATGAATTACAATCCGTGCGAGCGGGGACGATGACCTCGTTTCAGAATTATTCCTGGCCTGGTAACGTGCGCGAACCCCGCAACATGATCGAACGTCATCTGATCACCAACCCAGGGCCGGCATTCGAAGCTGAATTGCCGGATTCGATCCACTCCAGCACCGCTGTTGGAGACGCGATGGCGGAAGTTGAGCGACGTCATATTTTACGGATGCTCGAGCGTACGGGGTGGCGGGTGCGCGGGCCGCAAAGCGCGGCGGAAATACTGGGTTTGAAATCCACTACCTTGGAATCGCGGATGAAAAAGCTCGGAATCGCCAGGGAATTGCCAATCTGAAGGGCAGAAGTATTGCCGTCGGTCGCCAGGCCACGCGATCTTATTTGCGTCAAACCGACGGTGACTCGAAACGGCGTATGTCGGTGCCTCCTGCATCTCGGACAACATAGTTGCCAGGCCAGGTACCCTTGAGTCCCTCTACGAGTTGCACCGCCTGTTCTACCGTGGCGCAAGATTCTACGTGCACGAATCCGCCATTTTCGAGTTGCTTGAGGACTCTATATATTGACGGAAGCAGCATGTTGGCTTCGCACGACCTACCGGAAATACCCAAGCGTCGAATGCGACTCGTGAGTTCAGAGCAAACAAACCTCCAAACGCAACGAAAGGTTGTGTCGAACAAAGTTGTTAGCATGAAACACTTCGCGTTGTCCGGCGAGGGCGTTGGTCACTCAGTGAGGAGCTGCGAAACTCCGAAATACCGTGGACCCTCCGAAATAACGGGCCGGGGAAAGCCTGTGTCGAGGTCCCCCCTGGTCAACAATTCTCCGGCACTCTGAAGAAAAAGAAGCCTTTACGCTTGTCGGTGTGTGCGTCGCAATTGGGCATTCGGCGTGCCCAAGTAAACAGCGAACGTCGCGTTCGATGCCAAACGGAATTCCATTCCCTGCGGGTCGCGTCGCCACTCGTTGGGGTGGCGGCAAGTAGCCGCGTTCCGAGCCGTATAGTCGAGGAAAAGGAGGCTATTCATGAGAACGAAACTAGCATGGTGTGCGTTAGCCGTTTGTTTGATTTCAACGATCGCCCGGGGCCAGACAGTCTCGGTGAACTACAACCACAGCCAGAGTTTCGCCGGTTACCACACCTATGCCTGGGGAAGCAACAACGCCAACCAGGTCAAAGATTCAATACTCGCGCAAGTAGCCCACCAGGACCTCGATTCAGCGCTGCAGGGGAAAGGGCTTAAGCTGGTTCAGGAGAACGAGAATCCCGACCTGATCGTCACCGCCAATGGCGGGATGAAGGAGCAGACCTCCTACAGTGCCTGGGGAATGCGCGGGATCGGCGGTGGTATGGGTGGCATTACCCCAGAGCAAAACGTTTCAGGAACGCTGATCGTTGACCTATATGAAACAAAGAGCCAAAGCTTGATCTGGCGTGGAATCGCTCAGAATGCCCTGAGCAACAACGGCAACAAGAATCAGCAGCTGGTAGCGAAAGCCGTTCAGAAGATGTTCAAACAGTGGCCAGCTGGATCTTGAGGACCAACAACATCGGAGTTCGTACTTGAAGCGTTCACCGGTATGTTGACCCGAAAGAAGGAGGAAACAATGACGAAGTTTCTGCAGGTTCTTACGGCGTCGCTCGCGATGCTGGCACTGCTGACCGTGGGTACTTATTCCCGGAGAGCACAAGCTCAACCGCCTCAGCAGTACCCGATCATGGATAAGGTCGCGGCAAAGATCATCGCGAAATATCAGAATTCAACCTGCCAAGAGTTGTGGGTACAGAAGAGCGAAAAAACGCCGCCGACAGCCGAAGAACAGCGAGCGATACAATTTCTTCACAGCGATCCGCAGATGCGTGCTTATCTCATCGGCAAAGTGGCATCGCCGATTGCCAACAAGATGTTCGAATGCGGATTGATTCCTTAAGGATTTTGTCATTGACGGATCGACCGGCACTGGCCGGAGAAATTGAGTTGCTGCGCCGTGCAGGACGGCGGCAAAGGCGGGCGCTCATGGCTGAACGCATGGGGGAGAAGAAAATGACCGGTAACTTCACGAAACAGATTTCGTCAGCGATGCTATGTCTCCTGCTAGTCCTTGGCACGATCCCGATGGAGACCCGGGCCCAGCAGGCGGGGTATTCGGGACAAGGCGTCCCGCTGACCGCGGACGAGCTACAACAACTGGCGGCACCCATCGCCCTTTATCCGGACGCCCTGGTAGCGCAGGTACTCGCCGCTGCGACCTTTCCGGATCAGATTGCCGCAGCTGCGAGCTGGTATCAGTCCCACAACTACTTGACTGGTTCAACTCTGATGGCGGCCGTAGATGCGCAACCGTGGGATCCCGCCATCAAGGCGCTTACCCAATTTCCCTCGGTGCTCAGTAACATGGCGTCCAACCTGACCTGGACCTCATCGTTGGGAGAGGCGTATCACACGCAGTCGGCCGACGTAATGACGGCCATCCAGGTGCTGCGCGCGAAAGCATACGCTGCCGGCAACTTGAAATCGGGATCGCAACTCGTCGTCGTGCAGCAGTCGCCGCAAGTGATTGTGATTCAGCCGGTGAACCCGCAGGTGGTTTACGTTCCCATGTATAACCCCGCAGTCGTCTACGGGTATCCCTACGTGGTTCCGGCATACGTGTACGTCCCGCCTCCCGCCGGTGCCGCGGTCGTGGCGTTTGGAGTTGGCATCGCGGTAGGCGCGATGATGAGCAGTTCCTACGCTTGGGGATACAGCAGTTGGGCCTGTGGATGGCACGGCACCACGGCGGTGGTTTACCACGGCGGCACATATTACGGGAACAGTGCCTGGCACGGTGGGTACTATGGTTCCAGCGCGTCCGCTTATGGAGCCTACGGCAGCGCCCACGCTTCAACTGGCTACAACCCCTCCACCGGAACTTACGCGCGCGGTGCCACAGTCTCTAACGGTTACGGCAGCGCAAGTGCCGGTCAAGCGTACAACCCGCATACCGGTGCCTCTGCCTCGACCGTGCAAGGGTCCAATGCGTATGGCAGCTATGGGGCCTCAACCGCTTCGAAAGATGGCACCACCGTGGATAGCCAGCACCAAACGAACTCTAACGGAACCACCGGGCAAATGCACAGCTCCAATGGCGCCTCGGCTTATGGCGCGACGGGCAAGGACGGCAACAGCGCGGCCGTGGGCGAAACCGCAAATGGCAACAAGTACGCGTCGGCAGACGGCAAAACCTACAGCAATACCGGCAGCGGTTGGGACCAGAAGAGCGGCAGCACGTCAAGCTACAACAAGTCCAGTTCCAGCGGCTGGGGTGGGGAAGAAAAGAGCGGCGGGTCGTCGGCTTTCAGCAGTGGCGGCGGCGGATGGAGCTCGAGGGAATCCAGTGCTCGTGGTAGGTCAAGCTTCGGTGGTCGCAGGTGATACCAAGGCCATGGCAGCAGATGCAAGCGAGCTCAATTTTTGAGCGTTGATGAAGTGTTAATAGCGCAAGTTTGGAGGATCTCCGTGTCGCGAGCAACCCGCAGGAGCACTATTCTGAGTCGCCTCGTTCCTCTGGCGATCGTCATTCTATTTGCCGGATGCAGCAAGTCCGCGAAGCCTGCTTACCAGACGTTTGCTTCACCGGACGACGCCGGTAACGCGCTGTTGATGGCCGCCCAATCGGGCGATTCAAACAAAGTAATCGCCGTGTTCGGCCCGGACTCGAAAGACATCGTTATGACCGGCGATCCCGTGCAGGATAAGAATACCGCTGACCAGGTTATCGCGGCCTACAACGCGATGCATCGCTGGCGCAAAATGCCCGACGGCTCCCAAACCTTGCTCCTTGGCGCCGATAACTTTCCTTTCCCAATTCCTCTGAAGAAAGATCCCGCCGGACAGTGGTACTTCGACGTGGCTGCGGGAAGGCAAGAGATTCTGCTCCGCCGGATCGGCCGTAACGAACTCTCTGTCATAGATGTCTGTATGGCGCTGGCTGATGCGCAGGCTCAATACTACTCAATGCATCACGATGACGGCAGCACCCATGTATTCGCTGCGAAGTTTATCAGCGACACCGGCAAACAGAACGGTCTGTACTGGGAATCGCCAGAAGGTAAGCCCAAGAGTCCGCTCGGTCCGCTGGCGGCATTCGCCACCAACGAGGGATACAGCCTGAAGCCGGATTCGCATGTGCCGTTCCACGGCTACTACTTCCACATGCTCACTGGACAAGGCGCGAACGCGCCCGGCGGCGCAAAGGACTACGTTGTCAATGGAAAGATGACCGGCGGCTTCGCCTTCGTCGCCTATCCCGCGGAATACCGCAACTCCGGCGTGATGACTTTCCTCATCAACCGCGACGGTGTGCTGCTGCAGAAGGATCTGGGAACTGATACAGCGCAAACTGCAGCCGCAATGACCGTGTTCGACCCCGATTCCAGCTGGAGCACCGTACAATAAGCGCTTTCTTCCAACTTAAACACGCGGAGTAAGTCTGCTCCCGAAACGACGCTTGTTGAAGAAAAATTCCGAGGCCTTGGCGGCACCCGAATAGTCGGATAACAGGATGACTTCCCTCGGGAGCCCCGATTCGGCTGGAACCTCAATCCGGCGAGGAATTGAATCTCTGGTAGCACAGCCACGAAATCGTCGCGAAAGGTTCTAAAATCGTCCCCTTGGATTCACCATAATTTCGATCAGTCGCAAGAATCTGGCTGACCGACCTTAGCTTCGGTTCTTCGGTGGCCTCGGGAACCGCTGGCCCTCCTGGCACCACCACTAACCCCGGCTCTGGATGTTCCGTCACTACTGCCGGCAGCGTATCTCCAGCCTTTCGTACCGAAACTGTTTCGGCCTCCTCATCATGGATACTAGCTGGTTCGCTCGCGCTGAATTCTCGCATCCTGCTTTGTCCGTTCCCGAGAGACTCCTTCCAATGCTTCGCGAGACACTCAGCGACCGATTGCACGTGGCGCCCCCCTTTCTGGCAGGTGTAGCTGTATACGAGATTCTTGGATTCTCGCTCCATGATACTCATTGAAACGCGTTCGTAGGCTCCGTTCATGTACACGCCAATCATAAGGGCTGTCATGACACCCTGCGTTTTCGACCCCTCATTTGTTGACCATGTAAAGCGAGCAATATAGCCCGCTTGTCGGCGATCTGCCGTTAGCGTTACAGGAACGGATTTTCGAATGACGCCCGCCGAAAAATCATTTGCGAATTCATCTTTAGATTCCAGATATACGGTGGGGTAACTCGTCTGTGCCGATGCCCCTCTTGCGTGCAAAGCGCTGAAAAGCACCACGATGGCTAATGCAGAGAAAAAATGCTCTTTCACTTGGCCCACTTCTGAACCGACCAGCCCGGTATCTCGCAGCGGAATTAGCGGCGATCCTGACCCGATTCGACCATCTACTTTTGTCGCATAGCAATGGGCCGCACTCTCGGCACGCGGAACTCGCTACTATCGGGCGAGTGTTTGGGAGTCGTGGTTGAATACAAGCAGTTCGGTGGATTGCAGCCACCAGCCGACCGATAGCGTGATCGGTGCGAGCTCGCTTGTGCTTCCATAATTGTCTGATTCCAAGCGGCTTACCTTGCAAAACCTGCGGCCTCGAGTTTGGCCCAGCCCTTGCCTATTGGGGAGTGTGCGTCCGCAACAGGGACGCGGCAGAGAATCGGCTGGATCAGTTGGACGTCGGCTCTCGAACCGAAAGTGATAGCGAGGCTGGCAAGGAGGTTTCAAGATGCGATACCTAAAATATGTGGCTCTGATAGGGATTTTCGTTGTGATGGCGGCGGGCACTTCCCATGCACAGGTTGCGGTTCAAGTTGGCCCGGTCTTCGTCGGTCCGGCTCCTGTCTGCGCCTATGGTTACTATGGGTTCGCTCCTTACGCCTGCGCTCCTTACGGCTACTATGGCCCAAGCTACTTTTCCGGCGGGGTTTTTATCGGCGCCGGCCCATGGTTCCACGGCTTCTACGGACGCGGCTGGCACGGCGGGCCCGTCTTCCACGGCGCTCCTGGTTTCCGCGGTCCGGCTCCGCGCGGATTTGACGGTGGATCCCGCGGCAATCCCGGATTCCATGGCGTAGCGCCGCGCGGCGGTGGCGCAGTTCGTGGTGGTGGCGGCGGATTCCACGGCGGAGGCCATCGGTAATCGAAGCCTCATTGGTTGGTTCGCAAAAACGGCTGGCACCCGCAGGCGCCAGCCGTTTTTCTTTTCGCACGCCTGGTTCACATGCGATCGGGAGCGATAGGCCGTGGTTCCTTGGACGATTTGCCAAAGCTGAGCATCTGCTTGACCGACGCGGAAACGCGGTGCCTGAAAATCGCGAACCGCTGGCTCTCGTTGTCGGTGACCCAGTTAAATTGAATCACGCGGCGTTCGCCGATGAACGGCAGGTGGCCGTGCCAGGAATGATCGGAGCGCAGGAACGCGACCAGCGCGCCGCCCGCCGCCGGCGCCTCAGTGGCCACATCCTCGATGCTGTCCCGCGAACGAAGCAATCGCAGCCGGCCGCCCGAATCGTCCCACGCGGGATTCATATAAAGAAGCACGGTGATGATCTTGCTCGCGGAATCGTGGTGAATCTTACCGTCGTGCGCGTCGCAGCGGCCGCGCACCGTGATCGTCGTGGGGCGCTTCGATAGATCGAGTTGGAATTTCTCCTCGAACGCCTTGCGAAATTCCCCGGACTCAAGCGCATCAATCATCGCCTGAAACGCCGGGCCGAATTCCAGATGATCCAGCGGGAAGCTGCCCGCATGCTCAATCTTCGGGTAATGGGCGTTGATTTTTTCAAGCGCCTCCGCTTTGACGAAGCCCGGAATCACCAGATGCTCGTAAGGCTCCCGGTTCAGCGGCGTCGCTCGGAAAGTTTCGAGGTCGAAAATCTGCATCAGACGTCCAATCGCTCCTGTATAAATGCTACCTGCGAGCCTCGGCGAGTGTCAACGAAGAGAAGCGCGGCTGGCGTTTCAGGATGCGCTGGCGTCTCGCCGCTCGCGCCAGATGCCAAGCTTTTCCTGCGCGGCGCGATCGGAAAAGCTGAATAGTACCGCCTCGCTCTCAGCGCGATGCTGCTGCAGCGCCCAGCTCGGCGCCACGAACACGTCGTTCTCCGCCCACTCGAACAACGAATCCGCCACCTGGCTATTCCCTTTGCCCTCGATGACCACGAACACGGTGCCATCCGTCGAGCGATAAGGCGCGGTCCGAAATCCGGCCGCGATCAACTGCACGGCAGCGCTCATCGTTGGCATCACCGAGCCGCCAGTCAACGGATTCGCGTAGCGCAGCTTCACCCCGTGGCACGGATCAATCGGCCCGTTGCGCTGCATCTCCGCCAGATTCTCCCGGGCCGCGGCGTAGCGGTAATTCAAAAGAGGCGACGACATCGAATGCGATTTGACTCCGTCCGGAAGCAGCGCCCCCGAGTAGCGAGCCTCGGAATCGTGTTCGGGGCGGGAAATCGGAACCTGGCTCGCTTCGTTTCCTTCCGAGAAACTTGTATCGAACAAATTGACGATCGGCACATCCAGCCCATCGAGCCAGATCACCGGATCGCCGCCGTCGTTGCCGTGATCGTGCCACGTCCAGCAGGGCGTGATCACGAAATCGCCGCGCGACATCGTCGTGCGCTCGCCATCCACCGACGTGTAGGCGCTCGAGCCTTCCAGAAATACTCGCAGCGCGCTGGCCGTGTGGCGATGCGCATGCGCTTTTTCGCCCGGCATCAGCAGTTGTAGGCCGCTGAAAAGGGAACCGGTGATTCTCGATTGCCCGCTCAGGCCGGGGTTTTCGAAAATAAGCACTCGCCGCTCCGCTTCCTCAGCTGTGAGCAGCGCGCCAGCCTGCAGCAGGTGCGCGCGAACCGATGAGTATTTCCAGTGTACTGGCCGTGCGGCGGGCTGCGGAGTGCGCGTAACCAGGCCGCTGACGCGCTCCCAGAGCGGCGCAAGATGCTGCTTGCCGATCTGATCGTAGAACGCTTTGCGCGCGTTCAATTGCTCCGCCGATGGCGTGCGTGACGGCGCTGTCATGCGACCAACTCCTCCTTGCCCTCGATTGATACGGTCCGGCAGAAAGTGTACACCTGCCCGTCCGTAGCCGAGCCACGAAATGGCCTCCCGCATTCAATTCAATTCGCGGGCGAAGTCGCTGAAATCACTTATGGTGGCTACAATATCGCACCGCTAATGCGCAGAAAATCTAATTGGAACTCGCAGCGGATTCAGAACTTGGCGCCAAGTAGAAGGGGAGGGCGGTCACCGGGCGCGAAGACCGAAGCCCCCGCGCCTGGCTCCCGGGGTGGTACTAGGGGTGGTACATTCGCCGCTGCGATCGAGTCAGGCTGTATTCCTCGCGCCAGCCTGACTCGCGCAACATTTCGTTTCAGCCCGCGGCAATCTCGCCGCAGGCCAGGTTTTAAAAGAAGAAGTGCACTCCGAACTGAATCAGCCGGGGGTTCACGTTTGTGTGGCTGATGATATTTGTTGCCGGCGACGTGGTGCCTATGAAGCCGACGCTGCCGAACGAACTGCCGCTCGGATCCGCGAATTGCGGGTGGTTGAACGCGTTGTAGAAATCAGTACGGAACTGCATCCTGACGCGCTCGGTGATTTGGGTAGTCTTCACGATTGAAATATCCCAGTTGAATTGCCCGGGTCCTAGCACCCCGCCAATTTTCGAGTCGCCAAACCCCGTTGCTGTCGAGTCGCCAAACGGCACGATTGGCGCGGTACAAAAGGACGTGGTGAAGGGGACGAAGTAAGCTCCCAAATTCTGCCTGGTCCCGCCCGGATTCTTGATGTTGCCCTCGTTAAAGCCCGGGCAGAACTGAGCCGTCACGCTCCCTGATAGATAGCTGTCGTTGCTCGTGCCGTAGGCCGTGCCGTCCGCCAACGATTCAAACGTAAGCGCATCGCCGAATTGCGCGATCGTCACGCCCGAGACGCTCCATCCGTTGATCAGCTTGCCCTCAATGCCCGTCATTCCCTTGCCGAACGGCAGGTCGTAGCTGTAGTTGATCGAGAAGCGCTGCGGACGATCGAAGGAAGCACGCCCGTATTGGCACTTCACGCAAAGGGCTTCGTTGATGTTCGCCGAATTGCTGTAGAAGATGTCGGTAAGGTTTTTATCCCAGGTATAGGCGGCTTGTAGGGTCAGTCCGTGGTTGAACTGATGCCGAACCGTCGCTTGCAAGCTGTTGTAGTTCGAGTAGCCATCCGAGTCTGAAGCGGCCAGACCAGCAGCCTCATAGCCCAGATACGGAACCCGGAACTGAGCGTTGGAAGACGTATTGCAAATCTGATCGGGAGCCACTCCCGTACAGAAGGAACTCAGGGCATTCGTCGGGGTCGCCAGGACCGCCTGGTTGCGATTGTGGTTGTAATCGTTCAGATTGATGCCGCTCGATCCGACGTAGCCCAGATCCAGCACCCACCCGTGTATGAACTCGTATTGAATGCCGAAGCTGTATTCGCGGACCAGCGGCGTATGGACGCCGTTCGTGTAAGACAGCGGAGTGCTCAATCCGGAACTCACGCTTGTGGCCGGATTACCCGTCCAGTTTGAGAATATCGGGGCGAATCCGATCACCGGGTTCGATGCTAGAGGCACCAGGCTAAGAGCGGGATAGGGATTGCCGAACGTGGCCGCTGCCCAGCGCGCGCCACCCGGATTGTAGTCGTACGTCTGGGCATAGGGTGCGCCCTGTTCGAAAGCATGCACGATGCTATCCAACCCGACGCGGTTGTAGAAGATGCCGAACCCGCCGCGCACAACCAGCTTGCCCCCGCTAGTCGGCTGCCACGCGAAGCCAATGCGCGGGCCAAAGTTGCTGTACGGGGCGTGGCCCTCAACGTTGTTCTTGGTATTCGAGATGCCCACTCCAGCCGGAGGTGGCCCGAAGAATTTTTCAAAGTTGCTCGCCACGATGTATTGCTGAATCGCAACTGGGTCCGCGAGGGCCGCTGCCTGTGTAGTCGGAATCGCGCCGGCTGCCGGCATGCGGTTGAGATAAACCTGTGTGAGGCGTCCCAATCTGTCGCTCAGCAAACCGTCGAACTCCCAACGCAAGCCTGCGTTGATCGTGAGATGCGAATTTACCTTCCAATCGTCCAGCACATAAGAGCTGGAGTTATTGACATCGTAAAAGTGCGTGATCCCTTTTTCTCCAGGGATGCTCTCTACGCAGAACAAGCATCCTTGGTTGAAGCCCGTGTTGAAAGGATTTGCGTTAGCGGCGGTTCCCACCAACAGGGTATTCAAATCAATCTCGAACATGAGGCCTTCGTTGAGTCCGGCATCCAGCAGGGGCCAGTTCGTCCATTCATATTCAAATCCGGCGCGAATGCTGTGTTTTCCGTGTTGCCATGAAACCTGATCGGAAACCTGAATTTGATTGGTCGGACCAAAATTGGGCAGCAGGCCCGGGCCAGCGGTAAAGCCGTTGAGGATAAAGATGAAATCGGGCGGCAATTCTTGACCGCCAGTCCCCGGAATAATCCCGAGCCCCGAATTCGTAAAGCCCGGCGGCACGCTGACTTCCGAATTGTCGGTGTTGCGCTGATACGATACCCGAGCCTCGTTCACAAAGTTGTTCGTCACAATTGACGTGAGCTTCAAAACCGCGTCCTGGTTTCCGAAAACGATGTCCATAGGCGTGCCAGGCAGCTTTCCGCCATTCTGACCCAGGAAAGGTTCCTGGGGGTTCAGCGTGTAGAAATACCGCGTTGCCAGCGTTTCCTTGCTGTTGATGATGTAGTCGCCGTTCGCGACATACTGATTCTCATGATAGATCGCCGGAATGCTGTAGTTGCACGTATACTCCGGCGCCGAATTGCCGATAAAACAGTTCGGCAGTGTTTGGGGGCTGGGGATAAAGAAGCCGCCACCAGGAAGTTCGACGTTCATGAGCGCGAGCCCTTGAGGGCTGAGGTTCGATCCATCGCACGCGAGTTGTAAGAACGGCGAATTGGGGAACGCGGGGCCGTTGAACGGACACAGCGCTGCACCAATACTGGCGGCAGTACGCGTTGTCGGGATGGATGGCAGGACTATACCATTGGCCGTACCCGCGGCCGCCACGCCGTTCTTGGCGCGCGTGCCGCGATAGCTGAAGAAGAAGAAAAGCTTGTCCTTCAGTATCGGGCCGCCGATCGTGGCGCCAAACTGGTTTTGGTCCAGAACTTGATGAGGGTCCTGGGGCGTCTTCACGTAAAAGAAATCGTCGGCATCGAGAACCGAATTGCGGAAATATTCGAATGCCGAGCCGTGAAACTGGTTCGTTCCGCTCTTGGTGACTACGTTCACGTTCGCGCCCGGATTGCGTCCGTAGCTGGCGTCGTACGTCGAAGTCTGAATCTTGAATTCGGCGATTGCGTCGGGGCTGGGAATTGGAATTCCGGTATATATCGTGCCGTCATTGGAGCTGCCCGAGTTGGCGATGTTGTTCACGGCCACGCCATCCATCTGGTAGTTGTTCGATCCAGGGTCCACGCCATTCGCGCTGATGTCCTGCGTGCCTTTGCCCAGTGATGTCGCGTTATCCACGCCAGCCGTCGCGCCCGCCGCAAGGCTAAGAACCTCGGTGTAGTTGCCATTGGCCATCGGCAGCGCGCTAATCTGGCTGCCTGTCACCGTGCTTCCAAGCGTCGAGCTTTCGGTCTGTAGAGTCTGCACGGTGCTTTCAACGGTAACCGTCTGATTGACCGTGCCGACTTCCAGCGCTTCATTGACCGTCGGCGTCTCCGTGACGTCCACGGTTACCGACGAGACCTCGCCGGTCTTGAATCCGGCAGCAGTGAACTTCAGCCGATAGTTTCCGGGCGGCAGCAGGGAAAACTTGTAGTCGCCGTCCGGCCCCGTAGTCGCCGTCCGTTCCTGGCTGGTTCCGAGACTGGTGAGCGTTATCGTCGCATTCGGAACCGCGCGGCCCTGTGGATCGGTGACAGTTCCAGAGATCGCGCCGGTGCCGGACGACTGCGCGTGCGCTATCGAAGCGCACATCAGTACCACTCCCAGGCAAACCAGCAGGGATACTACAAGCTTGCGTCCCGCAAATCGTGTGTTCATCACTCCCCCCGAAGTTAGTTTCCGTTACTACGATGTCTTAGCGAACTTATACACGTGTCCAAGTAAATAAAGACGTAATAGCCGCTGTGTTGTGCCCAAACCGTGAATGAGAGTACGTCCACCCCCACCGCATCGCTCACTAATACCTTATCTGTTGGGGTTGTCTATTTCTTATTTTGATTGCTTCTGTTACCGATTGGGACTATAAGCTTTTTCTATGGGTGGGGGGTGTAGATGGAACTTCGTCAACTCCGGTATTTCATCGCAGTCGCAGAACATCTCAGCTTCTCCAAAGCTGCGCGACAGTTGCACGTTACTGTCCCGCCGCTAAGCCGGCAAATACGTCAATTGGAGGACGAGTTCGACGTGCAGCTTTTTGTGCGCGACCGACGCCACGTGGTGCTCACCGATGCGGGCCGCCTGCTCTTGCGAGAAGCGAAAATGCTGCTGGCCCAGACCGCGCGCGTCTCGGATTCCGTTCGCATGGCGAAGACCGGTTCGGTCGGGCTTGTGAAAATCGGCATCGGACCTGGATTGGGAGAACGCGTAAGCCGCGTGGTCATTGAGCATTCAACGAAGTATCCATCCGTTGAACTTCAGTGCCGTGACATTTTTTCGAGCGCCCAATCCAAAGCGCTTCCCGATGGAGATCTTGACGTCGGCTTCCTGCGTCCCTATTTCGATTCAGTCCACCTGGCTTCCGAATTTTTGTTCGAAGAAAATCTCGTGGTTCATCTCAGCAAGGCGAATCCGTTGGCGAAGCGCAAGAGCCTGCGAGTGAAAGACCTCGCGGAGGAACCGCTCCTGCTTTTCGATCCTAGATTTGCGATGGGTCTTCACGACAAAACGCTTGGGCTTTATGCCGCTGCCGGCGTGAAACCCAACATCCTTTACGTCCCGCCGGACCCGGCGCCCAACACCGGCGTGCAGGCGATGCTGTTGACTTGCCGAAAAGGGATTTTGATCATACCGGACGAAATTGCGTGTCGTCCTGCGCCCGGCAGCGAAATAGCAGTGGTTCCACTTGACGATCCGGGCGCCACGACGGAAGTGCACATGGTGTGGCGCAAGAACGAAAATTCCAGCGCCATCCTCGCGTTTCTTGACACCGTGCGATGCATGTTTCGCACCGCGCCTCGAAGCGCTCTGCCGCAGGGAACTCGCCCGGCATTTCCAGTCTAGCGTTGTGTCTAATTTCAGTTACTGCTTGTCGTAGACGCTCGTCGTGTCGAAATTCCCCATGCCCGATTCAATGTGAGTGACTTCCGTCAGCGTTTTCCCGTCGCTGCTGAGCGTGTAGGTGTCTTTGATTTTCACGTCGGCGCCTTGAAAGCTCGTTTTGGAATCAATCACGAGAGCGATACCGTCCCAGTGCGCAATGCTGGTTACCGGAGCGCCGCCCATTCCCTGTGAAGTGGTTTCCTTGCCGTCGGTGCTGACGGTGGTTGTCAGATTCATGTCGCCCATCATGCCGCCCTTTTGATCCTCCGCGATTTTGACTGAAGGCTCGCTGTCATCAATCGTATCGGTTTGGCTGCCGGGAGGCGGGATCTGGCCGAAAGTGCTCTTCGAGATGTTTAGCTTCCACACGCCGGTGAAATTCGGCTGTGGACCGCCGACGTGAATCATCGCGGCAGCGCCGGGCGTTGCTGCCACTGGGGCAGGATCAGTCGCCGCAGCGGACGAAGCGCCAGCCTTTTCAAACACGAACTTGCGATCGGGGAAAGGCTGCGCGGCCGTGATGTGCGAATCCATCGTCATTGTCTTGCCGTCGTCGGAGGGCGAGAACGTCAGCTTGTCCGTCAGTGGGCTGCCATTGAGATTGGCAGTTTCGAGGAAAACAACCGCCTTTCCTTCCCACGAGCATTGCATCTTCGAGAGCTTGATCCCGCCGAGCTGAACGCGCGTGTCGTCCGGAGTTAGAGTCACTTCTTTGCCATCCACCGTGCACGAGCGCAGGCCCTTCTGTTCGCCGCGAGCCGTCACGCTGGTGTATTCCTGCTTGAACTCGTTGCCTGCGACGGTCAGCGTGTCCGTTTCGCTGGTCGGAGGCGGGAACTGACCGAACGTGCTCTTCGACGTGTTCAGCTTCCACGTGCCGTTCAGATTCGAGCTCTGCGCCAGACTTGGCAGCGCGAGCGCCGCAACCGCAAACGAGATCGCGAGAAATTTTCGATGCATGTAGTCCTCCTGGGAGCTACTACGCGTGCCGGGTCCGGTTAGTTTCAACCGGTTCGTTTCAGGCAAATGCGGCGGGATTATACACCGGAGCCGAGGTGATCCTGGAGAATGCCGAGCATGCGGCGGAGCGGCTCCGCGGCGCCCCAGAGGAGCTGGTCGCCGACGGTGAATGCGCCGAGAAACTCCGGGCCGAGATTGAGTTTGTGCAGACGGCCGATAGGAACGTTGAGCGTGCCGGAAACTGCTGTAGGCGTGAGGCACCGCAGCGTTGATTCCTTATTATTAGGGATGACGCGAACCCAAGGGTTCGCTCCAGCCAGAATCTGTTCGATCACGCCGAGAGGAATATCCTTCTTCAGCTTGATGCAGAGCGCCTGGCTGTGGCAGCGCATGGTTCCGACGCGGACGCAGATGCCGTCCACGGGCACCGGAGGATGCAGACCCAGAATTTTGTTGGTCTCGGCGATGCCTTTCCATTCTTCTTTGGTTTGGCCGCCGGGCATATCTTTATCCACCCAGGGGATCAGGCTGCCCGCGAGAGGTACGCCAAATTCCGCGACCGGCAACTCGCCAGCGCGTTGCGCTTCAATGACCATGCGATCCACTTCGAGCGCGTTCTCGGATGGAGTCTCGCGAGTTGGATCGGTGAGGCGCTCCATCTGTTTCACAAGCTCGAGCATCTTTGCGGCACCGCCGCCGGACGCAGCCTGGTAGGTCATGCTGGTCATCCACTCAACGTGACCAGCTTTGAAAAGACCGCTCACGGCCATTAACATCAGACTCACGGTGCAATTGCCGCCAGCGAAAGTGCGCAGTCCGCGGCGCAAACCATCCTGAATAATGTCCGCGTTCACGGGATCGAGAATGATCACCGCGTCGTCACTCATGCGAAGCGTGGAGGCCGCGTCAATCCAATAGCCCTTCCATCCGCTCTTGCGGAGAGGCTCGTAAACTTCGGTGGTGTAGTCGCCACCCTGGCAGCTGACGAGAACGTCGCAGGCGGCGAGATCCTTCAGATTTGAAGCGTTCAGAAGCGGAGCGCCGTTGCCTTCTCGCGGAGCTGAGCCGCCGACATTCGAGGTGGAGAAAAAGACGGGCTCGATGCGAGCGAAGTCGCCCTCCTCCCGCATTCGCTGCAGGAGGACGCTTCCCACCATTCCTCGCCAGCCGATCAGTCCTACGCGCAGCATGACTTGTTCATCTCCTTCGGAATGCTCAATAGTTTACCTTCACCTGCCGCAAAAATTGGAGGATCAATGACATTTGACGTGCGGAAATCGGTTTCGCGACCCCTCGAATTGTGTGTCGAGTAATATGGACCACTTTTCTTTGTTTTCAATGAGTTAGCGAGGAAATTACTCGGCATGGTGTGTCGAGTAATTTGCGGCGCCGAAGGTCTTTCGGATAGGCTCGCGCGGGTTCGGCGGCCGATTCGAAGTGCCTCAGGGGTTGAAACCCCTGAAGGCCCAACTTTTCGGCACGGCTAAAGCCGTGCCCTGACGAAGACGATTCAAATGATTGCTCCCGCCGCCGATGCTGCCACCTGACAAGCAAACGGAGTCAGGAGTTTATGGCGCAGGCGTACTGCGACGGCGCTGCCGGCCAGAATCCGTTCCTCGTACTTCATCGCGACTCCTTTCTCAGAGTACATACCGCTGATTTTAGGCTGGCATATCACGGCGCTGATTTCAAATGGTTGTTAGTGTAAAGAATCGTGCGGCGGCGTTCGCGAGCGTGCAGCAACTGAAAAAGCGGAACTTCAGCGGCTGAAGCCGCTCTAAGTTCGCAGAGCTGATGTCGTGGCTAAAGCCACGACCTACAAAGATTCTCCTGTGTTCACGCGTACGTTCACGGCCAAATTGAGTTCAGGAGTGCGGCGAGGCGGATTCCTGCTTTCGCCAATTGTTCGCGGACGACAGGTGCGGCGGCATCCTGGTATTCCGAGCTGAGATTTTCATTGAGATGCAACATGCGGGTGGAGATGTGATCGTCATCCGCACAGCTTTCGATCGAGGCGCGGCGTCTCGATTGCGATTTTGACTGGCAGGCGGCCGTACGTGGTGCTTTCCGCCAAGTTGATGGCTTTCCCACGCCCATGATGTGAAGTTTGCAGGCTGAGATTGCCACGCGGGCAGCTGCGCGTGAAACATCGTTTCCAGCTCTTCCGCGGCCTGCTGCGGAGTTTGTCCGTTCATGAATCGCTCGATGATTTCGACGTCCCAGACTTCGTGGAGATTCGGATTGTAAGTTTCGTACGTAGGATTCGTTTCTTTCGTTGCGCGATCGAAGAACGCGACCGGAACGCAGTTGCCGCCGCGATCGTTATTTGTTGTGTCGTGCAGGGGCTGGTGAATGTCGCCGACGAAATGGATTATGAATCGGAGGGCATCGGCGCGGGCCTGAGCCGTCGCGTTTGAATCGCGGAGAATTGACTAACTGGCTGGCGAGCGCGGCGGTGATGCAGCTGGTGGCGGGTGGGCAGTACTCGCTGATGGTGCTTTCGCGCGCGCCGCGAGGAATATCAATGAAGTGCCAAGGAGCGGTATCGGGCAGGACGGTGCGTTCGTCGTCGGCCCACGTGGAGGAATCCACGAAGGCGTCGAGGTCGGGCTCCTTGCAATAGCGGGAGAGCGTCGGGCTGATGGGTCCATCGGCGAGAATTTTGAACGCCATTGCTCGCGCACGAGGCGTGAGATGCGCCTCGGCGATCAGCGCGACGATTTCGTGTCCTTTGCATCCCCAGCCCCAGGCGGAGGGAATTGCGTAGAGGGCGGCGATCACCACAAGTAGTGGACGAATCACTGGAAATGTCTTTTTCATCACAATCAAGGCTGACATAAGGAAGTGCGAATTTCAAATGAAGAGGCGCGCCGAAGAGTTGGCCGCGCGGAGGTATTATTAGGTCAAGGAGTACGGAACCGTGACCACGCGCCGACACAAAGCTGAAACTCAACTCGGCCGAGCCGCAGTCGAAATCTTTGCCGCGAATGAGCGCATCAACCAGATTCTGATCGAACATCTTGGCCCGACAGGATGGAGAGCCAAGCCGCCCGGCAAGACCCGCACCATTGCGGCGATTTTCACGCACATACATAACGTCCGCACCAAGTGGGTCAGGCTTACGGCTCCGCACCTGAAGGTTCCACGACAGCTCGACCACGCGCGTTGCACTCCGCGGCAGGCGCGCGAGGGATTGGCGTCAAGCGCGGTGCGCTGCGAGGAGATGCTCGCCGAGGCGCTCGGCGGTGAGGGCGGTCGCGTCAACAAATTTTGTAGAGATGGTTGGGCGCGCGCGTGGCCCGTTGGCCCCGAGATGCTGTGCTACATGATTTCGCACGAAGCTCACCATCGCGGGCAGGTGTGCATGGTCGCGCATCAGCTCGGATTCAAGTTGCCGAACAGCGTGACGTCCGGGATGTGGAATTGGGAAAAGATTTGGAGGGAGTGCGGGTTGGGTGGGGGACCTGGATCAAATTCTTAAGGGATCGCTCAGGAGCAATGGCGGGCGGGATGTAACCGGTGCCGGATGGCCTACGGGTGCCAAGCATGTGTGCCGGGCGTCCGCCGCAGCGGACTGCGCACCTATGAAACCGGAGCGAATGGCGTGCGGACGCCAAGGATGTGCGCCGGGCACGGCATGCCGTGCCCCTACGAAACCGGATATGAATGCTGACCGAGTGCCAAGGATGTGCGCCGGGCGCAGCATGCCGCGCCCCTACGAAGTCAAAGGAACGGCTCGCGAGGGCGGCGGGGACCAGCGTCCGTCGTCAGTTAGGCTTGGGCGACGGGATTCGCGCGCTTACTACTGGAACCATCCACACTGCGTAGCCGAGCGGGTCTCGGATGTTGGCGGCCATTTGATTGAAGTAGGCGACGGCTGACTCGCGCGAGATTGGCGTGACTTCGCCGATTGACTCGGCGTAGCCGTCGCGCCAGGCTTCGATGATGGCGGCGAATGTCTCGCGCGGGACGCGCAGCGTGTCAACCAGAACGAAATCCACGGTAATTTCCTCCAGCTTCATCGCGGCGAGAATTCCGAATGCGTTGCGACCAATGAGCAGGTCTGCGTTGGTCGCGGATGAGAAGGCCGGGACGGCCGTGTGCCAAAAATCCCCCGGATAGAGCGGGCCGCGCTGGAAGTGCAGCATGCCGTAGTCTTCAGGAATCAGGTGAAGGTAGCCGCCGGGGCGGGTGACGCGCGCAAGCTCCGCGATCACGCGGTCGGCATGAGGGATCGAATGGAGGACGTGGCGGCACACGGTGAGATCGAAGGTGGCGTCGGCAGCGTCGAGGCCGAATATGGATTTGTGCGCGAACGTCAGCCGCGGCGCGAGGGCCGCGTAGCGCGAACGGGCCAGAGCGAGATGGTCGTCAATAATATCCACGCCGAGGACATGGGATCGCGGGAAGAGTTCGGCGAGACGCGAGGAGATTTCGCCGGTGCCGCAGCCGGCGTCGAGTATGCGCGGCTCGGCGGGGAGCGCGTAGCGGCGAAACAGTGGAGCTTCCTGCGGCCAGATTGCGTTGGCCTGCGCGGCGAGGTTGCGCACCATGGATTCGTCGGCCATTTGCTTGGCTTGCGGGTTGAGATCGGTCACGGGGTTCTCCTGCGATCGCCGGGAAGGCGATGGATTGATCGTACGGTGAGTCCGATGATGCCGCAAGAGTGCGAGGCGAATCGTCGGTGGCGGGCGGCGGAGGTGAATGGCGCGGCGTTGCCAAGCATGTGCGCCGGGCGCAGCATGCTGCGCCCCTATGAAACCGAACGCGAATGGCACACATGTGCCAAGTATGTGCGCCGGGCGTCCGCCGCGACAGACTGCGCCCCTACGAAACCGGCGTCGTTGGATGATCGAAGGAATCGGTGGCGCGGGGCGTATACTCCCGGCGATTGGAGGCGACTATGAGACGCGTCGCGTTTTTTCTTTTTCTTGCGCTGGCGGGAGGTGCGATTGCGCAGGAGGCGGTTGCGCAGCAGGCGCCGGCAGCGGCGCAGGTGCCGGAGATTCCGTTTCGGTCGGTGGCTGATTTTCTGAAGCTGCCGCCGGATATTTATTTTGGCGAAGTGGCGGGCGTGGCGGTCAATTCCAAAGGGCACGTGTTTGTGTTTTCGCGCGGCAATACGACCGGAGCGGCCTATGGAGCGGCGGCGGCGCAGCTGCTCGAGTTCGGCGCCGACGGGAAATTCCTGCGGGAGATCGGGCACAACCTCTATGCGTGGTCGTTCGCGCACACGGTCAAGATAGATCCAGAAGACAACATATGGGTGACGGACAAAGGGTCGGACATGGTGATCAAGTTCAATCCCGCGGGCCGCGTGGTGATGGTGTTTGGCCGCAAGCAGGAGGCGTCGGACGAAGGAACCGGGCCGCTGAAGCACGTGCGTCCGCCGCTGCCGCCCGTCGACGGAATGTTCAGGCAGGTTACGGACGTGGCGTGGGACGCGGCGGGCGACACGTTCATCAGCGACGGCTACGTCAATTCGCGCGTCGCGAAAGTGGATAAGGACGGCAACTGGATCAAGTCATGGGGCGAGCCGGGAGACGGGCCGGGACAATTCAACGTGCCACACAGCATCGCGACCGACGCGCAGGGGAATGTGTACGTGGCGGACCGCGGCAACAGGCGGATACAGGTGTTCGATGGCGAAGGAAAATTTCTGCGCCAGATCACGATTGATGTGCCGGTTCCGGCGGATGCGCGTCCGGCGATCGGGGCGAAACCGGCCGCGACAACGGGAACGATGGCTCCCGGCGCGCCGTGGGCGATTTGCATCACGCCGGGGCCGCATCAGATGCTTTACAGCTCGGATGCTTTTCCGGGACGAATTTACAAGTTGAGCCTCGACGGGAAAGTTCTTGGAGTGCTGGGTGAGTCAGGCAAACAGCTGAAGCAGTTCGGGTGGATTCATGAGATTGCGTGCCCGTCGGAGAATGAATTGTACGTCGCGGAATTGCTGAATTGGCGCGTGCAGAAATTGATTCTTGCGCCGGGACGGTAGCGGCGGACAAGGCGTGAATCGAAAACCGAAACTCGAAACTCGAAAACCGAAAATCGAAAACCTGGGACTCGCCGCTGAGATGCAGAGAACGCAGAGGAAACCAGGATTTACGACAGAGGACACTGAGAAGGCTCAGAGGACACAGAGAAAGCGCAAAACTCATCGCAGAGGTCGCAGAGGAAAATCAAGAAGTGCGTTGCTGGAAGGGCTCCGCACTGCCAAGCATCTGCGCCGGGCACGATATATCGTGCCCCTACGAAAAGCCACAGATCAAGATCTGCTGGTCACTGCACGGTGAAATGAACTGGTTCGATCAAAATGGCGTTTCCCGATTGGATTGAAATGTTGTAATCGCCGGGCTTCAAATCGGGAATCCTGATCATGATTTTGTCCGCGGCTTGCGAGACTACAACAACTTTGTGGTCGTCCTTGTCGTCGGAGAGGAACACGGCGGCGACGTGAGTTTTCTCCAGACCGTCTCCGGACACTGTGACGATATCGTTCGGCTTGCCGGCAGCGGGATCAACTGCGGTCACGTGCGTTGTACCCTGCGCCACAATCGGGCGAGCGGGGAGAGCGAGAAGGGCTGCTGCGGTGAGAAGTACAGCGCTCGCACACGCGATTTTCTTACGGCTATCAAAATGGCCTCGGATTGAAATGTTCGCCACGGACCACCTCGTAAATGCACAGGAGTCGCGCAGCCGGATTTCTGGCTAGCGTTTGCGCAGAACATAGTCCTGCGCCTCTCCGTTGTCAAACGATTCAGGGAACGAGTGCAGGGCGGCGTGGCAAGAAGTCAAAATCGAGAGAGGTCCCTCGCCGTCCGCCGCGGCGGTCTCCTCGGGACTCCGACTGATCTCCCAGGCTCGACTGATCGTCGAACTGGGAGCCCCATTATCGGATCGTCGGCTGCCAAATTAGGCACAAAGCGCGCAGGGTCGCGCGGCGGGGAACACGGCTCCTGCTACGCTTGAAATACAGAAGCGAATCTTTCGTCGAAATGGGAGCCTGTATGAAGAGCCGTGGAAACAAGGTTTGTCTATTGGTTTCGCTGGTTGCACTGCTGGGCTTGACGGCTATGCCGGTCCAATTGCGCGCGCAAGCGCAGCAGGCCGCGAACACGCAGACTCAGGCGACGACTCCGGGGCAAACGGGCTCACAAGATCAGGGCAGCCAGTCGAGCCCGCTCTACCGCGTGACGGTGGTCGCGCGGACGACGAAGGCGATCAATTACAGCCACGCGAAGAGCGCAACGCCGATTGATTTCAAGGGCACGGTCCTGATGCCGTTTGCCAAGGGCGAGGCGAAGGTTGAAGGCAAGAAGGGCGTCATAAGCATTTCCGCGAAATTCGAAAAGCTCTCGCCGGCGACGCAATATGGGCCGCAATTCCTGACGTACGTGCTGTGGGCGGTGACGCCGGAAGGGCGCGCGTCGAATCTGGGCGAGCTTGAGATGGAGGGCATGAAAGCGAAAGTTGACGGCGCAGCGGCGTTTCAGGCGTTTGCGATGATTGTGACGGCCGAGCCGTATTTCGCGGTGACGCAGCCGAGTGATGTGGTGGTGATGGAGAATGAAGTGCGGCCGGATACAGTGGGAAGCGTGGAAGAGGTGGACGCGAAGTTTGATCTGCTGCAACGGAGCGACTACTCGACGATCACGACGGGCAATGACGCCACGCATCTCGATCCGCGCGTTCCGCTGAGCCTCTATGAGGCGCGCAATGCGGTGCAGATCGCGCAGGCGGCGGGCGCCGACAAGTACGCCACGGCGAGCTTTCAGAAGGCGCAGCAACTTTTAGAGGAAGCGGAGGAGTCGCATAAGCACAAGGCTGAGCGCAAGAGCGTGGACATGACGGCGCGCGAAGCGGTGCAGACCGCGCAGGACGCGCGATCCATCACCATCAAGCGGCTGGACGAAGAGCGGCAGGAAGCGGAACGCAAGGCGGCGGAAGCGCGCGAGGCTTTGGCGAAGCAGCAGGCTGCGGACGCCGAGAAGGCGAAGCTCGAAGCGCAGCTCGCGGAGGAACGTGCGGCGCGCGAGAAGTTGGAGGCAGAAGCAGCACGCGCGGCAGCTCTGGCGAGCCAGCAGGCGGCTGAAAAGGCGGCGGAACTCGCGTCGCAGCAGAAGGCCGCGGCGGAGACGACGGCGGCGCAGGCGGCTCAACAGGCCGCGCAGGCAGCGCAGTTAGCCGCGCAGCAGAAGGCTGCTGCCGAAGCTGAAGCAGATCGAGCGAAGCTGGCAGCCGCGCAGGCGGAATCCGAGAAAGCCGAGCTGCGCAAGCAACTCTTGCAGCAGCTGAGCAGCATTTTGCAGACGCATGACACGGTCCGAGGATTGATCGTGAACATGTCGGACGTGCTTTTCGACACGGGCAGCTATACGCTGAAGCCCGGGGCGCGCGAGAAGCTTGCGAAAATCTCGGGCATCTTGCTGGCATATCCCGCGCTGAAGGTGCAGGTGGAAGGGCACACGGACAGCGTGGGCGGCGAAGATTTCAATCAGCGGCTTTCCGAGCAGCGCGCGGAGTCCGTGCGCGAATATCTGGTTGATCAGATGGTGCCCGCGAACGCCGTGACCGCGTTCGGTTTCGGCATGTCGAAACCCGTGGCCACGAACGATACGGCCGAGGGACGCCAGCAGAATCGGCGCGTCGAACTCGTGGTGAACGGCGCTGCTATCGGCGCGGGATCTGACGGACCTGGTGGCCCGGCGCAGACGCAGTAGCCGAGAGTGATCGCTCGGCCGCGAGATCATATTCGGATTTTTCTTCTACTCCATCCTCCACGATTTGGTGATACCCTCCGCACGCCCGATGCGACAACGTTCCGCTAGACTTGCAGTCCACAATGAATAGAATAGGGAGCCTTGGGCGGGGTGAGTCGCGATTTTGGGCGCGACGGTGCTACGGGCCACTTCGGTCACTCCTTTCGGGCGGGCGGCGCACAGGTTGTCGCTGAAAGAAATAAGAAGAGTGAGGCTTTCGTGATTGTAGGTGTACCCAAAGAGACTTTTCCGGGCGAGCGGCGGGTAGCGCTGGTTCCGTCGGTGATTCCAAACCTGGCGAAGGCGGGATTGGAAGTCTTCGTGGAGCAGGGCGCGGGCGTGGAGGCCGGCTACCCGGACGCGCACTACGTTGAGAAGGGCGGGAAGATCGCTCCCGATCGCAAGTCTGTGTTCGGCACGGCAGATATCATCGCACAAGTGCTGTGCTACGGCTCGAACGACAAGACCGGCAAAGCGGATTTGCCGCTGATGCGGCGCGATCAGGTGGTGATGGGTTTTCTGCGGCCGCTGGGATCGCGCGAAATACTCCAGGAGATTGCCGGCGCGGGCGTTACATCGTTTTCGGTTGAGTTGATGCCGCGAAGCACACGCGCGCAAAGCATGGACGCGCTTTCTTCGATGGCTACGGCGTGCGGATACAAGGCCGTGCTGATCGCGGCAGACACGCTGCCGAAGTTTTTCCCCATGCTGACAACAGCGGCGGGCACGATCACGCCGTCAAGAGTGCTGATCGTCGGCGTTGGAGTGGCGGGACTGCAAGCGATCGCGACCGCGCGACGATTGGGCGCCGTGGTGTCCGCATACGATTTGCGGCCGGTGGTGAAAGAACAAGTACAAAGCCTGGGGGCGCGGTTCGTCGAACTGGGGATTGAGGCGAAGGACGCGCAAGATGCGCGCGGATACGCGACCGCGCAGGGTGAGGATTTCTACGCGCGACAGCGGGAGGCGATGGGCAAAGTAGTTGGCGAGAACGATGTGGTCATCACGACAGCAGTGGTACCGGGGAAGAAGGCGCCGGTGCTGGTGACGGCCGACATGGTGCGCCGCATGGCGCCGGGTTCGGTGATCGTGGACCTCGCAGCGGAGCGCGGCGGAAATTGCGAACTGACGAGGCCGGGCGAAACGATCGTGGATGGCGGCGTGACGATTATCGGCCGCATCAATCTGGCGAGCACGGTGCCGTACCACGCGAGCTCGCTTTATGCGCGCAACGTGACGGCTTTCCTGCTGCACCTGGTCAAGGACGGCAAGCTGAATCTAAATATGGCGGACGAAATTACGCGGGAGACTTTGTTGACGCGGGGCGGAGAAGTGGTGAACGCGCGCGTTCGGGAGTTTTTTTCGTTGCCGGCGCTGGCCGCGCAGAGCAGCTCGTAAGAGAGCGGCGCGGCGAATTCAAAGGAGAAGGGACCATGTCGGGGGACGTCTTAATCAACAGTCTCTTCGTATTCATGCTCGCGGGTTTCGTCGGATTTCAGGTAATCAAGCGCGTGTCGCCGCTCCTGCATACGCCGCTGATGTCCTTGACCAATGCGCTGGACGCGATTGCGGTGGTGGGCGCGATTCTGCTGGCAGGGCGGCATGAGAGCAAGCTGGCGTTTTGGCTCGGCATGGTCGCCATCGTGGCGGCAACAAGCAACATCGTCGGCGGATTTCTGATCACCGATCGAATGCTGAAAATGTTCAAGTCGAGCAAGCCGCAGAAACCCTGAACATGATACTTCCCGCGAACTTCCTCATTGAGATCGTTTACCTGATCGCGACAGCGCTCTTCGTGCTTTCGTTGATGTGGCTGAGCGCGCCGACCACGGCCCGCCGCGGAGTGCTGGCAGGCGAAATCGGAATGGCGCTGGCGATCGGCGGAACGCTATTCGAGCGCGGAATAATTGATTATCAGTGGGTGGCCATCGCGCTGGTGCTGGGCGCGATTATCGGCGTGCCGCTGGGCCTGGTGCAGATGACAGCGGTTCCACAGCGGACCGCTGTGAGCCACGCGTTCGGCGCGTGTTGCGTCACGCTGGTGGGCACGGCAGAATTTTTCCTGCGATCTCCCAGCGTGCCGAAGTTCACGATGTCGGTATTGTCGCTGGAGGTGATCCTGGGCGGCCTCACGTTCACCGGCAGCCTGATGGCAGCCGGGAAACTGCAGGAGCTCAAGTTCATTCCCCAGCGACCCGTAACCTATCCGGGACAAAACCTCGTAAACCTGGCGATGCTGCTGGTGGCAGTTGGGATCGCGGTAGTGCTGGTTTTGAATCCCGCGCACCACGTCCTTTTTCTGGTGATGGTCGGGATTTCGCTGCTTTTCGGAGTGATGCTGATTATCCCGATCGGCGGCGCGGACATGCCGACGGTCATCTCGCTGCTGAATTCCTATGCCGGGCTATCGGCCGCGGCAATGGGGTTCGTGCTGAACAGCAAGTTGCTGATCGTGGCGGGAGCGCTGGATGGCTCGTCCGGTTTCATTCTGTCCGTGATTATGTCGAAGGCGATGAACCGATCGTTCAGCAACGTGCTGTTCGGTGCGTTCGGTCAGGTGCAAGCAACCGCCGCAGGTGCCGCGGAAGCTAAGACCGTGAGGAGCGCGACGCCGGAAGAGGCGGCCGGGATACTGGCGGCCGCGAATAAGGTCGTCATCGTTCCGGGCTATGGAATGGCCGTGGCGCAGGCCCAGCACAAGGTTCGCGAGCTTTTCGACGCCCTGACCAAGAAAGGCGTGGACGTCCGGTTCGGAATCCATCCCGTCGCGGGGCGCATGCCGGGACACATGAACGTCCTGCTCGCCGAGGCTGACATTCCCTATGACCGGCTGCTGGAAATGGATGACATCAACTCCGACCTGCCGCAGACCGACGTTGCTCTGATCATCGGCGCGAACGATGTGACGAACCCCGCAGCCCGGTCCGACACGAGCAGCCCGATCTACGGAATGCCCATTTTGGATGTTGATAAGGCCCGAACCGTAATGGTGATCAAGCGCAGCATGAACCCCGGGTTTGCGGGCATTGATAACCCGTTGTACTACTTCGATAAGACTCTGATGCTCTTTGGGGACGCCAAAGGATTCGTGGGCGACATCGTCCGCGAGCTTTCCGGCGGCGCGCACCACTAGAAGCAGGCTCGTAAACGCTCATGTTTGTCTGAAAGCGATGCCCTCGGACGCTAAGGCCAGTGACTTCCTCGGCTTGGCGGCCCCCAATTCTCTCCGATTACCCATTTGTCGGATGCCCTACATTCGACAATTTCGTCTCCGGCACGATCTCTGCGCGGTTTAAGAAGCACACGTCCATTCCTGCATACAAATCCCCAAAGTGAGACGCGCCGGAAGAGAGGCAAATCCCGGTGCAACGGAGCCGAAATGTGCCGTTCTGGCACAGAGTAGTGACGTTTTGGCACGTAAACGCCAATTTGTAGTTGTGCCTCCGAGGACGCACACCTAATTTAGATAGTACCAGTCTGCTTCTTAATGCGAGCAGGGCTAGCGCGGCCGAATCTCTCGCGTACAGCAATCAGCGTTGATTGCGGGGGAAATCAGGACAAGTATGCAAGTACTGACCGAAATTCCGGGCCGAAGGATCCAAAAAAGCCGGAATGTGGTTTCGAGGGTTGTGGCGGACGAGGCGATCGTTGTACCGATACGGCGCGGTGCAGCGGACATGGACTCGATCTACACCTTTAACGAAGCCGGCACGACGCTCTGGGCGATGATCGAGGCAAACCGGAGCGCGACCGATCTGGCGGCGTACCTTCAATCGGAATACGGGCTTTCCGCGGAAAACGCGGCCGCTGACACCGAAAAGTTTCTCGCCGACCTCTCCGAGGCGGGATTGATCGAGCAGAAGTAACCGGATGGGCAGAACTACGGCTGGAGGCGGCCGGAGCTTGGGATGAACGACGCAACCTACGCGACATTTAGCCGGGCAATCCACGAGCGTCACTTTGGCAAGCGTACGCCCGTGGAAGTGTCCATCGAAGTTACGCGGCGGTGCCCGCTCGAATGTCTCCATTGCTATAACAACCTTCCCATGAACGACGCGACCGCCCGGTCGCAAGAACTGACCCTCGAAGAACACTGCAAACTGCTGGATGAGCTGGTGGCGGCGGGCTGCCTCTGGATCTGCTACACGGGTGGCGAAATCTTCGGGCGCAAGGATTTCCTGGACATCTATACGGAAGCGAAAAAGCGCGGCTTCCTGGTCACTCTATTTACGAACGGGACGTTGATTACGCCGCGAATTGCCGACTATCTGGCGGAGTGGCGGCCGTTCGTCATTGAAATCACGCTTTACGGGGCCACGCGCGCGACCTACGAAGCGCTGACACAGGTTCCCGGCTCGTACGATCGGTGCATGAGGGGAATTCGGCTCCTGCTCGAGCGCGGGCTGCCGCTGAAGCTGAAGACCGTGCCAACCAGCGTCAATCAGCACGAAGTTTACGAAATGAAGCGGATGGCCGAGGAAGAATTTCACGTCGAATTCAAATTCGATTCGCTGATAAATCCGCGAGTGGATTGTTCGCAAAGCCCGGTTGCCGTCCGAATGACCCCAGAAGAAGTGGTGGCGCTGGACTATTTCGATCCGAAGCGCGCGCACGAATACGGCCGGCTGATTGAGCGCGATCTTGCGGCGCCCCTGGTCGCGACGCCCGACGACGACCATCGCTATTTCTGCGGCGGAGGGATGAACGGCTGCGCCATTGATCCGACGGGCGAAATGAGCATTTGCGTGATCTCCCATCAGCAGGACTACAACATTCGCAGCAAAGGATTTCGCGAAGGATGGGAAGGTCCACTACTCGCAATTCGCAATCAACCGCGAACACGGCCCACGATATGCGATACCTGCAAGATTCGTTCGATCTGCGGAATGTGTCCGGCGAATGGCGAACTGGAAAACGGCGACGCCGAATCACCGGTGGATTTTCTCTGCCAGGTCGCGCATTTGCGCGCGTACGCGCTTGGATATGACGTGCCCGAGCACGGAGATTGTTCGTGCTGCAAGCCCGGCGAAGCGCATGACGAGTTGATGGCATCGGCCGAGCGAATCAAGAAACAGGAATCGGATCCGAGCTTGTGGGCGGGCGGCAAGACACCGCCTCCCGCATTCAACGTGCTGCAGCCCGCGGGGGGATGCGCGAGCGGCGGCTGCGGGTCGTGCGCGACGCATCACGCATAAAAGGAACAAACGGCCAAGTAATGAGCGAAGGGAATCAACCAGAGAAAGAAGATCGGAAGCCTTACGAGGCTCCCCGGATCATCCGCGTAAGTTTGCGGCCGGATGAAGCCGTCCTTGGCCACTGCAAGGTTTCGGGCGTGGCCGGCCCGGGCAATAGTTCTTGTGGCGCACTGTTTTGCCGTACGCCGGGCTCCTGATCGAGGCGGATTCTCCCATGTCAGTCGTTTCGTCGGACATTGTTGTCGCTGAAGCCTTCGAGCAATCGAAGCCGAACGAGAGGCAGCGGCTTGCCTTTCGCGTGGGCGGGACGAGCTTCGGTCTTTTCAGCGACGGAAGTATTGAAATGGCGCTCGATCCGGGGCTGCGGGATTTCATCGTGGAGCCGAGCCTGGGCGACATTCAAATTCAGGTGGAGTGGACCGACAGCCTGGAGATTCCATCGGGAGAGCCGCTCTTCAATTCAGGCGGATTGTGGCGGTTGTTTGAGGAATCAGGCGGCTATCGGTTTTATTTTTCCACCCCTTATCTTGGCGCTTCGCCGTACAAGGCTGCCTGGTTCGATCCGGGATTCAGGCGCGGCCATCTGCAGCTATTTCGACCTTATTTCGATGAGCGCAAGCCTATCTACCCGCTGGAGTATCCGCTGGATGAGCTGCTGATGATTCATCGCCTCGCGTGCGGCGAAGGAGTGGAAACGCATGCCGTGGGAATCGTGGATGAAGCGGGGCAAGGGCATCTTTTCCTGGGGCACTCGGGCGCGGGGAAGAGCACGACGGCGCGGCTGTGGAAATCGGAATCAAACGCACAGATTTTGAGCGACGACCGGATCATCCTTCGCGTGCGCGACGGGCGGATCTGGATGTACGGAACGCCGTGGCACGGCGATGCGGGCATCGCATCTCCTGAATGCGCGCCGCTTTTGAGACTCTATTTGCTGGAGCACAGCGACCACACCGAGCTGCTGTCGCTTTCCCCGGGACGCGCCGCCGCCGAACTTTTCACGCGCAGTTTCGTGCCGCATCATTCTCCGAAAGGTTTGCAATTCACGCTGCGGTTTCTGGACCGCGTGGCGCGGGAAATTCCATGCTCGATCTTCCGATTTCTCCCGGACAAAAGCGCAGTGGAGGCGATTTTCCGTGAGGGAGTCTAAGACATTGGAAACGCGCGACTCCTTGCAGTTCGCGGTGGTGTGCGAGGCAGCGCTCGATGATGGCGTGCGAGTCCGATTTCGCGCGGACGGGCGGAGCATGCAGCCGAACGTGCTGGATGGCGACACGGTCGTTGTGGCGCCTCTGTCTGCGGGCAGGCCGAAACGCGGAGATATCGCGCTAACGCGCGGCGATCGGGGATTCGTGTTGCATCGCGTAGTGGGGTGGGATTCGACGACAGGCTCGATTGTGACGCGCGGTGATGCGGGCCAGCAGAACGATGCGCTCGCGGCGAAGCTGCTCGGGAGAGTGATTGCGATCGAGCGCGGCGGAAAGACGATTTCAGTGACGGCTCGCGGAACATCTTTGTTGCATGGATTTCGAGCGCTGGCGGTTCGCATGTTGCGCGCGGGCGCGCTGAGAGTGGGGCGTTTCCGCACGGCGCTGGCTCCGGCGGTCTTCATGCTGATGGCGCTGCTGCTGCATGCGGCGCCTGCAGCGGGGCAGGCTGACCTTCAGGTGACGGCGAATAACGGCGCGCCGACGCCGATCGCGACTGGCGCGCAGATCACTTTCACGCAAACGGTAATAAATAACAGCACTGTAAACGCCGCCAACGCTCCCTCAGTCGTTCAGACGATTCCGGCAGGAACCACGTACGTGTCCTTCACCAGGACGGGAGGCACGGGAACGTGGAACTGTTCGGGCGTCGCAGTGGGCGGCACAGGCACGCTTACGTGTACGCGCTCAGCGGCCATGCCCGCTTCCAGCACGGCGACATTTGCGTTTATCGTGCAGGTGGACCCCGAGACGGCTGGTGGCTCGACAATCACCGACACGGTTTCGATCAATTCGACGACGACGGACCCGAATCCCGGGAACAACTCGCTCCTGTCGAACACGATTACGGTAGCGGGCGCGGATCTTTCGATGACGCAGGTTGCGTCGGCGGCCGCGGTTGACACAGTCGTGCCAAACTCCACGATCACTTACACCGAAACTGTCACGAACAATGGCCCGAACGCGGCAGTGACCGCCGTTCTCTATCAGGCGACGCCGCCGAACACAACGTTTGCTTCGATGAATCCTCCGGCCGGATGGACCTGCGGCACGCTGCCTGCGGCGGGCGCGACCGGGCAGGTTATTTGCACCGATGGGGCCAACTTAAATAGCGGGACGACGACGACTGCGTTCACGTACAAGGTGACTGTTAACCCGGGTCCTACGCCCGCAGCGCCGGCGGCTGGGACGACAATCGTGAACTCCGCGGACGTGACGTCAACGACCACCGATCCGGTGGTGTCGAACAACGCGACGACAACTTCGGTGCTGGTCGAGACGACGGGCGCCTCCGACCTTGCAGTTTCGATGACGGCGTCGCCGACGCCCGTATTCGTGTCGTCGCCGATCACTTACACGATTCAGGTCACGAATTTGGGATTGGCTGCCGGCACGGGCGTCTCGGTGGTGGATACCTTGCCCTCGACGCTGGTCGGCGCGTCCGCCACAACGACTTCCGGAAGTTGTGGAGCTGCCACGGGCGGCACGCCTAACACAATCACATGCAACCTCGGTACGGTGGCGTATCCGCTGTCTACTCCGATAACGATCACCGTTAGTGGGACGACCTCCGGAACCGCGAACACGATGACGAACGTCACGGCCGTTTCGACCACGGGGACCGATCCTGTCCCGGGGAATAACTCGGTGACAGTTTTGACCGTGGTGCAACCGCTTGTATGTGCGACTCCCGGCAAGGATGGCGCGGGAGGGACGCTGACCGGTGTGGTGAATGCCTACTATCCTCCGGGAGCAGGCGTCGGCACGGTGGCGGCAGGCTCGACTTCGATCGCTCTCGGAGCTGCGGCGGGAGCTCCGTCGGCGCAGACGTCCATATCGAGCGGCGACTTGCTGCTGATCATCCAGATGCAGGACGCAACGATCAACACGACGGCTACTGAAAACACCAGCGCGTACGGAGATGGCGTGCCGGGCGACCCTGGCTCAGGCTCCACGAGTCTCGGAAGCTCTGGATTATTCGAATTCGTGACTGCGACCAATGCGACGCCGGTAACTGCGGCTGGCGGTACGGTCACGTTTACCGGCACCGGTGCGGGCGGCGGATTGCTGAACACGTACATCAATGCTGCCGCGGCGCCCACGACGAATCCGACAGCGGGGCAGGCTACGTTCCAAGTGATTCGCGTGCCGCAGTACACGTCAGCGACCTTGAGCTCGGGCCTTCTGGCGCTGCCGTGGAACGGAGCGACCGGCGGAGTCCTGGCACTGGACGTTGATGCACAACTCACACTGGGCGGTACTGTGGCCGTGGATGCCGATGGTTTCCGCGGAGGCGCGGGCCGGACGCTGACGGGGCAGGCAGGGACGCTGGCTACGGATTATGTGACGCTCTCGACGCAGACGACAAATGGCTCAAAGGGCGAGGGTATTGCGGGCACGCAAACCTACATTGCCAATGCAACGCTAACAGGACTCACTAATACAGGGAACGAGGGTTATCCGAACGGGAGCTATGCGCGCGGTGCTCCGGGAAACGCTGGAGGAGGCGGAACCGACGCCGATCCGACCGCGAACGATCAGAACGACGGCGGTGGGGGCGGCGGCAACGGTGGAACTGGCGGCATCGGCGGATTCGGCTGGAGCAGCGCCGGGATCGTCGGTGGTTTTGGCGGTGCGCCGTTCCCTGCATCCACCAACGCAATCATCATGGGTGGTGGCGGCGGCGCAGGAACCACGAACAATGGAACTTTTTGGAATCCGGGAACAGACACTGGTGGCACCGGCACAGGCATCAACAGCAGCGGAGCTGCGGGTGGCGCTATCGTAATCGTCCACACGGGTTCAGTGACAGGTTCGGGCTCGATCACGGCAAACGGCCAGACGGCGCTTGAAACAGAAAACGACGGAGGCGGAGCCGGTGGAGCGGGAGGCGCGGTTCTCGTATTTGCAAATAGTGGTGGGCTGACTGGTCTCGCGATTAGCGCGGTAGGCGGGAATGGCGGAGTCACCTGGCCGGAAGATCCGCCGGGCACTCCTTTTCCGGGAAACCGGCACGGACCGGGCGGAGGCGGAGGGGGCGGCGCCATTTTGACGTCGTCGGCGCCTTCTAGCGCGAATGTCAGTGGCGGCAACCCGGGGTGGACCACGCTTGCGAATGACGCTTATGGAGCCACGGCTGGACAGATGGGCTTGATATCCTCCGGGCTAACGATCACGCAAACGCCTGGCACCCAATCCGGCGCTTATTGTGCCGGAGCGGATCTGGCGGTGACGAATGCGGGGACGCCGAACCCCGTCGTGCCTGGCAACAACATCACGTACACGCAGACGGCGACGAACAACGGACCCTTCGACGCCGTAAATGCGGTGTTCACTGAAACCATACCAGCGAACACGACATATCAATCCATCGCAATTTCAGGAGCTGGCGCGGCGGGTTGGAGCTGCACGAATCCGGGCGTGGGTAATCCGGGCGTGATCACCTGCAAAAACGCGGACGTAGCCTCGGGAGCATCAGGAGCGGCGACATTTACTGTGGCAGTTCAAGTCGTCCCCGGTACCGCGACGGGAACGCAGATCACGGACACGGATTCTGTCACGTCGGGCACGAACGATCCGACACTCACGAATAACTCGGCGACGGTGTTGACGATTGTGGGCGCCGCGACTACAGCGAACCTGCAGGTCACGAATGTGGGCACTCCTAATCCGGTGCTGGCCGGCGGCACGATCACCTACACGGTAGCGCTGACGAACAATGGGCCCGCGGCTGCTTCGAATCCTGTCCTCACCGACACGTTTTCGTGCACTCTTCCAACGCCACCGGGCGGTACGTCCGCGTGTTTGAGTGTGACCTCTACTACGCCGTTTCCGACTGGCTGGACTTGCGGTGCTGCTTCCGGCGGCCAGTTCACCTGCAATGGTCCGGCTTCGATGGCGGCAAACACCTCGGCGACGTTTACCTTTGTATTGACCGTTGCCTCGGGCACAGTCTCCGGAACGACCGCTACCGACACTGCAAACGTCTCGTCGGGGACGACCGATCCAAATCCGTCGAACAATTACGCAACGGTCACAACAGTGGTGGCGACGGCTGGTCAGGCAGACTTGGCCGTTACAAAAACGGGCACTCCTACTACCGTGCTTGCCGGAAACAAGATCGCTTATACGGTGGTGGTCACGAACAATGGGCCTGCTGCTGTCACCAATCCTGTCCTGACCGACACGTTTTCGTGCACTCTTCCTTCTCCGCCGGGCGGTACGTCCGCGTGTCTGACTGTCACGTCCACTACGCCCTTTCCGACGGGCTGGACGTGCAATGCTCCTTCCGGCGGCCAGTTCACATGCAATGGGCCTGTTTCGATGGCAGCCAACACTTCCGCGATGTTCACATTTGTGATGACCGTTGTCGCGGGCACCGCGCCGGGAACTACCGCCAACAACGCGGCGTCTATTGGCCCGACGACGAATGACCCGAACCTGTCGAACAATACCGCGCCCACGGTGCACTCAACCGTCGCATCGCCGAGCCAGTCCGATGTGGCCATCCTGAAAACGGCGTCGCCCGAGCCGGTCAACCTGAACACAAACCTGGCCTATACGCTTCAGGTGACGAACAACGGCCCCGCAGTCGCGCAAGGCGTGACCGTTACGGATATCCTGCCAAGCACGGTAACTTTCAGTTCGGTCTCGATTCCAGCCTCGCAGGGAAGCTGCACCGGAACCACGACGGTTACTTGCACTCTCGGATCGGTGAGCGTCGGCGGCTTGGTGATCATCACGATCAACGTGAACGCGGCGACGTTTACTGGGTCGGGTACGCTGACGTCCAACACCGCGACGGTCAGCTCGACAACGAGCGATCCGAACCTGACGAACAATTCTTCGACCGCCATTTCGACGATCCAATCTGCTACTGCGGTGGATTTGGTTTCGTTCAAGGCGCAGACGATGCCCGGTGGCGGAACACTGCTCGAATGGCAGACGCGCGAAGAATCTCGGAACCTGGGATTCCATTTGTATCGAGAAGACGTGCAGGGCCGCCATCAGATTGATCCGTCGCTGATCGCCGGATCGGCGCTGCTGCTTCGCGGCGGCCTGCCACAGCACCGAGCGAAATCCTATCAATGGATTGATGCGCAAGGCGGTTCGCAATCGGGTTACTGGCTCGAGGATGTGGATATAAACGGCACGCGCACGCTGCACGGACCGATTTATGCGGAGTCAGTCGCTACGAGTTCAGAACCCGTAGCGCAGGCGCGCATGTTGGGTCAGATGAATCCGACGACAGCGGTCTCCGCCGCACCGGAGCCCGGCCCGGTCACACGAATGCTAACGACGCCGCAACCCCTGATTGCGCAGGTTCCGGCCAGTGAATCGGCCGCGTCTCTTAACGGAGAACCCGCGGTCAAGATATCGGTGACGAGCGAGGGATGGTATCAAGTCACGCGCAGTCAGTTGGTGGCAGCGGGTATGCCGCCGGGCGCGGACGCGCGCATGTTGCAGCTCTATGCCGAGGGCGTTGAGCAGCCGTTGTTGATTATCGGAAAGCAGACTGGACCTCTCGGCGCAAGCGACAGCATCGAATTCTATGGCACTGGCATTGATACTCCGTATTCGGGAACGCGCGTCTATTGGCTGGTGCGGGGTTCGCACCAGGGCAAGAGAATTTCCGCTATGGCGGCTGCAGGCAGCGGAGCCGCCAGCGATCCTAGCTTCCCGTTCACGGTTCTTTTCCAGCAGCGCACCACGTATTTCGCCGCGTTGCTGAATGGCGAAAATAACGACAATTTCTTCGGTGCAATCGTCACGTCCGATCCAGTGGATCAAGTCATAAACGTCGCGCACATTGACGGGACGTCGAGCCTGCCGGTCACCATGGATGTGACGCTGCAGGGAGTCACCGACGAGCAGCCGCACAGCGTCTCGGTCGCGTTGAACGGATCTCCGGTCGGCGAAATGGATTTCGCGAATATGGTAAACGTGACCAACACCTTTACCATCAGCAACAGTCTGCTGCAGAATGGCGCGAACACCGTCACGCTCACGGCCCTCAACGGCGACAATGACGTCAACCTGGTTCAATCAATCGCCTTGCACTACGCGCATACCTACACGGCCGACTCAGACTGGCTGCGCGCGACGGCGTCCTCCGGCGATACGGTGCACATCAATGGATTCAGTAACGGCCAGATCCACGTGCTGGACATCACCGATCCGCTCGCGATCACTCAATTGACGGGTCCGATCGCATCCGATGGATCGAGCTTCGGAATCACGCTTTCGATTCCGGGTTCGCGGGGCGCGGAACGCACTCTCCTCGGGTTCTCGAGCGATCAGATCTCCGCGCCGGCGGGTCTCGCGTACCATGCGCCAAACAACCTCGACCGGCAGCAATCGGGCGCGGACCTCATCGTGATCGCGTATCCGGATTTTGCGGCAAGCGTCGCGCCGCTGGTGAAACTCCACGAGATGAAGGGCGACTCCGTCACCGAGGTGACGACCGATCAGATCTTTGACGCGTTCAACTACGGCGAGCGGAGCCCGTTTGCGGTACAGAGCTATTTCGAGCTCGCGGTGACGAGCTGGCGCACGCGTCCGCAGGCGGTCCTGCTGGTGGGCGGCGCGTCGTTCGATCCGCGAAATTATCTTGGGCTTGGAGACTCCGACTTTGTGCCGTCCCGGATGATCGAAACAGCCGCGTTCAAGACAGCTTCCGACGATTGGCTGACCGACTTCAAGCAAACTGGTTTTGGCACGATTCCGATCGGACGGCTGCCTGTTAATACGCCGGCTGAGACCGCGCTGGTCGTTTCCAAGATTGTAGGTTACGAGCGCGGCGCCGGCGCCGGAAGCTGGAACCAGCAGGCGCTGGTGATTGCGGACCAGAATATCGGCGCGGACTTCACAACGTCGGCAAATGCCGCGGCTGCCGATCTGCCGGCTTCGCTGACAACGACGAAGATCCTGGCCGATGGACAGGATCCCACGGCGATCAAGCAACAAATCCTCGCGGGGCTCAATAATGGCGCGCTGCTTGTGAACTATCTCGGCCACGGATCGGAAGAGCAGTGGTCCTTCGCGGACTTCTTCGACGATACCTCGGCCACGAGCCTTTCAAACGGCGACCGCTTGCCCGTATATCTGCTGATGGACTGCCTAAACGGATATTTCCAGGACGTTTACGACACCACTCTTGCGACGTCTCTGATGATCGCGCCCAATGGAGGCGCGGTTGCGGTTTGGTCTTCGTCCGGCTTCACGAACGCACCGCCTCAGGCGACGATGGATCAAGCGCTGTTAGGCGAATGGAAAGCCAATCCGGCGCTTCCGATCGGCAAAGCGGTTTTGTCCGCCAAAACTGGAATTGTGGATGCGGACGTTCGCCGCACCTGGAATCTATTCGGCGATCCTTTGATGCAGTTGCAGATTCCGCCTGCAAGCCAGACCCGCCCGACGTCGCCTCGCAAGAACCCGCACTAGAATTGATCCACGCTGTGCTGAACGGAAGATGCGGCGCGTCCGGCCCCGCCTGGCGTACAATTCCACCTGCATGTCCTTCCGATCCGGATTCGTCGCCATCGTGGGCCGCCCAAACGCGGGCAAGTCCACGCTCGTGAATACGCTCGTGGGCCGAAAGGTCGCGATCGTTTCGCCGAAGCCCCAGACTACGCGGAATCGCATCCAGGGCATCTTAAACCGCGATGACGCGCAAATCATTCTGATTGACACACCCGGCATTCACCAGCCGAAGAATGTTCTGAGCCGGCAGATGATGGACGAAGCGCAGCACGCGCTCGAGGGTGTGGACGTGCTCTCGCTGATTGTGGACGCCGCGGCGGGATTCGGCGCGGGGGACCAGTTCTCGCTCGAGTGGGTGCAGCGCTTTCACGGGCCGATCTTTCTGCTCCTCAACAAAGTGGACCAGGTCCGCAAGCATCTGCTCCTTCCGCTGATCGAGCGCTATAACGGGCTGCACGATTTCGCGGAGGTTTTTCCCATCTCTGCGCTCACTGGAGAAGGCTGTCCGGCGCTTGTGGATGCGTGGCTCGCGCGGCTGCCCGAAGCGCCTCCGTATTTTCCTGCGGACCAATTCACCGATCAGCCGGAGCGTTTTCTCGCCGCGGAACTGATCCGTGAGAAGGCCATCCTGGCGACGCGCGAAGAAGTGCCGCATGCCATTGCCGTGCTGGTGGACAGCTTCGAGGAAAAGAAGGAGCTGGTAAAGATTCGCGCGACGCTCTACGTGGAGCGCGAGGGGCAGAAGGGGATTCTGATCGGCAAGGGCGGCGAGACCATGAAAAAAATCGGCACGCAGGCGCGCAAAGATATCGAGTCCATTCTTGGCACTCACATTTTCTTGGAGCTCTTCGTCAAGGTGCAGCCCAACTGGCGCCAGAATGCCGTTCTGGTGCGGCAGCTCGATTGGCACCGCCAGCTTGAAGAACTCGGCGAAATGCAACAGGAACAAACGGAGCCTTAGGGCGTCACCACATCGAGATCGTGGGCAACCGTGACCTTGCCGCCATAGCCCTTCTTCAGCGCCTCAATCAGGTCTGCCTCAGTTGCGTTGGCCATTAGGGCAAGGTGCGTCGTCACGAGCGCTTTGGCATGGGCTCTCGTGGCGATGTCCGCAAGTTCCGGGGCCGACGTATGAAACGCGGCCATGTATCGAGCCCAGTGTTCCGACGAATGCACGGCGTTCGCGGGCGTGCCGAAATACACTTCGTGGATCAGGAGGTCGCATCCGTTGCAGGCCTGCACCACGCTCTCCGCCGGAGCGGTATCTCCGGAATAGACGATGCTCTTGCCGCCCGCGTCGAATCGGTATCCGAGAGCGAGCGGCCAGCTTCCATGCCGCACTGCAAATGCGGTCACCTCAACATTCGCATCCCGAAATATCACGCCCGGCTTTACCTCGTGGGAATTCACCTTATATCCGGTCAGGTTCCCCTGCTCGAGCCCGGTCGTGCGAATGTGGATGTCTTCCTGATACGCCTTCAGAAGATTCTCCGCCATCGCCGAGATTCCTGGCGGACCATACAATTCAAGCGGTTCGATCCGGCCCAGTACCCAGGGAGTCAGAATCAGGTCGGGCAGTCCGATGGTATGGTCCGAGTGCAGATGAGAAACAAACGCGATGTCCAGGCCGCGCGGACTCAGCGCCTTGATTCCTTTGGCATACGCAGCGTTTGCCTGCCGCACCACTCCGACGCCGACATCTACGAGATACGCTTTGTCGCCAGCGATCACCGCGAGGCTAGGCCCCTGACGGTCGGGCGTGGGGCCCGGAGTGCCCGTTCCGAGGAAGACGACGTACGGGGTTTTCGCTGCCTCGACCGGTGCGGCGCCCTGCGGCTGGCCGGAAGACGCGCCACCGAATAGGACGTTCAGGACGAGCGCGATGCTTAACGACCACTTTCGCATTGCTGACTTTTCGATTTGCATCACGAAGCTTTCGAGGGCGCGATGCCGAGGGAACGCATCTTGCGGTACAGGTGACTGCGTTCGAGACCGAGCGCAGCCGCGGCCTTGGTCATGTTCCACCGATTCTCTTCGAGTTTACGAAGGACAAATTCGCGTTCGTACGCGGATCGCGCCTCGTGCAGGCTTTCGTAGGGTTTCTGCGGGCTTTTGGATGCGCCGCGAAATAGCTCGGGCGGCAAATGGTGCGGTTCGATGCGCGGCGACGGGCAGATGATCACCAGGCGCTCGACCAGGTTCCGCAGCTCGCGCACGTTTCCGGGCCACGGATACATCAGCAGCACTTCCATCGCTGGCGCCGAGAACTCTTTGGGCTTTTTTCCGTACGCCTCACAGAATTCCTTTAGGAAGTGCGCTGCGAGAATGGGAATGTCTTCGGTTCGTTCGCGGAGCGCGGGAACGTAGAAGGGGATCACGTTGAGCCGGTAGAAAAGATCCTCGCGAAAAGCGTTGCGGCTAATCTCTTCCTCGAGTTTCTTGTTTGTCGCGGCGATCACGCGAACATCCACAGTGACCGGCGTGTTCGATCCGAGCGGTTCCACGCGCTGCTCCTCAAGCACGCGCAGAACCTTCGATTGCGTTTTCAAGCTCATGTCGCCAACTTCGTCGAGAAAGAGCGTGCCGCCATCGGCCTTCTGGAATTTCCCGACCTTGTCTTCGCTCGCGCCCGTAAAGCTGCCTTTGCGATGGCCGAACATTTCGGATTCGATCAGCTCCTCCGGAATCGCCGCGCAGTTAACCTCCACAAACGGCTTCTCGTTGCGCTGGCTGCTGGCATGGAGCGCTCGCGCTACCAGTTCCTTGCCGGTGCCGCTTTCACCGTAGATCAGAACGCGCCCGGTAGTTGGCGCAGTCAGCGCGATCTGCTGGCGCAGCGCCTTCATCGGGATGCTTCCGCCGAGAATCTGGTGACGCCCTTCGAGTTCGGCGCGGAGGCGGCGGTTTTCGTCTTCTAGGCGAACGTATTCCAGCGCGTTTCGCACGACCACCACAATTTTGTCGAGCGAAAGCGGCTTCTCGACGAAATCGAAAGCGCCGAGCTTGGTGGCGCGCACCGCGCCTTCGATATTTCCGTGGCCGGAGATCATCACGGCGACCGGCGCGCCATCCTGAGCCTGCATGCGTTCGAGCGTTTCGAGGCCGTCCATTTTGGGAAGCCAGATATCAAGGAGGATAAGGTCAAACGTGTGGCGCTCGATTCGCTCGAGGCATTCCTCCCCGGAGGCGACGGAATCCACCTCGTAGCCTTCGTCGCGCAGCAGGGCTCCGAGCGATTCGCGGATGCCGGTTTCGTCGTCAACGATGAGTATGCTGGCCATGATTTCGTCGGTGTCCTCAGCTTGCTTGCGTGGAGATTCCTACTTCGGCGGCAGGGAAGCGGATCAGGAAGCGCGCGCCAGCGGGCATGTTGTCCTCGACGCGAATCGTGCCGTTATGCTCGGCGATAATGCGGCTGGCAATCGCAAGGCCCAGGCCGGTGCCGCGTCCCTTGGTCGAGAAATGCGGCAAGAATAGTTTTTCTTTGTCCTCGGGCGAAATTCCGTGGCCGCTATCGGAGACTTCGACTACGACGGCGTCTCCATCGCTTTCTGTGCGAGTGGAAACGCGCAACCGGCGGATCGGGGAGCCTTCCATGGACTCCGCGGCGTTGTCTATCAGGTTTGCCACGACCTGGCGAATAAGCTCCGGATCAGCCTTCACCGAAGGCAATGAACCTGCGAGATCGGTCGAGACAATAATGCCGTCAAGCCGCCCCTGAAAAAGCTCGAGCGCGCTTTCGACGATGGAATTCAAATTAGCCGAAGCGAGTCGCGCGGCAGGGAATCGTGCGAACTGCGAGAATTCATCCACCAAAGATTCTAGCGTCTGCACTTCGCGTTCAATCAGGCCCGCGCACTCCGCCGACAATTTTTCAAATTCAGTGCGCTGCGCCGCGGGATGTGCGGCCGCTGAGCGATCCAGATATCGCAGCAAGCGCTGAGCCGAAAGCTGAATGGGTGTCAACGGATTCTTGATCTCATGCGCGATCCTTTGCGCCACTTCCTGCCAGGCAGCCGCCTTTTGCGCTTGCAGTAGATCTGTGAGGTCGTCAATTACGACGATGAAACCCGGATTGGACTTCCGCGGGCCAAGCGAGGTGACCGTCACGGCCGTGCGCACCAGGCGGCCTGCCGTGGCGATTTCGATTTCACGAGACGCGGCGCCCATCCGGAGCGACCGGCGCATCAGATGCATCACCGCACGCGCCGCTTCGTCACCCAGCAGCTCCGCCAGCGTATGGGCGCCGCGCGAGGAATCCCCGAGAATCGTGGCGACGGCAGTATTCACGCGTGCCACGTCGCCGGACGCGTCCAGAGACACGACGCCCGTGGGAATATTTTCGAGGATCGCCTCCATCAATTTCCGGCGGCGCTCGCGTTCCTCGATCGCCTGCTCGAGGCTCTGTGTGAATTCATTGATCTGACGGCGGCCTTCGCCGAGCTGCTCGGTCATGCGATTGAAGGAGCGGACCAGCGTGCCCAGTTCGTCCTGCGCGTGCACCTCGATGCGATGGTCGAAGTTGCCGCGCGAAATTTCCCGCGTAGCCTCCGCCAGCGCTTGAATCGGCACGGTCACCTGCTTGGAAAGGAAAAGTGCGACCCATGTGGTCGTGAATAGCAGGAGCAGCGTGACCAGCATGAGGGCCAGCAGGATTTCGCGTTTGTAAGCGCGGAGGTGCTGCTTCTGTTGCTGGTAAATGTCGGTTTGCGATTCGATGTCCGCGTACCGTTCGGAAAAATCGCCGGGCAAATGGCGCGCAACATAGAGTGTTCCATCTTTTAGCGGGGCGCTACCCGCCAGATAAAGCTCGCCATTCACCTTCCAGACGCGCGCTCCACTGCGGATTGTCTGAACGGACTCGGGGGAGATCGCCGCCGAAAAAGTACGGGCGCTGCCTTGTACGGCCGGATCTACGTTCGATACCTTGGTGAAATCGGAACTCGAGATAATCCTTCCGTTCGCATCGGCGACCCAGGAAATATCAATGGCATGGTTCCGGGCAAGAAAATCTACATCCGGCGCTCCGTGAACGGATGCCTCCGCGGCCAGATGGTTGAGACGATCGAATTCGGTGGTTTCAAAATGAGTCAGCAGAATCTGGCTTTGTTCGTTGGCAACTTCGAGCGGGTGCGGGAACCAGTTATTTAACGTCCGGTTCACAAGCGCGTAGCTGAAGAAAAACAGGAAGAGGATGGGCAGGAGCGAAACTCCCATCGCGCCGAAAACCATTTTGACTTTGAAGCGCGAGCCCATTTGCCCGCTGAGCCGTTCGGCCCCGAGGCGCACCAGGCTGCGCGTTAGAATTAGCGAGAAGACCAGCAGCGCTGCGACGATTACCGTGGAGAGCGCAAAAAAAACGACAAACGTGTTCCCTTGCTGTGGGCGCAGAGGAATATTGAGGGACCCCAGCGTGAATACGGCCGCCGCCAGCAATACGACGACGATCCCGCCAATCGTCAGCCAAAGATCGCTTTTGCGCTGCCGCTTCACCTTACCGGCCCTCCTCGAGGTAGCGTCCCAGCGGGCATTCTCCACAGAGCGGATCGTGCGTTCGGCAGAATTTTTTGCCGGTGTTCACGATCAGGGCGTGAAATTCATTGAACCGTTTCACGTCACCCGGAAACTCGCGCTCGAACATCCAGCGGACATCGTCATATTTCGCTTTTTCCTGAGTCCAGCCGTGGCGCGAGAGCATGCGTTTCGTGTACGCGTCCACAACGAACACCGGGTGTTCGCCAGCATACAGCAGGATGGAATCAGCGGTCTCTGGACCAATGCCGAAGACGCCGAGCAGCTTTACGCGCAGCACGATCGTGGGCGTTTCGAACATTCGCTTGAGTGAACCGCCGTATTCAGCACGCAGAAATTCGCAGAAGGCTTTCAGCTTCCGGGCCTTCTGCCGGAAATAGCCGGACGACCGAATCATGCGCTCCAGACGCCGCATGGGAGCCTGTTCCATCGCGGTTGGCGACAGCAGGCCTGCGCCCCGCAAATTCAAAATCGCGCGCTCCACGTTCGTCCACGATGTGTTCTGGGTCAGGATCGCGCCGACAATTGCCTCGAACTGTGTTTTGCCCGGCCACCAATGCTGGGGACCGAACGCGGTGAAAAGGGAGTTGAAGTACTCGTCCAGAGGGGGCCGACCGCTCGCGGCGGGTCGCCGGTCGTCTGCCGGTTCCGACGCGCCGCGTCGTCCCGAATTCGGTAACGTATCGGCAGCCTGGGATGGGTTCCTGGCCACGGTCGGCTCTGAGGAAGAAGCGCGCATGGAAGTCACACCATAACCACAGCGAAGCGCTAAGTCAAGCTGTGGTGTTGTAGTTAAGCCACAGTATTGTGGTATGTTGTCCGCAGGGCTGAATTGGGCCTGAAGTGGCCATTTTTCAGCCGTTCTTGCGCTCAAACTCACGCATAAAGCCCGTAAGCACCTCGACTGCATCGAAGGTAATCGCGTTATAAAGCGACGCGCGCATGCCGCCGACCGATCGGTGGCCTTTCACGCCCGCGATGCCCGCAGCCTCGGATTCCTTCACGAACTTGGCCTCGACCGCTTCGTCGCCGCCGGCGACGCGGAAAACGACATTCATCTTCGAACGCGATTCGCGCTCCACGGGGCATCGGTAATAGCCGCTCGAGTCAATCGTGTCGTAGAGGAGCTTCGCCTTAGCTGCGTTGCGTTTCTCGATTGCTCCGACGCCACCCTGCGCCTCGAGCCATTCGAGGACTAGTCCGACTGTGTAAACCGCAAAAGTCGAAGGCGTGTGATAAAGCGAGCGCTCCTTGATCTGGGTGCGGTACTGAAGAATCTTGGCGATCTTGTCGCTCGCGGAGTCAGCGAGATCGCGCCGGATGATTACGATCGTAGCTCCCGAAGGCCCGAGATTCTTCTGCGCGCCCGCAAAAATCAGGCCAAATTTCCGCACGTCCACCGGCTTGGAAGCGATGTCCGACGACATGTCCGCGACCAACGGCACGCTCCCGGTGGCTGGTATGGACGTCCACTGCGTGCCCTCGATTGTGTTGTTCGTGCACATGGCCACGTACGACGCATCCGGCGCCAGCTTGATCTCGTTGTCCCTCGGTACCCGCGTGAATTTCTCAGCCTCGGTTGAAGCCGCCAACCGATACTGCGCGATTTTCTTAAGTTCTTCGATGGCCTTTGCTGTCCAGGAGCCGGTGTGGAGCACGTCCACCGGTTTTCCGACCTGGTACAGATTCATCGGCACCATCGCGAATTGCAGGCTGCCTCCGCCTTGCAGGAACGTGACCGCGTAATCGTCGGGAATCGCGAGCGCGCGACGCAGAGACCGCTCGGCATTGTCGCTGATGGTTTCGAATTCAGGCGATCGGTGGCTCATTTCCATTACGGACATGCCGGTGCCACCGTAATCGAGCAATTCTTCCCGCATGCGCTCGAGGACCGGAAGGGGTAGCGCTCCCGGTCCGGCGTTGAAATTGAAAGCTCGCTTTGTCCCGCGTTCAGAGGTTGTCAAATGATCCACCGAATAAATCCTTGGAGTAAGGTATATGCCTCTCCGGTACCTGGTGCGGCGGTCCGGAGCGTCTAGAGTACCAGAAGTCCGCGGTGCCGGGCGCGCTCCCACGATCGCCCATCAGGGATGAAATATGGACCGCTGGGCGTTATAGTGATTGCACGAACCGCCACAGGCGGAGCACTAGACGAGGAGATTCCCGACATGAAGAATTCGCGACGCGCAGCAGTACGCATGCTTCCATATCTGTTCTTGATGATCGCACTGGCCGGAATGTCCTATCCGGCGTTTCAAGCCCCCGCGATTCATGCGGATGATCAAGCGACGGCGGTGCCCGCCGTGGGCAGCATGGCTCCCGATTTCACATTGAACTCGCAGGAAGGCACACCGCTCAGCCTGCATAGCCTTCGCGGCAAGTGGGTGGTCCTCTATTTTTATCCCAAAGACCAGACCCCGGGCTGCACGATCGAAGCTCACGGCTTTCAGCGCGACCAGGCAAAATATGACGCAATCAACGCCATAATCGTGGGAGTCAGCGTGGACACCGTGGAATCGCACAAGGAGTGGTGCGCCAAGGACGGCATGGCGTTCAAGTTGCTTTCCGACTCAGACAAGCAAGTGGTCGCCCTCTACGGATCCACGATGACCATTCCGCAGGCGCCACAGCTCGGCACGGTCGCTGCGCGGAATACATTCCTGATTGACCCCAGCGGCAAGATCGTCAAGGAATTCATCAAGGTCAATCCGACCGGGCATAGCGATGAAGTGCTCGCAGCGCTGACCGAACTACAGAAGGACGCAAAGTAGCGCGGTGGGCACCAGCCGTGGTATCTATGGGGCAGGCAGGTCTTTCCAGGCTTCGCCTGCCCTCTTTTGTAAATGGGATCGCCACGACTGTGACAGCGCGGCAAGACGAATTTGAGCAGATTGCAGTGCCGCACTCCAGGAGTCTGCTGCGAGTGGCGCGACGGTTGGCGTCCGATCCCGCGGCGGCCGAGGATCTGGTTCAGGAAACATTCTGCAGGGCGTGGCGGAATTTCCACCAGTTTCAAGCCGGCACGAACATGCGGGCATGGCTGTTTCGAATCATGTTCAACGCGTTTTACGCCCAGGGTAGACAGATCAGCGCAGGGCCGATACTAGTCTCGCTCGACGCTCCGGGCCGCGAGACGGAGCCGCAATCGCGGTCGGGGATGTCGCTCGCGGAAGTTGCCGAGATCTCAAATGCGCTCGAGGAGCTTTCGCAGGAGCATCGCACGGTGCTCTTGCTGGCGATTGTCGAGGGTTTTACCTGCCGCGAAATGGCGGGGATATTATCGCTGCCGATCGGTACGGTGATGTCGCGGCTTAGTCGCGGGCGACAGGCGCTGCGTGAGCGTCTCGCTCCGGAGCCGCTCAGAGTTTGGCAGGCGCGCGCTGCTGCGGGACGCGCCGGAAGAGAAACGTAATGAATTGCACCGACATATCTGAACTCGCGCCGCTCTATATCTCCGCGGAACTCGATTCGCAGCGCGCTGCGGAGTTCGACGCTCATTTGAAATCGTGCCCCACGTGCATGGCAGAACTCGAGGCCCAGGCTCGCCTGGACGCTCGATTTCGCGAGGCTCTGCTGGCAGATGATGTTGATATGTCGCGCGTCGATCGCCGCATTCGCGAGATGATTGCCGCAGAGTCGTTGGGAAGCACGGCTCCATCGGTGCCGCTGCGGCCCAGCCGCTGGATGACTGCTGCTATGGGTATTGCCGCGGCCTTTCTGCTGCTCGCGGCGGGCTATCTGTTAATTCCCGGACATGTCGCGCGCGTCTACGCCGACGCGGCCACGGATCACCGAATGGAAGTGGTCGAGCAACAACCTCGTCATTGGATGACCGATCCGGCCGCCATCGCCGCGCTTGGAGAAAAGCTCGGGATTTCAGACGCCGTGCCGCCGGAATTGGCGTCGGGCTATCATCTGGAACGCGCAAAGATATGCCGGCTGGATGGCCGCTTCTATCTCCATCTCGTTTATTCGGACGGGTCGCAGGAATTTTCGCTTTTTCTCAGGCCGCGAGACGGTGAGCGGTTGAGCGGATCCATCCGGGGATTCGCAAATGGCAGGTTATTGCGCGCATCGAGTGCCGGGAGCGAGCATATGGCCTCGTTTGAGACTTCTCATCTGACGGCTGTGGTTGCCACTGACCGGCCCGCCGGAGCCGCTTTGCAGTTCGCGAAGGTTGTTTCGGCCACGCTTTAGAATCGACCTCCTATCCGGTTTTTGCACGCTGCCTTGAACTTTTCCCATCCAACCATTAGACTGAATGGCTTGCAGTTGTGTCTCGGAGTCATACGGAATGCTTCTATCGCGGGATTATGTCGGCTATATGGCGAAAGAGATTGTAAAGCGCCTGGTAGCCGCCAAGATGATCGAAACAAAGGACCTTGAAAACGTATCGCAACAGGTTCGCCAGGTGATGGCGGACGAAGTAACGATCGAGGACCGGCTGAACGAAGAAGCTCGCGAAATACTTGCCAAGTACTCCGACGAGATGCGCCGCACCGGCGCGTCCTATCAGGAGATGTTCAAGAAAATCAAGAGCCAGCTCGCCCGTGAAAGGAAACTGATCCTCCGTTAAGGAGGCCGCCCACATGCGACTGAGCCGCGAAAAAACGGTCCGCCTTTCTCACCGCGTCATTGATTTTCTGGTGTCCAATCCCCACGTGGACTTCGTCGAGGATCGGGATACGATCCGCACGGAGATCGTCAACATCATCACCTCGCTCCTGAAGCTTGAGGAGCAGGTGGACACGGAAGTCCGCGCAAAAATCACGTCACAAAAGAAGGAAATCCTCGAAGGCAGCGAGGAATGGGACATTCTCTACCGCAAATATTACGCCGAAGGCCTCAAGCGTCTTGGCGTTGCCGAAGTCCACACCCACTAACAAAAAAGGCACCCGGCGGTGAGCCGGGCGCCTCGGCTGCGAATTCCAAGCTGTGAATCGCTAATTAACGCTTCGCTTACTGCTGCGGCTGTTGCGGCTGCTGTGCTGGCGGCGACTGGTCCGGGGGGGCGTCCGTGCGATGCTTGAGCGTTGGCCGGTCGCCATCGTCTGAGGACGTCGAATCGGGTGAAGAAGTAGTGTTGCCGCCGTTCGAGGTGCTATTAGGATCGTTGGGAGATGTATTGCCGCCCTTGTTCTGCGCGGTGCGTTTGCGCAGAGTCGGCTTGTTCGGATTGTTGTCCTTCACCTTGATATTCGCCTCGATCATCTCCAGGCGCGTCTTCACCGTGTCGAATTCCGACGTCGTGACTATGTACTGGTCGCGCGCGGGCAGGATCGTGGCGATTTCCTTCTGGATGGCCTCGATGCGGTCCGGCGTCGGCGGGTGGGTCGAGAAAACCTTAGGAATCGTTCCGGGCTGCTTCTTCTCGTCGGCCTGCACCTTCTCAAAGAACGAAACGAAGGAGTTCGGGTCGTAGCCGGCCTTGTACATGTACTGCAAACCGAGGTAGTCGGCTTCGGCTTCGTCTCCGCGCGAGAACTTCAGGAAAGTCAGCGGGATCGCGAAATTCATGCCCTGGTAAATCGCGTAACCGGCCCAGCTATAGGGAATAAAGATCATGGCCGGAATCGAGGCCAGCTGGACGATGGTGCTCTTCGTCTCTTCCCGCGTTCCATGCCGGGCGCAAACGTGGGCAATCTCATGCGCCATCACGCCCGCGAGTTCTGATTCCTCGTCCGCATGCAGGATCAAGCCGCTGTTGACGTAGAAAAATCCGCCCGGAAGAGCGAACGCGTTAACGACGTCCGAATCAATGACCTTGATCGTAAACGGAACCTGCGCGTCGGAGTTGCGAACCAGGTTCTGGCCCACGCGGTTCACGTATTCGTTGATCACCGGGTCGTCAATGAACTTCGCGCTCTTTTCGACTTCCTGCGAGAGTTGCTTTCCGAGGGCGATGTCGTGCTCGAGCGAGTACATCTCGGGACCGTGCCCGACCTTGCGGTTCCCAATGGCGTTGACGTCCGCTTCGGTGCCGGACTTCACGTTAGGATTGTCCTGCTGCGGTACCACGGCCGGCTGCGCTGGAGTGGACGCCGTTTGCGTGGTCGGAGCCTGCGCGGGCGCGGTCGGGGCCGGCGGAGTTTGTGGCGCTGGAGCTTGCGCGGACGGACTCTGCGCGGTCGGTGTGGACGGCTGTTGAGTCTGTGGGGCCGCGACGGCGGGAAGAGTTACGAGCGAAGCCACCAGGAGTGTTGCCATCCACTGGGCCGCAAACGATTTCCTCATCGCTACCTCCGGAAGGAACCTGGCCGCATTATACACCCGTCTGGGCTGGTTCTCTCACCTGCCCGCTTGGATGGCGCCACCCGCCAGATGGTTTCCTGTATCCCGGTAAAAAGGGGGCGGTTCAGCTAGCCTTCGCGGAGTTGCTGTTTCAGCCGCTCGAGGTCTTCGCGGAGCTTGGCAACCCGACTCGCTACCGACAATTGGTAGGCGAAGAAAACGGCCCAAACGGCGATCCATGCGGTCAGGAGAAAATGAAAGTTTCTCAAGGTAACCCCTTTGTGAGGACGGTGCTTGAATCGGTGCCGCGCGTGTCGGCGGCCAGCCGAAGTTCATCCAGTTCGTGTCGCATGCGTTCGAGGCGGTAGCGATCCATCAGGACGAGGACCATCATCGCCATAATGGCGACGATGCAGACCACCAGAACCTTTCCCATGGTGGGATCGAGGCCGGAATTTTCTCCGCCGAAGATCACTGGCGCCGGGTGTTGCGTGCGCCAGAGGCGGTTGGAGGCATAAACAAGCGGAGCATCCAGGAACGCGAATATGCCGAAAATCGCCGAAAGGGAAGCACGGCGCTGGGGCTCCTCAATCAAGCCCCGCAGCAACAGGTAGCATATGTAGAGAATCCACAGGATGAATGCGGTCGTCAGTCGCGCGTCCCAGGTCCACCAGATGCCCCAGGCGGGACGGCCCCAAAGCACGCCGGTGATGAGTCCCGCGGTGCAGGAGACGACCCCCACTTCGACGGAGGCGACGCCGAGCCAGTCCCAGTGGGGCTTGCGCGTGATCAACCAGGCGACATTCGCAACGAATGCCAGCGACAGCGCCGTAAACATCGCCATCCAGCTCGCGAGGTGAAAGTAAAACACGCGCTGGATCTCGTGCATCGTGCTCTCGTCGGGCGCGATGAACAGCGCCGCATAGCCCGCGAAGAACATCAGCAGGGCAACGGCGGCCGTGATGGCGCTGCGTCCTTTCATCGGTTCAAGCTCACTTCATTCCTCCAGCAAGAAATCAGAAAGCAGCCACGAAGCAGTCAGAAACACGATATCAAATCCACCGAGGAATGCGAGCCACGCGCGGTCGAGCGCGGGCTGTTCGGCGAAAAGCGAGGCGGTCGCTTCCACAGCCGCAATCAAGAGCGGCGCAAGAATCGGCAGCAAGAGCAAGGGCAGCAGCAGTTCGCGCATCCGCGCGTGCGCGGCGACAGCCGAAAACACAGTACCAGTAACTACCAGACCGATCGTGCCAAGCACCAGGACCAGCGCAAGCCGGCCCACAATGCCCCCGATCGAAATATTGTAGAGAACTGCGAACACGGGAACGAGAATCGCTTCCGAAATCGACATGAAGATGAAATTCGCGAGCATTTTTCCCAGGAGGATCGCGAATGGCGACACGGGTGCCATGCGCAGGGCATCCAGCGTCTGATTCGATTGCTCGCGCGCGAACGATGGATTGAGCATCAGCGATCCGGCGAAGAGGAACGCAATCCAGAGCAGACCGGGGCCGAAGCGGCGGGAATCGCCGGCCGTGGGATCGAAGGCAAAGCTGAAAAGAACGACGACGACCAGTGCGAAGACGACCGTGGCGCTCAGGAGTTCGCGCGCGCGGAACTCCATGCGGAGTTCCTTGGCGAGCACAATGGCAGCGGCGCGAGCGGTGGTCATCTCAGGCTTCGGCGCGAAGCTCCGCAAGCAACGGGCGCGGGTCTCCGCCCGATCCACTATCGCGCTCCACTCGGCCGCCCGCGAGCGAGACGGCACGCGTGGCGAGATCGAGCGATTCGTTGCGCGCGTGCGTGCTCATGATTACGGTCGTACCGCTATCGCGCAATCGCGCGAGTGTCTCGCCGAGCCACGCGAGCCCTTGCCGGTCGAGTCCGGCAGCGGGCTCGTCCAGAAGCAGCAGGCGCGGATCGTGTAGGAGTGCCCGCGCGATGGCCAGCCGCTGCCGCATTCCGCGCGAAAATGTGCGCACGATACTCCCGGCGCGCGAGGCGAGACCGCAGGATTCGAGCGCCCGCTTGACACGTGCGGGAACGTCGTCGAGTTCATAAAGTTGCGCGAAGAACGACAGGTTTTCGGCAGCAGTCAATTCGTCGTAAAGCAGCGTGCTGTGGCCGACCATGCCCATCAGCCTGCGCGACTCCTCGCCGGATTCGCCTGCAGTGAACGCAACGCTGCCGCTGGTTGGCGTGGAGAGCATCGCGGCGATCCGCAAGAGCGTCGTCTTGCCAGCGCCATTTGCGCCGAGCAGCGCGACGAATTCACCGGGAAGTACTTCGAGCGAGACCCCACGCAGCGCCAGGAGCGAACCAAAGCGCTTCTCGACTCGATCGAACGATATCCCCAGGCTTGCAGCAGGAATCGCGGAAGAAGGCGGCGCGCCGGAGCGCGATGGCACCGGCGTTGACAGGGTGCCGGACAAATCGCTCAGCCCTTCACCAGATCGCGCAGGGCTTTCTGAACGCGATCGCGTTCGCGCGCGTAGTCCGCTTCGGTGATCGTCCCGGCCTCGCGGCGCAATTCGAGGCGAAACAGAATGTCTTTCAGCTCGTCGAGACTGCCGCGGACTTCGCGGTCGAGGTTCGCAGACGCGCTCGCCGCGCTCGAACCATAGGGAGCGGGCTGCTCCGGCGTCGCTGGTCGACTTGGAGGCGGCGCCGCGGCCACGATGTTGGCGGAGGCAGCCTCAGCTAATGTCGCGGCTTGAGGTTGGCGCGCCACAAAAATCAAGCCGAGCAGGAACAGCGCGACGAATCCGCCGACGAGAATCCACTTCAGGCTGTCCAGTCGGGCGGGCAGCGTCGTGACGCTCGCGACGGGCGCGTCGGTGCCTGCCTCAATGCGCGAATTAACCGACGGGTTCTGCGTATCATCCGCTGGCGCATTTCCCCCCGCGGCGCCCTCCTGCCCCGGAGCCGGCGGCGGCGCCGTGCCGGAGATGGAAACGGTTACAGGCGTATTCGCCGGGACAGAATCGCGCGTGTACGCGCTGAATCCCTGCGCCTGCCCGGCCGCTGTGAACCCGCCGCCCGATACCTGCACCGACGGCGGCGCGAAAAGCCCAAGATGGTCCACCGCATATTTGGAAGCGAAGTGAAGGCTCGCCTGATTGCTGGGGTAGGGAACTTTGTAAGAAAGGCTCACCTGACTGTCGCCCGGCCGAAAGGGGAACGCGATCGCTTGTTGATTCTGTCCCTTATCTATCGGGCTTTGCACCACGGGCATGCCGGAGGAACCGACCGCGGAAATATTCGCGAGTTGCGCGCCCTCGGGCAGCGAAAAAATGAAAGAACCGTCCGCGCGGTAATAGGCGAGCGGCGGGTTCGTCTTATTCGAGATGTTGTATTCCTCGGTGACGGTCAAGTCCGACCCGATCGGCTGAAAAATAATCGCGTGGACCGTCACCTCGAACGCGCTGGGCTTATCGGTCGGCTCGAAGACCTCGACGTCCACCGTCGTCTTGTCCGGTGTCGCGGGCTCGTGATAATTCACGCCGCGATAAACGGCGCGGATCAGCATCGGCCCCACGCCAAGCCCCGGATGGTCGAACCGATAGTGGCCATCGGCGTCGGTCTTGGTATTTGCGACCGGCTGCATCGTCCCCTGAAGCTGGATCAGGATCATTTCCACGCCCGCGGCGGGTTTGCCGGTTGTGCCATTGCGGACTGTGCCGGTGACAGTGCCGGCGAGAGCTGAAGACACCGCGAAAAACAAGAGCAGGGAAGCGGAAAGCGCCAAAACGCAGCGGCGAAAATTCATGACCGCCGCCCCTTTTCGGAGGCAGCCTGCCGCGTGGCCGGAGTCGGTGCGCCGCCGGTTAGCACATCCATGTCGGAAAGGACGCGCGCGGCTTCGATTTCGAGCGACTGCTTGATTTCATCATAATCCGCCTCGGAAAATTTTCCGGCGCGATGTTCGAAACGCAGATCGCGCAGATTTTCGTAGATGGCGTCGCGCCGCTCCATCAGCTGATCGAGCTTCGTGCGATGCGGCGCGTCGTCGGAGGCTTCCGGCCGCACGCCGAAAACGAAAATCATGGTCGCCATGGCCAGCAGCACGCACGCGACGGCGATATCAACGCTACTCATCGGATTCCCTGCCTGATTCGCGTCGAGCGCGATCGAGGAGCTCGGGCGAGATAGACGGACCGCCCGCCGGCGCAAGCGCCACTCGACGCCGCCATCGGCGCACGACTTCCCAGATTAGAAACAATGCGATGAGGGGCGCTATCACAGGGGCGATCCAGACCAGCCACGTAAATCCCTTCTTCGGCGGATCGGGAAGAACCGTCGGGCCGTACTCCTGAACGAACGATTGCAAGATCAAATCGTCTGAATCTCCGCGATCCACGCGCTGCGCGACTTCCTTCTGCATCGCCTTCGCGGTGTCGCATGGCCCGGAGAACGCCCCGCCAGTGTGATTGCATGTACCGGCCGTGTCGTTGCAGCCGCCGCACATGCACATCACTTTCTTGCTGAGAGCCTTGGCGCGAGGAGAATCGTCTGCGCGCGAAACCGGCGCCAGCAACATCAGCGTGAATATTAAAGCTGCGCTAGCCCTCATTGCGAGGCCGCCAGGTTTCTTGCCATAGATTACGTTAATCATCGGAGCCGGGGCTGCGGACGGGCGCGCTTCTCACGGGACTTGTCACGGGCGATCCACCACCGCCTTGAACGATCGCGTCGCCCCAAGATCTGTCGGTCACGGCTCGCAGCACGAGTGCCGCGCGGCGATCGGGAAGCATCGCCAGACACGTGCCCAGTACCATCACGATTCCGCCGAACCAAATCCATTTCACCAGCGGATTCAGGTACGCGTGAATCACGGGCAGGTTGGTGTCTGGGCTGCGTCCAGCGTACACAACGTAGAGATCATGCACCGGAGTGCTTTCGTTCGCGACGATCGTTTCCGTGACTCCGCTCGTCCGGAACAGGCGCCGCTCGGGATAGAGCATCATCTGGGACTTGCCGTTGCGGAACACTTCCAGCGTGGCGCGGTCTGATTCGTAGTTCGCGTTGGAGGGCTGGTCGAAATTCTGGCACAGGATCGTGTAAGGTCCGATCGCGAGGCTCTGGCCAACCTTCAATTCCTTCTGAATGTCTTGATTGAACGCGGAACCGGCGATCCCGACGAAAATCAGCACCATGGCAAAGTGGACGATGTAGCCGCCGTACCTCCGCGTATTGCGCATCGTTAACTCGCCAACTGCCGAGACCAAATTTGTACCGTCGCGCGAGGCGATCACGCGGGCGCCGCGGTAAAACTCCGAAAAAATAGTCAGCGTAACGAACACGGAAAGTATCAGGCAGACCTGAGGATAGAATTCGCGCCATCCGAACACGAATCCGGCCGCACCCGCGATCAATCCACCCACGAGAGGCCACGCGAAATTGCGCTTCAGCGCATCAACAGACGTCTTGCGCCACGCCAGCAGCGGACCTACGCCGGTGAGGAACAGAAGAAACAGCGCGATCGGCACGTTCACTTTGTTGAAGAACGGCGGTCCCACGCTGATTTTGCTGCCAGTGACCCATTCGGAGAGCACGGGGAAGAGCGTTCCCCAGAGAACGGCGAAGCACGCGGCCAGCAGAATCAAATTGTTAAAGAGGAAACTCGATTCGCGCGAGACCAGCGAATCCAGCTGATTGTCGCTGCGCAAATAATCGCGATTCTTGTACCACGCTGCGAGGCACACAACGAAAACAATTCCGAGGAAGCCGAAGAAGTAGCCGCCGATGTTGGATTCGGCGAACGCATGCACGGAACTGACGATGCCCGTGCGCGTCAGCGACGTCCCCAGAATGCACAGCATGAACGTGACGAACACGAGCCACACATTCCACACCTTCATCATGCCGCGCTTTTCCTGCATCATCACCGAGTGCAGGAACGCCGTGCCCGTAATCCACGGCAGCAGCGCCGCATTCTCGACTGGATCCCACGCCCAGTATCCGCCCCATCCAAGTACCGCGTACGCCCAGTGCGCGCCCAGCAGCACGCCGATCCCTTGAAAGCACCACGCGACCATCGTCCAGCGGCGCGTGATGTGAATCCATTTTTCGCCGGGATAGCGCGCCAGCAGCGCCGCCATCGCAAAGGCGAACGGTATGGTGAATCCGGTGTAGCCGAGATAGAGCATCGGCGGATGAATCACCATCTCGGGATATTGCAGCAGCGGATTCAGCCCGGTGCCTTCTGACAGCCGCGCCATGTGCATCACGCCCGCGGAATCGGCGCTGGCCAGCACGTGAAACGGGCTTGCGACGAAATTATTCAGCACCAGAAAAAACGTCTGCACTCCCGCGAGCGTGACGCCCACGTAAGGCATCAGCTCCGGATGCTTCTTGCGGTTCAGGAATAGCGCGAGGAACACGTAGATCGAAAGCAGCCAGCTCCACCACAGCAGCGAGCCTTCCTGTCCCGCCCACAGCGCCGAGAACTTGTAATAAACAGGCAGGGCATGGTTGCTGTGCGCCGCAACGTAGGCCAGCGAGAAATTGTCGGTGAAGAAGAAATATTCAAGCGACGCGACCGCAAGCGTGATCAGCCCAAACACCGCCATCCCGGCGTTGCGAGCGCTCTTGGTCAGCAGAGTGCGGCGGGTGATGATCCCCACAATTCCGGCGACGAATGCGTAAATGGTGGCCAGAAATGCGAGAAGCAGCGCGAATGAACCGAAAATATCCAAGCGGATTCCCCCTTGGGGATATTAGCTCTTGTTGGGACTCTTGTCGCTGGCCACGGGCGCGCCGACGGGCGAGGCCTCATATTTCGAAGCGCATTTTGCCTGCACTTGTTCCGCGACAAAGCCGCCTTCCGGCATCAGGCGCCCCTCGACCAGGGCCTGTGCGCCGTCCTTGAACGTATCGGGAAGCGGATCGTTGCCGATGTAGCTGACGGACAAGCCCTTCCCCTGTTCCTCAAGCACGAAGTTGACGCGTCCATCGCGGTGCGAAATGGATCCCGCGCGGACATTGCCCGAAACGCGCATGCGCTGATGAAGCGTCGAGCCTTGCAGGGTCGGTAGCTCGGAAATGGTGTGGTAGTAAGTCTTGCTCTGCGTGTAGCCCACGTACGCCAGCGCCAGCAGCGTAGCGACAATAATCCCCGAACCGACTAGGAATTTCTTGCGCGCTTTCATGCCTGTACCCCCGTCTTCCTGGTGGCTGGAAGCCCAAATTCTAACACAATCGCGGAATGCCGCTTCATCGTTCGCCCGTCTGGCCAATCGCACTGGCCAATCGGCCAGTCGAAGATAAATCGGCGAACGGTTTGCCGTCGTCGAGGATCAGCCGCTCGCCCCATCCGTTTGCCTGGAACACGGGAACCAGCCCCTGCGTCTGAGGTAAGAGAAGCGCAATGGATTTCGGCTTATACGAAATATTAACGCGCCTCAGAATCCCGGGCCCGGCGCGTTCGATCGCCTTCGCTACGTCGCCCAGGTTCTCCGGCGCGCATTCGACAGCGCCAATCAGAAAGAAACCGTGGCGCTGAAACTCCGTCAGCGCGGCCTCTTCGTTCAATTCGGGGTCCGCCGCCACGCCGGCGCCTTTCACAAGCGCGTCGAAATATGCGCGCGACGCGGCCGAGCGCTCTGAGCGGTTGCTTGTCGCGCGATAGAAATAGTCCTCGAAGCGAGCCGGAGGCGCAGCGTCAATCAGTAGCACCGAGACGTGAATCGGCCGGAAACGCGTCGCGAGCTCGAGTCGCTCGATGCGCTGCCGGATATGGGAATCGTCCACCTGCGCGCCGCAACTATCGCAAACCGGCATTCGTCGTCCTCCCGACAAGGCGGCAAGAATGGCATGGAGAGGAATGGCTGGCAAGCGACGAGGTTCGTCGCTGTAGGAATATTCGGCGGAAACTTTAGAAGGAGTTTACAGGTTCCAGCTCGACGCGGTTGCGTCCGAGATCTTTCGCGCGGTAGAGGGCCGCGTCAGCCTGCTTCACCAGTTGACTGAATTCGGGCGCTCTTTTGCCCGAGAATCCCGCGGCGCCAAAGCTGGCCGTCACGTTGATCGCCGAGCCATTCCATTCGAATTGTTCCGCGGCGAGCTGTTTGCGAACGCGGTCCACCACGACCTTTACATTCTCCTCGTCCGCGTGAGTGAGGACCAGCAGGAATTCTTCGCCGCCGATCCGGCCGGAAATGTCGGAGAGTCTCGTATTGTTCCGGAGCACTTCGCCAAATCTCTTGAGCACCGTGTCCCCGGCGTCGTGCCCGTACGTGTCATTGATCTTCTTGAAATGATCGAGATCCATCAGCACGAACCACATGGGAAAGCCGTGCCTGGCCGCGCCGCTCAGTTGGCGCGCGGACCAGTCTTCGATCGCGCGACGATTCGGGAGTCCGGTGAGCGGATCGGTCAGTGCCAATTCCTCGAGCAGCCTGTTCTTCGCCTCGATCTGCCTGTGGAGATCAATCAATCTTTGGCCGACGCGAATGCGCGCCAATAGTTCGTTGCGGTCGAAGGGTTTCGTCAGGTAGTCGTCCGCACCCGCCGAAAGTCCCTTCACCACGTTTTCTTTTTCCGCGTTGCTGGTCAGGATGATGACGTAGGTGTAGGAAGATTGCGAGCTGGTGCGGATTCGCTGGCACAGTTCGATGCCCGTGAGATCAGGCATCATCCAATCCGTGACGATCAGATCCGGCTTCTCGCGTTCGAAAAGTTCAATGGCCTGATGGCCGCTGTTTGCAAATGACACCGAACAAGAGTCTTCCGCCAGCGCATGTTCGACGAGCTTTCGGTAAACCGGCGAGTCGTCGGCGACCAGTACTCTAAAACTGCTCACTGTGTCCTTGGGGACTTGATCCATCTTGGGGCTGCTACTCGTCGTGGTCGTGTATGCCGCCCGATCCATTGGACCCGCTCGAACCATTCGTGCCGGCCGAGCCATTCGAACCATTTGATTCGCTCGAGCCATTCGCGATGGCTGGCGCGTTCACGTCCGCGGGAACACTCGCGGTCACAACCTGGGTCTGGCCGAGTTTGGTGCGCAGGCAACCCACAAGCTCCGGCGCGAGTTCGGAAATGTTCATGCCTTCTGACACGATGAATTTGCAGCTCAAAATGGGGCGAGCCTGATCGTCGTCAGAGAGCTGGCAATTCACGCGGCAGTATTGGCACTCCTGATTCCAGCAGAATCGTCCGTAGGGAATCGTTTCGGGGCTGATGAACTGAAAGGCGCGGAGCAGGGAATTCCGCTCGGGAACCAGGAACGTCTTTCCCAGAATCGTGATTTCGACAAGCCTCTCGTACGGCCGGAAAACTTCGTCAATCAGTGGTGCCTCGCCTTCAGCCATGGAACGGATCCCCCGTTTATCAAAGCTAAACGAGTGCAGCATGGCGGGCAACGACAACCGGGCGAGGCGTGCCCAATGCTCTAATGGCGGAAAGAAAGGCGAAGCTGCAAACGCGTGGATAGCTCAAATCGCTTCTGACGGGCGATCGCTGCCGGCGAGTCTTACGCCGCTGAGGCGAAATCGGCCCTTGTTTGTCTGGCGGTCTCCGGAATCATGATGACCAGCGTGAATACGCCGAGCGCGATGCCCAGCGGGCCGGTAATCAATCCAAAAAAGCTCGCCACCAGCGCCCACATCCGGCAGGACGGTCCACCTTGCATCAATGCGACGCCAGCAATAAAAGAGAATATCGCGGTCACGATTGCCAGAACCACGGCCGCAAACATCGCGAAATGGAACATGCTCATCCAGAAGAATGGATTAGCGACACGGTTGAGCAAAGCGCCCCACATCAGCGTGAGAGTCGCGCTATTGATCAAAATCCAGGCGGTCTTCACGACGCAAATCAAGCCGTAGACGATCCACAGAACTCCGAGCGTTCCCTGACGCGAATTGCTTGTCTGCATCGGCGTGCCTCCTGCTCCGACGATCATAAACCTTGCCATACGGAGGATAGCCTAGCGGCTTGTTCCGGCACAGCCAATACGGTAAACACCCTGCATTTAGGAGAAGAACTGGCCCATATGGCGGAACTTGTCGTAGCGCTGCTGGAGGAGTGCTTCGGGCGCGAGTCGTGAGAGTTCGTCGAGCGCTCGGGAGAGCGCCGGCCCGAGAAGCTTCGCCGTCGCGGCATGATCGGTATGCGCGCCGCCTTCGGGTTCGGGGACGATCTCGTCCACGAGCTTCAACTCCAGAAGATCGGGCGCCGTAATTTTCAGCGCTTCGGCCGCCAATTCCGCCTTGGTGGAATCGCGCCACATGATCGAGGCGCATCCTTCGGGCGAAATCACCGAATAAATGGAATTTTCCAGCATCATGACGCGGTCGCCGACAGCAATCGCGAGCGCGCCGCCCGAACCGCCTTCTCCCGTAATCACGACTACGATCGGGACCGGCAGCCGGGACATTTCGCGGATATTGTGCGCGATAGCCTCGGCCTGCCCGCGTTCCTCGGCGTCAATTCCGGGATACGCTCCCGGCGTATCCACGAACACAAAAATCGGCCGCCGGTATTTTGCCCCGAGCTGCATCGCGCGCAGTGCTTTGCGATAGCCTTCCGGTTTCGCCTGGCCGAAGTTGCGCGCCAAACGCTGCTTCGTGTCCCGGCCCTTCTGGTTGCCAACGATCAAAACCGGCCGTCCGCCGAACGATGCCATGCCGGTGATGAGCGCGGGGTCGTCCGCGAAATTGCGGTCGCCGTGAATTTCGCTGAAGTTCTCGAAGAGCAGCCGGATGAAATCGTCGGTGTAGGGCCGCTGTGGGTGGCGCGCGAGCTGCACTCGCTGCCAGGACGCGAGGTGCGCGTAGAAATCGTGCTTCAATTCTTCCACTTCGTGGCGAATGCGATTTATCTCGCCGGCTGTAGCATCGCTCGGGTCGGTCAGGCGGCTCAGCTCGGCGATGTCCCGCTCAAGGGCGTTGATTTCGATTTGGCGCTGCTCGTCGCGCTGTCCATCGCGACGCTCGTCACGTTGCTTGGAAACATCTGCTGGTGGGGCGCGCTGCGGAGAGTTGCCCGGGCTTTCGTAGCCGGAGCAGATGAAGCGGCCAGCGCGGCTTTCGCGGCGCGCTCTTTGGCCCGCTCCTGCAATCTGCGTAGTTTCGCAAGCGCGCGCAGCCGGCGCAGCCGCTCGCGGGCCAGCTTGTGCTTTTCCTTTTGCTCTGGCGTCTCGCTCATTGCAACACCGCAACGGAATCGCTGCCGCAAATTTGCTGCACGCGCTCGACCAGTTCCCGATCCGCCCGCACCGCGCTGCCCGCGTCAATCGTGGCCTCGGTTCCATCATCCTGCACCAGCTCGAAGGCGATTTTGCAACGGCCCGGCCGGCTCACGAAAAGTTCGTGCAACTGATTGATGATTCCCGCGTCCATCGCGCTGCGGCTCACGCGCACGCGCAGCAGGCTGGGCGCGCCCGTCGCCGGCGCGGCTGCTTCAGTCGCGGTGCCGTTCGGCGCAGGGTCGCGCACCTGATCGAGCAGGCGCGCGTCGGACACAATCACGCGCGTTCCCACATCCTCGACCGCCACGCGACCTTTAACCAGCAGCGGCGTCGCGGCCTTGAGCAGACCTTCGAGCTTCTGAAACGCCTCGGGGAAGACCAGCGCCTCGCACACGCCGGTGCGGTCCTGCAGCGTCAGTATGGCCCATCGCGCGCCCCGCCGCGAACGCATGCCTCGCAACTGCACGATGATTCCGGCCACCACGATATCCTCGCCGTTGCGGCGGCTTTCGAGCGTCGAAAGATCAATCGCCTTCAGGTCCTGCAATCGCCCGGCGTATTTATCGAGCGGGTGCCCAGAGATGTAAAAGCCGAGCGTCGAGTATTCGGCGGCCAGGATCTCGTGCTCCGGCCATTCGTCCACCTCCGGCAAAGCCTCGGGTGCGGGCGGCGCCGATGCGGAGGAGCCTCCGCCGAAAAGTCCGTGCTGGCCGCTCTCCTTGGCGCGCTGTCGCTTCTGCGCGCGCTCGATGGCGCGGTCAATTACCGAAATCATCTGGCCACGATGCGCGCCCAGACCGTCGAGAGCGCCCGCCCGCACCAGGCTCTCGAGCACGCGCTTGTTCAGCAGCCGCGAATCCACCGATTCGCAAAACTCGAAGAAGTTCGTAAAGCGTCCTAGCGTCTCCCGCGCGGCAAGGATTCCCCTTACCGTGTTTTCGCCGACGTTCTTGATCGCCGCCAGTCCGAAGCGAATCGAGTCGCCCACCGGCGTGAAATTCAGTGCGCTTGAATTAACGTCCGGCGGCATCACCGTGATGCCCATGCTGCGCGACTCATTGATGAACTTCACGACCTTCTCGGTGTTTCCCGTTTCCGAGGTAAGCATCGCGGCCATGAATTCAACCGGGTAGTGCACCTTGAGCCACGCCGTCTGATAGGCCAGCAGCGCATACGCGCAGGAGTGCGATTTGTTGAATCCGTAGCCGGCAAATTCCGCCATCAGGTCGAATATTTTCGCGGCTTTTTTCGCCGGCACTTTGCGCGCCTGGCAGCCGGTCAGGAATTTCTCCCGCTGGGCGTCCATCTCTTCCTGCTTCTTCTTGCCCATCGCGCGCCGCAGCAGGTCCGCATCGCCCAGCGAAAATCCGGCCAGTCGGTTCGCGATCTGCATCACCTGTTCCTGATAGAGAATCACGCCCCACGTCTCGGAAAGAATCTCCTCAAGCTCCGGCAAATCGTACGTGACTTTCTTCTCGCCATGCTTCCGCGCAATGAAGTCCGGGATCATGCCGCCCTGAATCGGTCCGGGGCGATAGAGCGCGTTGAGCGCAGTCAGATCCTCAAGACGCGTCGGCTGGTAGCGCTTCAAAATGTCGCGCATGCCGTGCGATTCAAATTGGAAGATGCCCGTGGTGTCGCCGCGCGCGAAAATCGTGTACGTTGCAGCATCGTCGAGCGGCAGCGCCGGAAGATCGAGCTTCACGTCGCGATTCTGCTGAATCAGCCGCACGGCGTCGTCGAGCACGGTCAGCGTGGTCAGCCCCAGAAAATCCATTTTCAGCAGGCCGATACGCTCGAGCGCGTTCATGTCGTACTGTGTCGTGATTTCATCCTTGTTCGATTTATACAGCGGAACAATTTCCGTCAGCGGTTGCGGAGAGATCACCACGCCGGCCGCGTGCGTGGACGCGTGGCGCGTGAGCCCTTCCAGTCGCAGCGCCACTTCGACAAGTTCCTTCACGCGTTCGTCCGTCTTCCGCAGCGATTCCAGCTGCGGCGTTTGTTTCAGCGCGTCCTCAAGCTCGATATTCAACGTCGTGGGAATCATTTTCGCGATCTTGTCCACTTCGCCGTAAGGCATGTCGATCGCGCGCCCCACGTCTTTCAGCGCGGCTTTCGCGGCCATCGTGCCGAACGTGATGATCTGCGCGACGCTCTTTTCTCCGTATGTCTGGCGAACGTAATCAATCACCTCGCCTCGCCGTCGCATGCAGAAATCAATGTCAATATCGGGCATCGAGACGCGCTCGGGGTTCAGGAATCGCTCGAACAGGAGGTCGTATTGCAGCGGGTCCACGTCCGTGATCTGCAGCGCGTAGCTCACCAAACTGCCGGCAGCCGAGCCGCGCCCCGGCCCCACCGGAACTTCCTGCGCGCGCGCATAGCGGATGAAATCCCAGACGATCAGGAAGTAGCCCGCGAAGCGCATCTTCTGAATCATCTGGATTTCCGAATTCAATCGGCTTTCGTATTCGGAAATGGAATGGCGAAGGCGATTCTCGTGCGACAGGCGTTCAAGCTGCGTAGCGCGCACTGCAAAACCTTCGCGCGCGACCTTCTCGAAATACGAATCCGTCGTGTGCCCTTCGGGAACCTTGAATTCGGGGAAGGGATTGCTGACGCGCTGAATCTTCACGTTGCAGCGTTCGGCAATCGTCACCGTGCGCGAGACCGCGTCGGGAAGCTCGCGAAAGACCTGCGCCATCTCTTCCGCCGTCTTGAAATAGAACTGATCGGTCGCGAACTTCATCCGCTGGCCGTCGCTCATCGTCTTCCCGGTCTGGATGCACATCAGAACTTCTTGCGCGTGCGAATCCGACTGGGTCAGATAATGACAGTCATTCGTGGCCACGAGCGGTATACCGGTCTCGCGCGAAAGGCTGACCAGATCGCGGTTGATGCGCGTCTCGATTTCCATGCCCTGGTCCTGCACTTCGAGGAAAAAATTGCCCTTGCCGAAAATATCGCGCAGGCGATAGGCATTCGTCCGCGCCTGATCGTACTTCTCGGAAAGCAGCGCGTCGGCCACCTCGCCTCGCAGACATGCCGAAAGCGCGATCAGCCCCTTGCTATGGCGAGCCAGCAGCTCGTGATCCACGCGCGGTTTGTAATAGAAGCCGTCGAGGAATCCGGTCGAGACCAGCTGGATCAGGTTGCGGTAGCCCTCATCGTTCTCGCACAAAAGCACAAGGTGATTCGAGCGTTCCGCTTCGGCGCCGCGATTCTTGTGATTATCCGGCGCAACATATACTTCGCAGCCGATGATCGGCTTCACGCCGTGCGTGGTGGCCTGATGATAAAAATTCGCCGCGGCAAACAGGTTGCCATGGTCCGTCACAGCGACAGCCGGCATTCCGCGCCGCGCGGCTTCCGCTGTCAGCTCGCCGATTTCGCACGCGCCATCGAGGAGAGAGTAATCCGTGTGGAGATGAAGGTGAACGAAGTTTGACCCGTTCGAGGCAGCCATGCGAAACCCATTCTAATCCAGCTTCGCGTAAACGTGTACGCAATCCTGACCGAGAGCGAAAATTGGCACTGGGAGCGGAATCGCAACTTGCTGGGAGTCGAAATCTAGAAATCGTCGGATTGCTGCGTGTAGGTGAAACCCGGCAGATTGGCAGCCCCGCCACTCTGCGCGATCTTGATGCGCATCGGAGGCTCGGTTTCCGAGCCGGTCTTCCGCAGGACTGCGAACGAGGTCAGCGCTTCGTTGTAGATCTTGGTGACCAGAAAAGAGTCGCCCGTGCCGTCCTGCTTCCAAACCTGGCCAACTTGGATTTTTTTGGCGGGCACCTTACGAATGTAGTCATATTCCCCGGGGGCGTCAATAACGCATCGCAGGACTGATTCGCCCCCGAAACGTGGACGGCAATCGAGCCAGTTTGTGGCCTGCCACTTTTTCTGGAGTCGCGCCGTTCTCTTGTGGCATCTTAATATCTGACAATCGAGATCATGCCCTCCGCGAAAAAACTCGCCGTCATTTTGTTCCAGCTCGGGGGCCCCGACTCCCAGGCAGCCGTCGAGCCGTTTCTCTACAATCTCTTCTGCGATCCGGACATCATCAACTTCCCCGGCTCGTTTCTCGCCCGCAAGCCCCTGGCAAAGCTGATCTCGGTTACTCGTTCGAAAGTTGCCGGGCAGCACTATGCCGCGATCGGCGGAGGTTCGCCGATCCGCCGCCTTACCGAGCAGCAGGCACGCGCCCTCGATCTCGCGCTACGTCCCCACATTCCTGCGCGCACGATCGTCGCCATGCGCTACTGGCATCCGGATACCGCCGAGGCCATCGCCGCGCTCGAAAGCGCTCCCTTTGACGAGATCGTGCTTTTGCCGCTCTATCCGCATTATTCGTTCGCCACCACCGGCAGCAGCCTGAAGGAGTGGAACCGTCTCTACAAGCCCAGGGTTCCCGTTCATCTCATTGACCATTTCTTCGATCACCCGGACTACATCGCCGGAATCGTCGAGCGCATCAACAGCGTCCTCCAGCAGCTCCCGCGCCCCGAGGAAGTTCATCTCGTGTTCAGCGCGCACGGCCTGCCGATGGCGCTGGTCGAAAAGGGCGACCCGTACCCGCAGCACATCGAAGCGACCGTCCGTCTTGTGCGCGAACTCGGTTCCTGGTCCAACCCGCACGTGTTGTGTTTTCAAAGTCGCGTCGGCCCGCAGAAATGGCTCACGCCTTCGCTCACTGGAACCATCGAGCGCATGGCCAGCGAGGGCCAGCGCCGCATGCTCGTGATTCCCATTTCGTTCCTCACCGAACATATCGAGACGCTCCACGAGATCAATATCGAAGCCCGCGAACACGCCGAATCCCTCGGCATCACCGAATTTCACATGATGCCCGCCCTCAACGATTCGCCGCTCCTCATCCGCGCCCTAGCCGACCTAGTCCTTCGCGCCGTAGGCCGCCGCTCCGGCGTCGCCACCCTCGCTTTGTAGCCCGAAGCGGTCCTTATTTTTACCCATCTGTCTTCATCAGTGTTTATCTGTGTTCATCTGTGGCTAAGTCGACTTTCGCGCCCGCGTCACATGATATAAACGTATCGTGGAATTCTCACTCACCGACGAGCAGCAGCACCTTCGCCGCACCGTCCGCGAATTCGCCGAAGGCGAAATCGCCCCCCACGTAATGGAATGGGACGAAGCCTCGACATTCCCCTCGGAAATCATTCCCAAGCTCGCCGAAATGGGTTTCCTCGGCGTAATTTTCCCGGAGCAGTATGGCGGCGCGGGAATGGGCTACCTCGAATACGCCATCATCATCGAGGAACTGTCGCGCGTGGACGGCTCGATCGGCATCATCGTCGCCGCGCACAATTCGCTCTGCACCAACCACATCTACAAATTCGGCACCGAGGCGCAGAAAACGAAATACGTCGTCCCGCTCGCCCAGGGCAAGAAACTCGGCTGCTGGTCGCTCACCGAACCCGAAGCTGGCTCCGACGCCGGCGGCACGCGCACCGACGCCGACAAGAAAGACGGCAGCTTGGGTGATCAACGGCGCGAAGACGTTCACCACCAACGGTCACCACGCCGATGTTTGCGTCGCCATGGCCGTCACCGACGCGTCGAAAAAACACCACGGCATCTCCGCCTTCATCATCGAGAAGGGAACTCCCGGCTTTCGCCCCGGCAAGAAAGAAAACAAGCTCGGCCTGCGCGCCAGCGACACCAGCGAAGTCGTTTTCACCGATTGCCGCGTCCCGGCCGAAAACATTCTGGGCCGCGAGGGCGAAGGCTTCGTCAACAGCCTGCAAATTCTCGACGGCGGCCGCATCTCGATCGCGTCGCTCGGCCTCGGCATGGCGCAGGGCGCGTACGAATGCTCGGTGCGCTACGCCAAGCAGCGCAAGCAATTCGGCAAGACCATCTCCGAATTTCAGGCCATCCAGTTCAAGCTCGCGGACATGGCCACGCAAATCGAAGCCGCGCGCCTGCTGACGTATCGCGCCGCATGGCTCGCCGATCGCGCCATCGCCGCGGGCGACTACGACGCGCGCATCACGCGCGAATCCAGCATGGCCAAGCTCTATGCGGGAGAAGTCGCCGTGCGCGTCGCCAACGAAGCCGTGCAGATTCACGGCGGCTACGGCTTCATCAAGGATTACCCTGCGGAAAAATTCTATCGCGACGTAAAACTCTGCACCATCGGCGAAGGCACCAGCGAAATACAGCGCCTGGTCATCGCCCGCCAGCTCCTCGGCAAGTGACGATCCGACCAGGATCGTCATCCCGACGGAGCAACGCGACCGAGGAATCTCTCTTCTATCTCTCCGCGGTGAATCGGTTCCTTGTGGCTTCAGATGAGCGTCGTGCTAGTCTCTTGCGTCATGAAAGGCCAACTCAAAGTCGCCACGCCCGCGCAGTACATCGCCAAGCTCAAAGAGCCGCGCAAATCTGACATCGCGGCGCTCGACAAGCTCATCCGCAAGGCCACAAAACTCGAGCCCTTCATCCAGGCTGGCATGCTCGCTTACGGTCACTGCCGCCTGAAGTATGCCGGCGGACGCGAGGCCGATTGGTTTCTCATCGGCCTGGCCAGCAACGCCAGCTACATCTCGCTCTACGTCAGCGCGAGCGATGCTAAGGGCCCCGTCGCCGACCGCTACAAGAAAGCCCTCCCGAAAGCCAACATCGGCAAGTGCTGCGTCCGTTTCAAGCGCCTGAGCGATCTCGACTCCGCCGCTCTCTCGAAATTACTCGCGGAGGGCGCGAAAGCTTAGGCGAGTGGCACGGCGCATGTGGAGTGCGGCGGCTTGCCGCCGTTGTTTGCCGTCCGCCGCGGCGGACGTGCTCCGCGCGCGAGCGCTACTCGCACAATCCCAATCGCACTCTGGATCAACAAATCGTCTCGGTTCTCCGTGCCCCTGCGCAGCTCCCGCTTCCGTTTGTACTTTCAACTTTCAACTGTTAACTTTCCCCCTGCCTATCTGCGTTAATCAGTGTTCATCTGTGGCTACGATCGGCCTTTGAATCGCCGCGAGGAGACCTTCATGAAACTCAGAGAAATCGCCGAAAAGCTCGCCTGCACCGTCGAGGGCGATGAAAAACTGGAGATCACCGGCGTCGCCGGGATCGAGGAGGCGAAGACGGGCGAGCTGACGTTCCTAGTCAACCGCAAATACCGCCCGGCGCTCGAGACGACGCGCGCCTCGGCGATCCTTCTCGCGCCCGACGAGCCGCGCCCACGCATTGCCGCGCTGCGCTCGTCCAATCCCATATCTCGATTTCGCTCGCGCCATCGAAATATTCCATCCCACGCCGCGCTACGCTCCCGAGCGTCCACCCCACGGCCGTGATCGCGAGTTCCGCAAAGATCGGAGTCGGCGCGCACATCGGCCCCTACTGTTTCGTGGACGAGGATGTCGAAATCGGGAACCACGCAGTGCTGCACAGCTTCGTTTCCATTTATCGCGGCGCGCGCATCGGCGACCATTTCTTTGCCCACGCGCACGCCTGCGTTCGCGAAGACTGCCGTCTCGGCCACCGCGTTCTGCTGCAGAACGGCGTCGTCATCGGCAGCGACGGTTTCGGCTTCGCGCGCGAAGCCAGCGGCCACTGGCACAAGATGCGTCAGGCGGGCATCACCGTGATCGGTGACGACGTCGAGGTCCAGGCCCACGCGGCAATTGACCGCGCGACTGTCGGCGAGACCTCGATAGGCCGCGGCACGAAAATTGACAACCTCGTGCAGGTCGGCCACGCATGCAAAGTGGGAGAGGACACGCTGCTCTGCGGCCAGGTCGGCCTCGCCGGTTCCACAAACGTCGGCAACCGCTGCATCCTCGCGGGCCAGGTCGGCGCCGCCGGACATCTGACCATCGGCGACGGCGCCACAATTTCGTCCCAGTCCGGCGTTCCCACCGACGTTCCCGCCGCGGCAATCTATTCCGGCTATCCCGCCATGGACAATCTCGCCTGGCGCAAATCCGTAGCCGTCTTCAACCGCCTGCCGGATTTGCAGCGCGAGCTGCGCGAACTCCGCGAAGAAGTCGCCCGATTGCGCTCCATTGATCGCTTTCGTAGCGGCATTCGCCGTCGGCGAACCGTGCCCAGCGCAGATGCTTGGCTGTGCCGAGCCACCAAGCGAGCGGTGTCATCCCGAGGGCGTTCACGCCCGAGGGATCTCTCTTCGGCGTAAACACCGCGCACAATCTGTTCCGCTACCGCGCAACCCTCACTTCTTCCGAATCTCCTCCAGCGCCCGCCGCAGAATCTCGCCGATCCGCGCCCGCTCTCCCTCCGACGCGTCCAGCTTTTCGTAAAGCGTCGCCTTCAGCTCGTCCCGCAACCCGCGAAACTCCGCCTTCGTCTTCCGCCACTCGCCCTTGATCTCCCGCCCGACGTCGGACGCGAAATCCTCGGCCTCTTGCGTCTGCTCCGTATATTCCTTGCGGATGTGCGCCATCTTCCTGCCGAACCGCGCCAGCTGATCCAGCATCTCGTCCACGTTCTCGTGGTTTTTCTTCAAATGCTCGGTCCCGGCTTCGGTAATGCGGTAAAGCCTCTTGTTGCCTTCCTGCTCCACGGACGCGTAGCCCATTTCCTCGAGATACGTCAGCGCGGGATAAACCACTCCGGGGCTCGGCGTATAGATTCCGCTCGAGTGTTCCTCGATCGCCTTGATGATCTCGTAGCCGTGCCGCGGCTTTTCGCTCAGCAGCGCCAGAATGATCAGCTGCAAATCGCCCGACGCGATCATCCGCGCGGCCCGCATCCCCGGTCCATTCATGAACCCGCCAAATCGTCCAATAAATCCGCGCCGCCCGCGTAGCCCGCCATGATGCCGGTGCTCGCCGCGTTCGCCGCAATGCCTTTCGTAACTGTGAAACCTCATATCCAATCTCCTTTTATTTGATTCATACTACGTTTCACACTATATCGTACGATATACCATATGGCAATAAGTTTTCGCTGGCCGCCCAACGAAGGGGTCCTGCGCGCTATCGTGCCCGCCCGCGCCACCGTCAGCGAAAGACGCCACCCGCCAAAGTCTTTATAAAAAGTCCACAGGCGCCGCTTGACAATCACGATTTCGAACGATGCTAGCTTGGATCAGGGCGGCAGCATCGCCCCGGAAGGAGCATGAGCGGAAAATGCGAACTGCGGCAAAACGATGGACGAAGGGAATTGACGCGAGCCGAGTTTCGCGTCCAATTGAGACGCTATACGTCCGCGCGCGTCGCCTGGAAATTCCCGCTGGCCTCGGTAGAGAGATATTTGCGGCGAAATGGCGCGCAAAGAAGTGTCACACCGTGCCAGGTAATTTCGAACCTAACTCATTGAAAACAAAGGATGGGGACCATCATAAAGTGACACACAAATTGAGCCGCAGGATCGGGCGTGTGGACTCGGTTTCTTACACCGCGCGGGCGGCGGAAATCGGCGCGGCAGTCGCGCGTCGCGCGCGGACGCGCAGCACTTTGCGCTGGTTGGCCTCTAGAACTTCGAAACGCAATCCATCGAATTCAACCACTTCGCCAATGCGCGGAACATGTCCTGCGACGCTGTTCAGCAGGCCCGCGATCGTCGTCACATTTGAATGTTGCGCGGCCGTTTCTAGCGGCACTCCGAAAAGCTCGCCGATTTTGTCCACCGGCACGCTGCCGCGCAGGACCATCGCGCCGCCGCTCTCGCGAATCACGTCCGGCGCGGGGCGACGGTCTTCTTCGCCAATTTCGCCGACGATCTCTTCCACCAAATCTTCGATAGTGACGACGCCGGCGAGCAATCCATATTCGTCAATCACGATGGCCATCTGCTGGTTCTTGCGCTGCATCTCTTTCAGCAGCTCGGAGCCGAATTTCATTTCCGGAACAAATAGCGCTGGCCGCATCAGCTCGCGCACCGTGCGCCGCCCCGCGTCGCGGTCGGGAACTTCAAGCATGTCGCGCGCCACGACGATGCCTGCGATATCGTCCATCGTTTTTTCGTACACCGGCAGGCGCGAGAATTTCGTCGCAACCACGCGCCTGCGAAGTTCTTCGAGCGACGCCTTTGCCGATATGGCGACCACGTCGGGCCGCGGCGTCATCACGTCGCGCACGCGCTTGTCGCCGAATTCCACGACTTGCTCGATCAGCCGCGCCTCATCCTGTTCGATGATTCCTTCTTCCGTTGCAGCATCTACGAGCGCTTCGATGGCTTTTTGTTCGGCCACGGGCGCGCTCGGCTCATCCTCCGAAATTCGCAGCACCGATACCGCCAGATCGAGCACCGCGAGAATCGGCCAGATAATCCAGAGGCACAATCGCACCGCCGGAACCAGCGGCGATACCCATCGGCCGCTCGTTCCGGCGATCAGCATCAGCGGAAGCAGCTGCATGGCGATCACGACTTCGGCGCCCAGCAGCAGAACGATTTCCAGCGCGGTCTGCCAGCGGTCGGGCTCAAAGTACACGATGCCGAGCGCCGTGATCGTTGTCACCACCACAATCCAAAATCGCGCGAGCAGGCTGAACGCCATCGCCGCGCGCGCCCGGTCCATCTTGAAGCGTGGCTCGATCTGCGCCTCGAATGCGGCGAGGTGGTCATGAATACGGCCTGCCGACGCACGGCCAAGCTCGCGGTACACGCGGTCAAAATACGACACGACGATCAGGCCCACCGTCAGCAGCAGTACGCCGAAAATGTAGAGCAACAAAGGCATCATTTAAGCCAGCCCGAGCCCGCGACGCAGTCGTTTTTCGCGGCGGTCCATTTGGCCCGTGTCCGTCTCGTGATCGTAGCCCATCAGGTGAAGCATGCCATGAAGGATCAGGATGCGCATCTCTTCACCGAATGTCCGGCCAAAGCGGCGCGCGTTGCGCCGCGCGACCACTGGAGCGATCGCAATGTCTCCGAGAAACGAAGCAGAGGCTGTCGGGGACAAGAACCGGTAACCAAAAGTGCGTGGCTTCTTGCGCTTCGGTTTTTCCTCATCGGCAGGAAACGACAAAACATCCGTCGCGCCTTTCTTGCCGCGGTACGCGCGATTCCAGCGCGCAATTTCGGAGTTCGTGACGAGGCAAACGGTGACGGATTCGGCGGGCAGGCGAAGCACACGGCGGGCGCGCGAGAGGAATTCTCCCAGGTCTTTGACGGAAACGCGGACATTGCGCTGGCGATTCACGATCATGAAAGCCGCTGTTGCGGGCGTGTCGTGCGAATCCCCGCCGAACCGATATGCCGCGCCGGATTTCGCGCCTCGCGGGACGTCATCGCGAATCCAATCGCGCGCTACCTGCCGCGGGCCTTCTTCGCCGAGCGCGCCTTGGGTTTGGAACGCGCCGCGGGCGCGTGTTTGTGTGCCGCACGATGTGCTTTGGCTGCGTCGTCGTGTTTTGCCTGCGCCCTTGCACCAATGGCCGCTGCTGCCGATTGCGGCGGCTTCGAAGTGCTCGGAGCTGTTTTCGCCGGTACACGCGAAGCCTCAGGGGCGGCCTGCTGCGGGCGCTTTTCGCCGTGCTTGACGTCTTTGGTCTCGGGCGCTTTCGCGACAGGGACGGCTTCTTTTCCCTTGGGCTTCTTCTTTTCCTTCTCTTCTTTTTTCTTCGGCTCTTCCTTGATTCCGGCCAGATTGCGCAGCGCCTTGGTGCGGTCCTCCGGGGAACGCGCCTTGCCGCGAAGCTGCATTTCAAAAAGCTGCTCGATGATTTTGTCGAACTTTGGACCGCGCGCGATGCCCAGCGCGTCGAGTTCGCCGAAGGGGAGACCCAATCGCATCGGGCGCCATTTCTGCACGTAGTTGCGAATCTTCGAAACCGCGCGCGGATTCGGCAACTCGACTTCGATGAATACGAGCATCTCCGGCGGGACGGAAGCGATGTAAAAGTAGGCGTCGCGAGCCGAATTGGTTTTGCGGCTCTTGAGCATCTTTACGACTTTTTGCGCTTCGGGAATCAGATGCGCGATGGCGTCCACTTCCGCGGATCGAAACTCCATATTGCGCAATGCCGCCGCGGCCTCGCGCGATTTCAAGCGTCCGATCACGTAACCGGTGATGGCTACTTGCGGGCGCGGCCTGATTCCGGCGGACAAAAAATTCGTTCGGATGCGCGCCAGCTTGTTCAAGCTGTCGTAATCGGGTTTTCGCTTCTGCAACCTTGGATGGATCGAAGCCAGCAGCCCTCGCGCTTCCCACTGCTTGAGCGTCGCGGTCGGGTTGTCCTCGCGCGCCAGCGCGCGAACTTCGTGACCGGCCTCGGCGCCTTCGATGTTTTCGTAAAGGCGGCGCTCCATGGCCAGCTCGAACCACTCCTGGGTTCGCGACTCCATCTTCGATCCCATTCTCGCGCAGTAGCGGAGGATGCGCATCAGCCGCACCGGCTGGTTCGTGAAAGCGTGAATGGACAGCGCGCGCACTTCCTGCCGTTCGAGATCGGCGAGACCGTTGGTGGGGTCGAGCAACAGGCCCCGCGACTGCGCGTTGAGCGAAATCGCAATCGCGTTGAAGGAGAAATCGCGCCGGCGCAGATCTTCCATGATCCCGCCGAAGCGGTATTCGGGTTTCGCGCCGGGCTTGTCGTACACGTCGTCGCGAGCCGCGGAAATCGAGCCGTCGGCGTCACCCGCGAAAATCATTTCGAAATGCCGCAGCTTCTCGCTTTCCCAAACAACTTTCGCGCCGCCTTTTTCAAGCTCGCGCACGATGCGGGTCGGATTGCCTTCCACGGTGAAATCGAGATCGCGTATCGGCTGGCCGGAGATGAGGTCGCGGATCGCGCCGCCGGTGAGATAGACGTTCACCTCCTGTGCGTGGGCAAGATCCTGAACGCGTTCGAGCGCGGCGCGCTGCTCGGGCGAAAGCCTGCTTTCGAGCAAGTACATGTAATCGGGCATGAATTCGTGCTCCTTCTCTCTATCCCCGCCGGAGTCTCAGGCGCGCGGGTGATGCGCCTTATATACCTGTTTCAATCTCTCCTCGACCACGTGCGTGTAGATTTGCGTGGTCGAGATGTCCGAATGGCCGAGCATCATTTGAACGGAGCGCAGATCGGCCCCGCGATCGAGCAGATGCGTCGCGAAACTATGACGCAGCATGTGGGGCTTCAGAGCCTTCCGCAGCCCGGCTTTGCGGCCATATTGCCCAAGCGTCTTCCAATACGTAATGCGACCTATCTTGCTGCCCTTTTGATTCAGAAAAAGATGTGGCGACGAACCTTCGCGGAGCAGCTTCGGCCGGCTGCTCTTCAAATATCGCTGGACGACTTCGAGCGCTTGGCGGCCTACCGGAACCAGCCGCTCCTTGTCGCCCTTACCGATGCACCGCAGGCACCCGGCTTCGGCTTGCAAATCGGACACGCGGAGTCCGCACAGTTCCGATACGCGCAGCCCGCAGGAATACATCAGTTCGATCATGGCTCGATCGCGCAGGCCGACAACCGCCGTCACATCCGGCTGGCGGAGCAGCCTGTCCACCTCTTCGAGGCTAAGGAATTCCGGCAAACTGTGACGAAATCGCGGCGATTCAATCGTGGCAGCAGGATCGTCCTGAACGTAGCCTTCCATAAGCGCGAAGCGGAAGAAATGCCGGATGGTCACGAGATGCCGAGCCACGGAACGGCTGTCGAGACCCTTGCGGTAGAGCGTGCCGAGGAAGTCCACGACGTCGCCCCGGCGCACCTCCTTCGCGCCAAGATGGCGCGTGGCGGCGAACGCCGCGAACTTCGCGATGTCGCGCCGGTACGCCTGGATCGTATTGTCCGACAGGCCCTTTTCGACCCTCAGGCAATTCAGGAATGTGCGAATCTGCGTTTCCAAACTCTTGCCCTTCCGGTGATTTCAGTCACATGCACGGACGTATTGAACTGGCGCGAAGGTACGGCCGAGATAGGGAACTATGCGTTGGTCTTGTAAGTATCGGCAAATCTGGCTGATAGCTGCCATATGGGCCAGGACGGAGGCTGATTTCCGGACGTTTTCCTGGCTGGTTATTGAAGGCGCTCCGGAGCTAACCCTTTAATCAACAACAACTTGACAAAACCCGCCATAAAGATAACATAGTCTCCGAGGAGTAGCAACAACCTCCCCTGGAAATGGCCGCAAATTCATGAAAAGTCGGACTCCAGCCTCGACCCACAAGAAGGTCGTCGTCCTGCTGCTGGACCGGATTGCTGTTCGGGGGTATCTGAATCCGGCTACGCTCGGCAGGTCGGACGAGATCGAGCTGCTTTCAATGGATGGCGAACAGGAGTCCATTCGACTCGACAAAGTGAAGTCGGTCTATTTTGTGCGCGAATTCAAGGACCCGTTTGAGCCGGAGCGGAAGACCTTCCTCAGCCGTCCAAAATTAGACGGTTTGTGGGTTCGGCTGCGTTTCAAGGACGACGATGCGATGGAAGGCATCGTTTCGAACAACCTGCTCGACCTTCTGGACACGGGAGTGCGCCTGACGCCCCCGGACCTGCACGGCAACGTGCTGCACATGTTCATTCCGAGGACGGCGCTGGCGGAGATGAAAGTGCTGGGCGTGGTGGGCGTGGCCCGGCGTACGCCGCGCGCCACGAGGGAAATCCGCGCGGTACTCGAAGCGCAGTCGAAGCTCTTCAGCGAATAGACTTTTCAGGAAAAATCGCCCTAAAAGACATATTGGCTCTTTACACCCCGCGCCTGTAATCTATATTGGCCCATAGGAACGGGCCAATGCTTCCACTACATCTACAACCCGAGAGCCACATTCCATTGTACGTGCAGCTTCGCGATCAGCTTCGCGCGCTGGTGCATTCCGGTGAGCTTCGCTCCGGGGACCGTATTCCGGCGAGCCGCGAACTGGCCGGCCAACTGGGCGTACACCGAACTACCGTTGCAAACGCCTACGCAGAACTTGAATCCGAAGGACTGATCAGCGGCCATGTCGGTCGCGGCACGTATATTTGCGGCGCTCCCGCGAAACAGTTTTCGCCCCCGCCGCGCACAAACGGCAACGGCGGTGGAATGCGCTGGGAAGCGCTCTTTGCCGACGACCGCGGCGAGGAGAGCCTGAGCCGCATGATGCCGGAGGTTCCTCCCGGCGCGATTGCATTTACCGTTGCGCGGCCGGAAACCGCTTGTTTTCCACTCGAAGAGTTCCGCCGCTGCGCCAACGATGTCCTGCGCCGCGACGGAAGCCGGATTCTGCAGCTCGGCTCGTCCGATGGTTACGAACCGCTGAAGAGGGAACTGATCGAGCTGTTTCGCGGCGAGGGTTTAAACGTTCAGGGAGAACAGCTGCTCATCAGCGATGGATGTCAGCAGGCAATTGACCTGGTTTGCAAGGCGTTCCTGCGGCCGGGCGATTCCGTCGCTCTTGAAAATCCGGGATATCCCGGCGCCATTGCGATATTTGCCGGCGCGCGGGTTCGCGCGCTCGCCGTGAGCATAGAAACGGATCCGGCCCGCATCGGACACGTCGGTCTCGACGTGGATAGCCTCGAGACGGTATTGCTGCAAAACCGCGTGAAATTCCTGCTGCTCACGCCGGATTTTCAGAATCCCACGGGGACGGTTCTGCCGCTTGCCGAGCGCCGACGTCTACTCGAGCTCGCCGCGCATTATCAAGTGCCGGTGATCGAAGACGGAATCTACGCGCGCCTGCGCCTGCGCGGCAATGCGATTCCTTCGCTCAAGATGCTCGACACCGCCGGGAACGTGATTCACATAGACAGTTTCTCGAAGACTGCGTTTCCCGGTCTGCGCGTCGGCTGGTGCATCGGCGCCGAAAGCGCCATTGAAAGGCTGCGGCTCGTGAAACAGTCCACCGATTTGCATACGGACCAGCTTTCGCAGGCGACGATGGCCGAGTTCATGCGGCGCGGATATTTCGCGCGCCATCTCGTGAAAATGCGGAAGATTTATCGCAGCCGCCTGACAGCCATGGAAGAGGCGCTCGAAAAGCATATGCCTGACGGCACCTCGTGGACGCATCCCGAGGGGGGCATGAGCCTTTGGGTGACGTTGCCTTCTGGTTTTGATGCAGGCGAGCTGCTGATTCACGCGCGCGAACGCGGGATACTGTTTCTGCCCGGGCGATATTTCTATTCGCAGCAGCCGAGGCCGAATACGCTGCGGCTGGGTTTTGCGGCCGTGGATGAGAAGCGCATCGCGCAGGGAGTCGAGAAGCTGGCTGACTTGCTGGAGTCCGAGCTGCGCAAGCGGCAGCGGGGCGTTCGAGACGAATACCGGTCGCGCGTGGCGATGATCTAGAGGTGCGCAGGGGCGTAGCAAGCAGCGCACCTACGGATGCGATCGCAGAGAAGCCGGCGGCACGCCGGCTCTACGGGATTGATGCTCCTGAAACCAAACTTGGAGAACCATTGTTTTGGCTGCGGCGGCGCAAACGTGCGCGGCATGCAGCTGGCGTTCGAGCAGGACGACGCCACGCGCCGGATTCGAGGCGTGTTTCGGATCGGCGCTGAGTACCAGGGAGGGCCGGGCTTCGTCCATGGCGGAATCGTGGCGACGCTGCTGGATGAAGTGATGGCCAAGGTCAATCGCTTCGAAAAGGACATCGCGGTGACAGGCGAGATGACGGTCGAATATTTGAAGCCGGTTCGCGTGGACGAAGAGTTGACCGTTGAGGGCTGGGAAATCGAACGCAACGGGCGGCTGCGAATGCGGCAGGGTGAAATTCGGAATTCGGCGGGCGCCGTGCTGGCGCGGAGCCGTGGGAAATTTGTCGAGATTGATCCGGCGCGATTCCGCAAGGCGGAGCCGGAAGAAACGCGCGGAAACTGAATTTAAAAGGGGAAAAATCATGGACCTGATGAACAACAATTTGTGGCGAGTGAAAGTGGGGCTGGCGGAAATGCTGAAGGGCGGCGTGATCATGGACGTCACCAACGCCCAGCAGGCCAAGATTGCGGAGGACGCCGGAGCTTGTTCGGTGATGGCGCTCGAGCGGGTCCCCTCCGACATTCGCAAGGATGGAGGCGTGGCCCGCATGGCGGCGCCGCGAATCATTCGCGAGATCATGGATACCGTGTCCATTCCGGTGATGGCCAAGGTTCGCATCGGCCATTTTGCCGAGGCGCAGGTGCTGGAAGCGCTGGAGGTTGATTACATTGACGAGAGCGAAGTGCTCACACCCGCGGACGAGGAACATCACGTCTGGAAGCACGGGTTCAAGGTGCCGTTTGTTTGCGGAGCCCGCAATCTCGGCGAGGCGCTGCGGCGGATCGGCGAAGGCGCGGCGATGGTTCGCACCAAGGGCGAAGCCGGCTCCGGGAATATCGTCGAGGCCGTGCGCCACATGCGCGCGATTGTCGGCCACATGAAGAAGCTGACGACGCTGGGCGAAGAAGAGTTGATGCACGAAGCGAAAGAGCTGGGGGCGCCGTTTGAGCTGGTCGCCTGGGTCGCCAAGCACGGCAAGCTGCCCGTGCCGAATTTTTCAGCTGGCGGAATTGCGACTCCGGCGGATGCGGCGCTGGTGATGCAGCTCGGGGCTGAATCGGTGTTCGTAGGCTCGGGAATTTTCAAATCGAGCGATCCGGCGCAGCGCGCGAGAGCCATCGTGAAAGCGACTACGCATTTCAAGGACGCCAAGGCCGTGCTCGAGGCGTCGGAAGAATTGGGCGAAGCGATGCCGGGCCTCGACGTGCGGCAGATGGACGAGAAGGATTTGCTGCAGACTCGTGGGTGGTAGCTGCGACCTCTTAGCCACAGATGAACACAGATAAACACCGATAAATACTCGGCTTTTCTGGCCAGACATTTACATTCATCTGCGTTCATCAGCGTTGATCTGTGGCTGCGTCGAATTCAGGCTTATGAACATCGGAATACTCGCGATTCAAGGTGACTACGACGCGCACGCCCAGGCGCTCAACCGTCTCGGCGCCGCGCACACGTTCGTGCGGCGTCCGGAAGACCTCGCAAATATTGACGGCATCATTCTGCCGGGCGGTGAGAGCAGCACCCATCTGAAGGTGATGACCGAGGAAGGCCTGTTCGACGCGCTGAAGGGCTTTCGCTGCGAGCGGAGGCGCATTTTTCGGCACTTGCGCCGGCGCGATTTTGCTCGCTCGCGAAGTGCACAACCCCGCGCAAGCGTCGCTCGGGCTGCTCGACGTCAGCATCCTGCGCAACGGCTACGGCCGCCAGCTCGCGAGCGACGTTCACATGGGCAAGACCAAGCTGCGCAAGGAACCGCTCGAGATGGTTTTCATCCGCGCGCCGATCATCGAATCCATCGGGCAGGGAATTGAAGTTCTCGCCGAAGACGCCGGGCATCCGGTGCTCGTTCGCGAAAGACGGGTGATGGCCGCGACGTTTCATCCCGAATTGACCGAGGATACGGCGGTTCATGAATACTTTCTGAAGCAAATAGCTCAGTGATACACTGCGCGCACTTCGATGGAAACCGATGTCGCCTCGTCAGCGGCGCAGGATTCGCCTCTCCGTGATGGTTCGCGCGGCCGCAAGCACCGCGGCCGCTGGATTGTTTTTCCGGTCCTCGTCGTCCTAGCCGGGATTGCGCTCAACTATTTGCGCTACGAGCTGCGCAGCTATGCATTGCTGACCCGCTTCGCCGACCCATCCGCCACCGGACCGCTGCTTCGCCTGGAAACTCATGACGTAACCACGGAAGACGTTACGATCTCCACGGCGAGCGGGCCACTGCGCGCGCGGCTTTTTCTGCCGGTGGGCGTTGAGCATCCGAAAGGCATGGTTGCTGTGCACGGCATTCATCATCTCGGGATGGATGAGCCGCGCCTGATGAGTTTTGCGCGCGCCGTCGCGGGGACCGGACTTGCGGTTTTGACTCCACAGATTGACGCCCTCGCCGACTATCACGTGGACGCCGCTTCAGTCTCCGACATCGGCGAATCCGTCGTGTGGCTGGGCAACCGGTTACGCGATCGTCAAGTCACGCTCGCTGGTATCAGCTTCGCGGGCGGCCTGTCGCTCCTTGCTGCGACTGACGACCAATACGCACCCCGCATTCGCGCGCTGGTTCTGATGGGCGCGTACGACGATCTCGCGCGGGTGTCGCGTTTTCTGGCGACGGGCGTGCAGGAGATGCCGGACGGGACGAGGGAGCCACATGAGGCGCACGACTATGGCGCGTCGGTTTTTGTGTACGCGCACCTGAGTCAATTCTTTCCGCAGGCTGATTTGGAGGTGGCGCACGAGGCTTTGCGGGATTGGCTTTGGGAGGAGCCGGACAAGGCGAAGGTAGCGATGGAGAAGCTGAGTCCTCCGGCGCGCGCGACTATGGATGCGCTGCTGAACCGCCGGATTGAGGAAGTGCGGCCGCGAATTCTTAGCGCCATCCAGACGGACACGCCGGAGCTGGAAGCGATTTCGCCGAGCGGAAAGTTGGCGTCTTTGGGCGTTCCGGTATTTGTCCTACACGGATCGGCGGACAATATCATTCCGCCGGCGGAGAGTCTGTGGATGGAAAAGGAAATTCCGCGCGAGGAGTTGCGCGAGGTGCTGATCACCCAAGCGTTCTCGCACGTGGATCCGGCGAAGGGAGCCAGCATCTCGGAGAAACTGCGGCTGGTACATTTTGTCGCGGGCGTGCTGCGCGCGGCGGACTAGGTCCGTGCGCGCAAGCTAGTCGTAGTATTCGGCGCCGAGGTGGGTGATGAGATCTTCGCCCATCATCCAGCGCAGCGTGTTCTTCAGCTTCATGGACTGGATGAAGAGGTCGTGCTCGGGGTAAAGTTCGCGCGCGCACATCGGCGATTTGAAGTAGAAGCTCAGCCATTCCTGAATGCCGCGCATCCCCGCGCGTTTCGCGAGATCGAAAAAGAGCGCGAGGTCGAGGACGATCGGCGCGGCCAGAATCGAATCGCGGCACAGAAAATCCACTTTGATCTGCATCGGATAGCCGAGCCAGCCGAAGATATCTATGTTGTCCCAGCCCTCTTTGTTGTCGCCGCGGGGCGGGTAGTAGTTGATGCGTACTTTGTGATGAATTTTGCCGTAGAGGTCCGGATAAATATTCGGCTGCAGAATATATTCGAGCGCGCCGAGCTTGGATTCTTCCTTGGTCTTGAACGAGCCGGGATCGTCCAGCACTTCGCCATCGCGATTGCCGAGGATGTTCGTCGAGAACCAGCCGTTCAAGCCCAACATGCGCGCTTTGAAAGCAGGCGCCAGCACGGTTTTCAATAGCGTTTGGCCGGTCTTGAAATCTTTCCCGCCGATCGGCACCTGTTTAGCCTTCGCGTATTCCTCGAGCGCGGGGATGTCCACGGTCAGGTTCGGCGCGCCGTTGGCGAACGGCACGCCTTCGCTGATCGCCGCCCAGGCGTAGAGCATCGAAGGCGCGATGGCGGGATGGTTGTCCTTCATTCCTTTTTCGAATGAGGCTAAATCTTTGTGCACGGCTTCGGCCTTCAGGAAAACCTCCGTCGAGGCGCACCACACCATCACCAGGCGGTCGCATTTGTTCTTCTTCTTGAAGTCGCGAATGTCCTGGCGAATCTGCTCGGCGAGATCGAACTTTGTTTTGCCCTTTTTGACGTTCGTGCCTTGGAGGTTCTTGACGAAATTCTGATCGAACGCGGCCTTCATGGGCTTGATGGTCTTCAGGAATTTCTGGACTTTCGTCAGGTCCTTCGAGTCGAGGACGCCGGCCTTTAGGGCCGCCTGATAGGCGTCGTCGGGAAACACGTCCCAGCCGCCGAAAACCAGATCGTCAAGCTTTGCGAGCGGCACCAGGTCTTTAATTTTCGGGACGCGACCTTCGGTTCGCTTGCCGAGGCGAATCGTGCCCAATTGCGTCAGCGAGCCCACGGGAACGGATTCGCCGCGTCGAACGAGTTCGACTCCCGCCATAAACGTGGTGCTGACGGCGCCCATTCCGGGCATCAGCACGCCCAATTTTCCCTTTGGCGGAGCAATACTCCCGGGCCTGCGCATTCCGTTTCCCCCTGATCGTTTGAAGTTCGTGTCGCCGGTTTTTCTTGAGCGAGGCCGAAAGAGTTCTTAGCGGCTCTCGTACGCGCCCGCTAAACCTTGAGCGATGCGCCGGATGGACCGAAGTAAAACATGATGCTGCATCCCGCAATCATTTGCAAATCCATTCCGAGTTTGACACTCGAGTCATTTGCTCGGGACACCTCATGGAACGCCGTAGAGCGAGGTATTGGCAATTCGCGGTAGAATGGTGGAGATGGCAAACCGACGAGACAAGTCATCTCTGACAGGGGTGTTGACCGCGGCTGCCGGCTCGGGATTCAGTCGCGCGTTCCGGCAGGTCCACATTGACGAGCGGAAATACCTGCGTCACGTTCAGCGCGCACATCGCCTGCCGATTGAAATCTGGAGAGACATGTTTCTCCTGGGTCCCCGCGCGATAGACCCGATTGCGGCCAGCACGATCCGCTCGGCGTCAAGAATGGCGGCGCTTGAGGGCGCGGGACTCGGCCTCGGCGGTTTTCTCACCATTGTTCCGGATTTGGGAATACTCTCGGCGATCACTCTGCGAATGCTGCAGAAGCTGAGCTTGCTGTACGGTTTCGAATACGCGACCGACGAAGACAACGTGAAGCTCTGGGTTGCGGCGGCGAGTGCGGCAGGTCTGGAATTGAGCCGCGATTTCCTCGAGAAGCAAGCGGTCGAGCGGATCGTTCCGCGCATCATTGACCGACTGGCCGTGAAGGTTGGCGCCGAGGTGGCAGAAAAATGGGCCGGGCGAATCGTCCCCGTACTGAGCGCAGGCGCAGCAGGCGCGCTGAATTACTATTTTGTCCGAGGCTGGGGCCGTCGCGCGCAGAAGCACTTTCTGGCACGGCATCTGGCGGTTGTGTCCGAAGCAAGTCGCCCGCAAAGGCGAGCTTTGTCTGTGGTCCCTCTGCTGCCTTCCTCTATCTGACGACGCGGCCGACGCTACGTTTGTCTTTCGAGCGCCGCGCGATCCCAGTTGCCAAGATTAGCGGCGGCTTCGTACGTGCTCTGGAAAAAGTCCATCAACATACCCGCGGGATCGGCGGAATTTCGAACAGCGTCATAGGGCAGCAGGAACTCGCTGATCTGCGTGTTGTAGTTCGCTTGCACCGGGCGGATTTTGCTCTCTCGAAAGCCCGGCGGTTCGGGCGCCGCGTAGGCATAAAACATCGGCGAGTCAAATCCGCCGTTTCCCGGCCACCACCCCACGCTGCTCACTTCATGGGAGTACGCCTCGCGTGTCACAGCGTCGGCCCCCGGCCGCTCCGGCGCGCGACGTCCTGAAAAGCGCGTGGCCGCAAGATCAGCGCTTCCCCAGAAAAAATGAACCGGGCTGGCCTTGCCGATGAATCGCGCGCGGAATTCCTTACAGATGGTGTCCACGGTCACGAGAATCCGCCAGAAGCGATTCGCGTACACGGGGTCATAGTACGCGTGTGCGGTGTCCTGATCGAAACGGATTGGATTCGGGACTTCCACCGGCATCGGCCAGATTTTTGCTTCGATGTCCAGTGCCGCGAGTGTTGCTTTGAACTCGCGATAAAAATCAGCGACGCTGCGCGGCGCCAGCGCCATCGTTTTCGTTTCGTTGCGACTCGTGGTGAACCGCAGCACATGGCTGATAAAGTCGAACTCAGCCTCGAAAACTCCCAACCGGTATGGAACGGCTGACGTTGTGAGGCCTCGAGCGCTTACGTATAGCGGCACTTCCCACCAGTGATTCAGCCGCGGGCTCAGCGCCAGACGCAGTTTGCCAACCATCTGCAACCACATGTGCAGCGTGTCGCGCGTTGCGCTCCATTCCGCGAGCGGCAGCGACGGCCAAGCTTCATCTTTCGGCAGCCCCGGTGGTATCGCATTGCCCGCCATCACGCCTCCGTCCGCGCTCACACTTCCATCTCGTCCACGTAGCACCACCGCCAGTCCTCACCCGGCTCAACGGACTGCATGATCGGGTGATGCACGGCGCGAAAATGTTTCGTGGCGTGCTTGTTTTTCGAACTGTCGCAGCAGCCCACTTTGCCGCATACGAGGCACATCCGCAGATGCACCCATGTGTCGCCAATCTTCAAACATTCTTCGCACCCCTTGGAGCTGGGCGTGACCTTACGAATTTCTTTGACGTGCGGGCAGGCATCGGCCATGGCTGACGCTCCTTTAAACTGACTTCAACGACCGATGATAAACGACCTATGGCAGAACAATCCAGCCGCACGCAGAACTCGAATGAGCTCAGCGGCGGTGGGCCGGCTTGAAAAAGCGAGATTTCTGTGCGTATCTTGGAGGCGTTATTTATCAATTGACACCTCCCGGCGCGGCGCATAGCATCGCGCCTAACTGGGTCCAAGTCTGAACAAGGGAGGCCTCTCGTGAATCTGGCGACGCGGATTCGCTTTCTTCGAGTGGCATTGGTCTTGTTTGGACTGATTTTCCTGGTGGGAGTCTACCCGCTGATGATGTCCTGGTGGCCGGCAGGATGGCGGTGGTTGCCCAATCAACCGGAATACGAGCAAATGATCCTTGGAGTTTATGCAACCCTTGGCATATTTCTCATCATTGCCTCGCGGAATCCGCTGCAAAATCGCAGTCTGATATGGTTCACTGTCTGGTCGAGCCTTGTTCACGGCGGCATCATGGCCTTCCAGGCGATGAATATGCCCGGGGAGCATGGCCACCTAATGGGGGACGTGCCCGCGCTTATGCTTGTGGCGGTGGTTCTGGCAATCTTGACGCCGCGCGGCGCCACGGCAAAATTGGCCACATCAAATTCATAAGTCGCCGGCTGCCGTGCGCTAGTTTTGCTAAGCCGTCGGGAGGGAGCGGTTATGGGCCTCCAGATTTTGGCGCGAAAATTCGAGAACATTACGATTCTCGACTTGAAGGGTCGTGTTCTGATTGGGGACAGCAACGACGCACTGGCAGCTGAATTGGCGAAACTCGCCGAAAGCTCGCCGTGCGATGTGCTCGTGAATTTGACGGACGTCCCGCAAGTTGATAGCTCGGGTATCAGCACGCTGGTTAAGTTGTTTGTCACTCTGAGGCGTGACGGCGGCAACTTGAAGCTCCTCAATCCCACCGGAGTGGTTCGGCATGTCCTCGAAATAACCGCGTTGATAAATTGCTTCCCGACTTTCACCGACGAGGCGACGGCGCTCGCAAGCTTCCACGGTAGTTCCGCCCGCGCGTAACCAGACGTGCGAATCCAGGCGGTTCACTGGAGCATGAGTATAGAAGCGGCGCGCAAGAAGTAGCGCTTCGTCTACTCGACGCGTAAACTGGCCCACTGCCAACCCATCGATCTTATGGATGAACGACCACCGAAGAAAGAAATTCACCGCGTTCGACGTCTTCGCCGCGCCGAACTGCCCGTGAATACGATCAAGCTCGCGCGTTTTCTGATCGGCAAGACTCTCGTGCACGACACGTCGCAAGGCCGGTTGAGCGGGCGCATCGTCGAGACGGAAGCCTATCCGGTGGGTGATCCCGCCGGCCATGCCTTTACAGGCCACTCACGCGCGAACAATTCGCTTTTTCTCGTCCATGGTACCGCGTACGTCCGATTCACGTACGGCTCGTGCTGGCTTTTCAACGTCGCGGCCGAAATTCCCGGCGTCGGCGCGGGAGTTTTGATCCGCGCCCTAGAACCACTTGACGGGATCCCGTTGATGGAGCGCCACCGCGGAGTTTCGCGCTCGCTAGATCTTGCGCGTGGCCCAGGGCGACTTACAGAGGCAATGGAGATTGATAAACGCTTCGACGGCGTTGATCTTTTCGCCCGTGCAAGTCCGGTCTGGCTCGGGGGCGCGACGCGTTCGAGCGGCGCGATCGGTATCAGCACGCGCATCGGAATCTCGCGCGCGGCTCACCGCCGGTTGCGGTTCTACGAGCGCGGAAATCCATTTGTCGGCGGCCGCCGCAGGCTGAGTCCCTAGCCCCCAATCGCCGACCTGTAAGTCGCGCAACCCCTTTCTTCTGTTGCAATTGTGGCAACTCCGCCCTTCCTTCCAATTGACGCTCGCGGCCTTCGAGAACACATTGTGAAGGTACCTCTCGGAGGAAGCGAATGCGTCATGCTTTGCGCTTATGTCTCATATTATTGTGCTTCGCAGCATTTTATAGCGCGCCCGCTTCAGCGGCGCATCGCCGTGTCCTCGGTGTGGTGAGTCAGACCGATCGGGGTCATCTCGATAGCCAGAACGCCGTCATGGGCGCTGATATTTATTCGTGCGACAGCCTCGATACGAATGACGGCGTCATGTTGCGCGCGCAAGTCGGCTCGAGTCAGGTGTACCTTGCCGCGAATAGCTCCGCCGCGCTCGAGGACGACGGAACTGAAATCCAGGTATTGGCGATGGGCGGGACGGTGGGGTTCTCGGAACCAGCGTCCGGCGAAATTTCGATTCGTACTCCGGCAGGGATCATTCGCGCAGCCGGCGGGTCGGCTTCGGCTGGGGAAGTGACATATAAAGGCCCCAAGGAATTAGTGATCTCCGCGATGCGTGGCAGCCTCACGCTGGACAATGGTGGGGAGCTCCGCACGATTCCCGAAGGAAAATCAGCGGACGTAACCTTCGACGACAGTGTGGAACAAGGCTGCCACGACGAATCCGCCGCCGATCAGCAGGCCCAACATGGGCCTGTAATGCACAAGCCAATCGGGTTCTACATCATCGCCACCGCGGCGCTCGCCGTTCCGAGCTACCTGCTTTGGCGAGAGCTCACGGAGAGCGATTCGAAGCCCGCCAAGTAAGGGTTTTGGTTCGGCGATGCAGGAACCGACATTCCAATCTATCGGCCACTGGTGACCCATGCCTGCAAGAGAAAATATAGATAGTGTGAATCGCGCCATCGCGCGCTTCAATGCGAAAGATCTTGAAGGCTACCTCGAAATGTTCGATAAGGCCGTAATTTTCCACGGACTTTCGCGGCGGCTGAAGCCCGGCGTCGGCGGTTTGCGCGACTATTACACGGTGCTGCGCGAAGGATTCCCGGACATGCGCCTCGCGAGCGAGGACGTGATCGCAGAGGGCGAAAAGGTGGCGAATCGCTACACCTTCTATGGGACTCACAAGGGCACCTACATGGGAGTCGCGCCGACCTCGAAGCTCGTCATTTCAGCCGGGATGGTGATTCATCATTTTCGCGGCGGCAAATGCGTCGAGACATGGCAATCCACCGACGCGCTTGGGTTCATGACGCAACTCGGCGTCGCGCAGCCGCTTTCGGTGAAGTAGCGTGAACCGAGGGAGTTGGCTGACATCCAGCTACTGAGCTGGCTCATATAGTTCCGCGCTTCCAAGCGAATTATTGTAGGCGTCGCCGCCACCCGTGACCAGCACGGTTCCAGTTTTAAGCAGCACGGCGGTTTGATCGCCACGCGCGACATTGAGGCTGCCCGTTAAACTAAACATTCCAGTTCCAGGATCAAATATTTCGGCGCTCGCCAGTGCGTCCGGCGGGTCGTAGCCGCCGGCTATCATGACGGTCCCGTTGCTAAGGAGCGTTGCAGTGTGATCGTAGCGAGAAGCGTTTAGGTTCGACGTCAATGTGAACGCTCCAGTTGACGGATCGTAGATCTCCGCGGTCTGCAGCGGCATAGCGACGCCGCCAATGGGATAATCCCCGCCTGCGATCAGAACCGTTCCGTTACCCAAGAGAGTGGCCGTGTGGTAATACCGCGGCGAGTTCATGTTGCCAGTGAATGTGAATGCGCCAGTTGTGGGATTGTAAAGCTCCGCGCTGGCAAGAGTTCCCCCGCCGTTGAATCCGCCAGCCACGAGCACCATTCCGTTCGGTAGCAGTGTCGCCGTCGCAATGCGTCGTGCGGAATTCATTTCGCCCGTGACGCTGAACATCCCGGCATCGGGGTCGTACACTTCCGACTCCAAGAGTGCGCCGGTTGCGCCATAGCCACCGGCGATTAGGACGCTGCCATTCTGAAGTAGGGTCATCGTGAAAAGTCGGCGCGGAACGACCATGTTGCCGGTCGGCGAAAATGTCCCTGAATCAGGATCGTAGAGCTCAGCGCTGCCGACGAACCCGTCGGAGTTGTATCCTCCGGCCACGAGCACCTTTCCATCGTTGAGAAGGCATGCTTCGGCCCAATAACGCGGTGTGTTCAGACTTCCCGTAGGCGTGAACATTCCGGACCCCGAATCGTAAAGCTCGGCGCTTGCGAGCGTCCCGGTTGTGGAATTGATTCCGCCTGCCACCAGCACCATGCCGTCGTTAAGCAGGGTCGCGGTGGCGTCGAATTCCGCGGTGGGCAGACTTCCGGTAAGAAGAAACCCCGGCGATACGGTGAGAGTGACCGGATCGCTCGTTACACCGTTGGCCGATGCCGTGATTTGCGTGGAACCTGGAAACAATCCCGTGGCGACGCCGCTGGTCAAATTTACGGTCGCGGTGCCCGGGCTGGTGCTATGCCATGAGAAGACGAGTCCGGTGATCACGTTGCCGCCTCGATCTTCTGCTGTCGCGGTAAATTGGTCTGTCCCGCTCACGGCGATGGACGGCTGCACGGCCGAGATCGAAATCGACTCAATCGTGGAAGTGCCCGAGCCGCCAGACCCACAGCCCGCCAGCCAGCCGCAACAAATCACGAGCGGCGAAAGGAACGATAAGACCCTGCGCCAGGGCATTTGACTCAGACCTCGTTGAGAATGAAGCCTCGAACTAAACTACAGTCATTGAGGCCCGTGGGAACGGGCGCAGGGTATCATGAAATTGACGTAGTGTATCCGGTATACCTTTTTTCATTATCCAGGCCAAGTTGGCATCCAGGTTGTTCGCCATCGGCCATTGGCAGGAGATCGGAAACTCGGCTCGGCCTCGCCCAGCCGCCTTCGGTGAAGTAGCGCCGCTCGATGCGGAGGCATTACTGATCCGATTGCAGCTCTTTGCCATATTTCGCAAGCAGTATCTGCATTCCAATGTACCCCATGAATTCCGGCTGGCCGCTTGAGTTTCCGCTGAAGCTCCGCCCGGCCATGAACATAAAGAGCAGTCCTTTGTGGAACTCGTACTTGCCTCCGGCGTCGAATGTGGTGTCGTGCGGTAGCGCGCCCATGACGCGGTCGTTATAAACCTCGCCCAGGATATTGAGGTTGCGCGTTACGTCGTGTCCAGCGGCGAAGCCGATGATTCGCTCGCTGTGGGAATGCCAGGGAACGAAGTAACCCGCTTCGAAGCCAAGGTTGATTGGCCCCACCGATTTTGAAATCTCCACAGGCAATAGCAGCCGCGTCCCGCTGGCGGCGATTCCCGCTTTAATCGAGGCTCCCAAGCCAGGGGGCTCAAGTTGGGGAAACGTCGAGACGCTCCAGCCGCCTTTGTTATCCACGAATCGCCATTTCAGGCCGATCGTGTTGTTGCTCCACCCGGTTTGTGTTGGCTGGCCGGTTACGTTTTGAAGAACGAACGGGATCTCGTAGGTCAGCTGGATGCGATCGCCCAGCCCAAAGTTCACGTCAATTTGGGGGAACTGGAAAACATCCTGGTGCTGGCGCAGAGTCTGCATCACACCCAGGTTGATTTCCCAGTTGCCGTTCCCCGGCGTGCCCGGATCGTTGGTCAGCAGCGGCGGAGCGCCTTGCGCGTGCACGACGGTCGGAACAAAAAGGAAAAAAAGAGCCACCTGCCAAGGCCGGAACCGGCAGCGCCGCGTGTCACTCGTTTTCAAATCGTGCCGTGGAATCATCGGAATGCGAAATTCTCTGGCGGGACTGACACGTGCAAAAACGGTGCGGAGATTCCGGCCATCCTCGCTACGGTTTCAGCGCCGTTTTCAGGATTGCCTCCACGCCGTTGGAGGTAATCTGTACGCCGATGCATAGCAGCACGAACGCGACCACGCGTAGAATTCCTTGTGCCGTCTGGGGCGACACCCGCTCCGTGATTTTCGGTGCGTAGGCGTAGCTGAAATAAACGACCACACTCAGCGCGATCACTGCTGCCAGAATCCCCAGATGGGCCATTACATCGTCCGTCACGTTTCTCACTGAAGCGTGCGCGCTGAGCGTTAGCATCACGACAATGCACCCGGGTCCGACTGTGACGGGAAAGGTGAAGGGATAAAAAATCTTCTCCTGCAGCGATTCAAGGTTTGTTGCGGCCACGGCAACTTGTCCACGATCAGTATCGGCGTTCTGCCGGTTCAGCAACCTCCAGCCCATGGCCGCGAGCACCAGCCCGCCGGCCACCTGAACGACCGGCAGCGAAATGCCGAAGAAGTGCAGTAGCGTGGCGCCTACCAACTCCACCACGATGAACAATAAGGCCGTCCGGATTGCGATCTTGCGCGCCAGCTCCCGGAACACGGTCAAGGGCGCGTTGCCGATGATGCCGAGGAGAATCAATGCCGACCCGGGCGGATTCACTACCGGGAGCAATGCGGTGAATGCGAGGACGAAGTACTGCCCCAGAACGGTTAGGCTTCCCATCGCGCGCAAGAGCATAGCATCAGGCGCCCGCTAAATCTAAGACAGCGGTGCCTGATTGAAGAGGCGACTGGGATTCATCCCGGGACAATCCAGGGCGCGGATGAGAAAGAGTGCCGCGGCATGGGTCCGGACCTGTTAAGGTTGGATTCGTTTGTCGGAGGGCGCTGATGCCTTGCCTCGTGCTGATTGTTCTTCTGGCATTTCCTCGAATCGCGCTGGTGCTGATATTCCTCTTCTCGAATTATCTGCAGCGCGCGTATCACGGGCTTCTTTTGCCGCTGATAGGGTTCTTATTCTTGCCGTTGACCACGCTCGCGTATGCCTGGATGGTGAATACGAGGCAGCCCATCGCGGGCATTAATTTGGTAATTCTGGTGATAGCAGTTGTGATTGACTTGGGCGGACTCGGGCATGGGGCTTCTCGCCGCCGGCGCGAATAGCCGGCGCAATCAAGACAGCGAGATGCTTAAGAGATCCAGATGCAGGCTTAATGCGCCTCGGGCGGGACATCAACATACTTCACGAGCAAGACTTCGTTACCCTTCTCGTTGTAAATCAGGTCGTCAACGAGCTTTTGGGCGAGTAAGACGCCGTAACCCCCCGGGCGCAAACCCTTGGCTTCTCGATGCTCCAAATGGCGAATTGTATCGCCTGGTGGATTTGCGATGGCAGCGTGCTCGATTTCGTCGAGAGTGAAACCCTCGCCCGGATCTTTGACGCGGCACAAAACCATATGCTTGGCGCGCACATAGGAGATTTCGACGTACTGGTCGGGGCGAAAATGCCCGCCGTGTTCGATCGCGTTCATCAGGATTTCGCGAAACGCGGTTCCCACGCAGTTGCTTTCGGACTCCGGCAAATCAGCGACTTCGTGCATAAACTGGATTAACCGGTCGGCGGTCTTCAAATCGCAGCGCGCCAGAAGGCGAATCCAATCAGGCGTTGCGGACTTCACCTCGATGCCGTCATCCCAGCAGGATCCCTCCGTGGCGGCAATCACCATGTCGCCAAGCGATGCGACCGAGAAAGGCTTCGAAAAGTAGCTAAATGCGCGCTCGCGCATCGCCGCGATCACATCCGCAGGAGTACTTTCGTCGGTCAAAATGATCATTCGAGTGTGCGGATGTACATTCCGAATCTTGTGCAGCAGGTCCACATCCTCGCGGCCGGAGGTTTTTTCGCTTGTGATGATCAGGTTGAAGCGTGTAGCGCTGGCGAGCGCGAGAGCCGTCTTGTTGTCCGGCGCATGCCGAATGCTCCAGACTAGCGGATCGAAGAGTTTGGATAGCATTTCGCGAACTTCCGGGTCAGCGTCAATGAACAGGGCTTTCTTTTGTGGGGAGGAATCCGTTCCGAGGTGGGGAAGGGTGCTCACGTTTCCGTCGGAATCGAAACCAATTCAAGTGCGATGGCTAAGTCGATCGGTAGCATGCCGAAAAGTCACGCACAGTTCAATGTATTTCAATTTGGGTCAAGCGTGGATGTGCGGCAGGGTTAGTGACGCATGCTTGTAAATCGCGGAGTCGAAGTTACGCGCGCGTCAGACCATTCAGTGCGGATCAGCGCCGATCGCATGACAATCCCGCAGCGCATGGAAGCGGCAGCCGGGTCTTTCGTCCGGCGTCAATCGGAATGCCAGGAGCAACGACAGCAGCGGATTAAAGGTAAACCGATATCTGGGCTACGAATGAACCTGGAATCTCCGGGTCATCCGTCCGATCGAAAGGCAAGCCAAGCCGACCAAAAGAAAGAGCCACGTGGACGGCTCCGGCGCTGGGGTTGTGCCCCCTCCTCCTACGCCCGTCCCGCCGCCCGTGCCACCACCGGTACCGCCGCCAGTGCCGCCGGACGAAGCAATTTCGGCACCGAGGAACGGAGTTAACGAGCCTCCGCAGCCATTCGTGTATGTGCCGTCGTTGCCGCCGGCTAGAAGCCCGCCGTTGGCGGCATCGTTTTCGTCGTAGAAAACGGTGCCCCCGCAAATATCCGCAAACTCGCTAAGTGCGAGCGAATCCACGTAGAGACTTTGTGAGCCAGCGAGGAAGGTGAGGCTGGCGCCCGTGCCCAGATCGAGGTCGCCCCAGACTAAATTATCCGCATTTAAAACGTCGGCAAGAGAAATGTCATGTACGCCCGCGCCGGTGATGTCGAGCGTAGCGTCGGCCACATCCCATTCGGCTGCCAGGGTCGCATTGGCCGCGTTAAAATTGTTCGTGAAATTGCCGCCAACGTCGAAGGTGTCTCCAGCAACAGTTGCCAGCACTCCGTTTGCGCCTACGGTGAGGTTGCCCATGTTGAGTGTGGTCGGATCCACATTCCACATGCCGTTGTTCACCACATTTCCGAAATTGAGTGTTGAATTTGTCGCCGTCGCGCCAAAAACATCCACCAGGCCGTTGTTCGTGAAGGTTCCTGTGACATTCAACGCAACATTGGCCCCGGCCCCTCCAGCCCCGGGGTTGATGGCAAAAGCGCCTCCAGAGCCGACTGTGATATTACCGGCATTCAGAACGCCGTTTTGGAAGGCGTAGACGCCCAGCGCGTTCTGTGTGCCGGAATGTGCGCCGATCGTCAGCGTTCCGGATATTGTGTTCGTGCCGCCTGTTTGCGTAAACGCCTGGGTTAATGCGTCTGTTGCCGTGAGATTGTTGCCGATAATCTCGTTTGCGGCGCTGAGCGTTCCTCCGGTCAGATTGTAAAAACCGGAGCTTGAGCTGACATCTCCGTTACCTATAGTAAGCGTGCCGCTGACGTTGTTGGCCCCGCCTGATTGATTGAACGAGCCGGTGCCAGCGCCGATGATCTCGGTCACAGCGTTTAGGACGGTTGAGTTCGGGCCAGAAAGATTGTAGGTACCGGTGCCATTTGCGCCGACGGTCAACGTGCCGGTACTCGGACTGGAGGGGCTCGCCACAACGTTGTTTGTGCCGCCCGTTTGGTTGAAGATGCCCGTCCCATCAAATTGACCGATATTCTCGTAATTGGATGAGAGCGTGCCCCCATAGAGGTTGTAAACGCCCTGGCCGTCCTCAGCGACATTCAGACTGCCATTGGGACCGAGTGTATTTGTTGTGCCAGCGTATTGATTGAACGTACCGACAAAGCTGGTGCCATTCGTTAGTCCGATATTTTCGGTTCCGGAGTTCAAAGCGGCCGGGCCGGTGCATGTGGGGCAGCCGAGGTTATACGTCCCGGTGCCGTTGTCCCCTACTTCCAGGAGGTTTGCGCCCGTAAAGGTTTGCAGCGTGAACGACATATTGACCGTGCCGCCGCTCTGGTCGAATTCACCAGTGCCGTTCTGGCCGACGGTCAGCGTGCCCACATCCAAAGTCCCGCCAGTCAGGGAGTATGTGCCGCTGCCAGAATTTCCGAGGGAGATTTCGAGCGTTTGGTTCAGTCCGCCGGACTGAGCGAAAAATCCGACCGTGCCCGTACCGACGCCGATCTCTTCGGCGCTGCAGCAGTTGGTGAGTGTGCCACCCGTGAGGTCGTAAATGCCAATGGGGGAGTTTTGTGCGTTGCCGAATCCAATCAAGAGCGACGTCACACTATTGGTTCCTCCATTCTGAATGAAGAGGCCACTCGACTGGTCGCCAATGATTTCGTCGCCTGCGATAAGCTCTCCCCCATTGAGAGTGTAAATACCCTGGGAATTTAAAGCCCCGAAGTTTCCGCCGGCGGTATTGCCATCATTGCCGACGACCAGTTCGACAGAGGCCAGATTCACGCCGGAGTTCTGAGTGAAGTTTCCCGTGCCGGCAATTAGTTGACCCGCGGTGTTATATGCAGCCGTCCCGATATATTCGTAATCCGCGGTCATCGTGGGGGTCAAAGCTGAACCCCCCGGCGTGCCAAGTGTGTAACTGCCCTGGCCCATGTAGCCGACAAATAGTTGCAAAATAGTGGACTCTGGGGACGAAACAGTTCCAATATCAACTCCATTCACGCCGCCGGTCTGATTAATGGTTCCGACGCTGCCTTGGGCGTAACCGACGTACTCATTGGTATCGAGGACATTCGCCATGGTGCCGCCAGTCAAGTTGTAAGTCCCATTTCCCGCGTAGCCGACATAAAGGGTCCCGGCGACAGACCCAGCTGACGGATTGGAGGGATTGGTGTATTGGCCGAGTTGGTTAGTGCCTCCCGATTGATTGAAGACACCGCTGCTGGCTGCACCGTACCCGATGTACTCGTTCCCGGTCGCCTGCTGCTGAGTGGTGGATGAAGCGGACGTGTAATATCCTCCGACTTGCAAGCTGCCGGCCGTCAAGTTATAGGTGCCAGATGTGTTTAGGCCCACGTACAGAGCGCTGCTGAGATCACCCCTGGGCTGGTCCGCATCTTCGCTGAGGTATGGCAAGATCGCGACTGTACCGCCCGTCTGATTGAAGGTTCCACCAGCGTCGAGCTGGAGTATCGGCGCTGTGAGCGTGCCGGAACTCAGATTGTATTGAGCCGCATTTCCGGAAACGAGCACGGACCCTACCGCATCTTCTGAAGAAGTCACCGATCCGCAGCTAGTGTTGTCGGTGCCGCTACAATGAACGTGAAACACCGCTCCTTGAGAATTTGCCCCTGGGGAATAACTGACGAGCGAATTCGTCGAATCCCCGCTCTGATTCAAGACACCGTTAATCACCTCAAACCCGGCAGTGAGGGATCCCCCCTGGAGATTAAATGTGCCCGTACTGGCGACTTGGAAGGTGGCGGGCCAAGCGTAAAGATCGTACGTATCCTGAACGGTGTCATTGAGATTGATGAACGTGTAGCTATAGGAGTCGAAGCCGACGACGCTTGTGGAGCCGCTGGACTGCGTCACCGTGCCGGTGATTATTTGGTCCAAGTTTGTGCTGCTGGTTGACCAGTCGGCTATCGTGCCGGCACAGGTCTGAAGCGCCCCACCGCAGAAAGCGCTATCAAAGCTACATACTGGCGGCGGGCTCGCCGGCGGAGGGCATTGCTGTGCAGTTGTGGCCGTCGAACTCAGACTTGCGGCGAGAAGTAACGCCGAAAATAGCGCAATCCGAACTGCAATCCAGTTTGCCCGCACGGTGCAACCCCCTTGGTTTAGTCCCGCGTTCATCTGACGCCTCCATGCTTCCCGGTCGTCTTCGTCAACCTCGATTGGCTTTCGACTCGCCGGATGCCTGGCATGCTCGCAACTCTTGAGGAGCAGTACGCGGAACACTGGCGCAAACACGCATCAGGGGTCAATGGACGGGGTCCGTACCGTGTCTGAACTCTTGCCGCATGGTTAATTGATTGGTTCCGCGCCGGTTACGCGTTCACGCCACCACCATCTTTACCAATCTTGCACTTAGCTGGGGCGAGTGTTAGCATGTTGCTGGCGTCCCCCCGCGCAACGGATCGAGCAATTTCATGGACTCCCCGAACGGGTCTCAGCCCTCGTTTTGTTTCGGTCCGTACGAAGCGGACCTTTCTTCAGGAGAACTCCGCAAGAACGGCTCCCACGTCAAGATCCAGGATCTCCCGCTCCGCCTATTGAGTGCACTCGCAGAAAAATCGGGACAAGTTGTCACGCGCGACGAACTCCAGAAACGCCTCTGGCCGGCGGACACGTTTGTAGATTTCGAAGACGGGCTGAACACCGCCGTCAGGAAATTGCGGGAGGCATTGGGCGACAACGCAGAAACGCCTCGGTATGTAGAAACAGTTCCGCGCCGCGGTTATCGGTTCCTGCAAGCTGCAAAGCAGATTTCTCCATCGGCGCGCACAGGGCTTGCCGCGCCGGAGATTCGTTCCGACGATATGCCTCGCGGATCCCCAGCACTTCTGCATGGGCGGCGCAGCAGATGGAAGACTTGGGCGCTCGCCGCCGGGGTGGTTCTAGCCGCTATGGGTGGCGTGGGTTTCTGGCTCTTGTATGGACGACCTGCGTTCTCGTTCGATTCCCGCGACTCCATCCTCGTTAGCGATTTCGAGAACCGGACCGGCGACGCCCGCTTTGACGACGCCCTTCGCACCGCGTTTACGGTGAGCCTCGAACAGTCCCGCCGCGCCAACGTCTTTCCGCAAGTTCGTCTCGCCAGCGTCCTCCGCCTTATGGGTAAGCCGGCCACGGAACGCATGACTCCCGAAGTGGGGCGCGAGATTTGCCAGCGTGAAAATATTCGCGGGCTGGTCACCGGGAGCATCACTCGCACTGGCGAGGAATATGCGGTTTCCGCCGAGCTGATTGACCCCCAAACCGGCGCGACAATCCGCTCCTACACGGAACGCAGCTATGGCGAGGACCACATTCTGGATGCTCTCGAAGTAATCGCGGCGGATGTCCGTCGCGACCTTGGTGAATCGCTTTATCAGATTCAGCGTGCGGACCGCCCCCTCCCTGAGGTAACCACGAGCTCGCTCACGGCACTGAAACAGTACGCTGACGGCACCGCACTGTGGCATCAGGGGAAATTTGCGGAAGCGGGAACATTGCTTCGCTCCGCGGTCGAGACCGATCCAAACTTTGCCATGGCTCATGCCGCGCTCGGCCTCGACTATTTCAGTTACCTTGCCAACGCACCCGTGCAAGGAAAACAGGAATACGAGAAGGCCCTCGCGCTGTCTTCGCGCACCACCGACCGCGAACGGATGATTATCGAAACCCATTATGCGGATGATCTCGGCCATATCGGCGATGCCGACGCCCTCTATCGTTCCTATTTGAGCCGTTACCCGGACGACTGGGACATGCGCTCCGACTATGCGCTCCTCTTGCGCAGGCACGGGCGCGCGGCAGAGGCCATCGCGCAATACAGGGAAATTCTCAGGGTCGCTCCGGACGACGCCAAAACATATATCGAAATGGCGACGGCATACCGGACGCTAGGTCAAATTCCCCAGGCCCTCCAGTGCTATGCGCAAGCTTTCCAGCTGGATCCGCAGTGGCTTGTTGCGGGAGACACCAGCCGGGAATATGGGTTTCTCCTCATTCAAATTGGCGAGGATCAGAAAGCGGAGCAGATCTTTACATCTATGTTGGATCATCCGGAAACGCGGGAAAACGGCCTGCGGTCTTTGGCTCTGCTCGACACCTATCACGGGCGATTTGCGAGCGCGCGGAAACGCTTTGATGAGTGCCTTACCATCCTCCAAAATCAACCAGCCCCGCTGAGCAAGGCTCGCGTCCATTTGTGGCTCGCCATCGTGGCGGATGGGCAGGGAGACTCGCGCACCGAGCAACGAGAGCTTGCGAACGCGTTCGACGATTTCGAAGCACTGGGACCGAAAGTCGTCTTCGGAGCCTGGCTTGGCCGGCAATACGCAAGGAGCGGCGCGTTGGACAAAGCAGAGAAAATGGAGAGTCTCGTCGCGACGCTCGCCGACACCAAGAGTGCCGAACAGAGGGGTTATTTGCAACTCCTGCAAGGGGAGATCGCTTTGGCTCAGGGACGCTCCGACAAAGCGATTGAACTCTTCACACTTTCTAACACAGAGAACAGTACGAGCTTCAGCGTCGAAGCTCTGGCGAGCGCTTATCAACAGGCCGGAAAAACGGACGATGCGATCACTTGGTACAAGAAGCTTCTGTATCAGGAGCACGAACCGATCGCGTGGGAGCCCCAACAATCGTGGCTGGCTGCTCATTGCACGCTTGCGGCCGATTATCTAGCCAAGGGCGACCGCGAAAAGGCCAAACAGACTCTCAGCCAACTTCTCAATCTGTGGAAGGGCGCGGACTCGAACCTTCCTCTGCTAAAGCAAGCCACGGTCGAGTACGCGAAGTTGTAGTGATTCGGTGGCCAGCCTCTGGGGAAATGAAGCCTTCGAGCAATTTCCGACGGAATTCGCACGTTTAACGGCGTCGTCTTTTTCGTCTGCCATGGCGGCACTACCTGCGACTTGGGCACGTAAGAACACGATGTGAGGGCCGCGCGGAGAAATGTGAGAAATGGTGCCGAGGGGCAGAGTTGAACTGCCTACGCCGGCCTTTTCAGGGCCGCGCTCTACCGGTGAGCTACCTCGGCACCGGCACAACAAAAGATTCTACGGAAAAGACGGCGCAACGGAAAGGGAAAAGCGCCGAAGACGATCCCCCACAGAGGTACTGAGACGCAGAGGACAAGAAAATGGAAATCGGAAAATGGAAAAGGGGGACCTGAACTCGCGCGAGCCGAGTTTCGCGCCACGAGAGCCTTTGCCCGGCTTACCGCGCCGGACTCAGGATGACGAACCTTGTCGGATCGTCACCGCATCGAGTCGTCGAACTCTTTCATCCAGTCTTTTGTTTTCAAAACTTCGCGGGGCTTGGAGCCGTCGGCGGGGCCGACGATGCCGTCCTTCTCCATAAGGTCAATCAGACGCGCTGCGCGGCCGTAACCGATCCGCAGGCGACGCTGAAGCGTGGACGTGGACGCGCGGCCCATCTCACAGCAAACGCGAACGGCGTCCTGGTAGAGATCGTCGTCAACCTCCTCGCCGCCCTCGCCACCGTCACCGAGGCCGCCCATGGCGTTCTCGTCCTTCGGAGGTCGGAGAAGCTCTTCGTTGTAAATGGCCTTGGCCTGATCGCGCCAGAATTCGCAAACGGCCGCAACTTCGTTTTCATGGACGTAGGGACCGTGGATGCGGTGCAGCCGCGACGATCCCGCAGGCAAGTAGAGCATGTCGCCCTTGCCGAGCAGGGATTCCGAGCCGTTGGTGTCGAGAATGGTTCGCGAGTCAACTTTGCTGGCCACACGGAAGGAGATGCGGGCAGGGAAGTTCGCTTTGATCAACCCGGTGATGACGTCAACCGATGGCCGCTGCGTTGCAAGGATTAAATGGATTCCGACAGCGCGGGCCATCTGCGCCAGTCGCGTAATGGATTCTTCCACACCATTTGTATCCACCATCATCAGATCAGCCAGCTCGTCAATTACGATCACGAGGTAGGGTAGCGGGCGATGCTCCTCTTCGTCTGCCTTCTCAAAGAGCGAAAGGGATTGTCCCTTCTCGAATGTGCGGTTGTATTGCTCGATATTTCGAACGCTGCGCTGCGCGAGAAGTTTTAGTCGGCGTTCCATTTCGCGAGTCGTGTTTCGAAGGACGTTGGCCGCCACCTTCGCGTCGGTCACGACCGGTGTGTAGAGGTGCGGAATGTCGGCGTACAGCCCGAGTTCGAGGCGCTTCGGATCCACAAGCACGAGCTTCAATTCGTCTGGCGTGGATTTGTAGAGCATGCCCATCAGCAGGGAATTGATGAACACGCTCTTGCCTGTGCCGGTCGAGCCGGCGATCAGCAAGTGAGGCATCTGCGTCAGATCTGCTGCGCGGATGCGGCCGATCAAGTCTTTCCCGAGCGGCAGCGAGAGCTTCGAGGACGAGTGCGAGAACTCCGGTGACTCAATGATGTCGCGCAGTGCAATGGTTTCACGCCGAGCGTTGGGCACTTCGATTCCGACCGTAGATTTGCCCGGGATGCGCTCGATCAAAAGCGATTCGGCACGCAGCGCCAGGCAGAGATCTTCGGCCAAGCCGGTGACGCGGCTGTATTTGATGCCCGCCTCGGGCTTGAATTCGAACGTGGTGACGACCGGGCCGGGATTGATCTGCGTAATATGTCCGCCGACCTCAAACTCAGCGCATTTTTGCTCGATGGCGCGCGCGCATTCCTTGAGCTCGGATTCGTCCATCTTCTCGCCGCGCTCGGCCGTGTGGAGCAAGCTAAGCGGAGGCAACTTGAAGTTCGTCTTCCCGTGCGAAATCTTTGGTTCGGGAGCGCTCTTCTTGGTCGACGGCGGTGGAGCGGGATCGTGGAATTGGATTACGTGCGGCCCGCGTTCGCCTTGCGCGGGCTTGTGATCAATCGCCGCATCCTCTTCCTCGTCTTCCTCGATTTCCTTCGTCGAAACGCGCTGCTGCGTGACCGGACGCCGGCCGGCAATCTTGATGTCCTCCACCTGCTTGCGCAAGCGGACGGATTCGCGCTCTTCGCGCCAGGCCTTCACGCGCGCCATCCACTGCCCGATGAAACCCTCGCCCGCCATGGGCTTCTTCATCCATGATGCGGCAGCTCTGAACGAAAAGCTGGTAGCAAGAAATAGAGCAGTTAGCATGGTGGCAATCGAAACGAGATTTGCGCCGACCAGGCCGAAACCGGCTCGCAAGCCCTGGGCGAGCAGCTTGCCGAGAAGACCGCCCGCAGGCAAAGCGCCGCGGACGTCTGGCATATGAATCAGAGTCATTTCCGCGGAAAGCGAGAGGAGCAGCAAACTCCAGCCAACCAGTTTCGCCGTCGGTGCTTCCATCAGCTGGCTGCGGAACCAGCGCATGGCGACTAGAAACATTCCGATCGGAAACAGGAACGCGCCATATCCAGCGAGCTGGAAAAATAGATCGGCGGTATGGGCCCCCACAGGCCCAATCCAATTCCGCGCCGGGCCGGAGCCCGGAGGCGCCGCTGAGACGTTGAACGACGCGTCCAGCGGTGAATAGGAAAGCAGGCTCAGAGCCAGCAGAACTGCCAGACTCAAGCCTACGAAGCCGATCATTTCGTTGAAGCGTTTGTTTTCGGTCGGTGTTAGAACGCGCACAAAACTCTCCTCGGGGTATTGGGGGAAGGCCGCGTCACGAGCGACGTCGCGGGCCGGCAGTGCAGAATACACCGCAGCAACCGCGACGCCTCAAGGCTGGGTCGCGCGGGCGCTGTCGCGCGGGACCCATTCGGAGGAACGCGAGTACGGCGATGACTATAGCAAACGGGATTCGGGGGTGCACAGCGATATCGCGAGTTGCGTGTTCCAGCAGCGCAACTTTCGTTAGAGATCCGAAACGCCAAAATGTCCTAGGTGCTGGCGCATGCCGCCATCGGCAAATACGAGGTCTAGATCCAGCGCTTCCGCAGCAGCCATACTTTCATGACTTGGGTAAGGACCATGTAACCGAGCAGCGTGAGCATCAGGATTGGCCAGTACAACGCCGGGAGTTGCGTGAAGCCCAGCGAAGGTGCAACTGGGGAATACGGCAGCCACACTCCAAGCGCCATGATGCATGCGGTGGTGGCCGTCAACGCCAGACTCGCGCGACTTTGCAGGAAAGGGATCTTATTTGTGCGAATGACGTGGATGATGAGCGTCTGGGTCATCAAGGACTCAACGAACCATCCAGTCTGAAAAAGCGATGCGCGGGATGGATCCCAGCAGCGGAAGACATAGAGCATCACGAAGAAAGTCGTGTAGTCGAAGATCGAGCTGATGGGGCCGATGAAGAGAATGAACCTCTTGATTTCCGCGATGTTCCAGGGCCGTGGCCGAGCTACCTGTTCTTCGTCCACGGCGTCGGCAGGGATCGGCACCTGAGAGAAATCGTACAGAAGATTGTTCGTCAAAACCTGAATCGGGGCCATTGGCAAGAAGGGGAGGAAAGCGCTGGCCCCCAGGACGCTGAACATATTTCCGAAGTTTGAGCTCGCTCCCATTCGGATGTACTTGACGATGTTGGCGAAAACTTTACGGCCCTCGATAACGCCGCCTTCGAGCACCATAAGGTCCTTCTCAAGCAGGATCAGATCCGCCGACTCCTTGGCAATGTCAGTGGCGGTGTCCACCGAGATGCCGACGTCCGCCGCTCGCAATGCGGGAGCATCATTGATCCCATCGCCCATGAACCCGACTACATGTCCTTTGCCCCGGAGAACGCGGATGACGCGCTGTTTGTGGGCGGGCGAGAGGCGGGCGAACAGTACAGCCTTATCCGCCGCCTCGGCAAGTTCGGAGTCGGACATTTTTTCCACGTCGCCACCGAGCAGCATTGGATCTGCCGAGAGGCCAACGTCTTTGCATACCTTGCGGCTGATCAGGTGATTATCCCCGGTGAGGATTTTTACGGTCACGCCATTCTTGAGAAGGGCCGCAAGCGCACGGGCCGCGGTGTCCTTGGGCGGGTCGAGGAAAGCGACGTACCCTCGAAGCACGAGCTCGCGCTCGTCCTCCTTCGCACAGATTTGCTTGCCGTGTAATTCCTTCGTCGCGACTGCCAGCACGCGGAAGCCGTCGTTGCTAAGGTCGTCATACTCTTGTTTCAGGCTGACCGCCCGGTCCGCGTCCATTTGGGCCAGTTTGCCGTCGAGTTCAAACTGAGAGCAGTGGCGAAAGACTTCCTCCGGAGCGCCTTTGCTGAGGAGGATCGCCTTACCGTTGGTGTCCTCCACAAGGACGGACATCATCCGTCGGGTAAAGTCGAACGGGATCTCATCCAGCTTCTTATATTTTTCGACTTCGGCCTTCCCGTGAAAGTCGGGACTATCCAGAATTGCCCGGTCGAGCAGGTTTTTCAGTCCCGTCTGGAAGTAGCTGATCAGATATCCATCCAGGAGCACGTCGTCCGATTCGCGTCCTGTGACGTCGCAATGCCGCATGAGCACGACTCGATCTTCTGTGAGCGTGCCCGTCTTGTCGGTGCACAGCACGTCCATGCCTCCGAAATTCTGTATTGAGTTGATCCGCTTGACGATGACCTTTTTGCGGCTCATGGCGAGCGCGCCATTGGAGAGGCAGACGGACACGATCATAGGCAGCATCTCGGGAGTAAGTCCCACGGCCACTGCCAATGCGAAGAAGAAGGCCCCCTTCCAATCGTGCTTGGTGAAACCGTTGATGAAGAAAACCAGGGGCACCATCACGGCCATAAACTGCATCATCAGCCAAGTGAAGCGGTTGAGGCCTTGATCGAAGCTCGTCTGCGGTCTTTCTCCGGTGATCGAGTGGGCCATACTGCCCAAGTAAGTTTGTACGCCGGTCGTGACCACGGCTGCCGTCGCCGTGCCGCTTTCGACGCTCGTCCCCATGAAGCAAATGTTCTTGAGTTCAGTCGGTGAGCTTTCTTCTTTAGTTTCGGGCTCACAAACTTTTTCGACCGGGAGCGACTCACCCGTGAGACTGCCTTGACTCACGAAGAGATCTTTCGACGACAGCAGCCGCACGTCGCCTGGAATCATGTCGCCGGCGGCCAGCTTGACGATGTCGCCGGGCACCAAGTCGCGAAGAGGTATCTCCCGAGCCGCACCGTCCCGAACGACGGTAGCGGTTACGTGGATCATGGCCTTGAGCTTTTGTGCGGCGTTATCGGCCCGGGCCTCCTGCCAGAAGCGGAGTCCCACACTCAGCAACACCATAATCGCCATCACGGTGCCGGCGCGCGCGTCGCCTGTAAGGAATGAAATCGCGGACAAAACGCTCAGTAGGATTACCAGCGGGTTGCGAGTGATTTTCAAGAGGCGGAGGAACCAGCCTTGCTTTCGCTCTCGTGCAACCTCATTTGGACCCGATGTCCGAGCTCGTTCTTCTGCGTCAGCTTCCGTCATGCCGGTCAGAGACGTATGCAAATCGCGGAATAGTTCTTCGTTGTTTTTCCGCGCTGCATCGAGGATTGCAGGCGAAACATGGATACTTTGTTTCTTGGACTTCGCCGGAATCGGTGGCCCATTCGGGTGAGATGATGGCGCCGCGGGCGTGGAAGATGGCGCACCGGCGCCATTGGTTAAAGTCCCGGCAGCGCCGTCCGTATCCGGTTTTGTCGCCATCTCTCGGATTCCTTTGGAGACGAAGCTCTTCTACTGAAGAGACAGGCAACTATAACTTCGAAGCCGTCTGCAGTCGCTACATCTTGATGAGTCTCGGATTAAAAAATGTGGCCCGCACTCTGGCGCAAGGGCAGGGCGGTTTATTTGGCGGGTTTTGCGGCGGCGGATTCCTGCGGAACATCTTTGGCCTGGCGCCAGGTAGCATCGGGTTCGTATTTCGTCATGGATTTGGCGATGGCGACCGTGTCGTTGCCCAGATCCTTCTGATATACGATTCCCTGTTTGTCCACGATGAAAGTCATCACGCCGGATGAACGGTATTCGGCCGGATAGGCCACGAATGCGAAGCCTCCAGTCATTTTGCCGCTGACCACGTAGCTCATATCGCCACCCGGAGCGTTTTTCCCCTGAGCGGTCAGCATGTGGAAGTAGTAGCCACGGTAGGGACTCGTGGTCGTTTCCTTCCCGTGGCCATATGCCTCGGCCTCGGCGACCAGCGGCCCGATTGGGCTAGGCGCTTCGCCGGCGGCGACTTTCCAGTAGAGTCCATTGTGCTGCCCTTCGTCGCTAAAAACCTTCTGAGCGTACTGGCGGTGCTGTGTGGAGTAGTATTCCTTTTGCGCGACGGCAAGTTGCTCGCAAACCATAATGGCCGAGATCTCGTTCTGGCCGACGCGCCGGAACAAAATTTCATTCTTGCCGGCCTGGGTGTCGAAGTACCACATACCTTTCGTGTGCATCAGGGGTATGGGCACGGGCCAATTCTCGGCGCCAATATACAAGGTCGTGGATCCGTCGGGCTCGTTCCTCAAGCGATGCATCTGTTCAAATTGCTTCGCGAAGTTGGCGCGGTTGTTGCCATCCTGAATCGGATCCCCAGACGAGACCATTTCCTTTCCGTCCGGTCCGAGAATATCGAGCATGGCGTTTTCGTCGTTGTTCTTTGCAGCCGTAAAGAGCGCCTGGCTCGCATCTTCTCGCGACGAGAACGTCTTTTGCCCCTTTTGCTGAGCTGCCAGAGGGATGGCGACGCAGACCAAGGTGATCGCGAAAGCAGCCACTTTGGAAATACTGCCCGACTGAGGTTTGCCAAAGCTCAATTTCATGCGCCGCATCTCATCTTCTCCGTTTCAAATTCACTCGAGCCGTAGTTCGTGCCCGGAACTTCGATTATCGGCGACCACCGCCGCGCGATCCTCCGCCCCCGCCACCAAAACCACCACCGCCAAAGCCACCACCGCCGTAGCTACGGCCGCCGCTGAAGCCGCCGAAGCTCGAACTTCCGCGTGACGAATAGCTTCGGCTTTGACCGCCATGACCGAAATCGCTCCACGTGTCCGTGTGCATGTTGCTCTGGCTGCCAGGTTGACCATATCCGCGCGCGGCCTGCGGAGTGCTGAACGGCTGGTTCTTTGCGCCGGGACTATTAAAGACGTTGTCGGGGGCGCGCGTTGCTCCACTCAAATTATGGTCTGCTGTGGCTGGTTGTGCAGGCGTATGGGTGACTCCGCTCAAATTTCGATTTCCCGTGGCTTGATGATAGGTCTCTCCACTGAGATTTCCGCCACGATAGCCATTGGATGCGTTACCACCGTGGTAAACCCCGCCGTTTCGGTAGTATGTGTTCCGGTTGTAAAACGTTCTGCTCTGCGAGTAGTACCGGTTGTTGTTGTAAATGATGGTGTGGCTGTGCCAATTCCATCCCCAGCTATTCCAACCCCAGCCATAGCCGCCATAAAAGCCGATACCGAAGCCAACTCCGAAGGAAAGGTACGGGCCGCCGAACCAGATACCTGGATATGGATACCAACCGGGCCACGCGACGATGGGCCCTCCGTAAACAAGCCACGGATTGTAGGCCGGAACGTACACTATCTGCGGATCGGCAGGCTGAATCACAATCGTTGAGTCCTGATTCGCCACGGTCTGTTGCGGCGTGGTCTTCAGATTGCCGGCCTGCTGAGCTTTCTGTCGCATTGCCTGCACGGCGTCCATCAAGTCGTTTTGCTGGTTGTAGTAAGCGTCTCCCAGAGACGAAGTCCACGAGAGATTCTTGTCCATGTTGGCGAGAACGGATGGAAATGCAGTGAGGGCTTTCACGCTGGGATCCCACGGTTGTTGGTCCACGGCCTGGGCCAGGGCGTCGCCCTTCAGGTCAGGATTCGCTTGCAGCCAGCGATCGGCCTCGACAATCTCGGCAGGGTAGGTGCTCCCCGCCAGAATCTGCGCCACCAGTGAATCCGGATAGAGCGCAATCGGCGCGACCAACTGGTCGAGTTCGTCGGGAGTCTGCTGCGTATAAGGGGGCGCTGACTGAGGTTGGGTGTTGGAATCGCCTGATTGCTGGGCCTGCGAGCTGGAATCGCTTGATTGCGGAGCTTGCGAGTCTTGCTGATGCGCCCAGAGATTTCCAGGGCCAGTGGTAAAGACTAGCGCGGCAGCCAGCAGTGCAGCGAAGACGGGTTTGCGCGCTCTAGTCTTCGCGAAGATCGTAGGCCGATTCAGATTCATTGTCATCGTCGTCTCTCCCCGCGCCTGCGTCGTTCAGATGCTCCGCGTGGACTCTCGAGAAGTCCATCTCCACTTATACCACTTATTAACTGTCGCTGAGAACCGACTCTCGACGTCGCCCGCCGCGCGACCCCGCCGCTGTACGCCTTGACGGCACTGGGGTATTATGCAAAAACTCACGGCGGAAAAAACATAGCTCGCTGGCCCGCGCCGTGGAGGGAGTGCGTCCCGATGAAATGCCTTCTGGGAGTTCCCGTTGCGATCTCTTTCTTGGCACTGACTGCTTTCGCCCAGGCGCCGTCCATTCCAGCGCCACCCGCTACGCCGAAGGTTCCGGTCACGGACGAATATCACGGCGTAGAAGTGACGGAAGACTATCGCTGGCTCGAAAACTGGGATGATCCCGCCGTCAAGCAGTGGAGCGCAGCGGAAAACGCGCGCACGCGCGAATATTTCGACCATTTGCCCGCGCGGCCTGCGATCAAACAGCGGATGCACGAACTCGTCGCCGCCAGTTCCCCCGCGTACGACGATTTGCAGTTCCGCGGCGGCATGTTGTTCGCGACGAAATACCAGCCGCCCCAGCAGCAGCCCATGGTGGTTGTCCTCCGCTCGGCCGACGATCCGGCGGGCGCGAAGGTTGTCTTCGATCTGAACGCCGCCAGTGCGAAAGGATCGGTGGGGATGGATTTTTATGCGCCCTCATTCGATGGCAAGTACATTGCGGTGGCACTGTCGGAAAACGGCTCAGAGGACAGCTCCGCGCACATCATTGAAGTCGCCACCGGCAAAGAGCTTTCGGATGTCGTCCCTCGAGTCAACTTCGCCACCGGCGGCGGCAGCATTGCGTGGAAGGGCGACAACTCCGGGTTCTATTACACGCGCTACCCGCAAGGCAACGAGCGTCCGCCGGAGGATGTTAACTTCTACCAGCAAGTTTATTTTCATAAGCTGGGCACCGACTCGAAGCAAGACACCTACGTCATCGGCAAGGATTTTCCACGCATCGCCGAGATATTGCTGCACACGAGCGACGATGGACGCTGGTTGCTCGCCGCAGTGGCCAACGGCGATGGCGGAGAGTTCGCGCACTACGTGATGGATCCGGACGGCCACTGGACTCAAGTCACCCATTTCGAAGACGGCGTGGTTTCCGTGCATTTCGGTGCGGATCGGGCGCTCTACCTGCTTTCCCGCAAAAACGCGCCGCGGGGGCAGATTCTGCGCTTGCCGTTGACGCAGCTCCAGCTCGCGCAGGCCAAGGTCGTGGTTCCGCAATCCTCAGGCTCCGGTTCCGACGAAAACAGTAGAGCCTCCATTGACAGCTTCTTGCCTACGCCGGGTCATCTGTACGTAATTGACATGATGGGCGGTCCCTCGCGCGTGCGCGTATTCGACGATCAGGGTAAGGCTCTCCCCGCTCCGCCTTTGCCGCCCGTCGCTGCGTTTGAGCAGATGGTTTCGATGGGCGGTGGCAATGTGCTCTTCCTCGCTTCTACCTACATCGAACCGCCCGCCTGGTATCGGTTTGACGCCGCCAGCGGAAAATCCACTCGGACGGCGCTATTTGAAACTTCTCCTGTGAATTTCGGCGACACGGAAGTCGTGCGCGAGTTCGCAGTCTCCAAAGACGGCACGCGCATCCCGCTCAACATCATCCGTCGAAAAGGCACGAAACTCGATGGCACGAATCCCACGCTACTAACGGGATACGGGGGGTTCGGCATCAGTGAGGGGCCCTATTTCCTGGGATCTTTCGCCCGGCTCTGGCTGGACCATGGAGGCGTCTACGTGGACGTGAATTTACGGGGCGGCGGCGAGTACGGCGAGGAATGGCACGCGGCCGGCAAACTTACGCACAAGCAGAACGTCTTTGACGACTTTCTCGCATCGGCTCAGTACCTGATAGACCAGAAATACACTTCGCCCGCGAATCTCTCCATTCTCGGCGGAAGCAATGGGGGCCTGCTCATGGGCGCGGCCTTCACGCAGCGTCCGGATTTATTCCGCGCTGTCGTCTCAGAGGTCGGCATTTACGATATGTTGCGCGTGGAGCTCGACCCCAACGGCGCTTTCAACGTGACGGAATTTGGCACGGTGAAAGATCCTGAACAGTTCAAGGCGCTTTACGCCTACTCGCCGTACCACCACGTTCAAAATGGCACGGGCTATCCCGCGATTCTATTTCTCACAGGGGAAAACGATCACCGCGTGAATCCCATGGAGTCGCGCAAGATGGTAGCGCGCCTGCAGGCAGCGAACAGCTCCGACCATCTCATCCTGCTGCGCACCTCGAATGAGGGACATGGCTACGGCACGGGGTTGGATGAAGAAATCGAGGAAAATGCCGACATCTTCAGTTTTCTGCTCGATCAGCTGGGGATCAAGTACGTTGCCACGATGAAGTGAAACGCAGGCGAGATTTCTCGTAGATGCGCTATTTCCCGTCGCAGTCGGGAAACATGATCTGAGCGGTCTGGTATAGGTCGCGACGCCAATTCGGCCATTCGTGGCCGCCAGAACTCAAGACCCAAAAGTTGCGGATGCCGTATTTGTTGATGATCGCCATCACGGCCTGGCCGTTTATGAGCGCGATGTCGGCTTCACCGGCCGACATATAGAAGGGAACTCGGAACAGATCATTGGTCCGAGGGTCCTTTAACATCGCCTGATAATTTTCCTCAAACGCTTTGATATGGTCAGGGAAATAGCCAGAGCTATATACGAAAAGCTCGCTGAATGTATCCAGGTGTGGCAGTCCTGTGTTCATCACCACGAAGCCGCCCATGGATAATCCCGCTATCGCGCGGTCCGCGCGGTCCGGCTTCGCGCGGTAATGGCTCTCCACGTAGGGAATGATGTCCTTGAGATATTCCTGCGTGCACTGGTCATCTTTGCCTGGCGCGGACGGTATGCCCGTCGCGCATTTACTGGTGTTGGGCATCACGACGATCATCGGTTTGGATTTGCCGGCCGCGATCAGATTATCCAGGATGAAATTCGCGCTGCCGCTTCGCGCAGTGCCGGTGGCAGTCCACGAGGAATCGTCACCACCTCCGCCGTGATTCAGATACAAGACGGGGTAAGTGGCATTCGTGTTTGACTCATAGCCGGGTGGAAGGTAAACGTGCATCGTTTTATCCACGCCCGCCGAATTCTTGTAGGATGCGATCTCAACTTTACCGTGGGGAACATCCACGTTGGCGAAGAAAGTCGAGTCATCGTATTTCGGAATCGCCGGCAATATCGGCAGCGGGCACACGCCGGGCTTGGGAACGACATTCGGCCCCGGGCTGATACCGGGAGGAAGTTGGCCTGCGGGCGGACCGGGCGACGTGGTCGCCTGCGGCGTCTGTGCGGTGGCCGGGAGTACAAAGCACTCCAGAAGCGCAACGCAGATCAATAGACGGATCGCAGAGTGCGTGTGAGGCGTCATATTCAAGAGCCTTATATCATCTGAACGACCGCGGAGCCAACAAGAGGTTGGCGCTAGTTGGCAAGTTTTGAGAGCCACAGCAGCAGCGCGGCGCCCGCGATAATACGATAGATGGCGAAGGGCACGAATCCATGGCGGCGAATCCATGCCATAAACCACGCGACGCAGCCGTAGGCCACGATAAACGATACGACGAGGCCAATCGCGAGCACCACCCAACCGTGGTGATCAATCCCCGAGACGCCGAGAGCGTCTTCGCCCCTGCCGTAGAGCGACTTCAGTAGATCGTAGCCGGTGGCCGCGGCCATGACGGGCATCGAAAGAAAAAACGAAAATTCGAGAGCCGAGGCCCGCGACATTCCCGCGATTTGTCCGCCGGTGATGGTGGACATGGAACGCGACGTTCCCGGGAAAACGGCGGAGAGAATCTCGCATGCGCCGACCCAGACGGCTTGTCCGAGACTCATCTCTTCCATGTGCCACGTGTGAATTCGGCCTTGCGGCGCGCCTTGTCCGGCGGCTTCGGATTTGGCATTCATTGCGTCTACGATCCACATAATGATCCCGCCGATGACGAGCGCAGCGCCGATGATTCGCAAATTCTCAAGATGCTTGCCGATGACTTTGGCGAGCAGCAAGGAGGGAATGGCGGTGACCACGAACGCGATAACTACGAGACTGAGCGGATGAGTCAGGATGGTGCGATCGCCTCGCTCGCCGCGCGGAAACGTGGAAAGAAATTTCGCGATGCGGCTGCGAAAATAAATCGGCAGGCAAAGAATCGCGCCCAGTTGAATCACGACGGTGTACATCTTCCAGTATCCGCTGTCGAGAGGAATATGGAGAAGGGCTTCAGCGATGCGCAGATGCGCGGTCGAACTGACGGGTAGGAACTCGGTGAGACCTTCGACGATTCCTAAGATTACGGAAAGCAGATAGTCGCTCAAAGTTCCTCTTATTTATCCATGGTGGAATCGAAGAGGGACTACGCGATTGCCTTCGTCATGGAATAGGCATCGCGGCCGTCCGGATAATATCCCTTCTGTATGTCCCGCTTACGATAGCCGTGCTTTTGCCAGAAGGCAATCGCGGATGCGTTGTCGGTTGCCGTCTCAAGCTCGATTGTGCGGACGCCCGCGGCGGCAAGGCGGAGCTCGGATTCTTCCAGAAGCAGCGTGGCCACACCCTGGCGACGGTGGGATGCGAGGACGTCAATCGTGACGATCGAACCGACGGCGTTCTCGTGCGCGGTCACGAGAAATCCGGCAATATTGCCGGCAGACTCCGCGATCAGGCAGTCGCCCCCGGGCAGGTTCAAATAGCTTCGCAGGTCGGGGCGGGAATAGGCGATCGCGGGTTCGAAGCACTGCTGGTCAATTTGGTAGATGGCCTCGAAATCTCGCCGCAGATAATCTCGCAGTTTGAATGTCACGGTAGGAACCCAAATGAATTAGCGGGCCGTTAAACCTCTAGAATCACCGGCAGGATCAGCGGGCGCTTCGAGGTCTGCTTGTTGAGGTAGCGCTTCAGATCCACGCGGATTTTTTCCTTGATGACGCTCCAGTCCATTTTTTCTTCGGGACTGGACTCCTCGATTGTCTTGAGGATCACTTCGCGGGCCTTCACCAGAATTTCCTGGCCATCGTCGGGAAGGAATCCGCGCGTCACGATTTCAGGCGGAACCTCGACCTTGCCCGTGTGCTTGTCAATCGCGATGATCGGCACAACCACGCCGTCCTCAGACAGGTGCTTGCGGTCGCGCACGACCACGTCGGCAATTTCCTCGAGCGAGCCGGAATCCACCATCACGCGGCCTGCCGGCACAGGTTCGCGCTGGAAGGCGCCGCCATCCGCGGTGAATTCGACGGGATGCCCGCTCTCGAGCAAAAAGATCTGGCCGGAAACAGCGCCGACCTGCTCCGCAAGCGCGGCGTGCTGGAACAGCTGGCGGTATTCGCCGTGTATCGGAATGAAATATTTTGGGCGCACAAGTTGGAGGAGAATTTTCATTTCTTCCTGGCTGGCGTGGCCGGAGACGTGAATCGGTGCGTTGCGTCCGCCTTCGTAATAGACCAGCACGCGGCGACGGAAAAGGTGGTCAATCATGCGGAAAATGGCCTTTTCGTTGCCCGGGATGATGCGCGCGGAAAGTATCACGGTGTCGTTTTGAGCGATGCTCATCAGCCGGTGATTGTCCACGGAGATGCGCGAAAGCGCCGACATAGGCTCGGCCTGGGTGCCGCTGGCGAGCACGACTAATTTCTTCGGGTCGAAGCCGCGTATATCCTGCGGACGCACGATGCTTCCGTCCGGGATGCGCAGCTTGCCGAGGCCGTGCGCAATCTCGACGTTGTCCACCATGCTGCGGCCGACGAAGCCGACCTTGCGGCCCACGCCGCGCGCGACGTCAATCACCTGCTGGATACGGTGAATCGAGCTGGAAAAACACGATACGACAACTTTTTCGGGCGCGGCGCGGAACAGCTCTTCCATTCGCACTACCACGGCGCGCTCTGAGGGCGTGAATCCCGCGCGCTCGACATTGGTGCTGTCGCTGAAGAGCGCGAGCACGCCTTCCTGGCCATAGCGCGCAAAGGCGTGCAGGTCGAACGGTTTGCCGTCCACCGGCGTGGGATCTATTTTGTAATCGCCGGTGTGGATTATGATTCCCACGGGCGTGCGAATCGCAAGCGCGACGCAGTCAATCGTGCTGTGGGTCACGTGCAGGTATTCGATCTGAAACGGGCCAATGGTGCTGATCTCGCCGGGAGCGACCTCGTTGAGCTTTGCGGTGGCGAGAAGTCCATGCTCTTCGAGTTTCTTGCGCACGAGCGCCAGCGTGAATTGCGTGCCATAGATCGGCACGTTGAGATCGCCGAGGATGTAAGGAATCGCGCCAATGTGATCCTCGTGCGCGTGCGTCAGAACGATGGCGCGCACCATGCGCTTGTTCTGCTTCAGGTAGGTGATGTCCGGAATGACGATGTCCACGCCGAGAAGTTCCTGCTCGGGGAACATCAGGCCGGCGTCAATCACAATGATGTCGTCGCCATTGCGGAGGGCCATCATGTTCATGCCGAATTCGCCCAGCCCGCCCAGCGGTATTGCCCACAACGAAGATGCAGCTGAAGATGTGCTCAATTGAGGTGTTTTCCTTGGAACAGCAGATGCCATCGTATCACAGCGGCAGCAGGACGGGCCGATGGCGGGCGGGGGTCACTTCGGGGAGTAGAAGCGGTAGTCGGCGGAGTATGGCGCGCGAACCTCTTGGTCGGCATGCGAGGCGTCGCAGCCCAACTCCGGTGCTTTGCCCCCTTTGGTGTTGAGGCGCTGGATTGTAGTGGCGCGGGAGAGCACGCCGCTCCCATCGTGGCTGAGGATCGTGACGAGCAGCCATGGAATGGAATCGGAATCCGGCGAAGGCGAATTGGCGACGGCCTTTCCGAGAACACGGCTGCCGTCGTTCGCTTCCCAAGATGGCCCTGCGAAGTGTCTGCCGAATGGCTTGCCGTCCTTGTCGAAAAGCTGAGCGTCGGGAGCCTTCAGCGTCCAAATGAATTGCCCGGCGTCACCCTTGCAGACGTAGACCTGGTCGCCCTTCGCGTGGACTTGAAGAAGAAGCTGCTCGTTGGCGGGCGCCTGGAGTTGCCGCGGGACATCTTGGGCGGCAACCGAGAACGAAAGACCCGCGCTCACGGCGGCGAGCAGTGTAGCGCATGCCAATCCGCTGATGCGGTTGCGCATGGAACGACTCCTCCTATGATGGAATCGGTCGGTGCCTCGCGGAGCGCTATTGCTCGAGGGCGATTGCCTGGGTGATGAATTTGCGCGCCTGGCCGATGTGTTGAACGGCGCGTTCGCGCGCGCCCGAAGTATCGTTTTCCTTTGAAACGTTATCGTGCGCCTTGTTGAGTTGTTCGATCGCCTTGTTGAGGCGCGGGATCCAGCGGGCGTGCGTATCAACCTGCGGATGATCTTCCATGCTCTTTCCGTCGTCGGCGACCGATTTGATTTCTGCAATGGCAGCATCAATTTCGGCCAGGGCGTTCCGTTCCTGGTCGTGGAGTTCGCCGCTGTCCGGGTGCTCGATCAGCGCGCGAGCGGCACGCAATTGGCCGAGCGCGCTGTGGTAGGAATCGTAGTTGGCGGAAGCGGTCGGCGCGCTGAAGCTCAGCGCGAGAAACAGCGCAATTACGGTTGCGGCCATCGGGAATCGGTACTGGGGTCTCATCGCTGGAAGCTCTCCTTGGTGGCTGGAATCTTGGCGCGAGGTTCGCGCTGCGGGGAACAATCTATCATTTCCGCAGGCCGGGAAGATAGATCGCACAGTTGCGAAACGGTCGTACACATTTCGGCTGGCTCGCGTTCGCAAAATCCTCGAAAGCCTGTAAGATTGGCTGCGCTCCGCGAGTGCGTCGGGAGCGCATAAAACATCCATGAAACGAATTTCGATTCTCGGTTCCACTGGCTCGATTGGCCGCCAAACCCTGAGCGTTGTGGACTCGCTGCCCGGCGCGTTTGAGGTGGTGGCGCTGGCGGCGGGTTCGAGCGTCGCGGTGCTCGCGGAGCAAATTTTCCAGCACAAGCCTACGATCGTATCCGTTGCGACCGAAAGCGACGCGATGAAGCTGCGAGCGATGCTGAAGGCGCGCAGCAGGATTGCGGCGCTGCCGGAAATTTATACTGGCGCAGAGGGCATCGAGCTGGTTGCGACGCACCCCGAGGCCAAAATGGTGGTATCGGCCGCGGTCGGCGTGGTCGGATTGCGCGCCACCTACCAGGCCATCGAGCTGGGCAAGGACGTCGCGCTCGCGAACAAGGAAGTGCTGGTAGCTGCCGGAGAAGTGGTGATGGAAGCGGTCGCGCGGCGTGGTGTGGCGCTTCTTCCCGTGGATAGTGAACACAACGCGATTCACCAATGTTTGCGCGCAGGAAGCCAAGACGAGGTTAGGCGCCTGATCCTGACGGCGTCCGGCGGTCCATTCCGCAAGACACCTATTTCGAAGATGGCCAAAGTGACGCCGAAGCAGGCCCTGGCGCACCCGAATTGGAAGATGGGACAGCGGATCACGATTGATTCGGCCACGCTGATGAACAAAGGCTTCGAAGTAATCGAGGCGAAATGGTTGTTTGGAGTCGATCTCGACAGAATCAAGGTGGTGATCCACCCGCAATCCACGATTCATTCGATGGTCGAGTTTGTGGACGGCTCGATTCTGGCGCAGCTCGGCCCTACCGATATGCGCATGCCGATTCAGTACGCGCTAACTTATCCGGCACGAGTTGCATCCAATGGGTGCGAGCTGGATTGGTCGGCGCTGCGACGGCTGGATTTCGAGGATGTGCCGCCACGGAAGTTTCGTTGCTTCGAACTGGCCAAAGAAGCAGCGCGCCAAGGTGGACCTTTGCCGTGCGCTTTGAACGCGGCGGACGAAATTGCCGTCGCGGCGTTTCTCGAGCGCAGGCTGTCGTTCCCCGGAATCGCGGCGGTTATCGAACGTGTGCTGGAGCAGATGCCGCGCAGCGCGATGCGCACCATAGACGATGTGCTGGCAGCGGACGCGGAAGCCCGACGGCTGGCACGGCTGGCAGTGGACCGCAAGCGCTAGCGTTCCGAAGAGGAACAGGCCAGCGGGTCAACTTTGTTTGGCTTTAGGCGAAGGACCTCAAACGGCGCATATCGCAACGCACTAGGTTTCCTGTAAAATCTACTGGGGATTTATGACAGACACGCTCAGAATGCTCGTCGCCGGCGGCATCGTTCTAGGCATCCTGGTTTTGCTCCACGAGTGGGGACATTTTATCGTCGCAAAATGGTGCGGCGTTCGCGTGGATGTGTTTTCCATCGGATTCGGCCCGCGCGTGTGGGGAGTAAAGCGCGGAGATACGGACTACCGCCTTAGCGCGCTTCCGCTGGGCGGCTATGTGCGGATGGCCGGCGACAATCCTGTCGAAGAACGTACCGGCGCTGCCTACGAATTTCTCTCACGGCCGCGATGGCAACGTTGCCTGATCGCCGTTGCCGGGCCGACGATGAATATCCTTCTCACGTTTGTTGTTTTCATGGGGATTTTTTGGCTGGTCGGGATTCCGACTCCTGAGTATTACCGTCAACCCGCAGACGTAGTCGCAGTTCCGCACGATGTTCCCCCGACAAGCGTGCAGGCCGGCGATCGTATCGTCAAGGTGAACGGTGTAAGTACGCCCACATGGAAGGACGTGTTTGCGCAATCCGAGGATGCGAAGCCCGGCGATTCGCTGGCGCTGGTCGTTGCGCGCAATGGCTCCGAAATACCTCTCACCCTAGCCGTTGGCCAGAAGACGACCGGAGACGATCTTTTTGGCTATCCCGCGATGCGGCCAGTGTTGGATGAAGTTTCCACCGGCACGCCTGCGGACAAGGCCGGGATGCAGACCGGCGACTTGATCAAATCGATTGACGGAATGCCGGTGGTCACGTGGCCTCAGCTGGTGGATCGGGTTCGCGGCTCGGATGGCCATGAGATTCAGTTCGTAGTGCAGCGCAACGGGCAGGATATTCCGCTCGCGATGGCGCCCGCGCGGACCATGGATCCCGACGGAGCGATGGTTTGGCAAGTGGGAGTCTCGCCGGTTACGAAAGATTATTTCGAGCGGGAGTCGTTTGTCGCTTCGTTGAAGAATAGCGTGGATTCGACAGGCAACGGCATTCGCCAGATCGGGAATGTGCTGGGCGGTCTCGCGAGCGGGAAGGTTTCGGCCCGCGATCTTCGGGGAGTCATTGGGATAGTGCAGGCATCCGGGCAGGCCGCGAAGCGTGGCCCCGTGGAGCTGCTGTTCCTCGCGGCTGTGCTCAGTCTGAATCTCGGCCTGCTGAATCTTCTACCGATACCGATCCTCGACGGCGGCCACGTCTTGATGCTGGCGATCGAAGGGGTGATGCGCCGCGATCTGAGTATCGCTGTCAAGGAACGCTTGGTGCAGGTCGGTCTCGTATTTCTTCTAAGCCTCTTCGCTTTCGTAATGTACAGCGACATCATGAGGAGCATTCAGCACCACCACTAGGAAGCGATCGCGACAGCCTCCCGCGAATTCATTCCTTTACCGCGACTGGAAACTGGTTTTTGGTATAATACTGCCCGAGACAATGTCCGCCACTCCCCTACATCGCGTCTCGACCGGCGAGCGTATCAACGATCACGAGCCCGCTGGACGCCTACAGCACGAACTTAGCTCGCGCGGAATTCGCCTGACGCGACAGCGCCGCGTGGTCTTGCAGGTGATGGAAACCGCCTCGCGCCACATGGACGCCGGAGAAATCCTGGAGCTCGCGCGGAAAATTGATCCGGACATCACCCAGGTTACCGTCTATCGCACCCTTGAGTTGCTGAAGGGCTTCGGTCTGATTGACGAGCTCGACCTTCTGCATCTCCGCGGGCATCGCCATTATTACGAGAGTCATGGGCCGCGCGACCATATCCACGTCGCCTGCATTCGCTGCGGCAAGGTCCGCGAGATCGAAAGCGAGCTGTACGAGGACCTGAAGAAGCAGATCTCGAAGGACTGCGACATTGAGATCAGCATCGCCCGGACGGAGATTGGCGGCGTTTGCGGGGATTGCAAAGCGAAATCGCCAGCGACCGCGACTGTGTAAACAGGACGTCCCTCTTACAGTTAGACTTTGAGTTCCGCGCTTTTGAAATAGTCCTTCGCTTGTTCGATATCCTTCAGCACTTGCTCGCGCAGTTCGGCTGGGCCGGAAAATTTACGCTCATCGCGCAAACGCTGCCAGAAACGCACTTCGAGCTTGCCGCTGGTGAGATCATCGCTGAAATCAAATAGGAACGATTCGATGGTGATGCGCGCGCCGTCGAATGTGGGCCGCATGCCGACGTTGGTGGCCGCGCGGTATATTCTTCCCGCGACGATTGCTTCCGTGGCGTACACGCCATTCTTTGGAAGCACTTCCTGATCGGTCGCCAGATTTAGCGTAGGGACCACAAGTTTTCGTCCTTGCCCCGTGCCCGGTCGAATCTCGCCTTCAAGCGCATAGGAACGGCCGAGCATTCTGCGGGCTTCGTCCACGCGCCCCTTGCGAATCGCGCCGCGGATCGCCGTACTCGATACCACCACGCCGTCAACCGTTACAGGCGGACACGGCTCCAAATCGATTCCCATGTCGTAGAGCGTTGACGCGTCTCCGGCTCCTTTGTGCCCGAAGCGGAAATTCTCACCATAGACGACGCTCCGCGTCTGAAGTGTTTGCTTAAGGTACTTTGTGACAAATTCCTGCGGGCTAAGCTGTGCGAGTTGTTCATCAAACCGGAGCACAAGCGTCGCGTCAATTTCGAGTTGCTCAATTGCGCCAAGCCGTTGGTCGAGTGACATAAGAAGCTGCGGAGCATCTCCAGGCCGCAAAAGCTTTGCTGGATGGGGAAAGAACGTCAGCGCGACCGACATTCCGTCCGACTGGCCCGCCGATTCCCATGCCGCCCGCAAAATGGCCCGGTGACCTAAATGAACGCCATCGAAGTTCCCGATCGTGACAACGGTTGTTTTGCGTTTGCCACTAACGCTGTGAAATCGTTCGACCCATTCCTCCGCGGAATATACCCGAACCATCGGTTCGCTCTTGGATTTCCCTGCGAACAGCGTCGCAGGAATGAGCGACTTCCTGTTTTCGTCATTCGAGGGCATCAGAGCGGTACCTCGAACTGCAGACCGTCGTGCGCCAGGCGAACGTGCTCGGGCAGACGCGCGTTTGCATCCGCGTGGCCCAGGTCGTGGCAGATGTGCGTAAACCAGGCGCGTTTTGGTTTCAGCTCTTCGATCAGCGCGAGCGACTGCTCAACGTTGGAATGCGTTGGGTGCGGGACATAACGCAGCGCGTCTAGGATGAAATCATCGAGCCCAGCGAGCAGGGTTTTCGAGCTTTCCGGAACCTGGCTGAAGTCGGTGAGATAGGCCATATTGCCGACGCGGAATCCGAGGACTGGCTGCACTCCATGGAGCGCAGGTATCGGCACGATCCGCACGCCGAAGAGGTCGAAGGGCCCGTCAATCGTGTGCAAATCAATAAGCGGAAGAGTCGCTCCGGGCTGCCCTTCGGAAAAAATGTAAGCGAACTGGCGGCGCAGGATCTCGAGCGTATCGGCGGCCGCGTAGATCGGCACGGCGCCGCGCTGCTTCATATTGAACGGGCGAATGTCGTCTAGTCCCATCACATGGTCTGCGTGCCCGTGCGTATAGATAACCGCATCCAGACGATCCATCCCTGCGCGCATGGCCTGGAAACGGAAATCGGGCGTAGTATCAATCACCACATTTCGCCCGCCGTAGCCGAGCAGAATTGAAGGGCGCGTGCGATTATCGCGCGGGTCCTTCGATTCGCACACAGCGCAGTGGCATCCGAGCGTTGGCACGCCCATGGATGTTCCCGAGCCGAGCACAGTAAGTTGAAGTGGAGGCATGAACTCGGAAAGATTTTACACGCTTGAGGCAGCAACTATCTAGGTTGTGAGAGGAGGGGGGAAGGGAGGCAGCGGTCCGTCGTTGCGTTTCCTGAGAACCAAAGAGAGATCCTAGAGCCGACCAAGATTAAATGCGTCGGCTTCAGGACGACGATCCTGCTCGGATCGTCACTTTTTCGCGGCTTTCTTCGCCATGGCTTCGGCGGCGGCCTTCGAGATCTCCATGAACGTAAGTTTCAGGCTGCCGAGCACTTCCATGAGCAAATCGTCGTCAACCTTTGCGAGGTTTCCACGCGTCTTGTCACGAAGCGCGTCGAGCATGTCAATCACCTCGCGCGCTCCCTCGAGATCAACATATGCCTGACCCGTCTGCGGATCGGCCATACCTCCCATCATCGCGGCTGCGTTGCGCGTCAGGAAATCGACCAGCATCTGGAAGCTGCGCGACGGCGCGACTGTTTCGGCAGGCACTTCCGGTGCTGCAGGTGCAGCGGCGTCTGGCACGGCCGGAGGTGGTGCGGCTTTAGCCTTCGCGGCAGCCTGTTCGCTCGCGGCTTTTGCGGCCGCTTCTTCCTCGCGACGCTCCTGTTCGACAGCGCCTTCGCGCAAATCGCCCGTCTCGGTGAAATGCCGCCGGTCTACGACCTTAAAGCCTTCTTCCTGCTTGGGATCAGCCACGATCGAGTTCCTCTATTCTGATTGCTTATGTGGGCCGTAAAAGAAAATTCTAACACCCGCGTACTCCGGCGACAAGCTGGCCCGGCGGCGGATCGCTCGAGACTCCACCCCGCTCCGGTTCCACAGAGTGCATTGTTGAAGTTAGCGGCCCCGAAGAATCTATGGCGAGACCGGGGCGGTTTGAACCGGTAGCTTGGCGGCTTCCCATCCTGCGATGCCGCCCGCAATTTCACCGACGGGACCAAATCCGCAGCGTTGCAACAAACTCGCCGCAATGGACGATCGGTAGCCGCCCGCACAATAGACCAGCAAGGGATGGTCTTTTGGAATTTTTTCCAGATTTTCCATCAAGTGATTAAGCGGGATGGCCATGCTTCCAGCGATGTACTTTTGATCTCGCTCGCGCGGCGCGCGAACGTCAATCGTCAATGGCGGTTGTGTCGATGATAGGAGTTCAGCCGCGTACGGTCCACTGAGGCGTTCGGTGAAGGCGATCAGCTCTGGCCGCGACTCGAGACTTTGCAATCCATACTGCAGATATCCGACTATGTGATCGAAACCGATTCGCCCCAGTCGGGTCGCCGATTCGCCCTCCCGGCCGGGATCCGCGATGATGACGATCGGAAGGTCCCGATCCAGCACTGTTCCGGCCCACGTCGCGTATTGGCCGCCGAGGCCGATGTTGATGCTTCCCGCCAGGTGCGCGGCCGCAAAATCTCCGGGATCGCGGGTATCGAGAATCTGCGCACCAACGGCTTGCAATGCAAGTGCGCCGTCGAGCGGCATCGGGTTCACGCGCGCCAGAGTGTCACCCAACGTAGGACGCTCTTCGCTGTTCAGCACGGCATCATAGGTGAAGTAAGCAGGGGCTTCGGGTTGATCGGCAGTCACGACGCGAATGAATGCCTCTTTGCTCATGGGCTGAAGCGCATAGTTCGAGCGCCGCTGCTCGCCGAGGGTGGAAAAGGTCTCCTTGCTCAACGCCTTACCGCAGAGCGAGCCCGCACCGTGAGCCGGGTAAACCAGGCTTTCGTCGGGGAGCGCCAGCAGCTTCTTGTGCACCGAATCGAAAAGCATTCCGCCAAGTTGAGCAGCCGACCATCCCAGCGCCGTGCGCAGATCCGGACGCCCCACGTCGCCGATGAACAGCGTGTCTCCGGTGAGCACGGCGTGGGGGTGCGTGTGGGTAGCCTTGAGGTCGTACACGACGATGGAGATCGATTCGGGAGTGTGGCCCGGTGTTTCCAGAGATTTCAAGCGCACACGGCCAAATTCGAGAGTGTCGCCGTCGCGAAGCGGAGTAAACGCATACGCCGCTTTGGCCGCAGCGCCCAGATAGATTCTTGCGCCTACACGGTCGCGCAACTCCAGGTGCCCTGCCACGAAATCCGCGTGTAGATGCGTCAGTAATACGTGCTGGATCGTAAGCGCGTGCTCGACGGCAAACGCAACGTATTGATCCGTGTCCCGTTGGGGATCAACAACTGCTGCCGTCCCCGTCTCTTCGTCTCCAATCATGTAGGAAGCGTGCGCCAAGCACGGCAAATAGAATTGTTTGAGGATCATCCCGCATCGCCCTCGCTTGCAGGCCGCTAACTCGGCTGAGGAACAATTCGGAGGTAGGGCTTGGGGGACTTCCAGCCGCCAGGGTACTTTTGCCTCGCTTCTTCTTCCGAAACCGACGGTAGAATAATCACATCGTCGCCCTTTTTCCAGTTCACCGGCGTGGCCACTTTATGCTTGGCCGTGAGTTGCATCGAATCGAGGACTCGCAACACTTCGTCGAAGTTGCGGCCAGTGCTCATGGGATAACTGAGCATCAGCTTAACTTTCCGATCGGGGCCGACGACGAACACGGTGCGCACGGTGGCGTTCGTGGCTGCGGTGCGGCCTTCGGAACTATTGCCGGCATCGGCCGGCAGCATGTCGTAGAGCTTGGCCACGTTGAGTTCGGGATCGCCGATCATCGGATATCGCACCTTGTGCCCCTGCGTCTCTTCGATGTCTGCGGCCCACTTACTGTGACTGCTGACGGGGTCCACACTCAGCCCGATGATTTTGCAGTTGCGCTTCTCGAATTCCGGCTGCAGCCCGGCCATATAGCCCAGTTCCGTGGTGCACACGGGCGTAAAGTCCTTGGGGTGCGAAAATAAGATCGCCCAGCCGTCGCCGATCCATTCGTGGAAGTTAATTGTCCCTTGCGATGTTTCCGCAGTAAAATTGGGAGCTTCATCGTTTATGCGCAACATAAATGGCCCTCCTGAGGTCGAAACATTATACACAGATCGTTCGTTCGCAGTTGATTTGCGGGAGATGTGGCGCGGCTCGTCGCCTTTGTATTCCTGCCGCATCACAGCGCGCTCTTAAGCAATCCATATGCCTGATGTACGCGCCGACCGCAGAAGCGTCCGGCGACCACGGCTGGGTTTTTCGGGGTGGGCTGTACCTGGAGCTAGATTCCGCTGCGCTACTGTTTGTGCCGGTTCTGGCACGTGAAGCTGGCCGCGCTGCTGGTGTCGCCGGTTCCGTTGTAAATGGCTTCCTCCGGGTAGGGGCATAGGGGGCGCGTCATCTGGACGCCCTTCGCTGGGTTTCCGTCCACAAATCCCGTCGCGATGATCTGATTCGGGGCGACGCCTTTTTCGACCCATTGATCAAGAGCGCTCACCACGTCGTGACTCGGATCGCGTTGCGCGGATGTCACGTTTCCGAACGCCGTCGCGCCGATGCCGCCGGCGCAGTGGGACATTCCCGGCACCATGAAAAGACGATAAAAATCCTGAGTCGCGCCCAAATCGCGTTCGCGATTCGTCTTGCCCATCACGGACTGCACGCTCTCGAAGTAGTTAATGCTGTTCTGCGGCGGGATCGCGGCGTCGCCCCATCCGTGATACTGAATCAGCTTGCCGCCACGCGCCTTGAACTTTCCAAGGTCCGGATCGGTCGAGTTCAGGATGCTCGCGGTCTTGTTATCGGCGGTTTCCACATCGCTATCGAAATTGAAAGTACGGAAATTCCATTTCGGATCGCCGAAAACCATGTAGGCGTAAAATGTGTTTCCGAAAAACGCCTGCAACGTCGGCTGCCCCGGCCCGTTGCCGGAAATCCAAACGCGCCAGTTCGCGGGCACTGCTTCGGTACCAGGCGAGTAACCAGGAAAAATCTGCGCGCCCGTTCGCGGGTTCTTCGGTCCAGCATAAATCTTGCGGACTGCCGCGACTTGCGGTTCCGTCAGGCAATCCGTGGCGTCTGCGCCCTTGCACTGAACGACCGCCGGATCAAAATGGCAGCGCCGCGGATCGGCGATTACGCCGTCCTTAACGCCGTCGAGCGCATCGCAGGCGGCGACCACGGCGTTTTGAAGCACCGGCAATTTATTCGGAGGGATGTAGCTGGCGGGATCGTTGAACAGCGCCTGCTCGGTCCAGATAGCGCCAACTAGCAGATGAGTCCAATTGTTTGCGGGGGCGCCGGCGACTATGCCGACAAAATCATCCGGGTAATGCTGCGCTTCCATCAGCGCTTCCCGGCCGCCATCCGAGCAGCCGACAAAATAGGAGCGCGCCAGATCCTTGCCGTAAAACGCGCGCGTGATCGCTTTGGCCTGCACGGAGGTTTCGTGGACGGCGCGATAGCCGAAGTCAATCAGCTTCTCGGGATGCCCGAGCGCCCACAAACCGTCTGCGGCGGCAGCGTGACCATCGTCGGTGCCGGCGGTCGCATAGCCACGTAACAGCGGGTCTGCCATCGCCGACAGCGGAATCGTTCCGGCGAATCCACCGTTGCCGACCTGTTCATACTTGCGATTCCAGCCGGAGGCCGGCAGCCAAAGCTCAAATCTAATCTCGGAATCACTGGTTGGCTTCGCGACGCCAGCCACGCGGCAGAACGCCGGCAGAGCCTCGGTGGGCGGCGGCTGCCCGGGTCCGGCGGGCGGCTTGAACGCCCCTGCCGCGACGGACGTCGCTGAGGTGATTGTCGTGTTCGTGAGCGCGAGGGTGGTAAGGCTTTCGCAGGACTGCTGCGCATCAGCCGGCGTGGGCGCGAGTGCCCCACCCATCAGCACGATCAGACTCGATACGAACGCGACGCGATGAGTCATGGCAACGCTCCTCCAATGAATGTGCGATTCGGCGGCTGCTACAGGGTGCGCCCAAGCGCGCAAGTATCCGCCTTTGCGACGGCCTGCGTCAATGAATCTGGCGCGAACGGAGTCGTTCTAGGCCACTCATGCACTCTCTCCTTGTTAGGCGCGAATCGTCACTGTAAATTGGCGTGTCACAGATTGGAGAAAGAGCGATTTCACAATGCCCCCGCGAAAACACATATCGAAGCGGAAGCGACGAAAGGTCGCACTGCGCATCGGCGTACCCGACCGCGCGCGAATTTCAATCTCGGCTCGCGACCGGGCGGCCGGGAAATGGTTTGAGAAGCTAATGGCGCTGCAGGCGCGGCTGCGCGGGCCGAACGGATGTCCGTGGGACCGCGAGCAGAGCCACGAATCGCTCCGGAAATACCTGATCGAGGAAACTTACGAGGTGCTGGACGCGATGGATTCCGACGATCCGCGCAAGTTCTCCGGAGAGCTGGGCGACCTATTGCTGCAAGTGGTTTTTCATTCGATCCTCGCCGAAGAGTCCGGCGCCTTCACGATATCGGACGTGATTGAGTCCGTGCATACGAAGATGGTCCGCCGCCACCCGCACGTTTTCGACAGTGCGAAGGCGGGGACTTCCGCGGCGGTGTTGAAAAGCTGGGAGCAGATCAAAGCAGAGGAACGCGCTGCTGACGGGAGAGCTTCCAAGACCGCCTCGGCGGCTCCCGACTCGATTCTGGGAGGCGTACCGCCTTCGCTTCCGGCAGTGTTGGAGGCATATCAACTTACACGCCGCGCGGCGCATATTGGCTTCGACTGGGAAAATCTCAGCGGCATTTTTGAAAAACTCGATGAAGAGAGACGCGAGATCGAATCAACGCTGAAATCAGGTGCTCCGGAAAAAATCAAAGCGAAGGCGCCGGACGCGCACTTGGAAGAAGAAGTCGGCGACCTGTTATTCGTCGGAGTTAACATCGCGCGATTTCTCGGGGTGGACCCGGAGATCGCGCTGAGGAGCGCGAATCGCAAATTCAAGCAGCGATTCCAATGGATGGAATCCGAAGCGGCTCGCGAAGGCCGCAACTTTGCCGAGTTGCCGCGCGAACGCATGGAGAAGCTGTGGATCGACGCGAAGTCCGGAATTAGAGAATGACGGAAGCGCCTCTTACGCGCGAAATTGATGTCCGCCCCTGCTCGAATCTCGCGGAGTACGAAGAATGCGTTCGCCTCGAGCATGCCGTATGGGGTGATGCAATCACCGTGCCCTCGGCTATTTTCGTTGTCGCGCATCATACCGGCGGCCAGGTTGTGGGAGCGTTCCACGAGGGCAAAATGGCGGGATTCACTCTTTCGCTCGCGGCCGTGCGTGCGGGCAGGTCGTTTCTGCATTCGCACATGACGGCTGTGCTGCCCGAATTTCGCGACCGCGGCGTCGGCCGCAGGCTGAAACTGTTTCAGCGCCAGGACTCGCTCAAGCGCGGCATTGATCTCATCGAATGGACGTTCGACCCGCTCGACCTGAAGAACGCACACTTCAATTTCGTCCGCCTCGGAGCCGTGGCGCGGCGGATTATTCCGAATTGCTACGGCGTTACGGCAAGTCCCCTGCACGGCGGTCTGCCGACCGATCGGCTGGTCGCGGAATGGTGGTTGAACTCGGAACGTGTGAAGTCCATTCTCGCGGACGACGTGCGGCCGATGAAGGGTTCGCCCGAGCGCGTGCCGATTCCAGCGAATCTTTCCGAAATCAAGGAGAATGATCGCGCTGCATCCACCCGTATACAGACTGACGCCCGCGAGCAATTTCAGAAATGGTTCGCGAAGGGTTATGCAGTCACCGGCATAGAGTCGCGCGACGGTGCCACAGACTATCTCCTCGAGCCGGTTGCTGAGATTGACGGACTGAAGCTTCCAGAATTTGCTGGCGACTGAAAGGCGAGAATGCGACTCAAGAAAATGACGCTCCGCGAAATTCATCTGCGGCTCCTTTCGCCCTTTCAGACCAGCTTTGGCACATCCGATCTGCGCCGCATCCTACTCGTCGAGGCGGATATCGACGGCATCGCAGGGTGGGGTGAGTCCACCGCGGGTGAGAATCCGTTCTACTCCTATGAGACTGTCGAAACCGCGTGGCTGATTCTGCGCGATTACTTGTGGCCAATGCTGAAGGGCAGGGAAGTCGCGTCAGCAACCGAGGTATGGGATCTGCTCGCTCACGTTCGCGGACACAACATGGCCAAGGCCGCGGTCGAAACGGCTTTCTGGGACGCCGAAGCGAAGCAGAAAAATCTGCCGCTCGCGAAACTGCTGGGCGGCGCGCGCGATGAGATTCCGTGCGGAGTCTCCATCGGAATCCAGCCGACGATGGCGGGGCTCGTCGCGAAAGTGGACGAGGCGCTGGCCGCCGGTTATCAGCGCATCAAGATCAAAATCAAGCCGGGACTGGACATCGAGCCGGTTCGAATCCTTCGCGAAAAATTCCCCCGCGTCCGGCTGATGGTGGACGCGAACTCCGCCTATCGCCTCGAAGACGCGCCGCTGCTCAAAGCTCTCGACGCCTATTACCTGATCATGATCGAGCAACCGCTCGGCTGGGACGATATCTATTCACACGCGCAGCTGCAACGACAGATTCAGACGCCGATCTGCCTCGACGAGTGCATTCACGACGCGGAGCACGCGCGCGCCGCGATCGAAAGCCACGCCTGCCAGATAATCAACATCAAACTTGGCCGCGTCGGAGGTCATGCCGCTGCGCGCCGCATCCACGATCTGTGCCAGGCGAACTCGATTCCCGTTTGGTGCGGTGGAATGCTCGAATCAGGCATCGGCCGTGGGCACAATATCGCTATGGCCTCGCTTGCGAATTTCTCGCTGCCGGGCGATGTTTCCGCCAGCCGTCGCTACTGGGCGGAGGATATCGTTCAGCCGGAAGTGGAAGTCACTCGTCAGGGAACCATTCGCGTGCCGACCGCTCCCGGAATCGGCTACGAGCCGCGCCTCGATCGCATCGAATCCCTCACGCGGCGCATCGAGGTTCTCGACTAGCTCTTGACGCCAGCTCCCGCCTCATTGAACGACTCCTCCACGACCCGCCCGAGTTCTTTTTTGTTGACGGTCGTACTTGCGGCGGTGCTTCTCGTCTGGTCGGTGAATTACATCGTCGGCAAGCTCACATTGACGCATTTTGATGGGCTGACGCTTGCATCATTTCGTTTTCAGTTTTCCGCCGTTCTGCTGCTCGCGATCTATTTCAGCCAGCGCATTCGTACGCCGCTGCGGGTTCGCGACGTATGGACGTTTGTGTACCTCGGATTCTTCGGCTTCGCCATGAATCAGGGCGGTTTCGTTCTCGGGCTTTCGCTCACTACGTCCCAGCATTCGGTCGTGATCATCGCCCTGGGGCCCATCCTTATACTCTTGCTAGCAAGTGCCCTGAAGCTCGAAAAGCTAACGATGGGGAAGAGCCTCGGAATGTTGATTTCGTTTTGCGGCGTGCTGCTTCTCGAAACCGATCAGGGGTCGCCGTTGCACTCACCTCTCCTTCTGGGCGATCTGATCACGCTGGCGGGCACTCTGGGCTTCTCGATATATACCGTGCTCGGCAAGCGCGTCGCGGGCTCATACGACGCAATTTCGATGACCACATTCAACGCGACAGCCGCCGCCATACTTTGGCTTCCGCTGGCGATTCGGCAGGGGATGCGGCTCGATTGGAAGAGCGTCGGCTGGGCCGGTTGGACAGGATTGTTCTACATGGTAGCGTTCAGCGCTGTGGGGGGTTATCTGGCTTTTTACTGGCTTCTCCGGCACATGGACGCATCGCGCGTGGTGGTGGTGAACTATCTACAGCCTGTCGTCGTGGTCCTACTTTCGATTCCGCTCCTCGGCGAACATCCGACCGGGCGGTTGCTGGTGAGCGGCGGACTTGTCCTCCTGGGCGTCTATCTTGCGGAACACGCGTCGGCCCGCGAACGGTCGCAGAAATCTCAAGTGATCAAAGATGGCAGCTGAAATTAAAAAAGGCGGCGCCACCTCGACGTCGCCTTTTTCATCGTAAACTGCGCTAGGTTCATCTCCCGAACGATTACTTCGGCGGAGCTGGAAGGGTCATTTCGCAGTCAATCTGGATCGCGATGTCATCGCCCACCATTCCAGGATCGGCACTGACGTGGAAGTCCTGGCGATTGATCTTCAGCGAAGCCGAAAAACCGCGATGCTGGCCCCCCATGGCGGTGACCGGTGCAGTCGGGCCGGTGACGTCGAGCGTGACTTCCTTGGTGACATCCTTGATCGTGAGGTTGCCGGTGACCATCAGCTTGCCGTCGCCCGCCTTGGTGACCTTCGTTGACTGAAATGTGATGGTCGGATATTTCGCGACGTCGAAGAAGTTCGGACTCTTGAGGTCATCGTCGCGGCGCGAAACGCGCGTGTCCACGGACGTCGCGTCTATGGTCACATTGACAGTTGACTTGGTGATGTCCGCATCGTCAATCGCAACCGTGCCGCTGATCTTCGTGAATTCACCCTGCACGTTGGAAATGCCTAGATGCCGTACCGTAAATTGCGCGTTGGAGTGAAACGGATCGAGATTCCACGTGCTGGTCGCCGCAAGCGACGGTACAGCCAGCGCCGCCGCGAGTCCTGCCAATGCGAGAAACTTCTTCATCTGCTGCCTCCTCAGAATTGTTTTCAAATCCGGATTTCAATCGTTCGCGACGAAGCTTCGCCGCATGGGAGCCCGTTGGAGCCCACCCAGCGAACCGAAGTTCCCCCCGGGAAACGCCCAGCCCGGCGAGAGTATATACCAGTTTTCTTAATGGCCGGTCCATGTCGTTGGGGTCGGGTGTACGTCGCCGGACAACTCGAAGTCCGACCCAGGAATCATAACAGGACAGTTATCGCGCCGGTCATACCGTAAAGGCCTTATTGCCGGTCGCATTGCATGGCGGTAACGTTGATGTCGAATCGCTGACCTTGGTACATCTCGCGGAGAGGCCATGAAGGGTCCCCTCAAGCGTTCCTGTCCTCATTGCAGAAGTCAGGAGTTCTCCCGCTCGCATCGGCGCGGCTTTATTGAGAAGTACGTTCTGTCTACCTTTCGTATGCGGGCGTACCGCTGCATAAAGTGCGATACTCGATTCTACGCTCCTGCTCATTTACAGGAAGCGTCGAACTCGCGGAATCAGGCCGCTTGAGTTTCGATCAACGGAGGGATCACTTATGACTGATCAGGCCCCCGACCGGTGTGGAAAATGCGGATCCGAGATTGATCCGACTCGCAGAATTGACTACACACTGAAGGATGGTACAAGAGTTTGCGATTCCTGCTTTGTTAGAGGGACGTCCAGTCCAACGCGCGCCCGGGAAAAGCAATCGTATCTGGGTCGAACTGCATAGCTTCGGCGTCATCAGTTCACCAGGGTGACGCAGCGTTCCTTGCCTGTTCAACTACCGAAGCAGTATCTCGCGGCCCTTTCCGTACAACAACCTGTGCCAAGCACGTCGCCTGGCCTTAGCGCAGGCCTCCGGTCGACTCTTTTCCTTTTTGCTCTTCGCCCTGTTTTTCTTTATGCTGCTTCGTCTTAGATATTTGCGGGAGGTCTCATTCGATGCTGGTAAGATCTGCAATTCTCTGCGCATGTGCATTGCTGGTTGCGGCGATTCCAAGCGCTGGCCAGGCCCCGGCTGGGCCAGCGCCCGCGCAAACTCCGGTTACTCCGGAGCAGGCCAAGTTGTTGAAGTCCTCCGAGGCATTTGTACGCCATTTCTTCGGCTGGGGCGACGAAGTCAAAGTGACGCTGGGTCCGCTCGGAGCGGCCGTCTCGCCCAATTTCTACGTGGTTCCCATTCAGGTGACCTTGGGCGAGCAGATTCAAACCGGTGAAGTTTTTGTGAGCAAGGATGGCAAGACCCTTCTGCGCGGCGAAATGTATGACATGTCTACCGACCCTTTTGCGGCGAACCGCGCGAAGGCGCACCTCGAGGGAAATCCTTCCAAGGGTCCGGACGACGCTCGCGTCACGCTTGTGGAATTCAGCGATTTTGAATGCCCGCATTGCCGCGAGTTATACGAAGCGCTGAAGGCGGTGGAGGCCCGCTATCCGCAGATACGCATCGTGTACAAAGATTTTCCGCTGAATAGCATCCATCCCTGGGCTCAGACAGCCGCGCTGGGCGGGCGCTGCGCCTTCGAGCAATCCCCGGCTGCTTTCTGGAAGGTTCACGATTCCATCTTCGATAATCAGGACGTGCTTTCCGCGGAGAACATCTGGGACAAGCTCGTGGAGTTTGCCACGCAGGCAGGGCTCAACGCGGATACATTCAAGGCGTGCCTCTCTTCACCGGATGCCGCGAAGGCCGTTGATGCGAACCGCGCTGACGGGGTGGCGCTGGACGTCAACAGCACGCCGACGGTCTACGTCAATGGACGCCCGCTAGTGGGCGGCGATGTCGAGACCCTCGATCGCTTTATTGATTTCGAACTTGCTTCGAAAAACTAACGACATCGCGCCGCGCACCTATCACTGATCGAGCGTCGCTGCCTTCAGCCGCCCGATGATTCCTTCGATTTCGGCTGTGGACAATTCCTCGCCCTCGAAGTAGAGGCTCCAGTCCAGGTCCGGAAATCCCATGCGTGTGACTTGCGCCGGAAGCTCATCACGGCGAGTTTTCGGCTCCCAACTTTTGATTGCTCGAAGTGCTTCGTACACTACCTCATGGTCCGGATCCTGCCAGCGATAACCGGTCAATCGGCTCGCGAGTTGATTCCAGTCATCGGACGTGCCGGTTCCGGCGCAGAGCGCTCGAAGAACCTGGCGCTCCAGCGTCGTAATAGATTCAGAGGCATAATGTTCGGGCATCGTGAGAGCGCGCAAACGCGAGGCTATTGTAGCGGTTTACAGGCCAGCTGAATCAGAGAGGGAAATAGCTACAGCGCTGGGGACAGACTTCGGACGATGAAGGAATAGCAGTCATGAAACTGGAATGGGTTGGTTCACGCAGCCGCGTGCGCCACAACTGGGCGAACAAAATCAATTCGGTCAATCGTAGCTGCTACGCCGTAAACGGGAGTCAGTTCGCCCTTCAGTTCGGAGATGCGCAAAGCCTTGGCACTGGCGCGAACCAGCACAGATGCGCCGCGCTCGCGTTCGGTCGGCAGCGCAAAGGTCAGCTCCATCGCCGTGCCGGGTTCGAGAGCGACGCTCGACTGAAAGTAGATGCCCGATCGTGAAATATCGCGCAGTTGAGCCGTATGGAACTCGGCAGGTCGAAGGCGCGACGTACAAACCTGTAGTGGCAGGTAGACCTCGTACCGTCTTGCTTTTCTGCGCTCTCCCATGGGCCCCCCTTTGATTCCCAATTAGATGCACGAGCTCTGCCACGTAGTCGCACGTGACTTTCATTGATAAGGCAGGGGTTAGCTTGATCGGTGAGCTCCCAAAATGAATAAAATCGAGGAAAAAATTCCTAGAGTGGGAAGTATCTGCATGGCGGTCAAATGTGGGTAGTTCTAGGACTGGCTGGTTCTATAACTCGCTGAATGACGGCCAGTTATAGTAATGGGTCAATTAGAACGGAGGTGCCTTCGGCCTCCGTCAATATGCCCTTCCCAATCATGAGTCTGACCAGTCGAACGAACGCCGCGTGGTCCGTGCCTCGTACGTCCGCAGGCCTACTCGCACTGTACGGCGAATCGTGGTGGGACGCCTGTTTGCCGCCGGTGAGTTCAGTAAGCCAGTTGTCCAGCGCCTCGCGCTGCTCGGGCTCCATGGTTTCGAATGCAATGCCCATTCCCAAGCCGGCTTGAGAATAGACTACGAGGCCAGTGTGCTCGAACTTGTTCTTGCCCTTGTGAATGGTCACGCGGACATTTGCGCCCACAGGAAAGGGGACCATCGTATCCACGAAGCAACCGCCGGGGCCGAGATCGGTGGTGCGTGTCGAAAACTTGGCTCCGGAACCCAGTTCCACCACTTCCGCCGAAGCTGTGATTACGTGCCGGTCGTTATTGCGCCGTTCCGCTTCGCCCGTGCCGGCTGATTTTCCACCGGATGAGTGCTTTTGGCCGTGGTCATACATGAGTGTGGGTTCCTGCCTTCCCGTCTTCGCGCTGATTTTCAGGCACCGCCATGAGCGGACCTATCGTCGTGTTACAAATCATTGTCTCCGTGGCGGCGGAGGAGTGACAAGTCCAATCGCCCGCGACATTGCCCAAAAGCCAATCATCGGCGGGTGCGCGGAAGTCTGGAATGTCGGCGTTAGGCCCTACAGCAGGAACCGAACCGCGATACCCCGGCTATCGTTTTCGAGGTGCTCCAGGCGGACAACCGAGGCGAGGAATTTTCGATGAGCGGAGATCTTTTCCCCGAACGGGAATGTCACAATCAGGCGCATCCCGACGAAATAGTGGGGCATGGATGTCTTGAAATACAGGCCGTCTCGCGTGAAATCCACGACTTGGCCGACGTCCTCGATCTCCGCGAACCGGGCGTCAAACGGGCGCACGTGCACCGGCAGGCATACCTTCAGGCGCTTCCGAGTGCGGGCGTCCTCGGGCGATTTCTGCTCTGGCTCAATGACAGGCTTGAATTTGGGCCAAGCTCCCGCCGCCAATTCCGTTCTTCGAGACGTGCTCATGTTCAATTCTCAAGCTACAGACACGGAATGCTCGCGCCAATAGGACCGGGGTACTACCGCGTTCCAGAAGCGCACTGACCTTCGGGTCAGCCCCCGTAGCGGTTTACGTCGAGAATCACCACAAGAAGACTTTCTTGACACGGGAAGCTGCCGAGGGGTAACTTAAGTGCGTCGAACGTCCTGCCGCTTCGGACGCTCAGTGAACTGGACGCAAACACATGAACAGAGACGGGAAACTCGGAATGCTTCGTCTCGGGATTGTAGTAGTAAAACTCGTGTGCGCGTCTCTGCCAGGAGGGCATCACTGAGCTGAGTAACAGGGAATCAAAGGCTCACGAGACCCACCCGCCAGAGACGCTGGCAAGGTGGGTTTTGTTTTTTCTGGCGACAATTTGACGCGATTTATCAGGATATGAGGGGAGACGAAAATGGGCAGTGGTAAAGCGACTGAAAAGGCCAGCACGAAGTCCGACGCAAAGACCAGCGACACGCCGACCACGATGACCGGCGCGAGAATCCTGTGGGAATGTCTCGAACGTGAAGGTGTGAAGACGGTATTCGGCTATCCCGGCGGGGCAATCCTTCCGGCGTATGACGCGCTGCGCCACAGCTCGATTCGCCACATTCTGGTGCGCCACGAACAAGGTGCCACGCACATGGCGGACGGTTACGCGCGCGCAACTGGCGAAGTTGGCGTCGCCGTGGCGACCTCCGGTCCGGGCGCGACGAACATGGTCACCGGCATCGCCACCGCCATGATGGATTCATCGCCGATCGTCTGCATTACCGGGCAAGTCGGCAGCAAGCTGCTCGGCTCCGACGCGTTTCAGGAAACCGACATTACCGGCGTCACGCTGCCGATCACCAAGCACAATTATCTCGTCACGCGCGCGGACGAAATCGCGCCTGCCGTCAGGGAAGCAATGTACGTGGCGAAATCCGGGCGCCCGGGGCCGGTGCTGATAGACATCACCAAGGACGCGCAGCAGAGTTCCTGCGAACTCGATTGGGAAGGCGCGGCGCCGAAGATGCGCGGATACCGGCCCGATCTTTCTCCCGCCAAGGAAGAGTACGAAAAGGCTCTCGAGCTGATTCGCTATGCAAAGCGTCCGCTGATTCTCGCGGGGCATGGGATTCTCGTCTCGGGAGCAGAAGAGGAAGTGAAAGCGTTTGCGGAGCGCGCCTGCATTCCGGTGTCGCTGACGCTGCTCGGCCTCGGCACGCTGCCTGCTTCCCATTTCCTGAATCTCGGGATGATGGGTATGCACGGCGAAGCATGGGTCAACAAAACGATTCAGGAAGCCGACCTGTTATTAGCCTTCGGAATGCGCTTCGACGACCGCGTGACCGGCACTCTGAAAACCTACGCGCCTAATGCGAAAAAGATTCACATTGATATTGACCCCGCCGAGATCAACAAGAACGTGAAAGTGGATGTCGCGCTGGTCGGCGATCTGCGAAAAATCCTGCTCGAACTATTGCCCCGTGTCGAGCCTGGAAACCACACGGACTGGATCGAATACATTCGCGGCCTCAAGGGCGATACCGCGGTTCGCGATATTCAGAATCTTGACGACAATGGCCATCTGTACGCCGCGCATGTAATCAACGATCTGTGGCACGAGACGCGCGACCGCGACGCCATCATCGTCACCGACGTGGGCCAGCATCAGATGTGGGAAGCGCAATATTACAAGCACGAGCGCCCGCGTTCGCTGATTACCTCCGGCGGCCTCGGGACCATGGGCTTCGCTTTGCCGGCAGCCATTGGGGCGAAAGTGGCGCGTCCGGATGCGGACGTCTGGGTCGTGGTCGGCGACGGTGGCTTTCAGATGACCATGGCCGAGCTTGCCACCATCGTGCAGGAAAATCTGAAAGTGAACATCGCCATCATCAACAACGGCTATCTCGGCATGGTCCGCCAGTGGCAGGAGTTCTTCTACGACCGGAACTACGAAGCGACGCCGCTCTTGAATCCGAACTTCGCGAAGCTCGGCGAAGCGTACGGCATTCGCAGCATGGTCATCCAGAAGCGGGCCGAAGTGGTCCCGGCGGTACGGGCGGCGCACGCGCACGAAGGTCCTGTGCTGATAGATTTCAAGGTCGAGCAGGAAGATACGGTTTACCCGATGGTCGCGGCGGGCGCGGCGCTCAACGAAATGATCCGCCGGCCGAATCCGCTGGTCGAAACGGCCGAGGACGAATAGGACAGCCATGCTGCATACGATTGTCGTTTACGTGGAAAACAAACCCGGCGTGCTCTCGCGCGTGGTGTCGCTGTTTCGCCGCCGCGCGTTCAACATTGATTCACTCACCGTTGGCCGCACCGAAAAGCCCGAAGTTTCGCGCATGACTATTGTCACCGACGCGGACGAAGATCAGGCGCGCCGCATTGTCGCTAACGTCTACAAGCTTGTGAACGTGCTGCTGGTGGACGATGTGACCCATCACCCCGCGCTGCTGCGCGATTTGGCGTTGGTGAAAGTAGCCGCGAACCGCGAGACGCGTTCGCAGGTGCTTGAGCTGGCGACCGTGTTCAAGGCGCGGGTGCTCGATATCGCCACGGACTCGATCACGGTCGAAATGACCGGCGGCGAGGAAAAAGTGGACCGCCTGCTCGAGTTACTGCATCCGTTTGGCCTGCTCGAAGTGGTGCGTACCGGAATCGTAGCAATGCGACGCGGCGCGAAATCTCCATCCGTGCTGACGAAGGCTAAGGCTGTCGGCACCGTTGACGACGGCACCGTTTCGTATTCGGTGTAGTTTCCGTCGTGTCGGGGCGCTAAGAGGACTTGCGCTTGGCCGCTTTTGATTTTGCGGCCTGCGGCTTGGGCCTGAGCGCCGCCAGAAACTCCTTCGTTGGCAGAGTATTGATTACGTCTTTCTTCTCGATCCAGCCGCGGCGGGCCGTTTCCACCCCATATTTCATGAATAGCAGGTTGCGCGTCGTGTGCGAGTCCGTTGAAATCACGATTTTCACTCCGCGCTGCTTAGCCATCCGCAGGTGAACGTCGCGCAGGTCCAGCCGATCCGGATACGCGTTGCACTCCATCGCCACGCCGTGCTTCGCGCAGGCGTCCAGAACAGCCTCCATGTCGTAATCGAATGGCTCCCGCCGGAGAACGAGCCGCCCCGTGGGGTGCGCGATGATCTGCGTGTATGGATTCTCAATCGCGGCCAGATACCGCTCGGTCATTTCCGCGCGCTCCATATTCATGTAGGAGTGGATAGACGCGACGACGACGTCCAGCTCGGCGAGTACGTAGTCCTCGAGATCGAGCGTGCCGTCCTTCTTGATATCCACCTCGCTGCCGGCGAGCAAAGTGATGCCTGATACTTTCGCCGCGTGGATTTTCTTGATCTGCTCGAGTGTGCGCTTTTCGTCGAGGCCGTTCGCGACGGTCACGGCCTGCGAATGGTCCGTCAGCGCGATGTAGTCGTACCCCAGCGCCTTCGCGGCCTGGCCCATCTCCTCGATTGAATTCTTTCCATCCGACGCGGTCGTGTGCATCTGCAGGTCGCCGCGAATGTCGTCGAGCGTTACGAGCTTAGGCAGATTCCCGTGTTCAGCGGCCTCGATTTCGCCGGTCATTTCGCGCAGCTCGGGTTCGATGTAGGCCAGTTTCAACTTCGCATAGATTTCTTCCTCGGTTTTGCTGGCCACGATTTTGCCGCCCTTGAGAGTCGTGAGCGCGTATTCGTTGAGCGTCCAGCCCATTTCGTTCGCGCGGCCGCGCAACGCGACATTGTGAGCTTTCGAGCCAGTGAAGTACATAAGCGCCGCGCCGAAGCTTTTCTTTTCGAGCAGCCGCACATCCACTTGAAGCCCTTCGCTGAGGATAAAGCTCACTTTGTTCTCGCCGTGCGCAAGCTCCTGCTTGATCTCCGGATATTTCAGGACGTACGCGGCCACTTCGAATCAATGTCCTTCTGCTTGTCGTGCCCGGACGCATGGTCACCAGCAGGTCAATGTCGCCGATGGTCTCTCGTCCGCGGCGCAGGGAACCTGCGGGCGTCACGGACTCAACCGCCTCGCCCGCCTTCACGATATACGCGACCAGTTTTTGGGCCTCCTCGTCGGCGACGTTGATGCGCACCCGCCCCGATCCCGAGAGGTTCTTGAACTGCTCGGCGGCCTTCAGGATGTTCTGCTCGCTCTTCTCGCCGAATCCCGGCAGATCGCGCAATTTGCCTTCGCGCGCGAGTTTCGCAACTCCGTCAACGGTGGCGACCTTGAAATTGCTCCAGAGAAACGCGACCTTCTTAGGGCCGAGCGATTGCAGGTCGAGCAAGTCCAGAATCGTAGGCGGATATTTCTTCAGCAGTTTCTTGCGCAGGCTGTAGTCGCCGGTTTTGAGGACTTCGCGGATGTGCTCGGCCATCCCGTCGCCGACGCCGGGCAATGCCTTGAGCTTCTTGTCGTCCGTGGCAAGTTCTTCGATGCGCTCCGGAATATTTTCCAGAAGCTCCGCTACTTTCTCGTAGCTGCGGTAGCGCCCGATGATCGCGCCATCAATTTCGAGCAGCTGCGCGGTCTCACGCAGGATCTTTGCGACGTCTCTATTTTCCATCTTTCGTTCCTTGGCTAAACTTTACTCGCATACCGCGCCGGGTTTTGTCTCGACCTTGGCTTTCACCGTCGTTGTTCTGCCCGAATGAACCGTAATCTTCTTGGTCCATGGTATGTAGGGGCATCCGCCGTGCGCGTTCAGGGCCTGGATATCCAGCTGATATGTCCCGGGGTGAATGCCCTCGAGCGCGAAGTGCCCGTCGGAGTCGCTTTTCCTCGCCGCGATTTCCGTCGTTGTCCCAGGGACGGATAGGCGAACGTGAAAGCCCGAAGGCAACGGCGGCGTGATGCTTCCGACGACTCTTCCGGTCGTCGGGGTCTCGTCCTTTGCTTGCGCTCGGGGCAGCCCAGCAGGCCCGGCCCAGATCGTACTCGCCGCTATCGCCACGGCCAGTGCGAGTGCCGTAATCAATCGCCGGACGCTCATCGTCTAACTCCTCTTTCGCGCGATGAAACTCGCATAGAACAAAATGCCCGACACCGTCTTCGAGTCCACGATCTTCCCCGTGCGAATCCAGCGCATGGCTTCGCGTAGGCTGACAATCTTTTGCGTGATCCGCTCGTCGTCTTCCGGCTGGGCTTTTCCTTTTGTCAAACCCTCTGCCAGAAAAAGGTCCATGCGCTCACCGAGCAGTCCCGGTGAAGGGTAGAACCGCAGCAATTCTCGAATGCGCCGCGCCGTGTAACCCGTCTCCTCCAGCAATTCGCGGTGTACGCCCGTGATCGCGCTTTCGCCGGGCTCCTTGTGACCTGCGACTAGTTCCCATAGATATTGCCCGGCGGCGTGGCGATATTGGCGAATCAGGACGATTCGTCCGTCGGAAAGCACGGGCAGCACAACTACCGAGCCCGGATGCGCGATGACTTCGCGCGTTGTCAAGACGCCGCCCGGCTCGGCGATGCGATCGCGCTTGAGCGTAAAGACGCGGCCTCGAAATAATACTTTGCTGCTGATGACTCTGGCCCGTCCTGATTTCCCGCGCTTTCGCTTTGTCACGCTCGCTCCTTGATGCCGCCGTCCGCGCAATTCTACCAAACACCCCGGGTCGCTTGCCGCCAAGTTTCTCCCCACACCGGGCGACCGGTGTTTTGCTTTTTCTATTCAGTTTAACCTGTGTTGATCTGTGTTCATCCGTGGCTCATCCCGCTTTTGCTATACTCCCCGCCGGGGGAATCCATGACAATTAATACCGTCATTGTGGACGACGAACGCCCCGCGCGCGAGGAACTCCTCTATCTTCTGAGGAGCTTTCCCGAGGTAAACGTGGTCGCTCTGGGCAAAAACGGCCTGGAAGCGGTCGCATTGGTCAAAGAACACGATCCCGACTTGCTCTTTCTCGACGTGCAGATGCCGGGCTTGGACGGTTTCGGCGTGATCAAGAAGCTGGTCGAGCGCAAACTGCGCATGCCGCAAATCGTATTCGCCACGGCTTACGATCACTACGCCGTCCAGGCGTTCGAAGTGAGCGCCGTGGACTACGTTCTCAAGCCTTTCGACAAGACGCGGGTAGCGAAAGCCATCGAGCGCGCGAAAAAAATGGTCGAAGCGCACACGTCACCTGTGCAAAGGCTGGAAACGCTGGTCAGTCAACTCGGCGCGGATGTGCCCAAGCGCGGCGCGGCGGCTCCAGTGAAGCTGCTGGTGAAATCGCAGTCGCGTATGATCCTGATTGATGCCGACGACATGATCTACGCCTCGATCCAGGATGGCTCGATCACGATCTTCTCGCGCGACACCGAGGGCGTGTCGAACTATCGCACCGTGGATGAGCTGATGGAGATGCTCGACCCCGGCGTCTTCTGGCGTCCGCACCGGTCGTACCTCATCAACATCAACCACATCAAGGAAGTGGTTCCGTGGTTCAAGTCGAGCTACATGCTGAAAATGAACGACAAAAGAGCCAGCGAGATTCCCGTTTCCCGCGCGCAGACCAAGCGGCTGCGCGAACTGCTGAAGCTGTAGGGCGGAGTTTCAGGACTCCTTGGCGGCCGGCCCAATGCATTTCCCAGCTAAGATGAGTTGTGAAATAGGCAAACACGGGTTTGCGGAACTCGGAGAGCAATGTAACAATATGCCCATGCGAAAACATATCTTCATGGCAGTAGCGGCACTATCAGTTGGAATCATCCTGTCGAGCAGCGCGCAAGCGCAACAAACGCCAGCGGCCGGTACCCCGGCAACTCCGGCGGCTAAGGCGACGCCGTCAACGGCGGCGAAGACCACTCCTGCGACAGCGGCGAAGCCCGTGACGAAGCCCGCGTCTGCGGCCCCTTTGACAACAGATAAAGAAAAAGCCAGTTACGCGGTAGGTCTCAACATGGGCCGAGGCCTGAAGAGGCAGCCCGTGCAATTGGACACCGCCAGCTTGCTGCGCGGATTGAAGGACTCGCTCGACGGCAACAACCCGCTGCTGACCGACGACGAAGTAGACGCGGCGCTGAAGCAGCTACAGGCCCAGGTCCAGAAACAGCAGGATGCGGAAACGGCGAAGGCGGGGGAGGCGAACATGAAGGAAGGCGCAGAGTTTTTGGCAGCGAATAAGACGAAGGACGGCGTAGTCACGCTGCCAAGCGGTTTGCAATACAAGATCGTAACGGCGGGCACCGGAGCAAAACCAACCGCGAAGGACACCGTCGTGTGCAACTATCGCGGCACGTTCATCAACGGGACCGAATTTGACAGCTCCTACAAGCGCGGCCAGCCGGCTTCTTTTCCAGTGGGTGGCGTGATTAAGGGTTGGACCGAAGCGTTGCAGTTGATGCCCGTAGGATCGAAGTGGCAGCTGTTCGTTCCGCCCGATCTTGCGTACGGCGAGCGCGGCGCTGGCGGTGCCATTGGTCCGAACCAGACGCTCTTATTTGAGGTGGAGCTGATTTCGATCAAGGGTCAGTAGGCGGTTGAGCCGCAGCGGCGCGCTCGCGGAGCGCGTCGCTGAATGTGCTGGCATCGGCGTTGCCATTTCCATTTTCACCTTTCCATTTTCTGCACCGGGGGATACTCCTTAGAGTGGCGAAGCGCAAACGAGTCTTGAGCGGCATGCGGCCCACCGGGCGTCTCCATTTGGGCCATTTTTTTGGCGCTCTCCAGAACTGGCTCAAGCTTCAGGAAGAATTCGAGTGCTTCTTCTTCGTCGCCGATTGGCATGCTCTCACGACGCATTACGAAGACACGTCCTCTGTCGCCGAAAACACCCTTCAAGTCGCCATTGACTGGCTTTCCGTCGGCCTCGATCCCGCGAAATCCACCCTGTTCATTCAGTCGAGCGTGCTGGAGCACGCCGAGCTGCAACTGCTGCTCTCCATGATCACGCCGCTTTCCTGGCTCGAGCGCGTACCCACCTACAAAGAACAGATCGAGAATCTGAAGGAGCGCGACCTCGGAACCTACGGTTTCCTCGGCTATCCGCTCCTGCAAGCTGCCGACATCGTGATGTACGGGGAATCGAAGCAAGACCTGCTCGTGCCGGTCGGCGAAGACCAGGTCCCGCACGTCGAGCTGGCGCGCGAAGTGGTGCGCCGTTTCAACACCGCGTTCTTCGAGGTCAAAAAAAAGCCCAACGAGAAGCAAATGGTCGCGCTGCGGCAGACGCTCGATCTGAAGAACGATCCGTCGCTCGCGCGCATACCCGACGAGTGGGGCAGGATGCTCGCATTACTCCATCGGTCCCCAATTGATTACCGCCAGTCTGTGTTCGCAAACGCCGGCATACAAATACAGGAGAACTTGGTCGAGCCGCAGCCGATGCTTACCGCAACTCCTCGCTTGCCGGGCCTCGACGGTCGACGCATGGCGAAAAGTTACGGCAACGCGATCTGGCTGAGTGATCCGCCCGACGATGTGCGCGCGAAGGTCCGCAACATGCTGACCGATCCGCAGCGGGTGAAGCGCACCGATCCCGGGCGTCCGGAAGTGTGTCCCGTGTTTTCGTGGCACAAATTATTCTCGTCGCCGGTGACGGTTGGCAAAGTCGAGGCCGATTGTCGCACGGCAATGATCGGCTGCGTGGATTGCAAGAAACTAATGGCCGAAAATCTGGTCACCTGGATCGAGCCTGTTCAGGCACGTCGCACCGAATTCGAGGCGCATCCGCAGCGCGTTTGGGATATCCTCGACGCCGGCGGAAAGAAGGCCCACGCAACCGCGCGCCGCACCATGAAGCGCGTGCGGAATGCAATATTCGGCTGGGACCAGGCACGCAAGTCCGCCGGGGGAAACTGAATTGGCATCCGCGTCACCATCGCCCTATCGCGTCAATTTGCCGTCGTACGAAGGCCCGCTCGATCTCCTGCTCGATCTCATCCGCAAGCAGGAGATGGACATTCACAATATTCCCATCGCCAAGGTCACTGAGCAGTATCTCGATTATCTCCACCAGCTCGAGAAGTTGGATATAGACGTCTCGGCTGACTTCATCTACATGGCGGCGACGCTGATCCACGTCAAATCAAAGATGCTTCTTCCGGCCGACCCGCTCGCGGGACCGGAGGAGCAGGACCCGCGCGACGAGCTGGTGCACCGGCTGCTCGAACACGAAAAGTTCAAAAACGCCGCTCAACTCTTGTACGAGAAGCAGCAGATCGAGGCCCACGTCTGGTCGCGGCCGGACCGCGCCCTCTATACCGGCGACGCGATCGAAGGCGAGATGGTAGTCTCGCTCGTGGATCTGATCCAGACGTTTCATCAAGTGCTCGAGCGGCGCAAGACCGTCACCAAGTTCGAGCTGCACCACGAAACGGTCACCATTGCGCAGATGATGGATCAGCTTCGCCAGCGTCTGACGATCACGGACGATCCGATTTCGCTAATCGAGTTTTTCGAGACCTGTGCGACGCGAAATGCCATGATCGTCGCACTGCTGGCGGTGCTCGAAATGGTGCGCATGCAGGCGGTAATTTTGGTGCAGTCGGAGCTTTTTGCAGATATCGGCTTGCGCAAACACAAAATGTTCGACGCCGTTTTTTCCGGACCTGACGCGATCTCCAAAATCGAGGAACAGTACCTGTGACCATCACGCCCGAAGAAATCAAGGCTGCACTGGAATCCATCATCTACGCCGCGGACGAACCCGCCACGCTCGACCAGATCGCGAACGCGATCGGAGTGGAGAAGACGGTGGCGCGCGCGGCCCTCGATCTGCTGGTCGCTTCCTACCAGACCGACGAGCGCGGGATCGAGGTGCGGAAAGTGGCCGGCGGCTGGAAATTCTATACCAAGCCGCAGCACCACGACGTGGTGCGCAAGTTTATAAAGAGCTTGCAGCCTCCTCTGCGTCTGACCATGCCGGCGCTCGAAACGCTCGCAGTGATCGCCTACAAACAGCCGGTCACCGTTCCCGAGATCAACGAAATTCGCGGCGTGCACGTCGGCGGCGTGATCAAGACGCTCCTCGAAAAGCGCCTCATCACCACCGCCGGACGCAAAGAAGTGATCGGGCGTCCAATCCTCTATCGCACCTCGAAGCAGTTCATGATGCGCTTTGGCCTCTCCGATCTGGACGAGCTGCCGAGCCTGAAAGAATTCGAGCAGCTCGCGCAGGCCGCGCTAGACTCGGACGCCGGAATAGCACCCACTGAACCCGAAGAGGCCTCCGTTGCGTCACATGAATCGGCGGAAGCGGCGCAAATCCGGGAGTCCGGCGAAACCAACGACCTGGCCGAACTCGCGGACGATTCGCCGGAAAGCTCCGAGCAGGCGCGAACTGCGGCCGCCGGCACGTCTGAGCATTCGTAGCGAATATTCCATGCGCATCGCAAAGATTTTGGCGGCCCTCGCGACCCTCGCCGTGGCCGCTGCGGCTCAAGCCCCTCCGGGGCCGCAATCAAATCCTCCTGCGGCACAAAGGCAGAATCCCGCTGCCGCTCAGCAAGCACCCGTTCCCCCGGCGAGCATCCCGCTCAAAACCAACACGCGCCTGATCGCCGTGGACGTGATCGCCACTGATTCCCACGGAAACGTCGTGCGCGGCCTCAAGGCCGAGGACTTTCAAATTACCGAGGAACATGCTGGGGCGCAGAAAATCATCAAATTCGAGTTTGTGGATTCATCGGCGCCGCCCTCGCCGCCGGCTCCCAGCGGCCTGACGGCAGCCTCGCCCGATAAGCCATATCTGTATTCGAACCTTTTGCCGGATCGGATGCGCGTAGCGCCGACGGTGATGCTGATGGACGCGCTCAACACCAATATCCAGAACCAGTCGGAAGTTCACCAGCACATGCTGGCCCTGCTCAGGACCTTGCCGGCCTCGACGCCGATTGCCGTGTTCGTGCTCGGCCATGAACTGCATGTCGTGCAGAGCTTCACCACCGATCCTGCGCTGCTGCGGGCCGCGGTGGATCACACGCTCCGCGCTCCGGACATTGAGCAGAATCCTCAGGACGATCCGAATAGTCCGTCGAACGTTGCATTGGACCAAAACGGAGGCACCGAGACCGCCGCTACGCTCGCACTCGAGGACTTCGAGAAAACCGAGTTCGAGCAGCAGATGGCCATTCGCGTTGATGAGACCACGGACGCGATGGTCTCCATTGCAAAATTCTTGGGCGGTTACCCGGGCCGAAAGAATCTGCTTTGGTTTTCCGAGTCGTTTCCGATATGGATCGCGCCGACGGCGGATTTTGGCAGCGATTCCTTCGCGGGAACCGAGGTCTATACTGACAAGGTTCGGAAAGCCACCGACGCGCTCACGGACGCTCGGATCGCCGTCTATCCGGTGGACGCGCGCGGTCTCGCAGTCAACCAGCTTTACTCGGCCGCGCAAAACCCGCACATCAATCAACAGAACCCGGGTGGTGGTTTCGGCGGGCAACTCAATCGCGACAACAATACGCACCTCGACGCGCAGGCTACGATGCAGCAGTTCGCCGAGGAGACCGGCGGAAAAACATGCGTGAACACGAACGATCTCTCCGGCTGCGTCCAGCAGGCGCTCGACGATAGCTCCACGTACTACGAGCTGGCCTACTATCCCGAGAACGTCAAATGGGATGGCAAATTTCACAAGTTCACGGTCAAGAGCAGCCAGCACGGAGTTAAGCTGCGCTATCGCAGCGGATATTTTGCGACGGAGCCGAACGCGCAGGCTTCGCAGGCGCCGATAAAACTTCTGCAACAGGCTTGTATGGATCCGCTGCCCTCTACATCCATATCCATGACCGTCGAATCACTCTCTCCGAGACAGGGCGCAACTGATTCAGGAGGCGCCCGATACCTGCTGACGATTTCGCCAATCGCGCTGAGCCTGGTGCCTGCCGGCGCGTCTCGCCAGCTGAGTCTCCAGATGGCCATCTGCGAATTCGACCCCAAAGGCGCTGCGTTCCAATATTTTCCGCGCGACCTCTCACGCACGGTACCCGACGCTGTGTATGAAGGCTGGAAGACAACGGGCATTCGGAATATCTTCGACTATGCCGCAAAGCCGGATGATCGCCGGCTGCGTTTTGCGGTGCTGGACGTGCCGTCCGGCGCGATTGGTACGGTGGACGTGCCCGCGCATCCGCAGGTGTTCGGCAACATTCCGGCCGGCGCCTCGCCGATGCCGGCGGCAGGGAATCCTGCTCCAGCAGCCGCTCCTTCTCCGGCCGCGGCACCTGCACCTTCGCCCGCCGCCCCGCCGCCCACCCATATTGGCTTCCACGTAGCGTCCGGTGCATCGAGCATGCTCGATTGGGCCGGCGACAGCGTGTCGTACCACGGCGATATCCCCATTGACACAGGCGCGCGTGCGCTTTTTGGGAATATTTTCGCCGCACGCTATCACTGTGAGGCGGGATCGTTAATCCCGAACAATGACAGTTTCCCCCCCACACCGAATTTGGTGTTCACGTTCACTAAGCCGAACGGAACTCGCGCCTTGGTTAACTTGGCAGGCAGCGCGCCCGCGTATTCCGGCGATTTTCCGGTAGATTCTAGCGGCCGCGCGTTCTTCGATTACCTCTGGAAGTTGTGCCACTGCCAGCAACCGTAACGCTTCGTCATCCGCGCCATTTCCGTTAAGCTGTATGCCTTGCGGCAGGGACGCCGCCAACCCATGGAAGAACGCCTCCAAAAAATCATCGCCCGCGCGGGAATCACGTCGCGCCGCAGGGCCGAGGAAATGATCACCTCGGGTCTGATTACCGTGAACGGTCACGTAGTCACTGAGCTAGGCACGAAAGCCGACGAGAAGCGCGACCACATCAAGGTTGCCGGGAAGTTGCTGCAGCCGGAGACGGAGCGCGTCTATTTGCTGCTGAACAAGCCGCCCGAGGTCGTTTCCACGCTGAGCGATCCCGAAGGCCGCCCGTCGCTCCGCGATCTGCTGTACGGGATTCCCGAGCGCTTATTCCCTGTTGGTAGACTCGAATATCATGCGTCGGGCTTGGTCTTTCTAACGAATGATGGCGACTTGGCCAACCGCATCCTGCAGGCGCACAACTTGCCTCAGACGTATCAGATAAAGCTCAAGACGTTGCTGACCTTCGCGGAAATTGAAACGCTCTCGCGCCTCACCAGCGCCCGCATCACGCGGATTCGTGGCAAGGATGCGCCCTGGTACGAAGTGACGCTTTCGGAGGCGCGAAGCGACGCCCTGCGCAACAAACTGTTTCAGACAGGGCACCCCGTGGAGAAAATAAAACGAACACGCATTGCCAACCTCGAACTCGATTCTCTTGCCGCCGGGCATCGTCGCCCACTGACGCCCGCCGAGCTCGTCGCGCTCAGGCGCAAACTGGATGAAATCTCCGCCCATCGCAAGCCTGTGGCACGCAAACGTCCGGTGCGCAAGCCTCGCCGGTTTCCTCGTAAACCTTCCAGCTAGCCGCGCTTTTATTTTTGCCGAAATCCGGTATGATGCACCCATCTCGGGGTGGGGAATTTCCCAAGCGGTTTATAGGGACGATTTCAAGCGAACGCGCCGCTGCGGTGCGCCCGTTAATTGTGTGAGCGCCGTGGGACGACTGTTCTGCCGCGACCAAGAATAGAATCACCCTGAAAGGACATGAATGACCAAGCTTTCAGAGAATTCCGATCCCAGCTCCAGTCGTCTGCCGGCGGCCGTCGCCGGCGATCCCGCCTGCGAAATCCTGAAGACAAGTAAGACGATCGCTGTCGTCGGCCTGTCCGGTCGCAGACACCGTCCGAGTTATGGAGTGGCCGAATATCTGCAATCCGCTGGATACCGCGTAATCCCGGTAAATCCCGGTGAAAAGGAAGTATTGGGAGAAAAGAGCTACGCGCGGTTGGAAGACATCCCGGAGCATGTGGACATCGTGAATATCTTTCGCCGCTCCGAATTTGTTCCCGAGATCGTTGAATCGGCGATTCGGATTGGCGCGCGCGGCGTGTGGATGCAGGAAGGCGTCATTCATCCGCAGGCTGCGGAACGCGCCCGAAGCGCTGGCCTATTCGTCATCATGAATGCCTGCATCCTGAAGGAACACATCAAGCGATTCAGGCTGCACTGAGAATCCCCCAGCAGCCGACTCGAACTGCCGGACCAGCTCACCGATCAGAGTTTCTCATTGCAGCGCATAGACCTTCAGCACGCGCTTTCCCGGAATCGTAACCGCAATGGTCTGCCCATCCGGCGCGATTTCAAAATCGTGAAATTGCAGATCATGCAGAATCGAAGCAAACGTCCCGTCATAAAGCCCGACCCATAGCAAGATATTGGAACGATCATCGGGCCCGCGCTTGAGCAGAATTCGCTTCTCATCGCGGCTCCATCCAAAGCGCCCAAATCCGACGCGCACGCGCAGCGCCGCATCGGTCGGACGGAGTAGGTCAATCACGTCAATCGTGTCACCATCCTCGAAATACCCGATCTTCGTGCCCGAAGGCGACAGGCTCAGGCTGCTCTGATAGTTGTCTATCTCCGCGACCTCGGTGACGGTCTCTTTCAGCAGATCGAGCTGGACCAGCGTCAAATGTCCGTGAAGGCTCAGATTGTCCCCCACGGCGAACGCCCGGTTTCTTTTGGCGTCCCAGATGACCATGTTGAAGGTGTGCCCGCCGAAAAGCACGGTGCTTTGCCCGTCTGACGGACGCACCCGCGTGATTGTGTACGGCGGGCCTCCGGTCAAGTAAACGACGGACGTGCCATCACCCAGCCACGTGCCGTCCAATGCGCCCTCGATGAATCGTGTCTTCGAGCCTGCGACTTTGATCTCGTGGCCATCGGCGTCCAGCAGCGCCAGGGCCCTGCCGCCACCGATGCCGGCGAGCGGCGGCTCGTTCTCCGAATCGTCGAGGTCGCCCTTCTTTTTGTTGTTCTTGTCGTCCCAGCCGGGGGGAGGAAGCTGCAGCGTCATGTTCATGGCGATGCGCTGGCTGTCCGGCGACCATGCCAGCGAATCAACCCTGAATCCCTGGGGCGGGGGAATAGGCATGAATTTGTCAGCCTCGACGATTTTCCGCGCTTTCCCGGGGCCTGAAGTAACCCAAATGTCGTCGTGCTCAATGACCAGGCGCTTGACGCCCTTGATATGCGACACGGCGTACACGATGGCGTTGTCCGGCGCGATATCGAACGCCTGGCAATCCTCGTCAATAATGAATTTTGGATTATCCTGCGCGACCAGCGGCGACGGACGCAGCAAGGCAACCGCTATCATTACGATCGAAGTGAGCACTCCTGCGACCCGCATCTTTTTCGGCTTTGATCTCGATGTCGCCAGATTTCCCCTCACTCCTCGCCCCTCGTGATTCGCCCCTTCGTCTTGATCCTTCGAATTTCATCCATTCTCTGCCGGATTCGGGCTTCAAAGCCCTGGTCGGTGGGCTTGTAATACGTTCGTCCCGCCAGACTTTCCGGCAGGCACGTCATGTCCGTCACTTTTTCCTCCGCGTCGTGCGCATACTGATAGTCTTTTCCATAGCCGAGGTTGCCCATCAGCCCTGTGACCGCATTTCTTAGATGCAGCGGAACGGGCTCTGCGATCGTACCTTGCAAATCTTTGTGGACCGCACCATATCCGGTATAGAGCGCATTCGATTTCGGAGCGAGCGAAAGGTAGACCGCGGCCTGGGCCAGCGCCAGGTTGCCTTCCGGCGGCCCAATAAATTCGAAAGCTTCCTTGGCCGCGATCGTGACCGCCAGCGCCCCAGGCTCGGCCAGCCCGATATCCTCGCTCGCCATGCGCACCATCCGCCGCGCCAGATAGAGCGGGTCCTCCCCGGACTCAAGCATCCGTGCGAGCCAATAGAGCGCGGCATCCGGATCGGAATTCCTCACTGATTTGTGCAGCGCCGAGATCAGGTTAAAATGTTCTTCCCCGGACTTGTCGTACGGCAGCAGCTTTTTCTGCAGCACGTCCTCGAGCCGCGCTTCCGACAGCACACGCCGTCCGTCCGCGCCCGGTTCCGTGCCAAGCACAAGTGCCTCAAGCGTGTTGTACGCCGCGCGCGCGTCGCCATTCGCCAGCACCGCGATCCGCTCGAGTATCCTGTCGCTTGCCTCAACGTTTTGTAATCCGAGGCCGCGCTCCGGGTCTTCGATCGCGCGCCGCAGCAGCTCGACAATCTGCGCCTCGGCGAGCGCCCGCAGCACGTACACCTTCATGCGCGAAAGCAGCGGCGCAATCACCTCAAACGATGGATTCTCCGTGGTCGCGCCGATCAACAGAATGTTGCCGGCCTCGACGTGCGGCAGAAACGCATCCTGCTGCGCGCGATTGAACCGGTGCATCTCGTCCACGAACACAATCGTCCGGCGGCCGTAGCGCCGCGCGCCTTCGGCCTTGGCCATCACGTCCTTGATTTCCTTGATGCCGGCGAGCACGGCGCTGAATGGAATGAATTCGCTCCGCGTGCGCCGCGCGATGATTCGCGCCAGTGTCGTCTTGCCACACCCCGGAGGCCCCCAGAGAAGCATCGAGCCAAGCTCGTCGCGTTCGATTTGCGTGCGCAGCGGCTTGCCGGGGCCGAGCAGCTCTTCCTGCCCAATAAACTCATCGAGCGTTTGCGGACGCATCCTATCGGCCAGTGGACGTCCGGCTTGCGGCGCTTCTTCCGGCTCGATCGCGCGAAACAGGCCCATCGGCTATGCCTCGCCCCCTGCGGCCAGCATCCGCTGTCTCGCCGCTTCGTAGAGCACGAGCGACGCCGCCACTCCCGCGTTCAACGATTCAACTGCCGCAGCCATGGGAATCGAGATGACCGCATCGGCCGCCCGCTCGACCTCGGCCGGCACACCGCTGCTCTCGTTGCCGACGAAAATCGCAGCCGCCTCGCGCAGGTCGGCTTTCGCGCCGTTATTTTGAGACGCAGAAGACGCCGCGTAAATTTTTACCTTGGCCATTTTCAATTGGGCGAGCAGCGCGGGAATCGCCATGCCGCGCAGCAACGGCAGCCTCAGCGCCGAACCCGCCGACGCGCGCAACGCCTTCGGAGACCACGGATCGGCCGTTCCTCGCGTGGCCACCGCCCCAGTCGCGCCAAACGCCTCTGCCGACCGCAGTATCGTGCCAACATTTCCGGGATCCTGCACCGCCGCCAGTACGACCACGAGCGGGGAACTCCCGCCCATTTCGCCCGAGCCCCGCAGGATGTCGTCAAATCCCCACTCGCGCTGGCGAAAGAGCGCGGCGACTCCCTGCGGCGTGTCCGTACCGGCCACGCCTTCGAAAAGCTTGTTCGTGGTGCGCAGCACCCGCGAGCGCGGTATTCCGGTCTCGCTGTTTCCCGCCACATCCAGGATCTGCCCCGCCTCGCGCTCGCCCGCCTCGCTGACGAGTAGCGCCTCGGCTTCCAGCCCCGAGCGCAGCGCCTCTTCGACCAGTTTCGGGCCTTCCACGCCAATCATCTCGCCATCCTGCGGGCCCGTTCCGCGCAGCGCGGCACGAAACTGCTTCAGCCACTTGTTGTCGCGACTCGTGATCACGTCCGCCATGGGTGCGTCTTCCTCTAAGCTAAACCAGTTGGAACAGCGCTGGCAAACGCGCCTTCGCGCGTGCTTGATTGTCGCGCGCGTAACATCTTGCGTTCGTGCGTCTTGCTTCCGCTGCGGCGGCTATGCTAATTTCCATTCGGGTCACGGCGCAGCGCGCCGATAACGAACATTGTCCTCCGAAATCCTCAAAATCACACCGGAAGCGCCCGAGTCGCACGTTATTGACTACGCCGCGAGTTTCATCCGTCGCGGGCGGGTGATCGCCATTCCGACGGACACGTTCTACGGGCTGTGCGCCGATCCGTTTAATCTTTATGCCGTCGAGCGGGTGTTTCTACTGAAGGGGCGCCCGGAAACGCGCGCGCTGCCGATCCTCGTCAATTCCATCGAGCAGGCCGTTACCCTTGTCCGCGACGTGCCCGACGCTTTCCTGACCTTGGCGCACAAATTCTGGCCCGGCGCGCTTACACTGGTCGTCGAGGCGACGCACCGTCTCCCGCTCAAAGTGACCGGCAATACGGGTCGCGTGGCGCTGCGCTGGGCCAATTCGCCAATCGCCACTGCGCTGATTGACGCGGCGGAGTGTCCCGTCACCGGCACAAGCGCGAATCTTTCCAGCCATCCTTCCTGCACGAATCCCAGCCAGATCGTCGAGCAGTTGGGCGACCGCCTGCCACTTATCCTTGACGCGGGTGACACGGGCGGCACCCTCGCCTCCACGATCGTTCGCATTGACGGTGACGCGTGGTCCATCGCACGTCAGGGCGCGATCCCCGACGAGGAAATCCATAAAGCATTCCCTTGATCACCGGCTCGCGATTTGCCGGGCTCGAAGTTAGCGCCACGCTATCTTGATGAATCCCGCTGCGCCACCGGTCGTGACCCGCTGACTCCGGATTCGCTCACTTCAATTCCACCGTGGTCAGGAAATCGTAGTTTCCTTCGGGCGACATTTCGATTCCCGTAACTCGGTCTCGATGCACGCAAACGTTGTCGTTGTACCACAAGTTGATATACGGCTCCTCCACTGCGACAAGCTTTTGAATTTCGGAAACAATCGCTTTCCTCTTGTCCCGGTCCATTTCCACGCGCTGTCGGTCAATCAGGGCATCGAGCGTGGGATTGTCGTAGTGCCCGCGGTTCGCACCGTCCGGCGGCATCATTTTTGAGTTGAAGACGTAGTTGAAGATATCCGGATCGTTGTTCGCGCCAATCCACCGAAGCGTATAGAGCTGAAAGCTTCCTCGCCCGATATCGGCTAAAAACGTCGCGTTTTCAAGCGGCCTCAGCTCAAGCGCTACGCCAACCTTGCTCCACTCATCCGCGAGCGCCTGAGCGAGCAAGCGCACGGACTCCTCGGTCGAAGTTTTCAGCGTCAAGTGAATGCGAACGCCATCCGCGCCGCGCGCATAGCCCGCGGCATCGAGCAGCCTCTCGGCCTGAGCCGGATCATAGTCGTACTGCTGCACGTTTGGCTCGTACGCCCAGTGGTTTGGCGGCAGCAGACTCGACGCGGGCCGCGCCTGTCCTCGTAGGAGATACCGAATCATCGTCGCGCGGTCCGTGGCATAAGCCAGCGCTTGCCGCACCTCTCGGTGCGCCAGAATCGGATCATCGAAATTAAATGCCACGTAGGAAAGCACCGTCCCGGGCTGATCCTCCGCAATCAATTCCGGCTGCTTCGTTAGAGCCAAAACCATGTCCGGCGTCAGCGAATTCACTCCGCCGATATCGGCCGTGCCCTTGCGCAATTCCAGCGCGCGCACGATCGCTTCCGGCACGATCCGGAACCGCACGCGATTAACCTTCGGCGCGCCGCCGAAATAGTCCGGATTCCGTTCGACAACGACCTCTTCGTCCCGGGCCATGCTGACGACTCGAAACGGCCCGGTCCCGATCGGATTCCGTGCCAGATCCGCGCCGGAACCTGTCGGGACGATTCCGAACGCCGACCTGTCCATGTTCCACAAGAACGACGCGGAAGGCTCGCGCAGATGAAACACCACGGTTGCCTCGTCCGGCGCCTCGATGGACTGAATCAGATGGAACCCTCCGCGCTTGGGTGAGGTAAGCGCGCCGGAAAGGATCGAATCAAACGTGAATTTCACATCCGCTGACGTGAACGCCCGCCCGTCGTGGAATTTCACGCCGCGCCGCAGGTGAAACACATACGTAACAGGGTCAGGAGTGTCCCACGACGCCGCCAGGTCCGGAACGATGTTCATCTTCGCATCGTGCGATACCAAGCTGTCGAATATCAGTCCATCCAGGTGCTGCGACTGTGCGTCGGTACCGACCCGGGGATCAAGATTGATCGGCATGGACTCGATCAGAAAATTTACTGTGCCCGGATCATTCGCCTCGCGCGATCGCCCGCATCCCGCGATCATCACGCCAATCAAAAGCGCGAGCACAAAGCTGAGTCGCCGCCATTCGCTGGTGCGCCTTGTGCCCGATGCGCTCACCCTTTCCCTCGCGTGGGCCCGTTTCCAGCGTGAGCAAGCTTACCGAGAACCACCGTATGTCGCGCGCCAGTAGCGGACGGCAGATTACCCGGCCGGCCGTGATAGGTCTCATACGCCAGCAGCGCGAATCCAAACGCCTCTTTTGCTTCCGGTGGCACGCCGAATTTGCTCGCGGGAATCACCTCGATGCCAGGCAGCGAAGCCGCAAGCTGGGCCATCATCAAGGGGTTGTGCGCGCCGCCTCCGGCGACAATCAATTCTTCCACATGCGCGCGAGGTAGAATAAATCTGCGAAACGCGTCCGCGATGGAAAGCGACGTAAACATCGTCGTGGTGCGCACCAGGTCCGCGGGACCTGCGTGGTGCTGCTTGCCCCATCGGATAAGGCTCTGCGCATAATCCTGCCCGAATTGTTCGCGCCCTGCCGATTTCGGCGGTTTCTTCCGAAGATATGGCTCGTGCATCAGCCGGACGAGCAGCTCGGGAATCGTCCGCCCGCTTAACGCGATGCGCGAGTCCCGGTCGAATTCCGCGCGTCCGCGTGTGCTTTGCTCGACGATAGCATCCACGATCATGTTCCCCGGTCCAGTATCGAACGCGAACACATCCTGCGGTTGTGCCCCGCCGGGAATTACGGTCACGTTGGCAATCCCGCCGATATTCAGCGCCACGCGGCCACGCGCCGAGTCTCCGTAGAGCAGATAATCGGCAAATGGAATGAGCGGCGCGCCCTGCCCCCCGGCCGCCATGTCCGCGGGCCGAAAATCTCCGATGGTAGGGATTCCGGTGCGTTCGGCAATCAGGCTGATATCCCCAAGTTGCAGAGTGGACGGCGTCCGTACTTTGCCCTGTGACTGCCCCGAGGTCCCCTGGTGAAAAACCGTCTGCCCGTGCGAGCCGATCACCGACACATCCTTCAAAGGCACGCGCCACATCTTGCAAGCCGCGATGGCCGCGCGCGCAAGCTCCTCACCCAGCAGGAAATTCAATTCGCTGATTTCCGCAGTTGTGGACGCCGCTCCATTAGCCAGTCGCAGGACTCGCTCGCGCAGGTACGGAGGGAAGGGAACGTGGAAGTGGGCTTCCAGTTGAGCCGCAAGATTCGGCGGCGCGCCCGATACTCGCACGAGGGCGGCGTCAATTCCATCCGCCGACGTGCCGGACATCATCCCAAGGACCTTCATGGCGCGGGCGGTCATCTTGCGCGCCTCACTGCAATTGTTTCTGGAGCGCAGCCAGCAGGTTCAGCGCCTCCAGAGGCGTCAGCTGATTCAAATCCGCGCTGCGCAACGCTTCCAGCACCGGTTCATCAATGGCGGTAAAACTGGCCTGCTGTGGCTCGGGCGGCGCAACGCTCGGCCCGGCGCCGGGAGCCCCGCCTGGCGAAAGCTCGCGAGTTAATCTTTGCTCGGCGCGTTCGTGACGCAGCAAGATTTCCCGCGCGCGCACGATCACGTCGTTCGGCAGCCCGGCCAGGCGCGCCACCTCGATGCCGTAGCTTTTGTCCGCGCTCCCGGGTTCCACGCGCCTCAGAAACACAATTTCGCTCCCGGATTCCTCGACCGACACGTGTACGTTTTTGACGCCGGGCAACAATTGCTCGAGATCGGTCAACTCATGGTAGTGCGTCGCGAAAAGAGTTCGCGGCCGCGCGCCTGCATGCAGCGACTCGACCACCGCCCACGCCAGCGACAGCCCGTCAAACGTCGCCGTGCCGCGACCCACCTCGTCCAGCAGCACCAGGCTTGCAGAAGTCGCCGTGTTCAAAATTGCCGCAACCTCGCTCATCTCGACCAAAAATGTGGACCGCCCGCGGGCAAGATTGTCCGAGGCCCCTATGCGCGTAAAAACCCGGTCGAGAAGCGGCAGCCTCGCCTCGACCGCAGGCACGAACGATCCCATCTGCGCCAGAATCGAAATCAGCGCCGTTTGCCGCAGATAAGTGGACTTCCCACCCATATTCGGTCCAGTGATCAGCAGCAGGAACGGCGATTCCTCGCCCAGGTACAAATCGTTCGGCACAAACCGCTCACCGCGCTCCTCGAGTAATTTTTCGATCACCGGATGGCGACCTCCGGCAACCGTCAGCGCGCCGCGCGGACCCTTTCGCGCCACCTCCGTCTCCGTGAATTGGGGACGAGAATAATTGCGTGTCGCAGCGATACGCGCGAAGTTTACGAGCACGTCGAGCTGCGCGATCGCCGCAGCCGAGCGCCGCAGCCGGCCCGCCTCGCGTGCAATGCACTCGCGGATTTCGCCGTAGAGCCGCCGCTCGATCTCCAGCGCGCGCTCCTCGGCCGAGAGCACCTTCCGCTCATATCCCGCCAGCTCGCTCGACGTGAAACGCTCGGCATTTACGAGCGTCTGTTTACGGTCGTAGTCGGCTGGCACCAGCGAAAGATTCGGTTTCGATACCTCAATGTAATAGCCAAACACTTGGTTGTACCGGATCTTGAGCGATGCAATTCCGGTCCGCTTTCGCTCGCGATCCTCCATGGCCGCAATAGTCTGGCGGCCGTCTGTCAGGATGCTGCGTAATTCGTCGAGCTCGGCGTGAAATCCGCGGCGGATCACGCCGGGATCATTCGGCATGGCCGGAGGATCGTCGGCAATCGCTCGCGCGATAATGTCGCGCACATCCGCGAGCTCATCCATCTGTTCGTGCAGTGCCGCGAGCCTTCCTCCGGCAGCGCGTGGCGCCCGGGCAGCAGGTTCTTTGGCGACGACCAGCCCACGCAACGCGCCTTCCTCGAGGATCAGCCCGCGCACGATCGGTATTTTCTCGAGAGATGCTCGTAGCGCCAGCAAATCCCGGGGCGTCGCGACACCCAAAGTGATGCGGCTCATCAACCGTTCGAGATCGAGGATTCCTTCGAGCCCGCTGTGAATCTCCTCGCGTGCAATCGTGCGCGATTTCAGTTCCGCCACGGCATCGAGTCGCTCCTCAATCTCGCTCAGCAAAATCTCCGGCCGCAGGACCCACGCCCGTAGCAGCCGCGCTCCCATTCCCGTTGCCGTTTCGTCAATCGCGCCGACCAGCGTCGCGGACGCGTCGTCTCCCGGAGCCGGCTCGACCAGCTCTAGATTTCGCGCCGTGATCTGATCGAGGATCATCGCGTTCTGCTGCTCGTAATACCCGATGCGGTCAAGGTGTTCGAGCCCAGTCCCCGCGGGACGCAGGCTGGGAACTTTCGCACTATCCTCCGGTTTCCGCGCACCGATCGCGGACGTTTCGCGCAGATAATGAACGATCGCTCCCGCCGCCGCCGTTGCCTGCGGATGCCCCACGAGCCCGAACCCTTCGAGCGCCACCACTCGAAAATGCGTCTCGAGCTGGCGCGTCGCGTAATTGCTCTCGAAAACCCAATCATCAAGCCGCGTTTCGACGATCTTGCCCTGCGAGTCCCAGAGTGTAGGGATCGAGCGGCGGTCGTCGGGAAAAAGCGTCGTCGGCCGCGCCAGCAATATCTCTCGAGGCCGCAGGATCTCGAGCTCGTCTCGAAGCCGTGCTTCCGCCCTGTCGCCGCAAAATTCAGTCGCGCGGAATTCGCCCGTCGAAAGGTCCACGTACGCTAGCCCAATTCTCGTTTCCGTCTGGCGGCTCGCCGATCGCACACTGCCAACCGCTGCGGCGTTGGCCGCCGCGCTGCGCGCGACCGCCGCCAGGAAACTATTCTCCTTGGGGTCCACGAGCGAAGTGCCCATCGCCGTTCCCGGAGTCAGCACTCGAATCACCTCGCGCCGCACGAGTTTCTTGCCCGGACCAGGCTCCTCCATCTGCTCGCAGATGGCGACCTTGTGCCCGGCTCGAATCAGCTTGGTGATGTAATTTTCAGCGGCGTGGTAGGGGACACCGCACATCGGCACCGGCTCGCCCTTTTCTTTGTTTCGTGCGGTGAGCGTGATCTGCAAGAGTCGCGATGCCAGGACCGCGTCCTCGTAAAACAGTTCGTAGAAATCGCCGAGCCGAAAAAGCAGCAGCGCCGTCGGATGCTGTTTTTTCACGGCATGATACTGCTGCATCAACGGGGTGGTGGGTTCGGTCATAAACGCGCGCAATCTCCCGGCAGTGAAGCGATTATGCTGGCTCGCCCACGGGTTAGCAAGATTCTTCGTCTTCGCGGCCGGCACGTTTGCGTCCCGCGCACCTGAGTTATAATCCGCCATGTCCTCGCCCCGCCCAAGCCACCGCGAAACGGAAATCAAGCTCCGCGTCAACGATCTCGCCGGGCTTATCCACAAAATCAGCCGCCTCCGCGCCCGCTGCAGCGGCCGCATCCTCGAACGAAACGCCCTCTTTGATACCCCCGACAACGATTTCCGCCGCCGCAGACGTCTCCTGCGGCTCCGAATCGAGACGCCCGCTCGCTCGGGCCTCATCCCGGCCGGTCCCGCGCGAACGATAATCACCTCGAAGTCTCCAGTCCCCGCCGTCGCGGTCTCGCGCTACAAAGAAAAGCTCGAAAGGGAACTGGTCGTCCAGTCGCCAAGGAACTGGCCTGCCAGCCTTCGCGCTCTCGGGTTTCGGCCCGGCTTCCGATACGAGAAATTCCGCACGACCTTCCGTCTCCCCGGCGTTCATCTCGACCTCGACGAAACCCCGGTAGGCACCTACCTCGAGATCGAGGGCACGCCCGCCTCCATAGACCGCGTCGCCCGCGCCCTGGGTTTTTCGCCTCGCGACTACATTCGCAGCACGTATTGGGACCTCAACGCTGCCGAATGCCGCCGTCGGCGCGTAATTCCTGGAAATATGCTGTTTGGCGCGTAAAAAATCGCCGAAACAGTCACTCTGCGCTTGACAAAATTTCCGTCTGCCGTTACTAGTCGAACGGGGATAAACGCGTCGTTATGGAATTGCGTTCGCCCAATTCGGAGCCTGACGGTAGTCGCCGCGTCCGCCGTGGCGGACAGCGTGCTTCTACCTTCACGCTCGTTTTCGTTCGCTGTTCCCGCGTAGTGCCTGAAGCGCGCCGTTCGCGTGCCGATTGGGTTTATGGGAACAGGGAGGCGAGGCCCGGCCTGATCTAAACCGAGGGCGGTTTTCCGTCTGCCCGTGGCCGGGTTGCGTTGCCGGTCCCGGGCATTTTTTTTTGGCGATCCGACCAGGATCGCCACCCCGAGCGAACGAAGTGAGTCGAGGGGCTGTAACGTTCGCCTCCGCTGTCGAATATGGCGTTAGCCGTGGCGATTTGGAACAGGGCTCCCAGTTTCGACAACAAGCCGAACCTGGGAGATCGGCGGGCACTCTGAGCGAGTCCGCCGTGGCGGACCAGCCGAAGGGTTGTTACGTTCGCCTTCACCGCAGCCAAAGGTGTGAGCCGAGCTACTCTCAACAGGCCCCGCATTTTCACAGCATTCAGAAGGAGCATCTCATGCTGCACGCAACTGAAATTCTCGGCGCCGAAGCCTACGATTCCTTCGGCAACTTCGTCGGCCGCGTCAAGGAAATGTTCATCGTCCCGGACGAGCAGCCGAACCGCATCTCGCGCCTCCTGATCGGCCGCGGCCAGTATCGGCCGCTGGTGGCGCGCTTTGACCAGATCGCCTCGGTGGCCCCGGGCCGCCTGAAGCTCACCACGGATGAATCAGCGCTTGAGCTTTATCATCCCAACGAAGCTTGGCTCGCCGTCCGAAAGGACCTGCTCGACCAGCAGATCATTGACACCAACGGCCGCAAAGTCGTTCGCGTAAATGACGTCGAGCTGGCCGATCATCGCGTCAACGGTAATACCGAGCTGCGCATCACGCAGGTGGACGTCGGCCTTCCCGGCGCGGTTCGCCGCATGCTTCAGGGTATCGTTCCGCCGATGGGCATTCGCCGCATTCAGGAAAAGCTTCCCCGGCGGACCATCCTCTGGGAATTCGTGAACTTGATCGAGCCGGACCCTCTGCGCCGCGTGAAGCTGCGCATGTCCAGCGACAAACTGGCCCTGCTTCATCCCGCCGACCTCGCCGATATCATGGAAGAGATCTCGCCCGACGAGCGCCAGGCCATCATTGACTCGCTCGACGAGGAAACCGCCGCCGAAACGATCGCCGAACTCGACAAGCGCCTCCAGACGCAGGTGATGGAGAAGCTCGATCCCGAGAAGGCCGCCGACATCATCGAAGAAATGAATCCGGACGAAGCTGCCGACCTGATCCAGAGCCTCGAGCCGGCGAAGTCGAAGGAAGTTCTCGATGAGATGGAGAACCGCGAGGCGAATGAGGTCAAGGAGCTGATGCGCTTCGGCGAAGATACCGCGGGCGGGATGATGAACACCGAAATTGTCGTTGTAGGTGAGGACGCCACCCGGGGCGAGGTCGTGGATTTCATCCGGTTCCATGATGTCTCGCTCGATCAGCTCGACAACGTGGTCCTGATCAATCGCGACGCCGCGCTCGCCGGCACCGTGCCCGTCGCGCGATTGATCCTCGCGGGCGGTGAGCAGCGTATGGCCGAGCTTGTGTTCGAGCCGATGCTTTCGGTGAAGCCCGATGCCAGCGATAAGGAAGTCTTCGAGATTTTTGACAAGTACAATTTGCGCAGCCTCGCCGTGGTCAATGACGCCAACGTGCCCGTCGGCGCCATCACCGTGGACGACGTCGTAAGCCGCATGCGCGCCAAACTTTAGAACTGGTGCGGGGTTTGGTGGAAGCCCGGGGCTTCCAGCCCCAGGAAAAAGTTTCGAACTAAATCCAGGGTTTTAACCCTGGGATTTCTGCATCGCCATGAACACCTGGACCACATTGACGGACACCATCTCCCGGCTGGCCAGCCGCGGAAAGGACTTCAACCGCCGCACCCGGACCATCCGCCGGCGGCTCGCGGTCTTTTTTGCCGTGGTCGGGCCCGGCCTTATCACCTCCAACGTGGACAACGACGCCGGCGGCATCGCGGTTTACACCACCTCCGGCGCCCAATTTGGCTACGCGCTTTTGTGGTCGCTCATTCCCATGACCATCGCGCTCTACGTCAGCGGAGAGATGTGCGCTCGCATGGGCGTGGTCACCGGCAAGGGCCTTTCCGACCTGATTCGCGAGGAGTTCGGATTCCGCTCCACGTTCTTCGTGATGACCGCCGCGTTCTTCGTGGACCTCAGCAACACGGTGGCGGAATTCGCCGGCGTCGCTGCTTCGATGCAGATCTTCCACATCAGCAAATACGTTTCCGTGCCGCTCGCTGCCATCGCCGTCTGGATTCTGGTCGTGCGCGGCAGCTATCGCCAGGTGGAGAAGATATTTCTCGTGGCCTGCGCGTTTTATCTGACCTACGCGGTTTCGGCTTTTCTTGCGAAGCCGGACTGGCTCGTGGCCGCGAAGGCGACCGTTGTGCCCAACGTGCAACTGAACGCGCCCTACCTGCTGATGCTCATCGGCCTCATCGGCACCACGATTGCCCCATGGCAATTTTTCTATATGCAGGCGGGCTTCGTCGAAAAGCGCATCGGACCTCGCCAGTACAAGCACGCGCGCATGGACGTGCTCGTCGGCTCCATTTCGTGCATGGCCATTGTGTTCTTCATCATCGTTGCCTGCGCCGCCACGCTGCACCTTCACGCGGATACCCAGGTGATCACCGACGCCGGCCAGGCTGCCATGGCGCTGGTCCCGCTGGCAGGGAAGTGGGCCGGCTATCTTTTTGCATTTGGCTTGCTGAACGCTTCGCTTTTCGCGGCATCTATTCTGCCGCTTTCAACCGCTCACGTAATTTGTGAAGGCCTTGGTTTTGAAGCGGGCCTCGACCGAAAACTTAAGGAAGCCCCCACGTTCTATTCGCTCTACACCGTGCTGATCGTTGTCGGCGCAGGGATCATCCTGATCCCCAAAGCGCCGCTTCTCAGGATTCTCGTTCTCTCGCAGGTCGCGAACGGCGTCTGGCTGCCGGTCGTCCTGATCTTCATCCTGCTCCTCATCAACCGCCGCGACCTGATGGGCGACCACGTCAACACGCTCACCTTCAACATCATCGCCTGGGGTTCCAGCATCATCATGATCATCCTTACCATCATTCTGGTGTACGTCTCGATATTCAATCCGGGCGCCGCCGGACTTTCGGGCTCCCTTTTCTCGAGCTTCCACTAGTTCGCCGCCAATATCGGATTCGTAGCGCACGCCCCGATGGCGCGCGAATTTGTTGCTGTCGTAGGGAAGACGCGCCGAGTCCGTTGACTTGCCTCTTGGGCCAACCTAAGATGAACGCGAAATGCCGGAACCCTCATCTCCGATCGGCCTGACCATCTCCCACTACCGCATCATCGAGAAACTCGGTGGCGGAGGTATGGGCGTCGTGTACAAGGCCGAGGACACCAGCCTTCGTCGCTTCGTGGCGCTCAAATTCTTACCGGACGAGGTCGCCCGAGACCCGCAGACTTTGGAACGATTCCGTCGCGAAGCACAGGCAGCTTCGGCGCTGAATCACCCGAACATCTGCACTGTGTATGAGATCGGAGACGAGGGTGGCCGGGCCTTCATCGCCATGGAGTATTTGGACGGCGTGACCCTGAAGCACTACATAAGTGGCCGTCCGATGGAGTTGGAAACGATCCTCGATTTGAGCACCCAATTGGCGGACGGGCTCGACGCGGCCCACGCCGAAGGCGTAGTCCACCGCGACATCAAGCCGGCTAACATTTTCGTTACCAAGCGGGGCCACGCCAAGATTCTGGATTTTGGGCTGGCGAAGCTTGCCCCGTCTCCACGTATCGCGCAAGGTATGGGTGTTGGTTCGATGCCAACTGCCGTAACCGAAGAACTGCTCACGAGTCCTGGCGCAACGGTCGGCACAGTGGCCTATATGTCGCCGGAGCAGGTGCGCGGAAAACCACTGGATGCTCGCACTGACCTTTTTTCATTTGGCGTGGTGTTGTATGAAATGGCCACCGGCGCTCTCCCTTTTCGCGGTGACACATCGGGAGTAATCACCGAGGCGATACTAAATCAAACGCCAGTCGGTCCTGTGCGGCTCAATCCGGATGTTCCTGCGAAACTCGAGGACATCATCCACAAGGCGCTCGAGAAAGATCGCGATCTACGGTACCAGTCCGCATCGGAGATTCGCACCGACCTGAAGCGCCTCCGGCGGGATACGGATTCGGGCCGCCGAATTTCATTATCAGCGAGCGGGCCGGTACAGGCCGTCACTGCAGAGCCTTCGTCTTCTGGCTCAATCGTAGCGGTTCCGTCGCCGGCGAAGCCTGCAAAGAACAGGTATGCTGTCTTAGCCGCCTGCGTCGCGCTCATTGCATTGGTCATTGCGGCGTATCATTTTTGGCCTCGCTCGAACACTCCCGGCGGCCCCGCGAAGATTGTGCAAATCAGCCAGTGGAATAAGCCGATGAATGACGCGAAGCTTTCTCCCGACGGCCACAATGTGGCGTTCGTCTCACCCGTGGACGGCATCGAACAAGTGTTTCTCATGCTCACGTCCGGTGGAGAGCCCCTCCAACTCACGAATGACGAAGGCGACAAGGTTGTGGACAGCTTTTCGCCCGACGGTAAGGAAATATATTACGTAAGGCCTCTCGGTCAGAACGAAGTCTGGGCGGTGCCTACGCTCGGTGGGACTCCGCGTCGTGTGGTTCCTGCTATGCAGGCGGTTCCATCGCCAGACGGCGAATTCGTTTATTACGCGAAGTCTGATGTGTCCGGGGTTTTTCGGTCGGAAAAGTCCGGATTGAACCAGGAAACGGTGTACAACGCCACGGGCACCGGCTTGTATTTCTCTCCGCTTCTGCTATTTCCGGACGGCAAGGATCTGCTTGCGGCCGGTATTCCAGCGGGTTTTGGGGCCAATTTCCATTTATTCAGAATAAACGTGACCAGCCACGAGGCCGTTGATTTAGGCGAGGTGTCCGGGAGTTCGCGTGACGTTGTGTGGGGCGAACCGGGAAGTACAATTCTATTTGCCCGTACCGTAGACGGCTTGACGAATATTTGGAAGTACGACTTGAAGGACCGGAGTTTGACTCAGATTACCTTCGGAGCGGGACCGGATTTCGCGCCCATGCCAGATCCATCGGGTAACGGGATTTACTTCGTGAACGGCAAATCCTCCGGATTCCTGACCGTGTATCACGTTCGTTCAAAGGAATCCGCAGACATCGCGTCGGAAGACGTGACTCAGCCCACCATTTCGCGGGACGGAAAGCGCGTGATGTACGTCACGCTTCCCGCGCGCGATAGGAACGAACTCTGGGTGTCGGATATTGATGGTGGCAACAAAGTGAAACTCGCCACGGGAGAACACTTGGGCACAGGGAATTGGGCGCCCGACAATCTTCACCTGTCTTTTGAGGAGTCGACAACCGGCGGTCGAACTGACGCCTATATCGTTGGAACTGATGGCAGCGGTCTTCGTCAGCTCCCTGGGACCCAAGCGGACACCTATAATTCATTATGGAGCCCCGACCAGAAGCTCGTATATGCGGCGACTAGGGATAAGGGGAGGGTGACGCCATCCGTTTGGAGGATGAACGGGGATGGTTCGAACCTCGAGAAGTTCGCGGACAACTGCTCCATCCTTTCCGACATAGACCCCAGCGGGCAGTACCTGCTTGGCGTCCAGCCTTTCGGAGAAACCACTGGAATCTACGAGATTTCCACTTCCGATAGGAAATGCACTCAACTGCTTCCAGACACGGTGACGTTCAATGCGGTTTTTGCTCCCGACGGCAAGTCGTTCTTGTATGCGGTTGTCTCCCGCGGTGAAGTCACCATTTACCGCCAGCTTTGGGCTGACGGCAAGACCAACGGGGCTCCGCAGATAGCATTGAAGGTCCCCTTTGCTTTTCCGTTGAATTACAGCGGGGGCAACGGCTCCGATTTCTCCAGAGACCTTTCCACCATCGTCTATGCGCGCCCGGGCGGCCACGCAGATCTCTATCTTCTCAGCCGGAAATGAACCCAGCCGCGCAACGGAAATCCGTACCCCACTTCTGTTCAACCGCCGCAACCATTAGCCGCACGATCTGTTTTCGCGCCCGGCGGAGCGTTTTCGTGAATGCTGAAATTGACAATAACTTGGGTAGCGCTCATGCTCGCGGCATGAGACCGGTCCTACTCTTCCTCCTCGCGTTCGCCGCACTGCCCTCACTCAGCTGTGCGCAGGTTCCAGTTGTTGAGATCACACCAGTGAACAGCACGATTAAGTTCTCCGTCAAAGCCTCGGTGGCCCTCGTGGGCAAATTCGACAAGTGGGACGCCACCCTGAAATTTACGTCTCCTGACGTGACCACAAGTGTTCTGGAAATCGAGATTCAAGCCGCCAGCGTGGACACCGGCAGCGGAATGAAGAACGGCAAGCTGAAGGGCAAAGATTTCTTTGATGTCGAGAACAACCCGTTGATCAGCTTCAAGTCAACCAAGATCAAGCAGACGGGCCCGAGGGCCTTTGAAGTGGATGGCGACTTTACGATACGCGGAATATCAAATCCAGAAAAACTCACGCTTACTGTTAATGGCAAGGGGACGTCTTCAGAGGAAATTACCGGAACAATGGTCTTCGACCGCAAGAACTACGGAATGAACAAAGGTATCCCGTTCATCAAGATCGCGGACCATGTCGAGGTAAGTTTCAACCTCAAGGTGAAGCAAGCTAGCGGGCCTCCTGTGGTCGTCAAGCCATTGCCCTCCTGACGAAAACCGTAACTATTGTGGAGGTGGCGGAACTGTTAGAGGTGAAGTCAGAGAGAATGTGAGAGCGGTTTCCGCGGGAAGCTCAATCTGCTTGTTTCCGGTGAACGCGCCTCCCGCCAATCCCGCACCCGCACCCAGGAGAAGCCCAATCCCGGCCCCCTTTCCTCCTCCGGCAATTCCGCCAAGCAACGCGCCGCCGGCCGCTCCGCCGCCAGTAGTTGCCGCCGTCCGCTTTCCCTTACCTTTGATCGTGCTGTCCAGAGTGATGGTCTGGATCTGATAGGTTTGCCCTCGAACGGTGATGCTCCTGAGAGCCAGCGACAATTGGCCCTCTCCCTTTATCTTGCCTTTCTCCTTTGCTGTGATAACGGTGCCACTGACTGCCGATCCCTTGGGTATCGCCGTCTGACTGCCGACGGTCACAGGCTGCGCCACGCTGGCGATAAACGACTGGCCGGTTTGGCTCGTCTTGGATCCCAGCGCCTGGCTGGTGATAACGACCAGATCGGTGCCGGGAGGCACGACGATTGGTGGAGGCGGAAGCGCCGTCTCGTTATCAACGCCGACAATTCCCGGCTCCTGACGGGCGATCTGTTCCAATTTCTGTTGCACCGCTGGATCGCTCGCCGTGCCTGTCAGCGTTACCTTGCCGTCCTTCGAAGCTACGCTGACGTTGGAGTCCTTTGTGTCGGGATCGGCCGCGACCCGACTCTGAATGTCTTTTGTAATTGTGTCGTCATTGGGGTGTTTGGAACACCCAATCGAAAAACTGAGCAACACACCGGCCACGACGATGGAAGTCGCAAACGGAAAGTTTCTCCGCATGAGTTCACCTCCCGGTTCGATGTTCGCTGGCGCCTATTTCAGAGAAACGTACGCCCCGTTCTCGTCCGCGTCAAGGGAGAGAGCTCAATCGCTACCGCTGCCGGAGGTTTGGGCAGTGAGAGGTGCAATCCACGTCAGGTCGGGCCAACTACGATTGAGGAGTTTCACGAGGAGGGCGTGCGGGACCCGCGCGTGTTAAGGGGTGTTTCGGGCCCCGCACGTTTCGAGGGGTTATAGGTTTTAACCGACAAAAACACGAGCGGGCCGAACCTGCCTGGAAGCTAGATCTTCCGAGAGCAGCGTTAGTAAGATGGCGGGGAAGTGACCCGGATCCAGTCGTTCATCCTCGCCATCGTGGGCTGTATCGTAAAGGTCGTGAGGTCCGGAGGTCTGGTCAAAATTATACAGTCTCGAAACTAACGGCAGTGGCCATCTAGCCGGGCAACACAACATCCAGGCAAGCTGCGCAGAGGATTTCAGAGCCGGCCCGCATAAAATTTTTTGAGTTAGTGGCCTCTTGTACCAGCACTAGAGTTGCCCTTCCGTACAGTATTCTGGTGAACGAACCCGGCGTAGCGTTGTGGTCGAGGCACGAATTTTATGCCAATGCCCACAAGTTCCGCTATCCGCGTTGCTAAACCCTCCAATGGACGCTCGGCGATTCTTCTGGCAGCTCTCGTCTTTGCTCTAACGCCGGCGAGCTCGCTTTCTTCGCAATCCGCTCCGCAGCGCGCTGACGTTTCATATCAAAACGGCCAGCTTGAATTGCAAATGTGGGAGCTAATCAACCGCGACCGCGCAGATCGGTCCTACTCGAGCGAAACCGGGGGCCGCGCGCCCGCGCTTCAGTGGGACGACAGGTTGGCAGCGGTGGCCAAAATGCACTCCGAAGATATGGCCCGCAACGGGTTCTTCAGCCACGCGGGGGCGGACGGAAGTTCCCCGGCGGACCGCGTTTCGTCCGCGGGAATCAAGTGGTTCTCAACTGGCGAAAATATCGCCAATTGCAAAGGCGTGAACGAAGCCGAATCCCTCTTCATGAACGAGCCGAAGTTCCAGCACAATCATCGCTGGAATATCCTCAACCTGAAATACACTCACGTCGGAGTCGGCGTTGTTCAAGCGCCGGACGGAAGCCTCTACATCACGCAGGAGTTCGCGCAACTACGCTAGCCGCGGGAGCTCGGCAGCGGAAGCCACATTCCGCATGATTTCGCATTTTTCAGCATGAGCCACTTTATCCCGGGAAAGCAGCATAGTCGTCGCTTTCCAGTGGCAAGCATATCGCACGCCTTCTCGATCCGGCGCCTGCGCGTTTCCGCTTGCTTGGCTGAGGTTATCGAGAAAATCCAGTCCCGGCGCGCCATTGGTGTGATGTCTTCCCACCCCGCTTTCGCCAGCGGCGCTGCTGCAAGGGCTTTGCGTAGATCCATTGGCACCCTGATCTCGGGTTCTTCTCCGGCCCGCGCAATCTCCACCGTTACGGTGTCTCCAGCAACTGCGCCAGCGCCATCGCGCATGACTTCGTTAACTTTGAGCCAGTGACTTCCTTTGCCGTCTGGTTCGAGAGCGCCGCGAAATGGGAAGCTATTGATCGTTCCCTCAACCATCGTCACACCTCGCGATGGAAGCTTCGCGCTCGCGTTCTTGGGCAGAGTCAAGAGTGTCGACAATGCATTCTTTCCGCCTGCTTCGGGCCGAAGCAACTTGGCACCGAAACAAATAGTTGACTTGGATCGTTGCGGCTTCGCCATTTTCATTTGTTGCTATCTTACCAAATAAATCCTGGACGCTGTGCCTGGCCAACTCCTTCCATGCGGATTACCGAATAAGCTCGGTGGTCCCGCCCGGTCAGGTCGGCGCGTTAATCAGGAGTGATGGGCTTTGCTCCGAAAGCGATAAGAGTTCTTCCCCGGCGTCTCGTGATACAGGGGTCGGAAGAGCAAGAGCAAACCTTTCAGTACTCCCCGTAACGTCCTTTCACCGAATCCAAGAGTTTCTGTGAGTCGTAACCGATGCCGTCCTTGAAGACGATTTCGACGTTTTCGAGATCAGTAATCTTCTTCGATGGATCTCCCTTGATCACCACGAGGTCGGCGTTTTTCCCCACAGCAATCGAGCCGATCTGTTTGTCTTTGCCCAGATAGATTGCTCCATTCAACGTGGCGATCTTGATCGCCTCGGCTGGGGAAAACCCAGCTTCCACGAGCAATTCAATTTCGCGCTGATCGCCAAATCCGGGCACGACGTCCCCGTGACCAGTCGGATCAGGTCCTGCAATCAACAATCCTCCCGCGGCCACGAAGGCCCGCTCAAGCGCCAGATCGTGCTTCCACAGCAGCTTCGGGTCCGGCTTGGGCGGCGGCACTGAACTTGGGCGCTGCCGCATGAGGAAAAAAGCTTCCCTAGCCTCCGGACTCATTGCATCTAAGGCCTTCTGATTGATTGGTGCATGCCCGCCATCGCCAGAATCAGCTGCCTCTTCTTCAAACACTGGCAGAGTCGAAGTGATAGCAACGTGATGCTTCACCAGGGTTTCGATCAACTCCTTTCCCTCCACGCTTTCCGCATCCATGTGCTCGAGCGTGTAGTCTCCCTGGCTTTCGCTGCACACATCCGGCTTCTTCCCCGGATCGAGTTGCGTATTCACAAAGAATCCATGTTCGAGATCGTCGATGCCTAGTTCTGCGGCTTCTGGGTAAGTGACGGAGCACAAGTGCCCCGTGACTTTGATCCCGCGCTCATGTGCAGCATCGATCGCGGCCTTCAACTCGGCCCGCGTGATGTTCATGTACGCTTTAAACGACGTAACCCCGTGATCGGCCCAATATTCCACCAGCTGTCGCGCGTCATCCGGACCGGTTAGGTGGGGCATTTGGATGAAATAACTGTCGGCACCTTCTAGATAGGGACCGGTTACGTCCATATGCGGCCCCGGCAGTTTGCCTGCCTCGATGTCGCGCTTCAGGTTCAGGTCGGTATAAGTCTCCACGCTTCCCGTTGTGCGCATGGTGGTAACGCCTCCGGCCAGGTACAGGCGCGGAGCGGAAAACGTCATCTGTGGCAGCACCAAGGGCGGATCCGACTTCCATTGGCTATTCAGATTCGGGCGTGCAATGTAGAAGAGATGATTGTGCATACCCACAATGCCAGGCATCACCGTGTATCCCCTGAGTTCAAGAACCGTGGTGCCTGTAGACGCCGCAACGTCCGCGCCTTTCTGGATTACTGAAATCTTTCCGTCCTCGATGATTACATTTTGATCTTCCACTACTGACCCGCCCGCGCCATCAATCACTCGCACATGCGTCAGCACGATCTTGGGCGCATCCACTCGAACGAACTGTTTTACAGTTGTGGAAAGCTCGGGAGTTTGCGCGGCCCCTGGCAGCGAAGAAAGGAATATCGCGAAAACAGACGCAAAAAGATGTCGCATTCGTACCCTCCTAAAACGTTCGGACATTGTACTGGAGCCGCATCAATCTGCAATGCACGCTACTGGGTCATAGCACGAGCATCCGGCTCTTGCGTATTTCCGTTCTTCGAAGACCAACCGCCCGCTGTGCTTCGGGCGGACTGGGAGCGGATCACGCACTATTTGGAAACTGATTCTAGTTGCCTGACAAGTCGGGTGCTCTCAATGGTTCGATGCAACACCCAGCTCGAAAGCTAACTGGCGGAGTTTAAAGGGCAAACGTGACTGGGGGCGTCGATTCAAAGAAAACCCCGTCCTGATTAGCTCTGATTGAGTGCCGCCCAAAAGGTCAGCCTTTTCTGAAAAGTACGATCGGAAGCACTGGTTAGAGGCTGTTGCCTCGACCGTCTGAGCTGGCACGGATAATCGGACAAGTGGGTGATGGAACCACTGCCGTAGCCGTACGTAGTTTCCACAATAGACAGCCATCGCAAAATGAATTAGCGTGAGTCGGGGCCGTTTACGGCCTCGATAATAGGGCTCCCAGTGTCGAAGGCGAGTCGAGCCTGGGAGATCGGTCCGATTCCCTATCACCGCTCTCTCGACGAGGGATGGATGCTCTTTGATAACCGAATATGCGGCCCAGATGAAAGCGTGGGCTCCGCTGGTCCGTGCGCGAGCTGGGATTGACTCGCCCATTACGAGCGCCGTAGGCGCGGCAGCCGTTAGCCCAGCCCGGCAGGGCTGGGAAGCAGGGCAGTCGAATCCCAAGCGCCGCACGTACGACACATTTGCGGGCTGCGGAGGTGCAAACGGCGTGCAAATTACTCGACACACCGTGCCGAGTAATTTCTGGCGTAACTCACTGAAAACAAAGAATCGGTGTCCCAATTACTCGACACACAAACGCAGTCTCGGCGTCCCGGTCGCTTTTCCGGGACGAGGGGCCCGGCACATCGGAAAAGTGGCGCGGAAGACGAGTAAAACGAAGAGTGGCTAGCGGGGGCTGTCAGCAATCAGGTACCGAGGCGATCATTCTTGCGGTAACTTGAAATTAAGAATGGCGAGGCAAGGAAAAGAACCCGGTCCCAGCCCTGCACTCCGAACCCCTTCAACTTCCCTCGCCATTCAAGCCAGCATCGTAGCCGCGACGGCAAATTAAAACTGTGCCGTTTCGCTCACTTTCGCTGATTCCTTTGGGAATAAACGCCAAATGACGAACAAATAACGAAACGACCAAAGTGTCCACAACAGAACAGACCCAGTTTTGCAACTTGTCTACTATCTCTTCCTGAAATGGAAATTTGTCCGTTTCAGACTTGGGAGAAACTACATGAAGATTCTACCGGCCGTCCTGTTTTTTGGAGCCGTTTTAATAGCGGCGTTACCGGTCGCGGCCGATGGAATCTCTCACCCCGGAATCGGCAAAGAATTCTCCGGCATCCTCCTCGACGGTAAAGTTGACGGCGACAAGTATGTCTATGTTTTGGACTCAAGGTCTTTCCTGGTCGTAAACGCTTTCTTCTCTGGCTTGCGCGACGACAAATTTCGCCGCGACGGTGTGATGGATTGGAGCTTCATCGAGCGCGGTTCTTTCTCAATGCCTGACTCGAAGGGTTGGTCCGTAGATAATCAGGGTCGTGGCTGGGATAATCGCGGCAAAAAGGAAGATTTCGGCGCCACCGCCGTCCCCGAACCCGGATCCCTTGTTCTCTTGTTGTTCGGCCTTACCGCGGTTGGATTTCTTGCACCTCGCCGTTTGCTCTTGGCAAGAGCCATCTAGCTTCGTCGAGGAATTGATTGCACGGTCGGTGCGCTCCGACGCAGCGTTCTAGTACGCCATCTACCTCCCCGCATCAAAATTAGAGAAGTCCAATCCGCGCGATAGAAAAAATCCTGAATCGAGTCCATAGATTTAATCAATTGGACGATACCTGCCTTAGCCCTGTATTTTGGCGATGCTCGAATCGGACGTTTTGCTCCGTTTATTAAATATTGATGGCCGGGCGCCTAGATGCCCCGGCCCACTGGACATGACACCTATGAAAAAATACAAACTGGAATATGTTTGGCTCGACGGCAGGAAACCAATCCCCGAGTTGCGCGGCAAGACTACCCTCAAGGACTTTGAAAAGCCGCCCACGCTGGCGGATCTGCCTCTATGGGGATTTGACGGTAGCTCCACGATGCAGGCCGAAGGGCATAAATCCGACTGTATCCTCAAGCCCGTAGCTCTGTATCCCGATGCAGCCCGCAAGGACGCCTATCTCGTTCTCAGCGAAGTGATGCACCCGGACGGCACACCGAATTCGACCAATATGCGCGCTACGATCGAGAACGATCCAGACCTGTGGATCGGTTTCGAACAGGAATATTTCCTGTATAAGGACGGGCGCCCCCTCGGCTTCCCGGCAGACGGCTTTCCCAAACCGCAGGGTCCGTACTACTGCGGTGTCGGATACAAGTACATGGGAAGCGTCGCCAGGCAAATCGTCGAGGAGCATCTGGACCTCTGTCTTGCGGCCGGCATCAACCATGAAGGCATCAACGCCGAAGTCGCCAAGGGCCAGTGGGAATTTCAGATTTTCGCCAAAGGTTCCGCCAAAGCCGCGGACGACACCTGGATGGCTCGCTATCTGATGGCGCGCCTCTGTGAGAAATATGAGGTGGATTTCGAATTGTACTGCAAGCCGATCAAGGGCGACTGGAACGGTTCCGGCATGCACACCAACTTCTCAACGAAGTACATGCGCGAAGTGGGAGGGAAGGAATACCTCGAGGCCCTCATGGCGGCATTCGAGAAATATATTCCCGAGCACATCGCCGTGTATGGTCCGGACAATCACCTGCGCTTGACGGGTCTGCATGAAACGCAAGCCATTGACAAGTTCAGCTTCGGACTCTCCGATCGCGGAGCTTCCGTCCGGCTGCCCGTTAACTTCATCAAGAACGGTTACAAGGGATATCTGGAAGATCGCCGCCCGAATTCCGAAGGCGATCCCTACCAGATCGTCTCCCGCATTCTGAAGACGATCAACACCGTCCCGAAACCGGCGACCACAAAATCGGCCGCAGCCGACTAACCAATTAGCGAGTGCGGCCGGCGGGAACAGTATCCCGCCGGCCGCTTCTCGATTTGTTTTCTTCTACAGGCCTTCGTTTCGGAGTTTCCACCAAGACGTTCGAACTAAGCGTTTTCCAGAAGTCGCGGCCTAGCCGGTTGCGTGCGCCGAATGCGTGTGCTAATTTCCCTCGCGGACGTTTTTTGGCGCATCCCCGTGAAAAACAACGACCTTTTCAAACCCGCCAGCCGCGAGGAAGCGGAACTTCTGGAAAAACTCGATCCGAAGCGCATGCCCGACCATCTGGCCGTGATCATGGACGGCAACGGGCGCTGGGCCGAGAAGCGGCATCTGCCGCGCGTCGCCGGGCATCGCGCCGGAGTGAAGGCAGCGAGGGAAGTGATCGAAACCTGCGCGCGGCTGCACTTGCCGTGCCTCACACTGTACGCGTTTTCGCTGGAAAACTGGCGCCGTCCACAAGCGGAAGTGGATTTCCTGATGCGATTGCTGCGGGAATATCTGAAGCGCGAGCTGCCGTCCATTCACAAGAACAACATCCGCTTGCTAGTGATCGGAAGGTCTGCACAGCTTCCTGAAGCCGTGGGCAAAGACATCGCCGACGCAATGCGGCAGACTGCCAAGAACACCGGCATGAAGCTGGTGGTCGCGTTGAATTATGGCGGACGCGCGGAGCTCGCTGATGCGTTCAATGCCATGCTCGATCACGTGCGCATAAACGGACTTTCGGCCTTTCGCGCCGACGAGCAGACGATTTCGGATCATCTCTACACAGCCGGACTGCCCGATCCCGATCTGCTGATTCGCACGAGCGGCGAAATGAGAGTGAGCAATTTCCTGTTGTGGCAGATCGCGTACGCCGAGATTTACGTTACTGAAGCTCTGTGGCCGGATTTTTCGCGCGTGCGGTTGCTCGAGGCGCTGGTGGATTTTCAGAAGCGCGAACGCCGCTACGGCGGTCTGGGCGCGCTGCGGGCCGAGCATGACGCGCGCTCGAGGCGAGGCTAACTTCGGATGCTGCTGCGAATCCTGACGGCTGTTGTACTGATCCCCGCCGTGGTCGCGCTGGTCTGGTGGGGACCGCCGGTGGTGGTTTCAGGTGTCGCAGCGATCGTGGCGCTCGCTGCGATGCATGAATTCTTCACGCTGGGCGAACGCGTGGGCATGAGGGCCTTCCGCAATTGGACCATGCTTTGCGCCGCCGGACTATTCTACGCGCAGTACGCAGCGGGGATGGTCGAGACGCGGTCACTCAGCGGAGGGGCGACGCTGGTCAGGGACGCCACGCGCGGCGCGGTATCCGCAGAACTCGTCTTGCTGGTTTTCGTATTTGGATCGGTCGCTATTGGGCTGGGAACGCGGCGTCCGCTGCAGGATGTGCTGCCGGCGATCGCGATCAGCTCTGCTGGATTGCTGTTCGTTGCGCTACCGTTCAGCTACCTGGTGCGGGTCAACGAAATCGAACATATCGGAAGGCAGCTGGTTCTTTTCACGCTATGCCTGATATGGGCGGGCGACATGCTGGCCTATTTTGTGGGCCGTTCGCTCGGGCATTTGCCCATGGCACCGGCGCTGAGCCCGAAGAAAACCTGGGAGGGCGCGATTGCGAATTTTATCGCGTCGCTTCTCGTCGCTGTCTTCTTCGCGCGGTGGATGCAGGCTGACACTGTTGATCTGATTATCCTCGCCGGCTTGGCAAACATCGGCGGGCAAATGGGTGACCTGATTGAGTCCGCGTACAAGCGTGGGGCGGTGGTGAAAGACTCTGGCACGCTGGTGCCGGGACATGGCGGCGTGCTCGATCGCGTTGACAGTTTGATCCTGGCGGCGCCGGTGGTATGGATTGCCTGGCAGTGGATTGCGACGCGATGACGGGTCGCAGGCGCGACGATGAAGGGAGACCTCTCGCTTCGCTCGGGATGACAACAATCCGAAACGGCGGCTAGTCGGAGCGGCCGCCTGCAAATAGTCGGGCGATTGCGACGAGAACTACCGCGCCGACGGTTGCACCGGCGAGGCTGCCCCAGAATCCCCAGAGCGGGACGCCGAGTTTGGTGAAAATCCAGCCGCCGATTACCGCGCCGATGAGCCCGAGGATAACGTCCACCACGCAGCCGAAACCGCGCCCGCGCGTAATGTGTCCGGCGATCCATCCCGCCAGCAATCCAATGATGATCCAGCCGATAAGTCCGCGATCGGAAACGCCGAAGTAAAAGCCATGCTGTTGAAGGAGAGCGACGACCGAGAAGGGAATCACTATGACGGCCTTTCCGGCTAGGCTGTCATCCCTGGCAGAAAATATAACCCAGGCATTTATAGATCAGCTTCGCCGCGAGCAGATCGGAGGCGTGGCCGCCCGGATGGGGCAAGAGGCCGACGACGTCCATCCCCACGATTTTCTTATGGTCGGCGACGGCGCGCAAGAGCGACGTCATCTGATACCAGTCGAGACCGCCGGGTTCGGGACTGCCCGTGGCAGGCATGATCGAGGGGTCGAAACCGCCGAGATCAATCGTGACGTAAACGCTGGGGCTGAGATCGCCGAGGACCTTCGCGATCCAAGCCTTGAGCGGCACGCGGGCAATGTCCTTGGCCCAATAGACAGTTGTTTTTAACTGCGGAATCGCGCGTGCTTCGTCGGCGGAAATCGAGCGGATGCCCACCTGCACGGCCGGGCACATCTCGACGACGCGGCGCATGGCGCAGGCAGGGCTCGCGGGATATCCCTGGTATTCGTGGCGGAGTTCGGCGTGAGCTCCGATGTGCAGCACGGTGAGATTCTTGTATTTTTTCGCTACTGCGGAAACGAGCGGCGGAGTGAGTGCATGCTCGCCACCGAGTGCGACAGGGAACTTGTTGTCATCGAGCAGGCCGGTCTCGGCGGTGAAAAGCTCGGTGATGACCTCGCCGAGGCCGCCATCCATGGTGTCAATCGGGGCCAGGGTATGGATGCCGATTTCCTTGTACGGTTCGAGCTGAAGCTCTTCGTCGTAAAGTTCCAGATTGCGGCTGGCTGCGAGGATCGCGGCCGGTCCATTGCGGGCGCCCTGCTGGTGCGAGGTGGTGCGCTCGAGGGGCACCGGAAAAATGACGGCGCGCGAGGATTCATAACGCGAATACTCTTCCGGGATTCCGCAGAAGTTTTCGGGCGGCACAGGCGTATATCGGCTCATGGTCGGTTTATGCGTCCTTCGGATCTTCTCGGTTGGCCGCTCGCCGGCGGCACCAGCTCTTTTGACGTTACCTGCGGGGGAGATGAATGGCAAAAGAATAAGGCCAGAACGCGGCGAATGCTACACGGTCACGCAGTTCAATGATTTCAAAGGGATAAAAGCGGAAAGCAGGGAACTTCCAGGATGGAAAGATTAATCGTCTTCGCCGAGCAGGATGGCGGCTGCCAGAACGGTGGTCCACAGGCCGCGTTTGTCGCCCACGGCGGATTGCGTGATGTTCATGGTGCGGACGATCTTGTTCGAGATGCGATAGACCTCTTTTTTTTCGTCCCAGGAAAGATCGGGATCGAACTCGACATTGAGCGTGGTCGCGAGCATTTCGGCGGCGAGTTCCTCGGTATATTCACCCGCGATCTCTTCGCTTTCGCCGAACGAATGGTGCTCGGAAAGGTATCCGTACATGGATTTATCCGCGGGCAAAGCCAGTCCAACACCTGCAGCGATCAAACGATGGGGTTCGCGCGTTTGATTTTCACTGATGACGGTGAACGCAACCTGGCCGGGTTTGAGGTGCTTGAGTCCCTCGCTGCGCGAAATCAGTTTGCAGGAAGGCGGGAAAATCGAGGAGACGCGGACGATGTTGCATGCAGCGATACCCGCGTTGCGCAGCGCGAGCTCGAAGCTCGACAGGCGTTCGCGGTGCTTTCCGACTCCCTTGGTGAGAAAAATGTTCTTCGCGACGAACGCCATGTGTCTTGCCGGAGTACGGTGCCTCCTGATATCTCAATCAGAAAAAATCCGCGTTCGAAAATTAGCAAGCGTGCGCAGCGATGTCAACTCATTTCACGCACTTGGGAAATTACAGTTGTGTGAACAGCGAGAAGACTGGAGCGTGCGCGCGGAGATTACTCCTGATTGCAGATCGCAACGCAGGGCGCGAGCGCGTCGGCGATCAATTTCAGCTCGCGAAGTTGAGGATGGGTGAAATCCGGACCGGCATCCGTCATGGCCTTGCCCTTTCGGGACACCTGAAGGACGCCAATTACTTTGCCAGCCGACAGAATCGGCGAACTCATGATCTTCTGGATGGGATCGCCGCGCTGTTCATCCGCGATGGGCACCGCTTCGAAGACAGATGCATGGGGAACGACCGAAAAGTGATTGATCAGCTCGGGCCGCTTCTCCCGCACTGTCCGGGCCGCCAGGGAATTGGTGCTCGAAAGCGGTATTTGACCTACGGTACGCAGGTTATCGGGCGCGAGAAAGCGCAAGGAGCGCCCATCTGACGTAAGACCGAGGATGGCGACTTCGTGGGGCTGCAAGCCGAAATCCTTGCTGATCAATTCCAGCGCGCGAACGAGCTGAATCGGCTCACCACCGCCGCCTTTGCGCGCGACGTCAGCGGCCCACTTCTTCAGTTCGCCGATATATTCGCTGGCCATCGTAGTCATGTTGTTCTCAATGCGAAATCCAATACAGGATACTACCAGGGGGGAGTTCAACCGAGCTTGTCTTGCGCGGCAAGTGCGCCGTATGCAACACCTGTTTTGGGCATATTCGCCGCTCAGCGCCTCCGGTTCGCGCGAGTTCTGGTGTAACCTAATAGAGGGCGGAATGATGTCGGAAACGCGCGGGGAAAGCCTGCTCGCGCGGTACCGTTTGCCCCCCGAGCCGTACTTTTGGAGGCGTTTTGTCGTCACTCGTGATTGATTCACAATCTGAAATCTCCCCGGAAGCCCGCGAGCTGCACTTTCGCTCCCTGGTGATAGATACGCACACGGACACGACGCAACGTTTCCTGTCTGGTGATTTTGATCTTGGGGCGCGCCACACCGACGGGTCGGTGGACATTCCGCGAATGCGGGAGGGAGGGCTGGGCGCGATTTTCTTTGCAGTATGGATTAAGGGCACGATTACCGGCCGCGTAGCCGTCGAGAGGGCGCTTTCCCAGATCGAGGCTATTCGCCGGCAAGTGGCCCTGCATCCCAACGATTTGGCGGCTGCAAAAACTGCGTGCGACATACGACGCGCTCGCGTTGCAGGCAAAATTGCCGTGCTCACCGCGGTCGAGGGCGGACAGATGATGAACAGCGACCTCGGCGTCCTGCGCGAATTTGCCGCGCTCGGCGTGAGTTACATGACGCTGACGCACGTGCAAAATACGGAGTGGGCCGATGCTTCCACTGCCAAGCCGGCGCACAATGGATTGAGTGATTTCGGCAAACAGGCGATCAAAGAAATGAATCGCCTGGGCATGATGGTGGATGTCTCGCACGTCTCGGACAAGACGGTTTGCGACGTGCTAGCTGTGAGCGAAGCTCCGGTCTTCGCGTCGCACTCGTCGTGCAAGGCGCTTTGCGTGACTCCGCGCAACCTTTCCGACGAAATAATGAAGGCGCTGGCTGCCAAACGCGGCCTGATTCAAATCAATTTTCATATGGGGTTTCTCAGCCAGAAATTTCGCGACGCGGAAAAGGCGCAGCCGGAGCTGGGAAAGTATGTGGATGCAGAGGCCGAGAGGCGGTGCGGCGAAAATGACGCCTGCCAGATAATCGAATCGGATAAAATCATTCGCGCGTTTGTGGCGGAGGGCAAGTTGCCGCGGGTGGAGTGGCCGCTAATCGTGGACCACATTGACCACGCGGTGAAGGTCGCGGGGATTGATCACGTTGGAATTGGGTCCGACTTCGACGGTGCAGAAATGCCTTACGGCATGGAAGACGCATCGAAGCTGCCTCGGATTACCGAAGCCCTGCTGCAGAGAGGATATTCGGAAACGGACATTGAGAAAATTCTGGGTGGCAATATGCTGCGTCTGATGCAAGATGTGGAGGCCGCAGCCAAGTCAAGGAGAGGAAACAACGCATGAAACGTCTTTCGGCAACAATCTCATTTTGCATGATGGCCGTGTTCGTTCCGGGCGCGCTCGCAGGACAAGCTCCAGCGGCGCCCGCGGGACAATCGAGCCCAGCGACGCAACCAAGGACAACACAAATGACCAGCGATCCCGCTTTGCTGCATCCGGCTACGCTCAATGCGAAGGCGCCTGACTCGTATCAAGTGAAATTCACGACCACGAAGGGCGACTTCGTCGTGGAGGTCACGCGCGCCTGGGCCCCGCTCGGCGCCGACCGCTTCTACAATCTCGTGAAGCACGGCTTCTTCACCGACGCCGCGTTTTTCCGCAACCTTTCGGGTTTCATGGTGCAGTTCGGATTGAACGCGGACCCGGCGGTCAACAGCGCTTGGCAACACGCAAATATCAAGGATGATCCAGGCAAGCAGAGCAATGCTCCGGGCATGATCACGTTCGCCACGGCCGGGCCGAACACGCGCACGACGCAGCTTTTCATCAATTTTGGCAACAACACATTCCTGGATAGCCAGGGCTTCTCTCCTTTCGGCAAGGTGATCTCGGGAATGGACGTGGTTCAGAAACTTTACAACGGGTACGGCGAGCGTCCGGACCAGGGTCAAATCACATCGCAAGGAAAAGCGTATCTCGATAAGAATTTTCCAAAACTCGACACGATCAAATCAGCAACGATCATTTCGCCCGCTGCGAACTAACTGCGTGATGGGCGGACGAGTCGTGTTTCTCGCGCCGCCCATTCGCGCGATCTTCCAGCCTGAATGAGCGAGCCTCAAGTCAACGAGTTCGAAGCACGCTCACTCGCTAGCACTCGTGCGGGAGGGCGGGCGGTCGCGGCCACGTCCGTTCTTGCGGGGCTGGCAGTCGCGAAGCTTCTCTTCCATTTCGCAGGGATTCGCCACTACGGTTTTTTTCGCGACGAACTCTATTACATGGCCTGCGGCGAGCATCTCGCGTGGGGCTATGTGGATCAGCCGCCGCTGATCGCGTTGGTCGCGTGGATTTCGCGGCACCTGCTTGGCAATTCGCTGATCTCCATTCGTCTGCCTCCCGTGCTGGCGGGCGCTGCTGTCGTGTTCCTGACAGGCGTGCTGGCGCGGGAACTGGGCGGAGGGCGCTTCGCGCAATTTCTTGCCGCTGCGGCAATTTTATTAGCGCCCGCATATCTCGCGTTCAACAGCTTTTTCTCGATGAACGCATTCGAGCCGCTCCTGTGGCTGGTCTGCGCGTGGATCGTGGTGCGCATCGTGCGCGGGGCGTCGCCGCGGCTGTGGCTCGCGTTTGGCGCCGTCGCCGGCGTGGGCCTCGAGAACAAGCACACCATGCTCGTCCTTGGCTTTGCGATTGTGGCTGGACTGGTGCTGTCGGGCGAATGGCAGCTTTTTCGCTCGCGCTGGATCTGGATTGGAGGCGTGATCGCGCTGGCGATGTTTCTGCCGAACCTGCTGTGGGAAGCGCGCCACGGCTGGCCACAGATTGAGGTCGTGCGCAACGCCCAGCTTTACAAGAATATTCCCATTTCGCCGCTGCGCTTTTTAGGGGAGCAGATCGTATTCATGCATCCGCTGGCGCTGCCGGTTTGGCTCGGTGGCTTGGCGTGGTTGTTTTTGGCGCGGGCAGGGAAGCCATTTCGATTTCTCGGATGGACGTATCTGATCGTGATGGCCGTGTTCATTTTTCTCGGTGGAAAGTCGTATTACGCGTTGCCAGTCTATCCGATGCTGATGGCGGCAGGTGGAGTCGCATTCGAGCAGTTCTCGGAGGTAGATGGCCGGCGTTGGTTTCGAGTCGCTTTCGCGACGCTGCTTATCATCGGCGGATTGATTGCGCTGCCATTTGGAGTTCCACTGCTCCCGATCGAGACTTTCATGCGCTATTCGGCGATTCTGCCGGCTGGGCGACTGGCGAAGACCGAGCGTGACGCGGTGTACGCGCCGCTTCCGCAGCTTTATGCCGACATGTTTGGATGGGATACCATGGCCGAAACTGTCGCGCAGGTTTATCGGGGCCTTCCCGAGGCGGATCGCGCGGATTGCGGAGTCCTCGGTGGGAATTATGGCGAGGCGGCCGCCATTGATCACTATGGTCCGGCGCTCGGACTGCCGAAGGCGCTCAGCGGACACAACAGCTATTTTTATTGGGGGCCGCGCGGTTATTCGGGCGCGTGCATGATCATTTTTGGCGAACGATCGGACGAGTTCGTCAAATTGTTTGGAGATGTACACCTCGCCGCGACGAGCAGCAATCCGCACGGGATGCCGAACGAGCAGAACGTTCCCGTGTACGTGTGCCGCAAGCCGATCGCGGCGCTGGCGGACCTTTGGCCTCGATTCAAAATGATCATTTGACGTCGTGGGAAGCGAGCTGATTCTTACTTGAGCGGCGCGCGGCGGGGGAAGAGTGCGTCGAGCTCGAGCCGCGTGGTGTCCAGCCCGGTCTCGGTCAGCTTGCGGCTGACTTCGGTTCCGAAACTCCTCACGATACACAGCAGAACGCATTCCGTGGTCAGGATCGGGAGATTGCCTTCACCGACGGAGTCGCGGGAAGGCGCGATTTCCTCCGCCTGCTTCAGGATGGCCGCTAGCGCGCCGGAAGGCCGAATTGGGGATTCGGCCGGCGAAGTTTTCCTCAATTTGGCCAACCCGCGCCAGACTTGCGGGCGTTCGCCCTTGTGGCGCAGGTCGTCGTAGAACTCAATCCACGAATGCCACCTCTCGGGGCTGATCCGGCAGATGCCCCGCAGAAAGCTTTCAATCTCCTCGCGATTTTCCTCCGCCCAGTACACCGACAAGCGCTCCCAGTTCGAGATGTACATTCCCGCAAGCAGGTCCGAAATCTCGATTACCTGGGATGCACGGCTGTTTGCCAGCATGGAGGCAAAGGTTTCGGCGCGCGCCAAATCCAGGGTCATCCGACGAGAAGGCGCCCGGAGATTTCCGCCACTGTTCGCCGGCAGGAGCCGGGAAGGGGAATTCTGGGCGGATTTGCGGCCGAATAATCTCATCGCGAGTGTTTCACTCTGGCACTTAGTTTATCAGATTCAGCCGGTGGGGGTTTTACCGCGGGTTAACGTTTGCGGCTGAATGCAACCGAGGGCGCGCGTGCCGGATCAAGGTTTCGTGGTTCAATTTCCGGATTGCTCGTGACTCGAGAACAACGCATTCGTGCTGATCCGCCGTTGGCCAAATTGATTCGGGATACCTGGTTTGCTAAGGTCGTCGTTATGTCCGAACCTTCCACCGAGCAGATACGCGAATTGCTCGACTCGCTATATCGCGTGGATTCGGGACGAATCCTGGCAACTCTGATCCGCTTGCTCGGTGATTTTGATCTTGCCGAGGAGGCGATGCACGAAGCCTTTGCGGCTGCGCTGAGCGTGTGGCCGAGCAGTGGAGTACCCGGCAACCCGCGACCATGGTTGATTTCGACGGCCCGATTCAAAGCCATTGATACTCTGCGGCGACGGGCAAGATTTGATGCATCGCAAGACGAGCTGGTGCGATATCTGGAAGCGCAATCGAGTTCTGCGGAATCGTCCGATGAAGAGGACAGCCTTGAGGATGATCGGCTGCGCCTGATATTTACCTGCTGCCATCCATCTCTCGCGCCGGAAGCGCACGTTGCGCTCACCTTGCGTGAGGTGTGCGGGTTGACCACCGAGGAGATCGCAAAGGCCTTCCTCACTTCTCCACGTACGCTGGCGCAGCGCATCGTGCGCGCCAAGACGAAAATTCGAGAGACAAAGATTCCCTATGAAGTACCGTCGCCGCAGGAACTGCCCGAGCGACTGGGCGGCGTGCTTCAGGTCGTCTACCTCGTCTTTAACGAGGGCTACTCTGCCGCGGCGGGAGCGGAGGTAACGCGGGCCGAGCTAACCGGGGAGGCGATTCGACTGGGCCGATTGCTGGCCGAACTACGGCCAGAGCCGGAAGTCATTGGGTTGCTTTCCCTGATGTTGCTGCAGGAATCCCGCCACGCCGCGAGAACATCGCCGACTGGAGAGCTGATTTTGCTGGAAAACCAGGATCGATCGCTCTGGAACCGGGACCGGATCGCGGAGGGCGTGTCCTTGCTGGAGAAAGCGCTGAAGTCCCGCCGCTTCGGCGCTTACACGCTGCAGGCTGCGATTGCGGCTGTGCACGCGCAGGCGGAATCGGTCGCGGCGACCGACTGGGGGCAGATTGTTGCGCTTTACGACCAATTGATGCGAATTCAGCCTTCGCCAGTCGTACTTCTAAATCGTGCCGTGGCGATTGCCATGCGCGATGGTCCAGAGGCCGGTCTAAGGCATATTGACGCGGTGTTGGAACATGGCGAACTGGCAAATTACTACCTGGCGCATTCAGCCCGTGCGGATATGTACCGCAGGCTAGGCAGGGCGGCGGAGGCTCGGTCCTCGTACGAGAAAGCTCTGACCCTGACTCAACAGGAACCGGAGCGTCAATTCCTGCAAGAGCGGATTCGGCAGCTGAAATAAAGAGGTGAAATTTCTCGGACGACTTGTCGAATTCCGGCCCGGCCGTTCGACTATACAGTGAAGGCAGGGCAGACGCCCGGCGCGAAGACCGTGACAGGAAAAGGAGAAATCATGCCGCACTATATGGTTGCTATTCACCACCCCGACGGTTACGACGGGTCCCTTGAGGGCGAAGCGATGGAGCGCGATATTGACGTGCTTAACGAAGAGATGGCGGCCGCAGGTGCCAGGTTTTTCGCTGCCGGCCTCGAGCCCGCCGGCAGCGCGAAGTCCCTGCGAGCGCAGCCTGATGGTAAGGTGCGCGTCACCGACGGGCCGTACCTGGAGACCAAAGAGCACATCGGCGGTTTTTGGATTCTGAAAGCCGCGAACATGAACGAGGCGCTGGAGTGGGGGCGCAAGGCTGCCGTTGCTTGTCGGGCGCCGGTCGAGGTGCGCGCGTTCCTGGAGCGAACCCAGGAGGACAACCAGCAAGTCCTCGCGGCCGGTCAGGACTGAGAACTCAACGGAAGGCGGCGGGTGACGCAGGTCTTTGACCTCGCCGGCGTCGGCAACACAGTGGGGTGCCCCGCCCTTCGCGTCTTTGGCGAAAGGCCGGTGCCGCGAACACAAACACAACGGCTTTTCTGCTGAGCGGACAAGGTCGCGTCGTGGAGGAATTGATGAAATACATTTGTTTGGGTTATCTCGAGCCCGGCAAGTTCGAAAACATGTCCGAGAGCGAGCGCAACACCGTGCTGGACGAGTGTTTTAGATACAACGACGAGCTGCGGAAGAGCGGACATTTGCTCGTTGAGGAACCTCTTCAGCCCCCCAACGCAGCGGTGACCATCCGCCTGAAGAACGGAAAGGTTGCGGTGACAGACGGTCCGTACGCGGAAACGAAGGAGCAATTGGGTGGAATTCAGGTGCTGGAAGCGCGAGATTTGAATCACGCAATTCAGCTAATTGCCCAATCTCCGGGAGTGAAGTTGAACTGTGGAACAATCGAGATACGTCCAGTGGCGGACATAAGCGATCTCGTGAGAGAGAGCGAGCGGCGACGCCGAAATGATCCCTCGCGATCAGGGTGGCCACCAGGGAACGAATGATCCGACGGAACGGCCGCACCCAATTTTGGATTTGACGTTTCGAAGAATGGCACGGTACCCTTCCCCGGGGAACCAGGTTTTGCTCATCCGATCGCGTCAGCGATCGGGCTCGAGAGTTTGATTCGTAGGGAAATGGATTCCACGTCTGAAGGAGCCTCATGTCTAACGAACTTCGCAACTTCCTGGCACATACCTACGGCGAGCTGGAAGAGCTGAACATCAAGGCCAAAGATCAGCGCAAGAATCGCGTTGACAGCCATAAGCTGCAGGAAGAGCGGTTGAAATATCTGACCGACGAAAAGCGCATCAAAGCCGTGACGCTGTGCTTCAGCGACCTGGAAGGCCGCCTGCACATGCTGGATTACGACAAGAAGTTCCTGGTCAAGAGCTGGGATAACTTGACCTTCGATGGCTCCTCGATCCGCGGATTTACGGCGCAGCGCGAGAGCGATTTGCGCCTCGGCGTTGATTGGAGCGCGTTTTACTGGGCGCCGTCCGATTTCTTCGGTTCCGGCAAGGTACTTGTTTTCGGCGAGGTGATCGAGAAGAAGGGCGGTCCTTACGCCGCCGATATTCGCGGCATCCTGAAGGCTTTTGCCGAAGCGAAAAACAAGAACGACGGCTACACGCTCAACGCCGCAAACGAAATCGAAGGTTTTCTTTTCAAGGGAGTGGATGCCGAACGCCACTACAGCGAGACCGGGAAATTCGAGTACGTGAATACAGGCGGCTACTATCACTCTCTCCCGGGCGACGCGCTCCGCACGTTCATTGATACCGTGGCCGAAGTTCAGCGCGCGATGGGCTTCCAGAACGAGAAGGACCACCCGGAAGTTGCGCCGTCGCAATTTGAAATCAACTACGGTTACGGCGAAGTAGTTGCCGCGGCGGACCAGATCCAGCTGTACAAATTGATTTGCCGCCAGGTGGCGACGAGCCTAGGCATGACCGCGTCTTTTCTGCCCAAGCCGGTTGTGGGTGTGAACGGAAGCGGCATGCACACCAACGTCTCCATCATGAAGGACGGCAAAAACCTCTTCTGGGATCCCAACGGGGAGGACATGCTGTCGGCTCTCGGATGGCAGTTCGTGGACCGCATCCTTTCGCATGGAACCGATATCTGCCTTGCGCTAAATCCCAGCGTGAATGCATTCCGCCGGCTCGATCCGCATTTCGAGGCGCCCAACCAGATCATCGCATCGGCCGTTGACCGCGGATCAATGGTCCGGATTCCGATTGGAAACGACAGGAGCATGCGCGTGGAAGTTCGCTCCGTCGCTCCGGACGCCAATCCGTATCTGGTCCTCTACTCCATTTTCAAGACGGGGATTGACGGCACTATTTCCAAAGTGCCCAACCTCCGCCAGGCGAAGCGTTATCTGCCCGACAATATCTACACCGCGCTCGAGGATTTCCGGAAGTCGGAGTGGATGACGACGCTGCTCGGCGAGGACGTGAAGGGCCGGTATGCGGACCTGAAACAGGGATCTGCTGACCGCTGCGCCCGGCTGCTGGGGACGGTCGTCAAGGGCCCGGAAATTCAGTTCCATCACGAAATCTACAACCAGTATCTCTGGAACCAGTTCTGAGGCCCAGATCGAGTCCGAGAAACAGAAGCGCCCTGGATGCGATTGGTACCCGGGGCGTTTTTCTTTTTCGCAGCCTCACATTGAGCTCACCGGCAACTTCACCACATCGTCGGCCTGCATCACTTCCTTGACGACGAATCCCTCGGCGTATTTCACGCCGATCAGCCGTCCGTATTGACGCGCCTGCAGGCTCATCCGTTCTTCGAGCTCGTCGAGCGGTAGCGTCACCTTGGACTTGCGGTCGCGTTTCGGCGGGTTGAATTGTGAGGCATATGCCAGGATCGCTTGTCGTCGGCGGTCGTATTGTTTGGTGATGTCCACGGCGAACGTCGGTCGCACATCGGCGTAGGCCGCTGCGTACAAAAGTTTGAAGGGACGGAAAGCTTCGCCGGAGAGCGGATAGTTTTTCAACCCGGCGACGAAGCATGCTTCGTATCCGAGCCGCGCGGCGGTGTAGTGATCCGGATGGCGGCCCTCCCAATAGGGAAGGATGACCGTGTGCGGCTCAAACTCGCGGATTACTTCGGCAATCGCGGCTTTGTATTCGTCTGTGACCTTGAGATGTGCATCGGGGAGGGCGAGATTCCGTCTCACGGAGGCGCCCATGATCTTCGCGGCACGAGCTGCTTCCTTCAGCCGCGTTTCAGGCGTTCCGCGCGACCCAGTCTCGCCGCGCGTGAGGTCGAGAATCCCGGTGCGGTAGCCTGCCTGCGCCATCTTGATCATAGTGCCGCCGGAGGTGAGCTCAACGTCATCCGGATGCGGCGCAATCGCCAGCAGATCGAGTTTCATTCGTCCTCCATTTCGCGCGCGATGATTTTACACGATTGAGGTTGGGCCGGTCGCGCGGGCTTCCTGCGACGGGGTCAGCGTTCGCTACAATCGGCTCAGCGGCGGCAAGCCGAAGTGCAGGCGCCCGGTATTTCCTGCGGTGTGGTCGTACTGCATCGTAATGTGCGTTCGGATTACAGCGAGATTACGGAAGTAGCGGCCAAGCGGCGCGATCTTCGCGGCAGCAGAAGTCCCGCTGGTCCGGAACATCAAATCCACCGCTTCCCAGCATAGCCGGACGATTTGTTGCTCAATTTGCATGAGCCGGCGGTCCTCCTCATCGGAGAACGGGATTCCTTCCTCGGCATCGCGGCGCGCGTATTCGGTGAAATCTTGAGCGATTTTCAGCAGGGCGGCCTCCGCCGTGTCCACTAGCGACAGCGCCTCGCCGAAGTAGCGCTGAAATTCGGCTTCGTGAGCGCGATCTTGAAACGGCGGGAAATTCGTCTTCTTGTTCCGCAGGATTTCCTCGTAAAAATCCAGCGCGCCGCGCCCGATGCCGACGGCGACTGCGCTAACTTCGGACACCAGCAGGGAAGTGATTCTCCCGCGGTAGAGGGGATTCGCGTGCAGCAGGCTTCCCGGGCGCGGATGGATGTAGCGGCCCTTTTCGTCGTAGAGAGCGAGCACGCGGTGCGCGGGCACGATCATCTCCTCGATGATCACGCGGCGCGAGGCTGTGCCCTGCATGCCGATGACCTGCCAGTTGTCCACAATTCCAAACTGATCGCGGTCGAAAAGAACGAAGGCGGCGCGATCCGGTGACACTGCGTCCGGATCTCGAATGATCGCGCCGCCGATAAAATGGGTGGCGAGATCGCAACCCGACCCGTAATCCCACGCGCCCTTCACGCGGCAGCCGCCCTCGACCGGGACGGCGATCGCGCCGGGCATGGCCACGCTGGGCCCACGGAATTCGCCAGTGTCGCCGAAGGCTTCGCGTTGTCCGTCCTCCGGAAACGAGGACATCAGGAATGCGTGGCCTGCGGTGAGGGCCAACACCCAGCCGCTATCGGAACAGCCGCGCGAGACCGCAATCATCACCTTGAGAAATGTAGAAAGGTCGAATTCGTATCCACCGAAGCAGCGCGGCTGCAAAATGCGATAGAAACCGGCTTTAATGAATTGAGCGTTCGTATCTTCGGAGACCTGGCCCGCGGCTTCGCAGGAATTCTGGCGCTCGCGCAACATCGGGAGCATCGCTTCCGCGCGGCGGATGATCTCGGCGGGCGTGAGATCGGGCTCCGGCGGCGAGATATTCTTCGATGGACGCTTCACTTCCCGTGCCGCCACGCGCCTCTCCCAACAACGGGCGCATTATCGCCGAGGGCGCGACGCCACGCAATCGCGTCGAGTTGCTGCGGCTGGGCGGAGGTCGCCAGGCAAATGCCGGGTGTCCGGCGAGGCCCGGCTAATGCTAATGTGTGCGTCTGCATTTTGGAGGGCGTTTAGTGCCGCAGAAATTGCTCGAAGGGCAGGTAGCGCTTGTGACCGGCGCGGGAAAGCGCATCGGGCGGAGCATCGCGCTGCGCCTGGCTGGGGAAGGCGCAGCCATCGCTGTGAATTACAAGTCGTCGAAAGCTGCGGCTGAAGCTGTGGTGCGCGAGATACAGGCGCTTGGGGCGAAGGCCGTCGCGATTCAGGCGGACGTTTCGCGTCGAGCGGAGGTGGCGACGCTTTTTGCCGCCGTCGAGAAGGAATTCGCACGGCTGGATATCCTCGTCAACAACGCAGGGGAGTTTTTTGCCGCGAAATTCGAGGAAATAACCGACGAGCAGTGGGATGGCATCATGAACGCCAATCTCAAATCGCAATTTTATTGCGCGCAGGCAGCCGCACCGATCATGAAGCGCCAGGGACGCGGGCGGATTATCAATCTTGCGTCGCTCGGCGGACTACTGGCGTGGCCCGGTTACACGCACTACTGCGTGTCGAAGGCTGGAGTCATTATGCTGACTCGCTGCATGGCGGGTGCGCTCGCGCCGGAGATTCTAGTGAACGCCATCGCGCCCGGCACGATTCAATTTCCCGGCGAGCCGCCGGACCAGGACTATATCCGTCGCGTGCCGCTTCATCGGACCGGCACGGGCGACGACATCGCCGCCGCCGCGCTTTATCTTGCGACCTCGGACTTCGTGACCGGGCAGGTGATCGCGGTGGACGGCGGACGCATGCTCGTCTGATTGGAGTACGACCAATGAAACTGTTTGACCTAACCGGCCGAGTTGCGCTCGTCACCGGCGGCAATGGCGGGATCGGACGCAGCATCGCGCTTGGATTTGCGCAAGCGGGAGCATCCGTGGCGATTCTCGGCCGCAACGCGCAAAAGAATGCCAAGGTTCTCGCGGAGCTTCAGACCGCTGGTGTCCGTTGCATGGCGATTCAGGCCGATGTTACAGACACCGCGCAGATCAAATCTGTCGTGCTGCGTGTCGAAAAAGAACTCGGACCCGTGGGAATTCTGGTGAACAACGCGGGGATCGGATTGATCAAACCGTCGCTCGAGGTGCCTCTGGAGGAGTGGAATCGCGTGATCGAGATCAATTTGACCGCATGCTTTTTACTTTCGCAGGCGGCGGGGCAATTGATGGCTGGGCGCAAGAAGGGGAAGATCATCAATATATCGAGCATTTACGGCCTGTTCGGAAACGCGGTCGCGCCGTCGTACAGCGCCACGAAAGGCGCGCTCATCAACCTGACGAAATCAATGGCCATCGAGCTGGCGCCCGTGAACGTCCAGGTAAACGCGATCGTTCCCGGATATTTTCACACCGAATTGACGGATCAGTTCAAAGACCAGCCGTTCTATGACGAATTGATCCGTCGCGTGCCCGCCGGCCGGTGGGGGGAACCGCACGAACTTGCCGGGGCGGCGATTTTCCTCGCGTCGCAGGCTTCGGACTTTGTCACTGGCACGTCGCTTGTGGTGGACGGCGGCTTTTCGATTTCCTGAAAAGACGTAATAGCGAGAGATCGACATGAAGGAGAGCGCATGCCGACGTTGATTGAGAAACCGACACGCATCGAAGCCGTGGGAACCAAGCCGAAAATCATCGAAGAGTTTGTCGGGCGCGTGAACTCGAAGACTGAAGCGCTGAGCGTTGCGCACATGCGAAGCCCCGCGGGATGGCTGGAACCGGGACAGACGCCGGAGTTCGATGAATATACCGTCGTCTTGAAAGGCTCGCTGCGAGTCACTCACAAAAGCGGAAGCATTGATGTGCGTCCGGGCCAGGCCGTCATCGCACATCGCGGTGAGTGGGTGCAGTATTCGACGCCGGATGGTGCGGAATATATCGCTATTTGCCAGCCAGGATTTTCGCCCGGCACAGTGCACCGAGATTAATCACTGCAATTGTGGAGATTGTCGAATTCTCGTGGAGGTTCTTAGCGGACCCACCCGGAATCCGCGCCGGCTTTGCGGGCTTCGTCAGCGAGCTCGTCCAACTGGTTTTCGAGGCTTCGCTTCTTGTCTTCGAGGTTCTTCACTTCCGCATTTCGGTCGTGGACGATGATCACGTTTTGGTTGAGTCCCGACGAAGGATCGAACGACGCGGCCCCTGACTTAGCGATTTCGGCCTTCACGTCGGCAATCTGCTGATCGGTCGAGGTAATCTGGTCCTTGATCGCGCGCGCCCTGGAACGCCAGTATGCTTCGCTGTTGTTGCCGCCGGCGGCCGGAGCTGCTCCAGCGGACCTTTCGTTTGAATCGCCATTTCCGACGGAACTCTGCGACGATCCGTCGCCCACCACGGAAATGGTTCCGTGAATGCTTGAGAGGTTGTCGTCGGTGTAGACGTGCTTGGCCTTGGGTTTATCTTTTTGCGCGTTGGCCTGGCGCGCCGCATCAGCGAGCGATTGCGGCTGCGTTCCGGAGTCTGCTGGCGCTGTCGCCTGCGATGACGGCGGTGATGCTGGCTGAGCCGGCGGGTGCGATTGATTCTGCGATTGCGCTGGAGGCTGTGCGGCTGGCGCGGACCCGGATTGCGCCGGCGCGGTTGGCGTCAGCCAGAGGGCCACGACGATAATGGGCACCAGGACAAGTCCGGTCTGGCGGCAAACGATTTTGTCGATCATGGACTTACCAAGCGCGCCCTTTCGGTAGCTTTTCATCCGAAATCTCCAGTCGCGACCGCAGCAATATAGTCACGTTATCGGGGCTGGATGGGGCGGTCAAGGTAGCCGCCACAGTTTGTATCGAGGGGCGCACCTGTACTTTGGGGCAGGGGCAGGGCCGCTTTGGTTCCGTCGAGCGAGTCGGTCTGCAGCGAGGTTTTCTGCCGTGGTGGCCAGCGCGTTCGAATCAAGCCGGCGTGGCTCGCCGAGCAGCAACGCGATTGTTATTTGCAAAAACGGTTTTCTCGAATATTCTATTTGTGTTTGGGGGGCATACATCAGGGTGGCGGATTCCTCGACTGTAAAGAGTCTGACTCGGTTCGGCAGTACGCAACGGCGCGATGCATGGTGGATCGAAAACCTGCCATTTGTCATCGTAATAAGCGCCTTCGGCATTTACACCACATGGCGCGCCTTCGAAGGTAAGTTTTACGAGTGGGGCCCGTACCTTTCGCCTTTCTATTCGCCGCTCATTGATCCGCAACATCACTGGTGGCCATTTTCACCTGCGATTCTGATTCTTGCGGGGCCGCTCGGCTTCCGCACCTCCTGCTATTACTATCGCAAGGCGATTTACCGTGGCTTCCTGTTGGACCCGCCTGCCTGCGCGGTGAGCGAGGGCGCGGGCCGGAAATATCGCGGCGAGACGGCATTCCCGTTCATCCTGCAGAACGTGCACCGCTACTTCTTCTATATCGCGGTGATATTCGTCGCGTTTCTCTGGTACGACTCAATCGTCGCATTCAATTTCGACGGCAAATTCGGAATCGGCGTCGGCACGCTGGTCATGCTGGTGAATATCATCCTGCTTACCACTTACACATTTTCGTGCCATTCACTGCGCCATTTGATCGGCGGCAAGCTCGATTGCTTTTCCTGCTCGGCGCTTGGCGGGCCGCGCCATGCCGCGTGGCAAGGCGTTACGAAGCTGAACGAACACCACATGTTCTGGGCCTGGGTCAGTATGATTTCCGTGGGCTTGACCGATCTCTACATTCGCCTGGTAGCCAGCGGCGTGATAAGGGACATCCGACTGCTGTGACCGACGCCTCCAAATACGAAACCCACGAACACGACGTATTGATCATCGGCGCGGGCGGTGCCGGCCTTCGAGCTGCGATCGAAGCGTTGGCGCAGGGCGCCAAAGTCGGCGTGGTGTGCAAGTCGCTGCTCGGCAAAGCGCACACCGTGATGGCCGAGGGCGGCCTGGCAGCGGCAATGGCCAACGTGGACAAGGCAGACAACTGGCGGACGCATTTCCGCGACACCATGCGCGGCGGAAAATTACTGAACAACTGGCGCATGGCGCAGCTCCACGCGCAGGAAGCGCCGGACCGCGTGCGCGAACTCGAGCAGTGGGGCGCGCTATTTGATCGCACCGAGAGCGGCGACATTCTGCAGCGCGCGTTCGGCGGGCACACATTTAAGCGGCTCTGCCATGTCGGCGACCGCACAGGCCTCGAGATGATCCGCACGCTGCAGGATCGCGGCGTGCAATTGGGCTTCGACGTTTTCATGGAGTGCACGATCACGAAGCTGCTGACGGACGCCAATGGTGTCACCGGCGCGTTCGGCTACTGGCGCGAGTCGGGACGCTTCGTCACGTTCAAGGCGAAATCCATCGTGATCGCCACGGGCGGCATCGGAAAATCTTGGAAGGTCACTTCGAATTCGTGGGAGTGCACCGGCGACGGTATGGCCCTCGCATATGAAGCCGGCGCCGAGCTGCTCGACATGGAATTCGTGCAATTTCATCCGACGGGAATGGTATGGCCACCGGGAGTGCAGGGAATTCTGGTCACCGAAGCGGTTCGCGGCGAAGGCGGCATCCTCCGCAACAAGAACGGCGAGCGCTTCATGGAGAAGTACGATCCGAAGCGCCTGGAGCTTTCCACGCGCGACGTGGTGGCGCGCTCGATCTACACGGAAGTGAAGGAAGGACGCGGCACCCCTCATGGCGGCGCGTTTCTCGACATCTCGCACAAGGACGCCGAATACGTAAAGCGCAAGCTGCCCAGTATGTATCACCAGTTCAAGGAACTGGCGGATGTGGACATCACCAAGGGTCCGATGGAAGTCGGGCCGACCTGCCATTACGTGATGGGTGGAATTCGAGTGGACGCGGAAACCGGGCAATCGTCGGTGAAGGGACTTTTTGCCGCGGGGGAAGCGGCCGGCGGGTTACACGGCGCTAACCGCCTTGGTGGCAACTCGCTCTCGGATTTACTGGTGTTCGGACGTCGCGCGGGACTGGCCGCGGCGGAGAATGCGAAGAAAACTCCGGCGCCGCCGCTGGACATGGCACAGATCGAAGAGGCCGAGCGCCGTGCGCTCGCTCCGTTTGAACGCACCGGCAGCGACAACCCCTACACCATTCAGCACGATCTGCAGGACGTGATGCAAAACCTGGTGGGAATTTTCCGGACCGACGCGGACCTGCGGAAGGCCCTAGTCGAGCTGGAGAAACTGAAGGAGCGCGCGAGCAAGATGCGCGTGGAAGGTTCGCGGCTGTTTAATCCGGGATGGCACTTGTCCATTGATCTGATGTGCATGCTCACGGTTTCCGAGGCGTGCACGCGAGCGGCGCTGGCGCGCACGGAAAGTCGCGGCGCGCACAGCCGTCTCGATTTCCCAAAGACCGAAGACGTGTGGGGATTGAAGAATCTCGCAATCGCGAAAAAGGGCGACGCGATGACTTTTTTTGAAGTACCGCGCGGCGGAATGCCGGCCGAATTGACGCAGATATTGTCCGAGGATCAATAGAGACGGCGAGTAGAGAAGTCCAGCAGGGAAGGACGGAGATTCGAGATGGCAGACGCAACCTTGCGAGTGTTCCGGGGCGATCGGGAAGGCGGGAAAGCTGTGGACTACCAAGTTCCCGTCACCGAAGGCATGGTCGTGCTCGACGCCATTCATTCGATTCAGGCCCACCAATCGCCGGACCTCGCTGTGCGATGGAATTGTAAAGCTGCAAAGTGCGGCTCGTGCTCGGCGGAAGTGAACGGAAGACCGCGCCTGATGTGCAAGACGCGCATGGATTCCTTGCCGCTTGACCAGCCCGTCACCGTGTCCCCGATGAAGGCGTTTCCGGTGATCAAGGATCTGGTGACCGACGTTTCGTGGAATTACAAAGTGAACAAAAAGATTCCCCCGTTTCAGCCGCGGCCGGGCGTCGAATGGAAGATGTACCAGCCGGACGTGGACCGTGTGCAGGAATTCCGCAAGTGCATCGAATGCTTCCTGTGCCAGGACGTTTGCCACGTCCTGCGCGATCACGATAAAAAAGAACAGTTCGGCGGACCGCGCTTCTTCGTCCGCACGGCGGGGCTGGAGATGCATCCGCTCGATGGCCTCGATCGCACGCGAATGCTGAAGGAAGAGCTGGGCATCGGCTTCTGCAACATCACCAAGTGCTGCACGGAAGTTTGCCCCGAGGAAATCCACATTACCGACAACGCGATCATCCCGCTGAAGGAACGCGTCGTGGACGAGTTCTACGATCCCGTCACGATGATCGTGCGCAAGATTTTCGGCGCGAAGAAATCCTAGCCCATCCGCGGCAGCTGAATTTCACCGCTCGCCAGCCTTTCGATCAGGTCGCGATCCGCCTCAAGAAAAGTGAGCTGCGGCAGCGATGCCGGCTCGCACCACTCGATTCGTTCGAATTCCAGATTCCGCATGTCCCCCGGCGCGGCGCTCGCTGCGAAGAAGACCAATTCAAACGGCTGCCCCGACGGACGATATTGGTGCTGGAGCCGGTGCACTTCTAACCCGATCCGCGCTGCAACGCCCAGCTCCTCCCGTAGCTCCCGCTCGAGCGCGTACTCCAGCGTCTCGCCGGGCTCTACTTTGCCGCCGGGGAATTCCCACAGCAACTCGAATTTCGAACCGCGCCGCCGCTGGCACACCAGCAGCTTGCCTTCGGATTGAATAAGAGCGGCGACGACTGTTAGCACCAGGAAAGTCCTATCACGCGTTCGTCACGCTAAGCACGTTGCCGTCCGGATCCTTAAACCAAGCCACGCGCACCTTGCCGCCCGGCAAAGTACAGATGCCGAGTTCATCTTGCGGAATGTGCGGGAATCGCTGAAAGGTCAAGCCATTCTCCATGAGCGATTTCACGGTCGCTGGCACGTCCGGGACGCTGAAGCCGAGGATCGTATGTTCATGCGGCGCAAAATCTGCAACCGTTGAAATTCGCAGGGTGACTCCGCCGGTATTGAATACGGCGGCGAAGTCGTCCTCGTGCGCAAACGTCAGCCCCAGCGCGTCGCGATAGAACGCCGTCGCACGACCGCGGTCCCTGGTGCAAATAACGATGACAGGCTTGGCCGCCCCGAGAGTCGCCATCGGCATCCCTCCAAAAACAAAAACGCGCCGGAGAGCCTTCGCTCCCCGGCGCGCAGGTTAGGTTTCAGAATCGGCTACTGATCCGCTTGCACCTTCGCGAGCGGCGGCTTCGGCGCCTGCCAGATCAGCTTCGAATCGTCGGCACTGTGCGGGAAGAACTGCGCCGACTTCTTGCCGGAGGGCAGAAGCACGATATCCGCGCGACGGTTGTACGCCAGCCAATCGGTGCGCTTGTCCGCGAGCCTCGCCTTGGGCGGGGCGCTCGGGTTCGTGCTTTCGAGTGTGCTGACGGTAGCCTTGTCGAGGGGTTGATCTTTACCATAGGCCGCGGTCTGTACCTTATCCGCCGAGACGCCCTGGTCAACGAGATACTGCTTGATCCGCTCGACGCGGCGTTCGCTCAAGTCCTGGTTAAAGGGCTTCGAGCCGCGTTCGTCCGCATGGGCTTCCACCGACAGTTTCGCATCCGGATCGTACTCGAGATACTTCTTGAATCCGCCGGCCAGTGTTGCGAGAGCGAGTTGCTGGCTGCGGACGAGTCCGACTTGTGGATTCTTCTTATCGGGATAGTCCGTGGGATAGAAGATGCTCTGCAGAGTGACGGCCGGAATCGGCTCAACCGAGCCGGTCACGTGTATCGCCGCCGTTTGCGTGGCCGATCCGCCGCAGACGTTCGTGGCGTTCAGCGTGACGTTCTTCGTTTCGTCAATCGTTCGGGCAGCGCCGCCGTCCGCAACCTGCGATGAATCCGCAGGATCGGCCTTCACGGTCTCGTTGCCGTTCAGATCAACTTTCTGGCCATCAATCGTCACGGTGCCGGCGTTCGACGTTGTCCAGGTTACGGTCGAGGAATCGTCGGTGATCACCTTGTCGCCGATCTTGCGGTAGTGCAAATCGGACGGATTCGCATTCAGGCTTGCCTGAATCGCCGTGTTGACGTTTACGGAGGAGGCGCTGGTGACGATGCCTCCGGGACCCGCAGCCGTCAAAGTGTAGTTCGTGGTTGCGAGCGGTGTCACCGAGCTGCTTCCGTTGTTCGGCACGACGCCCACGCTGTTGTCAATTGACGTATCCACCGCATCGGCTGTCGTCCAGCTCAAGCTGGAGCTTTGCGTGCAATTCACGGTCGCCGGGTTTGCCGAGAACGAAAGGATCTTCGTCGGGGCTACAACCACAGTGGCGCTCGCGGTGCCGGCGGTGAAACGCGCCAACGGGGCCTTCTTCGTCAGATCGTCGCCACGCTTCCATGGCTTCGTCTCGAGCTTGCCGGAATTCGTTACGTGGACGATCACCTTCTCGCCAGCCTTCACCGTAACGCTGCCGGAATACAGCTCCTTACCCTCGCGGGTAATCGTCACCTGGTGAGTGCCGGGCGGGACCAGAAGCTCCTGATGCCACCACCAATCGTGGTTGAACTCATCCACGTTGCCGACGAAGTAACCCGGTGTTTTGCCGTTCAGCAAAACGGCGGCCTTCCCCTGAGGCTTGAATTCAATCATGATCCGGCCGTAGGGAGCGGGGACTTTATCGCCATAGGCATCCAGCTTCACTTCGAGCGGGGTAGACTTGCCCGCCTCGATCGTGACGTCCTGCGTTGAGATCTTGTAGCCGTAGTTCACCACGACCACAGTGTGTTTACCCGGGCTGAGGGGGATAGAGTGGCTTCCTTCGCGGATGGCATTGCCGTCCACGAAAACGTACGCCTGCGCAGGCGTAACTTTGATTTTCAGCTTCCCATCCTGCGCGAAGCCGGAAGTCGCAACCAGCACGATGGCCATCGCAAGGGTGAGTAGGTATCCGAGTCGTCGCATCTGTAGTCTCTCCTGACGAAAATATGTAGGCGAATTTAACGATGCCCCTCGCGCCCTGACGAGAAGCATTGGCTAGGACGACAAAGATATCCCCGTAAGCCCCTTGGTGTCAATCGGATTCAAAGGAAAAGCGAAAGGAAAAGCCGCTTTAAAAGAATGTGCAACATTTCACACCGCTGTACCGAACGCGCACATTGAGTGTCAGGCGCTCTGCTTTATACTGTCGCCCGTGTTCAACGATGCGGTGCTCGAACATTTCCGCAATCCTCATAATGCAGGCGACCTTCCCGATGCCACCGCTGTTGTCGAAGCGACAAATCCGGTCTGCGGCGATGTACTGCGGCTCTCCGTTCGAATTGAATCCGGCCGCATTGCCGCGGCGCGTTTCAAGACGCAGGGTTGCGTCGCAGCGATTGCATCGAGCTCCGTGCTGACCGATCTCCTGAGCGGGAAAACTCCAACGGAGGCGAGTTCCATTACCCCCGAGCAGATATCGAATGCGCTTGGCGGGCTTCCGCCTGCGTCGTTTCACGCCGCGCAGCTTTGCACCGACGTGGTCGCCGCGCTTATACGAAAGCTCTAGTGCGGCCGGGAATCTCGGATTCTATTGCGCATCGAAGCGACCGAGCGCTCGCTCAAGCGTCGCGGGATCGTTGATATTGAGGACGACGCCTTCCTCTTCCGTTACAACCTCGCCCACCTCGGGTGCATGGTCCCAGACGACTTGCCTCGCGCCAACTTCGGATGAGGCATCCAGCAATTCCTGATACAAGCTCGCGCGAAAAATTACCGGATGCCCGCGCCGTCGCTGATACGTCGGCAGCACGATGGCTTTCCCGCTCGCGTCGAATTCTGCGATCAGATTCGCGACCAGCTCCGCGGAAACGATCGGATGGTCCACGGGGCAGAGAATCATTCCCTCCGTCGCGCCGTCGGGCAGGCTTCGTATTGCTGCCTGAATCGAAGAGAGCTGTCCTTTCGCCCAATCCGCGTTCACGACGATGTCCGTGGCATGAGCGATCAATTTTTCACGAACTTCGGCAGCGTGTGCGCCGACGACGATCCGAATTATCCCCACTCTCTTATGTCGCGTGATTTCGAGCAAGTGTTCGACGAAGGTCCTTCCTCGATAGGGAATCAGCGCCTTGGGAGCGCCCATGCGACGGGATTCACCACCGGAAAGTATCACCGCTGCCAGGGGCTTTAGGGATTTCGAAGACTGTGCCACGGTTGGTTGTGGATGCGCGGATTTTAATTCCCGCCGAAATCAAACGGCGCGAGCGGTTGTAAGCCGATTCATCACCGACTTGTGCGACAAATTCTGCGCATTGCGGCGCACGGCGATCAATTCTGCCGCGATGCTGACGGCAATTTCCTCGGGCGAGAGCGCGCCAATATCGAGTCCCACGGGTGCGTGCACGCGCTCGAACTCGCGCGGAGAATATCCTTCGCGCTCAAGCGCCTTGTAAACCGAAAGCACTTTGCGCTTGCTGCCGATCATCCCGATGTAACGCGCGTCGGTTCGCACCGCCCACGCCAGCACGCGCATGTCGTCCTTGTGCCCGCGCGTGACAATCAGCAGATAGCTCGAAGCGTTCGGCTTGATTTTTTCGAAAGCGTCTTCGTACGTGGTGTAAAGCTCGCCAGCCATGGGGAAGCGCTCGGCGTTGGCAAAGGCCTCGCGGTCGTCCGCGATGGCGATGCCGAACCCGACGGCGCTGGCTGAGCGCGCAACCGCCGACGAGACATGCCCGCCGCCAAAAATATAAAGAACCGGCTGCGGCAGAATCGGCTCGACGAAAATCTCCAGCGTCCCCCCGCAGATGAGCCCCGCGTCGTATTCGGCCTCGTGATTCAGGTTGAACGTCATCTTCCGCGGCTGCTCGATCTGCATCACTTCTTTCGCCGCCGCCCACACGTCCGCTTCCACGCAGCCGCCGCCGATTGTGCCGGCAATCGAGCCGTCTTCGCGCACCAGCATCCGTGAGCTTTCATAGCTCGGAATCGAGCCATTAGTGTGGACGATGGTCGCGAGCGCGCCTCGCTCGCCCGCCCGCCGCATCCGCACGATCTCTTCGAATAGGTCCATGCCGATTTGTCGAGCGTACTTTGCCCCGCCAGCGGTGTCAATTCAATGTGCCGCGAAGGCTTGCCGGCTGGACACCGCCTGGGCGCGATGCTAATTTATGCCGCGTTTCAATCGAGCGAGGACTTCCCATGAAGGCAGTCATTTTCTCCGAGCACGGCGGTCCCGAAGTTCTGCGCTATACCGAAGTGCCCGAACCGGCCATCGGAGCGCGCGACGTCCTCGTCCGTGTTCGCGCCTGTGCCCTCAATCACCTCGATCTGTGGATTCGCAAAGGACTCCCCGGCAGAAACGTACCGCTTCCGCACATTCCGGGCAGCGACATCTCCGGTGAAGTCGCCAAGATCGGCGCGGAGGTCACGAACGTTGGCGTGGGTGACCGAGTGCTCCTCGCCCCGGGAGTTTCCTGCGGGCAGTGCGAGCAGTGCATCGCCGGCCGCGACAGTTTCTGCAAGGAGTACGCGCTCTTCGGTTCCACGATACCGGGTGGCTATGCGGAATTCATGCGATCGCCCTCAGTCAACGTGATTCCGATTCCCGGCAATCTAACATTCGAGGAAGCCGCCGCGATTCCGCTCGTTTTTCTTACCGCGTGGCACATGCTTTTTACACGCGCGCAGCTTCGCCCGTCCGAAGAAGTGCTCGTGATCGCCGCGGGCAGTGGAGTCGGCAGCGCTGCGATTCAGATCGCGAAAGCCACGGGCGCGCGCGTGATCGCGACAGCCGGTTCCGAGCCCGAAGCTCGCGAAAGCGAAGCAGCTTGGCGCGGACGAAACTCTGCTGCACACGGGAGAATTCGCGCGCGAGGTGAAGCGACTCACCGGAGGCCGCGGCGTAGACGTCGTGTTCGAGCACGTCGGCCAGGCCACCTGGGAGCAGAGCGTGTTCAGCCTAAAGCCCGGCGGCAGGCTGGTCACCTGCGGCGCAACCACTGGTCCGGAGGGGAAGCTCAATATCAATTATGTTTTTTCGCGCCAGCTCTCGATTCTCGGCTCATTCATGGGCAGCAAGTCGGAGCTGTATTCGGTCCTCGAGCTGTTCAAGCGCGGCCTGCTCAAGCCCGTGATTGATACCGTCATGCCGCTCGAACGCGCCACCGATGCCCACAAGCGCCTCGAAAACCGCGAGCAGTTCGGCAAGGTAGTATTGACGGTTCCGTAAGGGCATCCGCCGCGGCGGACCGTGCCCGGCGCTCATGCTTGGCATCCAGCGGCCCATTCAGCAATCGCGTCTGGATAAGGTAGACTTGCTCTCCACAACGCCATGCGCGGCGAAACTGACGAACCGATCAGTATCGTCATCCCGAGGAGCAGCGCGACGAGGAACCTCTCTTAGAGCGAAATAACATGCGCCGCGAAACCACCAGCGTCTCCCAAGAAGACTATTTAAAAGCCATCTGGGAGATCGTCCAGGAAGAGCAAGTCCCAATCAGCGCGCGACTGGCCGAAGACCTCAGCGTCACCCCTCCTGCAGTTACAGCTGCGCTCAAGCGCATGACTCGCGCCGGCTATCTCCACGTGCGGCGCGGCGGGCGCATCGAGCTTTCCGCGAAGGGCAAGGGCGCGGCGCAACATCTGGTTCTGCGCCATCGCCTCGCCGAAAAACTCCTCACCGAAATCATCGGCCTGGAATGGTCGCGCGCGCATGAAGAGGCCGAGCGCCTCGAGCACGGTATTTCTCCTGAAGTTGCGCGGTTGCTTCTCGCGCGTTTTGGCCGCGAGAGCCGCTGCCCGCACGGCGTCCCGCTTTTCGGCGGAATGTCGCGTCTTCGCCGCAAACACGGCGCCGTAAAGCTCTCCGAGACCGAAGTCGGCCACACCTACGAAATTCTGCGCGTGTATGAGAAGGATCCCGCGTTCCTCGAATTCCTCGAGCTGCGTCACCTCCGGCCCACGGCGCGCGTCCGCGTCCTCGACCGCGAATACGACGAGACCATGTCGCTCACCGTCGCGGGCCACGGCTCCGGCCGCATCCACCTCGGCAAACCCGCCACCGAGCGCCTCTGGGTCCGGCGTCTCGCTTGATTCGATGCTGAACGCCCTGCGCTACTACTGGATCATCTCGAAAGGCCATCGCCTGACTCCGTGGAAATCGCCCTACATCCAATGGCGCATGGAAACATTCTTCGGCCACGAAGCCGCGAGCCTCAGCGCCAGCCAATTCTTCAGCTTAATGTGGCGCGAGCGCGCCCGCATGGAGCGTTTCCTCGGATGGGTTGCCGAGCAGCGCGCGTCACTAAAATCCCCGAAGTGACTGGTGCGCGAAATCCGGTATCGGAGTAATCTCTCCCGCATACAACGGGGGGTGCCGCAGTGCGAAAGCCCAAAAAAGATTCGGTGAATCGCCGCGATTTTCTTCGAGCGGCCGCTGCGGGCACCGCCGCGTTGGTCGTCCATCCTGCCGCCGCAAACGCAGCGCCGCCTGAATCACCGCGCGCCGCCGGCGCGCCGCCGCTCCTGAAAGCCCAGCCGGATTCGCCCCCGAGCGTCGAAGTGGTGACGGTGGATCGCCCCGGCTCCGATTTCATGGTGGACGTTCTCAAGACTTTGAATTTCGAATACCTCTGCGCGAACCCCGGCAACACTTTCCGCAGCCTGCACGAATCGCTCATCAATTACGGCGGCAACAAAATGCCGGAATTCATCACCTGTTGCCACGAAGAGTCGTCCGTCGCCATGGGCCACGGCTACGCGAAGATCGAAGGCAAGCCTCTGCTCGTTTGCGTTCACGGTACCGTCGGCCTGCAGCACGCTTCGATGGCGATCTACGACGCCTTCTGCGACCGCGTGCCCGTGTACATCATCCTCGGAAATTTCGGGGATACCGCCGAGCGTTTCGGCCAGGTGGACTGGACGCACAGCGCGCAGGACCCGGCCGCGATGATTCGCGACTACGTGAAATGGGACGACCGCCCGGTTTCGCTCCAGGGATTTTCGGAATCCGCCGTGCGCGCCTACAAAATCGCGATGACCGCTCCGATGATGCCCGTCGCTCTCGTCGCGGACCACGAGCTGCAGGAGTACGCCGTCACTGATTCCGCGAATTTGACGATCCCGAAGCTCACGATCACCACGCCGCCCGTGGGAGATTCCGGCGCCGTCGCGGAAGTCGCGCGATTACTCGTCGCCGCCGAAAATCCCGTGCTCGTCACCGATCGAGTCGCCCGCACTCCCGCCGGTCTAGCTGGATTGATCGAACTCGCCGAAACTCTGCAAGCTCCCGTCGTTGACCGCAACGGCCGCATGAATTTCCCCACGCGCCATCCGCTGAACCACACCGAGCGCGGCGGCGCCGCCATCGCGAATGCCGATCTGATCGCCGGCCTCGAACTCACCGATTTCTGGAGCACGGTCAACTCCGTCGGCGGACAGTTAAATCCGGTCATAAAGTCGGCCACGAAGCCCGGTACGAAGCTCGTCAGCATCACCGCCAACGATTTGTACATGAAGAGCAATTACCAGGATTTCCAGCGATATGCGCCGGTTGATATCGCGATCGCCGCGGACGCCGAGGCCACCCTGCCGTCGCTGATCGAAGCGGTAAAGCTTCAGCTCACGGACGATCGCAAGCGCACATTCGCCGACCGTGGCACTAAGCTCGCCACCGCGCATCAGCAGGCGATGAATGCAGGCCGCGAAGCAGCCGCCTCCGGTTGGGATGCCACCCCGATTAGCACCGCGCGCATGTCCGCGGAAATCTGGGCGCAGATAAAAAACGAGGACTGGTCGCTCGTATCGAATTGCCAGTTCGTCAGCCGCTGGCCGCTGCGCTTGTGGGATTTCAACAAGCACTATCACTATATCGGCGGCGAAGGCGGTTACGGCGTCGGCTACGGCGCGCCTGCGTCCGTCGGCGCCGCGCTCGCCAACCGCAAACACGGCCGCCTCACCGTGAGCATCCAGAACGACGGCGACCTCATGTTCGCGCCCGGCGTCCTCTGGACAGCCGCGCACCACCGCATTCCTCTGCTGATCGTGATGCACAATAATCGCGCATACCATCAGGAGCTGATGCAGGTGCAAATCATGGCCGACCGCCACAATCGCGGCATCACCAACGCCAGCATCGGCAGCGTGCTCGTGGATCCTCCCATTGATTATTCAAAGCTCGCGCAGGGAATGGGCGTGCATGCCGAGGGTCCGATCAGCGATCCGAACGATCTGGCGCCCGCGATTCGCCGCGCGATCGAAGTGGTCAAGGGCGGTAATCCCGCGCTCGTGGACGTGCTGACGCAGCCCCGTTAAGGATCGTCAAGGAGAAGCCATGCGCAATCTGACCGTGCTCGCAATCGCCTTCGCGCTGCTGCTCTCTTCTTCGCGCGCTCAGGCGCAAGCTCCCGCGGCAAAATCCGAGGACGCTTCCGCGGCCAGCATCGCCAACGGCCAGCGCGCCTTTACTAGCGCCGGCTGCGTCGCCTGCCACGGCGCGCAGGGGCAGGGCACCTCGATGGGCATTCAGATCGCTCCGCCGCCGTTCGAACTTCCCGCGCTGATCGCGTACGTCCGCCAGCCAACGGGGAAGATGCCGCCATTCTCAGTCGGAGCTGTCTCGGACGAGCAGCTCGGCGATATCTTCGCCTTCTTGAAATCCGTGGCTCCTCCGCCCGCCGCCAGTGCAGCGCTCACGGGTAACGCGGACAACGGCAAAAAGCTATTCGCCGCCTACGGCTGCTATGAATGTCACGGCCGGCAGGGAGCGGGCGCCAGCACCGGCCCGCGCATCGGTCCACCCGTGATCACGCTCGCGGCTGCCCTTCGTTACGTCCGCGCGCCCACAGGCCAAATGCCGCCCTACACCACCAAGGTCGCCTCCGACCAGGACATCACCGATATCTACACCTATCTCAAATCGTTTCCGCCGCCTCCTGCGGCATCGAGCATTCCGTTGCTAAATCAATAGAGCCTTCGACCCCGGCCCGATTCTGTACTTCCGTACAGTAGTTCTCCGCGGCGCGCTGCGCGATAGTTGTCGTCAACACGAGCGTGCCCATCATGCGACGAATCCTTCTACTTTTTGTGCTTGGCGCGGCCCTATTCCAGGCTGACTGTGCGGGCGTGACCGGCTCATCGGCCGGCAATCCCGGCGCGCCTCCTCCACCGCCGCCCCAAATCACCGTCTCAGTCTCGCCGAATCCAATTACGGTCCGCGCAGGTCTCGCGCAGCCATTCAGCGCCACAGTAACGGGATCATCGAATTCGTCCGTGACCTGGCAGGTCAACAGCGTCACCGGAGGCGCAGCGTCTACCGGCACGATCAGCGCGTCCGGCGTGTACACCGCGCCAGCCACTCTGCCGAGTCCAAACTCGGTTACGGTGCAGGCTGTCAGCATGGCCGATTCGAGTGCGTCCGGCCAAAGCGCCGTCACGCTGTGGAATCCAGTTCCGGTGCTCACCACAATCTCTCCAATGCCCGTCACTCAGGGCGCTATCGCGATCACGGTCACCGGGAGCAACTTCGTCAATGGCGCGCAGGTGATGCTGGCTGGCTCGCCCCTCACAACCACTTTCTCGTCCTCGACGCGGCTTCAGGCGACCGGCACTGCCGCGACGGTCGGCATGATTGCGGTCACCGTAATGAATCCCGATCCGGGCAGCAGCACCTCGAACGCCGTCAGTCTGCAAGTAACTTCATCGGGAGGCGGTAGTCCTCCGCCTCCGCCACCACCGCCTCCTCCGCTCGCGTGCAACGTGATGCAGACAGGGCAGGGAGGCAGTCTCGGCGGTTTCGTACCGTTTCCTGCGGACAATTTGTGGAATCAGGACATCTCAAGCGCCCCCGTTGATCCGAATTCCGCTGCGCTCATTGCGTTCATCGGCACTGGCATCGGATTGCATCCGGACTTCGGTTCGGGCCTCTACGCCGGCTCGATCATTGGCATCCCGTACCAGGTCGTTGACTCGACGCAAGGTCCCGTCACCATCAACTTCACCGCTTACGGTGACGAAAGCGATCCCGGTCCGATGCCAATTCCGCTCAACGCCCCAATTGAAGGCGACCCGAATCCGAGCGGAGATCAGCACGTCCTGATCCTCGACAATTCAAATTGCTGGCTCTACGAGCTGTACAGCGCCTCTCCGAGCGGCTCCGCTTGGAACGCCGGCTCCGCCGCCGTCTGGGATCTGACCGCCGACGAGCAGCGCCCTTACACCTGGACTTCCGCCGACGCCGCCGGTCTGCCGATATTTCCGGGCCTGGCGCGTTATGACGAAGTCGCCGCGGGCGCGATCAACCACGCCCTGCGATTCACGCTGGATCTCAGTCGCGCCGCTTTCACGCCGCCCGCCTCGCACTGGGCAGCAACCTCATCCAATGCCAATGCCGCGCCGATGGGCATGCGCCTGCGTCTCAAAGCAAGTTTCGATATTTCAGGATATTCCGCCGCGAATCAGGTGATTCTGACGGCACTCAAGAAATACGGCATGATCATGGCTGACAACGGCTCGAACATGTATATCAGCGGCGCGCCCGACGATCGCTGGAGCAACGACGATCTGCATAATCTTGGCGGTGTCACGAACCAGGATTTCGACGTCGTGGAAATGAATCCGATTTATACGTCGGCAAATGTTCCCGCAGGCGCCGCGCCGAATATCTCCAGCTTCACGGCCAGCTCACAGTCAATTTCCGCGGGCACTTCCGTCACGCTGAACTGGGCCGTTACGGGCGCCTCATATCTGATCGTCTCGCCCGATATCGGCGCCACGCGCGGCACCAGCGTGGTAGTCACCCCCTCGCAGTCCACCACCTACACGCTCTACGCCACGAACGCCTTCGGCCGCACTGCCGCCACCGTAATCATCACCGTGCAGTAAACACCTTTGTTCCTGAGGCAGCGGTTTCCGCGAGTTCCTTTACGACGAAAACAGGGAGGACGAATAGATTTCGAATTCGTATGGGGCCGCCGCGGCGGACCCGACGCAAATGCTTGGCGCTCTCTCGCCATCAAGCAATGGTTTCGTAGGGGCGCAGCATGCTGCGCCCGGTGCAGATGCTTGGCGCGGCCACGCCCATCCCGCATTGGGGTTTTTTCGTAGGGGCGTAGGCCGCCGCGGCGGACCACGCCCGGCGCAGATGCTTGGCGCGACCACGCCGGCCTATCGCTGGTGTTCCTCAGTAGGGGCACGATATATCGTGCCCGGCGCAGATGCTTGCCTCGGTGCCGCCCATCTGGCAATTGTGTTTCTTCGTAGGGGCGCAGCATGCTGCGCCCGGCGCAGATGCTTGGCGCGACCACGCCGGCCTATCTCTGGTGTTCCTCAGTGGGGGCACGATATATCGTGCCCGGCGCAGATGCTTGCCTCGGTGCCGCCCATCTGGCAATTGTGTTTCTTCGTAGGGGCGCAGCATGCTGCGCCCGGCGCAGATGCTTGGCGCGACCACGCCGGCCTATCTCTGGTGTTCCTCAGTAGGGGCGTAGTCCGCCGCAGGCGGACCCGGTCCGGCATCAAAAACGCTTAGCCACGAGCGGCTGTCTCGCGCGGGAATCTTCTTCCAGAAAAACAACCGGGGATCGAACTTCTATGCGATGTGCACAGCCGAAACCGTGGATCCTTCACCCTGCAAAGCCGCGCCCACATGGCGCACAAGAATGTCTTTCGAAAACGGCTTCTGTAGAAACGCCGCGCTCCCCGTAAAATCCTCGCCGCCCTCGTTCTGCTCGAGGTACCCGGACATAAACACAACCTTGAGGTCGGGGCGAATACTCTTGAGCCGCTTCGCCAACTCCGGCCCGCGCATCTTCGGCATCACGACGTCTGTGACCAGCACGTGAATCGGCTCGGCGAGCGTCTCCGCGATTTCCAAAGCCTTTTGGCCATCGCTTGCAACAAACACGCGGTAACCTGCCGCAGTCAGAAATTCGAACGCCAGCGTGCGCACGGCCTCTTCGTCCTCGGCGAGCAGCACGGTCCCGGCCGCCCGTGTCTTCGGCGCCGCCAGCTCTTCCGTCGGATACGGCGTAATGTCCTGCTCCACGCGCGGCAGGTACACTTCGAATCGGCTGCCTTTTCCGACCATCGTATCAACCCAGATGAAACCGCCGCTCTGCTTCACGACGCCGTACACGGTCGCCAGACCAAGCCCGGTTCCTTTTCCCGAATCCTTCGTCGTAAAAAACGGCTCGAAAATTCGCGCTTTCGTTTCCGGCGTCATCCCGTGGCCCGTATCGCTGACCGCCAGCATCACGTAGAAACCGGGCTCAAGATTCGGGCGGGACTTGGCAGCCTCGGGATCAACCTGCACGTTTTTCGTCTCAATGACTAACTTTCCGCCCCGCGGCATGGCATCGGAAGCATTCACGGCCAAATTCAGAAGAACCTGCTCGATCTGGCCCGTGTCTGCCTTTATCCTGCCGAGCGACTCGCCGGCACGGAACGTGAACTCGATGTCTTCGTGAATCAGGCGCTTCAGCAGCTTGTACATGTCCGCGACCAGCGAATTCATGTCGAACACAGTGGGTTCCAGCGCCTGCCGCCGGCTGAATGCCAGCATCTGGCGCGTGAGCGAAGCGGCGCGATCCGCCGCCTTACGAATCTGCTGGCCGCTACCAAGCAGCGGATCTTTTGTTGGCAGCCGCTCGATGATGAGTTCCGAATGGCCCTTGATGACGGTAAGCAAGTTGTTGAAATCGTGCGCGACGCCACCTGCCAGTCGGCCGAGCGCTTCCATCTTCTGCGATTGCCGCAGCTCTTCCTCAAGCTGGCGTTTCTGCGATTCGTTTTTCTGCAGCGTGCCGCGCATTTGATCGAAGGCGCGCGTGACGTGCGCCACCTCGTCTCCGCCACGGGCTTCGAGCGGGAATGCAAAGTCGCCGCGTTCCAGCGCCTGTACGCCGCGGTCCAGGCTCGCGAGCGGGCGCGTGAGCGTGTCGGAGATTAGAAGCGCGAGATAGGCGCCGATCACTAGCGCCAGAACGCCCAGTCCTGCGAGGAGAAGATTCAGCTCACTTAGGAATTCTTCGGCTCGAGCGTACGATTTCAATGCAATTAATCGAGCAGCCGGACCGTCGCCATCCGTGAGTCCGACCGAGATGGCGTAAAAGTTCTGGTTCGCGATCTGGACTTGCCCAGCCGCCTGCAAATCGCGCGCTTGCAGATTTAGATCGTGTTCGTCCAGAGGACCCATCGTGCTGGCAATAATTTCCCCGTTGTAGCTGAAGGCAAGATCGGCGGAATGAGTGCGATCCAGATTGTGGATCGCGGAGTAGTCAATTTCGCGGCCTACCACGACCGTGGCCAATTGCGCGCTGTTCGCGGACGGTGCGCGACGGACGGGCTGTACGGCAACCTGATAGAGAGAGCCTCCGGCGTACCACCAGTCGCACGTGCTTTTCTTTGCCAGCGAGGCGATCAGCAACTGTTGAGCGATTGCCGACGTCAAGTCGTGGATTCGTGGTATGCAGTGTCGTGATCTGGTGATTGTCATCCGCGAGAACCACCAGGTCGCTTCCGTCCGTCTCGAACGCGTTGTCGGTGGATTGCTGAAAAGTGCCCTGATCCAGAGCGGTCAGATCTGCGAGCGTCGCCAGCAGGTCCGCTTTGCGGGCCAGTGCGATTTGATGCTCGTGAATCATGGCCATGAACGTCAGAGTCGAGGTCTGCGTTTCGGCCACAATTTCCTGCTGCAAATGCTTCTTGGCCACATGGCGCACAGCAAGCAGGGTGACGCAACTCAGCGCAGCAATAATCACCACGAACGAAAGCACGAGCTTCGTCCGCAGTCGCAGGTTGGACGTCCTGTCTGGTATCAGCGTCATGGTGAGAGAGAGCGCCGGGGCCGGTTCGCCTGCCCTTTTTGGCGCTGGATTCCCCACACACAAGGTAGCCGCCCCGCCCACCTGTACCAATGGCCTGCCCGTACCCTGGTCCAAGTACTTTCGATCTATCGGAGATTATTCGCCTGCGGTTCTCGATGCGGATATTGCTGTAAATAAGAGGGTTAGTAGATTATGTCCAAGCCCTGCTCTGGCGACGCTCTTGGCAGAAGCTCGCTTAATAGGCAGTACTGCGCCATCGTCGCTGTGGGGAGGGGAACTGCGATTCGCATCAGTCCTACCGATCGGCGTAGAAACCGTCTCTCGCCTGCACGGTTAGGTCTTTCTGTTTGGTTGTCAGCTGAATCTTGTGATATCCGAGCGCGGCATCCACTCCCTCAGGTGTGTAGCCGATGCTGTATTGGTTGCGAAGCTCTTCTTCGATTTGCTTGAATACGTCATCAATCGGCAATTTTTTCGTAACCTCGAACATACGCGCACCAGTTTCTCTGGAAATCTGCGCAAGAATCTTTTTGCCGTCGGGATGGTCCTCTTCCGGGGGGCTCTGGCGACCACCGCCACCGCCTCCGCCTCCCCCACCACCCATCGGACCGCCACCGCCCATCGGTCCGCCGCCCAAGCCGATGTGGGGGCCACCGTAACCGCCTCCGTGACCACCATTGTTGCTGTGTTCATCGCGGTCTGAAAAGAGTATCGAGTAGACCAGCGTGTCGCTGCGTTGGGCGGCCTCGATCGCGTCTTCGAGTGATTCCTTGCTGCCACGATCCACGCCATCCGAGAGGATGATGAGCGCCTTATGGCCCAGCTCTTTTTTCATCACTTCGTTGGACGCCAGGAATACCGCGTCATAAAGCAAAGTTCCCGCGCCGCCCCTGCCGTGCGAGCCATGCCCGGAGCCTCCCGAGTTGCCGTCGCCCTCGTCGGGCGTCTCGAGCAAATCAAGCGACGCCTGCAACTTCTTGTGCGAAGTCGTCAGGTCCTGAAGCATTTCCACTTCGCGATCGAAGTGAATTACGAATGCCCGATCCTTCTCTTCGTGCAGCGTGTGGTCGAGAAAACTGAAGCTCGCGGTGCGTTCCGCGCCCAGAACGTGCCGCTGGCTCAGGCTGGTGTCCACAAGCAGGCCGACAGTCAGCGGCAGATCGTTTTCCTGGATGAAATACTTGATCGTTTGCGGATTGCCTTCTTCGGTTAGAACGAAATCATCCTTGGTCAGGTTGCGAACGATTTCGCCTTTCTTGTCGCGCACGGTCGCGAGCACATTCACCACTTTGACGACGCTTTTGAGATCCGGTTTCGGCAGACTCTGTTGGCCCGGTTGCTTCTGTTGGCTCTCTTGCGGCTTGCCTGCTGCGAGGAAGGGAAGCAGCGTCAGCGGAAGAACGAGCGCGAGCCATTTTCTGGAGGCGTGTCTGCGCGCACCAGCGCGCCTGGGACTTTTGACGCGGCTATGCGTTGCTGGCATTAATTTCATTCTACTTGGATGACTGAGGGCACAGATAATCTTTGATGCAAAAATCGCCGGCTGCGATTGCGCTTGGCAAAAGCAGCCGGCGATTCAACATGTTTACTGGCTCGGTGGAGTCTGACCCTGCGGCTTAGCCGGCGGAGCCGATCCGCGCTGTCCGCCCGGCCCCATCCCGCGGGGTCCACGAGGGCCGCGTGGGCCCCCGTCGCCTCCGCGTCCGCGACGATCACGCATGATTTGGCGGAGCTTGTCGCGCTGCGCCGGAGTGAGCGCGTCGCGCGAATTCAGCCGGTAATCAACTGATGATTTTTCGAACGCCAATCGCGCGGTGCTGATTTCCTGCAGCTTCGCGTCAATCGCCGCGCGGTCCGGTTTGTCGGCTGACATCAGGTCCCGCAAATCAATCTGCTTCACTTGCAGATCGGCTCTGCTGCGGATCGCCGTCTTGCGGAAGTCCGATTCCTGCTGACGAATTTTCGCGGCCTGTTCATCGCTCACGCCAAGTTGCGTGCGAATTTCCGGGTCGCTCAACAATCGCCCGAGACCGAATTCGCGCCCCCGCATCCCGCCGCGCATTCCCATTCCGCGACCGTCGCCGAAACCGTCGCGCTGACCGCGGCCCCAGTCTCCTCCGTCGCTGCCTCGACCCCATCCGCCGCCGTCGCGGCCGGGGCCGCCTCGATGCATGCCGCCGCCGGGACCCATACCATCGGACGGGCCGGAGTTGTCTGGCGGCGGACCTCCAGGATCGCCCTGAGCGAAAATCGGGGAACAACTGAGAACCAGAGCCAAAGCGATGAGCGCAGCTTTCGAGTGAACTTGCACGTGTTTCTCCTTCTGCTAGTTGTGTTCGATCTTGGTTACACTATGGATTCCGTTCAGGAGGAGAGAAAGTTCCAGGTCTTTTCGTCCGTTGGACGAAAAGTGGAAAAGCGCGCTACAGAGCTTCGAGGTTGCGTTTCATGGTTTGGTCGAATTCGGCGAAATATCGGCTGATGACGGTTATATCGAATTTCCTGAGGATGGATTCTTTTCGCTCGCGCGCGAGGAGGAATTCAAATGCGCGATGCACCAGTTCGGCGGGCGCGACTTTCTTGTCGGAAATGCGCTCGTAGTCGGACGTCTTCATGGTGACGACGTGCGACGTCTCGCTTTTTCCTTCGATCACGCGAACGTGAAACTCGTCCGCGCCCGCCTGTTCGACTTCAATCTTCGCGGCCATGTTTTCTATGTCCGCTAGATGGCGTCCAGCGCCTGGGTAAAATCGCTCAGTAAATCGCGCCAATGCTCGACGCCGACGGATACGCGTACGAGGCCGTCCGTGATCCCGGCTTGGGCGAATTCTTCCTCCGTGAAGCCGGAATGCGTGGTGGTTTTCGGATGGCACGCGAGCGTTTCCACGCCGCCGAGCGAGACCGCGTTCATGGCGATCTCCAGGTGCCGCAGGAAATCAAACGCGGCGGCTTTGCCGCCCTTCAATTCCAGAGAAAACATCGCGCCGGGATGGTCGCACTGCGCGCGATAAATTCGCTTCTGCTCGGGGTCGGTGAACAGAGTGGGATAGTACACGCGCTCGGCTTTTGGATGTTCGGCGAGTTCCTCCGCGATCCGCTGCGCGTTCTTGCTCTGGCGCGTCATGCGCAGCTCGACGGTGGGCAAGCGTCCGGTAAGCATCCAGCATTCATCCGGCTGAAGGATGGTGCCGAAGAGGCTGCGCTTCGGGGCGATTTTCTTAATCAGACTCGCGTCTTTTGCCAGCACGATTCCGGCGAGCATGTCGCTAAGCCCGGAAAGATATTTGGTTCCTGAATACATAACCAGATCGGCGCCGAGCGAGAGCGGATGCTGGAAGGCCGGGCCGAGCATGGTGTTGTCCACCATCACCAGCGGGCGCGCTTCGCCCTTTGGAACGTTCAACGCGGCGACAGCGTCGCAGACTTCATGAATGTCCGTCATGATCAGCGTGGGATTTGCGGGCGTTTCGAGCAGCACGGCGCCCAGGTTCGGCGCGGAGGCAATCGCGGCCGCGAGCAAATCGCCGCGCCAGCCGAGAACGGGAATGCCGGTGATGCCCCACTTTTCAAGATAGTCCTGAATGAAATGCTGCGTGCCGCCGTAGATCGGAATGGTATAGACGACGGATTGTCCGGGACGCAGGAAAGTGAGCAGCGAGGTCATGATTGCGGCTGTGCCGGAATTGAATGCGAGCGCGGCGGTGGCGTCCGCCTCGAGGTTCACGATCTGGTCCTGGAGAATCTGGGCGTTCGGGTGATTGAAGCGCGAATAGATCAGGTCAGTTCCTTCACCCTCGGCGATGTGGGCACGGCCCGAGGAAATATTGAAGGCGCGCTCCGCGGCTTCGGGCGTCGGGAACACGTACGTGGAGCTTCGAAACACGGCCGGGCGCGCGGAGCCGACGGACAGGCTCGGATCGAAGCCCTGCGTGAGAACTTTGGTGTTCGGTCTCAGCGCCCGCGATTCGCGGCGGTCGCCGGGATTAGTGGGACTCATAGCGGAATCTCCTCACCATCTTTATAGCACCGAAGCGCGCGGATTCGGCGGACGGCGTGGAGTGCGGGACGAGGGGAGCAATCAGGGGAAACTCGCAAGAATCGGCGGGCGGTTTCCGGAAAGTGGAAAAGGGAAATCGGAAAATCGAAAGTAGAAAATTCACGACGCTGGCACCTCCAGACCGCGGAAATACCGGCGCACTGGCCCCCCGATTTGTGTGTCACTTCTTTGGGGTGCCCGTCGTTTGTTTTGTGTGAGATACGTGGGAAATTACTTTGCACGGTGTGACACTTCTTTTGGTGCGGTTCGCGCGCGAAAATCCGTCGGCTTGTGCACCGACTTCGCGCGTAAACCCGGCGCCGCCACTCCGTCTGGGACGCATAAGGCGCGCACTGGGATCCCGGCTCGTTGTCCGAACCGGGATTTGGCGAAATGCAGAGTCGCGGACGTGCGAATGCGGCATCCTTTCGGCGGCGACATGCTCGTCATGGCGAATCTCGTCTCTGTCATTTCAATACTCCAAATTTAGCTTGGCACCTTGCGGGCGGCGGCGCGACTGTGCGGAGGGATAGAAAAAGTACAGTGCCGACAGTCTGGCCGGGGAGGGGGGAAGGGGCGAGGTAGGAGTCGAAAATCGAAATTCGAAATGCGAAACGCGAAAATCGAAACTCGAAACCGAAAGTCGAGCGTCATCGTCGCGATGATTGGCAGCTCGGAAGTTGTGGATTAGAGTCTAATGCTGTGGAGTGCGGGAAGACGCGTCACGAAAGGACCTGCGATGAGTGATCCCCGGGAATATCCCTATGTCACGCTGCTCGATGTGCACTACAAGCCGCTAGAGATTGTGGATGTGAAGGCGCTCGCGGATGCGTGTATTCATAAGTGGTTCAACGAAACGCTTTGCGAGGTGAATGGCTCGGTCGTGCGGCTGGGAGTGGTCGAAGGGGAATACCATTGGCACAAGCACGACAATGATGACGAGTTTTTCTTCGTAGTTGAAGGGCAATTGCTGATTGATTTGGAAGGCCGGACGGTGGAATTGAATCCGCGGCAGGGGTTCGTGGTTCCCAAGGCGGTCTTGCATCGGACTCGGGCGTTGCGGCGGACGGTGATTCTGATGGTCGAGAATGCCGGGATTATTCCGACCGGGAATTGACATTCATCCGCCGCGGACCTGCGGTGCGGCCGTTTCCAAGGGCGACCGACGGCCGAGCTAGAGTGCGTGATTGCAGGGCGTAGGCTCGCACCCTTCTGGGAAGCGAAGAGTGCGGCACCCTCGAATGTCATGCGTGACTTGAACGAACTGCGGTGTGAGTCGGGCACGCGCGAAATTGGCGGAAGGAAAGCTGCCCAAGGGAGGGCCACCCGCCGAATTATTCCGCTTGGTCCACTTTCGCCCTGTTCGAAGCTCACCGCCCGTGCCCAGGCACAGGTCAGGGCGCAGCAAGCAGCGCCCCTACGGACGTGAAAGGCAACGGTGCGAGGCGCGACCGGGTACTCTCGCACGGGTGTGAAGTGGCGCAATTCGCCTGCGTTCTGAATCAATTTGATAAAAGGGACGAAAAGGATGAAGCACCCGCCATACTGGTGGGCCGCTCGGCGGGCCGGTGCGATAATGCCGACGTGCGATCGGCGCTGAACGCGATTCTAGTCGCCCTGAAATGCGCATGTCTGGGGCTGCTTGTGTTGCTCCCGCGCGCGACGGCGCAAACAGATTTGCCCGATCAGCCCGAAGCCAATCCGGGCAGGCCAACCGTCTCGACGCCGGCAACGCTCACTCCCGTAGGTTACTTGCAATTCGAGACAGGCGTGCTCGGCGCAACAGACTCGCCGGAGTTTTCCTCGCGCGTCGGCTTCAACGAAGTCATCAAGCTCTCGGTGGCGCCGCGCCTGGAACTCTTGGCCGCCGCTGAGCCGATCGCCCACTACACCTCGGACGGGATTACCGCGAACAGCGTGGCGGACGTTTTCTTCGGCGCGCAGGTGGTGGTCTTCCATGGAGAAGGCGCCGTGCCCACCGTGGCCGTGAGCTATTTTCATCGCGCGTACGACGGCGGCGCTCCGGAACTGGATTTCGGCAGCCCGGTCAACTCCGCGCTGGTTCTGGCCAGCGCCGACGTGAAGGGTTTTCATTACGATGCCAACGCCATGTTCAACGAGGTGACTCAGGGATCGGTTCGCCGAGTGCAGTACGGCCAGTCGCTTTCAATTTCGCACGCGATTGCCGGCAAGTTTTCTCTGTCAGGTGAAATCTGGCACTTCACGCAGCCATTCCTTCGGGGAAATGCGGTGGGGAATCTTTGGGCGCTGGGTTACACAGCAAGAAAAACGCTCGTACTCGACGCGGGTTTCGATCACGGGCTAACCAGCACATCCACCCAGTGGGAAGCGTTTGCGGGATTCACGTACTTGCTTCCGCATCGGCTTTGGGGCAGGTAACAGGATTTCGAGCGTGGGCCACCCGCCCGAGGTAGGAGTCGAAATTCGAAACGCGAAAATCGAGCGTCATCGTCGCGATGATTGGCAGCTCGACCGTTGTGGATTAGGGTCAAATGCAGCGGAGTTCCGGATGACATTCCACGAAAGAACCTTCTTGGTCGTGCTCGGACGAAATTGGCTGAGGCCGAGCCCGTATGACGATGGGCCATCCGCCAGTGGCAGCGTACCGGACCCAACTTGCCCGGTTACCGCGCTAATCAGGGCTTTGGAGTCCTTCGCCACAAAGATCGTCCAACATTTCGGAGGCCCTCCGACATGTCGTGGGACCGTTCAATCGAATTGGTTTCCTTCCCGTCGTCCTGACTTCTGCATTTCGTTTTGGATCACGTAGTTATATTGTGGAACCCATTCCATGATCACTCGGAAGTCTACTTGCAGATGACTTCTGGGGCGGTTTTGGCCCACGAAACGGACGGAGAGCTATTGGCCCCGCCAAGATGCGAAAGTCAATCCTAGAGGAGAACGCAAATGTATTTTACAGACGACTCATTGTTGCCCGAAAATCAAGCGCCATTGATGATTACCGCTGCGCCCTATGGGCCAATTTGGATGCCGGTGGATTGCACGCCTGAACAGAAGCTCCCGGTCACCTGGGACGAACAGGTCCAGGCTGCCGTGGACTGCTTCAACGCAGGCGCAACGCTGTTGCACATCCATGTGCGCGATCCAAAGACCGGTCACATTTCGAAGGACTTCAAGCAGTACAACGATCAAATCGGGCGTCTGCGCAATGCCGTGCCGAAAATGATCCTGCAGCTCGGCGGGTCCATCTCTTTTGCGCCCGAGCCAGGCGAAGAAGCGCAGTTCCAGAGCTACGACTCGCGCCACAAGCTGGCTGAGGTCAATCCTAAGCCGGATCAAGTCACCGTTACCTGTGGTACCAGCCTCTATGATCTGACGGCGCTTCATCCCGTTGATGATGCCTTTGAAGGAACGCGTTTCACCAACCCGGCGATGCTCCATGCGATGGCCAATCTTGTGGCTGATTCGACGCCGGACTTTTATCTCGAAAACATCAAGCGCCTGGTCAACAACGGCATCCAGCCGTATTTCGCGCTCGGCCACGTTCACAGCCTCGAACTCGTGGAGCGTCTCATCCGCAAGGGCTACTACAAGGGGCCGGTGAACGGCTTCTTCAGCATAGGTGGTGGTGGCGTCTGCGGCGCAAATCCATTCGACCTGATGGAGTTGATCCGTCGAACGCCCCACGGCTCTTTCTTCACTTACCAGACGACCTTCCGTCTGAGCCACCCCGTCGCTGCGATCTGCATCGCGCTGGGGCAACACACCCGCGCGGGCATTGAGGACAACCTTTGGAACACGACGAAGGGCGAGCGCATGAACACGATTCAAATGATCGAACGCCATGTGCGCATGGCCAAGGAGCTGGGGCGGGCAATCGCCACACCCGAGCAGGCGCGCCAGATGTTGAAGATCGGGGTCACTTACAAATCCACTGAGGAAACGCTTTCCACCCTCGGCCTGCCTCCCAATCGCCGGCCGGGCAACATGGGTTTCATCGTGCATGAAACGGACGGAAAGTACTATCCCGCCGCGCAGGGTGGATGCGGACATATCCACGCGGGCGAGTGGGAAGACGATGTGAAAACCTCCATCAAGATAGCCGGTGTCTAGTCTCCAGTGACACCAAGCCGATGTCGCCCGAGAACGGTGTGCCGGACTTCATTGAAATAGCGCACGTCGAGCAGATCCCGGAAGGATCGGGTGCACCGTTCAAGGCCGCAGGGAAGGACGTGGCGCTGTTCAACGTGGGCGGGAATATCTGCGCCATTGCCGATACGTGTCCTCACGCCGGCGGCTCGCTGGGACTAGGAAAGCTCGACGGGAAGATCGTGACTTGTCCGCTGCATGGAATGAAGTTCGATGTCACCACAGGATGTTTTTCGGGCACTTCGGATTTTGGGGTCGCAACCTACGCGGTAAAAGTTGTCGGCGGAAGGATTATGGTGACTGTCGGCTAATGGACCCAATCGCTCTGGGATGAATTCATCCTACGGTGTTCCTTCTCCAGAACCGGAGACTTGACGGCCCGGATCAGTTCCGCGAATGTTCGGCAACGGCTAGGAACAAGATCATGAAGCGCGCCGTCGCAATGAAAGGGGGAGCCGTGCAGTGGTATAGCTACGTCGCTTACTTCTTCGGGGGCGTTTTTCTCATGAACGCCGTTCCACACTTGACGAGCGGAGTGTCCGGGCATCGGCTCCCGACGCCATTCGCTTTCCAGCCCGGCAAGCAGTCCTCGCCAACGGTCAATGTGCTCTGGGGTTCCATAAATGTCGCAGTAGGGTATTTGCTTGTGTGTCATGTCGGAGAATTCCATGTCCGTCACATCCCCGATGTGCTCGTTTTGGGAGCGGGCGGCCTACTCATGGCGGTCATGCTGTCCAGATTGTTTGTCTATCTACGACCGCCAATAGGCGGCTAGTTAGATGGGGCTGGTCGCGGCGCCGGAATCAAAGATGGCGCGAAGAAAGATACAAGACTTTGTCGGCGTCCACTTGCGAGAAGCGCAGCGTTCGGCAAGTAAGGCAGAGGTGTAGTCGAATCTCCGGCACGAGATTCTTCCGAGTCAAAGCGAGTTACGAAACTGGATGACAAGGAGACTAGAAAATGGCGACAAAGAGTGGAGCAACAAAAGCCTCAGCCACGGACCAGCCACCGAATCCTTGGGGGGCATCCCTGGACAAACTTAAGGAATGGGACCCCAAAGGGGCGGAACTGTTGTTGCGGGTGGGAATGAACCCATGGACCAGCGGAGTTCTTCCGCGGAAGGAGGTGGAACTGATTTACCTCGGGCTGAATTGCTCCTGCACGAACCTGGACGAAGCAGGCACGCGCCGCCAAATTCGCGCAGCACTCGATGCCGGCGCGACCCGCGATGAGATTCTCCTCGTCCTGAAGTGTGGTTTCGGACTGGCGGTCCACTCATGCAGCCTGGGTGCGCCCATCCTCCTTGAGGAGATGAAAGCGGCGGGTGTGAAGCCGTCGGGCGGTCCGAAGCCAGAGACTCCGGCCTGCGATGCGATGCGCGCGATAGGCCAATGGAACACAGCGTGGGATCCTTTCTACGAGATTTCACCCGCCTGGACCGATGAATTCTTTGCCTTCGGGGCCAGCGTATACAAGAGCGGTGTGTTCACACCAAGGTTCATGGAGTTGATCAGCATCGCTTTCGACGCGTCCATCACGCACATGTACGCGCCAGGCGTTCGCAGGCACATTCAAGGTTCACTCAAAGCTGGAGCGACCCCGGAAGAAATCATGACGGTCTTGCAGATCTGCGTCTCCATGGGCGTTGAGGCCTGCGCGAAGGGCGTGCCGATTTTGGCCGAGGTGGAACTGGAAAGAGGTTCCGCGAGCCAGAAAACGAGCGCGTGATCCGCAGCGGGATGCTTTGAGACGGGCAGCCTGCTGAGAAACGAAGATTGCGGCACGCTCGAATATCATGCGGGACTTTAAGTAATTGCGGTCCGGGTTGGTCGTGCTCGCGCGAAATTGGCGGAAGCTTCAGGCGCGCGAAGAGTGACCACCCGCCGGTTAATCAACGACGCCCATCGCCTTCGCAATCAGAGAGTAGTCTGCTTTGGTGATTTCGAAGACTGCAAAGCGGAGGGCGGAGCCCCAGGACGGACGCCCTTTGGTGAAAGATAGCTTTTCAAGGAGGGGGCGAATCGGGGCGTCCACGGCGTCAAAGAACTTTATGTCACGCCGATACGGAACGAACCCACCGCCCGCGTCAAATTTGTAGGGTTCGCCGTCCTTGATGACACCGATCGCGGTGAATGCCTGGATGGGTGCACCGGCACGGATTCGCTCATTCGGCGAGTAATAGACGATGCGGTCACCGGGGTGGAGGCGCCGCAGCGGCGCGAGCTTGCCGTGACCCAGCTGGCAAATCTGCCCCTCGACGCCCTTCAGGACGTGATCTTTCGATGCGACGCCCACCCAGTATCTGGTCATTTGTAAGTTTCCGTCGCTGGTCGACTCATCCGACTGCCGCGAGGCGAGTGTGGGCCACCTGCCCCGGGGGGCCGAAGCCGCAGAACGGTGCGTCACCCGCCTTCACAACTTAGGGATTTCTATTCGCTCCTCGGATGGCTCCCAAAGCTCGATCGGATTTCCATCCGGATCTTTAAGCCACGCAAATTTGCCCATGCCGGGATATTCCTCGGTCTTTTCGATCGCCACGCCTTTACTTTTAAGATGGCTGAGGAATTCCGCCATGTTCTTCACTGTGTAATTAATCTTGCCGGTGCGCGGCTTATCTTTAATGTCTTGATCGGTGTTCATGATCGCCCAGGCTATGGTTCGCTTGATCTCCGGGTTTGCGAGATCCCTATAGTCGAACGATGCGTAGACTGACTTGCATTCGGCATCTTCGCCCTGAAGAGCTATTCCGAGGACATCGCGATACCAAGCTGACAGTCTCTTGGTATCGTTGGAAAACAGAAAAGCGCCGCCAATTCCGTCTATCATAAGTTCCTCCCTTAACTCCTCATCTCTGCCGATTTCCGAACCGGCAGGCATAGGTCCAAGTCGAAGTGCGACCAATCCGTCGCGCTTTCTTTGTCCAGGAAAACTTCGAGTGCGGGTGCATGCTCGGGCTCGTAGTCACTGGTGATAAGCCAATCCCGGTAGAGGTAGTCCCAAGCGGTAGCGACCTTATGGATGTCGCCGGAAACTTTTATGACGGCGTATCGCATGGCCGGCATTTTAATTTCGACATTCCTTCCCGGCACTTGAAGGGAGAAGACGACGCAAGACAGACCTCGTAGCGATAAAGATGCTTTGGGGTCACGTGCGGATCGTCCACCGTCATTCCGAAAAGAGTTCCTTGCGAGAAAATATCCTGGGATCTGGCCCACTGGATCATTGTATTCACAGCGGCAAGTACTCTGTCCATCTCGAACGCATTTGTAACCCGAATATAGGCGACTTGCCTTTCGGGAATATCTATCAATCTCACTGGGAACGCGGCTCTCTTTTCTTCCGCGCTCATGGGGAGACCATATTCGTCCTGCGGGAAGAGTTCTTTGCAAATCTTGCTCTTTTTGATCTCGCCGCTTTTCCGAAACTGACTGGGCGAAGTGTCGTAACCGGATCGGAAGGCGCGCGAAAACGTGGCCGATGACGAAAAGCCGCAATCCAAGGCTATATCGGTCACGCTTTGGTCGGAATAGCGAAGAAGACGAGCGGCCTTTTCGAGACGAAGCCGGTTCGTAAAAGTGTTCAGGGTTTCGCCCGAAACCGCACCAAAGATCCGATGGAAGTGAAATTCCGACAAGCAGGCGACTTTGGCCAGCTCCTTCAGTTTCACCTGGCGATCCAGATTCGCGCGAAGATGGTCAACGACCCGATTAATTCTTTGGGAGTAATCGCTATTCGCGGCGAGCTTTGCTGTTGGCACGGATCCTACTGACATTGAGTTGTAGATATACCCCAATTGGCCCGATGGCGTCAGCATCGAAAAGTCCGACTGCTATGCGTCGGGAAGCGCCCCGGTGCGCTATGTGGCCCGGCGCGCCGTTTCATTCATAGTGGACGCTGACTTTGAAGGTCACTGACGCTTGGCGTGGGCGCGCATCCAGGCAGCAAAGGCTGTTTCATCTAGGGTTCCTGCTGCAAGGCCCAGCACCGCTTCTGCGGAGTCTTCTTCGGTCGCGGTAAAACGATAACCGTTGATTTCGAGGAAGAGCACGCCGACGATGAATCCCGTGCGCTTGTTGGCGTCGAGAAAAGGATGGTTGCGGACAATACCAACGGCGTAGGCGGCAGCCATTGCTACGATGTCTGGCTTCTTACCGTAAGCATGGAGTTGCCGCGGCCGGGCCAGGGCGGATTGGAGCAGGCCGGGATCGCGCACTCCGGCCGGGCCTCCATCTAGAGCGAGAAGTCGTGAGTGGAGTGCGAGGGCATCGCGCTCATCCACCCATAGCGGTTCAGTCACTTGGAGAGCGCATGGAGTGTGTTGCGGTAACGGCTGATGACGTCTTCCGCCTTCTTCATTTTCTTCACGAAGGCAGGATCGTAGGGCGTAAGTTGGTACGCGCCATCGGGTCCTTCGATCAGGAAGAGGCGATCGCCCTCATTCGCTCCCAGGCGGCTGACGGCCTCTTTCGGTAGGACCACGCCGAGCGAGTTGCCGATCTTGCGGACCTTAAGTTCTACCATTTTCGTCCACCTCCATTGTTATAACAATTGTAGCAACTCCGAGTCACGATTTCAATCGGCCAGATCGGTTCGAATTGGCGGCTTGCGCCAAGCATCTGTGCCGGGCATCCGCCGCGGCGGACCGTGCCCCTACAAAGGCGTAATTCCGGGGCGCAGCGAGCAGCGCCGATATGGACGCGAAAGGCAAGGGCACGGGGCGCGAGCGCGTACTCTTGCGTGCGTGTGAAGAGGCGTATAATTGCTTTTAGCGGCGACGCGAGATGACAACCCTGAAGAGTCCCGGCGAGACTTCCAAGCTGCACGAAGCGCGGTGGTGGGACGCTGAGTCGAACGGCAAGGTGCATTGCTACCTTTGTCCGCGGCACTGCCATATCGGCGAGGGACAGGCGGGGTTCTGCTTCATTCGCGCGAACGAGGGCGGAAAGCTTTACAGCCTCGGGTATGCGCATCCTGCCGCGATGCAGATTGATCCCATCGAGAAAAAGCCGCTGAATCATTTTTTGCCCGGCACGCAGCGTGTTTTCGATGGGGACGGCCGGGTGCAACATGGGCTGCTTCTTCTGCCAGAATTGGGACATCTCGAAATCGCGCGCGGACCAGGTGCGGTCGTCCTACGTGCCGCCGGAGGACGTGGTGATGCTGGCGATCCGGAACGGCTGCCCTTCGATTGCGTTCACGTACAACGAGCCGACGATCTGGGGCGAATACGTGATAGACATTTGCCAGGCGGCGAAGGAGCACGGAATCAAGACGGTGATGGTGTCGAACGGCTATGTGACGCGCGAGGCGTTTCACGACATCTACGATCACATTGACGCCGCGAATATTGACCTGAAGGCGTTCACCGAAACTTTCTACGGACGTACCACGTTGACGCATCTCCAGCCAGTGTTGGATACGCTGATTTGGCTGAAGAACGAGACGAATGTCTGGTTCGAGATCACGAACCTTATTATTCCGACTCTGAACGACGCTCCTGCGGAGACGCGCGCGCTGGCCGAATGGATTCTCGAGCACCTGGGGCCGGATGTGCCGGTGCATTTCACGGCGTTCCATCCTGACTTCAAATTGCGGGACAAGCCGCGGACGCCGCCGGAAACGCTTCACGCGGCGCGCGCCACGGCGCTCGAAGCCGGATTGCGGTACGTTTACGAGGGCAACATCTATAGTGATGGCGCGCATACGTCGTGCCCGTCATGCAAGACGGTGCTGATTCGCCGGTCGTGGCATGATGTGGAGGAAAATCGTCTGGAGGACGGATGCTGTCCGAAATGCGGGCTGACGATTCCGGGGCGCTGGGCGAGTTCGTCGGCGGATATTTCGGCGCGGTCGTCGCGGAAGGCGGAGACGATTACGGCCGGGAGATATGGGGAGTTGAATTTCTAGAGGTCCGGCAGCGTGGCTTGTGCGCGGACTCGGGACTACTTGCTGCGAAAGATGCAGCGCATAGGGAGGCGCTTCGCGCCGTCGGGTCTTTGTCGTGGCTGAAGCCACGACCCACAAAGACTCTCGAGTGTTCGCGCGAATAAGGAAGCGCCGAATCTCTGAGGACGTTTCTTGGGAAGGATTCTAATGGCACTTGTGGCGGCAGCGCTGTTTCTGAGCGAGCAGCGGTATGAGGATTACACCGCCGAGCAACATGCGGTGTGGGCGGAACTCGTCCGGCGGCGCCGGCCAGATCTCGAAGCCTTCGCGTGCCGCGAGTTTCTGGAGGGCTACAGGATCATCGGCCTCGCGGATGACCGGCTGCCGAATCTGAGCGACATTTCAGCGCGGCTGAAGCCGAGAACGGGCTGGAGCGCGACTCCGGTGACTGGATTCCTGCCGAGCGACGCGTTTTTCGAGATGCTCGACGCGCGCATGTTTCCGACGACGACCTGGCTGCGCAGCCGCGATTCACTTGGATACACTCCCGAGCCTGATATTTTTCATGACGTGTTTGGTCATGTGCCGATGCACGCGCACCCGGTGTTCGCGGATTTTCTGCAGCACTACGGCAGCGTGTGCGCGAGGATCAAGGATAAGGACACGCTCGAACGCCTCGGGCGGCTTTTCTGGTACACGGTGGAATTCGGCCTGATTCGCGAGGGCGCGCAGGTGAAGATGTACGGCAGCGGCGTAATAAGCTCGCAGAACGAATGCAGGAACGTGATGGACGGAGGCTGCGAGGTGCGGGATTTCAGCCTCGATGAGGTGCTGGCGACGCCTGTGAAGGTGGACAGCATCCATCATTTGCTTTTCGCGATTGAGAGCTTCGATCAGATTTATGCGGCGATGCGAGAGGCGGAGACGCGGATGCTGGCTAGGTCGTAGAGTTCGACGGCGGAACTTCAGCGGCTAAAGCCGGTCTGCTTTGTACGGCTAATGTCGTGGCTGAAGCCACGACCCACAAAGATCCTCAAATTCTTACGCAAATTCCAAAAGGGACAACCCGCAATGAATGGCGAGATTGCGCCTAGGATCTGTGTCGGGCATCCGCCGCGGCGGACCCCTACGAAACCATTTCCTGGCGATGCGCGAGAGGCGTTGATTTACGGCGCGAAGGGATCGTTGTAGCGGCTGAGTTCTACGCCGCTTCCTACCGGCAAAAGCACCGAGTCAATTTTGGGCTTCGATCGCACATGCTTGCGATACGGGATCGCGTGCACGCGGTAATCCTCCGGGAGGAGCATGTTGTCCGCGGCGATGAATGCGCCGGGCGCAAGCTTCGGATAGAAAAGGTCGAAGACTTCGATATAGAGGTCCTTCCAGAGATCCACGAGAACGAAATCAAAAGGGCCCGAGAGCGACTTGATCGTCTCGCGTGCGTCGCCGAGTCGAAATTCAACGTGCGCGATCAGGCCGGCCTTTGCGAGCATGTTGCGCGCGTAGTCGTGTTTGTAGCCGGCTTTGTCGAGCGTAATGAGTTTTCCGCCGGTGGCGCGCGCCGCTTCCGCGAGCCAGACCGTTGAATAGCCGTACGAGGTGCCGAGCTCGAGGATGGTTTTGGCCTTGATGCTTTTGGCAAGGATATTGAGCAGCCGGCCGGTCGCCGGGCCGACGGCGATCAGGAATTCGTCGCGGCGATCGAGCCAGTTGTCCATCCCAGTCTGATCGCGGAGCTTGTGCTCTTCGGTGGCGCGATGGTCGTACTCAGCAAGGACGGCTTCAATCGCTGCATCCATACTTTTGGGTCCTTTGGGTTCAGGCTGCCGATTTCGCGAGAAGTTGCCGCATGTCAATCGCAATTTCCTCGACGTGTGTTTCCGTTGCGAAGTGTCCGGTGTCCAGGAATTGCACGGTGGCGTTGGGATTGTCTCGTCGAAAGGCTTCGGCGCCCGGCGGAATAAAAAACGGGTCGTGCTTGCCCCAGATCGCCAACATCGGCGGCTTCGACTTGCGGAAATACTCCTGAAACTTCGGATAGAGTTTCACATTGTTCGCGTAATCGAGAAACAGATCCAGCTGGATGTCCATGTTGCCGGGCCGCGCGATCATCGCAGCATCGAGCGTGTAACCCTCTGGCGCGATCACGTCGGGATTCGGCACGCCCACAGTATATTGCCAGCGCAGTCCTTCAGGGTTCAGAGCCTGATGCACCGTCTCTCGATTTTCGGGAGTGGGTTCTCTCCAGTAGCGCTGGATCGGAGCCCATGCGTCGCCCAGGCCCTCTTCGTAGGCATTGCCGTTTTGCGAAACGATGGCCGTGACACAATCTGGACGCGCCATCGCCAGGCGGAATCCCGTGGGAGCGCCATAGTCGAAGACATAGAGCGCATAGCGCTTCAGCTGCAGCGCATCGGTGAATGCAATGATCGTGCGCGCCAACGCGTCGAATGTATATTTGTATTGACGCTTCTCGGGCACCTCGGTAAAGCCAAATCCCGGAAGATCGGGCGCGATCACTCGGTAGCGATCGGCAAGACGCGGAATTAACGCTCGGTACATAAATGAAGAGGTGGGGAAGCCATGCAGCAGAAGCACGACCGGAGCCTTGGCAGGTCCCGCTTCGCGGTAGAAGACGTTGACGCCATCCGCCCCGACACGATGGATGGAGGTGTGCGGCACTCGCGGTTTCTCGTCCATGGGATTTGCAAGTATAGCCGGAGCCGCTCCGGCCGACGCAAGAAGACCAGCGCTACCCGCAACAAAATCTCGCCGATTCATGGAGTCCCCCGATTTGCGCGCGACGCTTCCGCGCGAGAGCTCCTCATTCTAGAGGTTGCCGGCAATGCAGACAAATGGCATCAGGCGAGGGGAACTCGCGGACTGCCCGGGCAGAGAGCTGGCGCGATACGCGGGAGAAAATGGCGGGGACGACGAGACTCGAACTCGCGACCTCTGCCGTGACAGGGCAGCGTTCTAACCAACTGAACTACGTCCCCGCGGTATTTACGCCAACTGGTGGGCGATCACGGATTTGAACCGCGGACCTTCCGGGTGTAAACCGGACGCTCTAACCGCTGAGCTAACCGCCCTGTAGTGATCGTAGCAGAACCCGGACGCCGGAGGCTAGAGCTTAAACGCTCTCGGCTCAACGTCTCGATCCCCATTTTTCGCGCCTGAACTGCGCGCGACACGAAATTCTGAACGCCGCGGCTACCTCTCCATTCAATTAAACGAAAGCTCATGAGAACTCGCGCGCAACCGATGCCATTTTTGGGCAGCCTGTACGCATGGACAGCAACAAAAAATAGCCTGTACGAAGGTACAGGTTTTCGTGCGACGTGTCGGATGTTAGCAGATTCACCACGAACGCCGCACCGGGTTCCCAATTCCAACAGGAGCGCATGCTACTCTGCCAATTCCGGCGGTTCTAGTACCGCGGGCGCCACGACTATGTCTTCACGACTCGGTGAAATCCTCGTCAAAGACAGCCTGATCTCCGCAGATCAGCTGAAGCAGGCGCTTGAGTATCAGAAAAAGAATGGCGGCCGGCTCGGAACTTGCCTGGTCAAGCTCGGCTTGGTGAGTGATGACGACATCACCGCGGTTCTCTCCCGCCAGTACGGCGTTCCGTCCATCAACCTGAAATTCTACGAAGTGGATCCGGCCGTAATTAAGCTGGTGCCGCAGGAAACTGCTGTCCGCTACCAGATTGTGCCGCTATCGCGCGTGGGCTCAACCCTGACGATCGCGATGACGGACCCGACGAACGTCTTCGCCATGGACGACATCAAGTTCATGACCGGGTTCAACGTGGAGCCGGTGGTTGCGTCCGAGACGGCGATCAGCGAAGCAATACACAAGTTCTACGGCGAAGTCGAGAGCGTCGAAGAGCTCGACAAGGTGATGAAGGACCTGACGGGCGACGAAGCCGACGCGCTCGAGCTGGCGGCCGAAGAGACCGAGATGGACCTGGCCAGCCTGTCGAAGGCGGCCGAAGAAGCGCCCATCATCAAACTGTGCAACCTGATCCTGACCGACGCGGTCAAGCGCGGAGCGAGCGATATTCACGTGGAGCCTTACGAGAAGGAGTTCCGCGTGCGGTTCCGCATTGACGGAATTTTGCAGAACGTGATGGCACCGCCGCTGAAGCTGAAAGACGCGATGACGAGCCGCATGAAGATCATGTCGAAGCTGGACATCAGCGAAAAGCGGCTCCCGCAAGACGGCCGCATCATGATCAAGTACCTGAAGGATGGCAAGAAGAAGGAGTTGGACTTCCGCGTTTCGACCGTCCCCACACTGTTCGGCGAAAAGATCGTGCTCCGGTTGCTCGACAAGGAAAACCTGCGCCTGGATATGACCAAGCTCGGATTCGAACCCGAGGCGCTGGCGAAATTCGAGCGGCAGATTCTGAAGCCCTACGGCATGGTGCTGGTGACCGGCCCGACGGGTTCGGGCAAGACGAACACTCTCTATTCGTCGGTTGCGCGGCTGAACACGCCGGAAACGAACATTATGACTGCCGAGGACCCGGTCGAATTCCAGCTTCCCGGAATTAACCAGGTCCAGATGAAGGAGCAGATCGGGCTGAATTTCGCATCGGCCCTGCGCGCCTTCCTCCGACAGGACCCGAACATCATCCTGGTCGGCGAAATACGAGACTTCGAAACGGCGGAAATCGCGGTAAAGGCGGCGCTAACCGGCCACATGGTGCTTTCCACGCTGCATACGAATGATGCTCCCTCGACCATCAGCCGATTAATGAATATGGGTATCGAGCCATTTCTCGTGGCCACGTCGGTGAACCTGATTTGCGCACAGCGGCTGGTCCGGCGCATCTGCGCGCAGTGCAAGGAGCCGCTACAGATTCAGGCACCGGCGCTGATTGAAGCAGGGTACTCGGCGGACGAGGCAGCGAAAACGACGGTGCAACACGGCAAGGGCTGCGCGACCTGCAATAACACTGGATATAAGGGCCGCGTCGGACTTTACGAAGTGATGGAAATCAACGACGAGCTTCGCGAGCTGATCCTCGTTGGCGCTTCGGCGTTGGAAATCAAGAAGAAAGCCCTGGAGCAGGGAATGATCACGCTGCGGCGCAGCGGTCTCCAGAAAGTGGCGGCAGGGCTGACGACCATGGAAGAAGTGTTACGCGAAACCGTTCTGTAAGAGGAGAAGAAAATGCCTGGGATTACACTGAGCGAGCTTCTGAAGAAAATGCTGGAGATGCAGGGCAGCGACTTGCACCTCTCGACCAATAGTGCGCCGCGCGTCCGCGTCCACGGCAAACTTCGCCCGCTCGATATGCCTCCGCTGACTGCGGCGGACACCAAGGCGCTGGCCTACAGCGTGCTGACCGACGTGCAGAAGCACCGGTTGGAAGAGAATCTCGAACTCGACTTCTCGTTCGGGTTGAAGAGCCTGGCGCGTTTCCGCGGCAATATCTTCCACCAGCGCGGAGCGGTAGCGGCTGTATTCCGTACGATTCCATGGGAAATCAAGAGCTTCGATAACCTCGGCCTTCCGGCGGTGGTTCGCGGGCTATGCGACAAGCCGCGCGGGCTCGTGCTGGTTACCGGGCCGACCGGATCGGGTAAGTCCACGACGCTGGCCGCGATGCTCGACAAGATTAACAACGAGCGCGAAGAGCACATGATCACGATCGAGGACCCGATCGAGTTTCTTCACAACCACAAGAAGTGCCTGGTGAACCAACGCGAGGTGCACTCGGATACGCACTCGTTCGCAAATTCTCTCCGCGCTGCGTTGCGCGAAGACCCCGACGTGGTGCTGATCGGCGAAATGCGCGACCTGGAAACAATTGAATCGGCGCTGCGCATCGCAGAGACGGGCCACTTGACCTTCGCCACGCTGCACACGAATTCGGCGGTCTCGACTATCAACCGTATCGTGGACGTGTTCCCGGCGCACCAGCAGCCGCAGGTTCGCGCCCAGCTTTCGATGGTGCTGGAAGGAATTCTTTGCCAATCACTGCTGCCGAGGCCCGACGGCCGCGGCCGCGCGATGGTGATGGAAGTCCTGATCCCCACCGCCGCGATCCGCAACCTGATCCGCGAAGATAAAATTCACCAGATTTATTCCGCGATGCAGACGGGCACTGGGCAGACCGGAATGCAGACGTTCAATCAGAGCCTCGCGAATGCCTTTTCCCAGAAGTTAATCACTATGGAAACGGCGCTCGCAAGATCTTCGAATCAGGACGAATTACAGGATTTAATTAACCGAGGGGTGACTTCGCCGCCAGCCGGCGGCCGGGTTCCAGTCCGGCGGTAAACGAACAGGGAGGTAACAGTCATGCCGGTATTTACATATCGGGGAGTGAACCGCATGGGCACCACCGTTGCGGGCGAACGCGAAGCCGAGAGCAAGGCGGCGCTGCAGGCCATCCTGCGGCGGGAGAACATCAACGTCAACAAACTCTCCGAGAAGGGGAAGGAGTTCAATATCCCCACGTTCGGCGCCGGTGTTGATCAGAAGGAGCTCGCGATTTTCACGCGCCAGTTCTCCGTCATGATTGACGCGGGCTTGCCTCTCGTCCAGTGCCTCGAAATTCTGGCGGGACAACAGGAGAACAAGACGTTTCAGAAGATCCTGAATAGCGTGAGGGCTTCCGTCGAGGGCGGCGCAACTCTTTCGACGTCCATGAAGCAGCACGAAAAGGTCTTTGACCCGCTCTACTACAACATGGTGGAGGCGGGCGAGACGGGCGGTATTCTCGACACCATTCTGCAGCGGCTTTCGCTGTACATCGAGAAGAACGTCAAATTGAAGCGCGCCGTGAAGTCCGCCATGATTTATCCGGTGGCGGTGTTGAGCATCGCGGCGGGCGTCATCATCCTTCTTCTCTGGAAGGTCGTCCCGATTTTCACAACTTTGTTTAACGGCCTCGGAGCGGATTTGCCGCTTCCCACCCGCGCGGTTATTGCCATGAGCAATTTCGTCGGGAGCATCTACGGATTGCTGATTCTCGTGTTCTTTGTCGGTGCTGGGGTGGCCATCCACTTCTGGCAGAAGACTCCATTGGGCCGCATGACCATAGACAAGATGTTATTGAGGGCCCCGGTGGTCGGGATGGTCCTTCGGAAAATCGCCGTGGCGCGATTCACGCGAACTCTCGGTACGCTGATTTCCAGCGGCGTGCCCATTCTCGAAGGTTTGGATATCACCGCGCGCACCTCGGGCAACGCGGTGATCGAACGAGCCATTTCCATGACGCGCAAAGCCGTCGAGGCTGGGCGCTCCCTGGTTGAGCCGTTGAAGGAAACGGACGTCTTTCCGGGCATGGTGACTCAGATGATTGGTGTTGGCGAACAGACGGGCGCCATGGACGCGATGCTTTCGAAAATCGCCGATTTCTACGAAGACGAAGTGGACGCGGCCGTGAAGGACATGTTGACGGCGATCGAGCCGATCATGATTGTCTTCCTGGGCGTGGTCGTCGGCGGCGTGGTCATTTCGATGTATTTGCCGTTGTTCTCATTGATCGGCAAGCTGGCCGGACACTAAACCCACCGCGCCTCGGCCTGGTGACTGGATAGATGCGGCGGACACGAGTCCGCCGCTTGTCACCCGGATCGAGCCGGCAGCAGAAGACATCAGCGAATCTGAAATGGAATTCACGCCCAGTGTGAGCGAATGGCTGCCCTTGCTGGGCCGTGTTCGCTTTCTCATAATCACGTTTCTTATTGTGGTATTTGTCGCGGTGCGCCAGTGGACCACGATACCTTTCCCCGTGGCCAAGTTGTTCGTGTTGGCGGCCATCTGGTATGCCCTCGGCGCAATCTTTGTGGTCTCGCAGCGCAAGCTTCCCGAATTTAAATGGCATGCGGTTGTGCAGATCGCGCTCGATCTCGCCATGATCACGGGCGTGGTATACGCGAGCGGCGCGCAGGACAGCTACTTCATTTCGCTATACCTGCTGGCGATTCTGATGGGAAGCATTCTGTTTTCCCGGCGGGGCGCGTTTCTCGTGGCAGGCGCAAGCTTCGCGTTGTTGGGATGCGTGGTCGAACTGACTTACTACGCCATGATTCCACGCACGGCCACCACTCTGCCGGGCACCCATGAACTTCAATCATGGCTGGGAAGCAATTTCTTCGCGTTTTTCGCGGTGGCCTATCTGGGCAGCCTGTTGGCACAGACGATTCGCAAGAAGGGCGTCGAGCTCGAAGAGAAGAGCGAGGAACTGAAGGATTTGCAGGCCTTCAACCGCGACATCATCGAGTCCATGCGCGGGGGCTTGTTGACGACCGATCTTGAGGGGCGAATTCTGCTGGTGAATCGCGCGGGAGCCGAAATCACGGGGCAGGGGTTCGGTCTGCTCCGCGGCGAGAATGTCGCCGAGATTTTTCCAGGCTTTTGGCCTGTGGAGACTGACGAACAGGGAACTCCGCTGGCGTTGCGCAAAGAAATCGAGTTTCGAACGGCGGCCGGAAACATCCGATTTCTCGGACTTTCCATCTCGCCATTGCGCACCGGTCAGAACGCAGCGGGAGGCTTCGTATTCAACTTTCAGGACCTGACGGAGCTGAAGCGTCTCGAACGGGAAGTGTTTAATAAGGAGCGGATGGCTGCTCTCGGCAGACTTTCTGCGGCCATTGCACACGAGATTCGCCAACCGCTCACGGCGATGACCGGCGCGCTCAAGGAACTGGCGCGTCTTGCGCCGCTCGAAGACGACGACAAGAAGCTGGTGCAGATTGTCAGCCGGGAATCGCAGCGCTTGAATCAAATTATTACCGAGTTTCTGGATTATTCCCGCGAGAAATCGTATGCATTCGCCGATCTGGACGTAGTCGCGCTAATCGAAGAAACGCTGCTGTTGATTGAGCGTCATGCATCAGCCTCGGGCAAAGTGCGCATTGAGCGCGACTTCCCGACGGGCAAGCTTCGCGCGCATGTGGACCGGGACGCCATGAAGCAGGTGTTTTGGAATCTTTGCAACAACGCCCTGCGCGCAATGCCTGACGGCGGCGTGCTGACGGTAAGTCTGGAAACGATCGCAGAGTCCGTTCGGATTTCGATCCGTGACACGGGCACTGGATTTGACCCGCGCTCGGCGGCGCGAATTTTCGAACCGTTTCAATCGGGATTCGCCGGCGGCACGGGATTGGGTCTCGCCATCGTGTACCAGATTCTTCAGGCTCATAAGGGCCAGATACGCGTGGAGACGGAACCTGGTCTCGGTACGGAGTTCGTCGTCGAAATTCCGCGAGCTACACGTTCGACCGCACGAACGGGTCCACGCCTGGTGGCGAACCAATCGCGTCAGGCCGCGCCGTTGGTAGGGAAGGCATAGGTCGCCCATGGCCCACCTGCTAATCGTTGACGACGAGCGATCTATTCGCGAACTCCTCGAAATCAGTTTTCGCAAGGAGGGCCACAAGGTGGAAGTGGCCACGAACGGAGAATCGGCCAAACGTCTTCTCGCGTCCCGCATTTTCGACATCGTCGTTTCCGACATTTGTATGCCCGACATGGACGGCGTGGAGCTGCTGCGCTATTCGAAGGAAGTGTCTCCTGCGAGCACATTTATCCTGATTACCGGCGTGCCTACGATTGACACCGCGGTTTCGGCGGTGAATTTCGGCGCGGACCGCTACGTGATCAAGGGCGACAGGCTGCTCGATGAGCTGCGGCCAGCGGTTCAGCAGGTGGCGGAGCGCCTTGCTCTGAGGAACGAAGCGGGCTACCTGCGGCGAGAGCTTCGAAGGCTGACCGGGCTCGACCATATGATCGGAACCAGCCCGAAGATGCGCGCCATTTTCGAGCTGATTCAAAATATAGCTCCGCAACCCAGCCGCGTGCTGATCACGGGAGAAAGCGGCACCGGCAAGGAGTTGGTGGCGCGCGCCATCCATGAAAATAGCGCCCGCGCGAAGAACCCCTTCATCACCATTAACTGCGGGGCTTTCCCGGAAACGCTGCTTGAATCTGAGCTGTTTGGTTATGTTAAGGGTGCGTTCACGGGCGCGAACGAAAACCGCCACGGACTATTCCATGCGGCGAACGGCGGCACCCTCTTCATGGACGAAATCGGAAATATGAGCGTGACGATGCAGGTGAAGCTCTATCGCGTGCTGCAGGAAGGGAAGGTGCGCGCGATCGGCAGCACGGAAGAGTCCGATGTGGACGTCCGCATCATCGCCGCGACGAACAAGGACCTCGCGAAGGAAATCGCCGAGGAGCGGTTTCGCGAGGACTTGTATTATCGGCTGAGCGTTATTCCGATTCACCTTCCGTCGCTGCGGGAGCGCCGGGACGATATCCCGCTGCTGGCGCGGGAGTTTCTAGGACGCTTCGCGAAATCCATGACGAAGAAGATTGATGGGATTGAGCCGGAAGCGATGCGCCGGCTGGAAGTCTACGATTGGCCGGGAAACGTCCGCGAACTGGAAAATACCATCGAACGCGCGGTGGCTCTGGAGAGCGGCAACCGGATTTCCGTAGACGCTCTGCCGGAGCGAATCCAGAATCACTTCCAGGAGTCGGTTCCCCACGCAGGACACAATGGCAATGGAAACCATCCCAATCTGCCGCAGGAGGGCCTCAGCCTGGAGGAGCACATCCAGGGTCTGGAGCGGTCGTACCTACTGGCTGCGCTGGAGCGCTCAGGGGGCGTCCGCACGCAGGCAGCGACGCTGCTGAAGATGTCCTACCGCTCGTTCCGCCACTATGCCAAGAAATATGGCGTCTAACGCGCAACCGGCCCCCCGGGTCGCGCCAAATGTCGCAGAAGGCCTGATTCAGCCCTTTTGGTCATTCCCCGTAAGCAATAAGTGTCATGCTCCAAGGGGTGGTTCGGAGCGCCGGCGGTGAAGGGCGTCCAAATCTCGCAGAAGAGCAGCTGCATGTCGTTGAAAATGAGAGGTATAATTCAATTGTGTCGTTAGAGTAAACCCGAGTGGCGCGGCTGGCATCTCCCTTGCGATGTATGTGGGCGTACCCCGCCAGGGAGTACAAATAGAGTTTCGGAGCACTGCTCCTAGGAGAGACAATGAATAAGAAACAGAAGGGTTTCTCACTTATCGAATTGCTGATCGTCGTGGCGATCATCTTGATCATCGCGGCCATCGCAATTCCGAACCTGCTTCGCGCGAAGATTGCGGCCAACGAAGCGTCGGCAGTCGGTTCGACGCGCACGATCGTTACCGCCGAAATCAGCTATGCCAACAGCTTCCAGCTTGGCCCAACGCTGCTCACGAACTTGCAGACTCCAGCAGGCGGTTGCCCTGCCGGTGGTGCGACGACAGCAGCGGCTTGCTTGATTGACTCCAATCTCGCAGCTGGTACCAAGAGCGGCTATGCATTCGCGGCAGTACCGAACGGCGGAGCAGGAACTGCGGCAGCTCCTTACACGGGTTTTGAGGAAAATGCGAGCCCGTTGACTGCCGGCACCACTGGTCAGCGTGCATTCTGCGCGGACATGAGCGGTGTGCTGCACTTCAACACGACCGGCGCGGTTATCGGAACGGGCGCTGGCACGTGCGCGGGACTCGGAGCGGCTGCGGTCCTCCAGTAGTCTCGTAACGGTTGTCCAAAGGAGGGGAAGGAGCTCCGCTTCTTCCCCTTTTTTGTTTCCGAAAGAAAAGCGGTGCCGACCACAAATTCGAAAGCGATCAGGACCAAGGAGCCCGAAATGCAGAGCAACAAAGGTTATAACGAGTCCAAGAGCACGAGACCCAGGGGCATTAGCAGGATGAGGCAGGGGGAAAGGGGTTTTTCACTTATCGAGTTACTGATCGTCGTGGCGATCATCTTGATCATCGCGGCCATCGCAATTCCGAACCTGCTTCGCGCGAAGATTGCGGCCAACGAAGCGTCGGCAGTCGGTTCGACGCGCACGATCGTTACCGCGGAAGTCAGCTACTCCAACAGTTTCCAGCGCGGACCGACGCTGCTCACGAACTTGCAGACTCCAGCGGGCGGTTGCCCTGCCGGTGGTGCGACGACAGCAGCGGCTTGCTTGATTGACTCCAATCTCGCAGCTGGTACCAAGAGCGGCTATGCATTCGCGGCAGTACCGAACGGCGGAGCAGGAACTGCGGCAGCTCCTTACACGGGTTTTGAGGAAAATGCGAGCCCGTTGACTGCCGGCACCACTGGTCAGCGTGCATTCTGCGCGGACATGAGCGGTGTGCTGCACTTCAACACGACCGGCGCGGTTATCGGAACGGGCGCTGGCACGTGCGCGGGACTCGGAGCGGCTGCGGTACTGCAGTAGTCGTTTCAGGAGGATTGCGGAGAACGGGAGAACGCCGCGATGCGTACTCCCGTCCTCAAGCTTAGTTCAAAAGTAAGATGCGGATAGTTACGATGCTCTCGCCGACAACAACTCGCGAACGTAACCGCAAGCATTCCGGAGGCAGCGGCTTCTCGCTCATCGAACTTCTCGTTGTGGTCGCCATCATCTTGATCATCGCGGCGATTGCCATTCCGAATTACCTGAGCGCCAAGATCGCCGCTAACCAGGCGTCCGCAGCGGAAACCGTACGGACCATCACGTCGGCGAACGTCGTCTATTCGACGACTTATAGTAATGGTTATGCGCCGAGCCTGGCGGCCCTGGGCGGCATTGCACCTCCAACGTGCAATGGCGCGATACTCCTTGACCCTCTAGTCTCGGGGGCGCCCAATCAGAAAAGCGGCTACGCGTTTGCGTACCTCCCGCAGGGGCCGACGGTAACCGGACCTCCAGCGGGCTGCACGGCAGGCTATTTGCAATATCTCGTGACGGCCACACCGCTCAGCGTTGCGACTGGGACGGACAGCTACTGCAGCGACGAGCCCGCCACGATCCACTACAGCACCGTGGGTGCGGCGATCGCGACGCCGCTTGCCTGCGAGGCGCTGCCCGCCTTGCAATAGGCCTCACTCTCGCCGGCGCCTCGGCGCGCCGTACGTTCAATGACAGCCCGCCACATCCATTCGGCTACTCTCCATCTCTGCTAAACTCTGCAAATGATTCGCGGCGCGATGACGGCGATTTTATTTGTTTTGGCGGCGAGTCCCGGCCAAGACGTCAGTACAGTTCGCCGGGCGCTCGAAGCGCGCTACCAGCACGCGCACACGCTGCGGGCGAGTTTCTTCGAGCGCTACACCGACGGAAACGGCGGGGCATCAGCGGAATCCGGAACGGTTTATTTTTCGCGGCCCGGCCGCATGCGGTGGGAATACGAATCTCCGGAACAGAAGCTCTTCATCGTAGACGGAACCAATGTCTGGTTCTACGTCCCCGCGGACCACACCGCGAGCCGCGCGAAGTTGAAGGAAAGTTCGGATTGGAGAACGCCGCTTGCACTGCTCACGGGCAAAGCCGATCTGTCGAAGCTTTGCCGCTCGATTCAGCTTATTGGTGCGGAGGCAGCGAAGGGAACTGAGCTCGAGGAACACCCGGTGCCGCCAGACAACTCGGTTTTGTTGTGTGTGCCAAGAGATTCCGCGGGCAGCGACGCTTCATTCCAGGTGCTGTTTGAAACCGACCCAGACGCCCAGCTGGTTCGAGTGCTGATTCGCGAGCCGGGCCACGTGGAGACAGAATTTCGATTCGGCAATTGGGAAGAAAACGGCGCGATCCCCGAGGTCAAATTTCACTTTCAGCCGCCGCCCGGAGTGGCGATTGTGGACGAACAATCCCTCGCGGGCGAGATTCGCTGACCGCAGCCGAACCCTCAATCCTTCAGAAACGCAGTGGTCGCACGCAAAAATTGATCCAACTGGTCGTGGTGCACCCAATGTCCGGCGTTCGCGACCTCCACGATCCGCGAATCGCGAATAGCCTTCAGCCGGATGTCGTTAGCAGGGACGGGCAGAAAACTTTCCAGCGCCCAGAAGAACAAAACCGGGCAAGAGATCTGCTGATAGAGCTCGGTGATGTCCTCAATGCGGTGCCCGTACGGCGCGAAGATGCGCGCGTAGTTGTCGAACTTCCACACGAGCGATCCGTCGGAATCCAGATTTGTGCCGTGCAGCGTCAGGTGGCGCGCGACTTCATCTGACAGGTGCGGATTCGCTTCTTTCATACGCGCAACGGCGGCGTCCAGGGTCGGGTACGTTTTGGGCAGGCGCTTTTCGAGCTTGCGGACGGATTCGATCCAGTAACGCATCTGCTGGGAGGGCGGCCCGTGGACTTTGCTTCTCTCCGGCGCGCCCAATCCCTCAATCGAGACGGCCCTCCGGACGCGCTCGGGATATACGCCCGAATAGTGCAGCACAATCATGCCGCCGAGCGAATGTCCGACCAGCCGTGTGGGGAAATCGTTGATAATGTCCAGAAGAGCCGAGAGATCCAGAACATGTTCTACGAGGCTGTACATCGCGCCCGGAGCCCATGCGCTGTTTCCGTGGCCTCGGAGATCGAGGGCGTAGACGTGATAGTGCTCGCGCAAGGAACGCGCGACCCAATCCCAATTGCGAGCGTGATCCAGGCCGCCGTGGACCAGAACGAGCGCGGGTTTTCCGTCCTGCCCGTAATCCCAGAATTGCAGCTTCAACCGGTCGGAGTAGAAAAAGTGCGAGATTGGTTCCATCGAGCTCGGGCAAGTCTCCGGGAATTAGAATTCTGAAATCCAGGCGCGACTTTATCATAGCTGCCGTCCCGCTTGATCGTCTTCGGCCTCGGCGGGTTCAGCACACCATTTTCAAGGTTGTCACATCCTATTGATGGGCTGTTTTCCCGGCTTCAGCCTCAGTCTAAAAAGGGTATGCTAAACTTTGCGTGAATCGCCCCTCCGAGGGCGGCGCGCCGATACACCACAATGGCTGATTTCGTATGCAAAGTCGGGGATGCCTCGGGCCGTGTTTTCCAGCAGGTCGAAACGGCGCAGTCCGAGGATGAAGCCAGGCAGAAGCTCGCCGACCGCGGCTTCTATGTTTTTACGGTTCGCAGCCAGTTCGATCTGCTGGCGCAATTTGGGCAGGCCAGTCGCGACCGCAAAATACGCCCCGCGGATTTCCTGATCTTCAACCAGCAGTTCAATACGCTGGTTCGCGCGGGCCTTCCCATCCTGAGAGCTCTTGATCTGCTTGCGGAGCGGGCTGCGGCTGCCCGCTTGCGCCCGATACTGGAGGACGTGAGGCAGCGGGTGCGCTCAGGAGCTTTACTGTCGGAGGCGATGGCGGCCCAAGGCTCGTTTCCTCCTGTTTACGTCACTGTAATCGCGGCGGGCGAGCGCAGCGGAAATCTGACCGGGGTCTTGGAGCAGTACATCTCCTACCTCCGCGTAACCACGGGATTTCGCAGCCGATTGATTACCGCGCTTATATATCCGATCGTTTTGGTTGCAGTGGCAATCATCGTTGTCACATACCTGGCCACCTACGCTCTGCCGCAGTTCGCGGATCTCTATAAGCAATTGAACGTGCCTCTTCCCACGAGCACCAGAATCCTGCTCGAGATCGCGTTGCCGCTGCGCGATTACTTCGTAGTTTTCGTGATTACGCTCGTGGTGGGAGCCGCGGCACTATTTATCTGGACGCGCTCGCAACGCGGAGCGATCGCGATTGACCGGCTCAAGCCTCGCATTCCGGTCTTCGGGGATATCTGGATCAAGGCGCAGATCGCGCAGTTTGTGCGCACGCTCTCGACGTTGTTGGGCGGCGGTACGCCGCTGGTTCCTGCGCTGCGTACATCTGCTGCCGCAATAGGCAGCCCGCTGATCGCAACTTCCGTCGAGCAGGCGTCCGAGCGAGTCAAAGAAGGGCAGACGCTGCACTTGAGCCTCGCGGAAACGAAGCTCGTGCCCGGCCTGGCGCTCGAAATGATCGAGGTCGGCGAAGCGTCCGGCGCGCTTTCGGCGATGCTTACCAGCGTGGCGGAGTTCTATGAAGAAGAAGTGGACACGCGCCTGCAGCGCACTCTTTCGTGGATACCCATCGTTATTTTGGTGGTTATGGCCGTTGTGATAGGCTTCATTTTGATCTCCCTGTATCTGCCCATGTTTTCCCTCCAGGTAGGTTCAGTAGGAGGATAGGACTTGATGGCCACACCCATAAACAATCCGCCAGTCGGCGACTTGCCGAACGATAACTCGGAACGGGACCTGGCTCGCCGGCTGGCCGAGCGTTACCGCTGTCCGTTCATTGACCTTACCGAGCAACGGATTGACCCCGAGCTTTTTCGCAGCATTCCGGCTGAACTGATGTTCCGGTACAACTTCGTGCCGTTGGCGGCGCATGACTCGACGCTGGTAGTGGCCATGGTGGATCCGAGCCAGCTGCAGCTCACCGACGAACTCGCGCTTCTTCTCGGCAAACGCCTGCAGATCAAGGTAGCTACCGCGTCGCAAATCGGAGACCTGCTGAAGCGCACCGAGCAATCGCAGCGGGTGCTGGACCAGGCCACCGAAGGATTCACGATTCAGGTCGTCGGCGAGGAAGAAGACAGCGACGAAAACATCTCGATGGAGAAGCTCACGCGCGACACCGGCGTGAGCCCCGTGGTTCGTCTCGTTGACACCGTGATCTTCACGGCTCTCGAACGTCGGGCGAGCGATATTCACATCGAGACGAGGAATTCCGAGGTGGTGGTGAAGTACCGCATTGACGGCGCGTTGCAGTTTGCCATGCAGCCGCTCGCGAAGGAATGGCATGCCACGATTCTGTCGCGCATCAAGGTGATGAGTGAGCTGGACATCGCCGAGCGGCGCGTTCCCCAAGACGGCCGCTTCCGCGTTCGATACAAGGGCCGCTTCGTGGACTTCCGCGTGTCTATTATGCCGTCGGTCCACGGAGAAGACGCCGTACTCCGCGTACTCGACAAGGAAACGCTCAGCGAAAAGTTTCGCAACCTTACGCTCGATGTTGTCGGCTTCGACCACGAAGAGGTTACGCGATTTCGCCGCTACATTCACGAGCCGTACGGAATGGTCCTCGTTACCGGCCCCACGGGATCAGGGAAGACCACCACGCTCTACGCGGCGATTAACGAGATTAAGAACGACGAGGACAAGATCATCACGATTGAAGATCCCGTCGAATATCAGGTCCGCGGCATCACCCAGATTCCAGTGAACGAGAAAAAGGGACTGACTTTCGCGCGCGGTCTTCGTTCGATTCTGCGGCACGATCCCGACAAGATCATGGTCGGCGAAATTCGAGATCAGGAAACGGCCCAGATCGCCATCAATTCGGCCCTAACCGGCCACCTTGTTTTTACGACAGTACACGCCAACAACGTCACCGACGTGATCGGGCGATTCATTAACATGGGCGTCGAGCCTTATAACTTCGTGTCGGCGCTGAACTGCATCATGGCGCAGCGGTTGGTGCGTGTGGTCTGCGAGAGCTGCAAGAAAAAAGTCTCCTACGATGCCGCGGTGCTCAAGGAATCAGGTCTAGACCCGTCTGAATGGGGAGGATTCCAATTTTCTGAAGGCGGCGGATGCCTGGAGTGCTCCGGGAGCGGATACCGCGGCCGCACGGCGATTACCGAGCTACTCGATCTTTCCGATCACATTCGCGAAATGATCATTGACCGCCGTCCGACTTCGGAAATCAAACGCGCTGCGAAAGAAGAGGGCATGACATTTCTCCGCGACTCCGGTTTGCGGAAAGTGCGCGCGGGGCTCACAACTCTTCGTGAGATCAATAAGGTGACGTTCCTTGACTAACCTGGCAGCTTCGCACAGCGTTACGAACCAGTTCTACCGCGTAGGACTGGTCGGTCGCATTGACCGCTGGCTGCACGCGATGCCGCATCCGTCGCTAGTCGTCGAGATTGCGGGCGAGCACGTGGCCGCGGCTCGCTGGGGCAAACGCCTGGGGCAGCTCGACGGTGTCGCAGTGGAATCATTGCCGCTGGGCGCCGTGATGCCGTCCACGGTTGAAACCAACATCACGCAGCCCGAGGTGGTTCGCTCGGCTTTGCGGCGCGTGTTCACCCGGATTCCTGACCGGGGCGCGCCGATTGCGCTGCTGGTTCCCGATCTGGTTGTGCGGGTGTTCATACTGCCCTTCGATAATCTGCCGCGAAATGCCGCGGACGCTTTGCCGCTCCTTCGCTGGCGATTGAAAAAGAGCGTGCCGTTTGACGTGGACGAGACCGTCGTCTCCTGGAACCGGCAGGACGGGCGCGATGGGAATCTGGAAGTTGTGATCGCCGTGGCGAGGCAGACGATTGTGCGGGAATACGAGCAGATCGTCGAGTCTCTCGGCGCTCACGCGGGAGTGGTGCTGGGTTCAACGCTGGCGACTTTGCCGCTTCTCGAAGAACACGGGTCCACGCTGCTCGTGCGCCTTTGCGGAAGAATGCTGACTACTGTCGTGACGAATGGGCCGAACCTGTGCGTGTACCGTTCGAGCGAGATGCCGGCGGAAGCGAAGCTGCTGGAGCCGCAGGCCATGCTCGACGAAGTTTTTCCGGCAGTCGCCTATTACCAGGACACATGGGGCGCCTCAATTGACCGTGCGCGACTGACCGGCTTCGGCGACAGGGAAGCAATATTCGGAGGCGCGCTCGCCGAGGAATTGAAAATCAACACCGGCCCGATCAGCGAAGCCGAAGGCGTGCAGGGCCTCGAGGCCTCCGCGAGAGATCTGGTGAGCCATGGCCTCGATGCCCTGGCAGGCTGGATGATGAACGGAAAGTCCTGAGCGACAAAATACTCTAACGACTGACTGATGAGACTACAGCTCAATCTCGCCACCGCTCCTCAAGCCAACAATCGGCCGTTTCTGGCTTATTCGGCGCTCCTTGGCACGCTGGGATTGCTGGCGCTTGCGGTGCTGTCTCTTGCTGCCTTCCGGTCATGGCATGCCAATCGGGAGCTGCACGCGGACATGGCTCGATGGGAAGCCTCTATCCGCACGGATCAGCAGCGGCAGCGCGAACTGGCGTCCGATTTCCGAACTCCGGGGGCGCAGCAGGTGCTCGACCGCTCCGCCTTTCTAAATTCGTTGATTGACGAGCGCAGCTTTCCCTGGACGAAAGTGTTCATGGATCTGGAAGACACCCTTCCGCCGGGAGTACGCGTTGTCAGCATCTCTCCACGGCTGGTTGAGGGCCGCGCGGAAGTGACGCTGGAAGTCGGCGCGACCAACGACGAAGGCAAAATCCAATTTCTGCAGGCGATCGAGAAATCGAAAATGTTTTCGGGAATGGTGGTCACCAGCGAGCGGCGTTCGGACCAGCCGACTGCGCCCGACAAGATCGTGCTAAATCTTACCGTGTGGTATTCGACGACATGACGATCAAATTCACATGGCCAGCCTGGAAGATCTGGGTTGGCGTCGCGCTCGCTGTCGTTCTGGCGCTGGACCTAGCCCTGGCGGGCTATCTCTGGAGCGCATCCTATCAGCAACCGCAGGCCTTGCGCATCGAGCGCGATCAACTGGCGCTTCAGGCTAAGAAATTGAGGGCCGACGTTGACCGCGGGAACAAGATTCGCGCCGATCTGCCGCAGGCCGGGAAAGATTGCGATGCTTTCTATCAGGAATCGTTTTTGGATGCGCCGACTGGCTATTCGCGGATCGAATCGGACCTTGGCGAGATCGCGACGAAATCGGGTGTGAGAATTTCCGGATATACGTTCAAGCAAAAGGAACTCAAGAATCGCGGCGTCACCGAGATCGAGATCAATACGACCCTCGATGCCGATTATCCCGCCGTGATTCAGTTCATCAATGGGCTGGAGCGCTCGAAGAACTTTTATTTGCTGGATAGCCTGCATTTGAATTCCGTGTCCACCGGCGGAATCCGGCTCGATCTCGATCTACACACGTATTTCAGGACCTGAGCGGTGACGAAACGTACACAAATTTACGTTCTCGCGGGGTTGGTCGCCCTACTCGTTGTCGTACTGTACTTTTACGAGTTCAGAAGCTCGGGCCCGGGCCTTTCCGGCGTGCTCGCCGCCGATACGAAGTTCGAGCCGCTCGACGTGCAGGAGCCGAGTCTGCGGCTCGATCAGCTCGAAAGGCTTCGCAAGCTTGAATACTCGGGCTCGCACAGAAATATTTTTGTCGCTGGAGCCCCGCCGATTCCGAAGCCGGTTGCGGGCGAGGCTGCGGCCGCCGCTCAGCCTCCCACCGGACCGCAGCCACCTCCGCCGCTGCAAGTTCCCGCGGAGTTTTTCGGATACGCCTCTCAAACGAAATCGGGAAAGCGCGTCGCGTTCTTCACCAGCGGGGATGACGTTCTGGTCGTCGCTGAAGGCGATCGATTCCTGAACACGTTTCGGCTCATACACATCGGCAACGAATCCGCCGAAGTGGAGGAAATCTCCAGCGGCCGCCATGCGATGGTTCCGCTGGTCCAACCGCCGGACCAATCGGGGACCCCGCAATGAGCGCTCGGTTTCGCGACTCGCTTAAGGGCACCGCCAAATCCCGCGGGGAATCGGGCTACGCGTATTTGATGGTGATGTTTCTGGTTTTGGTGATGGTCATCGGGTCGCAAGTGGCGCTGCAAAATCTCCTGACGCAGGGGCGCCGCTTGCGCGAGGACGATATGATCTGGCGCGGCAATCAATACGCTCGCGCCATCCGGCTGTACTTCCGCAAGACGGGCCATTACCCGCAAACGCTCGACGATCTGAAGACCGGTCTGCCGGAACTTAATTTCTTGCGCCTCGCGGCGTATAAGGACCCCACGAACAGCGCTGAGGAAGGCGCCTGGCGATTGATCTACGTGAACGCTTCGGGCCAAATCATCGGCAGCGTCCGGTACGCTACTCTGCAGCAGATGGCGTTGATGGACCTGAACGGCGGCAAGATACCTCCGCTGGCGACGGCTGGGTCAATCGGCTTGCCCGTATCCAGCATGGGTTCGGGTTCTGGATCGTCAAACGGCGTGAGCGGCGCAAACAATCCAAGCGCGCCAGCGACTCCTCCAGGAGGAAATGCGTCGGGCCAGCCGCCTACCGGTTCGACCACGGACAACACCGCAGGCGGCGCGCAAACGCCGGCTTCCGGACAAACCGCATCATCCGATCAACCCGTCAACCCGCTTTCGCTTTTGAAACCGACCGGTCCGGTTGACGGTCCCGTGCTCGGAGCATTCCTGACGGGCGTCGGAGGCGGAACCAAGTCGGACGCGCCTTCGATCAAGGTTTACAATTTCGGAAAGAAATACAAAGACTGGGAATTCATCTGGAATCCGCTCGAGGACCAGGCGCGCGCTGCCCAGCAGGCGCTATCCGGCGTCGGAGGACAGCAGCCCGGCCAGCCCGGAAGTCCGCTGGGGATCGGAATTCCCAATCCCGGTGCCGGGTCTCAGGGTTTTGGCGGAACGATCGTGACGCCGCCAACGCAGGCCCCACCGCAAAATCAGTAGGAGCCGTCCGTGTTTGACGATCCCAATCTGAAGCCTCCCCCGTGCGAAGGCATGAGCAAGTACATCATCGTGACGCTCATCGTCTTTGGCTTGGGTGCCGCTTACGTCGGAATAGTATTCTACACGCGCTGGCGTGGCGATCGCGTGATGCAGGAGCAGGCGACGGCAGCGGAGCGCGAAGAAGATCGAGAAGTTTTCGAAGGTATGGGCGGCGATCGGTTCGATATTTTGAGATTCTTTCCGTACCCAGGGGAAGTGAAGCGCGGCTATTCCACGATGCTGTGCTACGGAGTATCGAATGCCAAGTCCGTGACGCTTGAGCCGCAACCGAATGCGGTGTGGCCTGCGTTTGAGCGCTGCATCAGTGTATCGCCGAAGAAAACCACGACGTACACTCTCACGGCGACGGACGCCGCGGGCCACACAAAATCCGCCACCGTCACTGTCGAGGTTGATTAGCGCGACAGGCTATCGGCGCGCGCGAACTCTCAGCGCCGTCTCATTCAGCTTTCGGCTCCCAGAGCTCAATGCGATTGCCCTCCGGATCCATCGCCCAGCCGAACTTGCCGTTGGATTCGTCTCCGGTTTTGGCGTCCACTTTTACGCCTTCGTTCCGGAGCTGACTGAGCAGCCGGTCGAGATTTGCCACGCGGAAATTCATCATGAACGAAGCGTTGCTCGGCTCGAAATATTTCGTACTGGCGGGGAAGATGGACCACACCGTCACGCCCTTCTGGTCGGGATGATCTTTATCGCGCCACTCGAACACGCCAAATTGCGGCGCGTTGTCTCCCTTTCCCCCGGCCATGAGCGCGATCCCGAGGTGCACGCGATACCATTCGGCGAGTTTCGCTGGATTCTGTGCCTTGAAGAAGAATCCGCCGACGCCTGTGACTCGTGGCTCGTCCTTTTGTGCACGCGACCCTCGGGCGGACTGCACCGCCATTCCAAGAACAAAGCTGAGTGCGACTGTGCAGGCTATCCAGATGCGAGATCTCATCTCTCCTCCTTGGTTATCATCCGCTGCCAGCATGACTTTATCTCACCGACCAATACTGGCGTTAGTTCAGATTGCGATTCCGAATCGCGAATTGGACGCACGGCTCAGGGCCTTGGGGACCCCAATCGGGCGATAGTCGCAGCTTGCGACGATCAGTTGTCTCTTGAGGCGACAAATGAGACGAATTGGCCGTTTGCGGACTAGAGTCGCTGTCTGCAGGTTCTCATTAACTTCCCTAATATCAGCAACCTGCGGAAGTAATCGCCAATACCTGCCCATGATGGCTCGTGTTTGGCCCCCTGGCAGCGTACATGCGACTAGAGGGCTGAATTAGCCCACGGGGAAGGACACTAGGGACATGAAGCATTGGCTCGCGTTTGCTGGACTGGCGACGATATTACTTTTGGGAGGATCCGCTGTTGTAGCCCCGAGATCGTCCGCACAGGACGCGGCGGGTGACGCCGCGAAGCGCAAGGTGCGAACGAAAATTGACCCCAAGTATCCCGAGCTCGCAAGTCAGATGAAACTTGCCGGAAGGGTCAAGATCGAGGCAACGATCGCAGCCGATGGGCGTGTGGTGAGCACCCGGGTTGTTGGCGGTAGCCCAATGCTGGTCAATGCCGCGGTGAATGCCTTAAAGCAGTGGCGATTCGAACCGGCCTCCAATGAATCAACCGAAACCTTCGTGTTCGATTTCAATCCGTCCGGCGCACCAACAGACTGACGCTCTAGACCCCTTACACGTCGAGAATCCCGGCGCGGGTAGCTGACGTGGCTTCCGCGAATCACTTGTCAAGGAGTGACGCCTCGTCTGCTCCATTGCAAAGCTCCGCGTCAGGGTGCAAAATGAAGAGGTAGGGAATTGCACGACGCGCTTGCTCAGGAGCGGCTCTCAACCATGTCCGTGGAACTCGCGAAGGGCGTCACACTGGAAACGCCGGGCCAGGATGAAAATTTCCTGAAGGACGAAGGCATCCTCTTCGCCTCGCTCGACAAGGTCGTCAACTGGGCGCGACGCAGCTCGATCTGGCCGATGTCCTTTGGCCTGGCATGCTGCGCGATCGAAATGATGTCCATGGCCGCTTCGCGCTACGATATTTCGCGCTTTGGCGCCGAAGTGTTTCGCGGATCGCCACGCCAGTCCGACCTGATGATCATCGCTGGGCGCGTGTCGCAAAAAATGGCGCCGATTATCAGGCAGCTGTACGCGCAGATGCCCGAACCCAAGTGGGCCATTTCGATGGGAGCCTGCGCCACCTCCGGCGGCGTCTTCAACAACTACGCGATCGTGCAGGGCGTCAATCAGGTGATCCCGATTGACGTGTACGTTCCGGGCTGCCCTCCGAGGCCCGAAGCTCTTCTCTACGCCGTGTTTCAGCTTCAGAAGAAAATTGACGCCGACCGAGGCAGCTTCCTCCGCTCGATGAATTTCACCAAGAGCTGACGTTTCGCAGAGGGCGCGTTAAATGGGGCGCGCTTTTCTGGCACGATAACGAGAATCAATCCACAAACCGGTACGACATCCAGGGAGAAAAACGAAAATGAATCACTACGGCGGGAAAGAACTGGCTGCAGCGTTTCGCACGGTCCGAAAGAATACGATTCAGACGGCGGAAGATATTCCGGAAAGTGAGTACGGCTTCAAGGCCACACCGGATACCCGGACAATCGCGCAAACTCTGGTTCACATTGCTTTCGGACCTGAATTCGCCTTCGCCGTTCACGGCGATAAGATTACCGATATGACGAAATTGAATTTTCCGGCGCTTATGCAGAGAATCGGCGCGGAAGAAGCCAAGGTTCGAACCAAGGCCGAAATCATTGCAGTCCTTAAAACTGAGGGCGAACGCTTTGCGTCGTTTGTCGAGGCGTTGCCGGATTCGTTTCTTGCGGAGGTTTTGATCATGCCGCCGGGCGGTTCTCCGGCATCAAGAACGCGCTTCGACATGCTGATGGCTGCGAAAGAGCACGAAATGCATCACCGCGGGCAGCTGATGCTGCTCGAGCGCATGGTAGGAGTGGTCCCGCACCTCACGCGCCAGCGGCAGGCACAGCAAGCGGCGCGAGCACAGGCTGCGCAAGCACAAAACAAGTAACGGCGGCGCCGCACCTGGAGCGCATTTGAGGATTTCCGGGTGCGGCGTTTCGACGGCTAAACGTCGCCCCTGACCTCCGCTGTACCGCCATCAAATTCCACGAGGCTTCCCGGCGCAAAGTGCTCGCGCCGCACGTAGCCCATCCCGATGGCTGGCTTCGCGTTTGGCGAAAACGCGGCGCTGGTCACGAATCCGATCTCTGCGCCGCCCGCGCGCAGCTTTGTGCCCGGGGGAGGAGGCGCTATCGTCGAAAATTTGAGCCCCACGCGCTTCCGGTTGACGTGGCCGCGAGTCCGCACCCGCTCGACGATCTCCTGTCCCGTGTAGCAGCCCTTGTTGAAGCTGATGTGCGTATTTTCGAGCACCGCTTCGTGCGGAATCATCCCGTCGTTGAAATCGTCAGGGAACCAGGGGATGCCGGTCACGAGACGCAGCGCGTTCAGCGCCGCCATCCCGATCGGTTCGCCGCCGTGCGCGCGCACGCCCGCGAGTAGCATTCCCCACAACGAAGGAAGACATTGCCGCCCCGCAATAAACTCCGCGCCCATCTCACCGAAGTGCGAACGCCGCACAGTCTGGCAAGCGATGTCTTCGACCGTCACATCTCGTATGGACATTTCGGGCAGGTCGGCAAGCTTCAGGCTGCAAGCCTGTTCGACGATCGCCGCCGCACGCGGCCCCTCGACCGCGAAGGTTCCCATCTGGTCGGTCAGATCTTCGATCTTCACCTGCGATCCGATCACGTATTTCTTGAGCAGCGCGATGGTTTGTTCCTGGAGCGACGCGTGGGACAGGACCAGCAGCTTTTCCGGGAGCGCATACACCTCGAGTTCGGCCTGTATGCGACCTTGCGGATTCAGCAGCAGCGCGAGCGTCCCTTGCCCGGTCTCCAACGCCTGAATGTTGTTCGATGAAATCGCATGCAGATATTTCACGCGGTCGCGTCCTGTCAGCGCGAGAACCGCGTGCCAGCTCGTATCGAATATCGCGACACTTTCACGGGCAGCGCTGAACTCGCGTTCGAGCTCGGTGAATGCATCTGGCAGCGCGCAGCTGGAAAACTCCCCCATGCGCGCCTTAGCCGCGCGATGCGCCTCAATCAACGGTGTCTCGATGGCCAATTGTCCCTCTCCGCGCCCATGGTATCAGATGCTCGCCCGCGCTCCGGGTTTCTCGTTTCTGCCTCTGCGCTCTCCGCGTCGCCGCGGCAAGTCCCTCGGTTTTCGCCGTGTTCTCTGTGTTAAGTTTTAGTTTCACCATGACACTAGGCGTTTACATCCAGGTGCCGTTCTGCCAGACGCGTTGCACCTACTGTAATTTTCACACCGGCGTGGTCTCCCGCGACCGCTACGAGCCTTACGCGAATGCCATTTGCCGCGAGATCGTTGACTCAAACCTTGCCGCGGGACCAACCGTGGATACCGTGTACTTCGGCGGAGGCACGCCGAGCCTTCTCGATCCGGCTATGCTAGCGCGAATTCTGGATGCGCTTCGCGGTGCCAGCGGCTCCGAACTTACCGAAGTCACCCTCGAAGCTGATCCCGAGACGATCACGCCGCAGAAGGCAGCCGCGTGGTTCGCGGCTGGCTTCAATCGCGTCAGCCTCGGCGCGCAATCCTTTAGCGATCGAGAGCTGCAAGCCGCCGGACGTATGCACCGCCGCGAGGACATCTATCGCGCGGCAGAATTCTTGCGCGCCGCCGGATTCCGCAATGTCAGCATGGACTTGATCGCGGGACTCGCGCACCAGACACGCGAATCGTGGGAGGCGTCGGTCGGGCAGCTCCTCCGCATCCAGCCCGAGCATGTTTCGGTTTATATGCTCGAAGTGGACGAGGACAGCCGCCTCGGCAAAGAAGTGCTCGCGGGCGGCACCCGATACGGCGCTGCTGAAATTCCGGACGAAGACGCCATGGCCGATTTCTACGATTTTGCCGCTGAGCGTTTCGCCGCCGCCGGCTACGACCACTACGAAATTTCGAACTGGGGTTCGCCGGGCCGCCATTCGCAACACAATCTAAAATATTGGCGCCGCGAGCCCTATCTCGGCCTTGGCGCGGGCGCGCATTCGTTTGACGGCCTCGCGCGCTGGGCGAACGTTCACGAGCCGGCGCGTTACGTCACGCTGGTCGAGCGCTGCGGCTCCGCCCGCGAGCAGATGGAAACCGTCCTCCCTCCTTATGCGCTGCAGGAGGAGTTTTACCTGGGGTTGCGCCAGCTCGACGGCATTGACTTCGGCAAAATTGAGCGCGACTACGAGCCTGTGCTTGGCGACCGGCTGGCCATTTTGCGGGAGCGCATCGACCAACTGCGCTCGAACGGTTTCATCGAAGTGGACGGCCCGCGCCTGCGCATCGCGCCGGATCGCCTCACCGTTTCAAATGAAATCTTTGTGCAGTTGTTAGCGTGACGCCAGGGGAGCAGTGGGTTGCTTTCAGCTTGAAATTCCAGCGGGGAGCTAATTCTCGAGACCGAGACCGCGGATCTTGGTAAGCAGGGTTTTGTAGGACACACCGAGCTTTTCGGCCGCGCGAGTCTTGTTCCACTTCGATTCGCGCAGCGCATTCTGAATCTTGAACCGCTCTACGTGAGCGACAGCGCGCTGCGACACCTCGTCGAGCGGCCCCTCCCACAGAAAGCGCTCTTCGAGCATGCCGTCCGGCAATTCCTCTGCTGTGGGCTTTGCGGCAGGCAATTGCAGTGCGTCCGAGTCAAGGTCCGGGCCATTCGCGAGAATCGCGGCGCGCTCGATGGCGTTCTGCAATTCGCGTACGTTCCCGGGCCAGGGATACGTTCGCAGCCGCGCGCGGGCATCAGCAGTTAATTTCAGCGCAGGTTTGCGAAACTCCCGTTTGAAGCGCTCGAGGAAATGTTCGGCGAGAAGTAGCACGTCCTCCCCGCGATCGCGCAGCGGCGGAATCGTGATTGGCACGGCCGCGATGCGGAAGTAAAGGTCCTCGCGGAATGTTTTGTCCGCGACGGCCGCTCGCAAGTCCTTGTTGGTCGCCGTTACGATGCGCACGTTCGCTTCAATTTCCTGCGTTCCTCCGACGCGCTCGAATCGCCGCTCCTCGAGCACGCGCAGCAGCTTGCTCTGAATCGCCAGCGGCAGCTCGCCGATTTCGTCGAGAAACAAAGTTCCGCGGTGGGCTAGTTCGAGTTTGCCCATCTTTCGAGCGCCTGCGCCCGTGTAGGCTCCCCGTTCGTGGCCGAATAGCTCGTTTTCGACAAGCCCTTCGGGGATCGCGGCGCAGTTAAGCGCGACAAACGGCTGCTCCGCTCGCGGACTCAAATGATGCACAGCCCGCGCGAAAAGCTCCTTGCCGGTTCCACTTTCACCCAGCAGCAGAACGGTCGAATCCGTCGCGGCGACGCGCTGCGTCATGTTGCTCGCGTCTTTCATCGAGGGATGTTCGCCCACGATCCGCGGAAATCCGTACCGCAAGGCATATTCTTCGCGCAGCAGCAAATTCTCGCGAAGCAATTCCTGTTGTTTCGCTGCGCGCTCGAGCAGCAGCCGCAGATGATCGAGATCCACGGGCTTCTGGATAAAATCGAACGCGCCTTCCTTCATCGCCGTCACGGCTTCTTCAACGGATCCGTACGCCGTCATAATGATCACGGGCAGAGTGGGCTCCACGCGGCGCGCTTCTCGGAGCACGTCAATTCCGGAATTGCCGGGAAGTTTCAGATCGGTGAGGACCATCAGGTAGCGCCGCGAGCGAACTTTATCAATCGCGGCGTTTCCATCCGGAGCTTCTTCTACAGTGTAACCCGCCCGTTCGAGAGCCTTGCGCAACATCGCGCGCAGCTCAGCTTTATCCTCGACCAGTAGGACGGGTTCCATTGCTTAAAATCTCTAGCGTCCCCAGCCTGAATCGCCGCCGGACTTGCGCAGATCGTCCTGGGCGTCGTCAATTGCTTGCTGATCGGCCTTGATTGCCTGCGCTTTTGCGTCAATGTCGGCGGTCTTCTTGTTGATATCGTCGCGCGTCAACGACTGCTGCATGGCCTTCACGGGATCGCTGTAGTTTTGCAAATCCAGGACGCCCAGCTCACGTTGCATCACGTTGAGGTCTTCCGTATCTCGAGCCAGCTTCGCGCGCAGCGCGGCAAACTTGTCGCGCCATGCTTTTTCACTGTTCGCGTCGCCTGACTTTGAATCGCCCTTGTCGGCCTTATCCGCGTCGTCATGTTTGTCAGACGATGGGCCGCCGACAGTCGAAATTCCGCCCTGTGTCGGTATATTGTCGTTGGTGAACACGGTCGGCGGTTTGCTCGCGTCTTTCTTCGCTTCGCGCGATTTCCGCGCGGCTTCGGCTAAAGACTCCTGCTGAGGAGCCGGGCTGGCTGTCATGGTCGTGCTCGTTGAACTTGTCGTGCCGGCTGTCGCAGCCGCGTTCGATTGCGCGGGCGTTTGGGACTGATTCTCCTGCGAAGGCTTGGGATCGGCCCCCTGGCACCATCCGCTGGCCGGAATCGCCAGGATCGCCGCTGCAGCGGCCCACGATAAGATTCTGCGCATGGCTACGCCTCCCGGAACGCGGTGAGTACCGCGCCCAATACAGTTTAGATGCGTGCTGCCTGTGAGGGGAATAGGGTCGGTGTATTCTCCTGCCGCAAAGGTAACCACAGCAGGAATTCAGCTCCGCCTTGCGGCCGGTTGCGAGCCTCGATGCTGCCGCCATGCTGTAGTGCCACTTTCTGCACCACGGCCAAACCCAGCCCCGTGCCTTCGGACTTTGTTGTGTAGAACGGAAGGAAGATTTTTTGCAATTCATGTTCCGGGATGCCCGGCCCGTTGTCCGCCACGCAGATTCGCTGCCATTTCTTGCCGCCGAGTTCTTCGAGCGTTCCCGAGATCGTGACGCGCGGCGCATTCCCGGTCCCGCTCGCCGATTCCGCTCCATTGCGAGCCAGGTTCAGCAGCGCCTGCCGCAGCAACGCTTCGTCCCCGGGCAGTTCGAGGAACGATCCCTCATGCGCGAACTCACACCGCGGCAGAGACTCCTGCAGCTCCTCCGACAGGCGCTCGACCAGCGGCGCCATCGCCACCGTCTCGTAACAGATCTCCAGCGGCTTCGCGAATTTCAGGAATTCCGTGACCACATGGGTGAGCGCGCGCGTCTGATCCAGAATCTTTTCCGCTGAGTCGCGCGTGTCGCCCGGTTTCGACTCGCCGCGAATCATCTGCGCATATCCGGAAATGGTCGCCAGCGAATTCTTGAATTCGTGCGCAATGCCGGCGGACATTTCACCCAGCGCCGCAAGGTTTTCCTTCCAGCGGATCTGTTTCTGCAGCGCGGTCAGCTCGGTGAGGTCGCTCATCAGGCAGAGCGCCCCGCTCACCTTCATCTCCGGCACCCTCGGCGGATCCGACACGTGTCGCCGTACGGCCATTCGGGCGTGCCGGTAGATCGGGGAAATCGTAACTCCCAGCCGCCGGACTTCTCCTTCGCTGGTCAAATGCTCGACTTCGCCGCGCTGAAAGGTTTTCCCGTCGCGCAGGCAGGCTGTCAGCATTTGCGAGAGCCCCGAATCGTCGCCCAGAATTTCCTTGTACGACCTGTAGCGCATCGGTCTCAGTCCCAGCGCCTCTTCCGCCGCAGGATTCGATGAGCTGATCGCGCCCGTGGCGCTCACGAGCAGCAGCCCGGTCGGCATGTTGCGCGTCACTTCTTCCGTCATGCGCTCGGACTCCTGCGCCCGTTCTTGTGCCAGCACGTGCAGCCGCGCCAACTCTTTTTCCTGCGTGCGGAGTTTTTCGATCACGCCCTGCATGGAGGAAGCCATGAACACAGACGCGTTCTCAGAGTCGTGCTTCGGATTCTGCCAATCGGTTTTTGATGCCGCCGATTCGCTGCGGACGAATTTCCGCACCATCAGCACGAGCATCAGCAGCGCTCCGAGCAGCAGCACCAGCATTACGATCGCATCTACCAGCCCGATCGCCGGGACCGGCGGATGCTGGACGACTGGAGGCAGGTTCATCGCCCGGAATCCGTTCGATTGAAGTCCATTCGCTCGCTCTTCATCGCACCATCATCAGCGAAAGATACCAATTCACCACCGGCGTGCCGAAAAACATCACTAACACGGCCGCCATGCCCAGAAAACTTCCGAACGGCAGCTCGTAGTCCGATTCTTTGCGCCGCGCCATCAAGAATACCAAGCCGAGCACGCTTCCCAGCACCGAGCCGACCAATATCGTCAGCAGCGTTCTCTTCAATCCCAGAAATGCTCCGGCCATCAGCATCATCTTCACGTCGCCGAAGCCCATCCCCTCGCGCTTGCGTAGCCGGAAATACGCCTCGGCCACCAGCCATAGCAGTCCGCTCCCGAATGCCGCGCCCAGTAGCGCGTCCGCGAGCGAAAGCACCGGAACTGGAGGAGGGAAGTCGAACATGCGATTCGCGAGCCACAGAGCGCTCCCGTCCGATGGCTTTGTCACGAGACTTAGAAGCAATCCCGCCACAAATCCGGAATAATTCACCACATCCGGCAGGATTCTTTCGCGCATGTCGGTGAACACCAGCACGATCATCAGCGCTGAAAAAACCGCCCACTTCGCAGCCTCGGTCGTCAGCCCGAATGCGTAGTAACATGCCCAGAAAAGCACCGCCGTCAGCAGCTCGACCGCCGGATACATCGCCGAGATTTTCGTCTTGCACGAGCGGCATTTCCCGCCCAGCAGCATCCAACTGACTACCGGGATGTTGTCCCACGGACGAATCGCCGCCCCGCACTTCGGGCACGCGGACGCGGGCATCACAATGGACTTCCGGCCCGGAATTCGCACGATACAAACGTTCAGGAAGCTCCCGATGATCAACCCGAAAAGAGCCGCGAATATGCCGATCAACGTAGAGGGAGCCACAGTTGAATTTTGCCACATCGCATAGCGCACCATGCAGCAGCCCCGCGCAGTCGTGCCCGACTGCTAACGTTTTCCGGCGTGCCTGGCACCGGTGCTTGCCTCGCATCTTATATGAACTGCTGGCATCGAATAATGGTCCGCCATAATCGAACGCACCAAAGGGAGCACCACTCATGCCGAAGCTCGAAGGAAAAATCGCAGTCGTAACCGGAGGCAATAGCGGCATCGGCTTGGCCACGGCAAAGCGCTTCGTGGCCGAGGGCGCGTATGTATTCATCACTGGCCGACGTCAAGCGGAACTCGACGCAGCCGTTAAGGAAATCGGCAAGAACGTCACCGGGGTGCAGGGCGACGTTTCCAAGCTCGCCGATCTCGATCGGTTGTACGCAGCCGTGAAGCAGCAGAAGGGCCACCTTGATATCGTGTTCGCGAACGCGGGCGGCGGCGCATTTGCCCCTCTGGGCGCGATCACCGAGGAGCAATTTGACAAAACCTTCAACGCGAACGTGAAGGGACTGCTCTTCACCGTGCAGAAGGCTCTTCCACTGCTCGTGGACGGCAGCTCGATCATCCTGAACGCCTCGATCGTTTCGATCAAAGGAATGCCCGCATTCAGCGTTTACAGCGCAACCAAGGCCGCCGTGCGTTCATTCGCGCGCTCCTGGACCATGGATCTGAAGGAGCGGAAGATTCGCGTCAACGCGCTGAGTCCCGGCCCGATAGATACGCCCGGAGTGAGGGGTCTGGCGCAGAGCGAGGAGCAGCTCAAGCAGATCCAGGCGGGTCTGGTGGCCTCCGTGCCGATGGGCCGCATGGGTACGCCGGACGAAATCGCGAAAGTGGCCGTGTTCCTCGCCTCCGATGACAGCAGCTTCATCACCGGCATCGAGCTATTCGTTGACGGCGGCATGGCGCAAATCTAGCTGACCCGGGCCGCGGGCGCCGCGGCGAATCGGCGCCAGCGGTTCGCACCCGATCTGCCTGTGCAAACAATTTCCCTTTCTGCGCCGCGACGGTTTCAGTCCCTCGCGCCGTAATGTATATTTATTTCCTCGCCCAATGCCATCCTGGTACGAAAAAAGAATCCGCCGTTACGAGCAGATGCGCTTCGACCAGGAACCTAAGCGGCGCACGCTTCCATTTGGATGGGGCGTGGAACTCCTGGGCGGCGACGCCGTGGACGCGAATCCGCGCGCGTTCTTCGATCGCTACGTCGCGGACGCGATAGCCCGCAGCGATGATTGGTATTCCGTAACGCCGGCGAACGATTACTCGCTCAAGGACGACGTGCTCACGTTCACAAGCGGCATCACCTCGCCCTGGTCCGCAAACAATCGGGTTCACGCGCAATTGTTCCCAGCGCGCGAAAAGGGACCGGCGGTCGTGGTCCTCGCGCAATGGAACGCGCGCTGGGAGGAGCAGCAAAATGTCTGCCTGTGGCTGAACAAGCTCGGGCTCACAGCCGTAAAGATGAGCCTGCCGTATCACGATCGCCGCTCGATCCCGGAACACCCGCGCGCGGATCACCTGATCGGTCCGAACATCGGCCTCACGATGCAGGCGGGGCGGCAGGCGGTGCTCGACGTTCGCCGCACTCTTCGCTGGCTCGAGCAGCAGGGCTACGGCCCACTTGGCCTACTGGGCACGAGCATTGGCTCTGCGGTCGGGTTTATCACCATGTGCCATGAGCCCGCGGTCGAGGCCGCCGCCTTCCTGCACGCTTCGACGTATTTTGGAGATGTGGTCGCCACCGGCTTGACGACGAAAACCGTTTGGGAGCCAATCGCGGCAGCGGGCATTTCGCAAGACGAGCTTCGGCACTTTTGGTCGCCGATCAGCCCGTTTCCGTACATCGCGCGGCTGACCGAAGCGAAGAAAAAGCTGCTTCTCATCACGGCGCGCTACGATCCCACATTCTGGCCTGAATACACGGAGGCGCTGCTCGCGAAGCTCCGCGCTGAACACGTTCCGTTCGAGGGGATGTCTCTTGCGTGCGGGCACTACTCGCTGGGCGTGAAACCATTCAGCTACATCGCAGGGCACCGCTTCGGCAAATTCCTGCAGAAGGCGTTGAAATAATAAGAGGAGTTACCGCAATATCGCGGCGAACGATCCTTTGCCCACTTCGCGGGAGATAGCTTCGATATCGGGCGCGAGCGAACGGTCTGCGTCCACCGCGGGTGAAAGCGCGCGGACGATGTCGTACGCCTTGCGGGTTTCCGGTCCGGTCCGCAAAGGCGACAGCAAATCAATTCCCTGGCAGGCCGCAAGCAATTCGATCGCGAGAATATTTCGCAAATTGGCGAGCATCGGTTCCAGCCGTCGAGCGCCACCCATGCCCATCGAAACGTAGTCCTCCTGATTCGCGGACGTGGGAATCGAATCCACAGAATGCGGGGCGGCGAGCGGTTTTAGTTCGCTCGCGAGCGCCGCGGCCGTGACCTGCAGAATCATGAAGCCCGAATTCAGTCCCGCGTGGCGTACCAGAAACGCGGGTAACTGGCTGGTCTGCGGATTGGTCATCTGCTCGATGCGCCGCTCGGAGATTCCGCCGAGCGTCGCGATCGCGACGGCCATCTGGTCGGCGGCCATCGCCAGCGGCTGTCCGTGGAAATTGCCGCCGCTGATCACTTCGCCGGAGCCGTCACCGCCTCCTTGCGTGACGAAGACAAGCGGATTGTCCGTCGCGCTATTGAGCTCAAGCGTAAGCGTCGAGCGAATCTGAGCGAGGGCGTCGCGCACCGCTCCGTGGACTTGTGGAGCGCAGCGCAGGCTGTAGGGGTCCTGTACGCGTGGATCCTTCTCGGGTGAGCGATGCGATTCGCGGATTTCGCTTCCATGGTTCAGGCGTTCGATATTGCGCGCGGTGATCGCGTGGCCCGGATGTGGCCTCACTCCGGCGATGCGCGCGTCGAATGCCGCCGGACTGCCGCGCAGCGCGTCCAGCGATAGCGCCGCTGCAACGTCGGCGGTGTCCACGGCGATCTCCGCTTCCCGCAGCGCCAACGCCGCGAGCGCGAGCATCGCCTGCGTGCCATTGAGCAGAGCGAGGCCTTCCTTCGCTTCGAGCACCAAATGCGCGAAGCCCGCGGCGCGCATGGCTTCCGCGCCGGTCATCGTGCGGCCCTGAAATATCGCGCGGCCCTCCCCGATCGCGGCCTGCGCGAGATGCGCAAGCGGCGCGAGATCGCCCGACGCTCCGACGGAGCCTTGCGACGGAATCACGGGATGCACGCCGCGGTTCAGCATCGCGACGAGCGTTTCCGCGACGACGGGCCGGACGCCGGAGAATCCTTTGGCTATGGCGTTCGCGCGCAGCGCAAGCATCGCGCGCGTGGCGTGCTCGCTGAGCGGCGTCCCCACGCCGCATGCGTGGCTGCGCACAAGGTTCAGTTGGAGCTGGCGGATTTCGTCGCGCGAGATGCGCGTCGAGGCCATTTTGCCGAAGCCGGTGTTCACGCCATACACCGCGGTGTCGGCCTTGACTAGCCGCTCGATGACGGCACGCGAGGCGTTCATCCGTTCGAGCGCTGCCGGAGGAAGTTCGGCTTCGGCGCCGTGGAAGACGATGCGGTAGAGGTCTTCCAACGTCAGGCGCTCGCCGTCAATGTGAATGTGGCTCACGTTTGGACGCCGGTTCCAATCACGATATCGAGCGGCATGATGAGGACCTTGCCATCGGAGAGTTTTCGTAAGCCAGCGAAAATCTCGGCCTCCGCCTTTGCGCGAGTTTCGGGCGTGAGCTTTGCGATCAGCGGACGAAATGGCGCGGCGACTTCCGTAAATTGCTCCCAGTATTCTTCGGGAGTTCCTTCCCAACGTCCGGTAATGGTTCGCACCTCTTCGCGAACGTCCGCCAATCCGGCGGCCTTGAGCCGGCTTTCGAGCAGCCCGCGCTCGCCAAACATAAATGCGTGCGGCGCATCCGGATCGGGGGACGGCGCCTCGATGTACTTCATCAACATGCCAATCGTTGTGGTGAGAAACGGTTGCTCGCGCTTGCCCCACACGACGAATGACACTCGCCCGCCGGGCTTCAGGACTCTGCGGCATTCGCGAAATGCTTTCACTTGCTCGGGGAAAAACATGACGCCAAATCGCGAACTGACGACGTCGAAGGAACGGTCCGGGAAGGGAAGCGCTTCGACGTTTGCGACGCGGAATTCAATATTTCGAAGCCCTTTCGTGTTGGCGAGCTCTTCCGCGTAGCCAATCATGCCTGGTCCGAGATCGGTCGCGGTGACGTGGCCGGACGGTCCCACGACCTCGGCAATCGGAATCGCGGGATCGCCCACGCCGCTCGCCAGATCGAGCACATGCATTCCCGGGCGAAGCTGAGCGGCTTCAAGGACTGCGTCGGTGGCACCGCGAGTGAAGGCCGAAAGCTGAATGTGCCACTTTCGCCACGCGGCGACCGTCTGCTCGTCGGTCCATTCCTGACGAAGCTTTTCGCGAAAGCGTTCAATCTTGGCAGGATCGGGTCTGCTCATGAACGGCTCTTCAGAACAGGATTCGAACCCTCGTCGGGATCTGCGGTAATAGCTGAATTGCCGTGCGAAAAATACTTGCGATATTTTTCCGGTAGCGATTTCGGGCGTCCGTGATGGTCGCAAATCACGTGAGTCGTTTCGCCGGTCGCGAGCAGTTCGTCGGAGGGCTGGCGCAGGACTTCATACGCGAACCGCAGCGTGCGCTTTTCCGCGCGCGTCACTCGCGTGCGCACGATGAGAATGTCGTCGAATCGCGCCGGGCGCTTGTAACGGCAGGAGGCTTCGGCGACGACGATCAAGGTGTCGTCGTCGCTTTCCATCTGCTTGTATTCGAAGCCCAGATGTCGGCAAAGCTCGACGCGCCCAACTTCAAACCACGTGAAATAGTTGCCGTGATAGACCACGCCCATCTGATCCGTTTCGGCGTAGCGCACCCGCACTGTAGCGTCGGCGAAGTCCTTCATGGGCGTCTACTGGGTGCCCCATTTTGGCGGACGCTTTTCGAGGAACGCCGAAACGCCCTCACGAAAATCAGGAGTCATGCGAATGTCGGAACTGGCTTCCATGGCCACTTCAAGCTCGGCGCGTATCGCAGCGCGATCGAAATTCAGAAGTAGCTTTTTCGTCTGCGCGATGGCCGTGGGACTGGCGGCGAGCAAAAGGCCAGCGATTTCCCGGGCGCGATCCATCAGGCGCTCCTGGGGGACGATTTCCGTGATCAATCCCATGCCAAGGGCCTCGGCGGCATCAATGATTCTGCCAGTGAGCAGCAGGTCGCGGACCTGCCGATCTCCAATCCGGCGCCGGAGAAAAACCGAAACCAGAGCGGGGATGAACCCGATCTTGACCTCCGTGTAACCGAATTTAGCTTCCGGAACAGCGATCGTGAAATCAGCCAACGTGGCAATGCCGCATCCTCCGGCGATGGCCGCGCCGTTCACAGCGGCGATGACGGGTTTGGGAAAGCTGTGCAATCGGTACAACATTTTTGTGACGCGCCGCGCGTCTTCGAGATTTTTCTGCTGGGTCTGCCGGGCGAGATGTTGCAATTCGTCGAGATCCATTCCGGCGCAGAATGATTTTCCCGAACCGGTGATGATGACGACGCGCGCGGGACCCTCGTCCGCCTGCAACAGCGCGCCAAGCAAGTCCGTGATCATCTGCGCGGAAATGGCGTTGCGCTTTTCCGGCACGGTCAGCGCGATGGTCGCGATTCCGTCCTCGCATTGATACGTCAGCGTTGGATAGCCCATTAATCAAAGCTCCTGGCTGCCACAGATGAACACAGATAAACACCGATAGGGAGAAAAATCAAAGGCATCGGGACCTAATTCGGCTTGGTTGCCTCCGGCTGATGCGCGTACTTTTCGCGCAGTTCGCAAGTGAGCGCGCAGGCAATGGCGAGCGATTTTGAGTCAATGCCGGTGGAGACACCGCGAGCGGCGAGAGTGGTCAGTACGGTCTCGGTCGGAATGTTGCCCACGAGTTGATCGCCTGCAAACGGGCAACCACCGAGGCCGGTGAGCGCGCCGTCGAATCGCCGGCAGCCGGCCTCATATGCTGCGAGGACCTTTGCGGCGGCGCCATCCGGGCGGCTGTGCAAGTGGACGCCGATCTCGAGACCGGCCACGCAATCCTTCACGGCACGATAGAGGTGCGCGACGTCTTCTGGTGACGCGGTGCCGACCGTGTCCGCGAGCGATACGGTACGCACGCCGACGTCCTTGAACCACACCAGCGCGTCTTCCACGATCTCCTCGCCCCAAGGCTCGTCGTATGGGTTGCCGAATGCCATGGAAATGTACACGACCAACTTTCGACCGGCGGCTTTCGCTTGGCGCTGAATGGTTCCGACGAGGTTTCGCGATTCCAGTTTCGACATATTGGCGTTGGCGCGGCGGAAGTAGGCCGAAATCGAGTAGGGATAGCCGATCGTGGTCACGCCCGGCGTCGCGAGCGCCCGCTCAAGCCCTTGTTCGTTGACGACGATGCCAATAATTTCAGGAGTTCCGCCCGACGGCGACCTAACCTGGCTAAGCTCCTGCATTACCAATTCACTGTCAGCCATCTGTGGCACGTGCTTAGGAGAAACGAAGCTCACAGCGTCAATGTGCGAGAAGCCCAGCGATATAAGGCGAGTCAGATATTTGATTTTTTCTTCCGTAGGGATATTTTGCGGCAGCCCCTGCCACGCATCGCGCGGGCATTCGACAATTGTCACCGATTCGCTCATGCCTTCCTGTCCTTCATCCATCGAGTGAAGTCAACGATGAGCATCGGCAATCCTACGAGCCCGGTGCCGACAAATAGCAAAGCGAGCAATTTGATGTATGTTGGGATTGGAATGTCAATGTCACGATATGGGTAACTAGCCAGCGTGCGCCTGAGGTCGTCTGCCCATCTCCAAACGACGAGACAGGAAATCAGCGCCACCGTAACGTAGGGAATCGAGCGCCAGCGCATCATGTCTGAAGGACACCTGTCTTAAACTCGGCGACGTGCGGGTTGAGGGCTGCAGATTCCAAGGCCTCGATCAGTGCCTCGCGTGTGTGCGCGGGATCAATGATGGCGTCCACCCACAGACGAGCGGCGGCGTATCGGGCATCGGTCTGGCGCTCGTAGGTCGAGCGAATAGATTCATAGAGCTCTTTCTTGTCCTTTTCAGTTAGCTTCTTTCCTTCGCGCTCGAGCTGCTTGATTTTCAGCTCGACGAGAGTTCCTGCGGCGGATTCACCACTCATCACGGCGTAGCGCGCCAGCGGCCACGCGAAAATAAATCGCGGGTCGTACGCCTTACCGCACATGGCGTAGTGGCCCGCGCCGAATGTACCACCGCAAATAACGACGACCTTCGGCACCACGCTATTGGCGACGGCGTTGACCATCTTCGCGCCGGCCCGGATGATCCCGCTCCATTCGGCTTCCTTGCCGACCATGAACCCGTTCACGTCGTGCAGGAAAATCAGCGGAACAAGATTCTGGTTGCAGTCGAGAATGAAGCGAGCGGCCTTATCCGCGGATTCGGTGTAGATTACGCCGCCGAATTCGATGCGTTTCTCTTCGGTTCCGGGCATCGTGATGTTGACGCTCTTTTTTTGATTCGCGACGATGCCCACCGCCCAGCCGCCGATGCGCGCGTAGCCGCATAGTACGGTCTGGCCGCGCTCGGCGCGATATTCCTCGAATTCGCTGCCGTCCACAATGCGCGCGATCACTTCCCGCATGTCGTATTGCTTCGACGAATCGCCAGCGACGATGCCGTATATGTCGTCCGCGGGATACGCCGGAGGTTTCGATGGCTTGTGATCGAATGCCGCGCCAGGCTGATGGCCCATTTTGTCCACGAGCGCGCGAATGCGGTGAATGCAGGCGTCGTCATCCGGCTCGCGGAAATCAACGGTGCCGCTGGTTTGCGCGTGCATCTTGGCGCCGCCAAGATCTTCGAGGGATGTTTTCTGGCCGATGGCGGTTTGCACCAGAGCTGGCCCCGCGAGAAAAAGGCCGCTTCCTTCAGTCATCAGAATGTGATCGCACATCACGGGCAGATACGCACCGCCCGCGACGCAGAGGCCCATGATTGCCGCGATTTGAGGAATGCCCATCGCGCTCATTACTGCGTTATTTCGGAAGACGCGTCCGAAATCGTCGGTGTCCGGGAAGACGTCTTCCTGCAAAGGCAGAAAAACGCCGCCCGAATCCACCAGATAAATCGTGGGAATGCGATTTTCAATGGCGATGTTCTGGGCGCGGATCACTTTCTTCGCGGTGAGCGGAAAGAACGCGCCAGCCTTCACCGTGGCGTCATTGGCGATAATCATCACACGACGCCCCTCGACAAGGCCGAGGCCTGTAATCGTGCCGGCAGCAGGAGCGCCACCCCATTCCTGGTACATCTCATGGGCGGCATAGATGCCCAACTCGAAGAATTCGGTCTTGGGGTCTATCAGCTTGGCGACGCGTTCGCGAGCCGTCAGGCGATTTTTCTTGTGCTGTCCTTCGATGGCTTTCGCGCCGCCGCCCTGCCGGATCTTTTCTTCTTCGTTCTTGATCTGGGTAAGGCGGTCCACCATCGCGCGGCTGTTCTGTTGGAATACGGGCAACTTACGATCCAGATGAGATTCGATGACGGATTCCTTCACTATTCGCCTCTGCACAGCGGTCGCGAGAAGCGGCATTGTATCACCGGCAGATGGTTTTCACTTCTGGCAGGGACGCAGGCGGTTCGAGAAGTTGCATGGCCCAGTAGTCAGCATTATAGTTCGCCCAGGAACAACATGAACACGCCAGCCTACAGCCTTCCGAGTGGGGCCCCGGCCCAGCCGAGAAGGAGCTGGTTTGAGCGGAATTGGAAGTGGTTCGTTCCGGTGATGTTGGTTAGCGCTGTCCTGCTGTTCGGACTGTTTTTCGGCGCGTTGTTCGAATTGCTGACCTCCGTCATGCGTTCGTCACTTGCCTACCAGACGGCTGTTCAGAGGGCTGAAGAATCGCCCGAGGTCGCCGACAAGATTGGGCACCCGATCAAGGTAGGATGGATTGTTTCTGGAAACATCAATGTGAATTCTAACGGTGGGAATGCCGACCTCTCGATTCCTATCTCGGGACCGCGCGGCAAGGGCCGGATCCTGGTGAGCGCGAAGAAGCAACTTGGGAAGTGGACGTTTCAGACGCTCGAAGTTCAAGTCGTAGGAGACGATACTCCTATTCCGCTGCTCACTCCCGATATCAGTACTACGAAGCCTTCACGAGACTTCATCTGACCGCGCTACGCCGCCGCAACGCGCCGGCGGATGAAGTCCACGATCGCTTGGGTCGTGGTCCCCGGCAGAAAAATTTCTGCGATTCCTGCCTTCTTCAGATCAGCGATATCGGCTTCGGGAATAATCCCGCCGATCAGGACCGTAACGTCGGTCATACCCTTGGCGCGAAGTAAATCCATCAGTCGGGCGCATATCGTGTTGTGCGCACCGGACAGAATCGAAAGGCCGATAACGTCAACGTCTTCCTGAATGGCGGCTGAGGCTATCATCTCCGGCGTCTGGCGCAGGCCCGTGTAGATCACTTCCATTCCGGCGTCGCGGAGGGCGCGGGCAATCACCTTGGCGCCGCGGTCATGGCCATCGAGGCCGGGCTTGGCGATCAAAACGCGTATCTTCTTCTCGGGCATACAGATGGAAGGATACTTCAAAACCGGAGGAAATGCGTCGTGTGAGCTGACGACTAGGGCCGTTAACTCCAACTACGTGATGGCGACTTCCTGGTAAACGCCGAAGGGCTGGCGGAGTGCGTCGCAGATTTCGCCGAGGGTGGCGTAGGCTTTCACGGCTTCGAAAAGGTGAGGCATCAAGTTGTCGGTGCCTGCGGCGGCATGGCGCAACGAGTTGAGGCGGCGCTCGACGTCAGCATTCGAGCGATCGGCGCGCAGTTTTCGCAGACGGTCGGACTGGCGGCGGCCAACGGTTTCGTCAATGTGCAAAGTCTCGATCGGTTTCTCGTCCACGACGTAGTCGTTCACGCCGACGATAATCTTGTCTTCGCGATCAACAGCCACCTGATAGCGATAGGCGGCGTCGGCAATTTCGCGCTGCGGGAAGCCGCGCTCGATCGCGGCCACCATCCCTCCCATGGCGTCAATTTTCTCGATGTAATCGCGGGCGCCGCGCTCGACTTCATTCGTCAGCGTTTCGACGAAATACGATCCGCCAAACGGGTCGGCAGTATTCGTGACGCCGCTTTCGTACGCGATGATCTGCTGCGTGCGCAGGGCAATCGTGGCCGCGGATTCGGTGGGCAGCGCCCATGCCTCATCGAGCGAATTGGTATGCAGAGATTGCGTCCCGCCGAGAACAGCGGCGAGTGCCTGCACGGCGGTGCGCACGACGTTGTTGTAGGGCTGCTGCGCGGTCAGCGAGCAGCCGGCCGTCTGCGAATGAAAGCGCAGCGCCCACGAGCGGGGATTCTTCGCGCCGAACCGCTCGCGCATCACGCTCTGCCAGATGCGGCGTGCTGCGCGATACTTGGCAAGCTCCTCGAAGAAGTCGTTGTGCGCGTTGAAGAAGAAAGAAAGCCGCGGCGCGAAATCGTCTACCTGCATCCCGCGACGTAGGCAATTCTCGACATACTCGATGCCGTCGCGGAGAGTAAAGGAAAGCTCCTGAATCGCGGTCGAGCCGGCTTCGCGGATATGGTAGCCGCTGATCGAGATCGGATTGAACTTCGGCGTGTGCTTTGCGCCGAATTCGATCGTATCCGTGACGATGCGCAGCGAAGGCCCGGGCGGGTAGATATATTCCTTCTGCGCGATGTATTCCTTGAGGATGTCGTTTTGCAGCGTGCCGGAGATACTGCGCCAGTCGGCACCCTGCTTTTCCGCCACCGCGAGATACATCGCCCAGATCGGCGCTGCGGGGGAATTGATGGTCATCGAGGTGGTGACGTCCGCGAGAGGGATCTGGTCGAAGAGCGCTTCCATGTCCGCAAGCGAGCTAATGGCCACGCCGCATTTGCCGACTTCGCCCTCGGAGAGCGGGTGATCGGAGTCGTAGCCCATCAGCGTGGGTAGATCGAAAGCGACGGAAAGGCCCGTCTGGCCCTGCGAGAGGAGATAGCGGAAGCGGCGATTCGTGTCGTCCGCGGAACCGAAACCCGCGAACTGACGCATGGTCCACAGGCGCTCGCGATACATCGTGGGATGAATGCCGCGTGTGTAAGGCGGCGCGCCGGGCACACCGAGATCGCGCTCAGGATTCCAATTCGCCAGGTCAGCCTGCGTATAGAGGCGCTCGACCGGATAACTTGAAACGGTGGTGAAGTCGGCGGCGCGGTCGGGAGATTTCGAGAGAGCGGGCTTTAGCGTATTTTCTTCCCACGCGCGCTTGGCGGGAGACGGTTTTCGGGCAGACTCGAAAGCCGGGACGGACGCAGCCTTCCGGGCTTTCTCATCCGTCACACGTCACCTCGTCGTCCTGCCCAACGATGTTACCGAGCGATTCTACCGATGTCCGGCCTGAGCGTCCGCGTCCGGGGTGCCCGGAATATTCGGGACACCGACTGGACCGCCCTTCAGCGCGCTGGCCACGGTGATATTGTGCACATCGAGCGTGCGGCCCATAGCCTGGTTGAAATTCAACTCGGCCTCGATCAGGTTGATGCGATCGCGGAGTTCGGTGCCCTCGGCGACCGTCAGCAGCTGTTGCTTCTGGATGACGGTAAAAGCCGTGGAAGTCCCGAGTTGGAGCTTTTTCACTTCGTCGTCATAGCTTTGCTGTGCGAAGACTCGAGCTTCCTCGGCGGCCGTAATCGCGGCGCGGTCCTGTACGAGCGTAATCAGGGCCTGGCGGACATTCAGCACAATCGTATTTTGGGTCTGCAGATACTGAACTTCCTGCTCGCGCTGATTAAGCTGCGCGGTGGCGTTGTTCGCCTGAGCGGCACGGTTGCGGATCGGCAGGGTAAGATTGAGCCCTCCCTCGAAAGTCGGATACCTTCCGCGGATCATGCCGTTCAAATCGCCGCCCAAACCCGAGCGAACTGGCGTTCCCGGCACGGTAATCGGACTGCCAGAAATGCCGCTGGGCACGGTACCTGCGGGAATCGTGCCGTCCGGAAGAACATCCCCGGGAAGAAATATCGGCGTTCCCAGGTTCGCGGCAAAATCTCCGGTGGCGACGGTCGGCGTAAAGACTCCGTCCAGCCCGCTTGCCTGGTATTCACCGAATATATTGAGCTGAGGCAGGAGTAAGTTCCGGGTCGCCTTCACTTCGACGCCGGCGTTCTTCAGGTTCAACTCGGCCTGCTGTAGCTCCGGCCTCTTCTGCCAGGCTTCTTTGACAGCGTCATTCAGGGAAATATTTTCGATATTCGGATTGAAGATCGTCGTCGTCGGAACGATTTCAAGGCCGTTCAGCGTGTCGGAGAGAGGATCCTTGGTAATCGCGACGAGAAGTGTGGTTTCGTCGAGCAATTGAGTCGTCTGGGCCTGCACGAGTGCTTGCTGATCGGTGGCGAGTTGCGATTGGGCAGTGATGACGTCGAGCGGAGCCATGGTGCCGATCTCGAGCTGCTTCTTGTTGTTGTCGTAGAGCTGTTGATCGGCGGCGACCGCGACCTGTTCGACCTTTACGTTTTCGCGCGCGAAGACCAGTTCCCAATAATCGGTAGCAACCTGGGTGACGGTGGTCATCACCTGTTGTGCGAACAGAGACTCACCGACTTTTACGGTATTTTTCGCCTCGATGATGTAGCGGTCATTGACGGTGCGCCCAAATCCGCTCAAGAGCGGCTGGGTCAGCTCGACCGTCAGCGAGGATTGCACATAGGGGTTGAAAAGATCGAATCCGCCAAAGTTTGTTGACTCGCGGGTGTTATTGAAAGTCACTTGCGCTTGCGTGCCGGTGGCAAAGCCTTGTGTATAGCCGAAATTCGCAGTGAAGATGTGGTCTTCGAGGCCGACCGGGGAATCGATTCTCGTATTCACGCCGGCGAACAGGGGGTTGTTGACGGGAGTAGTCGCGTCGTCCAGTGAGAGTGTGCTCGTGAGGGTCGGGTCAAATTGAATCCTGCCGTTCACGCCGGACTTGGCGAGTAAGAGGCTGGCCTCGTCCAACCAGGGAACGTACCGCTCCACGGCGATCGCGAGGTTGTTCTCCAGACCGAGGGAGATGGCGTCCTCGAGACTCAGGTTCAGCTTCCCGCCCTGTATCAGCTGATTGAGTCGCGGCGTGTTAATAAGCTCCGGCTTCGCCACTTTCATTGGCGTATAGGGCGCAATAATATTTGGAAACCAGGAGTTGGATTTCGAATAGTCCGTGCTCTTGGCAACTCCCAAATCCCGGCTGGGAGCCGGCGGAGGTCCCTGAGTTGCCGTCGGCGGTTGATATTGAGGAGGGGGAGGTAGCACGCCCGGCGTCTGATCCGACTGCGCGGGAGGCGGGGTTGCTTGTGGGTTTTGAGCATAGACAGGCGAAACCACCAGCGAAGCCGCCGTCGCGATCACCAGGACTGCATGCGTAAGCCTTCCACTCATCGTGTTTTTCCTCTCCAATGAATCAGCGATTCCAGATGTGCGCATAACCCCAACCTATTGAAACGTGCCAAGAGCGCAATTTGTTTCAAAAACAATCTCTCCGGTAGGCGGGCGGCCAAGCGTATCCCGTTATATTCGACGTGTCAGGCGGGAATTCGGGCACCCTCAGATGTTTATTCCGGGAAATTTTCGTGTGCGTTCACACACGCAGACGTATGAGTGTAGCATCGGGCCTCCGGCGTGACAATTGCGGTTCCGACGAGTTCTGTACGTCAGCGCAAAGCAGCGGGCGAGGAGAAGCTTGACGCCAATACGAACGGTTGAAACATTTTGCGGCATTCTCACGTAGAAATAGAGAACGCGGAAAAGCACTCAGCACCCAAATTAGGATTAAGGGGCAGGTTCGGCGCGTTGACACCCGCTGTCGCGCGGCCTACCATTGCCCAGTCCGCTGAAGTCGCTTATGCCCACCCACTTGTCGCCAAAGCAAATTAGGCTCCGAACGCGTGCGACCGTTTTCCCGGCTCTACTCGCGCTCCTAATCTGCGCTTGCGCGGGGCTTGCCAGCGCTCAGACGGTTGACCAGGTAGCTCCGCAGGTCAAGGCCACCGGATACGTGACTGATCTGGCAGGCGTGCTCAGCCAGTCGGGACGCGACCAGCTGACGGCGCTCTGCACCGAAGTGAGCCAGAAAACCCAGGCGGAAATTGCCGTCGTCACGATTAAATCGTTGGGCGACGCTTCGCTCGAAGACTACTCACATGATTTGGCAGAGAAACTTGGCCTTGGCCCGAAGGGCCAGGGCCGTGGGATCTTGATTCTATTCGCCGTTGAAGATCACAAGGATCGCGTCGAAGTCGGCTATACGCTTGAGCCCATTTTGCCCGACGGAAAGGTCGGCGGCTTCTTGCGCGAGGCCACGCCCGATCTACGCGCGAACAATTACGACGCAGCGCTTTATCTGGTGACGCGAAGAGTTGCCGATGTAATCGCAGCAGACAAGGGCGTTACGCTGACGGGTTCGCCACTGCCTGCCCCCGAGGAAGACAGAGGATCTCCTCGGATTCCGCCGATCGTCATACCCCTCATTATTTTCTTCATCTTCTTCCTCCTTAGAAGCATCGGGCGCGGCGGCGGGAGTGGCGGCGGCTGGTGGATATGGCCCCTCATCGGCATGGGGATGGGTGGTGGGGGACGAGGCGGCGGAGGCTTCGGCGGTGGTGGTGGAGGTGGCGGAGGATTTGGCGGGTTCGGCGGCGGCGGGTTCGGCGGAGGCGGTGGTTTTGGTGGTGGCGGCGCAAGCGGCGGTTGGTGATGATTGCGAGGTTTTCTAGCACATGGAAACGAAACTAAGCGACTTGGTGGCGCGCCTGAAATCGGCGGCCGGCGACAATCTGAAGGCCGTAGTGCTCTACGGTTCGGCCGTCACCGGCGAATTCCAGGAAAAGCACTCGGATCTGAACATACTCTGCATGGTCGAGCGCACTACCGTGCTTGAGCTTGAAAAACTTCACGGCATCGCGGAATGGTGGGTGGGCCAGAAGAATCCCCCGCCGCTGATTTTTACGCACGAGGAGCTGTCACGTTCGGCCGACGTGTTTGCGATCGAGCTGCTGGACATAAAGCACCACCACCGGATGCTCTTCGGCGTGGATTTTCTGGAGCAAATGGAAGTCCCGATGCGATTGCATCGGTTGCAGGTCGAGCGCGAACTAAGGACCAGCTGGCTTCGTCTGCGCCAGGCGATCCTCTTGGCGCCGTCGAAAAAGAGGGCGCATCTCGATATTATGCTGTCGTCGGTGGCCGTGTTTTGCGCGCTATTCCGGCATGCGCTGATCGCGCTTGGCCAGCCACAGGCGCATAGTAAGCGGGAAGCTGTGGACGGCGTTGCCGCGTTGACGGGAGCGGATGCGTCAGGATTTCACAGTATCCTGGAATTCCGCGCAGGGAAGCGCAAAGAGAAGGACATTGATATCGAGGCCGCGATGCAGACGTATCTCGAATTCGTCGAGATCGCGACCAACGAAGTGGACCGGCGGCTCGAAACTTCCTAGACCCGCTCGGCGTATTCAGTTACAGAAGGGCAGTAATTCCTGGTTGTGCTGTGATAGATTTTTGGCGGAGGCTACTCATGAAGGTACTTCTTGGAATCGTCGTGGTCCTGGTGCTTATCGCGCTCATTTGCGGCGGCATGTACGTTTCGAGCCGCAACCAGATGGTCACGCTGAATGAAACGGTGAAGTCCGACTGGGCTCAGGTGGACGTGGTTCTCCAGCGCCGTGCCGACCTGATTCCAAATCTCGTCGAAACGGTGAAAGGCATCGCCGCTCAAGAAGTGACGGTATTCGACGACATCGCCAAGGCGCGCGCGCAATACCTCAGCTCGCAGACTCCCGCTGACAAGATTGCCTCCAGCAACCAGCTATATGGCATGGAGATGAAAGTTCTCGCACTCGCCGAGAACTATCCTCAACTCAAATCAAACGAGAGTTTTCTGAAATTGCAGGACGAGCTTGCAGGGACCGAAAATCGCATCGCCGTCGAACGCAAGAGGTACGACGACGCCATTCAGGAGTACAACACCTTCATCGGGCAGTTTCCGGCGAGTATTTTCGCGAGTTGGGCCGGATTTAAGCGCAACGACGCCTACTTTGCGGCTCCCGAAGCGGCGCGTGAGGTGCCTAAAGTTCAATTTGCCGCTCCCGTGACTCACTAGTTGGCTCGTCTGCGCGGGCGACATATGGAACGCTGACGAAGGCGCGGTTGACCTCTCCGCGCCTTCGCTGGCCAGATAAAAGTGTGTCGTAAAAGTACTGTTTTGTGTTGTAAGCAGCGCTTATTCCTTCCAAAAGTGTGCGCTTTTCATCGCTAGCATTTGTCTATGGCGCACAGATCCAGACGCGGAAACCAAGTCAACTACTTCGATGCGAACGACCCTTCCGTTCACATGCTGGGTCTGCCCAAATCGCATCCCAAGCTTCGAATCTGGTGCGTGTTCGCAATCTTGACGGGAGCCATGCTGGCCCTCGGAGTGGTCGCGCTTGGGAACCTCATTTTCTGACGCCGAACGGTTGCTCGACCGCGCTTCGCTTTCCCGGTAAGCCCTGCCGGTTCAGACGGTCGATGCAACACCATCTGGTATAAAGCTGTTTTCAAAGGTGGTGTTTATGAAACAAGGAAGGCGGTTTGGGCTTTCAGCGGAGCAGAAGAGCGACGTGTGGAGTCGTTGGAAGGCAGGGCAGACGTTGCATGAGATCGGGCGTGCTTTTGGGAAAGAACATTCCTCTATTCGTTGTTTGGTGTCGCGTCACGGTGGGATTGCTCCGGGGGGGCGGCGGCGTGCGCTCCTGGCGCTCACGCAGCGTGAGCGCGAGGAAATCTCCCGCGGGCTGGCCTCCGGTTCCTCAATCCGTGAGATTGCCAAATGTTTAGAGCGAGCGGTATCGACCGTGAGCCGGGAGGTCGCACGGCACGGCGGCCGTCCTGCGTATCGAGCCAGTCAAGCCGACGGCGAAGCTTGGCAGTCGGCCTTGCGGCCCAAGCGCTGCCTTCTTTCCATCCACGTGAAGTTGCGGAACATCGTTGCGAGTAAACTGATTCTGGACTGGTCGCCGAGGCAGATTTCCGGCTGGCTGAAAACCCAGTATCCCGATGATGAGAGCCTGCGTGTGTCCCACGAAACCATTTACCGAAGCCTGTTCATCCAAGCGCGTGGAGTGCTGAAAAAAGAGCTTATTGCGCACCTGCGGACCAAGCGCCACATACGCCGGTCGCGGCACTCTCGTATTTTTAAAGACGGGCGCGGTCAAATCCCCGAGGCCATCTCCATCAGGGAAAGGCCCGCGGAAGTGGAGGACCGCGCCATTCCAGGTCACTGGGAGGGCGATCTCCTGCGCGGCTCAGGGAACAGTCACATCGCCACCTTGGTGGAACGCCATTCGCGCTTTGTCATGCTGATCAAGGTGCCGAGCAAAGAAACGGAAGCTGTGGTTGCTGCCTTGAGTCAACACGTTCGTAAACTTCCCGTAACCCTGCGGCGCTCGCTGACCTGGGACCGCGGACTGGAGATGGCCAAACACAAGGACTTTACGGTGGCCACGGATGTGAAAGTCTACTTCTGTGATCCGCAGAGTCCCTGGCAACGTGGCTCGAACGAAAACACCAACGGGCTCTTACGACAATATTTCCCGAAGAAAACCGACCTGTCCGACTATACCCAGTCGGATCTGGACAAAGTGGCGCTGCGCTTAAATCAACGCCCACGAGAGACTTTAGGTTTTCAGACTCCTGCGAGTAAACTTCAAGAAAGTGTTGCGTCGACCCATTGAGACCACCCCGTTAATCGGAGTTGACTGCCTCCCGTATCTTCGCCAGAATTCCCCGCGAGCAAGTAAATGATCGTCACAACCGAATACGCGGACATCCCCCTGCCGGGCTCCCCGATGCGGACTTTCGTCGCCGCGCCGAAAGCCGAAGGCCGATATCCCGGCATCTGGTGCTATTCCGATATTTTTCAACTCACGCCGCCGATGCTGCGCTCCTGCATTCGATTGGCGGGATACGGATTCGTAGCCGCAGCGCCTGAAATCTATCGCCGCATCGAACCGCCCGGAACGGTGATCCCGTTCGATGACGCCGGTCGCACCCGAGGCCAGCAGGACGCCGCTAAGACTCCGGTCGCGCATTTCGATGCGGATTGCCGCGCGGGCCTGGACTGGCTTTCGAAACATCCGAAGGTCGCTCCGGGGGAAATCGGCGCCGTCGGTTATTGCATCGGCGGCCATCTCGCTTTCCGAGCGGCGTTCCAGCCTGACGTCCGCGCGACACTGTGCTTCTACGGCACAGGTATCCATGACGGCAAGATCGGCGAGGATGCAGATGCCGGGTCGCTCGCCCGCGCGAAAGAAATCCGCGGCGAGCTTCTGATGATCTTCGGGACAAAAGACCCGCACATTCCCGAAGCGGGGCGCGAAACGATTGATCGGGCGCTTCAAAGCTCGGGAGTCCGTTACAGGACGCTGTTGTATCCCGCCGAACACGCCTTCACGCGCGATGAAGGCCCGCGATTCGACCCGGAAGCGACTGACCAGGCCTTCGCTGAAATGCTCCTTCTATTCCGCAAGGTCTTCCGCAGTTAAAAAAGGCTCATCCGAAAAATGTGCGGCCCGGAAGCTTGACCGCGATTGGCGCGGCGCGCTAGGCTATTTCCCGGCCGCCAAACTTGATGAAACAAACCGTACGAATCGCCGGAGGGATCAACGAACTCTTCGGCACCCTCGATGAAAACCTGAAATTTCTTGAGTCCACGCTGCACGTCACCACGCATTTGAAAGATCACGATATGGAAATCGAGGGTGAGCCCGCGCAGGTGGAGCGCGCCGCGCGCCTGCTGGGAGCATACAACGAGCGCGTTCGCGAAGGGCACATTCCCACGAGCCAGGAAGTGAAGGCGCTGCTTCGAACAGCCGCGGATCAGCATGTCTCGACTCTGCACGGCGCATTCTCGCCTTCGCACAAGCGCGCGTTGGGCAAGAAAAGCGTGGTGCCCAAGAGCGCGAACCAGAAGCACTACATCGAGGCTCTGGAAACCTACGACATGGTTTTCGCCATCGGGCCCGGCGGGACCGGAAAGACATATCTCGCCGTCGCGCTGGCGGTGTCCGCGTTGCTGTCGAAACAGGTGAACCGGATCATTCTCGCGCGGCCCGCCGTCGAGGCAGGCGAAAAGTTGGGTTTTCTTCCCGGGACACTCCAGGAAAAAGTTGACCCATACATGCGTCCCCTCTACGACGCGCTGCACGACTTGCTCGAAGCGGATAAGCTCGAAAGTTTTCTTGAAAAGGGGATCATCGAAGTCGCGCCGCTGGCCTTCATGCGCGGCCGGACACTGAACGATTCATTTGTGATTCTCGACGAAGCGCAGAACACGACCAGCGAGCAGATGAAGATGTTTCTCACGCGCCTGGGATTCAATTCCAAGGCGGTGATTACCGGCGACGTCACGCAGATTGATTTGCCGGATTCGCGGAAGTCGGGACTCGTCGAGGCCATTGACGTGGTCGGCGATATCGAAGGCATCTCGTTCGTCTATTTCGATGAGCGCGACGTCGTCCGCCACAACCTGGTCCAGCGGATCATCAAGGCATACGAGGAACACACCGTTCCTCACGGCATCGGAGCGAACTCGCCCCGCCCCGCGCGCGCCGTCGGCGCCATTCCGCCGGGCGAAAATCGGTCTCGCGAATAGCCACTCAGGGTAAAATCCCATTTTCATTGGCGCTCCTCTGCGCCGGCGATGCGCTCGAACATGACCACAACGGTTGAAAACTGGGCCGAGCTAGTCCGCGCGGGAGACGTGCGTGCGATCTCCCGGGCCGTTTCGGCGATCGAGAACCGAACGACCGAGGCCGAGGCGTTACTGCGGGAGCTTTTCGCCTATACCGGCCGCGCGTGGCGCGTCGGCGTTACCGGCGCGCCCGGCACAGGGAAAAGCACGCTGGTGGATCGGCTCGCGGCGCACTATCGCAGCGAGAAGAAAAGCGTCGGCATCATCGCGGTGGATCCCTCTAGCCCATTTACCGGCGGCGCGATTTTGGGTGACCGTGTCCGAATGCAGGGCCACGCGGGTGACGAGGGGATTTTTATTCGATCCATGGCCACGCGCGGATATCTCGGCGGTCTGGCGCAGTCCACGGGCGATACCGCGCTGCTGCTGGACGCCGCGGGCAAGGACATGATCCTGGTCGAGACCGTGGGCGTGGGGCAGGGCGAGATCGAAATTGTGCGCCTGGCGGATTGCACGGTGGTTGTCCTCGTTCCGGGCATGGGCGACGACGTGCAAAGCCTCAAGGCCGGGTTGATGGAGATTGCGGACATTTTCGTGATTAACAAATCTGATCGCGAAGGCGCGGGACGCTTCGAGGAGCAGCTGGGCGCTATCCTGCAGATCGTCCCCGAGCGCGGCAGGCTGGCGGCCGCCGGTGGTTCGCACGGTGGCGACGGAGAATCAAGGCGTCAGCGAACTCGCCCGGCAGATCGCTCTGTTTCGCGAGTATGTCAACAAATCGCAGGACCGCCCGGCCCGGGAACTCGCGTACTGGAAAGAGTGGCTGCTTCGGCTGGTTGAGACCCGTCTGGTCGAACGAGTGCTGGGCGATCGCGCGAGTTCTGCTGCGTTTGAAAAAGTTGCCGCGGAAGTGGCCGCGCGAAAGAAAGATCCCTACGCCGCTGTGAACGAAATCCTCTCAAGGGGCGCCATGTGAAGCTCGGCGAACTCGAATTCCACATTATTTCGGCGGGGCACGTCCTGCTCGATGGCGGCGCGATGTTCGGCGTGATTCCGCGCCCGTTGTGGGAAAAGAAGATGCAACCGGACGCGCGTAACCGGATCACCCTCTCGATGAACTCATTGCTGATTCACGCCGGCGGCAAGCGGATTCTGGTTGAGACAGGTGCGGGCGACAAGATGAACGCGAAGACACGAGAAATCTACGGCCTCGATGGACCGTTTCTCGACGATGAATTGCGCGGCTACGGGTTGCGGCCGGAGGATATTGACATCGTACTGAACACGCATCTGCACTTCGATCACGCCGGAGGGAACACGCGCGTCGAAAAGGACAAGGTTGTGGCCACGTTCCCGAATGCGCGCTATATCGTACAGCGCGGGGAATTCGAACACGCTATGAATCCGAATGAGCGCGACCGCGCCAGTTATTTTCCCGAAAACTACGCGCCGATCGAGGCCGCCGGAATGTTCACGCTACTCGACGGCGACGGCGAAATCGCGCCCGGAGTCGAAGTGATTAAGCTTCCCGGGCACACCGCTCACATGCAGGGCGTGAAGCTGACCGGAGGCGGAAAGACCGCGTTCCTTTTCGCCGATCTTGTGCCTACGACCGCGCATCTCCCGATTCCCTGGATTATGGGTTACGATCTTTACCCCATGACGACGCTGGAGAACAAGAAGCGATGGATTCCCGACGTCGTCCGGGAGGGCTGGCTCGCGCTATTTGCGCACGACGCGCGCGTCCCGGCCGCCCACCTCCGCGAGCGCAACGGTCAGTGGGAAGCTGAGCCGGTGACGGTGGATTAGGCAGGCCCAATTTCAGGAGCGTGAATGGCGAAGGCGAAGAAATCGAAGGCTGGCGGCAATAAAGAAACGATCAAAACCGCCATCATCGGCGGCAGCGGCCTCTACCAAATGGCGGGCTTAACGGACACGCGCGAAGTCCGCGTGAAGACGCCTTTTGGCGATCCCTCCGATGCGGTCGTTGTCGGTACGCTCGAGGGGCAGCGAGTCGCGTTCCTATCGCGCCATGGACGCGGCCATCGCTTCTCGCCGAGCGAAATCAACTATCGCGCGAACATCTGCGCTTTGAAAATGCTCGGCGCCGAGCGGATTATTTCCGTCAGCGCTGTCGGATCGCTACGCGAAGACCTGCCGCCGCTCGAATTCATGATTCCGGACCAGTTTTTCGATCGCACGCGCGGACGCGTCTCCACTTTTTTCACTGGGGGCATCGTCGCGCACGTCGGATTCGACAAGCCGACTTGCCCCGCGCTTTCCGCGCATCTTGCTGCGGCGTGCGATCGGACGGGCATCAAGACGCACCGCGGCGGCACGTACGTCTGCATGGAAGGTCCGGCGTTCTCGACCATCGCCGAATCTCACACCTACCGCCAGCTGCGATTTGACGTGATCGGCATGACCGGCGTCACCGAGGCCAAACTCGCGCGTGAAGCGGAACTCTGCTACGCTACCGTCGCTTTGATCACCGATTACGATTGTTGGCACCCGCAGCACGATGCCGTCACGTTGAATGAAATCCTCGCCAACATGGGGCGCAATACGGAAAACGTGCAGCGCGCGATTCGCGAAGCGGTCCGTTCGCTGAGCGGCGAGCGAGGGTGCAAGTGCGGCGCGGCGCTCGCCCACGCGATCGTAACTGACCGCAAGGTCATTCCGGCGGCGACAAAGAAGCGCCTCGCACCAATCATCGGTAAGTACATTTCGTAAGTGACGCCTGCTTTTCACCAAAACGCAGAACTGCTTCACGCGGCCTGCTAAAAACTGGGAGAGATCATGTCGCTTTTGGTCGTGGGGTCGGTCGCATTCGATGGCATTGAAACCCCGCATGGAAAGGTTGACCGCACCCTCGGGGGCGCCGCCAGCTATTTTGCTCTGGCCGCCAGCCATTTCGCGCCCGTCCGGCTGGTCGCCGTCGTCGGCGAGGATTTTACAGCGAAGGACGAAGCCGTTTTTCGCGGCCGCAAGATTGATCTGGCGGGCCTGGAGCACGCAAAGGGCAAGTCGTTTTTCTGGGCCGGCCGCTATAGCCAGAATATGAACGAGCGCACGACGCTCACGACCGAGCTGAACGTGTTCGCCGATTTCCACCCAACCCTCCCGGCGGCATACGTTGATTCGTCCTTCGTATTTCTCGGCAATATTCAGCCCAAGTTGCAGCGCTCCGTCCTCGATCAAATTCGCCGCAAGCCGAAAGTGGTCGGTCTCGACACAATGAACTACTGGATTGGCGACTTCAACGCCGAGCTGCGCGAAACGCTGAAATCCGTTGATATCCTCACGATCAACGATGATGAAACTCGCCAGTTGACCGGCGAGCACAACCTGTTTCGCGCCGCCAAGCAGATTTTCAAGATGGGCCCGAGCACGCTGATCATCAAGCGCGGCGAGCACGGCGCGATCATGATCCACAAGAACTTCGTCTTTTCCGTCCCCGCCTATCCGCTCGAGGAAGTGCGCGACCCCACTGGCGCAGGGGACACCTTCGCCGGCGGCTTCATGGGCTATCTAGCAGGGAAGGGCCGGGTCAGCGACCAGACCTTGCGCGCGGCGATGGTGTACGGTTCGGTGCTGGCAAGCTTCACGGTGGAGCGCTTCGGAGTGGAACGCCTCGCAAAGGTCACGCGGAAAGAGATCACGTCCCGCGCGCGGCTGTTCTCGAAGCTGACGTCTTTCAAGCTTTAGCGCGAGCGTAAAGGCTCGTCGTAGGTTTGATCTTTGTCGGAGGGGTGCCATGCTGCACGATCTGACGAGCTTCATGGTCGGCCGGCTCCTGCTCGCCACAGTGCTGGGCGGGATCATTGGCCTCGAGCGCGAACTTCGGCACAAACCTGCCGGGCTGCGCACGAATATGTTGATCTCGATGGGCGCCGCGCTGTTCACGATCATATCCTTCGCGATGGCCAGCGAAGTGGGCGGAGATCACACCCGCATTGCTGCGCAGATCATCCCCGGCATCGGATTCATCGGGGCGGGTGTGGTGATACGCGAGCGCGGCGCGGTAATGGGCATCACCAGCGCGGCGACGATCTTCGTGATCGCGAGCATTGGCATGGCATGTGGCGCGGGAATGCCGGTCACAGCAATCTTTACGACGCTGTTGCTGCTTGTAGCGCTGGTACTGCTCGGTATCGCGGAGGCCAATTTCGGCCTCCATAGCCAGATGACGACCTTCCGCCTGACCACGGCCGACTCAGCGGGCATGGTCGAGCGCGTCCACGATATCGCCTCGCAGCTTGGCATCGAGCTTCGGCGCTGGCAGAGTCATAAGTCCCCGGATGGATTCATGATCGAGTTCGATGCCGACGTGAGCATTCCGAAGGAGCGCGAGCTGCTGACGAAGCTGGGTGCGCTGCATGCCCACTGCGAAGCTTACCCGATCCGCTGATGGGGGGCGTCCGGAAGCCAACCAATCGCACGGTTCCCGAATCCGAGTTGACGTGCCGCGGGCCGGGGTGCTATCAATCGTATTCAATTAGCAGGGGGATTTACTGACGGTCTGTAACGTTCCTCGTTCCGCGTTCCCGGCCGCAGGCGCCGAGCGGCTTCGGGATCCTTGCTTGAAATTTTCTAGGAGGTCGGCTTTGAAGCGTTCGCGCTGGGTTGCGTTCATGTCCGTTGCCGTCGCAATGTTATTGCTCGGATGCGGCGGCACAAGTATTCCTGAATTCAACCCCACTCCAACTGTTACGGGCTTCTTCCCCTCGAACGTCACCGCAGGCAGCCAGGGCTTCACGATGTTCGTCACCGGAACCGGCTTTCAGTCCAATTCCAAGGGTGTGACGTTCGTTAACTGGAATGGCTCTCCGCGCTCGACGAGCTTCAACATCAACACCGGACAGCTTGAAGTTCAAATCTTCGCTTCCGACGTCGCCACGGCGAATTCGATCGGCATCACTGCTACGAATCCGATCCCGGGCGGCGGGACGTCTAGTGTGATTCCGCCCGGAGACATTTTTACGGTTGTCCAGCAGCAAGCCGGGTTGACGATCGCATCGCTGGATCCTACGAGTACGGCTGCTGGTGGCCCTGACTTTATGATCACGGTGAACGGCACAGGCTTCACAACGAACGACGTCGTGGTATGGAATGGAAGCCCGCGCGTCACCACGATCATGCCAATGAACAGTACCGTGGCCACCGCCCAGATCACCAAAGACGATATCGCCACCGTCGGCACAGCCAGTGTCGCGGTCAGCCTGCCCAATCAGGTCGTAGCGACGCCTTCGCTTGGTTTCGCGATAACGGGTCCTAATAATCCCACTCCGAGCCTTTCTTCACTTTCGCCGAATAGCGCCGCCCACGGCGGCGGCGATTTTGAAATGAGGCTCAGCGGATCGGGCTTCGGCGCGAATGCATTTGTCGAATGGAACGGCACCTTCGTCGCCACTGCATTTATTGGCAATTCGCAACTCGTAGCGTATATTCCGGCGGCCCTATTCGCGACCGCGGGATCGGTGCCCGTCACCGTGACGAATCCGGCGCCCGGCGGAGGAACTTCCTCTAGCGTCATGTTCACTGTCAATTGAGTTTCGGGGGCCAGGTCCTCGATTTCGTCTCTTAACTCTTAACCGCCGCCGGCTTTCCTTCGGCTAGACTCGTCTCTACAAATTCCTTATTCTCGATTGCGTCAGATGCCGCCACCTCTCAAGCCACCTGCTCTGCGCCCCGGCGACGGGATTCGAATTCTTTCGCTGGCGAGTCCCGTGCAGATTGACCATCTGCAGAAGGGTTGCGAGGAACTGGTACGCTTGGGGTATGCGCCGGAAACGGAGAGGGAAAGCGTCCTGGCGAACGACGGATTCTTCGCCGGGTCGGCCGCGTCGCGACTCACTGCTCTAAAAGACGCCTTTGGCGACGCCTCCACCCGTGCGATTTTCTGCTCGCGCGGCGGATATGGCTCCAGCTACCTGCTCGAAGGCCTGACGGCTTTGCGGGCCGCGCCTAAAATCGTACTCGGCTGCAGCGACATCACCGCTCTCCAGATTTTCCTTTGGCAGAAATGCCATTGGGTCACGTTCTATGGCCCCATGGTCGCATCGAATTTCGATCGCGGTGAGAATGCGCCCCACGGTTACGATCGCGTGAGCTTTGCACGCGCGATGACGGAAACGAAACAAGGCTGGCACCTCGATCTCGGTGGCGAGCCGCTCGCGCCGGGAACAGGCACTGGCGTGCTTCTGGGAGGCTGTCTGACGCTTGTGGAATCCACGCTCGGCACGCCTTGGGAAATTGACACGCGCGGGGCCATCCTCGTTCTCGAGGACCGCGGCATGAAGCCCTACCAGGTGGATCGCGCGCTCACTCATCTCCGGCAGGCAGGGAAACTCGAAGGCATCGCTGGAATTATCCTGGGCGATTTCCCGGAATGTGACGCGCCGATGGGATCGGAAGCCGTGGCGGATGTCGCGCTCCGGATTCTTGGATCGCGGAATGTGCCGCTGATTTGGGGCGCGCCGATCGGGCACACATCGCGCGCCATGTTGACGCTTCCTCTGGGCGTTCGCGCCGAGCTTTCCGCGACCGGTCCCGGCGTGCTGCGAATTCTCGAACCCGCGTGTGCGCCGTGAGTGGACGAACCGACAAGCTGGCCGCCCGCCACATCCATCTCCTCGGAATCGCCGGAGCCGCGATGGCGCCGGTCGCCGGTATGCTCAAGGAGCGCGGTCTTCACGTCACCGGTTCGGATGTAAACGTCTATCCGCCCGCTTCCACGCTCCTCACTTCGCTGGGAATCCCGTGGAACGAAGGTTACCGGGAAGAGAATCTGAAGCCGATGCCCGATCTCGCCGTAATCGGCAACGCGATTTCACGCGGCAATCCGGAAGTGGAGCGCATTCTCGACGATCGCATCCCCTACTGCTCGATGCCGCAGCTTCTGGAAGAATATTTTCTGCCCGGGCGCACCTCGATCGTTGTTGCGGGAACGCATGGCAAGACAACCACCACGGCCATGCTCGCATGGATTTTTCAGACCGCCGGACGGCGGCCCGATTTTCTGATCGGCGGCGTCGCGCCCAATTTCGGCGACCGCAGCTACGGCCTGGGCGGCGGGGAAGAGTTCATTATCGAGGGCGATGAATACGACACCGCCTTTTTCGACAAAGGCCCAAAATTTCTGCACTATCATCCGGTCGAGCTGATTCTCACGTCTCTCGAATTCGACCACGCGGATATTTATCCCGACCTTCCGTCCATCGCACTTCAGTTTCGGCGTCTGGTAAATCTCGTGCCGCGTCGCGGGCGCATCCTGATCTGGGGAGAAAGCTCAGAGTTGAAACACGTCACGGCAAAGGCCTTCTGCCCCGTCGAGACTTTCGGTCTCACTCCCGATTGCGACTGGTGCGCGGGTGACCTCCAATGGCACGACGATGCCACCGAGTTCCGCGTCGCCTACCGCGGGAACGAAATCGCCCGCATTCGGATTCCGGTAGCCGGGCGTCACAACATCCTCGACGCCCTCGCGGCGATCGCGCTTGCGTACGGTCGTGGCGTGAAATGCGATGCGATTGAACGCGCTCTTGCCACTTTTCAGAGTGTGCGCCGCCGCATGGAGATCAAGGGAGAGGTGGGCGGGGTGCTCGTCGTCGAGGATTTCGCGCACCACCCAACGGCTATCCGGCTGACGCTCGAAGCCGCTCGCACTCGATGGCCGGGCCGGAAAATATGGGCCGCCGTCGAACCGCGTTCGAATACCATGCGCCGTAAGATATTCCAAAACGATTTGTCGGATGCGCTGGCGCTAGCCGATGTGGTGCTGTTCGGGCCCGTGAATCGCGCCCAGCTGCTTGCCGAGCACGACCGTCTGTCGCCCGAAATGATCTGCGAGTCGCTGCAAGCTCGCGGCCGCAAAGCGAAGGCATTGGCATCCGCGGACGAAATCGCTGGCCATCTGGTAGACGGTGCGAATTCGGGCGACCTCGTCCTGATCATGTCCAACGGAGGATTCGACGGCCTCACCGCGAAGCTCCTGGAAAAAATGAAGGGGCGCGCGGGTGTTCGCGGATGAAGCTGAGATTGGTTGTTCGGCTGTGCGTCGCAGTGATGCTTTTGGCTGTCGCGATTCAGCCTGCGACCGCGACAATCCGCTATTACGTCTCATTCGATCATCCCGAGAAGCACCTGTTTCACGTGACCATGACGATTCCATCGAAGGGAAACGAGACCTTCGTCGCACTACCCGCCTGGAATGCCCTCTACCAGATCCGGGATTTTGCGATTCGTGTGCGGGACGTCACGGCCATCTGCGGTTCACCGCCGGCCGTGCCGATGCAGGTGTGGAAAGTGGACAAGGACACCTGGCGTGTGAGCCCGTCCGCAACATGCGATCCGGAGGGCAAAAACAATTTCGAGATTCGCTACGCGATCGAGTGGGACGACGTGGGCCCCTTCAGCTCCCAGTTGAATGAGCATCACGCGTTCATAAATCTCGCCGAAGTCCTTATGTATGTCCCCGAACGGCGTGCCGAGGATACGCAGGTCACGTATGAAAACGTCCCGGACGGGTGGAACGTGACGTCCGAGCTTTCGCCAGGTCCTCGGCCGTTTTCGTTTATCGCGCCGAGCTACGATGCGCTGGTTGATGCGCCCGTCGAGGCAGGAAAGTTTGAAGAGTTCAGCTTCGATAGCGGCGGCGCACATTTCCGAGTGATCGTTGACGCATCCAGTTGGAATCGAGGGCGCCTTGAGAATGCCCTCCGTCGAATCACGGCGTATGAGCTTCAGCTGATGGGTGGCCCGCCATTTCAGGAGTACGCATTCATTTTTCACATCGGATCAGAATCGGCGGTCGGTGCGGGAGGCATGGAGCATGCGAATTCGACAGCCATCGCGGCCTCATCCTTGGATGGCGCGGTGTCCATCGCCGCGCACGAATTCTTTCACGTATGGAACGTAAAGCGCATCCGCCCGCAGTCCCTTGAGCCCGTTGATTACGGCAAGGAGCAGTACACCCGCGCGCTATGGTTCGCCGAAGGCATTACGGACACGTACTGCTCATACACGCTCGTGCGCACTGGACTATCGTCGAAGCGCCAGTTCTACGACGACCTTGCGTCGCAAATCGAGAAGTTGGAATCGCGCCCCGCGCATGTGTGGCAGAGCGCGGAGGAATCCAGTCTCGACGCATGGTTTGAAAAATACGAAGCCTACAACTCGCCGGATCGCAGTATTTCGTACTACGACAAGGGACAGATCATCGGCGAGATGCTGGATTTGATGATTCGCGACGCGACCGACAATCACAAATCGCTCGACGATGTTATGCGGCTGATGAACGAGAAGTACGCGAAGCAGGGAAAGTTCTACCGCGAATCGGAAGACATTCGCGCCGCGGTCGAGGAAGTCGCCGGGAAGAGTTTCGAAGAGTTCTTCATGCGTTACGTTTCCGGCGTTGACGAGATTCCGTACAGCGACTTTCTCGGGATTGCAGGCCTGCAACTCAAGACGGACAACGGCTATGCCATTTCGGAAATCTCCCATCCAACCGATCGGCAGCGTCGCATCCGCGAGGGCTTCCTTCATGGCTCGACCGACTGACATGGCAACCGTAAATCCCGCGAGATGCTTTCGATTCGTCGTTGGCTTATCGCTCTCATGATCCGAACGCTGCTTCTTGGACTGTATTTCGCCCTCGCGATAATCCTGGCGCTTCCGTGGCTGATTCTGTGGAGCGTAATCGTCGGCAGCCCTGACCTCATGTACCGCCTCTCGATGAAAGTAGTGCGCGCGGGAAACCGGTTTGTAGGAATTCGCGTTCGCGTGGAAGGTCTCGAAAATATTCCTCTCGGCGCATGCGTGTTTATTGCGAATCACGTGTCCAATGCGGACGCGATCACGTTCATACCCGCGATTCCGCGGCGCGTGGCGATCCTGATCAAGCAGGAGATTTTCCGGATCCCGATTCTGTCCACCGGAATGCGCCGGGCGCAGTTTATTCCGGTGGACCGTTCCGACAGGGAAGCTGCCGCCGCGAGCATTGACGTTGCCGTGCGTACCCTGGAGGAAGGCGTCTCATTTGCCATCTTCCCTGAGGGAACTCGCAGCGCGGACGGACACCTGCGACCTTTCAAACGGGGCGCGTTCACGGTCGCCATCCAGTCCGGGGCCCCGATCGTGCCGGTGTCCATCGTGGGGACAATGGCGCTGATGAAAAAAGGCGACTGGATCATCCGTCCGGGAGAAGTGGTCGTCCGCTACGGCCCGTCGGTGGATTCTTCGGCTTACACGATGCCTCGGCGCGGGGAATTGCTGACGCGCGTGCAGGCACTCGTCGCCGCAGGCTTGCCGCCGGAACAGCAACCGCTCGCTCGTCCGCCCCGTACTTCTTCCGCGCCGTCCGCCTAGCGCTCGCTGCTATACTCCACGGCGATGGCCGGAAAACTCATCCATGAAATAATTCCCGTGGGCCTGTTGCAATGCAACTGTTCGGTCTTGGGCGATCCCGCGACCGGCGAAGCCATCGTTGTTGACCCTGGCGACGAAGTTGAACGCATCCTCGAAATCGTTCGGCGCCACGGCCTAAAGGTTCGCAGCATTGTGAGCACCCATACGCATATTGACCACGTCGGCGGCCTCGCGGGACTCCATCGCGCCACCGGCGCGCCAGTGCTGATTCACGAAGCCGACCTGGAGCTGTACAAAAATCTCGACGAGCAGGCCGAGTGGCTGGGTGTTCCCACGCCCGCGATGATGCGCATCCAGGATTTCGTCAAAGAGGGAGACACCGTGCGCTGGGGCGGATACGAAGCGCGCGTGCTCCACACTCCGGGGCACACGCAGGGCAGCATCTGCCTCGCCGTGGATGCCAGCGCGGTCTCGCCTGACGGGAACCCTCCGGACGCGGCCGCCGGTTCCCGCGACGTTGCGCGGCTACTTGCCGGCGATACGCTCTTCCAGGGGAGCATCGGACGTACGGATCTTCCCGGAGGATCACTCCCTCAAATTCTTTCGTCCATACGCGAAAAGCTCCTCGCGCTTCCCGACGAACTCGTTGTCTATCCCGGTCATGGCGATACCACCACAATCGGAGAAGAGCGCGAATTCAATCCGTTCTTGCGCTAACGTTCCGCGGCGGGCGGTGCCAAATTGGAAGGTCGCGCCGTAGGGGCGCAGCATGCGGGGCCCCCGGGTCAACGGTTAGTCGAGCCTGGGGGATCAGGCGCGCCCGGCAATCGAACTTGGCGGGAATTCTTCATTCACCTCAGTCGCTCCGCCCGCCACGTTCTGTTCGTGGCTGCGCGCGGATTGAACTCATCTGTGCCGAATGTTATCTTCTGCTCCTCTGTCCCGCATCACACCGCAAAGGAGATCCAAAACATGAACCATCCGCGAATGCTGGAACGCCGGCGTATCGCTCGCTGGGGATGCGTGCTACTGGTAGCGGCTTTGCTATCACCCGCGATTGCGAGAGCGCAGCAGTCCACCACCGCGCGCATCCAGCGCGTGGAAGACATCGAAGAAATCCGCAAGGTGCTGACCGACTACGGCCGTTTCCTTGACGCCCACGATCTGGTCGCCTACTCGCACCTCTTCGCGGCGGACGGAGAATGGGTCGGCGGATTCGGTACGGGCAAGGGGCCGGCAGGGATTCAGGCGCTCATGGAGAAGAATCTCGGCGTGACGGCGAAGGGCAAGCCGGGCTCGACATATCACCTCCTCACCAATTTCCTGATTGACGTGCAAGGCGATTCGGCAACAGCGTGGTCGCGGTGGAACTTCGTGGTCACCAGCGCGGACAACAAGCCCACAATCATGTACGGCGGCCATTACGACGACACTTTGATCCGGGAAAACGGCCAATGGAAGTTCAAGCGACGCGTGGCAGTCAACGATATCCCTCATTCCGACCCGCCTGACGCGAAGTGAGGGCCGCCGAATAGGACGCGCATTGGCGGCCATATTGGCATGGTCCTAGAACCATCTATTGTGCGCTGGGGAACACCTTCTTCCGACTTAGCTTTACTCGCCGGTGCGCGCGCTGGATAATCACGCCGGTCGTCCAGTTATAGCAGCGCCGCTTGCGTTGGTGGTGGGTTGGAACTACAGTATCGGATGGGGGAGTTGTCGCTTCCGGCCATACTGTTCGCATCCGAGCGAACTTCGCTCGAGCGAGAATTCTGCCCCGGGTTGTCTTCCAAGCGAGAGCGAGCTGCTGTTCCGGTGGGCCGCCACTCAATTTGCGGGGTGATCCAGACATGAGACGTTCAGATTTAGTACGACACGCGACGAAGGGCAAGGCCGTTCGGACCTCCCAGATTGTCTTTGGCGAAAGGCAGCATCTGTTGCGCGTGCTCGATTCGGTGGAGCGCAGCGCTTTGCCGGCTGCGCGCCTCGATCAGGAGCGCCGCGTGATCGAGCAGCTGATTCACGCGCGCACGCAAGAACTGAATCGCATCAACCCGGGCTGGGACGAAAAGGTCGGCGTGGTGCTGAGCGCGGAAGTGAAGCCGGACGCGCTCGACGTGCTTTCGCGCCAGGCTCCGAAGGAAGATTTCTATCTGCTTCGCCTGATCAGCGAGCATCCGAAAGTCGCCGCGAAGACTCTGGCGCGGCTTTCGCATCATCCCTATTCCGCGATCCGCGAGAATATCGCGCGGCATCCCAACAGCGACGCGCCGACGCTTTCGCGGCTGAGCCGCGACCGCTCGCAGCCGCTATGGTATCTAGTGGCCTTCAACCCGAACGCTCCGGCTGTGCTCCGCAAGAAGCTGCAGGAGCGCATGCGCCGCCTCGGCGAAAAATCAGCAACACAATAAGAGCTAAATTTCGAATCTAAAGCGCTCGGTCAGTTGCGCGAGGGCGCAGCTGCGTCCGCGGCGAGATTTGCCGTTATGCGGCGCACGTAATTCTGCGTTTCGGGGAAGGGCGGGACGCCGCCGTAGCGGTCCACCATTTCGGGGCCGGCGTTGTAGGCGGCGAGGGCGAAGCGGACGTTGCCGCTATAGCGCGCGAGCAAATCCTTCAAGTAGTGGGTGCCTGCATCAATATTCTGCGCGGGATCGAACACATTCACGACGGCGTAGCGCACAGCCGTTTCCGGCAATAGCTGCATCAAGCCCAGCGCGCGCTTGCGCGAAACCGCCTTGGGATCAAAATTCGATTCCGCGCTGATCACGCCAGCAATCAGTTTTTCGTCCACGCCATGCCTTAGTGCCGAGGCCTGAATCAACTTCGCGTAGCGCAGGCCGAAATCGGCGTTCGCGGATGGCGGGGCAGGGAACAGGTCCTCCGGTTCGACGTCAATCAATTCGCTTGCGGCGATATCTACCGTTCCGCCGGCCACGGCAAGGCGGACGCGGTTGCCATCTAGCTGGTAGCCCGTGACATGGAGCCTTGCGCCGGAACGGAGCACCGCATAGTCAGCGCTCGCCGCGGGCGCGAGGATTGCCGCCGCGGCGAGCGCTGCCAAGAATGCAGTGATTCGCAGGTTCATTTCGATTTAGGGCTTTGCCGGAGGATTCGCCGGTGGTCTCTGCGCGCTGGCAGGCGGAATGAGGCCGTTGTCACGGAGGTATTCGACGACCTGGCCGTAATGATCCATGGCGTGCGCGCAGGCAAAGATGGCGAGCGCCGCGCGGTTGCTCAGGAACGGAACGGCTGGATCTTTCATCGGTGTGATGTAGTTGTCCGGCGTGATCGTCGCGATCGCCTTGTGGCCCTTGGCGAAGGAATCCTTCAGGTACTGCATGATCTGATCTTTTGTCTGGATCGCGTCCGGCCCATTGGAGCCGATGCCTTCATCCGGTGCAACCGGGGCGGTTTCGCCGAGGATTGAGCCGAAGAAGCGATTATTGACCGTCGCGACGTGTTTCACTTCCTGCGCGAAAGTGCGAACGCCGGCGAAGTTACCGTTGGTGGGCGCGAACGAATATTTGTCTTCGGGCATGGCTTGCGCGGCGCCGACAAATTCACGCTCGACGATCATGAGCTGGAAATCGAGAACTGAGGTGATTGTAGGCGGTCCCTGCGGCGCTGGCGGACGGCCACCACCTTGTTGCGCTGATACTACGGTTCCCGCGAGCGTGCTACACAGCAGCAAAACTCCGACACCGAGACACATTTTCATGGCATTCCCCCCTTGGTTTGCCGAACGTGATTTCCTGCGACCCACCCTGGGTCACCGTTTGAAAGGACGTGCTTGTCAATTGCCGCGGCCACGCCCGCTTGATCGTTCGAGAGCGTAACGCTCCACCCCAACGTTTTCAACTCTGGAACGCTATTGCCCATCACCACCGGCAAACCTGCATATTCTAACATTTCGCGGTCGTTCCAGTTGTCACCCATGGCCATTACGTTCTCGCGAGGAATGCCGCGAAGGCGCGCCAATTCAGCGAGGGCCACGCCTTTATTCACGCCGCGAGCAAGGACATCGAGCATGGAAAGATTTCTGTGCGGATATTCCGTGAGGGCGAGCGTAAATTCGTTCGCGAACGGCAGCGCCTCGAGCGCTTTTTTCGCGCGATGGATGCGCGCGCAATCGTCGAGGAAGAGAATTTCGACCGGATCGTCTTCGTCAAGGCAGGCCGTGAGCGGCGCGATCTCCGCAACGTGCTGGCGATGTCTGCGCAGGTAAGCTCCCACGAACGGGCCGTCCCAATCCACGCGCTCAAAGACGACCTGCTTCTCAAATGGGCGATCGAAGATGACTCCGGCGCAGGAGCGGTATTCGGCGGTCGCGTCGAGAACCTGCCGGGCCGTGGCGGCGGGCAGGAGTTGACGGTAATGCGTCTCGCCGGCGGCAGATTTGATCAGCGCACCATTGCTGACGATCAGGTGCACGTCACATGCCAGCTCGCCGGCGAGCGCGCGCGCTGAATGGTACCGGCGGCCGGTAACGATGACGATCTCGATGCCTCGCGCTGCAGCTTCGGCGATGGCGCGGGCGTTTTCGGCGTGGAGGTTTCCCTGGGCGTCGAGGAGGGTTCCGTCGAGGTCCATGGCGATCATTTGGATTGGCACGGGACCATTGTAGCGTGCCGCGGCGCGGGGATTGCGCGCGGGTCGTGAATTCTCGTTCGAGAATGCGTCCAATTTGGAGGGGTTTCGCGCGTTCAAATACGCACCCCTACCCCTGAAAAAGTGTGTCGAGTCTTTGGTGTCGCTTTTCTTTGTTTTCAGCGAGTTACGAGGGAAATTACTTTGCAGGGTGTGTCGAGTAATTTGGCGGCTGGAGGGCGTCCGTGAGGTCCGATTTCGGGGTTCTGCCGGCGCGTCCGTGCCGAGCTCCCCATCGCGGAGTTCCGGTCGGGGCCAACGAATTATTGATGCTCGAAATGCCGGTTGTGCGCTGAGACGGTCTCGCTGTCCGTTCATCCGTTTGCCCCTTTCTTGCGTCGTCGAAATGCACACCATCGAACGTAGCACGGCGCGGATGGGATTTGACTTGGACGAAAGTTTAGAAAAAGTACAGAGCGGCACACCTGTACGTTTTGGTGGATCGTCTGTTGGATACCGGACTAACTCCCGATGAACGCTGTGGGCTCAGACGTTAGGGAGCCTCGTGCAACCACAGTGAAATGCCCACCTGTTTTTCTTCGCCGATATTTTCCTCAGCGAAAGCTTGTCGTCAACTTCTGGGTCTACCTCTCTCCTCCTGCCCGATGACTGACTATTGAATGCTGAATGCGACCGAGTTCCATGCGGTCGTTTTGCCTGTCGAATCGGTGGCTTGCGCCTGAACCTGATAAGAGCCGGTCGGCAAGTTCGCGACGTCGATTCCTCCGCCCACCGGAATGACCGGATCGCCGGGCTTACTATAAGGAGCTGTATCCTCAGGCAAGAGTTCCTTCACCACTTTTCCCGTCTCCGCATCGAGCACGCGCATGTGTACTTCAATTTTCCCCGGCGGTGGGACCGATTGCAGCGCATAAAAGACTTCGAGGTAGAAATGGAGCATCTGGCCGGTCTTGAACCGCGTGTCCGCCGTAGGGAGGAGTTCAAAGCCCTGGCTGACCAGTGAAAACTGCTGATCGTTCCACAATGGATCGGAATCTGGTTGCGAGCCAGCCGTTACCTGCCGGTAGTTCTTGCCTAGCGCGATGTCGCTGATCGCGAACTGCATTCCGTTGAAGTTTTCGACGTGGATCGGTATTTCGGTCCGACCAAAGTTCTTGCCTTCTCTGATGACGGCATGCAGTTTGTACTCGCCGGGAGGTAAATCGAGTTGAGTTTCGAAAACATCCGTTGCGGTGAGGAAGCAGGGACCGAATAGCGGGGACGACGTGGGCGCCAACAGGGGAAATGTGGACTGGAAGAGATCCCCTCCCATCGCACGGCCGCTGAAACGAGCGGCGAGTTTGCCGTCGCTTGAATAAATCATTCCAAAAAAGCCGACTTCCGGGAGCTTGTTGCAATCCTCGGGTCTGGATTGCCTCGAAGCGTTCAGCAAAATGTCGGTGTAAGCTGCCGCGTGGCCATGGAACAAACCAAACGTTGTGGCCATCAACCTGATGGACCCGCGGTTCTCCGCATCCAAGTCTGCCGCCAAGCGATTGCCGAGCGGCGTTCCGTTGAGCGTGTCGTAAACGGCATGCGTGGTGTTGCAGTATTCGGAACGAGCGTCCACGTACGAATTGGGACGATCAATCCTAACTCTGACGGTGTGACAACTTCCGTTTGGCGATGGCGGCGGCTCGTAGGAAATATGATAGGTCGGCCAATGCGGCATCTCGATGTAATTCAGGAAGAACTTTCTGGCTGAGTCGGCCCTGTCGAGCGGCGATCCGGGGGATTCGTAGCCGGGACCGACCGGTGGTTTTAGATTCCATCCGGGCTCCGTTGTCATGCGCCGGATTTTTTGCTCCTTGCCGTCCTCGAAGATATGAAAGTCTTCGGCTGTTAGTCCCATGACGGCGAGGTCCAGAAGCAGGTGAGAATTTGGTGCATTCACTTGGTTAAGATAACTACTCATGTCCATCCGATGAATTGCGTCGATGCGTTTTTGGTCCAGCACCAGGACGGGCACCAGAATCTCGTCGGTTTTGACCTGAATGGGCTCCGCGCCATGGGGCTGGTCTTGCGCGAATGTGCGGCAAACGTTCGTGCTGCACACCGATACGACAAGGACCAGCACCCGGCTCCGGGACGCGAGAAATCGCAATGTCTTGATGAGCTTCACGGTGCCGTTCACGCTCGTGTAAATCGACGGCTGTACTTGAACAGGACTGCCTCTCTGGATGCCGCTAATATCGAAACCCTATAGGCCCTGTCAAAGACAAGCCCATTGACTTTAAATCCAAACCAGCTTCAAGCCAATCGTCGGCTAAGTCCACTTTAGTCGGATAACCGGTATCTTGGGCACCGGGCCACAACACTAACGGCATCTCTTAGGCCCAGTGAAGCGGAGACTGGAACCGGTCTCGTAAATCACTCTGCAGTGCGCGGAGGACCCCTCAGCAGTTAAAACCCCTGAATTATGAGGGGTTTTTAGGCACGGCTCCCTCGGCTGCGTTCGGGACAAGTTTCGCCGTGCCATCATGCCGGCGCGCGGACCGTCAAAAGGCCATGGCTAAAGCCATGAGTTATGGGAAGTGTTTCGCGGGACTGAAGTCCCGCGCTTTCACCGGAATGCGGGAGGCACGTGGCTCAAGTTCCGGGCGGATGGGTGGCTGCGTGCCAAGCATGGGTGCCGGGCACGGTCCGCCGCGGCGGATGCCCCTACGAAGGCAATGCCTACGACGCCTTCAGACGCGGTGTAGCGGAGACTGGAATCCGTTTCGTAAACCAATCTGGCGCGCGCGGCAGGTCCGTCAGGGGTTAAAACCCCTGAATTATGAGGGGTTTTTAGGCACGGCTCCCTCGGCTGCGTTCGGGACAAGTTTCGCCGTGCCATCATGCCGGCGCGCGGACCGTCAAAAGGCCATGGCTAAAGCCATGAGTTATGTGAAGTGTTTCGCGGGACTGAAGTCCCGCGCTTCCACCGAAATGCGGGAGGCGCGGTCGCGATCGCAACGAGCCCCGCTGTTTCATCGAAGCGCCGAACACGTGAATGGTGCGCGAACTCCTCCGTTAGCCTGAAGCAGCGCTAGCCCACAACTGAAGCCATGAGTTACGGGATGTGATTCGCGGGACTGAAGTCCCGCGCTTTTACCGAAATGCGGGAGGCGCGGTCGCGCTCGCGGCCGTAACAACCCCGCGCTTTGGCCGAGATGCGAAGAGCGCTCCGCAAAACGAAAAGGGCCGCCTTTAGAGGCGGCCCTTGAGCCATCCGCGCATATTCGGTTTAGTGGAACTCTGCCCGGGCGCCTCGACGGATGGGAGAGAACACAGCCCAGACCTACGGCCAGATCGAAGAAGTTACCTCAATACGGTCAGCGGCACTTTCTTTTCGAGCTTGGTGGTGGTGAGTTTGGTCTTCTTGGCTGGCTTTGCGGTCTGCATGTCTGTTTCCTCCGGGATTTTTGGGCGTCACTACGCGGGAGTGTAGTGCAATCGTCGCGCCAAATGGCGGAAAGATTCGGGCCCGGCCCAAATGATGGCAAATAAGAAGGTTAGCCGAAGCTGAATGACGTCAGCAGGGGGATCGAATTTCAGGAATTGTTGACTTTTCGCAAATGTGTTGATTAATTAAACGACACGACGTGTTTTTGCGGCGAACTCGGACGCTGCCGCGCACGAATGGCGTTGAGACTGCGGATCGCTGGTCGAAACGCGCACCCGCCAGGTAATTTGAGTTCGGGGACCATTTGTCGGGTTAGGGCGTTGATCAGCGCTGGCTTCCTGTCCCTTTAAACTCGATTTTGCAGCTTAAGGCCTTGATGTAGACTCCCTCATTCGGCGTGGTGCGAGAACACGGAAAAGGTCTAGGAACGTCGCCGAGGAATACGACCGCCAAGGAGCAAAATGCCAGACAACGAAAAGTTTGAGGTGGAAAGAGAAGAAAAAACAATCGGACAAGAACTGAAACTGGCCGACAAGCTGGCCGTTGAACGGACAGTCTTAGCGGCCGACCGAACGATGCTGGCGGGGGTGCGCACGTCAATGTCATTTATCGGATTTGGATTCACGATATTTAACGTCCTGAAGTACCTGCAAGAGCATGCCGCTGTGAAGCTCATGCGGGCGCAGACGCCGAGGAACTTCGGTTTGTTTATGCTGGCGGCAGGAACCATCCCGTTAATTTTCATGATCGTTCAGTATTGCCGGGCTTTGAAGCGGATGGGAAAGACGGAGAGTTTATTCAGTAACCCTAATTTTCAGATGGCCAGCGTGATTCTATTGCTGGGGATCATTCTGCTGGCCAGCATCGTTGGGAATATTCTTCTGCTATGAAGCGACGGTAACCTGGCGCTGGTCAGCCCAGCGGCTTTCAGGAATATCGCCACGAGCGAATCGGTCCCTACGAGGCGGACGAGCGAATGCGATCCGGAATCGAAAACGCTGAAGTTTGCCGACAATTTGCTGGCGCAACTCAGTTGTAAGGTCTGTGCGAACGCTGGCCGACCGCTTGACCCGACGCCATGTCCCGAAGCGGCTTGACGCCTTCGAGTTTCTTCGCTGTCAACTTCCGCTTGTTGTTCGCCTTGGGTTTCTTCTTGAGCATGAGCTTTTCTCCGAGAGAGGATTTTTCACATCCAAGTTCAGGGGCCGGATAGCAGGGGACTACAACGGCGGTAAAATACCTCCGCTTGCTTCGCGTGTCAAACCAGCTGCCCGACGCCCACAGGTCTACTTGTCATCCTTTGGCGGGCAATTTGCGTCGTAGGTCGTTTGCATTTGCCTCAGTTTGAGGACGCCGTAGAGGACGGTTATAGCCATGGCCACGACGAGAGACGCCGCGATCCTTCTTTCCACTTCGTAGTGGCCCGCACGGAACTCGACGTAGCTGGCCATCATCAAGCAGAGAACACCGAGGTTGATGATCCAGTTCACAATCTTCGGTACGACGTAATGAAGCGTGCCGAAGCCGGCGAGCTGATAAACCATGAACGGCAGAATCGCCATGGCCGGCAACAATTCAGACATGCCGAGGGTGACGTCAATGGCGCCCGGCGCCTTGCTGTGGAGCAGGGTACTATGTGCCAGTTCATGGAAGAGCTGCGGCATCGCGCTCAACAGGGGAACAACGGAGAGTAATTCGATTACAAGGCCTCCGCTCCAGGCTCCGATCTTGGAGGCAATGTCTGCGCCCGACCCCGATGATTGGGTGCCAACGTACAGGCCGCCGACGACGGCCGCGGCACTCGAGAGCATCAATAGCTCCACCGAGATGCCAAAGCTTGAGGGTTCGCCCGACTTGATCAGCAGCAGGGCCATGAAACCGGGGGTGTAGAACATCACACGCACCAGTTTCGACCAAACGCGCTCGTCGCGCTTCGGCGGCATGATGGGGAGCGGACGTCCGTCTGTTCCGATTGTGGGTCTAACTTTCGACATTTTAGGTGTCCTCTCTCGCCTCAATCGCCAACCGCAATTTTCGCCAGGTCACAGCACGACATTCTTGGGCACAGGAGCGCGATACCTTGGTACGGCGCGAGCCGCCAAGATGCGAAAGAAAGCAAGGAGGTCGCCAAACGAGAACTTGTTCGCGGCGAACTAAGTCCTAACGGAGAAGGACTTCCAGTGTTCTAGAGGCGCTGAGTTGGGAGTCGGGTCGCCAAGCCCCACGACATTTAGGAGGGGCTCCGAAATGTCGGATTGCGAAACTACTTCCAGCCTTGGCGCCGTCAGCAATGACCTGTATTGCTATGAGTTCCCGGCGAACGAAGAGAGTATTGCGTTTGGTTCGCTGTTTGCCCAGAATCGCTGATCAAGCTGGACACGCTCTTGGACAAGGCGTGGAAGCAACCTGACATAGAGTGGCTACAGCCGTAACGCCTCTGGGTACGGCGATTACTGCGTCATCGCCTGCGGCAGGCGTTGAGTGCCTAGTTCGGCGATGCAGCAATGGTATCCGGGAGAACACTGCGATGTGGTGGATCAGCTATCGAGGTGAGTCAAAGCAAGGCGTAGACAACATTGGCGTCTTCGAGGACGATGGATCGCCGCGCAAGAAGCATCCGCTGATACTTGATCCATCGCCGAAGGCGCATCCGCTGCACATCGCGCGCGGCTTCGCGCTGGTGGGCGACGATCTCTACATCGCGAACGCATGGCGCAAGGATAGCCACATAGCGCGCTACCACCGGCACGGCGACACCTTTCGCTTCAAGGAGACGCTCGCCAGGACCGGCCATTTCGCGGGACTGGTGCACCCCTTCGACGTGGATCTGGGCGATGATGGTCGCATCTACGTCTCCTGCCAGGACACCAACACTGTGCTGTCGTTCATAGTGTCGGTCCGCAAGCCTGCGGCGGTGGCAACGCATCTTCTGAAGCACTATCCCAAAGGAAAGTTCCTGCCGGGTACACTTGTTGCGTCCAGCCATGGACGGCTTCCCGCATACGGCGACCTCAAGTCAAAGGATGTGCCGCCCCATCTAGGTCTCGCGGTCGTGCTTGACAAGCACGGCAAGCCGCGGCACTCCGTGCGCGGCATCGTCGTTTACCGGAAGCATCTGTACGTTGCGGACGAAGCCGCCGACGCCGTGAAGGTTTTCAACGTGAAGACCGGGGAGTTGGTGGCACGCATCAAGAACCACGCACTGGAAGCGCCGGTGCACCTGCTGTTGCACGGCGAGACGCTCTACATCGGCGCCTCTGGCAGCGGCAGCATCCTGAAACTGAAACTGCCACGAACGCCGCCGAGCGGAAAGCTGAAGGCGCAAGTGGTGATTGATGGAAAGCTGGACGCCCCGTCCGGCTTCGGGATCGGCCCGGACGGCGATCTTTACGTGGCCGAGCGCAAGAAGCAGCGGGTGCGACGCTTTTCGTCGAAGGGCAAAAAGAAGGGGACATTTATTGATGACCTCCCGGATATGCCGGAGTTCCTTGTGTATGTTCCGTGAGGCCGTGCATGTTCTGCCGTCCGGCGGCATTCCAGGCGACCAGCGCCAGCACCAGCGTTTTTCCGAATGACAATTTCGGGATAACGTTGGAGCTGGCTGAGGTAAATCAATGGCACACGGCAGGAATTGCGCGGGTTCTCGCGGTCGGCGTGCCTGACTTTACTGCCGATGCGATACAGGTCGAAGCTCCTCGAGGTGCTCTTCAACATAGGCGAGGAGGCGTCGTTTTTTCTCTACGCCCCGTTTTCTCTCGTCGCCGGATTTGTCCGGACCGGCCATTACTTCCGGTGCATGCTGTGCGACGCGAGCGTAGATCGAGAGCCATAGTTTTTTTACGGCAGGGAGGGAGACGCCCAGCTTTTTTGCGAGAGCCGGGTTCGTTTCCGTTCGGCTCGTGATGGCGGCCCTCAGCAAACGTTGCTCGGCGGGACTGAAGCAAATCCGGGGAGCGTGGTAGTCGAAGAGCACGCCAATCCAAGATCCCGGCCGTTCGAACTCTAATTCCCGTGTGATGCCGACAATATGAGGTTTGCGAGCAAACTCGTCATTGGTTTTCGTCAGCGATTTTACGTACTTCGCGGAGCCTGGTTCCCAGAATAATCCGCCGGCGTCCACCGCCCACTGGAGGCGCTCGGGGCTTTCGGCCTGGGAAGTGATCATCTCCTTGAGCCTATACCCGCGATGAATCTCGATGTAGGCGCGTCCCATCAAGTGATACAGGTCGGTTCTTGTTGCAAGACGCTCCAAGGCGATTGTTTCCCAGACGAGTTCGTTCAAGCCGCCGTCAGAATTCGCTTCGCGGACCTGTCTGTCGGAAAGCGCCGGCGAAGCTCCTTTGAGTACACGCTTGATCAGTTCCGGGCCAACCCAGAATTGCGGCGGCGTTTTGAGTTCTCGAACAAACTCGTCGTGTACAAATAGTCCGACGCCGACGCCGACGAGATGGACTCGGTCTCGCACGAGCTCTTCGAAGACGGCTGTGGTCATCGCCTCGGAGCCCAACAATGAATGCCAAGCGCGGCTCAGGTGTTTGATTGCGGCGCCATATCGGGGACCGATCACAGAATGGGAGGCTACGATTTCGGCGCATTCGGGAACGTCCTTGGATTGCATCGTGCGCCAGCGGAGAGACACGGAGTAGGCCTCCACCCAGAACCGGAATAAGGCCTACGGTCCTTTTAGGTCACTTGTATCTATCACAACTTGGTTTCATATTACACGCGCTTCGGTCCGTCAAGCGCGGTTCAGGGCAGCCGGTTGCTCGTGGCGGCCGGATTGAAGAGGAGATTCGCTATGACCTACAACTGTTCAGCCGGCCAAGATTGCGCAAGGAGGCTGCTTTTGTCGGCGGCGCGCCGAAGGGGATTCAAATCGCCAAAGGGACTGTGGATCATAGCGATCACGCTGCTGTTCGTAGCAATTGGCGCGCCCCAAGTGCGCGCCGATGAGTCTTACTCCCTTACTTTCGTAGATCTCTACGAGTATCCGCCTCCCGTTTTTACCGGACAGAATACTTTCGACTTTGATCCGGCGGCGAACGAGTTTATTTCCTCGGAGCCCATAACTTGGTTTATCAATACCTCATTCGACCTTGCAAATCTCACGCTCTCTCCGGTCGCCATTTCTGCCGATGCCCACGCAATCAATTTGCTGACCGATCCGTTCGCTTATGCCTGCCACTCTGACCTTGATTCGACCTATTGTGTGGTCCACGACGGGTACACGGACATCGGCACGATCTTGTCGGGCGTGACCACCGGGAATTATGGTGCGTTGAGGGATGATAATCCCGTGGTTGTGGATGATAGTGGCCGTGTCTATTTTAAGTTGATCCAACAAGACATGGGGTCGGGATCGGATTCGGGAGAGGGCTCAGGCTCCGGGTCGGGAACGACGAACACCGTGCCGGATCCCAAGTCACTGTCTCTGGCGCTGGTCGGAATTTGCACGTTAGGATTTCTCATTTCGAAGCGCAAAGTCGCTCCTTTCGGCAGCGCGAGCTAACGGAAAGTTTTTCAGCGTCCGCGGGTGAGGAGAAGGGCATCGAGGAGGCATCATGAGGGCACTTACGAGCAGCGCTCGCATTTCAGCACTAGTATTAGTGGCGCTTGCGTGTTTGCCGGTGGCCGCGCGCGCCGATTCGATCACTCTCGAGGGCGTGCCGGTTCAATCTGTTTCGTTTGATAACAGCGCGAAGACGTTTACCGTTGTGATGGACGGGACGGACGCTCTGGTGTATGAAACGGAATATACGGCGGGAACCAAGCTTGAGACTCTCTTCCTGGATGAAATCGGCACCGTTGACGGGATAACGACCGAAGACGTACTCGAGTTCACTCACGACGTCGTCGCAAAATTCCAATTCACCGACTCGGGCGAGCTTACGGCCGACGTGACCTTCTCGTACGAAAAACTCACACTTACGGAAACCACGAGCGGGGAGGGCAGCGGTGGGGGCGAGAATACGGTACCCGAGCCATCGAGCGCGGTCTTGATGGCGTTCGGTTTACTTGGGTTGGTTGGATTCGGCCGCAAGCAGCTCTTTAGTTAAGGAGGGAAGCAATGAAAACGAAACGAAAGAACGCGAAGAAAAGGCTGCACAAGGGCAAGAAGATTGAAACAAAGAAGGCGCTCTTCATGGGGCTCCAGCCGAACGCACCCCAACCGTATCTCACCTACAAACTTGACAATATCATGATAACGTCCGTTCCGCCGCCCGCGAAGTAACTCGGCTTTGATTGCGGGACTGCGGTTGTAACTCTGGGTAAGTTGAGGAATGCCGCCACCGTGTCTCCTCGCCAGTAGACTGCTTACCCGCAGCAAAAATATCGAGATCACTGATCCAAACTTGCGGGGAACGGTCCGCTGAGGACAAACAATCGGCGAAACTCGATTGGCTGGGTTGCCCACGTTTGCTAAACTGAGATCACGATGGGCGTGTAGCTCAGTTGGGAGAGCGCCTCGTTCGCAACGAGGAGGCCGCCGGTTCGAGCCCGGCCACGTCCACCAATTTGTCGATTGTTGACTGCTGCTGTGGCAAGAGCGACCCCGTGACACCGGGAAGGCCGCCGGTTCGAGCCCGGCCACTCCACCATTTTGCCTCAGAACTTATCTCGCAGATTTCTCCGCCGTGCATGGCCGCTCATATCAATCTTTCGCAGGAACAGCGCCGCGAACGCGTGAATGGCGCGCTCCTCCAGCGGTTCGTAACGGCAAAGGCCCATGGCTAAAGCCACGAGTTATGGCGTGTGTTTCGCGGGACTGAAGTCCCGCGCTTTCACCGAAATTCAACAAACGCACGGAAGTGTTCGCAACGAGACCGTGATTTCACCGAAAATCAAAAACGAGGGGAAGTGTTCGCAACGAGACCGAGCTCTCACTGAATTGCGGAAGGCGCAGAGAGATGCTCGTGACTCGGCAGCAAGTATTTGTTCTCGGCGGTCTTCACTGGCGAAATACGGCTGAGTGTCGCGCACAGATGTTCTGGAAAACCTGCTCGTCTTTCTTGCCGTGAAAACTGTTGAGCGGATACGCGCAGAGGACATCAACTTCGAGGGCATCAACTAATTGCTCGGTGATTTGCTCGAGCCGAACCGCAGCCTCCGCGTTGCCCTCCGCCCATAAGAAGGGCGACATTTCTCCGCACGCCGCAACCCGGGAGTGCTCGCGCTTACCCGCTTTGGCAGCGGCACGAATGAGACCGCCCACGATCTCGAGAAATTGATCCGAGTCAGGCATGCCATTCACCATGAAGGTCGAGAGGCTCTTGACGGCATCCACCGGGATATACGTCCCGTCTCGAATGGCGCCGTCCACATCCACGCCACGCGCTTTCAGCATTTGGACAAGGCCCTCAAGGTGCGATTCGGAGGCGATCGCGATGGCTACGTCACCGGCCCTGAGAGCAGTCGCTATAAAACCACTGAGGCTGCGAAGAAAAACAGAATCGTCGGAATAGAATAAAACGTCGTGACGGTGAGGCGGTTTTGTTCCCGGGGAACTCGGGAACCTGTAGCCTTTAATCAAGCTGCTGACAAAACGTTGGCCTCGGAGGGCCGCGTCAATGGCAGGCAGCAGCTCCTGTTGGGCGCGTAGCTTGCAAACATAGCCCTGAGCGCCTGTGCTCAAAGCTACCCGCACGACGTCCAGGGAGTTGTCCCCACTCAGGAAGACGATTCTGGAGTTCGGGGAGAGTCGTCGGATCCGGCGCGCGGCTTCGATTCCATTCAGTTCCGGGAGCCCGCTATCCAGCAAGATTAAATCAGGCTGCAGTTCTTCGGCTTTCTGAAGCGCTTCTGAACCATCCGACACTTCACAGACGACCTGCAATTCTGGCCAGGCCTGAAGCATCAACCAGACTTGGTGTCGCCACTTCTCATCATCATCCGCCAGCAAGATCCTGATTGCCGACACCAGTCCTCCTTGTTTCGATCTGCTGGACGGCACCAACATGCGAGTATATATCACCTATTCTCGCATCTGTCGCCGGCAGATACGCAACCGCCCGAATTCCAACTTGCACGGCACAGGCCAAACGGGTCGATCAAACAAAATTAGTGCAGCCAGTTGAAAAACGCGCACTTCCGAAGAGCTGGTCGCCAGCAGGATCGTAAAGCAGAGAGTCACCTGTGGTGGATTTCGCGCTGGATTGGTGCATTTCAACCGCCGTTTCTTCGGTTCGGGCCCGTTCCACGGACTAAGCGTCCCAATAATCGGCCGGTGCTTCGGTTCGCGAGTTCGCCGGTCCTTTTGAGGTGGCGCGGGCGACTCGCATTGAGCACTGACTAAAGGAAAAACGAGAACACAAGATTTACGCCAGCCACTCTGATGGCAACAATTGTGTGTTAAGTTTCTGGGGTCCACCCTTTTGTGGCCGGAGGTACAGAGGATGACTCGATGGGGATTCCGCGCTCGATGGATTTCGATTTCCGTGGCACTCATTTTGATCCTCGGGACGGCTCAAGTGGCGTCTGCTCACGCGATCTTGGTTGACTCGACACCCAAGGCGAACTCGACCGTCAAGGGCACGGAGCTGGTGGTGGATCTGCGCTATAACGTTCGCGTTGATGGAACGCGTTCCAAGCTGGTTCTAGTCGGGCCCAATGGGGTGGCGACAACCCTCGCTATCGCGAAGCAATCAAGCCCAGATCACCTGCAAACCCACGCGACGGATCTAATGCCCGGGGCTTACAAAATCCAATGGTACGTGCTTGCCTCCGACGGGCACATGACACACGGGGAAATCCCCTTCACTGTGAGTTAGGCCTCCCGTGAATCTTCAACTCGCGGACCTTTTTGGATTTTTTTCGGTTCTGCTGCGCGCAGCGACCCTGGTATTCCAATCCCTCTTGCTGGGCGGGTTGCTGTTTGTGCTCTGGGTCGCGCGAAGATCGCCGGGCACAGCGCAGGACGGAATCGAATCCGTCCAGAGTTCGTGCCTACGCTTATTTCGGGCTGCCGCACTGAGTCTCGCCGTCGTACAAGTTTTGTATCTCTACATTGATTCGAAAGTCCTGATGGCGATTGCCGATATTGGCTTTGGCCAGGTGGTCGGAGCGAATTTCTTTCTCGCTGGAACGGGCATTTTCGTCGCAGCGCTGCTCGCGTTCGCGGTCTCATGGATGCCTCGAAATATCCGCGCGGTTTGCTTGCCGCTGGTCGTGGCGGCAGTTCTGGCGGCGTCGCTCATGACGAACCACGCGGCCTCTCGCCTCGATAACCGCCCGCTGCTCGTCGGACTCACAGCGGTCCATGAGGCGGCAACTGGTTTCTGGGTCGGAGGCTTACCCTTTCTGATTCTTGGCCTCTGGCGAGCGAAAGATGGTTCGACGCGTTGGTACTTAGCCGAACGATTTTCACGCATGGCGGTGGTTGGTGTGGGAGCGCTCGTTTTAAGCGGCGTCGCTCTGAGCGTCGAGTTCATCGGTTCGTGGCGCGCGATCCTGGGAACCGCTTACGGGGTGATGGTATCGGCCAAAGTGGTGATGCTTCTCGCAATGCTCGTACTAGGGGCCGCGAATTTTCTTCTCGTACGAAACAGTGGCGTTGATTTCGTGATGCCTCGCCTTCGCCGGCTGATCGAGGCGGAACTGGGCATAGGGATAACGATCATTCTCACGGCGGCCTCGCTGACCTCGCAGCCGCCGGCGGTTGACCTGCTCAACAATATCGTCTCTCCGCAACAGATCGTTGCTCGCATCAAGCCGACGTGGCCACGGTTCGGCTATCCGACACCGGTGCCGCATAATTCAGCGGCTGGGCGCGCGATAGCGTACATAGGGCCGAATGCCACTACCGTCGCGAGGGATGTTGACGGCGTCGCATTGACGGTGAAAAACCTGGCGAACATTGAAGAGTCCGAGTCCAATCACCACTGGATGGGACTGATCGTGCTGGCAATGGGCATTCTCGCGCTTTTGGCGAAGACCGGCAAAGCGCCCTGGGCCGAATACTGGCCTTTGCTGCTGATCTCTATTGCCATCTGGATATTTCTGCGGGCGGACACTGAATCGTGGCCCTATGGACCTCAAGGGTTCTGGTACAGCTGGCTGAAAACCGACGTTTTCCAACATCGCCTGGCAGCACTGGTGTGCGTATTTTTCGCGGTTTTCGAGCTGAGGGCCCGCAAACAGAAGCTGGCGGCGAGTCCATTCCTGTTGATCTTTCCGCTGATGTGCGCGATTGGGGGAGCCGTTCTGCTGACGCACTCTCACAGCGTCACAAACGTCAAAGAAGAATTGCTCGTGGAATTGAGCCACGTGCCGATGGGAGTAATCGCGGTCTTCGCAGGATGGAGCCGCTGGCTTGAACTGCGGTTGCCCCCAGCCAATCGAACGGTGGTCGGTTGGATCTGGCCAATCTGTTTTGTATTGATCGGCGCCGGCCTGCTGAATTATCGCGAGATGTAATTCTCGCAGGATCCTGAGTGTTTCCCGCCGGCTGATGCTTGAGAGCTGGCGTGATGGGGAAGTGCCAGGCCGGCGATAAAGGGAATTATTTCAGCTCAGCGTACTCGACTTTGGCTTGGGCAAGTATGGGGATATCGGGGGCCGGGTTATTCCAGGTGGCGAAGAAATCATCGTAGGCTTTGCGGCTTTGCTCGTGGTCGCCTTGCATCGCGTAGGCCCGCGCAAGGCCGAGTCGGGCCAGCGGAGCATAGACCTGCCACCAACCCGCTCCGCGATCAGCGAGTAGCTTCTCGAGCTCGGCGACAGCTTTGGCGGAATCTCCCGCCGCCAAGTAAGCTTGGGCGCGCTGATAGTTGACGTCCAGGCTATAGTTGTACGAGTCCGCTTGGGCGAGCAAATCCAGAGCCTTAGCCGGGTTTCCCCGTTTGCGCTCGATGATGGAACGAATCAGCGGCAGGAATACGTTCTGTTGGATTGTATCCTCAGGGAGCATTCGGTCCAATTTCGCCGCCAACTCTTCCGCGCGCGTCAGATCGCCGGCATAGCCGAATGCGTCGGCGCAGCGCCACAGTTCGGTGGCGCTGTCATTAACGCCATCTCCAGCATGGCGGCAGAGCTTGCGCGCCAGGGCATAGTTTCCGAGAAAGGATTCAAGCTGGCCATGCGCGGCAAGCTCGTCGGCTGCGTTTTCCATTCGGTTCGCGCGAGTCTGACGATCAACGAGGGTATCGCTGAGTGAACGGAATTCGCCGAGGTCGCCGCGAAGGAATGCGAACTGCATTTGCAATTGGAGCCAGCCATCATCATCGGCTGATGCTTCCCGGGCAAGACGATCCATCGTTGCGGTGTCGTTCTCGAAAAAAGCGATCCGATAGCGCATGTCAATTTGATATGAGAATAAGGATCCTTTTTGCGCCCATTCGTCGATTAACTTTTTAGCATCGTCAAAACGGCCGAGATTCATGAGCGCCTGGCTTGCGTTGGCGTAGTAATAGACGGCGGGCACCGGGGAATGTTCGATCGCCCAGTTGAATTGCTGCAAGGCCTCTTCGCTTTTCCCGCGCTCCTCGTAGTAGATGCCCAATAAGTTGGCAGCATTGACGCTGCGCGGATACGCCTGCTTGTACAAATAAAGTACGGCGTATTCCTTTTCCAAGTTGCCCGTGATGTTCCAGTAATAGGTAGCGGTAATCAGAAAATTCTCTTCCTGTGTTAGACGGCCGTCTTTCAGCTCGAAGGCCCGCGCAAAATTCTTCCTCGAAGCCTGCTCGTCGCCAATACCGTGATAGGCGCCGCCGAGCATGTCGTACGCAGAACAAAACTTCGGGTCCAATTCGACGGCCCTTTCAAAGAAGTCAATGGCCTCACGCGTGTTTCCGGAGCGATACGGCGCGAGCCCGGCGGTATATGCTTGCAGGGCCTCAAGTGAGCTTGTGGTCGCAAGATCGAGCGGAGCGTTGTATTTTTCGAGCGAACCCAGGCTTTCTCCCAATTGACGTCGCAGTCCCGATGCTGCCTTTCCCAACGCTGCGACTACCTGGTCCTTGGTTTCGGCTTCCTCTTGTTGTCGAGCGATAGGCTTTTCGCTTCGCGCGTCTATCGCTTCCAAAACGATGAGGTATCTGCTGCCGAAAGCATCAATCTCCGGCACCACCACGGCCTTGAGGCCCTGCCGCCTGCAGATTTCGACTCCCAGTTCCTGCGTCACTCGCTCGCCTGGATCGTGGCGCATCATGCGCATGGTTTCGCGGACGCCTGCTTCGGGGAGAAGGCTCAAGAAAGGGGACTCGGTGAGTTTAATTTCGAGGGGCTTGTCCAAGGTGTCGTCGAAGAGGGGATCGCCCGTCTTGTTGACGAAACTCGCCAGAAGGATGACGTCGCTCTCGGTCAGAGCGGGGCGGCTGAAGGTGACGCGCCAAATCACGAGGGCGGCAACAATGAGGAAGGCAGCGACGCCAGCCGCTACGAGTATGCGGCGTTTGTTTGAACGTGCAGATTTTGGCGCCATCGGGGGAACAGTCGCGAGGCGCATTTCGATTGGAACAGGCGAAAGCGGGTCACCGTTTTCGACGAGGGCAATGAAGCGGTAGCCGCGGCGAGGCAAAGTCTCGATATAGCGGGGTTCCTCGGCTGAATCGGCCAGGACGTCGCGGAGCTTCTTGATGGCGCTGTTCAAACCAGTATCGAAGTCAACAAAAGTGTCCGCAGGCCAGAGTTTCTCACGGAGTTCCTCGCGCGTAACCACGTCACCCGCACGTTGCAGCAATAGCGCGAGCACCTTGAAGGGCTGTGCCTGAAGTTTGAGGCGGATACCGTGCTTGTACACTTCGCCGGTACGCAAATCCACGTCGAAGGGGCCGAAGCTGGTCCTGCGGGCTCGGACGTTGGCTTCCATAGCAGACTATTGGAACAGGCGGCAGTCTATCACCAACTGCTTAAGGTCGAAGGAGTATATGTGGGAGCTCCCTGCAACGCACCTGGATTCAGAGACCTACGCGATCAGAACCGGAACACAAACAGATCAGATGCCCACCATTGCGCCTTAATCGAATTGACGACAATGTCGCCCAGTCGGGAGGGTCCGTTGAAGTCCACGGGAGGGGCGATGAAACGCGGTCAGTCATTCTGGGTCTTGATATTTGCAATGTGTGTATTCACGGGATGCGGAGGCGGCACGAGTCCGTCAGGCGACAATCCGCCTCCGCCGCCCCCGCCATCCGCTCCAACGATCACATTTATCTCGCCGAACACTGCCGTGGCTGGTGGCCCGGCGTTCACGCTTACGATCAATGGGACGAATTTCGTCGCGTCTTCGACGGTCACCTTCGGTGGGGCGGCGCCCGCCACCACATTCGTCAACTCTAGGCAGTTGACTGCGGCCATCCCCGCTTCCGGCATCGTCTCGACGGGCATGCCGGCTGTGACCGTGACCAATCCTGCACCCGACGGCGGCACCTCCAATCCGATGAGCTTCATCATCACCAGCAACGTTAACCCCGTCCCGACGATCGACATTCTCTATCCAAGCTGCGCTCCCGCAGGAGAGCCCGTTCAGTTGGAGGTAGTTGGGGTAAATTTCGTGGCCAGTTCAGTCGTGCTCTGGAACGGCAGCGACTTACCGACCACCAGCAATGGCACCGTTAACGGACTCAGTGCTCAGATTTCGGCGAGTGACGTCGCCGCAGCCGGGACAGCCAACGTCACGGTCGTAAATCCTGCGCCCGGCGGGGGTACCTCGAACACGTCGCCCTTCACCATAACGACTGGAGCTGTTGGTCCGCAATCAATCGCTGTCGACCCTGCCGGAAAGTTCGCCTATGTGGCAAGCGAGGGCTGCGCTGGAGGCGCTGGCGGCTACGTATCCATGTACACGATCAATTCCACCACCGGGGCCCTGGCGTCAGCAGGACTTCCTGTGCCTTCCAATGACGAATTTACCGACTCCGTGACCATAGACCCTTCTGGCAAGTTCGTCTACGTGGCGAGTTCGGGGGACGTGTGGGATATCGATTTTGGCAGCATCTTGACGTACACCATCAATCCCACTACCGGGGCCTTAACGTCCACCACAGGAGGGATAAACGGAACAGGGGTAAACGGAACTCCGGAGTTTTTCAATTCGGTGGCGTTGGATCCATCGGGCAAGTTCGCTTATGCGGCGGATGGGGGAGCTCCCGGGGTGGGCGGTGATTCCAGCGTCTCGATGTACACCGTCAACAGCACTACCGGGGCCTTGACGTCCATTGGGATGATCGCCGCAGGAACAGGCTCTATCTCGATCGTAGTGGATCCTACGGGTCAGTTCGCCTATGTGGCGAATCCCGGCTCGAACGACGTCTCGACGTACACCATCAACAGCACTACCGGGGCCTTAACGTCCGTAGGAACGATGGCCGCGGGAACAGAACCTATCTCGATGGTTGTGGATCCTACGGGTAAGTTCGCTTATGTGACGAATTACAGCTCGAACGACATCTCGATGTACACCATCAACAGCACTACCGGGGCCTTGACGTCCATTGGGATGATCGCCGCTGGAACAGCTCCCGACTCCGTGGCCGTCGATCCCGCGGGCAAGTTCGCCTATGTGACGAATTTCGACTCGAACGACGTCTCGATGTACACCATCAGCGCAACCACCGGAGCCCTGACTCCCATGGGAACAATTGCGGCCGGGCAGTCTCCTACGTCGATAGCCGTGCATCCGTCCGGAAAGTTCGCTTATGTAACGAATTCCAACTCGAACGACGTCTCGATCTACAGCATTGATACGACCACTGGCGTCCTGACGCTCATCGGAACGATCGGCACATAACGTTCCATATCACGTTGCTCGCACGAGTCGCCGATCGGATTCCGCTCTCATTCGTGGCGAGCCCAGTTCGTCTCCATCTGAGGCGGCTGCCGCAAAGTTTGCATCACCACGCAATACTGTTCCGTCTTCTCGCGCAGCGCGAGCAGTTGCTCCGGCGTCGCGGTGGGTGCGATTACATTGAAGTTCATGCGAATGTTCTCAAAACCCACCGGGACGTCTTTCGAAATTCCGAGAGTTCCCCGAAGATCCAAATCTCCGTCCACGGCTACCTGAATGCTTTCCGTGGGAATACCCATCGCGGCAGCCACCATCTGGCAAGTGATTTGCGCACAAGCAGCGAGCGCGCCGAGCAAGAGATCGCCCGAACACGCGCCGCTACCGGCGCCTCCGACACCCTGGTGCGCTTCGGCCTGATAAATCGCGCGTCCGATATCAACTGAACACGCGACTGGCGCGTCCGTCTGCGCGCCTTTGGCATGGATGGTAATTCGCGAGGCACTCGGGTCTCTGCGGTACTCCTCTTTCAGCGGCTTCTGAAGCGATCTAAGATCCATGGTGACCTCTCACTTCATCTCGACTGAATTTTGCTCCGCGTCCTATCCGCAAGCATACTTGAAACGGCTCCAGCGAAATGCTAAGGTTTGCGCTTGCCAGCCACGCCATGCCCAAGTTTGTAATCGAACGCGAGATTCCGGGAGCGGCCAGCTTGTCCGACGCGCAGTGGCGGGAACTCGCGCAAAAATCGGTCAGCGTCCTGAAAGGCATGGGCCCGGAGATTCAATGGCTCCACAGCTACGTCGCGGGTGACAAGGTGTACTGCGTTTACCTTGCGCCGGACGAGAGTACGATTCAGGAACATGCCAAGCGCGCCGGCTTTCCTGCCAACCGAATCACCGCGGTGCGCCGGCTCATTGACCCTTCGAGCGCAGAGTAAGCCCCGCCAAAGCTAGGAAGTTTCAGCATCCGGCTTTAGCGCTTCTGCGATAGCTTCTTCGACCGGCAATCCCCACCCTTCCAGCCAAGCCCTTCCGCCCGCGGCGTTGCTCAATAACTGCCTCGCGGAATCGAGACTCGCTTTCAGTTTTACTTGTTCAACAGGCGTGAGCGGTGCGCCGATATTCTGCCGCAGAGCCGCTGCCGCGCCCGCCAATCGCAAGGCACGCTCGGCATGGTCTTGCGCAGCCGCCGAGAGCGCGAAGCTTTCCAGCAGGCGCGCGATTCCTCGCTTGTGGTCTAAGGCCTGGAAGATTTCGAGGCTTTCTCGATAGAGCGCGCGCATTTCGCGATAATCACGCTCTTCCATGGCCAAATTGCCCAGGTCGGCCAATGCGCTGGCGATACCCCAGCGGTTTTCAAGTTTCCTGAAAATTTCCAAGCTTTGCTCGTTCATGGCGCGCGCGACATAAAGCTCACCCTGATCGCGCGCAACATCACCTTGATAATTTAATGTCCACGCAAGTCCGGTGTCGTCTCCCAAATTTCGGAAGACTGCAACGCATTCCGCATACAGCTCGAGCGCCTGGTCGTAATCGCCTTCCAGTTTGGCGATATTGGCCAGATTGCTGAGGCCCCGAGCGATGGTTGTCTGGTCGCCGAGCTGGCGCCATTCGGCGAGGCTTTGTTCAAACAACGAGCGGGCACTGCTTATATCGCCGCTCTCCCGGGCAGTGACCGCCAAGGCGTTCAAAGAAACGGCGGCGCCTTGTTTGTCACCCAACTGACGCGCGATCTCCAGACTCTCCCCTAGTAGCTTATTGGCGGCCGAGTAGTCGCCCTGGCGGTCCGCCAGAACTCCGGCGGAGAAAACCGCGCGGGCGCGGGTTTTATTCGCTTCTGCCGATCCCGGAAGTTTGAGGAGCCTGTCGAGCCACATCCTGCCTTCCGCCAGGTATTCCCGAACTTCCCAGAACCGAAACATGGCAGAGCCGAGACGCAATCCCCATTCAGCTTCCCGGTTTTCGAGCAGCCACTCCAGGCTGGCGCGAAAATTATCGTGTTCCAAGGCGAAGCGCGTCAGCCATTCCGTCTCCGCGCCGCTTTGCGCGGTTGCACCTTCCTCGGCCAGCACCAGACAGTAGGCAGCGCGCGTGCGCTTTGCCAGGGCTTCCTCTCCGCTGGCCTGGAGCTTTTCCGAAGCGTATTCGCGAAGCGTTTCGAGCATCACGTAGCGCGACTCACCGTTCGGTTGGTCAACTTGCTTGAGAAGGCTCTTGTCCACAATGGATGACATGCCGTCGAGCAAATCCAAGCCGAGGTCGGCCTTGGCGTCGCAAACAGCCTCTGCGCCCTCCAGGGTGCATCCCCCAACGAAGACGGATAATCTTCGGAAGAGTTTCTGCTCGGCGGCGCTCAATAGTTCGTGACTCCAATCCATCGCCGCGCGAAGCGTCTGTTGACGCTGGGGCAGATCCCGCGCGCCCCCCGTCAATAGCTGCAGCCGGCTTTCCAGTCGCGCTTTCATAGCGTTCGGAGAAAGAACTTTGACCCGCGCCGCCGCTAGTTCGATTGCGAGAGGCAAGCCATCCAATCTTGCGCAAATCTCGGCAATCGCAGAGGCGTTTTCCCGGTTTAATTCAAAATCGGGTTTGGCAGCGACGGCGCGTTGCACGAATAACGCGACTGCAGGGGATTGCGCCAGATCTTTAATGCTGAGCATGGTTCGTCTATCGGGAAGCGCGAGAGGGGGGATAGGGAATTCGCGTTCCCCATAAACGTGCAAGGCCGCGCGGCTGGTTACCAGGATTTTGAGGTGCGGTCCCATTGCCAGAACTTCGGCAATGGTGGGCGCTGCTTCAAGCAGGTGCTCGAAATTGTCCAGCAGAAGCAGCATGGGAGCGCGCAGCGCATCCTGTAGGTACCTCTCGAGTATCTCGAGTGGAGATTGGCCTCCCGCCTCGCGGAGATTCAGCGCTTGAATGATGAAGGAGGCGACCTGCCCTGCATCGTTCAGCCCAGAGAGCGCCACGAAATGAATGCCGCCGGGCAAGTGCTCATCAAGCTTATTCGCAACTTCCACCGCGAAACGGGTTTTGCCGATCCCGCCCGGTCCCGTCACCGTGACCAGGCGAACATCGTCGCGCAGGAGCAACTCCTTCATCGCCGCTATTTCCGTTTCTCGCCCTACAAATCCGGTCCGCTGGACGGGAACGCTGACGCGTCGCGGCTCCGACTGAAGCACCGGCTTTTCGGCGAAACGATCGCGGATCGCTGCAAGTTCCCGTGCGAGATCCCGGGTCGAGACGTAGCGCTTTTCGGGTTCTTTCTCCAGGCATCTTTCGACCGCCCAACATAGGGGAGCGGGAGCGTCCGGATTTTGTGCTGCGATCGGTTCGGCATGTTCGCGGAGGATCGCCGTCATGGTCTCTGCGGCTGTGTTTCGGCGAAAAGCTCGTTTCCCTGTCACGATCTCGTACATTACAAGGCCGAACGAGAACTGGTCCGATCGGAAATCTGCAGGATGACCGCCGGCCTGCTCCGGTGACATGTATCCGGGCGTTCCGAGAATCGAGCCCGGCCGAGTCTCCGACGCTGTGAGCGTGCTATTGTCCTCGGACGATTCGCCGGGAGGCGAGTTCTTCACCAAGCCGAAGTCGAGGATTTTGACGAGCCCGTCCTGGGTCACCATCAGATTCTCAGGTTTTAGGTCCCGGTGCGCGATCCCCGCCTCATGCGCTTTGGCTAGTCCTTCCGCAATCTGCGCAGCGATTTCAATCGCCTTTCGAATGGGCATACCGCCGGCGCCGAGCAATTGGCGAAGGGTCCTTCCTTCCACTAGCTCCATCGCGATGTAGTGGATGGAACCTTCTTGTCCCAGCTCGTAGATGGTGATGATATTGGGGTGATTGAGAGCGGAGGCCGAGCGCGCCTCCCGCTCGAAGCGGCGCAATTGATCGCCGTCAGACGAAAAGGGTCCGGGCAGAATCTTGATCGCAATGGTACGTCCGAGCCGCGTGTCGCGCGCGCGATACACCACACCCATGCCGCCCTCTCCGATGCGCGAGAGAATCTCGTACTGCCCGAGCCTTGTGCCGTTCTGTAGCACCTCAGTACCTTCCTTCTCCGGATGCTCCAGAAAACTGCGGCCTCCCTGTTCGTGTGCTGCAATTAGCGACTCTATCTCTTCGCGGAGCGCCGGTTCAGTACAAGCCTGGTCCAGATAGGAACGCCGCTCTTGCGGCGTTTTCTCCAGGGCAGCGGCGAGCACCTTCTTCACTTCTTGCCAACGTTCAGGCGTCACGTCCCGTGGTTCCTTTCCGATTTACGCTGCGCCCGTGCGTCTGTAAACCCTCATCCCGATCGCGTCTACGGCAGAAGGGAATTCGAAAAACCCAGGCGGTCGCTGGGTTATCACTAGCATTTGGGCCGGATTATACCCCCCAGGAACATTAACCCATGCCGATAGTTAGGGTTGGGTATCGAAACAGAGTCGATATGCCTGATTGAGGGGCAAACTGGACCTGTTTGGTGGGCAGCAAATCCGAAATGCGCGGGCTGCCTTTTCCTACTATTTCGCCTGTTTCCTGGCGGCATCCGCGCTCTGCTTGCAGCGGTCTTGCAGGCCGCCCGGAACCTGGGCACAGCGTTTGAATGCATCGGCTGCGTCAGCGTAACGGTTCAAGCTCTGCAGGCCCAAGCCGAGAACGAACAGGTCCGTAGGATCGGGACTGGCGGCGAGCTGCGTGGCCTGCTGAAGCTCCTTCACCGAGTCCTCGGAGTCCTGGAGGCGGAAATAGACAAGTCCCAGACCGCTGTGGGCCTCGGACAGCAGTGCGGTCTTCGTTTTTGCAAAATCGTCGTCGGGAATCTTCGCGGGCTTCGTCAGTGTCGGGATGATTTCCATCGCGTGCTTTTCGTAGTGCTCGGCTTTGTCGAGATCCCTAGCGGCGTCCGCGCTCGCCGGGTCAATGTTGTGGGGGATGATCCAGCCTACGATCACGAGCACGGTGGCATCGTCGGGATTCAGGGCCAGCGCCTTGTCTGCGTCGGAGTAGAAATTCTTCCAGTCCTGTTTCGCGGAATAGGCTTGTGTGAGAGCCGAGTAAACGGATTCGTTGTAGAGGCTCGCCGGATATTTTTGAATGAAAGCCTCGCCGAGGCTGATTCTCGTATCGGCATCCTGCGGATTAGAGTCATAAAACGCCTTGTAGGCGGCTTCTTCGGCGGGGTTTACAGGTGGCACGACGGCCTTATTTAACTGACGCAGCTTCAACTGCTGGTTCTGTTCCTGCAGTTGCTCCTGATCGGTGACCTTATTCGGATCGGTTCCCTGAGCGTGGGAAAACGGCGCAATCGCGAGGCTAACGGCGAAGGCAACCGACAGCGCGCAAACTGTTGGCCGCGTGAATGAGAATTTCATTTGTACTTTCCTCCTTTGCGGAGCCTGCGTGGTTGATCTTCGCATGAGACGGCTGAATCGGGAATGCGGTTGCTCGCATTGGGAGAGGCGGCAAACTAAACATTGCGTTTATGGTGCGGGCACTCCCCGGCCGTCTGGAGCGGTAAACGCAGGTGGCTGAAGCCATAAATTCAGGGATGGGTTTTGCGGGACTGAAGCACCGAGCTTTCACCGAGATGCAGAGCCTGCCTGAAAGTGTTCGCGAGGCAGATTGCGGAGCTTGGAATTCTGGTGTAATTTGCGTGAACGCGCGACCCGGCAGCCCGGTTGCTGATACAGCTTCTAGAAAGGCGTAACGCCATGATCATTCACGCTTCCATCCCAGCCGACGACCCGGAGCGGGTCGCACGTGTTATCGCAGAACTCTGGCGCGGGGAGAGCTTTCCATTTCTCGCCGGAACCTTCATCGCCATGGCGGGCGACGATCGCGGCAGTCAGATCGAGGTCACGAAGCGAGGGAATGAGATCGTTCCGGCGGAGACTATGATGGCGTTTCAGGTCAACGAGTCTCCTTCAGCACACACGGAAGTACACCTTAACGTCTCAACTCCGCTTAGCGTAGACGAAGCGCTGGCGATCGCGAAACGCGAAGGCTGGACGGCGCGCGTTTGCGATCGCGGCGGAGCTTTCAAGGTGCTGGAGTTCTGGCTTGAAAACAAATTCATGCTGGAACTGATGACGGAAGCTGAGACGAAGCGCTACAGAAGTATCATGACGCCGGCGAATGTACGGGCGATGGTGGCGGCACGCCCATCTAGATGAAGGTTCTTCCCTTGACTTCTGAATAAAGCGCTCTTGTTTGCCGATTGGAATATGGGACCAAATTACATCGTGATTTCAAGCTCGGGGTCTATCGCGTGGCTCGATTCCTTGGATTCCGCTTTCGGCTTGTTCGATTTTGACGCCATCAGCGACGAAATGTCGGTTGGCTCCTCGAGCAGGTCGGCTAGAAGGAGACGCATGTTTCCGGGGTTCGTGGAATAGGACAGACCGGTCTGGATGTCCACTTCGCCCGCGCGGATGAGCTTTTCGATCTCGTCGTCAAAGCACTGCATTCCCTCGGTGGACCCGTCGCGCATTGCATCGAGTAAGGTCTTACCCTCGCCCTCACCCTTTTGGACGTATTCGCGCGTGCGCAGCGTGGCCTTCAGAATCTCGAACGCGGCTACACGTCCCTTGCCATCTTGTCTTGGGATCAGGCGCTGCGAAATGATGTAGCGGAAGCTCTTGGAGAGGCGCATGCGGACCGCGTTCTGATCGCTGAGCGCAAATGCGCCTACGATGCGCTCGACTGTTTTCGAGGCGTCAATCGTGTGCAGCGTTGAATAGACCAGGTGACCCGTCTCCGCCGCATCGAGCGCCACTTCAATTGTTTCCCGGTCGCGCATTTCGCCCACGAGGATCAGTTTCGGCGCCTGCCGCAGCGCCGCGCGGAGAGCAAGGGCGAAGCTTGGGGCGTCGCTGTGCAGCTCGCGTTGGTGGACCGTTGATCGCTTGTGGGAATGGAGGAATTCGATAGGGTCCTCGATGGTGATGATGTGGCACGCCTTTTCATTGTTTATTTTGTTCACGAGCGCGGCGAGCGTGGAAGACTTGCCACTGCCGGTCGGCCCGGTGACAAGTACGATTCCGGGTTGCAACTCGGCCGCTTCGGTAAGCTGCGTCGGCAAGCTCAGGGTGTTGAAATCGGGGACGTCGCTGGCGATCACGCGCATGACGATCGCGCAACTTCCTCGCTGGGTGAATATGTTGACGCGGAAGCGCGATATCTTCGGGAGGCTGTAGGAAATATCGCAGGAGCCTTCGAGACGCAGCTTTTCGACGGCGTGCGCGTTGTGGCCGATCAGATCTCCGGCGATCCGCGCCGTGTCCTCCGCACTCAACATGCCCACTCCAGCAATCTTCAGCTGCGCAAGCTGGCCGCTGATTTCCACTTGTGGCGCGCGGCCCGGGGAGAAAATCAAATCGCTGATCTTTCCCGATGCGCGGAGCATGGAGGCGATAATGGTCGCTGTCGGCACAGGTGCGGCTGCTGCAGGTGTCGTGGCCGGCGCGGCGGGTGCTGGCGGCTGCGGCGGCTGGGTGGAACTCATGGGATTCTCTCCTGGTAACTGGCCTCGGGCTGGTCCGAATGTGGAGGACCGAAATACGGCTACCAAGTCTCAGTATGAAGGACGGCACGCACGGGTTCCGGCGAACCTGTTACGTGTGTCCTCAAACGATTAGCGCCAGCGGCCGGCCAAGTTCCCGAACCAAACCATGGCGAAGATCGAACGAATTGAGTCGGGCTTGCCACCGGTGAGATCGAAAAGTAATTGTGCAATCGAGCGGAATGGGCTTACCATCGGGTCACGGTGGTGGCGATGGCAACTCGTCCCAAGATTTCTTCCGGCATGCGACCAGCCGGCGACCGGAAAGCCTACCTGAGTTTCTCCCGCCTGCCAGTTTCGTTCGATCTTTGCGGCGGGGCACTCTGCGCTCTCGTGATTGCTTTTATGGCTGCTGGAGCTGCCCAGGCGCAAAAGCCGTCTGGCCCCCCGCCTCCGCCGATTCGAGGGCAGGCGGACGCTGGCCCGGTTGAAATCCCCAACAATGGCGATCCACTACCACCTCCGCCGTTCATGGATACTGTCGTGCCGAACGGAGTCCCGTCCCAGGACGCCGGCCGAATGATTGATGCCGAATCCTGCAACACTTGGACGGAATCTGGAGTTCACAGCCCCACGGTAAGCGCGACAAGGCTTGCCGTTCCGGGCAAAGCGACCAGCGAATACCAAAAGGCCTGCGGGGCGTTCAAGAGTAAACGGTTTCCCAATGCCGAGGAGCATCTGCGAAAGGCAATCGAAGTCTATCCGGAATATCCTGCGGCATGGGTCGTGTTGGGGCAGGTGCTTGAGTCGGAGCAGAAGAACGACGACGCTAAGCAGGCCTGCGCTAAGGCCGAGACTTTTGATCCCGGATACGTGGCGGCATATCTTTGCCTCGCGGAGTTCGCTGCTATTGATCGCGACTGGACGGCTCTGGCGAAATTGTCCGATCAGGCCCTGAAGATCGATCCAATCGGGAATCCGTACGCGCTTTATTACTCGGCGGATGCGGGGCTCCACTTCAATCAGCTAACCCAGGCCGAAATGCACGCGCAGGCCGCGGTCAAGCTGGATGAGTGGCATCATCTGCCGGAGCTGCATTTGCTGTTGGCGCAAATTTACCAGGCCGCCGGGAACGTCGTTGGGGAAGGCATGCAGTTGCGGGAGTTTTTGAAGTTGGCAGGCAATTCCAAGGACGCCGCCAATGCGAGGAGCATCCTCGCGAAGCTGGACACCCCGCCCGCGATATCACAGCCCGCGAAATAAAGCTCCGCTCCGCGGAAAGCCTACATTCGAGAATCAATCTATTGGGAGTCGCGAAATTCCAGCCGCTACGGTCGCCCGTTGCCGGCGCCCGTCTCGCGCTCGGCCACAATCTTTCGCGCGTTCGCGTAGAGCGCCCTCGCTTGCGGGATCGAGGCAACGGCCTTCTCGAGCTGGGGATCATTCTCAAGCGCGACCTGATATCCGTCATTCAGCCCGAACACGGTGGTAAATACCTCGCGCTTGATCTCCCACTTCAGCCAGGGAAGATTCTGTTGGATTTCGGCCTCGGTAAACTGGATGTGCTGGTCGTTGAGATATTTTCTGAAGTCGGCGATCACCGCGTCGTCCACGACAAAATTCTTGGTGACGTCGGGCTTTTCACCTAGGTAATAGCGCACGAAATCGCCCACGCCCTGCGGCAGAGGGTAGAACGCGCCGCGCCTTTCGAGCAAGGTTTCGAAATCATCCGGCTTCGGAGCAGGTGCCACCACATCCGGCGTGATGCCGCCCTGGCCATACACTTGGCGTCCCGTATCGGTCAGCTTGACTTCGGGCGCCTGCGGGGGTTGCGGATTGTAATGGTAATCATAGAGAGTTTGATTCTTGTAGTCGCGCTGGATCAGGCGTCCGCTGGGTGTGTAATAGCGCGCCGTGGTTAGAAGAAGAGCGGTGCTCTCACTGAGCGGAAACTGTGTTTGCACGAGACCTTTTCCGAAGCTCGTCTCGCCGACAATCAGCCCGCGATCGTGGTCCTGAATCGCGCCGGAAACAATTTCCGAAGCCGACGCGCTCCCCGAGTTGATAAGCACAACGAGCGGCACCTCGACGCCTTCATTTCCACGCAACGCGTAATACGGACGCTCAGGTGACGATCGTCCGCGGTGCGAAACCACCAGCTCGTTCTTGTCCAGGAACATGTCGCACATGCCGACGGCCTGATTCAGGAGGCCGCCGCCGTTGCCCCGCAGGTCAATGATCAGACCGTCCAGCTTCGAGATATCGAGCGCTTTCAGCGCGTCCGTCAGGTCGCTGTCGGTCGTTTCGTTAAATGTGGAAACACGCACGTATCCGATTCCGGGCTTCACCATCTCCGAGAATTCGACCCCTGGCCGGGGAATTTCGTCGCGGACCACGGTAACTTCGATTGGCTTGTCCCAGCCCTCGCGCCCTAGCGAAATATGCACCGGAGTTCCCTTGGCACCCTTGAGCAGGTCGGCAACTTCGGTGGTCGTCAATCCGGTGCATGATTTTCCGTCAACCTTAAGGATCGTATCGCCGGGACGAATGCCCGCCTTGTATGCTGGCGAATTCATGAAGGGAGCTTGTACGACTGTCTGATTCTCGCGCGGCGCAACCACCATGCCCACGCCGTAATATTTGCCTTCCTGCTCCTCGCGGAAGAGCGCGTACTGCTTCGGATCGAAGAAATTCGAGTGGGGGTCGAGGACGTGCAGCATGCCGGGGATCGCGCCGTCGTAGATCGCTTTGTCGGTATCCACCGGATCGGCGTAGTTCCGTTCGACCACCGCGAGAACGCGGGTGAAGGTCTTTACCGAATCTTGCGTGTCGTCTGAACTCGACGCCGTCGCGCTCGCTGCGGGACCGAAAAAGCCCCCCAGTCCAGCGGACACGGCAAGGACCAGTACCAGGAGCAGAATTCCGCGCACTGACGATCCGGAAGACTCCGAGGATTTCGCGTGGTCGCTCGAAACTTGATGGGATGTTGGCATCATTCCTCTCTATCGCCCCGAAGTGCCAGTATAGCACACTGCTTTGGGTCGTTTGACACACCCGGAAGCCTCTTCTATGATGCAAAAACGGCCGGAGAGACGGCCGCAGAGTCCTGAATGCTTAGCATCCCGCATCTTATTGTTATCTTTATTGTTGCGCTGGTTGTCTTCGGCCCCGAGAAGATTCCCGAGCTGGCGCGCAACCTCGGAAAAATTATGGCGGAATTCCGGCGCGTCACCGGAGACCTGCGCACAACTTTCGAGGGCCACCTGCGGGATCTGGAGCGCGAAGCTGATACGCGGCGGATCGCCGCTCCGGCAGCAGCGCCGGTTGCCGCCACGCCTACGGCGGTGCCTGCCGCAGCAACGGGCACCGATTCGCAGCCCGCTCCCGCGGCGCCGGGAACCGTGGCATCGAATCCACCAAACGCTGCCGCAATCGCGGACCCGGCCGGCAATCATTCCGCGCCGGCTGCCACGAGCACTGTCCCTGAACCGCCGGACCCGATGCACGATCCTTACCTCATGCACATGGATTTTCCCGCGGCCGATTCTTCGAGCGAGTCCCAGCCGCCCGAACCCGAGCAAAAAACTGAACGAGTCACTGATGGCGACCGCCGCACCTCCTGAGCGCACCCAGCGGTCGCGCGCCGAGGAAGAATCCGGCGCGGCGATGTCATTCTTCGACCATCTGGTCGAACTGCGCAAGCGGCTGATCAGCGCTCTCTCAGCCGTGGGCGTTGGCATGGTCGTCGGCCTGCTCGTCTCGAAGCGCTTCATCAATTTCATCGTGCAGCCGATGCTGGTTGCGCTCCGTGCCAATCACCTGGAAGACAAGCTTTACTACACCAGCCCTGCGGGCTATGTGGGGCTATACATCAATCTGGGCATCTATCTTGGGGTCGTGCTGGCGATGCCCTGGGTGCTATATCAAATCTGGCTGTTCGTGGCGCCGGGGCTTTACAAGCATGAGCGGCGCGCCACAGCCAGTTTTATCGTCTCTGCGATGCTGCTATTTCTTTGCGGTATTTGCGTGGGTTATTTTGGGCTGCTGCCGCTGGTGCTCACGCGCGTGATCGGTTTCGCGGGGGACGGCCCGATCAGCCCGCTTATCAGCGTCAACGAATATTTCAGCCTGATACTCGTCGTGCTACTGGGCCTGGGCGTGATCTTCGAGCTTCCCGTGGTGGTATTTATTCTTTCGCTGTTCGGCATTGTCACACCGAAATTTCTGCTCACGAATTTTCGCTACGCGATGCTTGGCATCACGATTCTGGCCGCCATCGTGACTCCCACGCCTGACGCCACAACCATGCTAATTTTCATGGCGCCCATGCTTGTGCTCTACTTCATCAGCGTGCTGGTGTCGTACGTGGTCCTGCGCCGCAAGCGCGCGCAAGCGATCGCAGACGCGGAGGCAAAATAGTGTCCGCTGCAACGCGTAGCCCCCGATCAGTCTGGATTGCTATAGCCGCTGTTGCGACTTTGTTCGCCGGAGGCTGCGGCCATGACGCCGCGCGGCCGAACACGGACGTGAACGCCTCGTCTCCCGCCGCCGCGCCTGCAGCCCCGCCGCAAATCGTGATCCCTCCATCCGACGCTGCGCCTCCGGCGGAGCAGACGGGCGGCTTCGACGGCGCAAAGGCGTATGACCAAGTGGCGAAGCTCGTCGCGTTCGGTCCACACCCGCCTGCTACTGACGGAATCCGCGCCGTGCAGCAATACATTCACTCCCAGCTGCAGAGTTTTGGTTGTGCTGTCGAGGATGACGACTTCAACGCGCAGACGGACATGGGGATGCTGGCGATGCGGAATATCGTCGCGAAAATCCCGGGTACGGGGCAGGGAATCATCCTGCTGCTGACGCACTATGATACGAAGCGCGTGGACGATTTTGTGGGCGCCGAGGACGGAGGGTCGTCAACTGGGTTGATGCTCGAAATGGCGCGGGTGCTCTGCGGTCGTCCCAAGCAAGCGAACGCGGTCTGGATTGCATTTCTCGATGGAGAAGAGACGCAGGCCCAGTTTGAGTGGAAAACCGCGGACAGCGTCTACGGGAGCCGGGAACTTGCCGCACGCATGGCAATTAGCGGTGACTTGAAGCGCGTTCGCGCGGCGATTCTGGCGGACATGATTGGGCAGTACGGACTTCACATTCTCCGAGACACAACTGCGCCGAAATGGCTCAACGACACGATCTGGGATACAGCGGGCCGCCTAGGATATCAGTCGGTTTTTGTCTCGCAAGCTTACGCCACCGAAGACGATAATCTTCCATTCATTGACAGGCACGTGCCCGTGATAGACCTGATCGATCTCGACGACTACATCAATGCCGGCTACTGGCACACGACTAAGGACACGCTCGACAAGATCAGCCCGCGAAGTCTCGCCGTCGTTGGACACGTGATACTCGAATCCGTTGACCAACTTCAGAAGCGGTGACCGAACCGCGCCTAGGCTCTCCGCGGGCCACGCAGTACCTTCGCGGGAAGAAAGATGATGGCGCGCACGAGGTCCAACGCACCGTCCACAGCGATGCCCACCAAGCGGAAGGGCAGCAGGACGAGCCACACGAACGGATAAAGCAGCAAGGCGAACAGCGCCAACGGCCAACACAGAAATAGTAGGAAGCACCACAGAATGAAAGTGACCATGCCCGTCAGCTGACCTCCTATTCATAGGTACGCATTCAGGTGCCGATGAGTTTCAGGAGCGAGCCCGAATGGAAGAAGTCGGGTTTGCGAACTATGCTACATTTTTAGAGCGATCATGCCGACAACCAAGGTAAAGAGCGCAGGCGGTTCATACGCGGTGGTTTGCGCGCCGGGTGCGCTTGCTCGCGCGGGGTCTCAGACGTCGCGCGGGGGCGATTCGGGCAGCACATTCGTTCTTTCGTCGCCTCGGGTTTGGCGCCATTGCGGCCGGGCCGTTGCGGCGAAGATTCCAGGGCGCGCCGGACGCCATCCGATTTTGTTCGACGACAGCGAATCCAGCAAGAATCTGGAAACCGTCGAGTCCATCGCGCGGGAACTGGTTCGGGCGGGCGCCGATCGCCACGCCACCATTGTTGCGGTCGGAGGAGGCGTGGTCGGAGACGTCGCGGGTTTTGCTGCGGCCACGTATCTGCGCGGCGTTCGGCTGGTTCATATTCCCACCACGCTCGTCGCTCAAGTGGATAGCGCCGTCGGCGGGAAGACGGGCGTTAATTTGCCGGAGGGGAAAAATCTCGTCGGGGCGTTTTATCCGCCGAAACTCGTGATTGCCGATCCCGCGTTGCTCGCGACTCTTCCGCACCGCGAGTATCGCTCGGGACTCTATGAAGTGATCAAGTACGGCGTGATCGCGGACCGCGAGATGTTCGCATTCCTCGAGCGCCGCATGGCTTCGTTGCTGCGCCGCGATCCGGCGTCGCTCGGATGGGTGATTTCGCGCTCGATCGCGATTAAGGCGCGGGTCGTCAGCGCGGACGAACGCGAAGGCGGTCTGCGGCAGATCTTGAATTTTGGACATACGCTCGGCCATGCATTTGAAGCTGCGACGAATTACCGAGCATTTCTACATGGAGAGGCGATCGCCTGGGGCATGATTGCGGCTTCCATGATGGCGCTCTCGATGAATCGCCTCCCTCTGATGGACGCATTTCGCGTCGTCCGGCTCGTCGCGTCCGTGGGTCCCTTGCCGAAGGTGCCGGCTATTCCGAGCGCGAAGCTGCGCTCGATTCTGGCGGGTGACAAGAAATCGCGCGGCGGGCGCGTGCTGTGGGTGTTCCCGCGCAAGATTGGCAAGACCGAGTGGGGGATCGAAGTCGCGTGGCCGCTGGTCGAAAGGGCCGTTCGCAGTCTTCCCGAGATTATGAATGAAGCTCAGAACGGTGCGGAACGCACAGGCGCAAAGCGCGCGAAGTCCTGAGCGGCCATTTGCGATGACGATGACTGCGCAAAAACCGGCTCCGCTTACCGGCACGCGCCCGCTCGGGGCGACCGACGAACGTGACGCCTCGGCGCGCGTTCGCGAGATGTTCACGCGTATCGCCCCGCGGTACGATTTCCTGAACCATCTGCTTTCGTTCTCGCTCGACCGAGTCTGGCGCCGCCGCACGGCGGAGATTTTCCATCATATTCTCAGCCGCCCGGAAGCCCGAGTACTTGATCTTTGCTGCGGGACCGGTGATCTGGCGATCGCGCTCGATCGCGCTCGATCGGTTGCGCTCGTTGGTTCGCAGCAGCGTTCACCGGTTATTGGGAGCGATTTCGTCGAACCGATGCTCGGGCGCGCGCGGGATAAGGCAGCTCGTGGGAAGCGCGATGTTCTATTTGCCGCCGCTGACGCGCTGCATCTTCCATTCGCAGATGCGAGCTTCGACCTCGTCACCACCGCGTTCGGATTCCGCAATCTAGCGAATTATGAAGACGGGCTCCGCGAATTCGCGCGCGTTTTGCGGCGTAACGGGGAACTGGGCATCCTCGAATTTACCGAGCCCGGCGCCGGTCCGATGGCAGGCATCTTTCGTTTTTATTTCCGGCAGATTCTGCCGCGCATCGGAGGCGCGATTTCCGGCAACAAGGAAGCGTATGCGTATCTTCCCGGGTCCGTGTCGAAGTTTCCATCGCCTCCAGAACTTGCGGCTCTTATGCTTCGGACTGGATTCAGCGACGTCCGCATGGTCTCCTGGAATTTCGGCAGTGTGATCTTGCATTATGCACGGCGTTCCTAGCTGCCCGCTTCTGAACTCTCGCTTCTGAACCTCGCCCAGTCTCAGGTATCATGATCGCGCTATGTCTTCAGCCGCAGCACCACAAGCCGTGATTGACCTCCGCAGCGACACCGTGACGCGGCCGACTCCGGCGATGCGCCGAGCGATGGCCGAAGCCGAAGTCGGCGACGATGTTTACGCCGAGGATCCGACGGTTAATCGGCTGCAAGCTCGTGCCGCGGAAATCTTCGGCCGGGAGGCGGCGCTCTATTTTCCGTCCGGCTCGATGGCGAATCTCACTGCGATCAAGACCTGGACGCGCCCTGGGATGGAAGTTATATGCGAGGCCATGGCGCATATTTATCTATATGAGATGGCTGGAGTGGCGGCAATCGCGGGTTGCATGCCCAATACCACGCCTGCGCCAAACGGAACACTCACCTGGGACTTGATCGAGCCGCTGATACGTCCGCACATCTACTACCGATCGCAGACGGCGTTGATCGAATTGGAAAATACGCACAACATGCACGGAGGTACAGTCTTTCCACCCGCCATCTCCGACGACATCTGCGAGCGGGCGCATGCCGTCGGCATTCCTGTTCATCTTGATGGCGCGCGCATCTTCAACGCATCGGTTGCCCTCGGGCGCAGCGTGGCGGATATCACCGGCAAATTCGATTCCGTCATGTTTTGCTTGTCGAAAGGGCTGGGCGCTCCGGTGGGCTCGATGCTGGTTGGCTCGCGCGATTTTATTGATAAGGCACGCATCACGCGCAAGCTGCTCGGCGGCGGCATGCGCCAGGCCGGCATACTCGCGGCTGCCGGACTGATCGCGCTGGAAGAGACGCCGAAGATTCTTCATCGCGACCACGAGAATGCACGTCACCTGGCGGAAGGGCTTGCCAAGATTCCCGGCGTTACGATTGATCCGAAGAAAGTGGTTACCAACATTCTGATTTTCGACGTGGCTGCGTCCGGCCGAACTGCTGCCGATGTTTGCGCCGAGCTTGCGAAGCGCGGCGTCCTCTGTGGCGCGACGGGCAAGACCACGATTCGCATGGTCACGCACTACGATGTGGACCGCACCGCCATTGACCGCGCGCTCGCCGCGATTGCCGCCGTGCTCGCCGCTCGCGCGTAGTAACGCCATTCCTGTCATTTCCGCGAAACTGCTGGCGAGCTGTGATTCGCTTTCTCCTCTTCGACGCGGCTTGCTAGAATATCCGCGTTCAGGAAAGGGACGCCGACTCTTGAGAATCCGGCCCGTGGTGTTGTTGGTGTGCATCGCGCTTGGAGTTATCGGCTGCAGCAAGAAGCAGCCGGACGAGTCCGCAGAGCCACCTGAACCTACGGCCGTCGTTGACCCATCTACTGCGGGTTCCATCACCGGGACGGTGAGGCTGGAAGGCGAGGCTCCTAAATTCAAGCCGATAGATATGTCGGCCGAAGCGGCGTGCGTGCAGGCGAATCCGTCGCCGGTAGTGCCGCCAATTGTCGTTACTGGCGCTCACGGGGCTCTTGCGAACGCGGTTGTGTACGTGAAATCGGGGCTCGGCAGCTACCGCTTCGATATTCCTCCCGCTCCCGTCGCTCTCGATCAGAAGGGCTGCATGTACGAGCCGCGCATTCTGGCCGTGATGGCGCGCCAAACGTTCGAAGTCCACAACGAAGACCCGACGATTCACAACGTTCATGCGATGCCGCGCGAGAATCGTCCGTGGAACAAATCGGAGCCGGTCGGCGATCCACCGATCGAGGCGAATTTTACGAAGCCGGAGCTGGCGATCCCGATTGCCTGCAACATTCATCCGTGGATGCGAGCGTATATGTTCGTGTTCGCGCATCCATACTTCGCGATCACGCCGAAAACTGGGGAGTTCGAGCTGAAGGGCCTGCCGCCCGGCACTTATGTGATCGAGGCATGGCAGGAACGCTTCGGCACACAGGACCAGACTGTTACGCTAGGCCCCAAAGAAAACAAATCGCTCTCCTTTACTTTCGTTTCCGAAAAGTCTAAATAACCTATTAGGCTCCGACTTCGAGTGGTATCGGAGCGCCGGCAATGAATCGCAAATATTGGTGCTACTTTGTAGTCGTCCAGGTTCTTGGCCTGTTGGGCTACTTTGAAGCGATGTATTTATTGCAAGACGGTTTGTTTTGGGTCTTCTCGCTTTGTCTTCTTTTGCCGGGCAGTTTGGTTTTCTTGCCCGGAATGTTATACGCGGCCTTCCAACCCTCGCCTGCTCACGTGGTGGAAACGCCGGTCCTCCCCCTCTACGTTGCGACCTTTGGCTTGAATATTCTCTTTTTCTACTTTTTGCTCCGCCTGCTCGCCAGACGTACTAGCGCAAAGCTCGCAGCCCGGTCCCGGGTCTCTTGACATCGCCTTTCGGATGGGTGTCTATTGCCGTGTCTTCCTCAGCGTTGGTGCGCAAACGACAGGCCGACGAATATGCACACAGGCGCGCGACTGCCAATCTAGAGCATCGAAAGACCTACGAATTCAAATTGGCTGCGAGAGAGGTATCTATGGTTCGGGTCATCAACGTAGAAGACGTTCCGATGGTCGAGCGGCCGAACATTCGCGAGGGTACTCTGCGGTCGCGCCGCCTGCTGACCGGCGAGCCTGGCACGCCCGGGAATTTTTCTTTGCAGCTTTCGTCCACGCCGACGTACTACTCGCCCCGGCATCGCCACAATTTTGATCAGGTGAGGTACCAGCTCGCGGGCGATTTTGATTTCGGGACGGACGGAGCGATGAAGCCGGGTTCCGTCGCGTATTTTCCTGAAGGCACGTACTACGGGCCGCAGTCGTGCCCCACGGGCAGCGAGACGCTGGTCCTGCAATTTGGCGGCGCGAGCCGCGGCGGCTACATTTCCGCTGAGGAGCACGAACGTGCGGCCGCGGAACTTTCCAAGTGCGGCACCTTTGCAAAGGGCGTGTACACGCAGCTGAAGCCCGATGGCGGCAAAATCAACAAGGATGCCTACGAGGCTGTGTGGGAAAAAGTGAACGGGCGCCCGCTCGAATATCCCGGCTTGCGTTATTCGCGTCCTGTGTTCATGGACCCCGATAATTTCGATTGGCTGCCGGTTGCGGACCAGTCCGGGGTGAGCTCGAAACATCTGGGCGATTTCTCCGAGCGACGCACGCGACTCTCTCTCTACAAGATCGCGCCGGACGCGTCGCTGCGGCTTGCAGACAACTCGATCTATTTTGTGACCGCGGGACGCGGCGCAGTCGGCACGGCGAGTTTCGCTCTGCATGCGACGATTCACCTCGGCCTCGGCGATCAGGGAAGCGTAAAGGCGAGCGAGTCAGTCGAGATGCTTCATCTCGGATTACCGCATTTCTCCTGACGTTTGGCGGCCGTTAAGCCCTAAATAGATTTGAGGCGGTGTTTCTCGCGTGTAGAATCAAACTGTCTTGCGAGAAAAAGAGTGGTGAAGGAGAACCCGTGGCGCTTCGGAAAAACCGATTCATTCGTGCAGCAGCTGCCGCCGCTATCATTGCCGCGATTATATTGCTCGCTGGGAGCACTCTGCGCGCTGGCGCGCAAACGTCGCAATCTTCCACCACTCAAAGGGACCTGGTTGACCTGCAAAAGAAATTTCAGGATCTGACTGTGGCCGGCGATTCGGCGGGCGTCTCGGCCCTGATGTCCGACGAAGCCATCTTCATTCACGGCAATGGCGCCGCGCAGTCAAAGGCGGAATTCTTGACCGCGATGGCCACCGGCCAACTGGCATTTTCCTCTTACGAGTTGAAGGATCCTAAGGTCGTCATATTCGACGGCGGAGCAATCGTCTCCGGCCTGGTTGACATCGCGTTCAAGGCGCCGCCGGGCGCGACGGGTCCGCCTCGCGTCCTGCATATGCGCGGATCGTCTGTGTGGGTGCAGAGGGCTTCGGGATGGAAGCTCATGCTCGACCAGGACACGACGCTCGCCGCTCCGCCAGCGCCGGCCCCGGCTGCTGCAGCGCCCGCTGCTGCTCCGCCGGCCTCGCCTGCGACACACTAAGCGCGCGACTGGTGCGTTAGGAGTGATTCAAACTCACCTTTTGGCCGAGGTTGAGAACTCTTTGCGTTTTTCCGGCTCGAAACTTACAATGTGAAGTCCTTCGCACTCGTGATGTCGCCAAATCAAACTCAAACGTCTCGCGGCGTTTACCGCTTCGCGGTTGCAACTTCGTGTTGCACGATATTGCTGCTGATGGCTGGCGCGCTGGTGACCAGCAACGACGCCGCGGACTCTGTTCCCGATTGGCCTTTGGCCTACGGCAAGCTGATTCCTCCGCTGATCGGCGGAATTCGGTTCGAATACGCGCATCGCGTGGTCGCCGGGACGGTCGCCATCATGACGCTGATCCTGGCGGTTTGGCTCAGCTTTGCGAAGGTTCGCCCGCTGGCGAAGATGCTTGGCTGGATCGCTCTGGTTTTGGTCCTTGCACAAGCTACGCTCGGCGCGCTCCGCGTGTACGAAGTTCATCCGATGCTTTCGGCTACGGCACACGCCACTCTCGCGCAAATCTTTTTCATCACCGTGGTGGGACTCTCTCTTTATCTCAGCGCGTGGTGGCGGGACGCTGGCGAAAGCATCGATGATTCAAGGTCTCCGAGCGTGCGCTCGCTGACGGCGCTGACAACGTTTGCCATTTTCGCGCAACTGATTCTCGGCGCCGCGTTCCGCCACGGCGCGTTTGGAATTGATCCGCATCTAGTTGGCGCGGGCTTGGTGCTGGTGATGGTTATTTGGACCGGAGCTACCGCCAAGCGCCGGTTCCGCGAGAATCGCGACCTGCGGCGCAGTACGATTTTGCTGCACTCATTTTTCGGGCTTCAGATTTTGCTCGGATTCGCGGCATGGTACGCGGTGAGAGTGTTGGCGCTGGAATCCTCGCAGCCGACGCTGCCATACGTAATTCTCACCGTTGCGCATGTCCTTGGGGGCGCGTTGACACTTGCGGCGTCGGTGATTTTTACGCTTGTTGCGTACCGCCTGGGTCGTAGTTCGGATGTCCGGGAATGGGATCGTTTACCGAAAGGTTCCGTCGCTCATTCCGCCGGAAGCGCGGAGGCGCTCCGATGAACGAGCTACGCGCGAACATGCTTTCGGGATTCGAGCGGCCGTGGGCGTACGTCACGCTCACCAAGCCGGACGTCACTTTTCTGGTGGTGATCACGACGGTCGCCGGATTTTACCTTGGCTCGCGCGGGGCGCTCGATTGGCCGCTGCTGCTCCACACGCTGGGCGGGACGCTGCTGGTCGCTGGAGGGACAGCCGCGCTGAACCAATACATCGAACGGGAAATGGATTCGCTGATGCGCCGCACGGCCGCGCGACCTCTTCCGTCCGGAATGCTGCAACCGCGCGAAGTGCTCATCTTCGGCGTTAGTACAATTGTCGTTGGCGCTGCGTGGCTTCTGCTTGCCGTCAACTGGCTCGCGGCGCTCGTTGCCGTCTCGACGAGCATTTTGTATCTCGGGCTGTACACGCCGCTGAAGACGCGCACCACTCTTTCGACGGCGGTCGGGGCGATTCCGGGAGCGCTTCCTCCGCTGATTGGCTGGGCGGCGGCGCGCGGCTCGCTTTCGCTGGGCGGCTGGGTGCTGTTTGCGATTCTATTTTTCTGGCAGTTCCCGCACTTCATGGCAATTGCATGGATCTACCGCGAGGATTACGCGCGAGCGGGCATTCAGATGCTGCCGGTCGTAGACAAGAAGGGCGACGCGACGTTTCGGCAAATCATCATGACGTCGGCGATTCTGGTATGGGTGAGCGCGCTTCCGTCGGTACTCGGCATGGCCGGAATCGGATACTTTTTCGGAGCGCTCGTATTAGGAATGATTCTGCTTCAGGTTGGGCTGTGGGCCAACCGCTCGAGAACGAACTTGCGCGCCAAATGGCTGATGCACGCTACCGTTGCGCACATTCCGATTTTGCTGCTATGGCTGGTGCTTGATCGTCTGATCACGCGATGATGGTCGGAATCCCGCTCGAATCGCTTCCCAAGCTCAATGCTTCTCTGAACGCTGCGGCCACGGTTTTCCTTGTGCTCGGGTTCATCTTTATCCGCAGCGGAAAGATCCGCTACCACCGCTTCTGCATGATTGTGGCGTTTCTGTGCTCGACCGTATTCTTGTGCTTCTACCTTTACTTCCACTTTCACGCCGGAGTGATTCGCTTCGGAGGACCGGGCTGGGTTCACCGGGTGTACCTTGCGATATTGATTCCGCACACGATTCTGGCGATCGTCATCGTGCCGCTGATCCTGATTACGTTTTCACGGGCCCTGCGCGAGCGCTTTGCCAGCCATCGCGCGATCGCCCGCTGGACGCTGCCTCTATGGCTGTTCGTTTCCGTGACCGGAGTGATCGTTTACTGGCTGCTGTACATCGCCTACGCGCCGATTTGGCCCGCCTGATCCCAGTGTACTGGCATCATTTCCCGAGGTAATACTCCACGGACGTGACCACGCGAACGGTCTTCATCATGCTGCTATCGGCGTTGGTGTTGTAGCCAGAACCTTCGTCGTCTTCCGAAACGCTGCCCGAGTTTATCGGGAGGATTGAAAACACTCCCTGATTGGCCTGACGGATCGTTCCGACCGAACTGCCTGCATCGAGCGCGAACCTTTCGGCTGCAGCGCGTGCATTTCGCGTGGCCTCCGTTATCATGTCGGGCTTAATTGAGTTCAAGCCATTGAATTTGTAGACGATACCCTCGGTACTGTTCAGGACGACGCCCTGACGCAGCACGGTCACTATTTTCTGCGAGGCCTGCGCAACCTGATCAACGCGCTGCGTTTGCACAATCACCTGCTGTTCAACGACATAGCGATGCGCTGGGTGGTGATCGTCATTCGTTTGGTTGGCTTGGTTATCGACGACGCTTACGGTGCCGGGCCATATTTCCGAGGATTCGATGCCTTGCTGGTTCAGAAACTCCAGGATGATTTTCCGGTCGGCTTCGGTTTTCGAGTACAGCGACGGCAGATCGTCCCCGGCCTCTTTGTAATCGAGGACCCATGTGGCGAGGTCGGACTTGACCGTACGCTCCGCGAGACCTCGGACTGAAACGTAACGGTCGGCTAGCCGCACCGCCTTGATCTGGGCGCCCAATGCCCATCCTCCGAGCACGAGACCAGCCGCCAGCAGAATTCCCAATAGTGTGATTTCGCCGCGATTCATTCGAAGCGTGTCATTCATATGCGCGCCCTCGTTGTGGACATTTGACTGCAAACTTGAAATAGAAGTGATGCATAGGGGGTTCCAAATACGAAAATTGATTTCGTCCGAAGAATGAATTAGGCGGGCGCGATAACTAAAGGAGTTGTGCAGGTGCTGGAGAGTTAGGCGGAACGGGACGGCGAATTCTTCTCCGCTAGGTTGTGTTTGTTTGAATACACGAGCGTCAAGCTAGACACGGAGACGCGCGGCGTGAATTGCGGGAGGTGATCGCTCGGTTGGCAAGAACCAGAGTCGCCAACCTCGGGATGACGATCCTTGTCAGATCGTCACTTGTATGAAACGACAGCCTGCCCGTTTTGAATCTGGATGTCGTTGATGTCGGCGGGCAGCTTGAGCTTTTCGCGATTTTCCGGCGATGCCATCATCTTCGCGACCGCGGCATCGAGCGTTGACTGCGGCAGGGGCAGGGAACCCAGCTTTCCGGAGACCGGTATGAACTTCAGATAGCCGTTCTGCGAGCCCAGATGGCCATCGAGTTCGAGCGACAAATCCTTCCCGTGGAAGTCGAACACGACGTACGCCTTCACGAGGTCGCCGTCCATATCCACTTTAACGTCTTTCACCGCTGATTGCGCCTGCTCGATCGTTTGGAAGTCGCTATTGGCAACCGCACCCAGCGGACCCGCGTTCGGGTCGCTCGATGTTGCAGCTGGCGCCGGCACGGCGGCGGAGAGCTGCGTAGGAGCTCCGGTCTGGAGATTCTGCTGCAGATAGGAGTTTAGCTCCGTGGAGTCCATCTGGACCTGCGCGGGCTGGCCAGCGGCCTTGGCCTGGTCGGCCGCGGCGAACTTCTGTTCGACTCGTGACGCGGCGGCAGGATCGTTGGCCACGTCCGGAGGCGGCGACTTGCGTAGCACCAGCGCCAGTGTCACCACGAGGCCGGCGACAGCGCCCCAACTCAATATCCGGTACAGAACCTTATGCAGCGCGGGGTTTGACATGGGACCTCCCCTTCGGCTTCCAGTTTAGCAGTGGGGGCTCGCCGGGGGAGATCACGCGTGGCGGGCCGTCACCTATCGTCCACTGGCCCGAAGGGCAGGCGAAGGATCGCGGCGTTTTTGGCGCGGCTCACTTCATCCCCAGATGAGCAGCCGAGGTTACTCCCAGCTATTAACGTCAAGGAACAAGGCATACGTACCCAAGTTGACACTTTTTGCGAGCGTACCCAAACTTGAAGCAGGCCAAGGCACTTTCGGCTCACTGCAATTCCTGATTTCACCTTTAGATACAGGCAGAGGATGCTATCAGTCTCTTTGAGGTCGGCAAATCATGCGCTCGCGCGATGCGCTGCGGTGCTGCTGGCGATTTTTCTGGCACCCGCGGCATTTGCGCAGGGGCAAACGCAGGATTCGACTCTGGGGCAGACCGATCCGAACGGCCCTGATGTGTTTTTGCCATCCATAACTGCCGTGCCGATTATTTCGGCGGGCATGGCCGACAACACTTTCTTCCAGGGCGGGACGCCGAATCTTCACCCGCTGGTCTCGCCGGTAGTCCTGATACCTATCGGCCAGAACTGGTTGATCGAATCGCGCGATACTTTTGAGATCAATCTCGCCCCCGTCCCAGGCCAGGACGGCTACAAAGGCTACCTTCAAAAGGAAGTGGACTACCTGCAGCTGGATTACATCGCCAACCCTTATTTAACGATTACGGTCGGACGGTATTTGACGCCTTTCGGCGTCTACAACGAACGGCTTTATCCGGTCTGGATTCGCGACCTGCAAAGCGATCCGCTGATTCTGCCGATCTCGACCGGTCCGAGCGGCGCGGGAACCGGGGCGATGCTCCGAGGGGGCATCAAGGCGACGCCCAAAATCGAAATCAACTACGCGACATATTTTTCGACGCTGAGCAAGGACACTCCTTTCGATTCGGACCGCGATTTTGGAGCTCGCGCGGGCATATTCCTGCCCGGGCCGCGGCTAGAAGTGGGCGGCTCGTTTCAACACCTACTTCAGGACGACCACTCGAACGCGTTCGGCTTTCATTTCGCATGGCAGCCGCCACCCCTGCCGCTCGATATTCGCGCCGAATATGCGCGCTCGCACAACGGCAGCGGCTACTGGATTGAAGCGGCCTACCGGCTGACCCAGATTCCGATTTGGCACGACGAGATGAGGCGCGTCCAACTCGTCTCAAGGATTCAGCAATACTACGTCGGCAAAGTTCCGGATGACGACCTGCCCACGGTGAACACGAATATGTTCGAGTTCGGGTTGAACTACTACTTCCGCGACGATTTTCGATTTGTGACCAGCTATGGGCGGCAGTTCGCGCCGGATGGCGGGAACATGAACGTGTGGACGCTGGGAGTTACGTATCGGTTCGTGCTTCCCGTTGGGCACGGAGACATCCAGTGATCAACCGACGCATGTTCCTTTCGGGCCTTCTGATTTCGGTCGCGGGAACGCTGTTGCTCGGCGGACCGTCCCGCGGGCAACAAGGCGGCCCGCCTGCATCCGCCCCGACGACCAGCTCGGCCAAACCGCCCGCTGCGAACGTGCCGGATGACCAATCTTGGCGAGTGGAAGGCGAAAAGAGATTTCAGGCGAACTGTGGGCGTTGCCACCAATCGCCGCACAAGTTCCCTCCGCGAATGGTGATGACGATCGAGCGGCACATGCGCGTGAGGGCGACGCTGACGGACGAGGACATGCGGTTGATCGTTCGTTATTTGACCCAGTAAAGGCAGTGCGGTGGCCGGCGAGGGAGATGCCTTGAACACGAACGCACTGCGTCAGAGTCTGCTCGCGGCTGCTGCGCTAACTCTGGCTTTGGGACCGCAAACGGTTCAGGTCCAGGTGCCACACGTCATAGAGATTCTGGCCGATCACGATAGCCGCTACAAGATGGCCGGACAGAAGGAACCGGTGATTACAGTTCACGCAGGTGAGCAGGTCACTCTGCGGATCACCGCCGTTAAAGCCAAGAACCACAATCGCGACGGCTCGATTCATGGTTTCTCGTTGCTTCGAGCGAAGGACAGGTCGCGGGTGCCCGAATGGGACTTCGTGCTCAAACCCGGAGTGCAGGAGTTCATGCTCAACGCTCCGTCCGAGCCAGGGGATTATGTGGTGGTTTGCACGGTTATCTGCAGCTCCGATCACGAAGGAATGCACATGCGATTCGTGGTCGTGCCGTAATCGCTAGCGGCCGCGGAAGTGCGCTGGCGAAGAAAATAAAAATCCAAGGGGGCGAAGGTTATGACAGGCAGGAAATTGGTTTTCGCAATGATCGTACTGGTTCTTGTGGTTGCCGCTGGCTTCGTCGCCGGCGCCGACAAGGAGCAGATTTTTAAGGGGGAAGTTGGCGATTCACAGTGCGCTCTCAACGTTCACTCGCTGAGCCGTTCGCATGAAGAAATGCTGAAGAAGAAAGACATTGGGACTACGTCGGCGGACTGCGCGCGCTACTGCGTGAAGAATTTGGGTGGTGTTTTCGTGCTGCAGGTAAAGGACAAAGTCTACAAGCTCGACAATCAGGATCTGGCGAATAAGAACGCGGGGATGAAGGTCAAGGTGACCGGAGTGCTCAACGTCGCGACGAACACGATCGCTGTGCACTCGATGGAACCTCTTCAGTAGACGGTGAATGGTTCCCCTGGCGGCAAGTAAGTGCGCCGGGCATGGCCCGCCAGCAATCGGCGCGGCGAGCATGCCGTGCCCCTACGAAAACCATTAATTGCGGCGCGACTCGGGACGGTGGATTATTTCTCGAGCGTTCGTATTACGGCGTCGGTAAATTCGCTGGTTGTTGCGGCTCCGCCTACATCTCGCGTGAGCGATTTTCCTTCGCGGTAGACTTTGTGAAGAGCGTGTTCGATGCGGCCGGCGGCTTTCGTTTCGTCGAGATAAACCAGCATCAGGATCGCGCTCATCAGCAGCGCGGTGGGATTGGCGATCCCCTGGCCGGCGATGTCGGGCGCTGTGCCGTGAACGGCCTCGAAGATCGCAACATTTTCGCCGATGTTCGCGCTTGGCACCACGCCGAGACCGCCGACCAGTCCCGCAGCCAGGTCGCTCATAATATCGCCATAGAGGTTAGTCAACAGCAGCATGTCATACTGCGTCGGTTTGAGGACCATCTGCATGCAGGCGTTGTCAATGATGAGCTCTTTATATTCGATGTCCGGGTATTCAGCCGCGACCTTTCGGATGGAGGTGAGGAACAGCCCATCCGACATCTTCATGATGTTCGCTTTGTGGATTCCGTGAATCTTCTTGCGATTCCACCTTCGAGCGTATTCGAACGCGAACCGCGCGATCCTCGTGGAGGCCCTTTCGGTGATGATTTTCAAGCTCTCGACCACGCCGGGCACGACTTCATGTTCTAAGCCCGCGTAGAGATCCTCGGTATTTTCGCGGATCAGGACCATGTCCACGTCTTGAAATCTCGATTGGACGCCCGCAAGATTTTTCACCGGGCGCACGTTGGCATACAGGTCCAGCGCTTTTCGCAGGCCGACGTTGATGCTCGGCGGACCGGAAACCACGCCGGTTGCGAGCGGCCCCTTTAGCGCGACGCCCGTCTTGCGAATGGCTTCGACTACTCCGGAATGCATGAAGTCCACGCCGCGCCGCTCGAGCTCGCCGCGCGCCGCGGTGGCCTCCCATTCGATCGAGACGCCGGCAGCTTCGATGATTCGCTGGACCGCTTCGGAAACTTCTGGGCCGATCCCGTCGCCGGGAATCAATGTGACTGTGTGTTTCATGTGAGGGAAATAGTTTATTGGTTTTCGCTGCGGTTGTCGCGGCCTCTTGGTTCCGTCGCGTTCCATTTCATCACTGGCCGGGGAGAGGGGTTTGCGGCTTTCTTAGTGTAGAATCTTGCCAATTCATGCCGCTTGAAAAGAACATGCGATTGGGACCCTACGAAATTCTCTCGCCGATTGGCGCGGGAGGAATGGGCGAGGTGTATCGCGCGAAGGATTCGAAGCTGGGGCGCAACGTAGCGCTGAAAGTTCTACCCGATGCGTTCGCGCGTGATGCTGACCGCATGGCGCGTTTCCAACGCGAAGCGAAGATCCTCGCGTCTCTCAATCACACCAATATCGCCACGATTCACGGGCTCGAGGATTCCGGCAATACCCACGCACTAGTGATGGAGCTTGTCGAAGGGCCGACGCTGGCCGATCGCATCCGGCTGGGTCCGCTGCCGATGGATGAGGCGCTCCGGATCGCGAAGCAAATTTGTGACGCACTCGAATACGCACACGAACACGGCGTCGTGCACCGTGATCTGAAGCCGGCAAACGTGAAGGTGACTGCGGACGACACGGTGAAAGTTCTCGACTTTGGTCTCGCGAAGGCGATCGAAGGAGATGCGGAGTCTGCAGACCTTGCCAATTCGCCGACGATGAGCCGGATGGCGACGCTGGCGGGCGTCCTATTGGGAACGGCTGCCTATATGTCGCCGGAACAAGCGAAGGGCAAGCGGGTGGACCGCCGCGCGGACATCTGGGAGTTCGGCTGCGTGTTGTACGAAATGCTGACAGGGAAGATGGCATTTCGCGGCGAGACAGTGACGGACACGCTGGCTGCAGTGATCAAAGAGGAGCCAGACTGGACGCGGCTTCCCGCGGCGACGCCGGTTCGGGTGCGCGTGCTATTGCGACGCTGCCTGCAGAAGGATCCGAAGCAACGGCTGCGCGATATCGGTGACGCACGCATCGCGCTTGAGGAAGTTCTTTCGGGCGCGCAGGAACAGGCGTCGGCCACCACGGCAGGAGGGCCTGGAAGACGGTGGCTGCTGTGGGCCGTAGGGGGCGTTGCGGGAATGTTCGTGGCGGCGACGATTCTGTTCGCGTTTCTGTATTTTCGTCAGGGCCAGAGGCCCGTGGTGTCTCAAGCCGTACGCTTCGAGGTTCCGTTACCGGAGAAGACTTCCTTCACGGGCGGCGCGCCCACCGTTTCGCCGGACGGTCGCAAGCTGGCGTTTATCGCTACCGGTGCGGACGGCCAAAGCCGCCTGTGGGTGCGGTCGCTCGATACGGTCGAGCTTAGGCCCTTGCAAGGGACGGAAGGCGCGAACGGCTGGCCCTTTTGGTCGCCAGACAGCAGCGCTCTCGCCTTTGTGGCGGCGGGCAAGCTGATGAAAGTAGACATTTCGGGGGGGAGTCCCCAAGTGCTGTGCGACGCCCCCTCAATTGTTTTTGGCGGCATGTGGAAGTCCGATCACCAGATTATTTTCTCGGTTATCGGGCGCCTCTTACAAGTGCCTGACTTTGGTGGGACGCTCTCGCCGGTTGGCCCATTAGTCACCGGTGCTTTTCCGTCCTTGCTGCCGGATGGACGGCACTTCCTCTATTCAGTGGGTCCGCCGGGGGTACCAAACGCTGGAATCTTCGTCGGCACTCTGGAGTCGAAGGCAGGAGGGGGGCTTTCGGACAACAAGCTGTCAAAAGAGTCGTCCCAAGCAATCTATGTGCCTTCCTCGGACCCCGCGCTTGGTTACGTGCTATTCCTGCGCGCAACGTCGGGATCCACATCATCGGGCACCTTGATGGCGATGCCATTTGACCCACAACTACTGAAAATGGTCGGCGAGCCGATTCCTGTCGCCGAACAGGTCCAGAGCTTTTCCGCCTCTCCGAGTGGCGTGTTGGCCTACTGGTTCGGAACTTCAAGCGTGAACGGACCGAGCAGGGGCAACATCCAAGGCCAATTGACCTGGTTCGACAGAACAGGCAAGGCTCTCGGAACAATCGGGGATTCGGGCCTGTATCGAACCCTCGCGATCTCACCCGATGGCAAACGAGTAGCATTTGAGCGGGCTGACCCACAAAACTTCTCGAACCGAAACATCTGGATTTACGATATCGCGCGAGGCGTGACAACACGGTTCACATTTGATTCAGGCTGGGATGCCAACCCTGTGTGGTCGCCGGATGGCAGTCGGATTGCATTCGGCGGGCTGAGAACGGGGAAATTTGATATCTACCAAAAGGCTTCGGATCTCGCCGGCGAGGACGAGCTCGTGTTCGCGTCTGAAACCCAGAAACTTCCCAGTAGCTGGTCACACGACGGACGATTTCTTCTCTTTTACAGCCCCGTCGGCGCGACTCATGTGTGGGTGCTTCCACTCGACGGGACAGCCGCAAATCGAAAGCCATTCCCCTTTGAACAGTCGGAGTTCTTTCAGGCGGTGGGCCGGTTTTCTCCGGACGGCCGGTGGGTCGCTTACCAATCGAATGAATCGGGCAAGGATGAAATCTACGTGCGGCCCTTCAGCGCTGCTTCCGATGCGGGATCTTCGTCCCCAGCGGCCACGCCAATCGCAGGCAAATGGATGGTTTCGAAGGACGGCGGGGAAGTCCCTCTTTGGAGAGGTGACGGCAAGGAACTCTTTTATCTCTCGCCGAACGGAATGGCGATGGCCGTTGACGTCAATACGACGGGAGTCTTCCAGGCGGGAATTCCAAAGCCCCTCTTCAAGGTGACTCCCGGCCTGCTCTATTGGGATGTCAGCTCGGACGGGAAGCGATTTCTGATGCCTGCGCTCTCGGCGTCAAATGCCAGCGCACCGTTCACAGTCGTGCTGAACTGGCAGGCAGGGCTGAGGAAGTGAATCCTGCGCTCTGCGGCGGGGGGCATCAAAACCCACAAGGCCGCAACTCCTGAGCTTATGGGGATTTGCCGGCTGAGTTGCTCGAACGGGAAGCACTGCACGCGTTCTTGGTTGTTCACGTCACAACCTAATCTGGTATAATGGCTTTGGAATTATGGCGCGCGGGAGAGATACACCGCGCGCAATCCTGGGAGGTCAAAATGGCCGTTCAATTGACACCGGTAGCGATCACGAAAGTAAAAGAGATTTTGTCGTCGCAGACGCCCATGCCGACGGGGCTGCGCGTGGCCGTGGTTGGTGGCGGCTGCTCGGGCTTCAGCTACAAGATGGCCTTTGAGAACCAGGTCAACGAAGACAGCGACAACGTCTATGAATTTGACGGCCTGAAAGTCCTCGTGGACCAGATGAGCGAGATGTATCTCGACGGCATCTCCATTGACTACATCGAGACCCTCGAAGGCGCGGGCTTCAAGTTTAACAATCCGAACGTGAAGAGCACCTGCGGCTGCGGCAGTTCGTTCACTGTCTAAGCGCGTTAAAAACGGTACATTCATTTTCATGGCTCCCGGGGTGCGAAACCTTCGGGAGCTTTCTTTTTTGCTGCGGCAAAAGTGCGCAACGTGGCGCTCACTGCCGATTGAAAACTTTTCCCGCGAACCGTATGCTGGTCGGTCCCTATGAAGATCGCGCTCGCGCAATTTAATCCGACAGTTGGTGATTTCGAGGGCAATCGAACGCGAATCCTCGAAATGGCCGGCGAAGCGAAGTCCGGCGGCGCCGACCTCGCAGTCTTCTCCGAATTGTGCATTTGCGGCTATCCCCCACAAGACTTGATCGAGCGCCCTTCGTTTGCCGAGCGCAACCAGACGGAACTCTTGCGTCTGGCGAAGGATGTACCGATCCCTTCGCTCGTTGGATTCGTTGGCAAGGCACAGGACAATACCGGAAAGCCTGTTGCCAATTCCGCCGCTTTAATCGCGGGCGGGAAAATCTTGTTCGAGCAGAGCAAGATGCTGCTGCCGACCTACGATGTCTTCGACGAGACGCGCTACTTCCAACCCGCAACAATCCAGCATGCGTTCAAATTCGGCGCCGACACCCTTGGTGTCACGATCTGCGAGGACAGCTGGAACGATAAGAGCTTCTGGCCGGAGCGGCTCTACGACCGCGATCCGGTGGCCGAACTCGTGAGCAAGGGAAGCACGCTGGTCCTGAATATCTCTTCGTCGCCATACCGATTGGGAATACGCGGCCTGCGCCACGACATGCTGGGAGCGGTGGCGAGGGATCGCGGCGTGCCAGTGGTTTACGTGAATCAGGTAGGCGGCAACGACAGCCTAATCTTTGATGGGTCGAGCGTGGCGTTCACGCCGGAAGGCCGCGTCGCCGCGCGGGCCAAGTCGTTCGACGAAGACCTGATCTACTTCGATAGCGCGACCGGCAAGGGCGACGTCCGTCCGGCGATGGATGATGAATACGAGGCGGTGTACCGAGCGCTCGTGATCGGGACACGCGATTACGTCCGCAAGTGCGGTTTTCGAAAAGTCGTGATCGGGCTGAGTGGGGGGATTGATTCGGCCCTCGTCGCGACAATCGCCGCGGACGCGCTGGGCGCGGAGAACGTCCTCGCGGTGGCCATGCCCGGGCCCTATTCATCCGATGCCAGCTTGCGCGACGCACAGCGCGTGGCCGGGAATCTTGGCGTTAAGTTGATCGTGCTGCCCATCACGGAGACGTTCGCGAGCTATCGGGGCGCGCTGGCTGGGACCTTCGCGGAGCGGGCTGAGGATGTGACCGAGGAAAATATACAGGCGCGCATCCGGGGGAATTTCCTGATGGCGCTCTCGAACAAGTTCGGCTCAATGGTGTTGAGCACGGGGAACAAGTCTGAGACCGCGGTCGGATATTGCACGATGTATGGCGACATGGCAGGCGGCCTTGCAGTGATTTCCGACGTCCCCAAGACGATGGTTTACGACCTGGCAAGACTCGCGAACCGCACGAAAGAAAGAATCCCGCAAGAAGTGCTCCTGAGGGTGCCCACCGCTGAGCTTCGCCCGAATCAGACCGACCAGGACACGCTTCCGCCTTACGAGGATTTGGATCGGATTCTCAAGGCCTATGTGGAGGACTTGCAGGACCCCGCCCAGATTGCCGAGGAGTGTCTGCTGCCGATTGAGCTCGTACGGGCTGTTGCGCTGCAAGTGGACCGGAGCGAGTACAAGCGAAAGCAGGCACCTCCGGGACTGAAAGTAACTTCGAAGGCCTTCAGCGTAGGCCGACGATTTCCGCTGGCGCAGAAATATTCGGTTTAGAGCGCAGCCTCCAAGTGGCGCCGCCATCAAAATCCCTCGGCCGCTAATCCAAGACTTATGGCTAGCGAGGTGCCAAGAATGTTGGCCGGGCGCAGCATGCTGCGCCCCTACGAACATCGGAAAGCGACGGAGATTACACGCCGAGGACGTTTACGAGCTCGCGCACGGAAGCTGCGGATTTGTCGAGGGCGGCTTTGTCCTCAGGAGAGAGTTTGACCTCGATGATCTGCTCGACGCCATTTGCGCCCAGCTTCACCGGTACACCCACGAACAGTCCGTTGATTCCGTATTCACCTTCGAGATAGACCGCGCAGGGAAGAATCTTCTTCTTGTCCAGGAGGATTGCCTCAACCATTTGCACGGCGGCGGCGGACGGAGCGTAATATGCGGAGCCGGTCTTCAGGAGGTTCACGATTTCCGCGCCGCCTTTGCGTGTGCGCGTGATGATTGCCTCAAGTTTTTCTTTAGATAGCAACTCGGGAAGGGGAATTCCCGCCACTGTGGAATATCGAGCCAGTGGAACCATGTCGTCACCGTGACCACCAAGAACGAATGAATGCACGTTCTCAACTGACACATTCAATTCCGCGGCCACGAACGCGCTCATGCGCGCGGAGTCGAGAACGCCGGCCATCCCGAGCACGCGATTCTTAGGAAAGCCGCTGATTTTGAATGCTGCCTGGGCCATGGCGTCAAGCGGATTGGTGACAATTACCAGGATTGCGTTCGGGGATAGCTCAACCACCGCTTCAACCACAGCTTTAATTACGTCATAGTTCGCCTTCAGCAAATCGTCGCGGCTCATGCCGGGCTTGCGAGGGAACCCCGCCGTGATCACGATTACATCGCTATTGGCGGTCTCTTTGTAGTCGCCTCCGGAAGTTGAGATGCCGGCCGCGTGCGCGTCGGTTCCCAGGATCGGCGCTGATTCCGCCATGTCGAGCGCCTTACCCGCGGGAACGCCGTCGAGGATATCGGTCAGCACCACGTCCGCGAGCCCGGCGTCATGTATTCGTTGAGCTGTCGTCGAGCCGACAAAGCCACCACCTACTACCGTGACCTTCTTACGCATTCAAGATTCTCCTGAGTTTTTCGTCTATTCGGAAGACTCCAGGGTTGAAGCCCCGGGGCAGAGTTGCTGCTTTGTCGAGGGGTTGAAACCCCGCGCTACCACCGCTCGAATTAACCTGGCGCCGGTCAGCGGCTGACCGGCACCTGCATATTCTCGATGATTGCGGAAGCAAAATCCGCTGTGCCGAGCTTTTTGGCGCCGGGCATCAGCCGCTCCAAATCGTAGGTGACACGTTTTTGCTGCACCGTGCGCGCGATCCCGCTCTCGATCAGCTCGGCGACTTCGGTCCAGCCCATGAAGTCGAACATCATCGAGCCGGAAAAAATCACCGAACTCGGATTGATGACGTCCTTATCGGCATATTTCGGCGCGGTGCCATGCGTGGCTTCGAAGCAGCCGTAGCCGTCGCCGATGTTGGCTCCGGGCGCCATACCGAGGCCGCCGATCTGCGCCGCGCAGGCGTCGGAAATATAGTCGCCGTTGAGATTGGGCGTGGCGAAAACCTGGTATTCGTCGGCGCGCGTCAGCACCTGCTGGAACACAGAATCGGCGATGCGATCATTGATCAGAATCTTCTTCTTCCATTGACCGCCGCCGTGCGTGGCTGAAATGGAATCGAGCACACCTTTCACTTCGGCGTACAGCTGTTTCTTGAAGTCGTCGGTGGCCTGATCGAGGCCGGGTTCGATCATCGCGGCGTTCTTCTCGATACTGAGGCTCGCGTCGTGGTCCTTGTTGCCGAGAATCCAGCTCTCGCGCTCGGTGACAACCTGCTGGCGGAATTCCTCGGTGGCAAGCTCGTAGCCCCAGTCGCGGAACGCGCCTTCGGTGAACTTCATAATGTTGCCCTTGTGGACTAGGGTGACGACGGTGCGACCCTTCTCAATGGCGTGCTGGATGGCGCGCCGCACCAGGCGCTTGGTGCCTGTCGGCGAAATCGGTTTGATGCCTATGCCGGAATCCAAGCGGACTGACTTCTTGGTGCCCTTCAGCATGTCGTTGTTCAAGAAGTCTATGAGCTTTTTCACTTCAGGCGTGCCAGATTTCCATTCGATCCCGGCGTAGACGTCTTCGGTGTTTTCGCGAAAGATGACGACGTTCATCCGCTCGGGATGTCGCACGGGTGATGGCACACCCTCGATATATCGCACCGGACGCACGCAGGCGTAAAGGTCGAGCAATTGGCGAAGGGTGACGTTCAGCGAGCGGATGCCGCCGCCGACCGGTGTCGTGAGCGGGCCCTTGATGGCGACGCGGAAGTCGCGGATGGCATCAACCGAGTCCTGCGGAAGCCAGTCCTTGAATTGATTGAACGATTTCTCGCCGGCGAAGATTTCGAGCCACGCGATTTTCTTCTTCCCGCCGTAGGCTTTCTCGACTGCGGCGTCGAATACGCGCCGCGACGCCTTCCATATATCGCGTCCCGTGCCGTCGCCTTCGATGAAGGGAATCACCGGCTGGTCCGGGACCAGGAATTTGCCGTCACTGTACTCGATTACTCTGCCGTTCGACGGGACCGGAACCCCGTTATAGGAACTCTTCATGGATTGCCATCCCCCTGAGCTGCCAATCCTTCGATAGAACGAAATACCTTATCACAGTACCCGCCGCGGTTGGAGTGTCGAACGCCTGACCACGCGAAAAAATCCCGTATCTCGGGAATAAATCCGGGCCGCGGGCAGTCTAGATAAATGCAAGGGAACGTGGCCGACTTAGGGCCGTTCGTTCATAACGAAAGCGAGGCGTTCGATGGGGAACATCATTCGAGAGAACCTGAATCTTGACGGAATTGACCGGCGCGGCTTCCTAAGATGCATGGCATGGGCCGGAACAGGGACGCTCTGCGTGATGCAGGGCGGAGTGTTGAAATCGTTCGCTTTCGGCCGCAGCGACAAACTCAATAATGCTGCGATGAAAGGCGATTTTGCGTTCGCGCAGATTAGCGACTCGCACATCGGCTTCAACAAAGCCGCCAATCCGGACGTGACGGCCACGCTTCGTGAGGCCATCGCGAAGCTCAATGCGTTGCCGCAGAGCCCCGACTTTGTCCTTCATACGGGCGACCTGACGCAGCTTTCCAGGGCTGACGAGTTTGACACGTTGGACCAGTCGCTCAAATCCGTGCGGACGGATCGAATCTACTATGTTCCCGGCGAGCACGACGTGCTCAACGACAATGGCGCGCAGTTCCGCGAACGCTACGGCAAAGATACCAAGGGCGATGGATGGTACAGCTTCGATCACAAGGGCGTCCATTTCGTAGGTCTCGTCAACGTGATGAACTTGAAGGCGGGCGGACTCGGCAGCTTGGGTCACGATCAGCTCGCTTGGCTCAAGGACGACCTCAAGCATTTGAAACACAGCACGCCAATCGTGGTATTTGCGCACATTCCGCTGTGGACCGTTTATCCCGAATGGGGATGGGGCACCGACGATAGTCAACAAGCGTTGAGTTACCTCAAGAAATTTGGATCCGTCTCCGTTCTGAACGGGCACATCCATCAGGTGATGCAAAAGGTCGAGGGTAACGTAACTTTTCACACGGCGATGTCCACTGCATTTCCACAGCCTGCCCCGGGGCAAGCGCCATCGCCGGGGCCGATGAAGGTGCCGGACGACAAGCTGCGAAGCGTACTGGGAATCACGGACATGAATTTCATTCGCGGGAATCACACGCTGGCTGTGGTGGACTCACCGCTCGCGGGCGGCTAGACAGAAGCGAATTCTTACATAAAGGAGAAAAGCAGTGAGGAACTACATACGAAGAGCGGTGGTGTGTATAGGATTGCTCGGAGTAGTCGCGTCGGCGGCCATATTTCGCGGAAATTCCATTGTCCGCGCAGCGGACGAAAAGAATGCCGCTGCAAATATTTCGATCGACAATTTCAGCTTTATTCCCAGGGAAATCACCGTAGCCCCGGGCACGACGATAACGTGGGTCAATCACGACGATGTGCCGCACACCGTGGTCAGCCCCGACAAAAAAATCAGGTCTAAGGCCCTCGACACCGACGATCAGTTCTCATTCACGTTTGCGGATCCCGGCACGTACAGCTACTTCTGCTCGGTCCATCCGATGATGACGGGCAAGATCATCGTCAAGTAGTCTCCGACGAAAGTCCTTGGAAACCGTGTGGGTAGTTGAGAGTCTAATGGCGATATGGAGCCCGAAATAGGTGGGACTTCTGGTGGAGCGGGATTCGAGCAGGTGGTACTTCCGCATCTCGACGCGGCCTACAACCTGGCTCGCTGGCTGGTACGCAGTCCGCACGACGCCGAGGACGTCGTGCAGGAAGCGTGTCTCCGTGCCGTGCGATTCTTCGGCGGATATCAGGAAGGGAACGCGCGTGCTTGGCTCCTTCGAATCGTCCGCAACACGGCATACTCTTTTCTTGAGAAGAAACGTCCGGGCGATCTGGCGGAGGAATTCGACGAGACGATCCACGTTGACGAGTCTGTGCAGCGCGATGCAGAGACCGCGCTGTTGCAATCAATGGAGGGCCACAGACTTCAAAAAGCACTTGAAGGGCTTCCGGTGAGATTCCGCGAGGCTTTGATCCTCCGTGAGCTGGAAGGTCTCTCCTACAAAGAGATCGCTGAAGTGATGGATGTTCCGATTGGAACGGTAATGTCGAGTCTGGCGCGTGGCCGGACGCAGTTGCGCGAACGGTTGCTTCATGGGGCGGGGAAGGAGGTGCCGCGTGGCCTGCGAAAATAACGAACTCCTCCTACACGCCTATTCAGATGGCGAACTCGATCTCGTGCGTAGCCTCGAAATCGAGGAGCATGTGAAGACGTGCGCTGCGTGCGCGCAGGCGCTACGCGAGCAACAGACTTTGCGGAAGGGCATCCGCGCCGCAAATCTCTACCACCGTGCACCGGAAAGCCTGCGGGCGCGGATTTTTGCGCCTGCGAACGCGGCGCAATCGAGGGAGAGTGAGACGGGCTCGGTCGCAATATATCTCAGGCGCACCGTGCGGCGACGACCGGTACTTGAGTGGCTGGCCGTAGCCGCGGCGATTCTGGTCGCGCTCGTTCTGGGGATTCGAATCATTCCTGGCGTAATCAACGCTCGGCAAGGCGACCTTGTCGCCGAAGAACTTGTCGCGAGCCATATTCGATCGCTTCAGCCCGGCCACCTACTGGATGTCGTGTCCACGGACCAACACACGGTGAAGCCGTGGTTTGACGGCAAGCTCGATTTCGCGCCACCAGTTCGAGATTTGGCGGACCAAGGCTATCCGCTCATAGGCGGGCGTCTCGACTATGTTGGCGACAGGAATGTGGCCGCGGTCGTTTATCAGCTACGAAAGCATTACATTAATATTTTCGTGTGGCCTGACGAGGGTCAAAAGGCGAAGCTGCCTGAGACGGTGTCGAGGCAGGGCTACAACGTTGTTTGCCGGTCGAGCGGCGGAATGCAATTGTGCGGAGTCTCCGACGTGAGCACGGGCGACCTGCGTCAGTTCATAGAAATACTCTCGCGCTGAGGCCCCTTAAGCGTCCAGAGAAATTCTCATGTGCTGCTTCAATTATGGATATGTTCTTTCCGGTTCTCGATAATTTCAACTTCATCTAGAACTGTCGGCAAGTCGACGCGCTCGATCGCCGCAAAGCTATTAATACTTCACTTCGCGCGTTTCTTGAAACCTTGGGCAATCATCGGAATTGAGTAGACCTGTGCCGCGTTAGCCACTTCGTTTCCTTGAGGATCTTTGGCACCGCGGGCCAAGATGAAAAGCGTCTTCTTGTCGCGGCCGGAGAAGGCCACGCTGATCACACCGCGGGGCGTCGGGATCAGTCCGAGGTATTTTCCGTCCGGTCCGAGTACCTGAACGCCGGGATCTGTGGTGACGTAAATACGGCCCGCTGCATCAATCGTGCTTCCGTCACCATAACCGCCTCCTTCGAGCTTGCCGAACTCGCGCTGGTTCGTAAGCGAGCTATCTAGTTGAACATCAAAGGCTGCTAGCGTCTTGCCATTGGTGACGTACAGAGTCTTCTCATCCGTGCTCAGGATGATGCCGTTGGTGCGAAGATTGTCGCCATACTTGGTGACCTGGCCGCTCGCGCTCGCGTAGAACAGACCGCCCATCGTGAAATATGCGCCGCCCTTGCTATCCGCCACAAGATCGTTCAGAACAATGCCGATGCAGTCCATCGGGTCGCCTTGATAGCTATTAGCAAGTGTCTTGTGGGTGGGTGCGAGTTCGACGATTGATGGATTCAGGCCTCTTTCGTCTATAAAGAGCGCGCCATTCGTGCTCATTGACAGAGCGCCGCCGGTATTCGTGTCCGTGTAGACGACAGAGGCGTTGCCATTCTTGTCGAGCTTCACGACTCTGCTGTTGTCGTTCTGCGCGATCAGCAGGCCGCCGTCCGGCGAGCCGATAATGCCGTCGCCATTGTTGCCCAGCTCTTGCCAGACGAACTTCCATTGCTGGCCCGCGGCGATGACTCCCGGGATTTCGGTTATCGCGTAATCTCTCGGTCCGGGCGGAAGAGCCGGCGGCGCTCCCTGACCCGGTGCGCCTGGCGGACGCTGGGGCGGTGGCGGCGGAATCTTGCACGCTGCCAGTACTGCGGCTTCTCCAGGGTCCTGATTAGCTTGCAGCGAACGCTTAGCGCCAGCAGGTATTGGTACCGCCGGAGGAGCCTGGCTTTGTCCCAAGGCAAGGGTCGAAACAAGAGTGCTAAATACAATCGCAAGCGTTACTTTCAATTTCATGCCGCCCCCTAAAATGTCCAGGCCGTCGGATGGAACACGATTCGATTTTCCAAGACCCGATTGGCCCGCAGAATATAACTCCAAAATTCCTTTAAGTCACAATGATCTCTCACGCAGCCCATCGCGGCGGTGCGGTGCGCCCGGCGAACTTTGCGATTGTCGCTATCAGAACCCCCAAGAGAAAACCGCCGACATGCGCCCACCAGGCCACGCCGCCCATGCTTTTCAGTCCGAGCGAACTGACGCCGCTCAGGAAGTTCATCAGGAACCAGATGCCGATGAAAATCCAAGCCGGAATGCGCGCCGTGAAAAATATGATGAGCAAGGGTATAAGCGTCAAAATACGCGCGTAGGGGAAAAACACGATGTACGCACCGAGAATCCCCGCAATTGCGCCACTTGCTCCGAGCGAAGGAACGCGGGAACCCCACGAAAAGAGCACCTGCGTCGCGCCCGAGCCCAATCCGCACGCCAAATAAAATAACAAATATCCGAAATGCCCGAACTGGTCTTCGACATTCCCGCCGAAAATCCAGAGAAACCACATGTTGCCGATGATATGAAGATAGCCGCCGTGCAGGAACATGCAGGTGAAGAGCGGCAAAAAGGCTTCCAGCGGAGTATAGCGGTGCCCTTCAAGCGCCAGCTGAATGTGCGAGGGGGTAAGCGCGTAGGTCTTCACGAACGCCTCGGCCGCCGCAGGCGGAAGCGTGATCTGATGGACGAATACGACAACGTTTGCCGCGATCAATAGCAGCGTCATGATCGGGAGAACCCGTTGCGGGTTGAGATCCTTGAGCGGGATCATGGATTTCGCCCGGCCGGGACAATCGCGGCGAGCGATGCGTCCGCCAGAGCTTCATGTGAGTACGCGAGCTCTGACCGTTTCCCGTTCTCGCGGAGTTCCGCGATCTTCTCCAGCGATGCGATGCCCCCGCGTGCTCCCGGCGCAGTGCAATTGAGTGCTGCTGCCGCGCAGCTGAATTCAAGTATTTCTTCCATAGTCCAATCGCGTGCCAGGCCGTACAAGAAAGCACCGTGGAAAACATCGCCCGCACCGGTCGTGTCTAGTGCTCGCACTCGAAAGCCAGGGCAAAGTAGGAACCGCGTGCCGTCCCATGCGAGCATCCCGAGTCGGCCGAGCGTAGCGCCGGTTAAGCGACACTTGAACTTGTGGAGAATGTAGGGAAGAGACTTCAATAAATCTCGTTCACCAGTCAATCGTTCAGGGAAATCCTTCGATGCGATGACGAAATCCACATATTCAAGTAACGCCTCAACCTGAGGGTAGCGGTTGTCGAAATCGCCGACAACCGGGATTTTTTCTTCGCGAGCCCATCGCGCGGCTTGCGCAGCGGCCTCCGTATCATGTCCATCTATTAGAAGCGCGCGAGACCCGGAAATCCATTCCGGTCGCAGGTCTGCCGGGCGAAGGGCAATCTCCGGATCCCGCTTCCACAGAACGGTGCGTTCACCTGAGGCCTCATCAACCAGAATAAAGGACGACTGGCTCGTACAACCGCTGGCGGTAACCCAAAATGATTCGACGCCTTCACGCTGCATTTCTTCGAGTTGAAGTTTGCCCGCAGCGTCATCGCCGATTTTTCCGACGTAGCGCGCGGAGATACCCCATCTCCGGCACGCAACAATCGCGCTAGCCACCTGGCCGCCGGGCTTTACTTCGGCCGAAAGCAATTCGACCTTGGAATCAAGGGTGGGGAAGTGCGGCAAGCGGATGATCGTGTCCGTGGCATTGATTCCAACGCCCACCACATCCACGCGCGGTAGCGCATTCGCTTGATTCATGGCGCGAACACTGTAGCCGACCTGCGGGAATTTTGAAACGATCGCGCTGAAAATTCGAAGGACTTCGTTTATCAATTGCGCCGCGTGTCTCGCTGTGGTAGAAAAATTAGTCCCGCTAGGCGCGGCGCGCGCGGCCTGCTCGAGCTCCGATGGAATCGGAACGTCAGTCCGCCCGCCGGTCGACACGCCGACACTTCAGATGCCACTTCATGAATCCGAGGCCATCGTTCTGCAGCGCTATAATCTGGGCGAGGCCGACCGGTTGGTAAGTTTCTTGTCGCGGACCATGGGGCGCGTCCGCGGGGTGGCGGCGGGTTCGCGAAAGACGAAGAGCAGGTTCGGATCAACGCTCGAGAAGCTCTCGCACATTCACATCTGGTTCTTTGAACGAGAGGCGCGCGACCTGGTACGGATTAGTCAGTGCGAGATGATCGAGTCGTTTCTCGATGCCTTTCACGACTATCCATCAAGTGTTGCTTTAGCTCTTTTCTCGGAGATCACGGAGTCCGTGCTTCCTGAGCGTGAAGCCTCGGACGCCAATTTTCGGCTGCTCTTGCTCGCCGCGCAGACGGTGAAGCGTACTGGCAGGACGGAGGTACCCCTCGCGTATTTTGCGCTGTGGACTGTGAAGCTCGGAGGCTGGCTACCAGCTCTTGACCGCTGTGCTTTCTGTGGCAACGCTGTAACCGAGGAAGCGGGAGCATATTTCTCGCCTAGCGCTTCGGCGATCGCGTGCGGCAAATGCAGAAAACCCGGCATGCGTGCGATTTCAGCGGTAGCGTTTATGCTGGCGAGACGAATGCTGGGAGAGAGGCTGGACCGTTTGAGTCAGGGCGCCACGCCGGCCCCCGCGGAAGCGCGAGCGGCAAGGGAACTGACGAATGCCATGCTTGATGTGATCGAGCATCAAATTGATCGCAAGCTTAAATCTCGAGAACTTCTGGAGTCACCGGTCTAATGCCTCAAAAGCCGAGCCCGACATCGAAACATGAGACCGCGAGACCAAGAGGACTCACGTTTCAAGACCTTCTACTAAAGCTTGAACATTACTGGACGACCCGCGATTGCATTTTGCAGCAACCCTATGACATCGAGGTCGGCGCGGGCACGATGCATCCGGAGACTTTTCTGCGCGTCCTCGGTCCAGAACCGTACCGAGTGGTTTATGCGCAGCCGAGTCGCCGTCCGGCGGACGGCCGCTACGGCGAAAATCCCAATCGGCTTTACAAGCACACGCAACTTCAAGTGATACTCAAGCCTTCGCCCGCCGATATCCAGGATCTTTATCTTGCGAGCCTTGCCGCGGTCGGAATCAATCTGAAGGAGCACGACATTCGCTTCGAGGAAGATAACTGGGAATCGCCAACGCTTGGCGCGTGGGGAATTGGCTGGCAAGTGCTCCTCGACGGACTTGAAATTACGCAGTTCACCTATTTTCAGCAGTGCGGCGGCGTCGATCTGGATCCGATTTCTGTTGAGCTGACGTATGGCCTTGATCGCATTGCTGCGTATCTGCAGGGCGTGGACAATGTTTTCGACGTGCGCTGGTCAAATAGCATGACGTATCGCCAGGTACGCCTCGCCGAGGAACAGCAGTTTTCGGCTTACAGTTTCGATCATGCAGATACGGTGTCGACCCGGAAGCAATTCGATCTGACCGAGGCAGAAGCGGCTCGCCTGCTTGCAGCCTATGACAGCCTGAAGGTAACTAGCAGCAAAGAGCGGTTCCCGATTCTGCAAGCCTACGATCTTTGCCTGAAGTGCTCACACTTCTTCAACGTGCTCGATGCGCGCGGCGCGATATCCGTGACGGAGCGCGCCGGAATGATCGCGCGCGTGCGAAAGCTCGCCACACATGTGGCGCGGGCTTGGCTCGACCAGCGCGCCGCGATTCAAGCTCCCGCCGAGGTGAGTGCATGAAATCCCGCGGCGATCTCCTATTCGAAATTGGCTGCGAAGAAATTCCAGCCGGAATGATTCTGAAGGCTTCGCAAGAACTTAAAGCGATCCTTGTGAAGCATCTTTCGGCTAACGCTCTTGTCGACGAGCCGACAGCTCAAGCGTCAATTGAAACATTTGGAGCGCCGAGGCGCCTCGTCGCAATCGCGCGAAATATTCAACTAAAACAAGAAGATGTGACTCGTGAGATCAGCGGACCTCCGAAGGCGGTTGCGTACGACGGCGCCGGACAACCGACACGCGCTGCTTTAAGTTTTGCCGAGAAGCAAGGTCTGCCCGTTTCGAGGCTCACGATTGTGAACACGCCCAAGGGCGAGTATGTCGCCGCCAAGCAGCTTGTTCGCGGAAGAACCGCGGCGGAAATATTGAAGGAGATCTTGCCCGAGGCCATCCGCGAGATATCGTGGCCGCGCTCGATGATCTGGACGGGGGCGCAGAGCCCTCGCTTTATTCGTCCGGTTCGCTGGATCGTTGCGCTGCTCGATGGCAAGGTCGTGCCATTTTCTTATGCTGATGTGCGCGCGGGAAACCACACCGATGGCCATCGCTTCCTGGGCAAGAGAAGCATCCCTGTTTCCGGGCCGCGAGACTACGAAGCTAAGCTCAAGAAAAACTTCGTAACCTGCAGGCCCGACGTGCGCCGAAAGAAAATCGAGGCCGAGCTTCGCACTCTGACGACGCCGAAAGGGTTGCGCACGCACGAGGACACGGGCCTGCTTGAGCTGGTGACATATTTGAATGAATGCCCCAGCGTGATTCTCGGCAAATTCGACCCGGCGTTCCTGGCGCTTCCTGACGAAATACTCATCACCGTAATGCGCGGTCATCAGAAATATTTCGCGGTTGAAAGCCGCAATGGCGATCTCGCACCCCACTTTCTCGCGGTTATTAACCTGGCGCGCGATTCCAAAGGTCTGATCCGCGCTGGGCACGAACGCGTACTGCGAGCGCGCTTCGCCGACGCTCAGTTCTTCTGGGAGACGGATCAGAAGACGCGGCTCGGCGACTATCTGCCAAAGCTGGCGGCGGTCACGTACGAGCGCCGGCTGGGAAGTTACGGCGACAAAGTCGAGCGCATGCGTTCGCTGGCACGATGGCTATCCGAGCAGTGGTTCTCCGGCGGAATCGCGCAAGCGGACGTGGCCGGATCGGATCGCGCGGCTGAACTTGCGAAATGCGACTTGGTGACGGAGATGGTCGGCGAGTTTGCCGAGCTGCAGGGAATCGTTGGCGGGCTTTACTCCCGTGCACAGGGCGAGCCGGATGAAATCGCATGGGCGGTCTACGATCAATATAAGCCGCTCACGCTTGATGATCCCTTACCACGAAATCTAACGGGATGTGCGGTCGCGCTCGCGGACAAGCTTGACTCGCTCGTTGCATGTTTTGCGGTGGGCGCGATTCCCACGGGCTCAAGTGATCCTTTCGCTTTGCGGCGCGCAGCGTTGGGAATCGTAAAGATAATCCTCGACAAGCATTTGCCACTGTCTCTATCGGCTGCGATATCGGCCGCCTCGAAAGCTCTCAAGGAGCATGCGCCGCGCATCGAGGCTTCGGATGCGGTTCAGAAGCAGGTACTCGATTTCCTGCTTGAACGCGCGCGCTACATTCTCCGCGAACGGCGCGGCTATGCCTACGACGAGATTAACGCTGCATTCGCCGCAGGCGCGGACGACCTGGGAGATGCGGTCGAACGCGTGGCCGCGCTGAAGGCCATTCGGGACACCAGGAATTTTGCGCCTCTGGCGGCAAGCTTCAAGCGAATCCGCAACATTTTAGAGAAGTCGGCGGGGAAGGGTGACAAGGGACAGGGCGCGGTCAATCAGGGATTGCTGAAAGATGCAGCCGAGCTTCAACTTTATACTGTGGTTCAGAAAATCGGCGAGGATGCGACCCGGTTAAAGAAAGAGAAGAAGTATCGGAAGGCGTTGGAGAAAATCTCAGAGATCCGGCCCGCGGTGGATATCTTCTTCGATAAGGTTCTAGTGATGGTTGAGGATGAGGATATTCGCAGGAATCGAATCGCCCTACTCGGTACATTGTTAAAAGAATTCTCGACTATTGCGGATTTTTCGGAATTGGGCAGTGAGGAAACGAAATGAGACTGGTCAACAATCACGTGAGCTATCGGCCCGCCGACAAAGTGAGCCGGCCATTGGCGCCAGTAAAAAATTAAGGAGAGAAATGAAATACGTATATTTCTTCGGAGCAGGGAAAGCGGACGGCACCGGCGACATGCGGGACTTGCTCGGTGGCAAGGGGGCGGGCCTCGCGGAGATGACTCGAATTGGATTACCCGTTCCGGCCGGATTTACAATTACGACCGAGACTTGCGAATACTACTTGAAGCACTCCCACAAGTATCCGAAGCAACTGCGCGCGGAAGTGGCCAAAAATGTGGCTCGCCTCGAGAAACTCACCAAGAAAAAATTGGGAGACGCGAATGATCCGCTGCTCGTAAGTGTGCGATCCGGTTCGGCCCGCTCGATGCCGGGCATGATGGAGACGATTCTCAACCTTGGATTGAACGAAAAGTCCGTGCAGGGCCTTGCGAAAGCGACTGGCAACGAACGGTTCGCGTGGGATGCATATCGCAGGCTCGTACAGATGTATTCGAGCGTCGTGATTGGGCTGCCAAAAGAGGAGCTCGAGATTCGGCTGCGGAATATGAAGGAAAAGCTCGGCGTGAAGGATGATACCCAGGTCACAGCGCAGGGTTGGCGCGATCTCGTCGGCGAGTATAAGGCTTACTTCAAGCAAAAGACGGGGAAAGATTTCCCCGAGGATCCAGTTGAGCAGCTCTGGGGTGCGATTGGCGCCGTGTTCGAGTCGTGGATGGGTGAGAAGGCGGTCACTTACAGACGGGTCGAGAAAATCACAGGCTTGCTGGGCACGGGCGTCAATGTGGTGCAAATGGTATTCGGCAACACCGGAGACGATTCCGGCACCGGTGTTTGCTTTACCCGCGATCCTTCCACGGGGGAGAAGGTCTTCTTCGGAGATTTCCTGCTGAATGCGCAGGGCGAAGACGTGGTGGCGGGAATCCGTACGCCCGTGGCGCTGCGCGAGCTGGCGAAATTCATGCCAAAGGTCTACCAGCAGCTGGAACGTGTCCGCGAAAAACTCGAGAAGCATTATCGCGACATGCAGGATATGGAATTCACCGTTGAGCGCGGCAAGCTTTACATGCTGCAGACGCGCACAGGCAAGCGTTCGCCGAGTGCGGCGTTTCGCATGGCTGTGGACATGACGAATGAGAAGCTGATTAAAGTTGAAGAAGCACTTGAAAGAATTAAATCGGAGGATATCGAGCGGCTTTTTTATCCTGTGTTGGATCCGAAGCTGGCTCGCGCGGAGCTTGCAAGCCGAAAGCTCGCCGTAGGAATTAATGCCGTGCCAGGAGCGGCGGTTGGCAAAGCCGTCTTCACCGCGGAGGAGGCGGAGGCTTGGGCCGCGCGTGGAGAGAAGGTGATACTGGTTCGGCGCGAAACCAGTCCGGAGGATGTGGGCGGCATGTACGTGGCTCAGGGAATCCTTACGGCGACAGGCGGGAAGACCAGCCACGCGGCTGTCGTGGCCCGCGGATGGGGGAAGTGCTGCATCGTTGGCGCGGAGAAGATTGATATTGATGCGCGCGCGAAAAAGATGACCGTCGGTGGGCGATCCGTGTCCGAAGGCGAATGGATCACGCTCGACGGCGGCGACGGTTCCGTTTACACCGGGCAGATAGATTTGATCCGTCCAGAACCCCCCAAAGCCTACGAAACGCTGCTGAAATGGGCCGATAAGGTGAGAACACTGGGAGTGCGCACGAACGCGGACACGCCGCGGGACGCACGCCTCGCGCGCGAAATGGGCGCCGAGGGCATTGGGCTTTGCCGCACCGAGCACATGTTCTTCAAGGATTTTGAGCAACCGGAAAAGAGCATCGAGCGGCAGGACGCGATTCAGGAAATGATCCTGGCAGACTCGCCCGAGGCACGGCGAAAAGCTCTGGCCAAATTGCTGCCGTTCCAGCGTCGCGATTTCATCGGGATCTTCGAGGCAATGAATGGACTGCCGGTGACGATCCGCATGATTGACCCGCCGCTACACGAGTTCGTTCCGCACGAGCGGGCCAAACAAGAGGAACTTGCGAAGAAGATCGGAATTCCCGTCGAGACTGTCATTCGCCGCGTGGAGCAGTTGCACGAGGCCAATCCGATGCTGGGCCATCGCGGATGCAGGCTCGCGATCACATATCCGGAAATTCAAGAGATGCAGGTTCGAGCGATTATCGAAGCGGCGATTGATTGTCAGGAGCGAGGCATTAAAGTGTTACCTGAGATCATGATTCCGCTCACTCTCGACAAGAAGGAATTTCAGATTCTCGAAGTGCTCACCAGGCGCGTGGCGGGTGATATTATTTCGCAGGCTAAAGTGAAACTTGAGTATTTAGTTGGCACTATGATCGAGCTACCGCGAGCCGCGTTGCTCGCTGGCGAGATCGCGGAGAGCGCCGAGTTTTTCTCCTTTGGCACGAACGATCTCACGCAGACGACCATGGGGCTTTCACGCGATGACGCCGGGCGCTTCCTTCCGGAATACGTAGACCAATCGAAGGCGGCGATTTTCAAAGAGGACCCGTTCCAGACCCTGGACGTCGCAGGCGTCGGAATGCTGATCAAGTGGGCCATTGAGCGCGGGAGAAAGACGCGGCCGAAGCTCAAGATCGGTATCTGCGGCGAACACGGTGGCGACGCGGAGAGCGTGAAGTTCTGCCACGGCGCGGGGATGAATTACGTGAGCGCGTCGCCGTTCCGCGTGCCAATTTCACGACTGGCCGCTGCCCAGGCCGTGATCGAAGCCAAACGCACGAAAAGGTAACCGAATCAGGACGGATTGCGTTGAAGCGAGTTGATCCCGCCTTGAAAGCATCGCCTTTACTTCTCCGTGTGCGGCGGGAACTACGCCGCGTCGGTGATCCCCGTAGGGCACTTGGCGCGCAGGCTTACATGAAGTCGGCGATGCCGTACCATGGGCTTAGCGCCCCGGTGTTGCGGACCGTGTGCAACAGAATTTTTGCCGATATCGAACTAACGTCGCGGGACGTGTGGCAACACTGCGTGCTCTCGCTTTGGCGCGGAGCGAAGTTTCGCGAGGAGCGTTATGTGGCGATTGCGCTTACCGGCCACAAGCTCGCGAAGTCGTTTCAAACCCCGGCTGCGATGCCGCTCTACGAAGAAATCATAGTTACCGGCGCCTGGTGGGATTACGTGGACGACGTGGCGTCGCATCGGGTGGGGCCAATCTTGTGCGACTATCCCACGATGATGAAGAGGAAAATGCTCGCATGGAGCAAATCGGCGAACATGTGGAAGCGACGAACCTCGATCATCTGCCAGGTGGGATTCAAGCAACAAACCGATCTCGATCTGCTGTACGCGTGTATCGAACCGTCGCTTGATTCGAAGGAATTCTTTCTGCGCAAGGCCATTGGGTGGGCTTTGCGTCAATATGCCTGGACCGACCCCATCGAAGTGAAACGTTACGCGCGACGGAATCGCGATCGACTGAGTGGTCTGAGCTATCGCGAGGCTCTCAAGAACGTCTAAGGAATCGCTGAACGAATAACGCGTTTGAGGATTTCATGAGGGCATTTCTAATCATCATCCTGCTATGTCCTTTGTCAACGGCAGCAAACGCTCAGAGCTCGCCTGCCGCGGTCACAATTTCGGATGCGGACGAGATTCGCGCTGGCCAAGTGCTCGCGGCAAAATTCGAAATGGTCAATGGTCTGGCCCCAACACCGCAGATCGTAAAGATCGAAGCATATCTTCAGGTGGTGGGCGAAAAGGTCGCGTCGCATGCGCAACGACGGCTACCATACCGATTTCATTTCGATCCGGACCCCACCTTTAAGAGCGCGGTTGGTCTTCCGGGCGGGCAGGTCTTCGTTGGCGGCGGAATCCTCACCTACATGGACACAGAGGACCAATTGGCTGCAGTGCTCGGACACGAAATCGAACACATAGCTCTCAACCAGTGTCGCAACCGGCTGCTTCAGGAGATGGCCAAGAAGCATATCTCTGCCGCTGAATTCAAAAAGCTCGATCTCGATCCATTCACCCTTAGTTACGGACATGATGGCGAGTTCGCGGCCGATCGCGAGGGAGTAAAGCTGGCGATGGAAGCGGGCTATTCGGCGAATGCAGCGGTACGATTGTTGCGGATGTTCGTAATACAGGCGCAGCAAATGCCGCACACATCCTCGGAAGCCACGTCGAATCTGGAAGCTCGAATCGCCCAAATTCAGTCTTTGGTGGAATTGCAGAAGCCCGCGCCGGCCGAAAAACCTCTCGCCATGCCAGAGTAATTGGCGAGAAAAGCAGGCGACCGCTACGTGGGCATTTTCAGGAAAAAATAAACGCCGAGAAAGCTGAAAATGGCGTCAGGTCCCCACGCGGCGATCAGCGGAGGCAGTTGTCCGGCGGAACCCATCGCTTCCAACAGCGCCGCGGAAGACCAGTAGATAACCCCAATACCGACCGCGACGGCGAGTCCGCCAACCGCGCCGCGCGTCCCGACCAGGAACGCAAATGGCGCGCCGAGAAACACGATAATTGCCGCGATCATGGGGAACGCGAATTTCTTGTGCCATTGGACAGACAGGCGCGCCGTGTCGAATCCTGCTTGTCGGAGGCTGGCGATATAGTCGCCTAGCTGCCTCCAATTCATCTGGAAGGATTGCCGCACTTCCCGCCGGAAATAACCGGGCGGCTCCGTCAATTCCGGGATCGTGGTGGCCTTGAACGGCTCGTATTTCACGACCTGTCCGTCGCCTCCGAAGTCACGCACCCATCCGCCGGTCAGGATCCAGGCGTTTTCGCTTGGCTCCCATGTCGCACGAGTCGCAAAAATTCGCCGGCGCATCTGAAATGTGGTGGGATCGAGCTCGAAAACTTGCAGGCTGCCGAAGAGTTGCCGATCGGGATCGAACAGTTCGTAGTTATATATTTTGGAGTTCTCGCCGAAAATCCACTGGCGCGCGGGTTCGAAGTAGGTTTGTGCGGGGCGGCCTTTGATTTCGTTACGCAACGCGTCTTGGCGCTGATTCGCGTAGGGGAGAAAGGTGTCGTCGAGCAGGAAGAGCCCGCCAGAAACCAGCAGCCCTGCAAGCAGGAGCGGAAGCACGAGGCGGTAGAGGCTGATTCCGCTGGCCTTCAGCGCGATCACCTCGTTGTTCTTGGCGAGAATTGCGAGGGTAACGAGAGTTGCGACCAGCGTCGCGAGCGGCGCAAGTTGATACACCATGAGCGGCACGAGATACCGAAAGTAGCTCAGGACCGTCAGTGCGGGGACGTGATTGCGCGCGATATCGCCGAGCAGGTCGAAGAGCGTGAACGCCTCGAAAATTAGTACGAACGCAGCGAGCAACACAAAAAAGTAATAGAAGAATTGCTGGAGCAAATAAACGTCAATGAGCATCGGGAAAGCCATCGCCCGGCTAGCGGCCAGCGCCTGGCGAAGCCCCACAGCGGGCAGAGGAGCGGCGGCTGACCCGTTGGATGCGGGAGCCTGCGCGGATTTTCGCGCGCGTCTCCAGAGCGATTCGAGCCACGCCAAAACCGGATTCGGCCTCCGAATGTTTTCGACGCGCACGAGCATGATCAAGCCGATGATGATCGCGACGATGTTGCCGGCCCACACCCCGATAAAGGGCGACACTCGGCCTTGCGCGGCAAGATGATCTCCCGACACGAAGAGAAAATAGTAGCCGCCGACCAGAACCAACGTGAGTATTAGACCACCCGCTCGTCCTCCTCGCCTCGGACGCACGCCCATCGGCACGCCAAGGAGCGCAAAGACAAGACATGCGGCGGGAAACGCAATGCGCCTCTGGAATTCGACACGAGACGCGCGCCATCCGGGCCCGTTGTCAGTCAGAAGCGCTCCGCCGGATTCCTCCGCCACAGAAATCGCGCTATTTCTCAGCGGGGAACTCGCGCCCGAGATGTCCACCGGAATGTCAGTTTCGCCGAACGTGGTGACGCTATATTGATCCGGAGTGTGCTGATCGTATTCGTGCGTGCTTCCGCTTCCCAGGTGAAGGTCTATCTGGTGCTGCGCGGGGCTAGTGATTATCTGCGCCTCTTCGGCGATCGTCACCGACGACTGCTGAGAGTGGTCACCCGATTGCGGGATGAGTCCCGACGTCGCGCCGGGCGAGGAGGCCAGGAAAACTCCTTGCCAGTGCGTCGCTGCGGCTTCCACGTCTTGCACGTATAATATGAACTTCGGAAAGCGCTCGTCGAACACGCGGGGTTGGACGGCGAAGGGTGCCTGAGAAGAAAGAAGCTGCTGCTGAAGACGGCCGGCTGTCCGCAGAGCCATCGGGCTGAGCCAAAAAGTGGTCGCGAGCGTGCCGCCGGCAGCGAACAGCGCGACGATGCCGATCGGCAAGAGCAGCCGCCGCAGGCTGATCCCGGAAGCGTGCAGCGCCACGATTTCGCTGTCCGCGGAGAGGCGCCCGAGCCCGATTAGCACTCCGACGAGGACTCCGATCGGAAAGGTGAAGCCGAGGCCCGGCGGAATCGTGCAGAGAAACAGCAGGGCCACGGTCGAGATGCTGCCCGAGTGCCGCACTACGAGGTCCATCAGTCGCACGAGCTGCGGGACGAAGAATACGAAAGTGAAGACAGCGAGGCCGAGGAGACCGTGGGAGACTACTTCGCGTGCAATGTATTTGTCGAGAAGGCGCATAACAGCGCGGGGCACATTCTAGCACCCGGAGAAGCGGATTGAACCGAGTAAACCTGGTTATCCTATGGCACATGCACCAACCTCAGTACCGCGATCCGGCGACCGGTCAGTACGTGCTGCCGTGGACGCGGCTGCACGCGCTGAAGGATTACTGGGGAATGGTGAAAATCCTGGATGAATTCCCTCGGGTGCACGCCACGTACAATGTTGTTCCGTTACTCGCGGAGCAGATTGGGGAATATGCCAGCGGCCAGTTCAAGGAGCCGTGGTTCGATATCGCTTTCGCGCCGGCCGAGTCGCTATCTCCGAATCAAAAGCGCGAGGCACTGGAACGCGCTTTTCAAGTAAACGAAAACCTCGTACGGCGCTGGCCGAGATTCGCCGAGCTCGAATCGCAAATGCGCTCCGGCGGTGCGGAGGCATGCGTGGCGCACTGGAGCCTGCGCGAGTGGCGCGACCTCCAACTGCTTTCCCAGCTCGCGTGGATGGACGAGGAATATCTGGCCAATGATCCCGCCGTCCGCGCGCTTTCCGAAAAAGGCGAAAATTTCACCGAAAAAGACAAGGCCGTCCTAGCCGAAAGACAGCATGAGCTGCTCGCGGCGGTCCTGCCCCAATACCGGCTGGCGGCGGCCCGCGGTCAGATCGAGATTTCGACGACGCCTTATTACCACCCGATCCTGCCCTTGCTGTGCGACACCGATATCGCACGAGTGGCCAATCCGCATACGCCGCTGCCTCAACCGGCGTTTCGCTATCCCGAAGACGCGCGAGAACAACTCGTGCGGGCCAGGCAGTTTCATGAGCGCACTTTCGGAAAACCTCCGGCAGGCCTCTGGCCATCGGAGGGTTCCGTCTCCGACCAGGCGCTGGAGATTGCCGCCGATCTCGGATTCCGGTGGTTTGCGACGGACGAGGGCGTCCTCGGACGTACCAAGAATATCGGATTCTGGCGCGACGCCTCCGGCTACCCGGAGAATGCCCCGGAGTTGTATACGCCGTGGAAATTTAAGCGAGGCGAACGCGAAATGGTTGGATTCTTCCGCGACCACTATCTGTCCGATCTCGTTGGATTCGTTTACAGCCGCATGGGCGCCGAAGCGGCGGCGGACGACCTGCATCGGCGGATTCGTGCGATTGGCGATCGCGAACCGGAAGGGCGGACCGCGACCGTAAGCCTCATCCTCGATGGCGAGAACGCTTGGGAATACTACCCGGGAAACGGCAGGGAATTCCTTCGACGCTTTTACGAACGGATCTCCAGCGACGACCAAATCCAGGCTCTGACGATGACCGAGGCGATCGAAGCGGTTCCGGATCCACCGCGTATGGAGGGAATTTTCCCCGCTTCGTGGATCAGCGCGAATTTCGATGTATGGATAGGTCACTCGGAAGACGTTCGCGCGTGGGACCTGCTCCGTGACGCCCGAAAGGCGTTTGAGCGCGCCAAGGATCGCGGCGGACTGCGGAGTCCCACCACTCCGGGCGAATGGACGCCGCAAGGGAAGCGAGCTTACGAAGCGGTGCTCGCGGCGGAGGGAAGCGATTGGTGTTGGTGGTACGGTCCGGAGCACGGCTCATCAAACGACGCGGATTTCGACCGTCTGTATCGCAAGCACCTGACCGATATTTACAACGCCATCGGAGAGCCTGCGCCGGACGCGCTGGCCCACCCCATCAAACACGCTCCGGAAGGCGCTCGACGCGAAGCGCCCACTGCGTACCTCGATGTTCAGGTGGATGGGCGCGAAAGCAGTTACTTCGAGTGGCTTGGCGCCGGCCTCTACGCAACCGACCGCCGCGGCGCAACCATGCACGGACGCCAATACGTGCTGGGCGATTTTCACTACGGATTTGGTCCGGAGCATCTCTGGTTGCGAGTGGACCCGATCGCCGAAGCCGTCGCAAAGATGCCGGAGTTTCAAATGCGGCTTACGGTTTGGGATTCGCGCGAGACGCGGATTACGCTGCATGTTGAAGAAGGGAAGCTCAAGGGATGCGTCGTCGAGCACGACGGTCTGTGCTTGTTGCGCCCCCAGGCGGTCGTGTCGGCAGCGTTTGGAAAAATCATGGAGTTGGGTCTGGCTCGCGAGCTTTTTGATCTGCGGGACAGGCGCGAACTTCTGGTGAGCGTCGCCTTGTGGCGAGGCGGCCTGCCCGTTGACGTTCTGCCCGTCGAAGGCATGCTCGAAGTCGCCCTGGGTGAAGAGAATTGGGCCTGGGAACGTGAGCTCCTGACGACTTAGCCGTAGTTATACGGATAGACTTTTGGAACCCATCGCGCGATAGTCAGGTCGTCCCTTTGTAGGGGATGATCCGAAATCAAAACTACTAATTGCAGTTGGCTCGGCCGTACTTGAGCCGCCCAACCTGGAGACGAGAGGTGGTTCTCGTTTCCGGAAGAGGGCCTAATGAGAATTAAGCAGTCGTTGGTGTGCCTTCTGGCGCTCGCCGGAAGTGTGTGCATCTATTCGGTGGCCCGATTACCGCCTCCCGGCCGCTTCCATTCGTCCGTTAGAGCACAGAGTCTCGCTCAGCGACGGAGGCAAAACTCCCCTGCCCGAAGTGTCTCTGAACGTCAGGCCACGCCGCGGACTAATCGGGCTAACGTGAGCAGATCTGCGGGCGGCCACGTCGCACCTACGGATCGCGGGTTGGCGAAGTTCTCGATTCCGATGACATTTGAACCGAATGTCGGTCAGGCAGACGATGGTGTGCAATTTCTTGGTCGAGGTAAGGGACTGACGGTTGCGTTGATGCGCGACGAAATCGCCATCCGGGTTGCGAGTCAAACGAATGCCAAGAATGGCAACCTTACAGTGCGCGTGATCGGCAGCGGAGGCTTCGATTGGAAGGGCCAAGCCAAGGTTCGCGCCGAGAGCAATTACTTTGTCGGTAAAGACAAGAAGAAATGGCACACCTCAGTTCCTCATTTCGGGCGGGCGGAGACCGCCAGCGCTGCTCCCGGAGTCGGCATGGCAGTTTACGGCAGCGATGATGGAGTCGAATATGATCTGCGCGTCGCGCCGGGAAAAGACGTCTCAAAGCTGCGATTGAGGCTAACGGGCGCCGAGAATCTGCGCGTCAATGCCGCTGGCGACTTGCTGATGAACGTATCCGGCGACGAAGTGAGGATGAAGAAACCTAGGGTCTATGAAGCGCCACATACGGGCTGGCACTCGTCCGGCACACGCCATCGAAGTTCTCTCGGATCCCGCAGAGCTAAAAAGTATTCACCGCATCAGACCCAGCGAGCGCGACGCGTGCGATTGGGCGGATCGGGCCACAAACGGCAGCGGACGGCGAATCCCTGCGCGCCAAAATTTCCGCGCGGCCAGCAGACAGCAAGCGCGCAGAGCGGCATCCCATGCATCGGTCAACCCGGCGCCCATGCGAAAGCTCCAGTGAATGTTCGAAGGCGAGTCGTTGAGGGTGATTACGTCATCGAAGCGGATGGCTCGATCGGGTTTCGAATCGGTCCGCACGATCCGACTGCCACGCTTATCGTGGACCCGTCGCTTTCGGTCGCCTTCGGAACTTTCCTCGGAGGGCCGGGGACGGAAACTGCGGCAAGTATCGCCCTCGATGCGTCGGGCAAAATTTATATCGGCGGCACCACAACCTCGACCTCGTTCCCGGGCGCGCCGCCGAAGCGGCTCGGACCGGCAGATGGCCCCGCGCAGTTCTTCGTCGCGAAGATCGATCCCGCGTTAACCGGAGCAAGCTCGTTAATCTATCTCACATTTTTCGGCGGCAGCGGAACGCAGTCTGGAGGCGTGATCGCAGTAGATCCCAGCGGAGATGTGGCGATCACCGGAACTACGACGGCGACAGATTTTCCCGTTACGGACACGACCGCGCCGACCATCGCGCTTGCGAGCAGCGAAGGGAACGATGTGGTCGTAAGCGAAATCGGTCCCGCCGGGAATACGCTCTTATTTTCCACGCTCTTCGGCGGAAGTGGAACGGAATCTCAAGTCGGGCCGGGAGGAATTGCTCTCGATGGCAAAGGCGACGTTTACATCGCTTCGGACGTGCATACGACTCCGATTGACTCAGCCTCCACGGATTTGCCAGTCACCACGGATGCCTATCAAACCTTGTGGGACGGAGAGCCCGGCGACGCATTTCTCGCAATCTTTCAGCCTCCGGCGACGGCCGGCGGAGCAGCGATCCTGAAATACTGTACCTACCTGGGCACGAATTCGGTTGTCGAACCGGGCGTGGGCGGAGTTGCAGTGGACACGTCCGGAAACGCGTACATAACCGGGTTCACTTCAATTGGAGCAACTCCTTTTGCGGCAAAGAATGCGATTCAAACTGCTTACGGCGGCGGCTCGTCCGATGCGTTTCTGATGAAGATCGCTCCCGTCGCAACTGGCGCGACAGACCTGGTCTATGCCACGCTGCTTGGCGGGTCGGGCGTGGACCAGGCTCTTGCTGTCGCGCTCGATTCGGCGGTTCCTCCAAATGCCTATGTAACCGGAACCACGCATTCGCCGAATTTCCCGACCAATGGAGCGGTTGGCGCGTATCAGGCCGGTCTTCACGCGAATGCGGTGGCGAATGCATTCCTTTCCGTTGTTTCGCAGAACGCGATCACCGGCCAGTCCGCGCTCTCGTATTCCACTTACTTGGGCGGATCGCAAACGGACGCCGCGAACGCCGTGGCCGTAGCGGCTCCCAATGCGATCTACGTGACTGGCGCGACAACTTCGCCCGACATGCCCTGGCACAACAATCTCCAAGCCTTCAACGGATCGGGCGACGCATTCGTCGCCAAATTCGACCCAACCTCTCCGGGCGCTACTTCCCTGATCTATGTGACGCCGCTCGGCGGGACGTCGCCCGTCGGAGGAACAGCGAGTGCGTCGGGCAATGCCGTCGCGGCCGACAATGCCGGGCACGTGTATGTAGCAGGGGCCTCCACCTCGGGAGATTTTCCAACCGCGGTCACGACGCAAGTAACCCTCAATGGCTTTCAGTCTGCATGCGCCAGCTGCTCGATGACCCCGCCGTTGGCCGATGCGTTCATGGCAGAAATCGTCGAAAGCTCGACACCGATGCCGAGCGTCTATTTCAACGTCGCGCACGCGATTTTTTCTCCAGCCACGATCGGGACTCCCGGCGCTCCCGTTCCCATTGCAGTGTTCAACGGTGGAGATGCGAACCTCACGATTTCGGCCATCACAATCGGTGGGCCCAGCGCCGGGGACTTTTCGATCATGGGCGGCAGTACGTGTTTCACGCAGGCTATTGCCCCAAGTTCGATGCCGGGGTGTTCGTTCGAGCTGGGATTCACACCCACCACGAACGGAACGGAAAATGCCGTCGTGACTGTTTACGATAACGCGCCAGGCAGCCCCCAGATTCTCGAGCTGGTGGCGGCGGGAGCTGAACCTCTCGCCACGGTTTCTCCCCTGAACGTGAACTTCGGCAACCAGTCCGACAATTTCACGAGCGCGCCACAAACGATCACCGTGACAAACACTGGAACTCAAAATCTGACGCTCACAAACATAGTCGAAGCCGGTCCGGATGCTGCGCAATTCGCTCCGTTTGGCGAACAGGGAAATTCATCCTGCCAAATCGGCGGCTCGCTCCCGCCGGGCGGGGAATGCGTGGCGATGTTCACGTTCACGCCAAACGCGGATAGAACATTTAACGCCCAAATGGATTTCTACGATAACTCGGCCGGGGTGTCGAGTTCTGAGCAGATAGCAACGCTTACGGGAATCGGGGTACCGCTGGCGCCGATCGTGAGCCTCACCGTGCCTGCGTTTGTGTTCGGGAGCGAAAATGTGGGCGCCAAGAGTGGCCCGCAAAGCGTGACGTTGACAAACCTTGGTAGCGCCACGCTCAACATCGTGAGCATCGCCCTCACGGGAACCAACTCTTCCGACTTCGCAATTGCCGCAAGCGGGACGACGTGCCCAGTCTCGGGCGGGACCGTGGTTGTGCAGGCGACCTGCACCGTCGCTGTCCAATTGGCACCGCAGACGACCGGCCCCAAGAATGCGAGCCTCACCTTCACCGACAACGCCTCGGGAAGTCCTCAGCAGGTGTCACTTTCGGGGACGGCCACAGCGGCTCCATTGCTGGAGGTGTCTCCAACGAGCCTTACTTTCTCCGCACAAAGTGAGGCCACAACCAGCGCTGCGCAGAACGTTACTATTTTGAATTCCGGCGGCGCGCCTGCAGAGATTTCCGGAATCGCGATTTCAGGTCCGAACATGGGTGACTTTTCTGTTCCGGCTTCCTGCACGCCGAATCCCGTGCCCGCCGGACAAAGTTGCCAGCTCCCCGTGACATTTACTCCGGCTGCCACCACGCCGGGAATCCGGTCGGCCACTATCAGCGTGCCAGGAGGCAATCCACCCTCGATTTCCTTGACGGGAACGGCCACGCAAGCCGGAATCTCAGTTCCCACGAGCATTAATTTTGGAAGCCAGTTGGCGGGCAGTGCGGGGGGCTCGCCTCAGCCGATCACGGTAACGAACAGCAGTTCCGGCCCCTTCGCCGGGGTGCTGATGATCACGTCTTTGTCGCGAACCGGGACGAACTCAGGGGACTTTGTCATCGCGAGCGGCGGCGATGGCTGCACGGGGCAAAGCACGCCTCCGGGCGGCACGTGCACGATTCAGGTGGCGTTCAAACCCTTGCAATCAGGTACCTGCGGTGCGAATGGCGGCGCCAGAAGCGCGACGCTCGTGTTGGCCGACAACGTTCCGGGCAGCCCTCAGGGTGTTCCACTCAGCGGCACGGCATCTGATTTTTGCATCGCTTCATCGCCCAACCAGACGGTTGTCGAGCCGATCACCGCGGGTCAATCCGCCACGTATCTCGTCGAAATTACCTCGGCAGCTGCCTTTGCGGGCTCGGCAGCGTTGTCATGCTCCGTTCCCGCTGCGCTCTTGGGCACCTGCGCCATCACAACCACGCCTGCCACGAACCCCGCAGTCGTGCAGGTCACCCCGACCACCCCTGGCCAGTTTCAGGTTGTCGTCACCTCGACGCCCGCGCCTTCTGCAGCGGACGCAATCCCTGCGCAGCGGCGGGCGCCAATGCGACCGGGCGGCACTCGAATCCTTCGGATCGCGGTTGTTTTCTGGACTCTCGCGATGATCTTGTCGCTCGGGCGTTTTCGGTTCGCGCTCGCGCGCGTCGCCCAAGCGGGTGTGTTGATGGCCGTGCTCGGGATTACGATCGCCGCGTGCGGCGGCGGAAGCGCCACGGCTCCGGCCGATCCTCCTCCCGGTACGCCACCAGGCACTTATACGATTACGGTGACGGCGACTGTAACTCCGGCAGGCCAACCAAGCGTCGCCCGCACATTTCCCTTGAGCTTGACCGTCCAGTAGGGGCACTACGGAGTTCAAAATACTTTGATGGCCAGATCGCGGGGCTGGGGCCCCGTCGGGATTAGCGTGATCAATCCCGACGTCTTGGCGCGCACAATGGCGAGTTCGTCCGACGATGTGTCCACGACGACAAGCATATCCTCTCCCGGAGTGAGCTGGCAGTTGCGCGGCGATTGACCAACCGAAATGGGGCGCGCCACCTGGCGGATGTTGATTGCCACAGGCACGATATGTCCAGCCGCAGGATCTGAAACGTACAAAGTCGCGGCGTCCGCAGTCATTGCCGCAGCTGCTGGCGACATTCCGAGAAGGAGGAAGTCGCCGAGTTCGTTCGTCCGTGTGTTCACAATGAGAAGACCGTGGGCATTGCTGGAAGGAATGTAAAGCTCGCCGCCATCAGGTTTGAGGATGAGCGATTCGGGCGTACCGCCGAGCGCGAGATTTGCCAAGAGCACATTTTGCTTCAAATCCACGACGGAAATCTGATTCCGCGACCCAGACGTAACAAACGCTTTTGAGCTATCCGGCAGGATTACGATTTGCTCGGGGTCTGGCGCCACCGGAATCGTCGCGCGTAGCGCAAGCGTAACGGCATCAAGCACCGAAACCGTCGACTCGTCCCGATTGGAAACCACCACGAGTTTGCCGTCGGGCGAGACGCGGGCGATCCATGGACGCCGCCCGGCGCGTCCACGCGCCACGACTGCGCGCGTCGCGCAATCTATGGCGACAATCGCGTTTGATCCGGAAGCGGCCACATAAGCCCGTGATCCATCCGGCGAAAAATCAAGCGCATAGGGCGCTGCTCCCACGGGGATGCGCGCTTCAATTCGATTCGAGGTAGCGTCGAGCACCCATGCGTAACCGCCTGCGGAGCTGAGCCCCCAGATTTCCTTGCGTGTGGGATGCGCGCGAATGCCGGTCGGGCCGGCGCCGACGGAAATGGTCGCGGCAGGGGAGAGCTTTACGAGATCTATGGCCGTGACGGTCCCATCGCCGGTGTTACCAACGTACGCGAAAAGGCGAAGGCCCGGTCGCAGGAACGAGGGACGCAGCTCAAGCGCCACTTCGCGGGCAGCCAGGCCCACTAGAAGAATCAATAGAATGACGAGCCGGTAATTGACGCGAATTTTCAATTCAGTGTGCGGCCGAGGACTGCGGCAATGTCTCGCGATTCGCGCATGAGTTGGCTGAATTCCTCGGGCAGAATGGATTGCGGACCGTCCGATAGCGCCCGCGCCGGATCATGGTGCACCTCAACCAGGATTCCATCCGCGCCTACCGCAACGGCGGCGCGCGAAAGCGGCAGCACCTTATTGCGCCGGCCTGTTCCGTGCGACGGGTCCACCACGATGGGCAAATGGCTCAGCCGTTGCACCGCTGGAACGACGCTCAGGTCGAGCGTGTTGCGGGTGTGGTCCGTGAACGTGCGCACGCCGCGCTCGCACAGGATCACATTATAATTCCCCTCGGACATGATGTACTCGGCGGCCATCAGGAATTCGTCGAGCGTTGCGGACATCCCTCGCTTTAGCAAAACGGGCTTATGCGCGTGCCCGGCGCGTTTCAGAAGCGAAAAATTCTGCATGTTGCGAGCGCCGATCTGAATCACATCGGCGTATTTCTCGACGAGATCAAGCGATTCGTTGTCAATCGCTTCGGTGATCACGCCCAGCCCGAATTTGTCGCGCACCTCCGCGAGAATTTTCAGGCCTTCCTCGCCCATCCCCTGAAAACTATAGGGCGATGTCCGCGGCTTGTAGGCTCCGCCGCGGAATAGCTTTGCTCCGGACGCGCGAATCCGCTCGGCGATGGTGAAGGCCTGTTCGCGTGACTCGATGGCGCAGGGCCCGGCAACCATGCCGATTGCCTTGCCGCCAAAGCTGACTTCGCCCGAGGGCGTAGGGATCCGCACCACGGTGTTTTCCGGCTTGAGCTCCCGTCCCACGAGTTTGTACGGTTTGCTGACCGCGATGCATTCGACGACGCCCGGCATGGAATCGAGAGAACCGGTCTCGATTGCGCCGCTGTTGCCGGTGATGCCGATAGCCGTGCGGCCCGCGCCGGGCATCGGATGCGCACGGTATCCGAGCGACTCAATGCGCTCGCAGACGGCGCGGACCTGTTCCTCGGTCGCGTTCGATTGCATCACTACAAGCACGGATAGCTCTCCTGAGTGAGGACGAAACGCAAAGTTTAGCTTATTACGTGCCAGCGAGGCAAAGGCGCTCCACAGCCATCAGACAGGGGGTAAAAGCAATTTGGAGGCGCGGGGCGGGATCGAACCGCCGATAAAGGTTTTGCAGACCTTTGCCTTACCACTTGGCGACCGCGCCCCCGGCACAAACGCCGCAGAGAGCAACTGAGACTAGAAATCATAACACTCCCGCTCCAACCTTTTCCACCTGCGTTCGGCTGGTCCATTCGACCTATCCGCAGTCTTTTCGCTCCCTTTGCGCGCGCGGCGACTTTCCGATAAAATGAATGACTTACCACACGGACAACCTGAGGGAATGACAGAAGAAAATTACCGTTCTGAGCTGACGTTCGACGCTGCTGACGAATATCGTCCCGAGCCAATCCCCGCACCCGAAATTCCAGCCTGGAAAGACGGCAGCATTCGCATTGGAATTCACACCTCCATTGCCGGAGATATATCTGGCGCCCTGGATATTGCCCACGGCCTTGGCGCCAATGCGCTGCAAATATTTTCTTCCAGTCCTCGAATGTGGGGTCACGGGAGTTCGAGGATCGCCGAAAGCGATGCCGCGCGCTTTCGCGAGCGTCGAGCGGAATTGCGGCTCGGCCCTCTCGTCGTTCACGGCAATTATCTGATTAATCTCGCGTCGCCGAATCCGGTTCTGCGCACTCGCTCCATACAGGCGTTCCATCAGGAAATCGTGCGGGCGCTCGCGCTCGGCGCGGACTATCTGGTGATTCACCCAGGTAGCGGGTTGGGTGCGAGCGTCGACTCGTCTATCGCGGCGGTTGTTTATGGGATTAAGCAAGCGGCTAGAGGGTTGAAGTTCGGCGACCTGCGGATTCTGCTGGAAAATACGGCTGGCCAGGGGAGTTCGCTCGGCTCGCGGTTTGAGGAATTGAAGGCCATCCTAGACGCCTGCGCTGACCTGCCGCTCGGCGTGTGCGTTGACACGGCGCACACCTTCGCTGCGGGATGGAGTATCCATACCGAGGAAGGTCTGCAGATCGCGTTGCGCGAAATTGACCGCACCGTGGGCCTCAAGCGCGTGTTTGTGCTGCACGTGAACGATTCCAAGACGCCAATGGGTTCGCGCGTGGACCGTCACCAGAACATTGGTAAGGGCCTGATCGGTTTGAAAGCCTTCGGCAGAATCCTGAATCACCCGCAGCTTGCGAAGTGCGCGTTTATTCTCGAAACGCCTATTGATAAGCCAGGCGACGACAAGCGCAATGTCGCGGTGCTATGGAAACTCACCGGGCGCGTGGTGCGCGCCACAGGGCCCGGCATGAAACCGCGGCCGCACAAGGCGATCAAAACACGCGCGCGCACAGCCGTCCTGCGCGTAAAGAAGCGATCACGGGGGAAGTGAACTTGGCCGATTACGATTCACAGCGGATCGAAGCAAAGTGGCAGAAGATCTGGGACGAGCAGGGCGCGTTCAACGCGCAGGATGGCGATGCTTCCCGTCCGAAATATTACCTGCTCGAAATGCTGCCCTATCCTTCCGGCACGCTGCACATGGGCCACATGCGAAATTACACCATCGGCGACGCTGTGGCGCGCTACAAGTGGATGTGCGGGTACAACGTGCTGCATCCCATGGGGTGGGACGCCTTCGGATTGCCCGCGGAAAACGCCGCAATCAAGAACGGAACTCATCCGCGCGACTGGACGAACTTAAACATCCAGGAGTTCCGCCGCGTCCTGAAGCGCTTCGGATTCAGCTACGACTGGCGGCGCGAAATCTCCACATGCGAGCCGGAATACTATCGGTGGAACCAATGGTTTTTCCTGCGCATGCTGGAGAAGGGAATCGCCTACCGCAAAAAGAGCAAGGTCAATTGGTGTCCCGAATGTCTCACTGTCCTGGCCAATGAGCAAGTAATTGACGGCTATTGTTGGCGGCACGAGACGACGCTGGTCGAGCAGAAAGAGTTGGAGCAGTGGTTCCTGCGCATCACGAAGTATTCCGATGAGTTGCTCGAGGACATGGCGCAGCTCGCGTCCGGATGGCCCGAGCGCGTGCTCACCATGCAGCGAAACTGGATAGGGAAATCGCAAGGCGCGCGGGTGCGCTTCGACGTTGCGGGCCTGCCTGAAATGAGCCTCGAAGTCTTCACCACGCGCGTGGATACAATTTACGGCGCCTCAGCCATCGTCGTGGCCGCCGGGCATCCGCTGCTGGGGAAATTGCTCGAGGGCGTGCCGGGGCGATCCGCGATGGAAGCGCAGCTCAAAGCCATGCGCCAGAAAAGCGTGCGCGCTGCCGACATTGCCACCGCCGAGAAGGAAGGGTTTTTCACCGGCCGCTTCGCCGTGAATCCATTTTCTGGCGAGCAGGTGCCGATCTGGGTGGCGAATTTCGTCCTCGCGGAGTACGGCACAGGCGCCGTGATGTGCGTTCCGGCGCACGACCAGCGCGACTACGAGTTCGCGGATAAGTACGGCTTGCCCGTCAAAATAGTGATCCAGCCATTGCAGGGCGTGCCGTTGCGACCCGATCGCATGAGCGAGGCCTACACCGAGCACGGTCGGCTTGCCAATTCGGGCCCGTATTCCGGCCTCACCACCGATCAAGCGATCGAGAAAATGACCGCAGATGCCGCGGCAAAAAAGTTTGGTTCAGGCGAGACGACCTATCGCTTGAAGGACTGGGGTGTTTCCAGGCAACGCTACTGGGGTACGCCCATCCCTGTGATTTACTGTGAAAAGGACGGAATGGTTCCTGTTCCGGACGACCAGCTGCCCGTGCGCTTGCCGGAGCAATTGGCGATTGCGACGGCCGGGCAATCGCCTCTCGCGAGCGTTCCCGAATTTGTAAACACGACTTGTCCGAAATGTGGCGGCCCAGCGCGTCGCGAAACGGACACGATGGATACGTTCGTTGATTCCTCGTGGTATTTCTACCGTTACACCGACCCCCACAACGACAAGGCTCCCTTCGAGCAGAGCATGGCAGGCTACTGGTTCCCGATTGACCAGTATGTCGGCGGAATCACGCACGCGATTCTGCATCTGATGTATTCCCGGTTTTTCTGCAAAGTGATGCGCGATCTCGGGCTTGTGAAGCATGACGAACCAATCGCACGCCTTTTTACCCAGGGAATGGTGCAAAAGGGCGGAGTCGCAATGTCGAAATCGCGCGGCAACGTGGTAGGCGCGATAGACATGGCCGATAAATATGGCTGCGACACGGGGCGGATGTACACGCTCTTCGCGGCTCCACCTGAAAAGGATCTCGAGTGGAGTGAGCAGGGAATTGAAGGCTCCTCGCGCTTTCTAAATCGAATATATCGGCTCGTCGAGAAGCATTCGGGACGCCTTCGCGGCGTTTCCATTGATTGGAATTCTTCCACGGATATGGCTCAGGCGACCGCCAAGGAGAAAATCCTCGTCCGTCGCACGCATCAGACGCTTAAGCGCGTGACTAACGATTTCGAGGTGCGCTGGCATTTCAACACCTCGATCGCGCTGATCATGGAGCTGGTGAACGAACTCCACGCCCAGGAGCCTCTTGATCAGGAAGTTTCTCCTACGATCCTCAAACGCTTGCTGGCGTTGACGGTGCTGATGCTCTCTCCAATGGCTCCGCACATTGCCGAAGAGATGTGGGAGATGCTCGGGAATTCGGACACAATCTCCCGACAAAAGTGGCCAACATACCGCGAGGACCTGACGCGCGAAGATCAGATTGAGATCATTATTCAAATCAATGGGCGATTGCGCGGCAAGATGCTGGTGGATGAAAACCTGACCGAGGACGAGACACGGGAGCGCGCCCTTAGCGAACCTCACATCGCTCCGCTTCTGGTCGGCAAAGAAACCGTGAGAATCGTGGTGGTGCCGAAAAAGCTGGTGAATGTCGTGCTGCGCTGACGGCGGCCACGTTCGCAGTCGGTGATGTATTTGGCTAGTCCCGGTTCGTGCAGGTGCGAGAGCACAAGAAACCCCAGGCAATGAACATGCAGACGGAGGGATAATGGCGCCAAATCCCGGAGCCGCAATGGCAGCGAAAGAGCACGGAGGCATGGTGAGCACGAAACACGGAATCGTCGTGCTGGATTTCGGAGGGCAATATACGCAACTCATCGCCCGCCGAATCCGCGAGCAACAGGTCTTCTCCGCGATCCTTCCCTGCACGGCTAACCTCGCCGAAATTCGCGCGCAAGAACCGGTCGGGATAGTACTGTCCGGTGGCCCCAGTTCTGTGTACGACAAGGACGCGCCGGTCTGCGACCCAAAGATGCTGGAGCTGGGAGTTCCCGTTCTCGGCATTTGTTACGGCATGCAGTGGCTCGCGCACGCGCTGGGCGGAAAAGTGGAACGCGCCGACCACCGTGAATACGGTCGCGCGCAACTCGATATCGAACGCGACTCCAAACTCTTCGCGGGTGTTCCAGCGCAACTAAGTGTGTGGAATAGCCATGGAGATCACGTCGTCGGCCTGCCCGCAGGATTTCACGTTACCGCGCGGACGGACAACGCAGTAGCAGCCGTCGAGAATCCCGCCTCCGGGTTTTACGGCGTCGAATTTCACCCCGAAGTCAACCATACGGAACGCGGGACGGACATCCTGCGCAATTTCGTCTTTGCGGTTTGTGGGGCCAAACAGAATTGGGATCGCGCAGGATTTATCGCCGAGACAGTCGAGGCAATCCGTAAACAGACCGAAGGCGCGCGAGCCATTTGCGCTCTCAGTGGAGGAGTGGATTCTACGGTTGCGGCAGCGCTGGTTCATCGCGCTATGGGCAACCGGTTGACAAACGTATTCGTGGATACGGGTCTCCTGCGCCGCAATGAATTTCGAGACACGCTCGAGATGCTTCGCGCCCGACTCGGATTAAACGTAATTGGAGTGGATGCCTCCGAAAGATTCCTCGGGAAATTAGCAGGAGTCTCGGATCCGGAACAAAAGCGCAAAATCATCGGTGGCGAATTCATCGCCGTGTTCGCCGAAGAGCAGCGCAAGTTACTCGCCGGCGCGGAAGCCGGCCCGCCCGTGAAATTTCTCGTTCAAGGCACGCTCTATCCCGACGTGATCGAATCGGTTTCCGTAAAGGGTCCATCGGCGGTAATCAAGTCGCATCACAACGTCGGCGGACTGCCGAAAGACATGCCCTTCGCCCTCATCGAACCGCTGCGTGATTTATTCAAGGACGAAGTCCGAAAAATAGGCCGTGAGATGGGACTGCCGGAAGAGGTTTTGGTAAAGCAGCCTTTTCCCGGACCTGGCCTAGCCGTGCGCCTTCTAGGCGCGATCACGCGCGAAAAACTTGAAACTCTGCGCGGTGCAGACGCAGTAGTCGTCGAGGAGATTCGCCGTGCGGGCCTGTACGAGAAAACCTGGCAGGCGTTCGCGGTCCTTCTGCCGGTTCAAAGCGTGGGCGTGATGGGCGACGGGCGCACTTACGCGGACACCATCGCGGTCCGCGTGGTGGATTCGCTGGATGCCATGACGGCGGATTGGACTCGCCTGCCGATGGACGTGCTCGAAAAAATTTCCGTTCGCATCGTGAACGAAGTTCCCGGTGTCAATCGCGTGGTTTACGACATTAGTTCAAAACCACCAAGCACGATCGAGTGGGAGTAGGGAATCACTCGGTGCGCGGACGCACGTCCGCTGCGGCCAATCTTTGCACACAGCAGCAAGACTTGACGTGGAAAGTAACGGCTGTCCGAACGACTGGCTAGCGGTTGGCCATCTTCTGGGCCATGTAAAGAAGCAAGCGGCGGTCGCCTTCTTCTATCTTGCCCAGCAGTCGGCGAAAACGCCCTAGGTATCGGGCATCCTTGCCGGCACTGCCCCAGGCGATATCATCCGCGCTTTTCCGCTTAGGAAGATTCGGTAGCACAGGCGGTTCTTCGCCGTCGTAGAAAAGTTGGTAGAGCGGTACTTCCATCGCCCTCGCCAGCTTTTCGAGTGTCTCAATTGCCGGCACGGTATGGCCGTTTTCGACGCGCGAAATGTAGCACCTGAGCAGACCGGTGCGCTTTTCAACATCGCCCTGGGAGAGTTTTTTGGTTTCTCGTAGCAGTCGGATTCTGTCGCCGATTATCATGGCGGGTATTGTCACATGGACCAGTTTGACCCGCAAGAAAAAATTGGAACACACGCGGGATTTTTCGGCGTAACCTAAAGCGAATGGAAGACGTCCCAAAGACTATGGTAGCCAGCGCCCCGGCGCTTACGCTTCCTCTCGACCGAAAGGGAAAGAAGGAAGAAGACAGGGAACTAGTACGCCTGTCTCAAAATGGAACTGAAGCCGCGTTCGAGGAGCTCGTGCGGCGGCATCAGCAGCGTGTGTTTGCGCTCGTCGGTGGCATTCTGCGCCGGCCAGAAGATGTAGAGGACGTTGCACAGCAGGTTTTTCTCAAGGCGTATCTCGGCATTAAGAGGTTTGACCAGCGGGCCGCGTTTTCGACTTGGCTCTACAAGATAGCGGTCAACGAATGCTGGGATTACTTGAGAAAGAAAAAGGTTCGGCCGCTGGTGTATGAGGCGGACTTATCCGAGGAGCAGGTTTCGCGGCTGGATGGCATCGTGTCCGCGGATCGCCCGCCGGAAAGTTCGAGTGCCCGGGCCGAGTCCCGTCAGATTCTGGAACGGATGCTCGCGGCATTGCCCGAGCAGGATCGGCAACTGCTGGTTTTGAAAGAAATGGAAGGATTCTCTGTGCAAGAGTTGGCCGAAATTCTCAATCTCAACGTGAACACGGTGAAGGTGCGGTTGTTCCGCGCACGCGGCCGAATCATGGACGTTTATCGGCGCCGGATGAATCCTGCCAGCAAGTCGGCCGATTCGCATTCGGCGCAAAGGAAAGGGTAAAAGCCATGGCAACGGACACTGAGTTCGGAAACACAGCCTGTACGAGCTACGAGGCGATGTTGGAGGACTACCTCGATGGTGCGCTGACCGCCGCCGACGCCAGGACTGCGGAGCAGCACTGGCAGAGCTGCGAGGCCTGCCGCGGCGCGCTCCAGCAAGCCGCATCGAGCGTTCGCCTGCTTCGTCTGGCCGGGCCGTCCGATGGTTCGGGACCAGCGTTTGCGCGCACGGTGATGGCGCGAATTCGTGCTGCCGAGCAAGATCGCTCAGCGGAGCGCGCTGGATCTTGGCAGCCGCTTGTGCGCTTGGGATGGCGCTTCGCGGCCACGGCAGCAGTTGTCTTGGGCGTGCTCGTATCGTACGACGCAGGTTGGGGGCATCGCTCGCAACCCAATGTCGCAACCGCACGTCTTATTAGTGTGAGCGACATTTTCGGTCCGGACCCGGCCAAGCCGCCGGCAAACAGGGATGATGTTTTGATGATGGTGGCGGATACCAACCATGGCAATTAAGAACGCGCGGATCGAGGCGGCCATTCTCGTAACGGTCGTTTTTGTGCTCGGTATTCTGCTCGGAGGCGTCGGCAGCCATCTTTGGGACGAACGCGTGGAGGGACAGGTGCAGGCGCAGAACGCCGTGCAGTTGAACCTCAAGCCGACGCGCAATGAGAGAGTGAACGATCTAACGCAGAGGCTGCAGCTGACCCCGGAGCAGCAGAAGCAGGTTGGCGCGGTGTTTGACGACACAGTCTCGAAGTGGCAGGCGCTCTACGCGCCGCTCGATGCCACTCACGAGCAGATTCGCCAGCAGGGTCGAGCCAATATTCGTGCGATTCTTACACCCGATCAGCAGGCTAAATTCGACGATTTCCTACGCCAGCTCGACGAGCAGCGGAGGCAGGACGAACAGCGGATGAAAGACGGCTCTCACTAGAGTCGCCTACAGGCTCCTTCAACGTTTCGATCTAGTTGAGTCACACCCCGCGCAACGCCATGAGCGATCCTTCTAGCACATCTAACGCCGCCGCAAAGTCTCCCGCTGGTAGCGCAACGGAAAATATCCCCACGATCCGGCTGGATGGTGTTCACAAAACCTACGATCTCGGTGAGATTCAGGTGCACGCCTTGCGCGGAGTCTCAATGGAAATCTATCCGGGTGAATTCGTCGCCGTGATGGGTTCTTCCGGATCGGGCAAGTCCACGCTGATGAATATCATCGGGTGCCTCGACAAACCCACCCGGGGACATTACTACCTCGACGGGAAGGATGTTTCTGGACTCACCAAAGCCGAGCTCGCCAAAATTCGCAGCCGCAAATTGGGTTTCGTCTTCCAGCAATTCAATCTCTTGTCGAGAACGTCCGCGCTCGAGAACGTGGAGTTGCCCACAATTTACGCGGGCGTTGCCATCGAGGAGCGCCAGCGCCGCGCCGAGGAAGCGCTCAAGCGCGTGGGCCTGTCAGATCGCGCGGGACATTTTCCATCGCAGCTTTCGGGCGGACAGCAGCAGCGCGTCGCCATTGCCCGGGCGCTTGTCAACAATCCATCACTATTGCTCGCCGATGAGCCGACCGGAAACCTCGATAGCCGCACAAGCATCGAGATCATGGATATTTTGCAGCAATTGAACGATTCGCACGGCCTCACCGTCGTGATCGTCACGCACGAACCCGATATCGCACAGTACGCCAAAAGAGCTCTGGAATTTCGCGACGGGAAAATGATCAAGGATCTGAAGATTCAGCGCCGTTCAATCGCCGCGGAAATTTTGCCGACTCTGCCTGCGCTCGATGATGACGACGATGAACTTGAAACGATCGCCGGGCCGCAGCCGGAAAAGGGCGCTAACGGAAGCTCCACTCCAAAGTAAGCGCGGATTCCTCAGTCGACGTTCTTCAAGCAGTTCGCCTGAACGAAATTCTCTCGCAGGCCAGCCAACTAGATCAGCACTGTTCTGATCGGGATCTAAAAAGGAATATCTTCGTCGGAAATTTCTGGACCGCCCGATGGTTCCTCGCCGGCCGGGCCAGCGACATCGAAGTCCGCATCCGCGGAGCGGCCGTGCCCTCCGGAGCCTGACCCACCACCAGAGCTTGCCCCGGCAGCGGCGCCTTCGGCCCGCGAAGTGAGCATGCGCATCACGTTTCCCACGATTTCTGTGGTTGTGCGCTTCTGGCCGTCGCGCTTGTCTTCCCACTGACGCGTTTGGATGCGGCCCTCAACGTACACCAGCATCCCTTTCTTCAAATACTGCTGCGCGATTTCCGCTAGTTTCCCCCACAGCACGATGCGGTGCCACTCGGTGCGCTTCTGGCGTTCACCCGCGCGGTCTTTGAACGTCTCGTCCGTCGCGAGCGTGAAATTCGCCACGGCTTGTCCGCCGGAGGTGAACCGCGTTTCTGGATCGCGCCCGAGGCGCCCTACGAGGATGGCTTTGTTGACTGACATGGGCAGGAGTATATCAGAAAGCCCGGAGTCAACAGAAACCGATGAGCCGCCGTGGAAAGAGGCGCGTCGCCATACCCCAAGGGCGCAATTTTGATATCATGCGCCAGGTTCTATCCAGTCCGTCGGAGGTCCAGCCATGAGCGAGACGCAGAGTTTTCAGAACCACGCGAAGATGTTTCCTCCATTCCATTTTGTAGTTCTTCCCATTTTGCTGTTGAATTTCGGGTGGTCCATCTACCGGCTGATCAAAGTGTTTTCAGCGGCCTCGGTGCTCTCGCTGCTTGTGGCCTTCGCGCTGCTGATGCTCGCTTTCAGCGCCCGCATCATGGCGCTGGCGGTTCAGGATCGCGTCATCCGTCTCGAAATGCGGCTTCGAATGCAGCAGGTGTTGCCGGTGGAGCTGCGGACAAGAATCGGGGAATTCCAGGTGGGCCAGCTTGTGGCGCTGCGGTTTGCGGGCGATGGGGAACTGCCCGACCTCTCCCGAAAAGTCTTGCAGGACAAGATCACCGACCGCAAAGCCATCAAACAGTTGGTTCGCGATTGGCAGGCTGACAACCTGCGCGCCTAGCTAACCTCGGCACGAGCGCGAGCAGATCCGCGTGCCTCTGGGCCCGCTCCGCACGTGGGGTCCGCTGGACCACTCGCGGACCGATCTTCTATCAGTCAAAGTCTAGTGGGTGGGACGAGCGGTTGGCGCCACGCCAAGCTCGCGAAGTTTCGCTTGAGCGCGTTTGCCCTCATCCGAAGTGGGCGATCGCAGGACAAGTTCTCTCAAATCTCGGATTCCGCTCGCTTTCAGACCCAGTTCGAGCTCGGCCATGCCTTTCTTCAGCAAGGACGCGTCCGCCTTGAAACTCTTCGGATAGTTCACCAGCACTTTGTTGTACGACGCGATTGCTCCCTTGAAATCGTTCTGTGCGTACGCGATTTCGCCGATATAGAAGGTCGCATTCGATGCCAGGTCATTCGAGGGGAAATTCTTGATGTAGTCCGAGAATTCCTGTCGCGCCAGATCGTACTTTCCACCGGTTAGATCACGCAGTCCATTTTGATAAAGCGTGTCCGCGGAAATTGGCGCGAGTCCGGGCGCCGGCGTTGCGCCACTGTCTGCGCTGTCCCCGGGACCACCCGTCGCTGGAGCGCCCGTAGTCGAGCCGCCGGAAACTCTCGCGTCAATGCTCTGCAGCAGGTTTTGCACGTCAGTCAATTGCTGCGACAGTTTCGCCACGCGCGCCTGCACATCCTGCATGTTGTCGGATAGTCCCTGCGTCTGTTGCGTCATCGTGTCAATGCGCGCGCCGGTGTTCGCTTGGACTTCCTGCACGGATTTTTGCACCGAGCTCATTTCGCCGCTGAGTCGGCTCACGGAGTCGAGTGACTGTTGCAACAGAGTTCGTATCGCGGCATTGTTGCCGTCCACGGTGCTTCGCAGGTCCTGTTGCGCCTGCAAAATCTGCGATACCTGCTGCTGGAGCTCGATCATTTCCTTCGACTCGGCGCCCGCAGGCTGCGGAGCGAAAAGCGCCCCGCCGAGTGCGCCGAAAAACACCGCTGCGACTGCCAGCGCGATCCATCGTGTACGCAAGGGAATGCCTCCTTGGAGCATCTTGACCGCGGCGTTACTGCCGTCGCGAGTGCGCCGGCCTGCGTCAGCGATGGAGCGAGCTCCATCGCTGGCACAGGCGCGATCGAATTCTTAGTGTGCCAGCACGAAATGCGCGCGGCGGTTCTGCTGCCAGCACGTTTCGTCATGTTCGGAGCAGAAAGGACGCTCTTTGCCCCAGCTCGTCGTTTCCATTCGGTCGGCCGAGATGCCGAGCGAAATCAGGTAGTTCTTCGCAGCTTCAGCGCGCCGCTGGCCGAGACCCAGGTTGTATTCCGTCGAGCCTCGCTCATCGCAATGGCCCTCGATGGACACCTTGACTTGCGAATACGAGCGCAGAAACTCCGCGTCCTTGGTCAGCGCGGCGCGGGCGTCGTCGCGAAGATCAGATTTGTCGAGCTCGAAATATGCGTCCTTAACGTTTTGGTCGAAGAGATCGCCCACACCCGGTTGCGTTCTCGGAGCCATGGCTGTCGGGGCTGCCGCTGACCCATTCACGCTTACGCTGGCGCTTGCCGTAGCGCTACCGCCCGCGCCCGTGGCAGTAATTGTGAACGTCGTTGTCTCCGTCGGATTCACCGGCGTCGAGCCTTGCGGCGCCACCTTTCCGACGCCGGGTCCGATTTCCAGGTCCGTCGCGTTCGTGGACGACCAGGAGAGCGTCACTGTCTGTCCGGAATTCACGCTGGATGGCGAAGCGTTCAGCGTCACGGTCGGCTGCAACGCCGGAGCCGGAGGCGGCGCGGGCGGAGTTGACGCCACCTTTTTATTGCAGCCGCCGGCAACGGCGGCGAGAATTGCGAGGCCGAACAACAGTGAGAACTTGCTAAGAATACTGTGGTGCATGGACTGCCTCCTTCGGCGCCGCTGCGAGGGCTTTGCGGCTTCGCCGTGAATGAATTTGCGTCATTATTTCGAAGACCAGCTGGGCGATTCGTTCTGCCCTTCATATGTCAACTGATGTGGCTGGCTTCCGTCCGCCAGCATGGACCATATTTGCCGCGTCCCGGTCCGCGTGGATTCGAAAACAATATGCCTGCCATCGGGAGCCCAGCAGGGGCGTTCGTTGCGTCCGGCGTCGCGCGTCAATTCCACCAGTTCGCGGCTCACGATGTCCATTGCGTAGATATCGTAGTTGCCGCTCGGACGTCGCCAGCTAAATGCCAGCAATTGTCCATTTGGTGACCATGCCGGGTCTATCACGTATCCCATGTCGGGCAGATTTATCTTCTCGACGTCGGACCCATCGGAGTTCGCGAGATAGAGAACCGGCGATCCTGCGCGGTCGCTCACGAACGCCATTTGCTTACCCGTCTTCGGATTCCACGCGGGCGACGTGCTCACTCCCGCCGCGAACGTGATCCGGCGCAGGTGCGCGCCAGTCGTATCCGAGACGTAAATTTCCGGGTCACCGTTCAAGCTCGACATGAACGCAATCTCCGTGCCGTCGGGCGACCATGCGGGCGAACCATTTGTTCCGCGATACCGTGGGAACGAAATCAAACGATCTGATACCGCCGAATACAGGCAGATCTGCGCCGAAGTGACGCCCCGGTAAGGCGCGAAGCATGTGAACGCAATCCGCGTGGCGTCCGGAGACCAGCGCGGAGTGAGCGAGATGGATTTCAGGTGCGTGACCTGCTGCTGATTCGCACCGTCGTAGTCCATCACCCAAATCTCTTTGTTGCCGTTGCGCTCGCTGGCATATGCGATTTTGGTCTGCGCAATGCCGGGCTGCCCGCCGCTCAACACGCCGATAATGTCGTCCGCAAATTGATGCGCCATGCGCCTCGCATCTGCATCGGTTGCCGCGCCGCGATAGATTTTCTGCAGCGCCAGCGGAGCCGACGGATTGTGCACGTCCGCAAGATATCCCGCGAACGCGATTCCCGATGCGTCCGTTGAAAGATTCCCGTACGCCACCATGTAAGCGCTCGCCGGAGCAGCCGCCCAGTCGTCAGCTTTCAGCTCGCTCGGCTGGCTGGGAACTTGCGTTGGGTAAAAGCTCGGGCTAACCATATCCACGATCCCGGAATAATCGAGGTCGGCCCAAACGACATCGTGAAATGTCTTGGGCAATGGCTGCGCAAACGTCGAACGAGCAACCGTGTCCGGCAGTGCGAGTCGCGCCTTCGTCACTCCCAGCCCCGTACCAGTCTTGAACCAATCCTGCGCCGCCGAAGGCCGCGCCAATGACAAGCACGCAAGAGCCAACGCTAGAATAATTCGCGATAATGACAGCCGCGTAAACGTCCGCATGAGCAATAAACACCTCTTATGCATCGCTACCGGTGAAAATCAAACCAGAACTCCACATTCACGCTCGATCCCGAATATTCCGCCGGCAGCCGCGCAAGCGGGCTCGAGTCCTGCACCGCGCGTGTCGCCGAGCTGTCTACGGAACTATTATTGCTCCGTTGCGTCAACTGAATATTCGTCACCGAGCCGTCGCGCAGAATTGTGAATGTGACGACAACTCGTGGCGCCGTGGTCACGCTGGGATCCACCGTGCTCGCCAGCCAATTGCCGCTGATCCGCCGCTGCACCGCCTCGACGTACCACGAGAACCGCGAACCGAAATCGCCTCCCGCCGTGCCCGTGAACCCAAGTCCGGCCTGCGTGGTGCCCGCGCCAAGCGCAAACGATGTCGTCGGTACGGTTGGAGTCCCGCCGCCGCCGTAGGGAACCGCGTTCGGAGGTGGCGGCGTAGGATTTTCAAGCAGCTTCGACGGCCGCGTGACGTACTTCGGCGGTTTGTTCTTTTCGAATTCTGGAATCGGGACGGCATCTGGCTCGGGCTTGGGAACCGGCGCAGGCTCAGTCTTGAAGAGTCCTTTCGATTCATCCACCACGCGATTTGGAGACACCACATCGGGGCGGGGAAGCGGAATCGCCGGCACATTTCCCACGAGTCCCACGGTAATCGAACCGCCCGGCCCTCCCCAATCTGCCTCACGGCCATAAAAATACGCGTAGAGCACAGCCAGCACGCAGAACGTCACATGAACGATCAGCGAAATCTGCACGAAAGGCTTGAGCAGGTCACTCGATCGAGTTGCGGCGAAGGATGTCATTTCACTGGACTGTCGGTCGTTCGCTGAGCGGCTGCGTCACCACGCTCACATTTTGGATTCCCGCCTGCCGCAGCGCGTCAACCACCGTCGCCCAGCTTCCAAACGGGACGCTTTCATCGCAGCGCACATATACCGCCTGATGCTTCGGATCTTTCGATTGCGCCACAACCTGCTGCCCGACGTCGTGGATGTTTACCGGCTTGTCGTTCAGATACACGCGCTGCCCGCGGTCAATCGTGACCACCATCCGCACCTCGGTCAGCTCCTTCACCGTTTTCGTTTTCGGCACGTCCACTTCAATGCCGGACTGCAGGATCGGCGCCGTGATCATGAAAATAATCAGCAGCACCAGCACCACGTCTATAAACGGCACCATGTTGATTTCAGAAAGCGATGTGCCGGTCTGGCGTTCGATGGACGGCATGGCAGTTGTCTACGAGTTGTACAGCGTCTCTACTTTCGACACAAATTCTGCCGAAAAATCGTTCATCCGCGACGCAACGCCGCGGATGCCATAAAGGTAGTGGTTGTATGCAATCAGCGCCGGAATCGCGGCAAAGAGTCCCGCAGCCGTCGTGACCAGCGCCTCCGCGATTCCCGGCGCAACCGCGCGCAGGCTTGCCGCGCCAGCGTCGCCCAATCCAGCAAACGCGTCCATCACGCCCCACACCGTGCCGAATAGTCCAATGAACGGCGATACCGAGGCGATCGTCGCCAGCGACGACATTCCCTTTTCCAGGCGGCGCACCTCTTCTCCCGCGGCCACCTGCATCTCGACCCCCACCGCGCTCGCGTTCCTCAACTTGCCGGCCACAGCCACACCGCCGCGAGAAGTCGCGCCGCCGATCTGCGATTCAAGTTCGCGATACCCCGCCGCATACACCGAAATCAGCGGAGTCCCGCCTACGCCCGCGCGCAGCGTGTTCGGATCGGAAAGCCCGCGGCCTGCTCGAAACATCTGCAGGAATTTCGAAGTCTTACCGTCGAGCCCGCCAAGCTGAGAATATTTTTGGAGAATTAACGCCCACGAGAAAATGGAAAGTAAAAGAAGAACTCCGAGGATGACTCTTGCCACCCCACTCGTCTGTTCTAGAAGAGTGAGTGGGCTCGCGAAAAGAAGCAGCGCCGGGCCAGAAATTGTTCCCCCCTTGAAAGAAATTAGTTTTGCCGGGCAAAAACACCGTAGCACACGCAATCAGCAGATTCAAACTTATCAGACGCCACGCGAAAGATTTAGGCTGCCTGAAACGACACAACGAAAAACGCCGGCCCGCGCGAGAATTCCATAGTCAGTTCGCCTGCATCTGTGTTATTTATTCCACGTGTCCTGTGAAACAAGATTCGCCTCATTCCAATTTCATATCTCTCTGCATGAATTCTTCCGGCTTTTGAACTATACGGCCAGTTACTTTTAGCCGCACTTCGTCACGCGAACGCTCACCCCTAACGGGTGTTTTCCATCTCAATTCTGGCAAGGAGATTTCATGAGCGCGCCTGAGACACGGTCGGGAAGTCCCATCACGTCCTTCGTGAAGCATCACTATCGCCATTTCAACGCGGCCGTCGTGATTGATGCCTCCGAAGCCTACGTGAAGCATCTTTCGAGCGGCGGCAAGATGTTCGTCACGCTCGCGGGCGCCATGAGCACGGCGGAACTCGGCCTCTCGCTCGCTGAAATGATTCGCCAGGGCAAAGTCCACGGAATTTGCTGCACCGGCGCCAATCTGGAAGAGGACGTTTACAATCTCGTCGCGCACGATCATTACAAGCGCGTGCCGCATTACCGTCATCTCTCTCCCGCGGAAGAGGTCGAACTCCTCAATCACCACTTGAATCGCGTCACCGACACTTGCATCCCCGAAGAAGAAGCCATGCGCCGCATCGAGCGCGCAATCATGGAGGACTGGTACGCCGCGGACAAATCCTCGCAGCGCTTCTTCCCCCACGAATTCCTATTCAAAGTACTTCTGTCGGGAAAGCTGAAGCAGCATTACCAGATTGATCCGAAAGACAGCTGGATGATGGCCGCAGCCGAGAAAAATCTGCCCATGTTCGTTCCCGGCTGGGAGGATTCCACGCTCGGCAACATGTTCGCGGCGCAGGTCATCGGTGGCAACGTGAAAAACGCCACCACTATTCGCGGTGGCATCGAGTACATGATGGAGCTGGCCCGCTGGTATACCGAGACGGCCACGAAAACGCCGATCGGCTTTTATCAGATTGGCGGCGGCATTGCCGGTGATTTCCCCATCTGCGTCGTCCCCATGCTTCACCAGGATTTGAAGCGTCCCAATGTCCCGCTCTGGGCGTATTTCTGCCAGATCAGCGATTCGACCACGAGCTACGGCTCCTATTCCGGCGCCGTCCCCAACGAGAAAATCACCTGGGGCAAGCTTAGCGTGGACACTCCGCGTTTCGTAATCGAGTCAGACGCCACGATCGTGGCGCCCCTCATGTTCGCCTACATCCTCGGCTGGTAATTCGCTCCGGCTTCCGGAGTTTTCACCAGTAACGCCGCGGGCACAACCGAAACTTCGCTCATTCTCCCGTGTTCTAATAATTGTATTGAGCGCGCCACAACGATGCGGCGCGCTCCGCGGGAGTCGGTATGAGAGCGAGGCCGAGAGCAGGAATTGCCGTCCTGGTAGCGATCATTTTGTGCCTCATCGGATTTCGGATGGCGGTGCGGCTGCGCTCCTCTCAAACTCATGCCGCCGTGATGCCGACGACCTCCGGCACGATCAACGTGGATGGACGCGCCCGCACGTATCTGTTGCACGTCCCGCCGAACTACGACGCCGGAAAACCCGTGCCTCTTGTGCTCGTTCTGCACGGCGCCACGCAAAGCCCGGAGAACATCGAAGGGATGTCCGGAATGAGCTTGATGGCCGACCAGCAGGGATTTATCGCCGCGTATCCCAGCGGGACTGGCCGCCTGAGCAACGTCCCAACGTGGAATTCTGGCAACTGCTGCGGCTATGCGCAGGAAAATAATGTGAACGATGTGGCTTTCATCAGCGCCTTGATTGGGACGCTCGGACACAGCTATTCGATTGACCGCAAGCGCATCTTCGTCACTGGAATTTCCAACGGCGCCATGATGTCTTTCCGCCTCGGCTGCGAATTGTCGGGCGTGATCGCCGCGATTGCTCCGGTCGAAGGCGCGCAAAATCTACCTTGTCACCCGTCGGAACCCGTTTCCGTTCTCGTGTTTCATGGCACGGCCGATCGTCTGGTGCCTTTCGACGGTGGAAGCACGCCGTTTCAGATTGGCCCGCGTCGTGATGACACGCCCGTGTCGGATACAGTCGCGTTCTGGGTCACGCGGGACGCTTGCTCCCGCACTCCCGCGACCGAAGAGACGCCCAGCCTGCACACGTCGGTTTATTCCGGATGCGCCGACGGCACAGGCGTCGCACTCTACGCGATTCAGGGCGGCCATCACATCTGGCCCGGAGTCGCTCTCAGCGGAAATGACATCCAGGCGACGTCCATCATGTGGAATTTCTTCGTGCAACACCCGAAGCCATAGCGCCGCTCATGCTCGCCTACATCCTCGGCTGGTGACCGCTTCGTCTCTCTCGGCGTTTGGTGCGAAGCAAGCTAATTGAACAGCTGAAAATTTAGCTTGATGTCTTGCCAGACAGCCACTGGCTTCCCGTCGGGTCCTTTGGCCGGATCGAGCTTCCACGTCGCTACCGTTTCGACGGCTCTTTCGTTCAGCCCGCAGGGGAGCCCCTTCAAAACGATAATCTCCGCGGGTCGCCCTGTCGCGTCAATCAAGACTCGGAGGCTGACCATTCCCTCTATTTTCGCCGCCATGGCTGAGTCGGGATAATCCGCGCGCGCGCATTCGAGGCATCGCGGCGGAGTATAGTTGCTGACAGAGTCCATGGACGGAACGCCCGCCCCATTATCCGCGATATGAAAGCCGGGCCGCACCCAAGCGGGACCGTTCTCGCCGGACGGCTTCTCGGCAACCGAAGTCGGTTTCGTTTCCAGCGCTTGCAACTCAGGCGTCAGCGGCACCGTGACGCGCTCATCGAAGATAGCCTTATTGTCCTCCGTCCGCGTGGCCTTGATTCTGATGACGACGCGGTCCTGCAATTGATCCATGTATCCCTCAACGACAAAGGTCGGCTTTGGCTTGCCCGCTGCGCAGTTCACTGCCGCATCGGCCGCGGACGGCGAAGGCAACCGGCTGGCGCTGGATGTGTCGAACTCGCTGTTCGGATCGGCGACCACGAAGTCTCGCGCATTCTTGGCCAACGACTTGGAAAACCGCCGTGCGAGTTCCGCTCCCATCGCGTTTGAGCCGCCATGCGTCTCGACAAAATCCGAAACAACGACGCTCGGCTTCACCACCAGCCCCCGGGACAACGCCAGGATGGCATCGGCCGCTCGCGATGCAATGGCGTCGAAATCAGGCGCTTGGGCGAACGCTTGCTCCGGAGCAACAACAACGAGCGCCGCAAATAGAAGCAGAACTAAAGCGTTTGCACGCCTGCGTCGTTGACGTGTTCGATTAAATCGCATCACGGTAGTTCCATGGCGAAAGACTGACATCATCGCGAGTCTAAGCGCCACAGGTCATTCGACGCAAGCGCCTGTGCTAAACTCATGTTCTACTGATGAGCAAATCGTTCGACATCACAGTTGAATCGCTGGCATCGCCTTCGGTGACGGTCACTCCCGAAGGGTGCGCTCCGGAATTTATTCGCGCTGAGACCGCGAACCCCGATGCGGAGTCGTTGTCTGTTGCAGCAAGCAAATCCTTCTTCATCGAAACATTCGGCTGCCAGATGAACGTACACGACGCCGAGAAAGTTGCCGGCGTGTTCCTCGCGCGCGGATATCACGCCGCGCAAAGCATCGCCGAAGCGGACGTCATGCTCTACAACACCTGCTCCATCCGCGAAAAGGCCGCGCAGAAGGTTTTCTCCCGCCTCGGCGCTTGGCGGGGAATTGCGGACGGCAAGATCATCGGCGTGATTGGGTGCCTTGCCCAGCAGGAAGGCGAGGACATTTTCGAGCGCGCGCCATGGGTGAGCCTCGTGTGCGGCTCGGCGAGCTACCGGAAACTTCCGCAAATGGTGGCGGAGCTGGAAGCTGGCGGCCGCCGCGTGATGGGCCTCGATCTCGATACGGACGAAACCTTCGAAACCGAAATCACTCGCCGCGACAATCCTCTTCGCGCTTACGTGACCATCATCGAGGGCTGCGATTATGCCTGCTCCTATTGCGTGGTGCCGCATACGCGCGGCCCCGAGCGCAGCCGCCCGAGCCAAGCTGTTCTTTCCGAGGCGCGCCGCCTCTCCGAAGCTGGCTACACCGAGATCCAATTGTTGGGCCAGACCGTGAATTCCTACCGCGACCCATCGCCGCGCCAGTTGACCTTCGTCGAGCTACTGCGCGAAGTTGCCGCAGTGGAGGGGATTCGCCGCGTCCGGTTCACCACCTCGCATCCCAACGATTTTCATCGCGAGATTGTGGACGCCATTGACTCGACGCCGGTGCTCTGTGATCACATCCACCTGCCTGTGCAATCCGGCTCGAGCCGCATTCTCAACGCAATGCGACGCACATACACGCGGGACGAGTATCTGGAGAAGATTTCCTGGATTCGCGCCGCGCGTCGCCCCATCAGCATCACCACCGATATCATCGTCGGCTTTCCCGGCGAAACCGAGCAGGACTTCGAGGAGTCCGTCACCCTGCTCAACGCGGTTGGCTACGACGGCGTGTACGCGTTCACGTACTCGCCGCGTCCGAATACGTCGGCCTCAACCATGCCCGACGCGATTCCCGAAGCAGAGAAATCTCGCCGCCTCACCGTCCTGCAGGATCGCCAGCGCCAGATTCAAATTGAACGCAACAACAAACTCGTCGGTACGACCTTTGAGTTGATGGTGGACACGCACCACGCCGCGCGCGGACAGTGGGCCGGACGCTCCACGAGCAACCTGATCGTTAATTTCACTTCGCCGCGCCAAAATCTTCTGGGAGAATATGTTCAGGCGCGAGTCACGCGCGCCGCACCATTCAGTCTCGTCGGCGAACAGGTCATCTAGCTCAGCGGAGGCCACCATGGAACTCGAAGTGAAAATTCGGGGCCTGATGATGGACCCCGCAACCAACACTCCCGTAGTGGTCCTCCAGGAAACGCACGGCACCGGCGTCCTTCCCATTTGGGTTGGAGTCCCCGAAGCGCAGGCCATCGCGCGCGAAATCGAAAAAATCGAAGCGCCCCGTCCGCAGACCCACGATCTCCTCAAGAATGTTCTGATTGGCTTGGACGTGCACGTCCAGAAAGTAGTCGTCTCCGATTTGAAGGAGGACACCTTCTACGCCTTGATCTGGATGGAGCGCGACGGGCAGACTATGTCCTTGGATTCACGCCCGAGCGACGCGCTGGCCCTCGCCTTGCGTCTCGATTGCCCCATCTTCGTCGAAGATCAGGTCCTGAAGAATTCGACGAAGTCCGGCGTAGTCACCGAAAAAAGCTCCAACGAAGAGTTGCGCAAATGGCTCGAGGGTCTGAACGACGACGACCTCGGCCGCTACAAGATGTAAGGCCGCGCGTGATTGTATCTTCAAGCCTCTGCCGTCTACTCCGATTCAGCGCGGTCGTCGCTGTTTCCGCACTCGCCCTCACGGCTCAGACTTCCACACCCCACACCACCGGCGGCATCCCCATGCGCGAGGAAGGCCACCATCACCTCGTCTTCGCGAACCAGTACGTGAACGTTTTTTTCGTCGAGATTCCCCCGCATGAGACCACGCTGCTCCACCATCACGACCTGCCCTATATTTCGGTGCCTCCGGGAGGCGCTGACGCCTCGCCAGACGACAAGAAACACCCCGAGGTTGGGTGTTCGGTGGGAAATTTTTCCCATGCGGTCACAAATTCGAGCGACGTTACGCTGCGCAACATCGCTGTCGAGCTGATACGCTCGCAAGGAGCGATCCGAAACCAGTGTACCGTCGTCGCGGAGAATCAACCGCAGGGCCCGTGCCTCGTGCGCAGAGGGCGTAGCGCTGGACCGAATTCTCGGTGGGTTGAATTCGGATCAGACGAGATCGTTGTCGAATCGTGGTTCTTCGACCAAGGAGAGACGACAGAGCCATTCGACGACACCCGCGACATGCTGATCGCCGGACTGAACGGCGTGTCCGTCTCTGGCGCGTCCGGTCTTGATTCCGCGAACGCTCTGCGTGGTGGCGTCCTCTGGGTGCCGACCGGATCAAAGCCCGATTTCAAGACCGCGCCTGATCGCGCCGGTCACTTCATTACGATCACATTTAAGGACGGCGCACCGGCCCCGCATTAACGGAGGTCATCCCCTGCGTTCGTCAGAACTTGATCATCTGGAGATAGTGATACTTCTTCAGGAAGATGCCCGCGATTCCTGACATCGAGTCCTGCGCGCAATGTTGCATGATTCCCGGTCGCAGGTTCTTCACCATCGAGGCCAGAACTCCAAACATCGCGCCGTACACGGTAATGACCACCACGCCTTTCAATCCCTGGTAAAGGTGCGCCCCTCCAAAAACTGCTGACTGCAATACGATTCCAGCGACCACATTTCCGGTCCACGCCGTAAATTGCCGCTGCAGGTAGCCGCGAAAAATCACCTCTTCGCAGAATCCCGCAGTGCACGAAAGAATGACGAACACCACTGCTTCCTTTGCCGTCTCCGGCAGCAGAAACTTCGCCGCCTCCATCCCGCTGAACTGCAGCTCATGGGACAGCACCAGCAGCATCCCGACCACGACAATCCAGAAGAGCAGGGCAATTCCCACGTCCCGCCAAAAGTCCCGCCAGCGCCGCCATTTTCCGCCAACGATCTCGGCGATCGACAATTTGTAGCGGCTCAGCCTAAGCAACCAAATCAATCCGAGCAGAAATAATTCGTAAGCGATCGTGGAAAGATAGAGCACGATCCGGCTCGGCAGCTGAGCGCCCTTCGCAAGCTGCGGTTGTCCCTGCAGTACCGCGAAGCCCAACAAAATCCCCATGATTAACAGCGTGTGCCATACCGGACCAACCGGCGTCACGCGGCCCTCCAAAACTAGCTTCCTGCGATGCTGGAATTTGATCTTCGCCGTTTTCCATGTGGCCCTTCGCTTCAGTTTTCTAGCGCTGGAGTGTACCAATTCCGCCTGTAGCCTCAAAGCTCACCGGAACCGGCCGCGCGTTCAGCCGAGATTTCAAATTTCCCTTGCGTTGGTCACGCCAGAATAGGTAGAGTGGGCGCTAGTCGTAGTGGCGAAGGGGCCACCGGGCTCCATATATGGGCCTGGGGTTGCCATCCGGGGAGTGAGGGCCAACGGTTTGACCTGCGTCCTGTCTATTGCCAATCAAAAGGGCGGCGTCGGAAAGACCACTACATCCATCAACTTAGCCGCCGCGCTCGCCGTCAAAAAGAAACGCACGCTCCTGATTGACCTCGATCCGCAGTCCAACGCCACGATCGCTTTTTTCTCCGCCGACGAAATCCAGAGCACCATGTACGACATTTTCGCCGAACACCCCACCGAGATGGCGAAAATTATCCGCCCGACGAAGGACCCGAACCTCCACGTTGCGCCCGCGCGTCTTGCGCTTGCCCGGCTCGAGCAGCAGCTCGCCGGGGCATTCGACGCGCCATTCAAACTGAAAGACGCGCTCGCGCCGATTCTGAAGAATTACGACTACATCGTGCTCGATACTCCGCCCGCGCTGGGCATTCTCACCGTGAACGCGCTGGTGGCTTCCACGCATTTGCTCGTGCCGATTCAAGCCGCATATTTCGCCATCGAAGGCACCGACGACTTGCTCGAAACTTACGGTCGAATTCGCGCCCGGCCGAACCCCGCGCTGAAAGTTCTCGGCGTCGTGATCACGCTTTTCGACAAGCGCACGAACATATCGCGCGATACGCACGAACAGATTCGCGCCACCTTCGGGAACGCGCTGTTCAAGACGCGCATCAGCAAAAACGTCCGCCTGGAAGAAAGCCCGGCGTACAAGGAAACCATTTTTACCTACGCGCCAAAATCTTCCGGCGCAGAAGAATACAAAAAGCTCGCACAGGAGGTATTACAACGTGTCGAAGAGGATCGGGTTGCCCGTCACTCTCAAGATGCGGCATGACGCGCATTACGTCGAAACGCTGACCAGCTTTAGCGGCGCGTCCATCGGGCGCATGATCCCGATTGATAAGATTCGCCCCAATCCCGATCAGCCGCGCAAGACGATCGGCGACGTACGCGAATTGTCCGACTCAATCCGCGAAAAGGGCGTCCTCGAGCCGCTGCTGGTTCGCTACATGCCCCGCGAGGACATGTACTACATCATCTCCGGTGAGCGCCGCTTCCACGCATCGCAAGCCGCCGGCCTGCACGAACTGCCATGCATCGAGAAAATCGCGGACGACGCGGAAACGCTCGAGCTGGCGCTGATCGAAAATCTCCAGCGCAAGGACCTCACTCCGTTCGAAGAAGCCGACGGCCTCCAGCGCCTCGCGGATCAATTCGATTACACGCATGACGACATCGCGAAGAAAATTGGTCGAGCGCGTTCCTCCGTCACTGAGACGATGTCGCTGCGAGTGATTCCGGACGATGTCCGCAGCGCCTGCGTGGAGAAGGGAATTGCTTCGAAATCGTTGTTGCTTCAGGTGTCGCGCCAGCCCAGCGAGAAAAAGATGCGTGAGATGGTTCAGCGCATCGTGCAGGGTGGCTTGACGCGCGATGAGGCCCGCCGGGCGCGCAAGGACGAAACCGAATCTGCGCCCCGGCCCCAGCCCTTCAACTTCGATTTCCAATCCGAGGACGGTTCGTTCCGCGTGCGCCTGCAGTTCCGCAAGAGCCACGTCAGCGACGAAGAGCTTGCCGCCGCGCTGCGCACAGTCCTGCGCCGCATCGAAACCGGCTCCCTCTCATCCTCCGCCGCGTAACACGCTCATTGATTCGGGCGTCGCGGGACCCTCGAAAAAGTGTGTCACTTTGTGAGGGCCGCTTTCCTTTATTTTCAGTGATTTACGCTCGAAATTACTTTGCATGGTGTGTCACTTCTTTTGTGAATTGTGTGCGGTAGTGCCGCGTAAACTCCCATGGCTGAAGCCATGTTGCGGTGGGCGTGTTTCGTGGGCCTGAAGGCCCACGCTTTCACCGGAGCTGCGTGCTCATTCGTGAACCTTAAGGCCCGAGCGTTCACCGGAACTGCTTATTCAGTTGTCAAAGAGCAATACGGCGCTCGCCAGGAGCAGCCGGGACGCATGCGCGTCCGATCGATCTCCGAGACTCGACTGATCTCCCGAGCGCGATCGATCACCCAGGCTCCACTTGCCGTGGACACTGGGAGCCCTGTTCGCGTGGCTTCGGGAGCCCTGCCCAGGTCGACACTGGGAGCCCTATCATCGGGGGCGAAGAACAGCCCCGACTCACGATAATTTATTCGTGTACAGCTGTCTATTGTGGAAAATACGCATACGGTAAGCGATTGATGGGGCGGGGCTTGGCGCGGACGGCTCGGCGGCACCGGACAAACACCGCCGGAACGACGTAGGCTGAATTAACCGCTACCGTTTTTAGCCTTTCGCGGCTTCCATCTTTGCGGTCATATCAATGAAATCCGCGGCGACAACGTCGAAAGCCGCGAGCGTCTCAGCCGTTGCAGGCGTGAACTTCTTGTCGGGACCGTTCTCAAGCGGCCGTGGCACATATCCAGTTTTCAGTCCCAGCGCTTTCGCCGCGTTCAAATCCAGCGGATGCGCCGCCACCATCATCACCTCGCCCGGCTTGCAACTGAGCAGTCCCACAGCGCCGAGATACACTTCGGGATCCGGCTTGAAATGGTGAAAAAGATCCGAGCCGAATACAGTATCCCACGGCAGCCCCGCGAATTTCGCCATCTCCACCAGCAGCGAAACATTCCCATTCGAAAGCGCCGCGATGATGAAGTTTTTCTTCAACCGCGTCAGTCCCTCGACCGCATCCGGCCATCCGTTCAGCCGGTGCCACACCGTGTTCCAGTGTTCCTTCTCCTCTTCGCTCAGCCCCGTGATGTTGTACTGCTTCAGCAAATCGTCCAGGATCATTCGGTGAATGTCGTCGAGTTTCATCCACGGCAACGTGCCCTTGCGCACCTTGTCCATGGACGGCCCGTATCCCGCGCGCCATTCGTCCGCAAACTTGCCCCAGTCAATCTGCAGGTTCTTCGCCGCTCCCCACTGCGTCGCCTCGCGAATAATCGAGCCGCGCCAGTCCACCACGGTGCCAAATGTGTCAAAGACCAGCGCCTTCACGCCGAGCGAATTCGCAGGAGCCGCGTTCGACCGGCCCGCCGCCTCCGTAGTATTCGTCACGCTTGCGCTAGTCATCGCCGCCAGCCCTCCCAGCGCAACCGGCATTCCCAAAAAATCGCGTCTTCGCATTTGTCGTTCTCCCTCAAAGCGCCGGAGGCGCGATTGTAGCTAGCCCGGCACGAAGCGCAGCGCCGGGATAGCCAGATGATTGTCCTGGAGTCCCGGAGGGACGATTGAACGCGGCGTCCCATTCCCAGGGCTAGCGCCGCCCGATTTCGCCAAATGTGACGGTCGGCACCCCGAGAAGGGTACAACCGCTTCGAATCGAAGCGCTAGCGATCTGTCGAGGCTTCGCCGTGTTCGTGGTAGGTTCCGAACTTCTGCGCGATGGGTTTCAGCGTGGGATAGAACTGCACGAAGCTGTGTTCGACTGCGGCATTGTCGTCGTGGCACTGCCAGCACGCCGCTTTCGGAGCGGCAGCGGAGGTTTTGTCGTCGTTGCCAAATCCGAAGTAGGCCCATTTATCGGGGAATCGCGCCGAGTCCTTCACCTCAACGGCCATGCCCACGCGGTCGGTCTGGAAATGCCCGGTCTTGTTAATGGAGCCCTTGGTCTGCGCGGACCGATCCTCAACGACGAAGATAGACTTCTCCGGCCATTTCCCGGTCGCGACGAATTCCCGGTAGGCCCATGGCGCCACGAATACGTTGGTAAAAAGCTCCGGCCCCATCGCGCTCGCGCTGTAATTCATTCCGAGTCCCGACGACAGATAAATCCATTCGCGGTAGCCTTCAGGACGCACGAGCTTCTCGCCTGAGTACTGTGGTTTCGCGGAGTCGTCGTCAGTCGCCGCGGAACGCATTTCCACGGCGCCAATCGTCGCCAGCATCACCGCCAGTGTCGCGCATGCCAGAGCTAGTTTCATCGTCCCTCCAGAGCGGAGAACTTGTTTGCCTCCGCGAATTATCTCCGTTCTCGTTATCTCTGCGATGGGAAATTTCTTCTCTAAGGACTCAGTCCGCTCTCTGTGCTCTCTGCGTTGATTCTTTCGGCCCTATCTCCGCCTGTGAACTCTCGGCTTCCAACGCAGCGAGGGCCTGCTATCCTATCCCCGCCATGGAACTGACCTCGCAACAACTCGGGATCCTCAACCGCCTCCAGAATAGCGGCTTCGAAATCGTCGCGTTTCCGATGTACGAGAGCTACGTCGGCGTTCGAAGAGGGAACTGCGGCGCCTTGCTCACTCCATCCGGGCCGGCCGCGTTCACCCTCTACGGCGAACCGTCCTACCTCGTCGGCGGTGGCCTCAGCGCCCGCACCATTCAATCCGACGGCAACTGGTTCGTCCGCAAAAAGGACAAGCTCGAAGTCACCCCCGACCGCACCGCCGAGCTGGAGGCCTTCGCCGCCGAACTCGTCAACGCGCTGCTACCAGTCGCGTGAAGCTGCTTCGTAATTGGTAGGAACCAGCTCCGGCGCGGAGGTCGAGGCTTGCCTCGCCCAATTCGAAGGCGATTGCTCGCGATTGCAGCACGTCCCGGCAAGCCGGGACGGCCTACAGCGGCGGCAAGCCGCCGCACTCCACATACGCGGTGCCGCCGCCCGGTTTTGGTAATTCCGCAATTCAACTGGCGTTAGTGCTATTCGCCGCCTCCACCAACGCCGCCGTCAATTCCACCGGCATATCCAGCATCACATCATGTCCGCACGCCATGCTGAGCGTCTTCCACCCCTTCGCCTTCGACCGCTCGTAGAACTGCCCGAACGGCGATCCCTCGAATCTTGGCGCCACGATGTATGTCACATTCTTCACCGCGTCAATTCCGCCGCTCAACCGCAGCGGCTGGTCAAACGTCGCGAGCGGCTGCATCGTGCACTGCCGGTCCATCCACGCCGCATCCTTGGCGTTGACATGAAACGCCGCGGCCGGAATGGGCGGCACCTTCCACCCCTCGCCATGAAGCTTCGCACCCTCGCGTTGCGCGTGCTGCTGTTCAGGAGGCAGCGTGTCGTGCAGGCTCTGCCCGTCTTCGGGCACAAACGCGTCCAGATAGACCAGCGCGCCGATCCGCTCCGGCACTCGATCCGCGGCTCCCCGTACCACGATTCCGCCGTACGAGTGCCCACACAGCACGACGTTTGAAAGCTCTTCCCATCGAATCAGGTTCACCACGTCAAGGATGTGCGTTTCGAGATTGATTTCCGGCGACAGCAGGTGCGACCGCTCTCCCACGCCGGTCAGCGTCGGAGTAAACACTTCGTGCCCTTGCGCCTGAAGCGCCTTGCGAACTCGTTTCCAACACCAGCTGCCGTGCCACGCGCCATGAACCAGAACAAATGTGCTCATCGCTCACTCCTGTCGCTACTCCTAAATCGCCGCCCATCATGCCACGCGGGACGGCTTGGCGCGACTCCGATCGCCTATGATCCGGTTCCACTTCCCGCATTTAGTAATTCAGCACGTACTGTACCGTTTGCGTACTCATTCAACTATTCTTGAAAGTAGAGCGCGCGTCTGTATGCGCGCCACGAGAGCTCCGTGAAAGACCTGATAGTAGTCGTCGGAATCATTCTGCTCGTGCTGGCGGCGATTGCCGGCTGGCAGGTCGGCTCCGTTTATCTGTCGAACATAGAGCTGACCAGCGATCTCAAGGACCTGTCGTCACTAACCGGCATGCGAATCGGCCTCGTTGATCCGCGATCAGACGCTGAATTTCGCGATCTCGTGATCGCCAAGGCCTCCCAGGACGGGATTCCGCTCGAGCCCGAGCAGATCAACGTGGAGCGCTCCGGCGTGGGCATACTGGGATCCATCTACCTCTCGACGGAGTATGACGTCAGCAAAGACGTGCTTGGTTTTTCCTGGAAGAAACATTTCACAGCAGAGAGCCCGCGCCGCTAGCGGAGGCAGGGAAGAGCGCGCCTCGAAATGGCTCACGCCCTAGTTCGTCTTCATCGTAGCCGCACGGATCGTCGCGAGCCGCTTGTCCAACGCATCGGCTTCATCTGATTTTCCAAGGCTGCGAAGCTCCGCGGCGTCTTTGGTCAGCAGTGATTCAAGCACCGGGCTGTTGTCGCCATATTGTTTCTCGATGATCGTGAGCGCCTGGTGGTAATACGGCTCGGCTTTTTCGGGCTTGCCCCATCCGTCGTAGAGGTAACTCAGTTCGCTCACCATTGGCACGAGACCCATGCTGTCATTCCCGTGCAGCGCCTCCTCGGTTCGAAGCGCTCGCAGGAAATACGGTTCTGCCTTCGCGTAATCTTTTTCCATCAGATATGCCGTCGCGGCGACCCTTAGACTTTCTGCGACTGCGTCGCTGCCTTCACCATAGGCCTTCTCGTTGATGTCCACGGCTCGAAAGTAATACTTCGCCGCGCCCTCGTAGTCTTGTTCCACCATCGCATTGTTGCCCAGGGACTGCAGCGCTGGTGTCGTCCCGGGAGTTTGCGGGCCATACACCTCCTCGGCAACCTTCAATTCCTGTTCGAAAGCGGCCTGCGCGGCGGTCGGATTCTGCTTCAGGTTCTCGTTTCCAACGTGATCCAGAGCTGTGATCAGGCGCGAGTCGTGCGGCTGTAAGCTTTTCAGCGAGATCCACGGCTTCCTGGTAGAACTTGAGCGCCTCGTCCCAGCGTCGTTCGGAGTTTGCCTTGGCTCCCGCTTGCATCGCGGCGTCGAGCTTATCGGAAAGGCCTGAGGACGCGCTGATGTCCTGAACACGCGCCTGCAAGGTCGTAGCCTCGGCGGTCTTCCCGGCCGCCTTCAACGACGCGAGGTGCGCGGAAAAACGCTCCTGCGCCGCGGCATACTCTTTTTGAGGATCGCGGTCGGTCGTTCGTACGACCTTGGTTCGCAAATCCATGCTCGCGTCAACGCCAGCTGCCGCGCGATGTTCCGTGATCGCTCCAACCCAATCTCCATTCTTCTCCAGCGCCAGGGCGAGTTCGATCATCACCTGAAGCTGCTTGGCGTTGAGCGCAAGGGATTGCCGATACTCGGAAATGGCGCCGTTAACATCTCCCGACGCCTCGAGAGCTTCGCCGCAAAGGTCATACACGTTCTCCCAGCCCGGCCTCAACTCCTCAGCCTGTTTGAACTCTGCGATCGACGTGCGCGTAGTCCTTTTTCACAAGCAAGACTCTTCCAGCGCCGACATGCGCGTCCGGAGCGGTATCGTCTATCGCTTCGGCCCGGCGGTATTCGTCCAGGGCCTCGTCGTACTTGTTCTGAGTTTCGCGGATGTTTCCAAGCCCGACATGCGGCCTGAAGTCGGTCGGATCCATCTGCATCGCCTTCCGGAACTCTTTTTCTGCGCCATCGAAATCCCATGTCCTGAAAAGCGCATTGCCGAGGCAATCGTGGCAAACCTCCATGTTCGGATACATGGCCTCCAGTTCGCGGTATTCCGTCACTGCCTCAGCGTCCATGCCGCGCCTTATAAGATCCGACGCAAGGGCCGCGCGCACGTCGAAAGATTTTGGATCAATGCGTTTTTCCTCCCGATATTCGCGGATCGCTCCATCGAGGTCGCCCTTCTGATCGAGTGCGATAGCGAGATTGTTGTGCGGACCTGGAGTGTTCGGATCGAGCTGTATCGCCTTCTTGTACTCGATGATCGCGTCGTCGAATTTGCCGTCTTCGCGCAGTAAATTCCCGAGGTCATACCGCGCGGAGGCGTAATCCGGCTTGAGGCGCAGAGCCTCTCTGTACTCGGCGGTTGCCGCGTCGCGTTTATTTAAGTATTCAAGCGCCAGACCGCTGTTCTTGTGCGCTTCGGCGTTGTCGGGAGTTAGCGCGAGCGCTTTCTTGCTTTCGCGCAGCGCACCGTCGTAATCGCCCACTCGATAGAGGATGTAACTCAGCTTCGTGTGTCCTTCTCTGAAATCGGGGGCCTCTTCCAGCATCTTTTCGTACAGAGGCTCCGCTTCGTTCCAACGCTCCTGCCTGCGGAGCAGTTCGCCCATCACGAAACCCGCCTCCGGTTTGTCAAAGCTGGCCGTCAGGAGAGCATTCAGTTCCTGCGCAGCCTCGGTATAGCGCTCGCTCTTCATCCATGCCCCTGCGTTGCTGATGTGCTGCAGCATTGCCGGGTCGGCCTTCCCATCGGAGGGATTTGCGGCGACGATTTTCGCGCTGTCGAGCGCCTTCATAATGGATTCGTCGGCTCCGGCGTTCTTCAGTTGCGACCGGTACGAATCATCAGGATGGAATGCCAATCCATAGCTGCCGATTTCCCGCACGAGGTTTTCGGGCAGGACGCCGCCCGCCACAAGCGCCAGGAGTTCAGACTGGCGGAGAGGCCGAGACACAGGTTCCGCGGCCGTGCGACTCAACGCCGCGCCGGCGCACAAGACCAGCACAATTGCCGCTCCCACGTAGGATTTAACCATCGCGATCCCTCCGTTGACGCCGCTTGGTACCCTTGTGCCAACCTATCAAACGGGAAGCCTCCTGTCGGTACCATCGCACGCAGAGTGATTCCAGAAGGGAACCTGTCCTAAAGGGTAACTGGTCCGACGGATGTCTTATCGGCTGATTCGCGTCCGAGACGATTTTCGAGCGGGAGCCCGGGCGACTTTCGGGCGTCCTAAAAGTCCACAGGGATCCACTCTTGCACTCCCGCTCCCGTGTACTAAGATGGTCACGTGAAGAACGCGAACCAGAATTTGAACGAAAGCGCAGTCCGAGCCGGACGCTCCGCATCGCGCGGACGTGTGCCCGCCCCCTCGACCCATTGCTGCTCGCGCCACGTCCATAGATTTCGTCTGGTTCGCAGCCTAATTACTCGACACACGGTGCCAAGTAATGTCCCTTCTAACTCATTGAAAACAAACGGTGGGTGCACTAAAGAAGTGTCACACAAAACGAGGGGGCGCCATGAGCGAAATTAAGGCCTCCCAGGTCGGCAATCAGGAGCTTTATGACGTTATTTGCATTGGCGCAGGGCCCACGGGCCTCGCCTGCGCCATCGAGGCTAAGCGTGCTGGCATGCGTTCGCTGGTCATAGACAAGGGTGCCCTCTGCAACTCGCTCTACCACTACCCGGTCAATATGCTCTTTTTCACCACGCCCGAGCGCATGGAAATCGGCGATCTCCCGATGACCACCACCGGAGGCAAGCCGACACGCGTCGAAGCCCTTAAATATTATCGCCGCGCAGTCGAACATTACGGCCTCGAAACCCGCCTCTACGAACGCGTCGAAAAGATCCACGGTAAAGACGACGCGTTCATCGTGGATACGCTCTCCGAATCCGCGGTTCGGCACAAGTACCACGGCAGGAAAATCATCATCGCCACCGGATATTACGACCGCCCGAACCGCCTGGGGATTCCGGGCGAAGATCTGCCTCACGTCTCACACTATTTCACGGACGCCCATCCTTACTGGAATCAGGACGTCGTGGTAATCGGCGGAAAGAACTCGGCCGCTGAAGCGGCGCTTGATCTCTTTCGTGGCGGAGCGCGCGTCACCCTCATTCATCGCCAACCCGAGATGGGCAAAACCCTCAAATATTGGGTAAAGCCGGATATCGAAAACCGCATCCGCGCCGGGGAGGTCCATGCTCTGTTCTCCACTGCTGTTACTCGGATCGAGCCGGGGAAAGTCTGGGTGAAGAACTCCGGCCCCGAAAAAAGCATCCCCGCAGCCCAGGTCTTCGCGATGACGGGCTACCATCCGGATTTCGATTTTCTCGAGCTGCAGGGAATTCGCCTCGATCCCGAGACCCGCCGCCCGGAAGCCAATCCCGACAGCCTGGAGACTAACGTTCCGGGAATCTATGTCGCCGGCGTCGTCGTGGGCGGCCTGAAAACATCCGACATTTTCATCGAGAACGGCCGCTTTCACGGCCGCCAGATCATTTCCGCAATGACCGGCAAGGGAAAGCTCCCGGAACCCGCCCCGGTAGCCCCGCCCGGTGAATGAATTACTAAGATCGCCCAGAAATGCAAGAAGCGCCGGGCCGAAAAATTTGCTAAAGTGAGTGCCCCATGGCCTCGATCGTAAGGGAAGTTGGCGAAGTCTTCGTGACGCTGGCGAAAGGCTTCAGCGTCACATTTCGCACCATGTTTAAGAAGACTACGACGGAGAGCTATCCAGAAGTTCCGGCCAGCGTCCAGCCCCGCTATCGCGGAATCCATGTCCTGCAGCGCGACGAAAACGGTTTCGAAAAATGCGTCGGCTGTTTTTTGTGCGCCGCGGCCTGCCCTGCGAATTGCATCTACATCGAAGCCGCCGAAAACACCGACACGCAGCGAATTTCCGCCGGCGAGCGCTACGCCAGCGTTTACAACATTGATTACTCGCGCTGCATCTTTTGCGGCTATTGCGTCGAAGCCTGCCCCACCGACGCCATCACGCATGGGCACAGCATAGATCTCGCCCCCTACGACATCAACGCGATGATCTATCGCAAAGAACAGCTTCTCGAACCCTGGCCACCCCGCACGCCCACTTCCTGATCGCTCGAATCTTCGTTTGTTTTTGTTGTGATATCAATTTGGTCGCCCGATTTGCATTCTTCCCTGGGCGTACGGAATGAATTGCATATCCTTGCCGGCATGGCTCTGCGCGGCCCGACATCGGGCCGCGCGATGCTCTCGCACAATATGCATTTCATCATCCTCGCACACACGGCGAGAATTATCTGCGTTACAGCTGCAAATCGTGCGACGCATTTCCGCCACGATTCCGCCGACCGCCCCGGGCAGACGTCATCTACCAGCAATCGTTTTTGAATGTCGCTACCATCGCGCCAAATTCGTCGAATGAATATCTTATGTTGAAGTGCGGCGGCGGAGCAAAGCGTGGGGACATGAGAACTAAGTTAGCTGGAGCATCGCGTTTGTTATTGCGAGGAGATAGTTCAGGTCGATGGTAGAGCGCGAGCGAATAGGAGCGGGGCGGCGGCCGCTTGAGCAATGCGACGGGACAATTAAAACTGCATCGCGAGCTGGACGAGCAATCGTTGCGAAAAGCGAAGTCTTACTCGCCGGCGTGAACCTTCGGTCGTTGATGCGAAGTGTGACGCTTGAGATCTCGAGCGAACCACGAAATTCGCCGGACGGGACTTGAGGCACTGCTGGTCATCGAGGAAAACAGTATTGGGCGCGCAGTCGGAAAAGCCGAACCTCTCAAGGCCCGGAGGCTTGTGCTCCGGGCTAAACCTTTTGCAGTTGATGCGAAGTGTGACGCTTGAGATCTCGAGCGAACTACGAAATTCGCCGGGCGCGACTTGAGGCACTGCTGGTCAACGAGACAATTTGCATTCGCGCGCAGTCGGCGAAAGCGAAAGTTTCAAAGTGCGGAGGCCAGCGCGTCGGCGGGGACCGTCGGTTATTCATGCCAAGCGTGACACGGGAGATCTCCGGCGCGCCACGAAGGTCGCCGGGAACAACTGAAGGAACTGCAGGTCACTAACGAAAACGGCATCGCGGCGCGAAATAGGAGAAGACGAAAGTTTTAAAGTCTTCGGGCTTGCGCAAAGGGATAGAACGATTGCGGTTCGCGCCAAATGTTGGAAATGAATTTGTTCGTGCGTCACGAACGTCCGCGGCTCGATTCTTCGAAAGGGTCGCTCGTTGAGGATTACGGAAATCGTGCTCGCGAACCGGGAAAGCAATTGGCTCAGCGGCTGCGACGTCTTACGACGGCGCAAAACCTTAGACATCGACCTACAAGTTGACGGGCGGGGCCGTGGATGAAATGCCAATGTCGCCGGTTCAGGATCCAGGGCTTCGTTTTCAGTGTGGTAGCGAGGGTTTGTTGACAAGCGCTGGAAGTTCCGCCGACGACCGGGCACCAGAGCATGTCGCAAAGCGGCTTACGAAAGCGAACGTTATGCGAGTTCGGATCAGCCGGTCATTCGTGACGCGACGAAATGTCATCCAGCGCGTCGCACGTACAAGCGCTGCGCAGCATACGCGCCGTGCACGTGGACGACGCACCGAGCAAAGCAAGTCGGCGCGCTCCGTTTCGGCGCAAGTCCGCGGGGCGGTCCAAGAATCATTTGGCTGGGCGAGGGCTGCCACGCACGGGGCCAAACCCTGGAATTCTCGGGCACCGCGCTGTATTTCGGGCTCACTCGCACTTTTCCGTACGGCGGCTCGACGAGATGTTCGCCGGCGTTCAGATTCGCCGCAGCTGCTTTCGCAAGCGACGTCGAGCGGGGAGGGAGCGGCCCAATCGAGCGCGATCGCTTGCCGGATGTGGGGACGTTGTCATCTGCGGAATGCGTGGGCGAAGCGCCCTCGCAAAAGCCAGGTCGATTTTCTCCGCACGTGCGCTCACCAGGAGTCGCGATGCTCGGCGATGGCGCATGGCACTCCGGTAGAAACGCGATGGCGAGCTGCTCGAATTGAGGCGACCTCGCAACAGTTTCGAGCACAGGCGCAATTGGAGCGGTGTCCTGCCCTCGCCTCCACTCGAGGATCGAGCGGGCGAGGCGCGCATCAACCTCGGACTCGATCCACTCGTCGAGAATTTCCTGAAACTCCTTGCGCAAATTCGACGCAAGGTTCAAACGCGACAGCTCAACGGATTCCAGCGACATCTGCGAACACTTTGCCAAGTAATCGAGCGGCGGACGGGTGGCGCTCATGATTGTGCCTCCAGTGCTTTTGACCCCCAAGAGCAGGAGGACCGAAAATGCGGGCGCATAGTAGCACGGAATCTAAGTGGTGCAATGGTATCCGAGTAACAGTGCCGGAATAGTGAGCAAACGATGCGACGGATTTCGTTTTTTCCACGGCAGGGAAAGCTGGCCGCGGCGGTGGGAGGGAACGATGCACCGGAATATTTTCTCGGCCATCTCCCCGGGGAACTACGAACGAGCGGAGCGGGCGCACAGCGCGTTAGTCGCAAAGCGTCGCAGATACAACCGACTCTACATGCGCAGTTGGCGCGCGGACCCCAGCCATCAAGCGTATGAACGCGCTAATCGAGAGCGGTGGCACTACGAACGCAAATTGCGCAACGCGATGCGCATTCACCACCCGGGCTGCGACGATCACGGACACGCGGTTTGCGGTTTCTGCCGCAAAGGTCCCGTTGTGGAGCGCGTGCAGCGGCTGGAAATTCGAGAACTCGCCCCGCGCGGATATGTAGAAATTCGTGTTCCGTATTGCGGAGAATGCTGAAGCGCAAGTAGGGGTCGTTCGGCGATTAGTGGCCAAGTAATGAGAGGCAAAGACTATAACGCGGGACTGCGCGGCGTGCTTTTCGAGGCGCGACACCATCGCCGAATGGGCGCGGCCGTTTGGCTCTACGGCTGGCTGGTGCTGCGGCAGACGCATCAACATGGCGATCTCGGATGGGTTCTCGGCGGCGCGCCGATCAGCTATCGCGAAATCGAAGAAGAGACTGGATTTAATTGCCGCACGCTCGAACGCTGGATGCACACGCTGCGGCGGCACGGGTATATCGAAACGGAAGCGGCTCCCTCCGGCGTAATCGTGCGGATCACGAAGGCGAAGAAATTTCCACAGGGTGGCCGCAATTCTGCGTACGGGGTACGCAAAGTTGCGGAGGGTGTCACGCAAAGGCGCGTACCAAGTGCAGCCCATCCCGCCTGGAATCAGAAGACTGTGGCCGGGATAGGTAGTTCATCTGTAGCTGGATCACAAGAAAGAGAAATACCGGCGAATTCGCAGATGAATTTCCACGGAGAAAACCAATACGCACAAAACGCAAGGCCGGAAAATCAACTTCAAAATGCAGACGCTTCCGTTTTAGGTCAAATACAAAATCGAACCGCGCCCGCGGAATTGGATTTCACAGCGGGGCCGCATTTGCAGCAACAAACCAAATTCATTCTTGAAGCGCGTCTGCAGCAACAGTTGATTCGAGCAGAACGCGACGAAGCTGTGCGGCGCGAACTCGCCGTCGGCAGCGGCCCGGAGGTGCGACGTTCATGAGCGCACGCGCGAAGTTCAAGTTGCGCAGGGAAGTGGGGCACGGAGGAATGATTCCGCGCGGCTGGCGCATGGCGTGGTACGAGCCGCGCCGGCGGATCGGTGTGTATTTTCCGACGCCGCTGCATTGGGTGCTGCGCGCGGTGCGCGAAGTCGTTTATCGCCTGCGCATTGCTGTGCGAGCGCCGGAAATCGAATGCGTGCAGCTCTTCGAAATGCAGCGCACGCATCGCGATCGCGACCGCATGGCGGATGAATACGCGCGCGGATACCTCGTCGGCTGGCGCGAATGCTTTCACGCGTGTCTCGCGGCTGTCGAGGAGGAGCTCGCGCGCTCCGACGACGTGTGGGAAATTGGCGCGCTGCTCACCGACGCGCCGAAGCTGCCGAAGGATAATTGACGATCCGACCAGGATCGTCATCCCGAGCGACCAGCGGGAGTCGAGGGATCTCTAAGATGCTTGGTTCGTGCGCCGATCTCGGAGTTCTGCTCGCAATTCGATGAGCTTGCAAATCCGCGGAGCCCGTCCCGGCAAGCCGGGACGGCAAACAGCGGCGGCAAGCCGCCGCACTCCACATGAGCTATTTCGGGCGCAACACTGAGTTCGTGGCCGCCAAGCGCCAAGGTCGTCCGCCGGGCACCCGCCCCGGCGGACCGTTCCCCTACGAAAGCGATTACTTGCGGCCCACCGCGGAGCACATATGAAAGCCACCGACGTATTCGACGAGTGCCACGGCCGCTACCGCGGGCTGCGCGAATGGCTCGCCGATTCCACCGGCTCGGTGCGTTCGCTCGATTTCGAGAAGCCGTCGTCTGGATATTTGTGGCGGCCGGACCGCGCTCGCGCGTGCGATTACGTCGCGGATTTCGAGCGCATCGGCCGCCACGCGCTGCGACGCGCGGAATGGAAGGGGAGGCTGAAGCTCTTCAACGTTTACTTCGTGCGCGGCGCGGAATACCGTCGCGCTATTCGCCTGGTGGGCGTTGCCGAGGGAACGTTCGACTACTGGTATCGCGAGGTGAAGCGCGCGATCGGCGCGGAATTCTCGCGCACGGGTTTGTATCCGCCGTCGCGCTATTTCAATGTGCGGTGATTAAGTGTGGCGGTCTTTTCGCGAACCGAGCAGGTAGTTGCGAATCAGGGGAATTCCCAGTGTGAACGGTATAAACAGGACGTTCTTCATCAGCGTGGAGCGCTGCTCGAGCCGGTCGTGCGCAGCGTCCGCTTCGTTTTTCCTGGCCGAGACGACCGCGTTGATAAATTTCAGGAAGTCTACGCCGCACTTGTCGCACTGGCCGCCGTGCCGCTGCTCATGCTTGCACGAAGGGCATTCGTAGCGCAGCGTGGCATGGCACCGCGGACAGAATCGCGCGATGTCGCGTGCTTCGGCGCTGCATTTCGGGCATTGCATGTGCCTATTTTACCGGGACGCGAGGGCTCGCGCGGCGCGGATCCGGCGCGATGCGCCCACAGGGTTAACACTGTCCGCGCGGGCAGGCGAACTTGCCGCAGGTGTTTCTTCGTAGGGGCGCAGCATGCTGCGCCCCTACGACATCATGTCGCGTTTGCATTCGAGGGAAGTACCGCCGTGCGCAAAGGTGCTACCAGCGCGGGCGGCGAATGTTCGGCGAGTAGCCGGGCTTCGGAGTGTTGCCGTCGCGGCTGTTGCGCGTGGGATCGCCCGCGCGCGCCGGGCCGGACTGCGCCTTGGCCTGGCGCGTCGGCGCGAGCAATCGCACCACGTGCCCGAGGCGTTCCTGGCGATACGGCTTCGCGATGCACACGACCGCGCCCAGCGAATGCGCGTTGGAGTAATCGCTCGGATACGCCGAGCTGGTCATCAACATCACAGGCACGGTCTGCAGTCGCGGCGTAGCCTTCACGTATGCGCACAGTTCGTAACCGGGCAAGTCCTCGCCTTCGATTTCCGCGATCAGCAGGGCAGGAGTGAACATCTCGAGTGCGTGATGCGCTTCCGCAGCGCTGCTCAGCGCGACCACGTCGTAGCCTTCGCCGCCCAGATACGCTTTCAGCGAATCGCGCAGCGCCTGATCCTTATCTACCACGATGATGAGCAGCTTTTTTTCGCCGAGATGCTGCGGATAGGCTGGGTCCGCTGCCTGCGTCTTCGCGTCGAGCTTCCATCCACCGTTATCAACCAGATCCTCGCCGGCGCCGGACCGTAGCACGACCGCCACCGAATAACGGCCATCCGGCATTTGCAACACGCGCGCCACGCGGCCGGCCTGCTCCGCCTGCACCGCGACTGGCGACTTGCTGAACGGAAACGTAACCGCGACCACCATGCCCGCCTCGAATCCGCCGTCCTTGGTAACGAAAAGCACGCCGCCGCGGGAAACGTCCAGCGTCGTCGAAATTTCGTCGGGACCGCCTTCGGTGACGTCCACGCTGCGCACGCGCACGGGGGCCGAAATCAGAGCGCGTCGGCGGCAGCGTCGTTCACCGCGCGAAGTGGAGGCGTCGCAAGGCTCAGTGCCAGGGCCGACCGCGGAATTCTGCGCGCCGGGCGCGCTGTCCGTACGCGCATCGAGATTTACGGTCATGTCCGCGGGCATTTTGTCCGGAGAGAAATTGCCGCCCTGATTTTGTTCGGGGATCGAAAATTCAAACGTGTCGCTCATTCTGTATGGCCTCGTCTTCTATGCGTGCGTGTCCGAAGGGAAACAATACCAAAGCTCGCGCCGTTGGCACAGTAGAGGCAAAGTCACATTCGGGCAGTACCGGGGTCGCCAGTTTTGCCGGTACTTCCGTACCATCGAATCCCTGGTACCGGGCCATAAGGCAAGCCGCCTAGTTCAAGAGCCTTTGTAGGGGCGCAGCATGCTGCGCCCGGCGCAGATGCTTGGCGCTCATTCGCCATCTGGCGCGCGCGCCCGTGGCCTCCGGGTATGTGGAGTGCGGCGGCTTGCCGCCGCTGTCTGCCGCACGGGCTTGCCCGGGCGTGCTCCCCGCACTTGCCGAAGCCTCGGATCGGGCGAGGCATGCCTCGCCCGAATATAGCGGGAGCAAGCTCCCGCACTCCACATGAGTTATCTAAAACACGCCGCAGCGCTTGTCGTTGACCGGAAGCGATCCCGCGCCGGGTCCGCCGCGGCGGACCCCATACGAAAACAAACCAATGACGCAAGCCGAACGCCTTGCCGCCCGCTACTTATCCCAAACCGACCTCATGCCGTAGGGAACTGCCCACGATATCCCCTCGATCTGGCGGATTTTGCCGTTCTCGATTTTGAATAATTGCGGCTGGATGTAGCTGACGGGACGCAGAAACACGCGCGGCACCGCGACGTTACCGACACCGCTGACCGCGACCGACTTCACGTTGCCGCGGCTATCGAGTACGGCGACGTTGAGCACGAGTCCTTGCTCCTCGTCTACAACCAGCAAACGCCTGTCGCGCGGCTTCGTGAGCGCGGTGAAGAATCCGCGATCAATTTCACCCGCGCAGCTTTCGGTGAAGAATCGAAACGCTGGCTGCGCCGGATCGGCGACAGGTCCGGCAGGATTGCCGGTGACGTCCACGCCATTCTCGCGCCTCGAGCATTTGTCGGCGAACGCCACCGCGGATCCCTTCCCCTGCGACACGCCGTCGAAATAACTCTGCGTCGCGGCGACCAATTGATCGCGCGGCGTGCGTGAAGCCGCAGCGACCGGCTCGAGCAGCGTCACATCCGGTGACACGAACGCCTTCGGATTCAGCTCGGCGACGAGTCGCGGCGTCATGATGCCCGCCGTGTTCACGGCGAGCCCGCCCATGGGACGCAGCTCCTCGCGCGACACGATCACTTCTACTTCGGTGATGCGGCGATCCTGCACTTTGATCCGCATCGCCATCACGCCGTAGAGCGTGCCGTTATACTCGCTGTAATTTCCATAGAATCCGACCGTGCCATTCGCGGGATCGGCCAGATACACGCGGTAGGTGCCCCGGCGCGAGAACGTCTTCCACATTCCCTCGCCGGGCTTCACGATCTGCCCGTTTTCCGTGTACTTAATTTCCGGAGCCATCGCGACGCCGTACGGATTGTGCATCCCCAGCGCGCCGAAAAACTGCTCCACGAATCCGTAGAGGCATTCGCGATCGCACGGACTCGATCCGGCCGGCATCACCGGCGGCGGCGCGATCACGCATGACTTGCATTCATCCGGCGTCGCCGCAAAGCCGCGCGACGACGCGATGCCAAACGAAACGATTGCCAGCAGCATCAGGAATGAAGCGACGCGGATTCTCGGCAGCGTGTCGCCCATCCGGCAACGAATTTGTAGGGGCGCAGCATGCTGCGCCCGGCAAGCGTGCTTGGCGATCATTAGCCATCCGGCGACAAATCCACGACCCGCTACCTCGTGCTCCTGGTCGCGAACCGCAGTGCCCAACCGGGCGCAGCATGCTGCGCCCCTACCGCCCCGTCTTTCGTTCGCAGCTTTCACGATATTTTCAAATATTCGCATGATGGTCTCCCTCGCCTATGGCGTCACGTACGGCGACGTAATGTTGAATGGGACTTCGTACATGGTCATTTCAATGAGCCGAATCGTGCCGTTTTCCACGCGATACGCTTCATTCGACATGTTCGTGCGTGGCGTCATGAAATACGGCGGCACTTTCCACACGCGCCCGTCGGTAAGGCGCATCTCCGTGATCGTGCCGTCGAAATCGAGGAACGCCGACGCCAGAATCGCGCCGCGCTCGACGTCCACCACCAGGTAACGCCGGTCGCGGCATCCCGTGGTGAATCCGAGGAAGCCCAGCTCGTATTGTTTTTTGCAGGGCATCATCGTGAAGTCGCTGATGTCCGTGTCGGAGTGGCCGTAATTCTGCGGCCGTGGCTGGTTCGTGGTGTACACGCCGTCTTCGGTGCGCTCGCAATCGTCGCTGAACGCGTAAACGCCGCGCCCGTCATTTTTCGAAATCGCCTCGTAATACATGTACGCGGCCTGCTCCAGCGCCTCGCGCGATTGCCGCAGCTCCGGAGGAATCGGTTTCAGCCACAGATCCTTCGGCTTGCCGGCCTTTTCGTACGCGGCCGCTCCGTGCGGATCGTGCGCCACGAATTGTTCGGCTTCGGTGATCACGTGATTTACGACCTTGAGCCGCACGATCAGAATTGCCGCCACGTCGTTTTCATAGACCACGCAGATGCAGCCGACGTCGCCGCGCTCGGGATCGGCGAAGAAGTGCCGGTAGTTGCCGATCGCGCTCATGGTTCCCCAAAGCGCGTCGCCGATCTGCAGCGGGACGTTGTCCTGCGTGTATCGCACGGTCGGCGAAAGCGGCGCGTGCGATGGATCGTGCGCCACCATCGCTTCGAGGTAACGCAATGTGATCGCTTCGAGACACCCGCGATCGCACGCCGCCCCGCTTGCGGCCGGCGCCGGCGATGAAGACGAATTCTGCGCATGAAGCGGCCGCACGCACACGCAAGCGGCCATCGCCGCCGCGAACGCGACCAGCGCAACCCGCGTGGAAATTTGAACGATTCGCGAACACACCAGTTTTCTCAATTTGGTGCTCCTTAACTTGAATAGCTTGCGCTTCCAGCCGGACGTTCCCCCACCCGGGCCCGCTTTAGCCGCCAAAGTTGTACCACGATTCCCGCGAACCCGCGCGCGCGGTTTTGTCGCCGTCGCCGCCGCCCACCCGCGACGGTTTCGCAGGGGCGCAGCATGCTGCGCCCGGTGCGGCACGACCCCAGATCATCCACGAGCACGGCATAGCGAGCGAGACGGTTTCGTAGGGGCACGGCATGCCGTGCCCGGCAAACTTGTTTGGCGTGATCTCACCGTTCGCCTAAAGTTCCGGTCGCCTCCGCGCATGTGGAGTGCGGCGGCTCGCCGCCGCTGTCTGCCGTCCCGGCTTGCCGGGACGTGCTGCGACCGTGACCCACGCAACTCCGCCTCCCGCGTTCCTGGGAAAGAAAAATCCGCGGCCGCGATCGGCTCCGCGGATTGGACGAAGCAAGCTTCGCCCAAATACAGCGGCGGCAAGCCGCCGCACTCCACATGAGCCGTGCTCATCGCGACATCATCTACTAGAGGGCGACGCGAAATGGTTTTGTAGGGGCGTAGCACTGCTACGCCCGGCTAGCGAACTTGGCAAGATCTTGCCATTGCCGTGGACCTGTCCGTCTGTCACGCCGTGCTCGTGGCTGGTTGAGAGTTATTCCGCACCGGGCGTAGCGGTGCTACGCCCCTACGAAGAAAATTCCCCCCGCGCGGCTCCCGCTCCCGTGGCCTGCGGTTCTCCGATGTGCAACAATCGTTTGCGTTTGATCTGTCTCGGAGAAGGGAACCGATGCCTGCGGGGAAATCGTATCGCTTGTCTGTGCTGGACGTTTCGCCGGTCGCATCCGGCTCGACCAGCTCGGACGCGCTGCGCAACACACTCGACCTCGCGCAGCTTGCCGACCGCCTCGGCTTCACGCGCTACTGGCTCGCGGAACATCACAACACCCCGCTCATCGCCAGCTCCGCGCCGGAAATCATGATTGGCCACGTCGCCTCGGCCACGAAAAATATTCGCGTCGGTTCCGGCGGCATGATGCTGCCGAATCACACGCCGCTGAAAGTTGCGGAAACGTTTCGCGTCCTCGAAGCGCTGCATCCCGGCCGCGTGGATCTCGGCATCGGACGCGCGCCCGGCACCGACCCGCTCACCGCGCTCGCGCTGCGCCGTTCCCGCGAATTGCTCGGCGCCGACGATTTTCCCGCGCGCCTCAACGACCTGCTCGCGTTCCTCGATCACGGCTTTCCGCAGGGGCACGCTCTCGAACGCATTCGCGCGATGCCGGACGACGTTCCCATGCCGGACGTTTGGCTGCTCGGCTCGAGCGATTTTTCCGCCGAGCTTTCCGCGCAAATGGGATTGCGATTCGCGTTCGCGCACCACATCGCACCGTGGCCGGCCGTCGGCGCGCTGCGCCTTTATCGCGAACATTTTCAGCCCTCGGAATATTTGAAGCAGCCGGAAGCGCTGCTGGGCGTCTCGGTGGTCTGCGCCGACACGGAAGCGCGCGCCGAAGAACTCGCGCGGCCGCTCGCGCTCACGCTGCTGCGTTTCCGCTCCGGCAAAATGGGACGCTTCCCGAGCATCGAGGAAGCCACGAATTACCAGTTCTCGCCCGAAGAGCGCCAGATCGTCGAGATGAATCGCGACCGCTCGTTCGTTGGCACGCCCGCGAAGGTCCATGCGCAGCTAACCGCGCTCGCCGATCAGTGCCGCGTGGATGAAATTATGGTCACCACAATGACCCACGAACACGCCGACCGCCGCCGCTCCTACGAGCTGCTAGCCGAAGCCTTCGGTCTAGTCCCAGTTTCGTAGGCGCAACCGCGGCGGTGGACTGCGCCCCTACGAGGAAAATTCCGGCGAACGCGATACATGGAGGAAACTGCGCGGTGCTTTCACGCGGGAAACGGAAAAGCACCCCGGAACGCGGACTCGGCTGGCGTCCCGGGGCATCCGCCAAATTTAGATCTGGGGCAGTTTGGCCGGAGGAAGCGGCTGCGGATTCAGGTTTCTGCTCAACGGCTTCACGCGATTCAGCGTCGTGCCCTTGGTCAGTTTCTTCGAGCGGGACGACGTCTTCGATTTTTTGGTTTTCATTTGAAGCTCCTTTCGCCGTGAATATATGCAAACGGGCTGCCAATGTTCAAGGCCGACCTGCGCTAAGGCTAACCCCCGTACAATCCGTCGAATGCGATTACGCCCCGCGGATCTCGCCGGCGCTACCCGCATTGAACGTGCTGAAATATTCAATTCGTGTTTAATTTCTAAGCGAACCTGCGCGACACCTCAGCGCCATGTGGAGTGCGGCGGCTTGCCGCCGCTGTAGGCCGTCCCGGCTCGCCGGGACGTGCTCCTCGACTTCGTTGACGCCATTCATCGGGCGAAGCAAGCTCCATCCAGACACGAAGAAAAAGCGCGCGATTTTCGGCCATTTTCTTGCGGATATTGCTCCCAATTGGAGCTCATCTGCCCCGGTTGTTTTCAATTTTAATCCGTGGTATTATCTCCATGCGTTTGTTGCTCTTGTGTCGCTTTTGACGCGTCTCACAAGGCTGCCGGATGAGGTATCCGTCGGCCTTATTTTTTGGCGGGCCGGGCAAGCGGGGGCACAGATAGCCTTCAGGACGACTAACCGTCGTCTTATGAATTAATTAGGAGCAGTTTCGTGGCTACAGAACAGGGTACGGTCAAGTGGTTTAACGCAGCAAAGGGTTACGGTTTCATCCAGCGCCAGTCCGGTGAGGACGTTTTCGTACACTTCTCGGCGATTCAGTCCGAGGGTTACAAGAGCCTCAACGAAGGACAGGCCGTCGAGTTCGAAGTAAAGCAGGGTCCCAAGGGTTTGCAGGCCGAGCGCGTCACCGCCCTCTAAAACCTGTCAGGACGTCACCGTTTGTCGAAATCCTAGGAGGCATTGTGCAAACTCTCGGCGAGGGTCAGGCTATTCGTCACGACCAGTACGGTCTTGGCGTTGTAACGGAATCAAACGGCGAGCGCACCACGATTGATTTCGATAATCACGGCGTGAAGAAGTTCGTCACCTCCATCTGGAGCGCGGAGCTGATCGGCGAGCCACCGGCGGAGCGTCCCACCAAGCGCCGCGGCCGCCGCAAGACAGTCAAGAAAGCGTAATAGGCAAGCCCGACACGAAATCCCGCACTCAAAAATAACGAGGTATCGCAGTAAGACGGCTCCCATGCGCATCAGGACTGCAAGCCTGCGACTCCCGGTTTCCCAGCTGCTGCGATGCGGACTGCGGAGCCGTTCGAATTCGCCAACTGCCGCGGGACGCCTACGGCTGAACCAAATTGCTGCGGATCGCAAACCGTATCAATTCACTGAAGCTCGTAAAACTCATCTTGCGCATGATGTGATTCCGGTGGCTCTCCACCGTTCGCGTCGAAACTCCCAGGACTCCAGCCACCTCTTTGTTGCTTTTTCCTTCCGCGAGCAGCTGCACAACCTGCATCTCGCGCTCCGTCAGCGGAGACTTCGACTCGCCGTCCTCGCCCACTTCCGCCGGGCCGTCCAGGAAAGTCTGCGCCATCGCGCTGGCGAGTTGGTTCGTGAAGAAAGGCTGATGACGCCGCACGCGATCAATCGCTTCGAGCAGTTCCGAGTCCGCGTCGGTTTTCAACATGTAACCAAGCGCGCCGCTGCGCAGCACCTCTCGCGCGAGCTCCTCGGAAAAATGCATGCTCAAAACCAGCACTTCCGTTTCCGGCGAGCACTCCCTCACCGCAGCCGTAACTTCCAGGCCATTCATTTCCGGCATGGTCAGATCCATCAGAACGAGATTCGGCTTGCACTTCTTCACCAGCTCGAGCGCGGAGAGCCCGTCAGCCGCTTCGCCATACACCTCGATGTCGTGCTGCCTCTCCAGAATCGCGCGCAGCCCGCACCGCACGATCGGATGATCGTCCACCACCACGACGCGATAGCGAATCCCATGCTTCGAAGGCAGGTCCGGCAACATCGGCGGCCCCAGCGGAGGAAGCGGCGCTTCGCCGGGATTTCCCGCGGTCATCTTGGCTCGATCTCTCATGTCGGCCATCCATTCGGACGACTCCCCGCGGCGCTCACGGTGAACAGGTGCTGCACCACGCCCAGGACGCCATCGCATAAAGTCGCGGTAATTTACGCTTTGATTAACTGGTCGTCAATATCGTTGTCACTTGCTTAGGATTGCAAGCGCCACGGACGATTTCCGTACCGAGAACTACCTACGGTCGTAGGTAATCACCGCAACGCCGATATCCGTATTGTTCCGACTTGAACCACCCGAATCGAATCCTGCGCCCCGCGAGCAGTACTGGAACGCGATATTCCCGCTAATCTTCCTCTCCGATTTTCCCGATATATAAACTGCCGGCGGAATTCGAGGGATGTCATGTGGAGTGCGGCGGCTTGCCGCCGCTGTTTGCCGGCCCGGCTTGCCGGGACGTGCTGCAAGGGCGAGCGATGGGTAGGGCGAAGCAAGCTTCGCGCCTCGAATTTGCGAGCAGCGAAATACAGCGGGAGCAAGCTCCCGCACTCCACATGAGCCGAGACTAATGTTGACGGCTCATTGTTGGAAGCGCGGAGCAGATGTGCGAAGGAGGAACGGCCATGCCTGCAACCGCAATGCGAATTCTGGTGGCTGGAGCGCTCTCCAAAAACGCCTTCGAGATGCTCCGGCGTTTCGGCGATCGCGGATGGGGATCGCGCCAGGTGGTCACTCTGCAGCAAGCGCGCGATCAAGTGGAGACATTCGATTTCGATGTCGTGCTCGCCACGGAATCTCTGTGCGACGGCCGCGGCTACGACCTTGCCGAACCGGTCGCGCGGCACTCGCGAACTCTCCTCGTCGGCGTGGCGCTTTCGGAAAGCTGCCTGTGGCTGCCGGTCGTCGAACGCGGCGTCGGCGTGCTGGGCAGGCGCGCGCTCAACGCGCAAATGCTTGAAACGGAAATGGAAAAGTTAATGAGAGCCAGCGCCCTCGACAACGTGCGCGACATTTCCAGCAAAGCGACTTTCGCAGGCGCGCGCCCGGGTCCGCTCGGCGCCGCGACCCTGCAGAATGCGAGTACCACGCAACGCTCCACAACTCTGCGGCGGCGCTACCGGGATCGCGACATCGAATCCGCGTGAAATCAAGGAGCGCCACTGTGAAGACATACGCGATCGTGGAACCATCCGTCGCGGGCCGTGCTGCAAATCGCAAGCGTATTGTGCGTACCACGGGAAGGGCGCAGCGCGAATGCGTCACCCTGAGTGATCCGACCGATTGCCTGCTCGAGGCCTACGATTGCGTTTCCACCCGCGCCTACGAACATTTTCTCGCGCGTGGTCCGCGCCCGGGCGGCGAACTCGCGGACTGGCTCAGCGCCGAGCGCGAATTGCTGCTGGGATTCACGATCAACGTGGAAGGCTCGTCGCAGTTCATTTATGCCCTGGCGAGTATTCCCGGCGCCACTGCCGCGCGCCTGGAAGTAGGCGTTGAATCGCGCTGGCTGGTAATCCTCGCGCAGGTTCCGCGCCCCGCGCAAATCCCGCAAGCCAAAGTGGCGGCCAGGGTCACGCGCAGCTTCGATCTGGGTCTCGCAATTAGCCGCGGCAAACTTTCGACCGCGCGAGCGAGCGCCGGCAGGGAACCGCGCGCAGATGCCCGCAGCGCAATGGATCGGCGCGTGGAAACTTCGCGAAGAATTGACACCCGGATGCTGCAGCCGCGCGTGCCGGACTCGCGCGAAGATGATCGCGGCCCGTCGAAATCCGTCTGCATCCTCGAATTGCCCGCCGCCGTGGACGCCGCCCGCTCGATCGCCATCCTCTCGGACGGCCTCCTAGCCATCCGCATGCCAAGAATCAATTCCCGCCAGTAACAAGCGGCGCAGCGGAAATCCCCGCGCCAAGGTTTTGTCTTGGTAGGGGCGCAGCATGCTGCGCCCGGCAAACGACCTTGGCGAGCTCTAGCCATCTACCTCGATCACGCGGCGGCACCGCGCATGTGGAGTGCGGCGGCTTGCCGCCGCTGTTTGCCGTCCCGGCTGGCGGGACGTGCTGCAATTGTGCGCACACGATCTCGAACTGGGCGAGGCACGCCTCGCCCACCGCACCGGAGCAAGCTCCGGCGCTAAAGACAGCGGCGGCAAGCCGCCGCACTCCGCATGGCCCGAGACGGTTCAGACGTGAGGTTAATAGCGAGGTTTAGCCATGCACTTTCGACGGCGCCTTCTTCTCTACATGCCACCACAGCGCCGCGCCCACAATCACCGACACCACGCTCGCCGCCTGCGCATTCGACATTCCGAGGAACGATCGAGGATTGATGCGAATGAACTCGACCAGAAATCGCGCGACGCCCGTGAGAATCAGGTACACCGCAAACACGCTCCCCGGCCGCAGCGAATCCGTCGCCCGCCGCGCCTTCAACTGCTGCGTGCCCAGCCGCCACAGGATCCACGCGATCGCGCACGCGGCAATCAACTCGTAAATCGGCGTGGGATGCACTCGATCGTCCGTCGGCACGAGGCCGTGCGGAAAGCTCATGCCCCACGGCAGGGAAGTGGCGATGCCGTAATCACCGTCGCCCGATAGTAGGCACCCGATGCGCCCCACTCCGTAGCCAATCGCCGCGGCCGCCGAGCCTGCGTCGAAAACTTCGAGCAGCGGCATTTTCTTCCACCGCGCCAACCACACGAACGCCGCGAATCCCGCGATCAGTCCGCCGAACCACGCCAGCCCGTAGCGGCTGAAGAGCTGCCCCAGCGGATCGGCGAAAAGTTCGCGCGGCGTCTCGAGCACGTGATAAATCTTCGCGCCCACAATTCCGACCAGCGCCGGCACCGCAACGAACATTTCCGCCGTGCTCGTGTCTTTCGCCGCCAGGCCCCGCCGAGCCATGTCCGCGCGCAGCACGTAGTACGCGACGACCATCGCCGCCGCGATCATCAGCCCGAATGTCGGCACCAGGATCGGCCCGAATCGTAGAAATGGCACCATCGCGCGCCAGTATAGCCGATTCGAAACGCCCCCGCCCTTCGCGCACGAAGCTTCAGATTGGCGAAAGCCGTCTCGCTCGGCTCACATTTGAGGCACGCCCCGGCTTGCCGGGACGTGCTGCAACCGTTCGCAGGCGCCCCGGATTGCGCGAAGCAAACACCGCCCGTCGAGCCCATTTTCCGCCTTCACTTTTCCAGTTTCCGCCTCTCCTGCAACCATGCGGTGCGCGGCAGCGTCTAATGGTGTAGGATCACTAAAACGTGACCGTTGCCTCGACAGGCTTTGCGAGGTGCGAAAATGACGCGCTCAAATCCATACCGTTCGGTCGCCACACAAATCTTCGTCGGAGCTTTGGCCGCAGCCGTACTGCTGTTCGCGCCCTCCGCGGCATTCGCGCAACACGGCGGCGGTGGCGGCGGACACATGGGCGGAGGCGGTGGAGGCGGTCATTTCGGCGGAGGCGGTTTCGGAGGCGGCTCGCACGCATCCGCGCCAGCGCCGTCGCATTCAGCGCCGAGGCCAGCCACGCATTCCGCGCCTGTCACTCAATCGCGGCCACCGGTCGTCGCGTCCGCGCATACGGATTCCGCAACAACCGGCGCCGTAATCGCGCGCCCATCGCTTTTCGGTGCGCCTGCGAGTTCTGGTCCGGCCGCTGGACTCGCGCTTCACAGCGACACCGTCGCACCGCGCACCACCGTCATCGGCTTTCCACCGTCCGAATCGCACGCCTGGACATCCGCGCCGACGCATTCCGGCCCGATGAGCTTTTCCGGCCAGGGCCACGATATCTGGCAGGACTCGTCTTCGCGCAGCACCAACAACGTAGTCACCAACGCTCCCGCATCCGCGAATCGCTCGCTGTTCAGTTCAACAAACGCACCCTCGACCATCATTCGCCCGATGCCGCCGCACCTCGGTTTTCAGCCGCAACCGAGGCCAATTATTTACTATCCCGCGTACGGGTATCTCGGCCCGTACGGTTATCCCGGCTACGCCTACGGCTTCGGCTGCGATCCATTCTCCGCCTGGGGATTTAATTCCGGCTTTGGCTGTAGCGGATTCGGCTATGGCTTCGGCTATGCCGGCGGCTTTGGTTTCGGCGGCTACTACGGCTCGGGTTTCGGCTGGGGCTCGGGTCCCGTCAACGACGACAGCTCGAATACGGGATATGTGTCACCCGACGAAGGGTACGGCCCGTACAGCTCATCGAATCTCTCGCAGCAAAGTTTGAGCGATCTATCGAATGCTAATTCGTCATCGGACGATTCCGGCTCAGCAACGGCCGTCACGGCCGCGCCGGATTCGACGCCCGCTCCCGCTCCGCCCGCCACTACGATCTGGCTGAAGGACGGCACCAGCTACGAAGTGATGAGCTACTGGCTCGACGCCGGCAAGCTGCACTACATCACGAATTACGGCGGCGAGACCTCGATTGACATGAGCCAGCTCGACCTGCAGCGCACGGTAGACGAGAACGCGCTCCGCGGCGCAAATTTCAGCCTACGCCCCGCGCCAGCAAGCCCAGCTCCCGCGCCGAACGCAACGCCGTCACCCGCGCCCGAAGCAGCGCCACCGCCGCAGCAATAAAATTCGCCCGAACGCAACGGGTTTCGTAGGGGCGCAGCATGCTGCGCCCGGCGAACATGCTTGGCGATCTTTCGCCATCCATCGTGAAACAGACGTCCGTGACGCTGCGCTCGTGGCTGACCACCGCAATGCGCCACCGGGCACGGCATGCCGTGCCCGGCAAACATCCTCGCCGCGATGCCGCCCATCCATCTCGATCATCCGCACAAGAAGTTGTCGTAGGGGCGTTGCATGCTACACCCGGCGCGAATCCTTGGCGCGATTCCGCCCATCCATCTCGAGCTTCCGCCCGCGCTGGTGTCGTAGCGCCGGCATCTTGCCGGCGAATTTCCGCGGCGCTGGCACCACACAAAATCGCCGGCGGCACGACGGCGCTACAAACCACGCGCTGGCGCAGATTCGGCGATGAATACCCAAAACTTGCCTAGAATGTTTGGCGGGCACGACATGCCGTGCCCGTCGCAAATCCTTGGCAACCGGACGCCATTCATCGTCATCTTCTCGCCCGGCAAAGCTCATGTGGAGTGCGGCGGCTTGCCGCCGCTGTCTTCAGCGCCGGAGCTTGCTCCGGTGCGGTGGGCGAGGCGTGCCTCGCCCAGTCCGAGAGATTGTGCGCACGATTGCAGCGCGTCCCGGCAAGCCGGGACGGCCTACAGCGGCGGCAAGCCGCCGCACTCCACAGGTGCCGATACTCTGCGCGATGCTGGCGATCGCCCGCCCTTCCCCTTGGACGATTTTTCTTTACACGAATAACCACTTGACACGAACGTCGCACGCGCGTAGAAATTCTATCGTTATCCTCGTTGTGTGCCCGCGCAGCTCCCTGTAGAAATTATCGCTCCCGTTAAATTCTGTTTCTCTGCCGCCTTTCTCTGCGTTCTCTGCCGTAATGCTTTCGCTTTCCTCGTCCAGCCACTAATCACTCGCCTCAGGAGCCTCCATGCCGAACTACAACGCACAGGTACCGCCCTACTCGATTTTCCCCGGCGACGTCGCCCTCGCCTTCAACAGCGAAGCGCCCGCGGCCGGACAGGCCAGCCAGCAATTCGCTCTGCCGAGCTACGCCGGCTTCCCGGAAAACGGCCGCACCATCCGCTGGCAAACCATCTACGGCACAGCGCCCTCGGCTGTCAGCATCGTCCTGCAAACGGCGATGACCGACTCCGACGCGCAATACACCACGATTGACACGTCCGCCGCGACCGGCGGGGAAGCGCGCACCGTCACCGGCGTCCGCGCCAATTTCGTCCGCGCAAAAGTAATTTCCATCACCGGCGGCGCCGGCATCATCGTTCAAATCCTGGGGTAGGCAGAACAGGCGTATACTGTCACCGTGAACAAGACGTACGCGACTATCCCGGGTGTAAAACCGATGCGGGAACGCGATTCCGATCCGACTCCGCCTCGCGTCGTGCCCTTCGGCCTCCCCGGCGCTGGTTGGCTGACGGGACATCCTGTCGGACTGGTGGTGGTGGTCTGGGCAGTATGTCTTGCCGCTTGGAGATTGTCCGAGGCGCGTTGGTTCTTGCTGTTCTCGGTCCCGCCGGGCGTCCTGATTGGTATCGTCCTCTGGTTCCGCAATCACCGCAGAACCTTCGCCTCACCACCGTCCATCAAGCAGATTCCCTCCTAGCGCTCGCCGCGCTGGATGTACTACGTCCAAATCCTCGGTTGAAATTCATTCAGCGTGTATTACAATCCGCGGCCATGCGCACACTTATTCGTCACGCGTTGGCTGCGGCTATCGGTTTCGGGTTGATTCTGTCGTTGCCTTGCTCGGCCCAGGATTCCGGGCCTGCCGTCCTTTCCGGCACATGGGTCCTGAATCTCTCCCAGAGTAAAATCGACAAGCGCTTCCCGATCACCAGCCAGACGGTCGTAATCACGTACACGGCGCCGACGATTCAGTTTCGCTACACCACCAACGGCAAGGACCTGACGGTCGCATTCAGCGTGGACGATAAGGAGCATATGTCTCCCAATCCCGCGTTTCCCAACGCGATGACGATTCTCAAAGCGTCCTGGAAGAAATCCACGCTCATCACGGACAACAGGTCGCGGATGGGCTCGCCCGGGAATTGGATGGTTTCAGTTGTTCTGACCGAGCACTGGACCGTGTCTCCTGACGGCAAGGTCCTCACAAAGAAGACGGAAAGCGAGCTCGACTCGGATCATCTCTACATTTTCGACAAGCAATAGCCGCGCCGCCGCCGTCTCGCCCCTCGCGCCTCACCCCTCGCCATCTGCGGTATGATGATCGCGGGTATTCCGGGGAATGGGCCTGACAGGACGCGTCGTTTTCAGCGCAGCAACAATTGCAGCATTCTTAATTCTCGCGGCCGCGCAAACCAGCCGCGCGCAGAGCTCTCCCGCGAATCCTCCGCCTTCCGCGGCATCGCCCGGGACATCTTCCGGTAATTCGTCCACGCCTTCGCCGACGGGAATTCCGGACGCGAATAAGCCGCCGGAGACGACGCATGGCGTGCACACCGTCACGGTCACATTCGATTACGATTTCCGGCTGACTCCGGCGTGCTCGAAGAAAATCGCGCTCAACTGCGTCCAGCAGTTTGTCGCATACGATATTTCCGCCGGCGCGCGAAAGGCCACGTTTCTATTTCCGATCGCGTTGCCCGCGAGTCCCGTCAACCTGGTCCACGCCATCACCGGGACCAGCCCGAAGCTCGACTTCGAATCCGGCAAGCATCTTATTTCCGTCACCGCGCAGGGCCCCGACGGCAAGCAGTCGCGCAAAAGCGTCTGCACCACCTGGATCACGATTCCGTAGCAAGCGCTAGGCAATGGCACTGCTCGCCGCCGCACGCCGAAGGTGTTTCTCCGTAGGGGCGCAGCATGCTGCGCCCGGCAAACGACCTTGGCTCCCTCTGCACGATAAGCGTGATCGCACGTAATCCGTGGTGTCGTAGGGGCACGGCATGCCGTGCCCGGCAAACATTCTTGGCGATGCCTCGCCATCTGCCCCACGTGCGGCCTACCACGGACCATGTGGAGTGCGGCGGCTTGCCGCCGCTGTATGCCGTCCCGGCTTGCCGGGACGTGCTGCGTGCGTGTGCAATGCGGGACGCGCACGGATCGTCTCGAATTCGCTCCGAAGCGCTGAACTGATCTTCGAATCCAATTGTTTGGTCACTTTCGCAGGCGAGGCAAGCCTCGCCTGCACGACAACGGCGGCAAGCCGCCGCACTCCACACGTTGCCGAATCTTACGCTGCGGAAAATGACTGTTCGGCTGGCGTGTATTTTCGTTCGTTTCTCGCCCTCGCACCTAACGCCCAAAACCTGAACTCCATCTCCATGCCCATCTGCATCGCACTCGTGCCATCCCGCGATTCCGCGCGAATTTGGATCCGCTGCACTCGCGCGGCGCTGCGCGGCGACGTCTTTTGCGCCAAACACCGCGAGTCGCTCGACGGCGCGGTGATGGGCTTCCTCGACACGGAAAAATATCGCCATGCCCAAACAAAACGCCGGCGCAAAGCGCTCCGCGCCGCAGTCTGCAGGAAAAACAAAACCACTCGCTGCCCGCGACGCAAGCGCAAAAGCAAGAAAAGCCATTCTTCCCGCGAAAAATCCGCGACCCTCGGCGAGTCCTCGCCGATTTTTTCCAAACTGAAGCTGCGCCTTGACGGCCCTCCCGGCCCGCGCATCCCCATCGGCGAAGCGCTCCGCCAGTGCGGCCTCGACGAATACGCCATCGCCAAAACGTATGTCCACGTGATGGCTCAGCTGACCACAAAGAATCCCGACGGCGGCGTTGTCGCGAAGCTCCTCGTTGATGTGCTCAAGGAATGCTCGCGCCAGATCGAAGCCTCGCAACCGCCCGCCCGCGCGAACGCCGACGCGCCCGTAATCGTCCAGCTGGTCCACGCCGTCTCCCGCCCCGCCCGAGCGTTGCCGCCCGCCCCCACAGAAGATTCCTCGTAGGGGCGCAGCATGCTACGCCCGGCGAACGATCTTGGCGTGATGTCAGCCATCCGCCCCCGGTTTTTCCCCGTAGGGGCGTAGCACGCTACGCCCGGCAAACATCCTTGGCGATGATTCGCCATTCGCCGCGAGTCCGGCGCTCCTCGGATCATGTGGAGTGCGGCGGCTTGCCGCCGCTGTTTGCCGTCCCGGCTTGCCGGGACGTGCTGCAATCGTGCGCGCACGCTCTCGAACTGGGCGAGGCACGCCTCACCCACCGCTCCGGAGTAAGCTCCGGCGCTAAAGACAGCGGCGGCAAGCCGCCGCACTCCACACGAGCAACGCCTTCAGACACGCCATGCTCGTGGCATACCGTTCGCAATGCCGCACCGGGCACGGCATGCCGTGCCCCTACAAAGGCAACTTCGCATGTTTTACATTTTCTCCATTTTCCAATTTCTCTTTTCCATTGTCCGCCTCACCAAGGAGCCATCATGACCTCACCGACCACGGGCACCACCACGACCGCGCCCAGCACCGGCGTCAGCAGAAAAACCATCGGCTACATCGTGCAACTCGGCGGCATCGCCTCGTTTACTCTCGGAGCAGTCTTCAGCCTGCACCACATCCCGATCGGCGCATCGTTTCTCGGCGGGGCCGCTGCGTTCTACGTCGGCCAGAAAATCCGCGCGCTGACGTAAACGCGCCACTCGAAACTCGCAACACGAAACGCGGCCCGCGCGTTTCGAATATTGCATTTCGAATTTCGACTTTCGAGTTTCGCATTTCGGTTCTCGGCTCCCCATGGTCACCGTCATCTCCGGCGTCGAACGCTTCCTGCAAGAAATCCAATCCGAGAACGCTCGCCCGGACGAATCCGCTTCCACCGCCGAGCCTGCGCCGCCTGCCCCAGCCGCTGAGCCCGCTCCCGCCGTCGAGCCCGCCAAAATCAATATTGAACTCGGCTACACGCCTTTCCCGAAGCAGCAGGAATTCCACAAGTCGCCCGCAAAATATCGCCTCTTCGGCGGCGCGGCGGGTCCGGGCAAATCGAAAGCGCTGCTGATGGAAGCGGTCATCCAGGCGCACGAGCACGCCAACGCCAACACGCTCCTGCTGCGCCGCACGTTCCCCGAGCTTGAGCAGACGCTTCTGCACTATTTTCGCCGCGACGTTCCGCGCGACCTCTACACGAACTTCCAGGAATCGAAGCACCTGGTCACCTGGAAGAACGGCTCGACCACGCGCTTCGGCTACTGCCAGAACGAGCACGACGTTTACCAGTATCAGGGCGCGGAATTTCTTTTCATCGGCATTGACGAGCTGACGCTCTTCACTCTGCGCCAGTGGCAATTCCTCACCAGCCGCAACCGGTGCCCCGTGCCCGGCGCGTTTCCGTGCATGGCTGCGGCGACGAATCCCGGCAACATTGGCCACGCCTGGGTGAAGTCGCTGTGGATTGACAAGCAGCCCGCGCCCGGCATGGAAAATCCCGCCGAGTACGATCCCTCCGATTACGATTTCATTCCCGCGCGCGTCACCGACAATCCGATTTACGCGGGCGACGAGCATTACCTGAAAACTTTGCGCGCGCTGCCATCGCACCTGCGGCGCGCGTTTCTCGACGGCGATTGGGACGTCTTCGCCGGCCAATATTTCGACCGCTTCGATTATTCGCGCCACGTAATCCGCGCCGAGCAGACAAACCTGCAGCCGTGGTCCCCGCGCTGGATCTCGGTTGATTGGGGCTTCGAGCATCCGTCAGCAGCGTACTGGCACGCGTCAGTTCCTGGGAGTAGCGCAGCAGCGTCCGGTTTTTCTTCAGTAGGCGCGCAGCAGGAAGGGCTCCCAGGTAGACGGAATGATAGGGCTCCCGAGGACTCGGTAAGAGGCGCTCGGGAGATCATCGAGCCTGGGAGATCAGACGCGCCCGGTGCGGCATCGCGAACGGTAAGCCAGAAGCAAGACTCGGCGACAGGCATAGCCCCTGTGGAGTGCGGCGGCTTGCCGCCGCTGTCTGCCGCCCCGGCTTGCCGGGACGTGCTCCACGCATCTGCATCGGCGAACGAATCGCGCAATGCAACCTCGACCGCGACGAGCCTCGATGCTGAACTCACCGCGCACTCCAATTCGGACGTGACCTCCGCAGGCGAGGCAAGCCTCACCTGCAATACAGCGGCGGCAAGCCGCCGCACTCCACATGGCGCCGAGACGTCGCGTGATCGCGCCAATAATCCCCAATCCCGCGTCGTAACCTACCGCGAATACGTAACCCGCCGCACGCCGCCGCGCGAACTCGCCCGCGAAATCATCGCGCGTTCGCTGCTCAGCAGTCGAGACTCCGTTGCGTCATCCGTGGCGACGGGCGCAGCGGGCAGTGGATTTGTGGGTCGGAGCTTCAGCTCCGACATAAATGACGGTCGCGAAGCGTCTTCCTCTCTGCCGAAGGCGCCCTTCTCATCCGGTCCGCGCGAGCGGACTTCCGAGCTCTTTGCTTCCACCCGCGAAAAAATAGACGCGATCTACCTCTCGCCCGACGCCTTCGCGCGCCGCACCGACGAAGCCTCCATCGCCGAGCAGATGGGAGACGTCTTCGCCGCCGCCGGTTTCCCGCGCCCGATTCCCGCGGACGACGACCGCGTCGGCGGATGGATGCTCATGTATCAAATGTTGGATGCCGATGAACGGGGGCCCCAGGTCCCCGGTAAGGGGAGCCTGGGGGATCCAGTCTGGCGTATCACCGACAATTGCATCGAGCTGCTGCGCACTCTGCCGAATCTGGTGCGAGATACCGCGCGCGTCGAGGACGTCGAGAAAATGGACGGCGACGATCCCGCCGACGCCGCGCGCTACGGCCTGAAATCCCGCTACGGTGCGCATCTCAGCAGGGGATCGAGCGACCGCCGCATGCCGCTCGCCGACCGCCTCGCCGCCCGCGTCGTCTCCGCCGACCCCACCATCCGCGCCATGCAAGCCCGCAAAGCCCAAATAGAAGAAACCCGCGGCACCGGCCCGGTTAAGTTTCCTCACCGCCGCCGCTACCGCGACAATTCCTAGGGAGCTTTCGCGGGCGTCACGTTGTCTGCCTTTACAGCCAAGACCAGCGCGACAATCCATCCGACAGCCGTCCAGCCTAGGAAAAAGTTGATCGCGAGGATCGTGAAACGGTTCGTCTTATCTCTACTGGAGGCGATGATCGTAGGAACGAAATAGGGGACACACAATACCGCCAGTACGAACAGCACGATCAACAAATGGACGGGACTGTCCCACATGAATACTTACCTCTTGCCGGAGAGTCTAGCACGACCAACGAAGCTGTTTACTGGCGGCTCCAGATGAAAATCAATTCTCAGTAATGGCGACGTCCCGCTTTGTTAGGCGACGCGCAGCCTACATATTTATTTCGCGATGATTGATGGTAAGGGTGACGGTGCCTGCGGCTCGTCGGTGCAGCGGGCCCAAAGCGAGGCTGTTTCGGGAAACTCGCGGATTACCGCAGAGATGGCGCCCATCATTTCAAAATGCGCCATCCCTACACCGATGCGGGCGGTTCGGCCTTTATATCTAAACGCAATCCCTTTGTGCGGCTCAAAGTAAGGGAACTGAATCGAATTCATTTCATATCGGTCGGTGCGGGGCCGGCCGACGAGAAACTCGCGACTGGAAACGATCGCATCGCTTGTGAATCGGATCTGCTCTCGACGCATCCAAAGTCGCCGCCACTGCGCCGCAAAGAATATCGCAGATATCAGAATGCAACCGAGAATCGCGGCGATCCATACTGGCCAGCCGAATCCTTCTCCACCGTCGAGACCGACTCCGGGAATCGTCCCGACAACGCGCGCACGGTAGGGGAACGTGACGTACACCTCCACTCCAAAAATAGCGAGCCCGAGCAAGAACAGTAGCGCTCCACCGAGACGAATCGGCGGAGAGAGTTCGACGGTGACCTGCCCCGGCTCGGTGCGAATTTCGAAAATGGCCATCTTCGCCGTGATTGTACCCCATGAGTCTGGCATCGGAGACCGCACGAATGTGGCAAACCCTGTGGCGGCGAATAATTTCCACGCGCTACACGCGCACCCTCGAAACTGAAATCGCGCAACAGCGCGCCGAAATTGATCGCCTTCGCGCGGAAAATCGCGCGCTGCTGAATTCGATTCTCGGAATCGCGGGCATTCCGCCGATTCTTCCAACCACCTTCACTGCGCTGTCCCCCGCAGCCGGTCATTCCGGGTCCCCGACGCCTTCCAGCGGCGGCGACGAATCTCTCTCGACGCCCACCTCCTCCTCTCCCCACGCGGCCGCCCCGAGCGATCCCTCGTCCCGACAGTCCGGGACCCGGAATGACTCCCACCTTTCTCCGTCGTCGCCAAGCGCGCGCCTCGCCGCACCCATCCGACGCCGTTCGTGGCACCAGATCAATCGCATGCTCGAGCTGCAATCCTCGATGCCGAAAAATCGCGAGACGTAGGGGCGCAGCAGGAAGGGCTCTCGGGTCGACGGTTAGTCGAGCCTGGGAGATCAGACGCGCCCGGCGAAAGTGCTTGGCGAAATCTCGCCATCTGCCGCACGTCTGGCCCACCTCGGACCATGTGGAGTGCGGCGGCTTGCCGCCGCTGTAGGCCGTCCCGGCTTGCCGGGACGTGCTCCCCGCATCCGCGCGGGCCAACGAATCGGGCAGTGCAAACCCGTCCGCGTCGAGTCTCGCCGCTAAACTCACCGCGCAATCCAATGACGACTTCTCCTCCGCAGGCGAGGCAAGCCTCACCTGCAATACAGCGGCGGCAAGCCGCCGCACTCCACATGCGCGACGCCTTCGGTTAGTTTGTGCCCATAGCCATTCGCCATCGCTGCATTCTGCGTTTCCACAAAACCTGCTTGGAGGCTCCATCCATGCCATTCATCAACGGGCGTTATCACGTTAATCCAGCCATGGGCCAGGCGCTCGAAGCCGCGCGCGAGGCCGAAGCCGCTCTGCTCGCGCTCCAACGCCAGGCGCGGAAAAATTCCGCCGACGCAACCACCACCGCGCCCGCCGACAACACCGCCGATCCCGATGATCCCTCGTCCGAACATGCAACCGACGCAGAGACCGTCGCCGGCCCGATCCATCACGTAGAGATCGAAGCGACCGAGTTAATTCCGAGCCATTCCGGCCGCGCCACGCGCGGCTTCGTCGCCCGCGTGCACCGGACGCCGCCTGCCGCGGCGACCGATTCTTCCTCGCTCGCGCAACTATCCCCGCCCGAAACGCACATTTTCTCCGATCACGGCGACCTCGTGAATTTCCTCCGCGACGCCCTCGCGAACGATTCCGCCCCGCGCTGACTGGCACGAGCCTTTTCTTCGTAGGGGCACGATATATCGTGCCCGGCGCAAATCCTTGGCTAAATCTCGCCATCTGCCGCACGTCTGGCCCAGCTCGGACCATGTGGAGTGCGGCGGCTTGCCGCCGCTGTAGGCCGTCCCGGCTTGCCGGGACGTGCTGCAATTGTTCGCATACACCCCGAATTGGGCGAGACTCGCGCCTCGCCCACCCCGCCGGAGCAAGCTCCGGCGCTGAAGACAGCGGCGGCAAGCCGCCGCACTCCACATTTCGAGGGCGATTCATTCGAGGCGAATGGCGAGTGCTCGCCAAGGTCGTTTGCCGGGCACGATATATCGTGCCCCTACAAAACCATTCCACATGTTCCGCCGCGGCCGACTACGCCCCTACAACTTCGCGTTCGAAGCCTCCACGGTCTAGAATGCCTACCAGAGGCATCGCGGACTTGGGCACATGGAAGGCGCCGAGCGGGTATTCGCGTCACCGGCACCGAAGCAGGGGCCGGCGCGCGCCGTCAGGGTCCGCTCCGGCGTACGTGCGCTATACGGTTATGGCGCTCGCGGCGGTCCTGGTCGTCACGCTCGCGTGGCGCGGCGTGCGCTGGACGATGCATCCGGCCCAGCGCCACGCGATAATCGCGCCCATGCCGGACGCGAGCGTGCCCGCCGACGCGAATTCCGCGAACGCGTCCCCGTGGGAACGCGATTTCATGTACGCGCTGGCATCGGCGCTGACCGACGCCGAGGCGGGAAACATCGCGTCTGCCGAAATCAGCGTGGACCGCGCGGAGAATTTCGTCACCGTTGCGCGGCTGCAATCGCGCACCGCCGAGCCCGAAACCTTCGTCCTCGCGCTCGCGCAACTCGATAAAATCCTGCAGCAGCGCCCCGACGACACGCGCCTGCTCGAACACGTCACGCTCGCGCGCATTTCGCTCGCCGAGATGGCCTCCGCGCAGAATACCGTTGGCGCGTCGCCCTCCGCCGCGCACACCGCGCACGTCACGATCAGTGGGCCGCGCGAAGTCACCGCCGGTGAAACTATCGATCGCAAAACATTCGGCGGGAGCTACCTCGACGCGTCGCTAATGCCGGACACCGCGGAACTTCTTCTCCCGCCGTACACGCGTGCGTTCACCGACAACATTCGCGTAGAGGATTTGACCATCGAAGGCGCGGCGCAAACGCTCGACGGAATTCGCTGGCGCAACATGACCTTCATCGGCACGCGCCTGCGATATGAGGGCGGGGAACTCGACCTGCAGAATGTTCACTTCGTGCGCTGCCGCTTCGGCTTCCCATCCGACGACCGCGGCGCGCGTCTCGCCGACGCCATCGCCCTCGGCCACACAAACTTCAAAATCGAATAATCCGCCAGCGAGAAGGCGTGACTCGTGACTTGTAATTCGTGATTCGTGGGGCGCTATGTCACAGAAGTTCTGCAATGGAGAGCTTCCGCGCGCTTCGGCGTCGCTTATGTGGAGTGCGGCGGCTTGCCGCCGCTGTACGCCGTCCCGGCTTGCCGGGACGTGCTGCAACCGTGCGCTAGCGCTATCGAATTGCGCGAGGCTCACGCCTCGCGCACCGCACCGGAGCAAGCTCCGGTGCTAAAGACAGCGGCGGCAAGCCGCCGCACTCCACACGGTCCGAGGTGGGGAAGACGCGCGATTAATGGCAGAAATCTGCCAAGGCCCTTCGCAGGGTCCGCCGCGGCGGACCCCTGCAAAATCATTTCAACCGCGAGACTAGCAGCCCGCTCCGAATCACGAGTCACCAATCACTAATCACAGCTTTTCGCCGTTGCTTCTAGTGATTGTGATGAAACAGATAGTCGCGAACGCTGGGCCAAAATTCGTTATAGGCGTTGCTGGCCATGCGCGCGCCGAAAGCTTCGGCTGTGCGAGTCGCGGCGTCTCCGTTGGTGGCCTGGCTATCGGCGCGCCATGTGTTCGATAGCCAGTTCGCGCTGGGAATGGCGATGTAGCGCGCGTAGGCAGGATGATAATTTCCGTCGCGTCCGCGTGCGACAAACGTCAGCTTGACCACTTGCTTCACCCGCGCGCCAAACGTCTCGTCCGGCACGCGAAAATAGCGCGGGTCCTCTCCCCAAAATGATCCCAGCGTCGCCTCCATCGTATTGCTGACGGCCGCGCCCGCGACCAAAATCCCAACGCGCTTGCCGAAGCCGTCCCAGTGCGGACCGTACTCGTGCGGTTCATTCTCCGCGGTCTCGATGCCGGCATACACCGCGTCGCCAATCAGGCGCTGCGGCTCAACCGTGTACCTCAGCACCCACCCCACGCGCTGGCTCGCCGTGATCGGTTCATACAGCGCCGCCTGCACCTGATTAGCCGGGCCTGTGCCCTGAGGGGGCGGAGTGCTTTGTCCCGATTGGCCCGGCAAGTTGGATTGCCCAGGCTGAACGTTTCGCGGCGGCTGCGAAGTCGAAGCGATCTCTGTGTTCGCGGTCCCCACTCCCGCAGCACCTTGCGCGCGCGCGATCGTCGCAGACGCAAGACACGTTGCCAGAGCCAATCCCAGTGCCACCGCGCTTCCGAAACATCGAGTCGAAAATGACGTAACCAAGGCGAAAGCTCCTGTCGGGATGATTTCTCTGTGCGTAAAGAAGCGAAAGATTAGCAGTTATGTCCTCGCAGTGGAAATACTTCTTTCGCTGTAGCCGTCAGCCACAGTTCCGCAGTGGCACAGTATCCCGTTCGCCGCCGCCCATCAGCCGCCGGTTTCGTAGGGGCGCAGCATGCTGCGCCCGGCGCGGATGCTTGGCGCGATTTGAACGATCCGTCACCGCCTTCGTAGGAGTCCGCCGCGGCGGACCCGGCAATCATCCTTGACGCATAGCCGCCCATTCAGCGCGGATCGTGCCGGGACGGCCTACAGCGGCGGCAAGCCGCCGCACTCCGCAGGTTGTGCCGCTCCACTCATCGCCCAATTCATCAGTTACCTCGATCTTGACTGCGAGAAACGAATGCCCACACAAACACCGACACCGCAAGCCGACCCCTCCATCGTGCCGACCGAAGGCCCGGCTCCGGCCGCATCCTCCGCTTCGCCCTTCGGCCTCAACAACGAAAATCTCCCCGACCGCCTGCAGGAAGCCCTGCGCCGGCTCGTATTCCAATTCTCGACCGAGTCCGAGCTTTCTCGCCGCCAGGAAATCCGGCGCATCAAGCAGGCGCATCAATTCTGGCGCGGCCTGCAATACATGTGGTGGAGCGAGCGCGACCAGAACTGGCATCTGCCCTTCGAGCAGAAACTGGTGAACAACAGCTCGGTCGAGGACATGCCGCGTTACGAATTCGTCACCAATATTTATCAGGCGTTCGGACTGTCGCTCGTCTCCGTGCTGTCGCAGGACGTGCCGCGCGTGCGATTTTTCCCGTCGTCCGCGCAGGCCGAAGAGGACGTCGCCGCCGCAAAAGCCGCCACCGAAGTCGCCGGCCTCGTTGAGCGCAACAATCGCATCGGCAACCTGATCGTCGAGGAAGCGTTTAATCTGTGGACCGACGGCAAAGTCGGCGCGTACGTCCGCTTCGTCGTGGACGGCCAGCGCTTCGGATTTCACCCCGAGACAGAAATCGGCATGCGCGAGGTGAAGCTCGTCAGCGATGTTTACGTCTGCCCCGAATGCAGCGAGGAAACGCCGGCGCATGAAGGCGGTTTCGTAGGGGCGCAGCATGCTGCGCCCGGTGCAGATGCTTGGCAAAGCGACGCCCATCCATCGCGTTCCTCTTCATCTGTCATTCCGAGAAGCGAAGCGACGAGGAATCTCTCTTCCGGCGCTGCAAGAGAGATCCCTCGCTCCGCTCGGGATGACAGCTCTCGAATTAATCCTCCCAACTGCCCTCAATGCGGCGCCGTGCTCACCGAAGAAGACTTCGTCGCCGCCGAAACCATCACCGTTCCCGCGGCGCAAACGCGCCTCCGCGTCCCCAACGGCCAGGAAGTAATCACCATCGTCGGCGGCCTCGAACTAAAAACTCCGCCGTGGGCCAACGACACTCACGAATATCCCTACCTCCAGTGGAATATGGAAGTGCATCAGGCGCGGCTGCGCGCGGCCTATCCGCACGCGGCCGACAAAATCGGCTCGCCCGTTGCCAGCGGCATGCAGGAATACGAGCGCCTCGCGCGCCTCGCGCAATCGCAGGGCGGCCCGCTCACCGAAGGCGGCGACTTCAATCCGAATCTCATCACCTTCCAGCGCACGTGGCTGCGCCCCTGGGCGTTTTTCGCCCTGGACGACAAATCTCTGCGCGACGAGCTGCTGCAACTATTTCCCGACGGCGCATACGTCGCTTTCGCCGGGGACACCTACTGCGAATCGCGCAACGAAAATATGGACGATCACTGGCGCGTCCTGCACGCGCTGCCCGGCGACGGCTCGAGCGGACGTCCCGCGCTCGGCGATTCGCTCATCAGCGTGCAGGAGCGTTTCAACACGCTCTCGAATTTGCAGATCGAGACGTACGAGTACGGCATCCCGCCGATTTACGCCGATAGCGAAGTGCTCGATTTCGATTCGCTGCAGAGTCAAACGGCCGAGCCCGGCGCGCACTATCCCGCGCGCGCGAAGCCTGGCCAGTCGCTGGCGGCGGGATTCTTTCAGCCGGAGCCTGCCCAAGTCCCCCCAGACCTCGCGCAGCACGCCGCGAATCTGATGGGACCGATCGCGCAATTTCTTACCGGCGCGTTTCCGGCGCTTTTTGGTGGCGCGATGACCAACAACGACACCGCCGCCGGATATTCCATGGCGCGCGATCAGGCCATGGGCCGAATCGGCCTCGTCTGGCGGCGCATGAAATTCTTCCACGCCGATATCATGCTGCTCGCCGTGGATTGTTTCCGGCGCAATCGCCCGAACGACGTGGAGGTGACGTTGCTCGGTGCCGGCGCGGCCTTCGAATCGAAATGGATTCGCCTCGCCGACCTCAAGGGCAATCTCTTCAGCTATCCGGAAACCGACGAGCAGTATCCGACGCTATGGTCGCAGCAGCGCGCCGTCCTGATGCAGCTGATGAGCAATCCCGATCCGCAGATTCAGTCCGTGCTGGCGCATCCGGAAAATATGGCGCTGATCAAGCGCATGATCGGCCTCGAGGAGTTCGTCATCCCGGACGAGGAGTCGCGCACCAAGCAGTACCGCGAAATCGCGCAAATGGTCGGAGAAGCCCCGGTCGTCGTCCGCCAGGGAGAAGGTGTCGTAGGGGCGCAGTCGCCCGCCGGCGATCCTTCCGGGCCTGTCATTCCGAGGAGCGACGCGACGAGGAATTTCTCTTTCGGCGCTGCAAGAGAGATCCCTCGCTCCGCTCGGGATGACAGCTCTCCCGCGCACGCCGCTCTCGAATTAACCCTCCCCAGCATCATGCCCGACGAATTCGCGGACAATCACGCCACGGAGCTGGAAATCTGCATGCGCTGGTTCTCGTCCGACGCGGGCCAGGTGGCGAAGATTGAATCCCCGTTAGGTTATGCAAATGTCCGCGCCCACGCCATGTTCCACCGCGAATTCCTGCTGAAGCAGCAGCGCCAAGCCGCCCAAGCCCAGCAGGGAACCACGCAGGGTTCTTCGTAGGGGCGCAGCATGCTGCGCCCGGCAATCGAGCTTGGCGCGATCCGACCATCAGCCTCGGTCACGAGGCACCGGTCTTCACGTCCGCCGGACTTGGGACCACAATCGCCCAGTTCTTATGCGTGCCGAATCTTCCCTCCCGCGCCGCCATTCGGTCCGGATACCGGCATTCGACTACTCCTGCTCTGCGTCCTACTTCGTCACGATCTGTACACAAAACAAGAAACACATGTTCGGCCACGTGCTCGGCCACGGCGTGGTGCTAAATTCGCTCGGGCAAATCATTGAAGACTGCTGGCGGGAAATCCCGTTGCACTTCGCCCGCGTCGAACTCGCGCCGCACATCGTCATGCCGAATCACATGCACGGGATCGTTCGTCTGCGGACGCGCGTGGATGATGCCTCAATTGTCGCCAAGCATCTGCGCCGGGCGCAGCATGCTGCGCCCCTACGTTCGAGTGTCGTCGCCTCGCCTAAAGATGTGCGGCGCGTCGTTGCGGTCGCTGAAGACTCAATTCCCGCAATCGTGCGATCGTTCAAGTCTGCCGCGGCCAAACGTATTCGAGAGGCACTCGGGAAACCGAGATTGCAGCTCTGGCAGCGCGGCTACTACGAACACATCATTCGCGACGACGAAGATTTCCACAATACCTGCGAATACATCCGCCTGAACCCCGTCCGTTGGCACATTAAGAAGAAAACTCCGTAGGGGCGCAGCATGCTGCGCCCGGTGTGGCGTTGCATCCGTTCGCCACGTGCACGATCGCATTAGGGCCGATTCGAATTGCAAGACATTCGACGTCTAGCCAAGGAACTTCGCCGGGCGCAGCATGCTGCGCCCTTACGACCCATGGCTAGTTGCAGAGGCTTGCGCCAAACGTTGATTATTTCGTCGTACTGTGATTTTACGGGAATCGCTTCGGCGGGGGCGGCGGCAAAAATTGCACGCTGAGCGTCAGATGCGACGATGTTGGCTTGCCGCCGGATTGCCCGGGCGCAAATTGCCACAATCCGAGCGCGCGTTCCGCCTCGCGTTGCAGCGCGCGCGGACCGGACAGCACCTTCGTTCCGGCTACGTTTCCTTTTTCGTTGATGGTGACGTCCATGGTCACGACGCCATCCACCTCCATGTCCTTCGCCCATGGCGGCAGAGTCGGCTGCGGCTGCGACAGAACTGTTGCGGGAATAATATCGGGAGCGCTCGCAGCGTTTTGATTCTCGCTTTTTGCTCGCGCCGCGTCGGCTAAGGCAGCAGCTTCGGCGCGCTCTCTTGCAACGTCGCGGCTCGAGGGCTTTCGAATTTCAGCAGGAGCGCGCGCTGCAGCAACTTTCGGAGCAGGCGCCACAATCGGCTGCGCCGTGTTCGTTGACGCCGTCACCGCGGGCGGAGTCGCCGCGGCAGGCGTGGGAGCTGTTGCAGCCGCCGCCGGATTCGCAGCCGGCTGTGCCGGCGCGGACGCCACGGGCGCATCGCTCGGGGGAATCAGCACGGCGCGCATCGAGTGCCATAGGAAAGCCACAGCCACCACGATCAGCACCGCCGATGCCGATCGTCAGGTACGTCGCGTTCTTTCCGGTTGTGAGTTTATCGAGAGCTGTCGCCTTCGCCCATATCGGCGGCTCCTCGCTCGCGGCTTCGAATTCCTTGTCTCGTTCCGTCCCACCTGCCGGCGCGACTTTTGACGCGCTCTTCGTTGCGAAGTCGCGCTGGATCTTGTCCGCCTGCTTTTCCTTGAACGCCGCGAATTTGGCGAGTCGCGCGTCACGTTCCATCAGCGCGGCAAGGTGTTTCTGGTCCTGCTCCGGCTCCGCGCCGTCCACTGGAGTGGCATGCACCGCGCCGGACATTTGCTTCAGCGCCGCGTCAATCTGTTCGCCGGTAGGTTCGGACGCATCCGAAGCGGTCGTTGCCGCTGGCTCAAAATCGGGAATCGGCACGGCAGGCGCAGCTTCCGAATTGGGAACCATCTCGTGCGCGGGCACCAGCTCTTCGCGCAGCGAGCCGCCGGACTCTTTCCCGGGCTTGACCATGTTCGGCAAATGAATTTTGGAAGTGCTCTCGCTCATCATCGCCAGGTCGTCTGCACCCGGAGCTTCAGTCTGTTCGTTTGTTGCGGATTTCGCAGCGCCAACCACAGGGTCCGGTAAGCTCGCGCCATTCCGCAGGGCATTGGCGTTCCAGAAGTCGGGATCGGCGGTTGTGAATTCGAGTTCCGTGTGGCCAGCCTCGCCTTCGGCGGGCGCCTCCACCACCTTGCACAGGATTTCTCGTCCGTTCTGCTCGTTGTGGATGAAAACAGCCTGCCCAACCGCCAGCTTGGTCCGCAGATTCAGCACCGTGCCGTTTTCAAACACGAGCGTCGTCATCGCGTTCTCTTTGAAGAGTTCGCGGTGACCCGTTCCGTCCGAGGTCTTCGCGCCTTGGAGTATGAGCGGAACCTCCAGGGCCTGCGCTTGGGCAATCCGCGCGGCGTCAGGCATGGCTTGTCTTCCGGTACGCTGAAATTCGCAGCATTCGCATCTCGTCCCCCGACGAGAACCCGCCCATAGCGGGTTTTGGGGCGAATACCCCCGCCAATATCGTGTGGCCCGGAAGCGCTCCTGACAATAGACCGCCAGCACAAAGTTTCATGAGAGTTACTCCGCAGCCAACAGCAACGGCGGGGGTTAGGGGGTGCCAGACGGGGGCGAGCAGGGCCCGGCCGGGCCCAGACCCACTTGTTCGGCCAGCGCGATGATCGGGATTTGGGGAAGAATCCGGAAAAGAGTTTTGCTTTCAGCCCCATTCGTTTTACCGTACTGGAACACGTGCGTGATTTCTCTTCAAGGGGGAGAATGGAGGCATCGTGAATCAGGCGAAAGCAGTCCTCCTATTGTTCTGTCTGACGTCTGTGCCTCTTCTCAGCGGGCATGTCACGAGCGAACGTCTGTTCTCAACATCGTCACCTTCGAATATCGCATCATCGAACGCCACAAGAGACGATACTGTGCGTGCCGAACTTGTCGGCCTCCAGGTGCGCGATGGCTTGGCAATCGCTTCATACGGTCCACGCGGACTTCGAATCGTGGATTTCAAGAAACGAAAAGCCTTCGTGGGCAAATCCCTTCCTAACCATCGTGCCCAGGGAGGCACGATTAGCAACGACGGCAGCCAAGTTGCTTTCGCCCTCGAACCTTTATCACTAGGCGTGATGAAGACTGACAACTCGGACCTTCGCGAATTCCCGGGCGTGCGACGCCCCGGGGAAATGTGCTGGTCGTATGACATGTCGAGGATCGCAATAAACACCGTAAATATAAGTAATTACAGTCTTCGATTGACGGTTCTGAACATTGCCACGGAATCCGTCCGGGATCTTGCTTCCAACACCGGAAGGCTAACCACTCAGTGTTGGTCGCCAGACGGCGAGGAAGTCGTGTTCGAGTCGGAAGGCAAGGTGGTAGTCCAGAATGTCGAGAACGGAGAACGGAGAACGCTTGGTGTCGGAACATCTCCTACTTGGTCACGCGACGGAAACTGGATTGCGTTCTTAGATGAGCAGGACTATAGCTACTACGTCATTCACCCTTCTGGCGAGGGGAAGAAGATGCTGTTCCATCATGGGAGAGCCATCCGAGGGCTATATTGGTCGCCTGATTCGCGCATCGTCGCCTATACGGTTGAAACAGGTGGCTTCCTTTCTCTAGAAACCTACAAGCTTAACGTACGGCGCCTCGGGGACGGTTCGGAAGACTGGGTTGACGACGGCGACTTAGGCTGCTGCGAAAGCCTCCAGTGGATCACGAATAAGGCGTTGCTGTCTCAGATCGAATCAAATGGCACATCCGAGTAAACGATCTATCTCTGATTAATCGGATTACCGGCCATCTCACGGCTAGCACTTCGCCGGAACAGCGGAAGAATCGGCGCGGGTCTGGATTAACTCGCGACGGGCTGCGCGCGCAGCTTCATCACCAGGCCGGCGACTTCCTTAACGTTGGGAACGCCGAACAAACCCACCGTGATTTGCGTGGTTCCGTTGTTCGTGCGCATCACGGAGTTTGTGCGGATCAGCACATCACCCGTCCCGTCGGGACGCTCGCGGTGATCCACTTCGGCGATATCGGTGGGAATGATGGACTTCACGCTGCGGGTGCTGGTGCCCGATATGAGCATCACGCGGCGATTGGTGACCGCATATACGCCACTGCGTCCTTTGAGATATACCCATAGCGGCATCAGGAACACTGCAACGCCGATGAGAAGAAATGGCAATGCGAAGAGTGGGAACGCGCCAAAGCCACCGGGCAAGGTATTGTGGTGGTTCGCCAAATTGTGCGTGTTGCGATAGGCGTTGCTCATCGAGACAAAAGCGAAGCCCGCGAACGGAATCCCGAAGAGCGCGGCCGGCAGTGCCGACATGGCTGATCGGCCTGGATTGGCTGGCCCACTCCAAAGAAGGCTTTCGCCGCCCTGCAGTTCCGATTGAGCGCTAAGCTGCACGTCGCCTGAGTTCATTGCGTCCTCCTGATTCCGAAGGAATGTCGTTGAAACGATTTTAGCCGCGTCGGAAGGTTCCTATTCCGAGGATTCGCTGTTTATTGCCCTGAGAATTACTGGCCGGACGTACAGGTGACCTAGTTTTGCCACGCGCCGCTCGATCGAGCGAGTGTCAAAACTTATCGGCATGTGGGTGGTTATCGAATTCTTCTAACTGCTACGACATGGCTGACGGAGAGCCCTCCCGATACGAATTTGGATATATCCTTCCCCGACTGCACGATAATTCAACAGATGTAGTTGACTTTATCAACGTGCACCGAATTTGCTGCCAGGCCTCCGTATCATCATCCCTCCTAAGCACTTTGCTTCGTTTGGCTTGGCTCCCCAGAGGTTGCCGGTGGACTTTGGCCCCGGACCTGCAATACTCTCCGGCGTAGGCAGTACGGCCCAATGGAATCGCGAAATGGATCGGACCTGCGATGGAATTCACGGGAGGCTAAAGTGGCCAGAACTAAGAAGAGTGCCAAATCAGCAAAGCAACTCAAGAAAGCCAAGAAGCTCGGAACAGTCAAGCCATTGACGGCAAGGGCGGGAGGGGGGCCAGTCGTTTACCTCCGATAACTGCGAAACTACGTGTCCGTGAACAGGACAACGCTCCACGGCGGTCACCGGGCATTTGTTTCGAGGTTATTACGAGCGTCGAAACGCGTTGCCGAACGGCCATCAGGCTAACGCTCTAATCTGCGGCTGGCGCAGGCAGCTGCTGCGTCATGCAATGGATCGTGCCGAGGCCGAGGACGAGATCACGGCAATAAATTGGCACGATTTCGCGAGCGGGGAAGAGCGCTGCGAGCTTTTCCAGCGCGACACGGTCGGCGGGATCGTTGAACGTGGGCACCAGCACAATTTTGTTCGCGATGTAGAAATTCGCGTAGCTCGCGGGCAGGCGCTGGCCGTCGAACCACACCGGCTCCGGCATCGGCAGCGTCTCGACGCGCAGCGCGTTGCCGTCCTGATCCTTCATGCTCTTCAGCAGCGCCAGATTTTCCGCCAGCGGCTCGTAATTCGAGTCCGCGAAATCGTCCTCGAACACGGTCACCACGGTTGACGCGTCCACGAACCGCGCGAGATCGTCCACGTGACCGTGCGTATCGTCGCCCGCGATTCCTTTCCGCAGCCACAACACGTTCGTGACGCCGAGATAGCGGCGAAAGATTTCAGCGTAATCTTCGCGCGTGAACCCGGGGTTGCGCTCCTGCACATCGCTCAGCAGACACTCTTCCGTGGTCAGCAGCGTCCCGCGCCCGTTCACGTCAATCGAGCCGCCCTCGAGTACCACGCGCCGCCCCTTGTGCTCCGGCAGAATCACGCGATTGGCACGCGAGGATGTGTTTCCCCGTAGGGGCGCAGCAGAAAGGGCTCCCAGGTCGACGGTTAGTCGAGCCTGGGAGATCGGACGTGCCCGGCGCGGATGCTTGGCGCTATGCTGCCCATCCATCTGAGCCACGATGTGTCCGACGACTTTCGCGTCCTTCTTGTAATCGTCATACTTCGCCCACCCGTTAAACGCGAAATTCAAAAGGGTTGGTTTTTCTTTGGCGTTGTCATCCCGAGCGGAGCGAGGGATCTCTCCTGCAGCGCCGGAAGAGAGATTCCTCGTCGCTTCGCTCCTCGGAATGACAACCGGTGCGGGGGACTCAACCACTGCCATCGGCCCGGAATCGCGCATCCATCCGCGATCGGTGGGCACGTGAAAGAACGTAATCGCGTCAAGCGTTGCGCCGGATTTCCGCAGCAGCGCTTTCACCCGCGATTCCGCAGCGCGATTTTCAACCAGCAGGTTGACGCGCTCCACGCGCGTCAGATGCCTCACGATTTCCGCGAACGCCCACGGAATTGGCGCGAATTTCCCCGGCCAGTCGGTAAGCTCGTGCGGCCAGCCGAGCCACGTCGCCTCGTGCGGCTCCCATTCGGCGGGCATGCGAAAATTCAGTTCAGTCGGCAAGGTCAGGTGAAATCCCTTCGCAAGCGCGGATCATCGCCGCAGTCTTCGTAGGGGTCCTCCGCGGCCGACCCGGTGCAGATGCTTGGCGTCGCCGCACTCCACACGCCTTCAATGACACGCTTCCATGGGAAGGCAGATCCCTCGGCTCGTCGCCGCGGCGACTCGCTCAGGATGCCGATCCTGGTCGGATCGTCATTTCCCCAGCCAGCGGCTGAGGATCGGCTGGTACGCGTCCACGCGGCGGTCGCGCAGAAAAGGCCAATTGCGGCGCGTCTCCTCGCTTTTCGCAGGATCGCATTCGACGACGAGGATCTCTTCTTTGTCCTGCGCGGCCTCGGCCATGATCTGCCCGAAAGGGTCGGCGACGAACGAATTTCCCCAGAATTCGAGGCCCGTGTCGCTCGTCGTATGCGTCGCTGTTGAGCCTGCTACGGCAGGCGTTCCCTCGAAGCCCACGCGATTCACCACCGCGACGAACACGCCGTTCGCGATCGCGTGCGCGCGCTGAATCGTCTTCCATGCGTCGAGCTGCGCTGCGCCGAATTCCGCTTTCTCCGCCGGATGCCACCCAATGCTCGTGGGATAAAAAATCACTTGCGCGCCGCCCAACGCCACCGCGCGCGAACCTTCCGGATACCACTGATCCCAGCAGATCTGCACGCCGATGCGTCCGTATTGCGTGTCGAACGTCGGGAAGCCGAGATCGCCCGGCGTGAAATAAAATTTCTCGTAGTAGAGCGGGTCGTCCGGGATATGCATCTTGCGATATTTGCCGAGGAACGATCCGTCGGCGTCAATCACGCCACAGGTGTTGTGGTAGAGGCCGGCCGCGCGGCGCTCGAAGAGGGAAGCGACGATCGCGACTTTGTTTTCGCGCGCGACCGCCATCAGCACATCGGTCGTGGGCCCGGGAAACGACTCCGCGAGATTGAACAGGTCGGAATTCTCGGTGCGGCAGAAATATTCGCCGTGAAACAGCTCGTCCATGCAGACGATTTGCGCGCCGCGCTTCGCCGCCTCGCGTATTTTCTCCACCGCCCGCGCGAGATTCTCCTCGCCATTCTTCGTCGAGCGCATCTGAATCAGGCCGAGCGTGAACTTCTCGTGCATCGCCGATAATCCTATCACGAGTGTCGCGCGCCAGTTTCGACGCCATTCGTCTCATATCGCCCGTCGCCGACGGACGCCCGGCAAACGATCTTGGCGTGATCGAGCCATTCATCGAGCGTTCACATCGCCTCGGACCATGTGGAGTGCGGCGGCTTGCCGCCGCTGTCTGCCGTCCCGGCTCGCCGGGACGTGCTCCACGCATTCGCATATGCCGACGAATCGGGCAATGCGCACTCGACCGCGTCGAGCCGCGACGTTGAAGTCACCGCGAATTCCAATTGCGGCGTCTCCTCCGCAGGCGAGGCAAGCCTCGCCTGCAATACAGCGGCGGCAAGCCGCCGCACTCCACATGGAGACGATTGTTGACGCAGCGCTGAATCCGTCAGTTCGGATTGTTGTTACGGAGAGCGGTCAAATCACGCGGCGTCCATATCGCGCGCGCAAAACAAAAAGGGCGCCCTGGCGGACGCCCCTGAACTCTGAAACCTAGCACCTGAAACCTGCCACCGCGTTACAGCGAACGTTCGATGTTGCTGCCGCCCACGCGCGCGGCGCCGTACACGCTCTTAAGCGTCGGAGGCGGCGCGACCAGCCTAACTACGTGCTGCAGACGCTCGGGCTGAAATGGCTTGGCCATGCAGACGACCGCGCCCAGCTGATGGCTCGCCGAATAATCGGCGGGCTGCGCCGAGCGAGTCAGCAGAATCACGGGCACGCGCTGCAGGCGTTCGTTGCGCTTGATGATCAGGCAGAGGTCGTGGCCGGACATGTCCGTCGCCTCAACTTCCGCGATGAAGACGGCCGGTGTGGTGGTGCGCAGCACTTCGAGGGCTTCCTGCGCGGTCGGCACGATGATGACGGTGTATCCATCCTGCGTCAGCATGTTGCGCATGATTTCAGCGGTTCGCGTGTCCGGTTCTACCGCCAGCACGATGGACTGACCCTTCTCCATCGCCGGCATTCCCGCGCCGGTTGAGCCCGCGTCCATCGCGTTACCCGAGGCGCCCTTGCGATCCGCCTTGGCGTCCGACTTCGCGGCGTGAAATTGTACGGCCACGCTGAATTTTCCGCCCGGCTGCTCGGAGACGCGCACGATGTCTGCGACTTGCGGCGTGTTCAGGGCCTGTGCCGCGGTTGAAAACGGAAACGTGACGCTGAGCTGCTGGCCCTTCCAGTATCCGGGCTTCTTGGCGGTGAAGAGCAGGCCGTCGCGCGACACGTCAATGCTCATGCAGATTTCTTCGGACGGCTCCGGCGAATTCATCACCTTGACGTGAACTTGCGCGGAGATTTTCGCGCGGCGTCTGCGGCGGCGTTCGATCGCGATGGCCTGAGCCTTTGCGGAGGCTGCGTCTGCTTTTGCTTTTTCTTCCACTGCGGAAATCGTCGAGCTCATGCATCACCTCAGTATCTGTTGCGGGCCATATCCGTTCTCCAGGACAGCCGCGTGGCTTCCCCCGCTGTCACTAATTTACCGAGAGCGGCCAACGCGTGAAATAGTACCTTCGTTACAATTTACGTGGTTTTGCGGACAGGCGAACATCCGGTAAGTCACGTCTCAGCAGCACTTTCCGGGCGCATTTTGCGACGTGTAGTGCATTTCCAGCACTACACGCCAGCGTTTCCGCGCGTCGCAATGCTCTTCGTAGCGCATACGACCTCGCATCAGAATTTGAGACAAGGAGGCTTTCATCATGGCACCCGCATCCACCGCAACGCGCGAAGCGCCCGCCTCACCGAACGACCGCGCGGCAGCACCGCCTCGTCGTCCCACGCAAAGCGCCACGCACGGCGCGACCCAGGGCACCACGCACGACACGGGACGCCCGATCCCCGCGCGCGCCTCGCGCACCGCAACCGACGACGAAATCCTCGGCCTCGATCCTGCCGCTCGTGAGGCCGGCGACGCGCACCCGGTCGCGCCTGCACGCGAGGATCCGTGGCGCGAAGGCGATGATTCGCCCACATCGTCGGAAGCGTCATCCCCGCAAGATCGGCAGCCCAACGCGCAACCCCGCGCGAATCCGAATCCCTCAGCGCGACGCTAGACGCCAACCCCGAACTTCGCCGCGCGTGGGACGACGCGCAGGCTTACCGCGAATCCTTTGCATCACCTGACGACGCTCGCAACGCAACCGCGCTCCTCGCCGATCTCGACCGCATGGACGCGCTTTTCTTCTCGCGCCGCCCGGAAGATCACGCCGAACTAGCCCGCGCCGTCGCAAGCCTCGATCCCGCAGCCTTCGCCTCTCTCGCGCAAGCGATGGCGGCCTGGCCACCGGCTCCGCCAACGCACCGAGAAAGAATTTTCCGGCAGGGAGCCGCGAACTTGCATCCGCCCTCCCAGTTCACCTGTCATTCCGAGGAGCGACGCGACGAGGAATCTCTCTTCCGACGCTGCAAGAGAGATCCTTCGCTCCGCTCGGGATAACAGCCCTCAAGGGGGTGAGTCGACTACAGGCGGCCCCACCCCCGCGCAAACCGAATTCTTCCACGCGACCAACGCCGCAGCCGTCGAAGGCGTCCTCGACGCCATCGAATCGCAAGTCGAGCGGCTGCTTCCGCAGGGCGTCTCGAAATCCGCGCGCAATCGCGTGGTGGGCGAAATCTACCGCGAGCTTGATACCACGCTGCGTTCGAATCGCCAGCTCGCGCAGCAAATGCGCGACGCGTTCCGCTCCGGCGCGCTCGACGCGGACCACCAGCGCGCCCTCGTCTCGCTCGTCACCGGACGCGCGCGCCAGGCGCTGCCCGGCGTCGCGAAACGCGTCCTCAACGAGTGGACTTCGACGGTCGTCGCCGCGAACCAGGATCGCCGCACGCGCCAGCGCGCCGCCGAGCGCCGGGTGGACATTGCCGGTTCCGGCGGCACCGGCAGCGACGGCCCTCGCTCGATGACTCCGCGCGAAATTGATTACAAGCGCATGTCCGACGCCGACATTCTGAATTTGTAATCGAATCTACCAGGAGTAGTTTCCGTAGCGCCCGCTGGGCACAGTCTTTACCGCGCCATCGCGGCGGCGAACCAGAAGAATAGTGTCGCTGCCGCGCACGCAGGGGCGTGCCAACGCAATGGGCTCGGTCGCCATACTGCGACCAGCGCAACCAATATCGCGGCAAGCGAGGCAAGACTTCCCAGCCGAAACAGTTTCAGTAACAGTGGATCGTAGTAGGGAAGTCCTCCCGCATAACGAGCATAGAGGATAGACCAGCAGGCACATATGGCGGACGCCGAAGCTAACGCGAAACTGAAAAGAGAAAAAACTGAAAATAGTGTTATCGGTCTGCGGCGTTTGAACCATCTCGCCCAACCCCAGAGAATCAGAGCGGGGACGATCGCATACTCAACGACTTCGAACAGAAGTATCGCGAAGAAAGTGGCTACTCTGCCCATGATTATCTGATCGGTATTATCCTACCGGGTCGGCCACCTTCAAACCCTCTTTCTGCTGCCAGTATACTTTCTTTCATCGTTCAGGTCCGTAAAGGACACCCGCCTTCGCGCTCCGCGCCTCCGCGCGGCAAGCCACTCACCAATCACTAACAGCTTGTTGAAGAATTTAGTTTTCGAAGCTTTTTCGTTCTCAGTTTTGAGTTTTCGCTGAGTTGTAAGGGAATGGTTTGGGTTTTTCTATCTACCGAATCGACTCGTCGAAGCCACGTGTCACGTTCTGGCGATCAGGTTTCGCAATCGGCACAGATTGTAGGCCGCTCCCGTGAAGGTAAACAACCATCCTACCTTCTCGATTCCTCGCAACTTCACTTTTCTTAGCATCCCCACCATCTTCATCCACCCGAACGATTGCTCCACTCGCTTTCTTTTCCGCTGACTCACCTCATAGCCCGCATGCCGCGTGGTCCGCTCATCCACCGCGCTTCTGCGATTGGTCGTGTTCTGCGCCACGTGCGGCGTGATGTTCATCCCCCGGAGTTCTCGTACGAATTCCTGCGTGTCGTAGGCCTTGTCCCCTCCCATGGTCACTCGCTTTCCCCGCGGGAGGGCTTCGGCCATCAGCAGCGCCGCATCTCGCTCCGCTCTTCCGTTCGCCTCCGTCAGAAACGTCTGCAGCAAGAGTCCGTTGCGGTTTTCCATCAATACATGCCCCATATAACTCAGCTTCGCCTGGCTTCCTCGGGACTTCGTCCACAATCGGGCATCTGGATCGGTGCTCGATTCATGGGTCTCGTTCTTTCGCTTCTCCCCTTTAAAATCGACGTCTCCTCCCGGTCCGGGAGGCTTGCCCGTTCCATCCTTGGGCCGGAAACTCTTGTGACTGGCCCAGGCCTCAATCAGTGTCCCATCCACCGTGAAGTGTTCGTCGGACATAAACGGCCTGGCTCTCTCCAGCACCCGCTGGAAAAACGACTCGGCGACCTCTTCATTCAGCAACCGCTCCCGATTCTTGCTGTACACCGCGTGATTCCACACCACCTCGTCCATCTCCATCCCCACGAACCACCGGAACAGCAAGTTGTACTGCAGTTGTTCGATCAGCATTCGCTCGCTGCGTACCGAATAGAAGATCTGCAACAGCAGCGACCGAAACAGCCGCTCCGGCTCTATCGATGGCCTCCCCACGTCGGAGTACAACTTCGCAAACCACGGCGACATCTCCTTCAGGATTTCATCCACCATCTTGCGGATCGGCCGCAACGGATGGTCCGCCGGGACTCTCTTCTCCGGCGAAACGTAACTGAACATTCCTTCCTGTTGGTTGTCGTCTCCGCGCATTCGCTCGCCTCCTTGACCTTCTTTACTTCAGACGAGTTTTTTCAATTAAAGTCGCAGAAGAAACGAGTTTTTCAACAAGCTGCTAATCGCCCGCCTATGTGCTCCGCACTTCGGCGCGGCGAGCCACTCACGAATTTCCTACCTAGGGGGAACAAATCCAATGGCACAGATGCAGAACGCCCAATCCGTCGCACTCCAGCTCGAAAAAGTTCGCGACAAACTTCCGCTGCTTTACGAGCGGGACGACATATTGCTGACCATGATCCAGCAGCGCGGCGACATCGAACGCGTCAGCTCGCGCAACATGCGGCTTCCGCTCCAAATCCGTCCGGGAGGCAAGGCCGGCCTCGCGAATATGGACGGCGGCGACCTCGGCCGCGGCTCCGGAACCACCTACGACGTCGCGCAAGTGACGCCCGTATTTTTCCGCGACGCGGTTGAAATCACCAAGCTCGTCGAATACGCCAGCAACGCGCCGGACAAAGCCGTCGAGAACGCCGCCAAGCGCGAAGTGAAAAACGCGATGGTGCAATTCCGCGCGTTTCTCGACAAGGTGATGCAGACCAACGGCAACGGCGTGCTCGGCACCATCGGCTCGATCGTCACCAGCGGTTTGCCGTCCGGAGTCGCCGCGCAATTCAACATGGCGAAGCCGCCCGGCGCGCAGCTTTTCTACTACAACCAGACCGTGCAGGTGTACGACCCGACGCTCACCACCAATCGCGGCTCGGCCAACGTGCTTCTCGTGGATCCGTTCAATTCGCTGATCCAGGTGGACGCGCTGCCCAGCGGCACCGCGGCGAACGACGTGGTCGTCCACGACGGCCTCACCGGCGCGCAGCCCACTTCGCTTTTCGGCATCCTTTATCACCAGACGAACGCGACCACGGGCACCTGGCTGAACCTGAACCGCGCCACGTATCCGGTGGAACTCGCCACTCCCAGCGTCAACGGCAACAATTCCGCGCTCACGCCGGGAGCGGTGCGTCTCGCCATCAACAAGGTGCGGAAATCCCTCGGCTCGAATCAGGTGAGCAAGCTGATCGCTTACACCTCGCTCGAGCAGGAGCACCAGTGGGAGCAGCTCGGCGTCACGATTTCTCAAATCATCAAGGAGGGAGCGGGCGGGCGCGCGAGCGATCTCGACTTGCTCTTCACCGGCGAGAAATCCATGGCGGGAGTGCCGATCAAATCGAGCATCAATGCGAATCAGTCGCGCGTGGATTTTCTCGACCTCTCGCACTGGGGACGCGCCGTCATGCAGGACATTGATTTCTACGATGTCGGTGGGCAAACCGTGTTCCCGATTTACGGCGCAAGCGGCGGCCTCGCTTCGGCGTACATCTTCTACTTCGTTACGGGTTTTCAGGTGTGGAACGAGTCGCCTCGCAGCGGCGCGTACATCAGCAACCTGGCCATCCCGACCGGTTATTAGCCGTAAGGTTTGGATGTAGCGCCGCGGTCTTCAGCGCGGCATGCAGCGGACAATCCATCCCCGCATGCGGCGAAGGAGAATGCCGTACTGAAGCACGGCGCTACATTGAAAGCTGTTGCCGCTTTCGAAGTTTGCTCGTAGGGGCGCAGCATGCTGCGCCCGGCAAACGTGCTTGGCGATACGTCGCCATCCGAGAATGAGTTCTCGCCTGAGCGCTGTCATCCCGAGTCCGCCGCGGCGGACGAGGGATCTCTCTTCGTGTGAAATCATCGCCCGGCCGTAACACGAAGAGGGATTCCTCGTCGCTTCGCTCCTCGGAATGACAAGCGAATGAGAACCCGAAGGATGGCTTGCGTTGCATCCAAATCCAAAGATCTTGTATGCAGAGATTTTCACAACACTCCTCGCCGCCCGCGCACTCTCGCTTGACCCCAACGTAACGGAGGCCCATCATCCCAACCATCGAAATCGCTGCCCCGGCGAAGTGAGGCCAAGTGCGTAGATTAAGCGTCTTTAATTTTGTTTCATTGGATGGAAATTTTGCGACCGTAGAGGACGACGTCAACTGGTTCCGCAATCCCGCGCCGGACGCGGAATGGGACGTGTTGATGGCGCGCAACGCAACCAGCGAAGGCCAGGTATTGCTCGGCAGGATTACCTACGAGCTCCTGCGCGACCATTGGAACACGCGGCGACCGACCGCCATTGACGCGACCCTGTCAGGGGGAATGAACGCGATTCCCAAGGTGGTTTTCTCGAGAACGCTCGACAAGGCAACGTGGAACAACACGAAACTTGTGAAGTCCGACATGGTCGCGGAAGTGCGAAAGCTCAAGGAAGAACCCGGACTCGACATGGTAATTTTGGGAAGCGGAAGCATCATTACGCAGTTGACGCACGAGGCCTTGATTGACGAATACCAATTCGTGGTGCTCCCCGTTGTTATCGGAAATGGCCGCTCCATGTTTCAAGGCCTGAAGGAAAAGCTGCCGCTGAAGCTGATCAACCAGCGCAGCTTCATCAACGGAAATATTTTGCTGAGCTACGAGCCGTCGCGTAACGGTTCCAGCGGGCCCTCATCATATTGATTTCCTCGCAACGCCGGGCTACCATCCGCATCTCTCCGAATACCCAGGTGCGGAGGTTTGTCGGCATGAAAACTTCATTCGCGGTGACGGCGCTGCTTTTCGCCGCGGCAATCGCGGCTCCCGCCGCATCCGCGCAGGCGACTGCCTTCCAGTGCATGGCCACTTCCGTCGGTCCCGGCGGATCGAACGTCGTCATCTACGTCAGCCAGATGATTTCCGGCGACACCAGCCAGCGCGCCACGCTCACCGCCGCATGGGGCGAGTACGTGAAGGGGGCCTATAAGCTGGAAACTTTGGCGTCCACGATCTGCAATCCCTTTGGCACCGACCCTGCCACGCAGCAACGCGTCCTCAACGCTGAACAAAACGCATGGCAGAAACGGGGAATGAATGTTGTGCAGGTGAATTGGGCTCCGGGGCAAAAGCCGAACTCCGGCTCGAATGCAAATACGAATCCCTACGCGACTGCGGCGCCGGATAAATCAGCAGACGCGGGCAAAGGCGCGCCAGCCGCTGACGCCAAGGGCGCTCCTCCGCCGGCAGATCCCGGCCCGCAACCGCGCACGTCCTATTGCTACTCGGACGACAAAAAAACCACCGTTTATTTCAGCGACGCCTTCGACACAGTTGATCTGCCGGACCCCAAAGCGTGGACCAACGCGTTCGCGAAATTCCTCGTGACCAAGTACTCGTACAAGGGATCCGTTACGTGCAAGGACGGCGACACAGTCTTCAACGTGCAGGGCACGATCCGCGACCAGAAAGACAGCCTGACAGGGAAGCAAACGGTAGATACCGATTGGACGTACGAGCCGCCCGCCCCCGGCGATCCCGCGCCAGCCGACGGCGCCGCGCCCGCCGCAACGCCCGCGCCAAAGAAAACGCACGCTGCATCGCATTAACGCAGGAGCAGGGTTTTTTCTCCGTAGGGGCACAGCATGCTGTGCCCGGCGCAGATGCTTGGCACGACGCAATCCACCCATCGCGCTCCGATTCACTTGTCATTCCGAGGAGCGAAGCGACGAGGAATCCCTCTTCCTGTTGCAGCCCGGCGATGCTTTCACACGAAGAGAGATCCCTCGCTTGGCTCGGGATGACAGCGCTCACGTGAAAACTCATTCTCGAATGGCGACGCAGCGCCAAGCACGCTTGCCGGGCACGGCAGGAAGGGCTCCCAGGTCGACGGTTAGTCGAGCCTGGGAGATCGGGCGTGCCACTTCAAACCACCTCGACTTGCCACGCCCTTGACGCGCACGCCACGCGCGTAACATGATCGCAACCGCGGAGGCGATCATGCGAAGGCTGGGCGTATTCAACACGGTGTCGGTGGACGGCTTCTTCACGGACGCCAAAGGCAACATGAGCTGGGCGCACAACGCCAAGCCGGACGAAGAATGGGACGCATTCGTTGGGGACAACGCCAGCGGCGGAGGAATGCTGCTCTTCGGCAGGGTTACCTACGATTTGATGTCCAGCTTCTGGCCCACTCCGATGGCGGCCAAGCAATTGCCCACGGTCGCCGAAGGCATGAATCGCATGCCGAAGGCCGTGTTCTCGAGAACCATGGACACCGCGTCGTGGAACAACACGAAAGTGCTGAAGGGCGACCTCGCGACGGAAGTCCGCAAGCTGAAGAGCGAGCCAGGGCCGGACATGGTCATCCTCGGCAGCGGCAGCATCGTTGCGCAGCTCGCGCCGGAAGGTCTGATTGACGAATATCAGATCGTAACGGCGCCCCTCGCGCTCGGCGCGGGACGAACGATGTTCGACGGTGTAAAGAAGGCGCTGAAGCTCTCGCTGAAGAAGACGCGCAGCTTCGAAAACGGAAACGTCGTCTCGTGGTACGAACCCATCGCCTGAACAGCTGAATCGGTTCTCGAATTCGTACGAGTCCGCGGCGCGTCCGATCGTCGCTGGTTTCGTAGGGGTCCGCCGCGGCGGACCCGGCGAAAATGCTTGGCTGTACGCCAACAATTGTCGCGGGTTTCGTAGGGGCACGGCACGCCGGACCCGGCGCAGATGCTTGGCAAGATCCCACCATTCGCTCCCAGCTTCGCAAAAGCACAGCGCATGTGGAGTGCGGCGGCTTGCCGCCGCTGTTTGCCGCACGGGCTTGCCCGGGCGTGCTCCTCGCATTCTGCTGACGCCTCGGATCGGGCGAGGCAAGCCATACGCGAGATGAATGGATGGGCGCGTGCCAAGCACGTTTGCCGGGCGTAGCATGCTACGCCCCTACAAAACCATTCTAGGCGCCGAAAATAAAAAGGGGCGGCCGAAAGGCCGCCCCGGATACCGAACGCGTCTCAGAAGCACTTCGATTATCCGTCCGATCGAGCAATTTAACCAGCAAACAACGGACGAGACGCCGAGGGTGTTTGTAGCGCTGGCATCCTGCCGGCGATTTCTCCGTGCACACCGTAATTCAAAAACGCCAGCTAGCCGCTGGCGCTACGTAAACCGCGCGCGAACAAAAAGGGCGGCCTTTCGGCCGCCCCTGAACTTCCTTGCGGACTGCGATTCGCAACGCCGCCGCTGTTATTTCTTTTCTCCGCCTTTTTCTCCGCCTCCGCCTTTTCCGCCGCCGCCGCCCTTTTCTCCGCCGTTCTTAGCTCCACCATTCGGGTGCGTGTCGGTTCGGGCGTTGTGCTTGTCGTTGTAAATCTTCTGGCTCTCGTGATTCTGCTGGTGCTCGATCTGATTGTGCTCGGCGCCAGTCAGATGACCGTTATTCTCCGCGCGATCGGTTTTCGCTTCATCGTGGATGTTCGTTTCGTTGTGTTCGATGGTTTTCGTTTCGCCCTGCGTCAGCTGTCCGGAATGAACTCCCTGATTGATCCGGTTCTGCTGGCGGTCCTGACGCGCGTTCACGCCCATGCCCTCGGGGTGAGACGGCGACCCGTGGTTCACCGACGCGTAATTGCTGCGGTCAACCCGGGCGGACGAGTAATGATTGAGCTGCTCTTGCGTGCCGCCCATATGCTGCTCGTGCATGTAGCCGCGTTCCTCCGCAGTGGGCATCGCGTGAACTCCGCCTTCGCCGTTGAAGCTGTAGCGGTTCACAGTGGTTTCGTGAATCACGGTGCGATCTTCATAGACGCCATGGAACCCTGGGCCGGTGTGCCACACAGCGGTGTTGTACATGAAGCGGCCGCCGTCCCAGCGCCCGCCGTAAAAACCTGCGCCGCCGTAGCCGAAGCCATAATTAATTCCGCCGTAGTATCCGACGTGAGGTCCCCAATAACCGCCATGCCATCCATAGATTCCACCTGCGAATCCCCAATAGCCGGGCGTCCAAAGGAAACCGACTCGCGGAGGCGCAACCCACAGACCGGGAGTCCAGTAGTAGCCTCCCGTCCCGTAGCCCCAGAAGCCGGGAGTCCAAAGAAAGCCTTCCTGCGGGCAGGGCGGCTGCACGTATACCGGAATCGGTGGGGGAGCAGTCGTGATCGAAATGCCGACGGCAACCTGCGCGTGTGACGCCGCAGGTACCGCGACACCTAGTGCGAAAAGTAACGCGAGAAATACAAGATGACGAGCTTGCAGCAACGTTCGCATGTATTTATTCCTCCATTTTATGGCCCGCCTGCCGTACCCAAGTCGGCAGTTCAGGACGCTGGCTGGTTATAAAAGTATGATACGAGTCCAGCCGTCAGCGGACACAAAATCTCCGCCGCCATATCCAATAGGTTAAACCCGGCCGCCGCCAAAAAGTTGCGCCGATAAAGAGCAAGGAATGTGCAGGTTTCGCTGGGGACGGGATGGTGCCTTCGTAGGGGCGCAGCATGCAGCGCCCGGCGCAAATGCTTGGCGATGTTGTGCCATTCGCATCCGGTTTCGCAGGGGTCCGCCGCGGCGGACCCGGCGCGGTTGCTTGGCGGAATCGCGCCATCAATCGCCGGTTTCGCAGGGGCGCAGCAGAAAGGGCTCCCAGGTCGACGGTTAGTCGAGCCTGGGAGATCGGACGCGCCCGGCGCAAATGCTTGGCACACCGCTGCCCATCCGCTTCGATCGTTCGAGCGAGATTGTTCGTAGCGCCGGCATCCTGCCGGCGATTTTGGCTGCGCTCACCTTAAATCAAAAAACGCCAGCGAGACGCTAACGCTACAAACCATATTTCCTGCCGCATCTCCAGAGGTACAGGCACTTCGCCGAGCGCACCCTTACGATGTCAATAACCGGGTCGCACGTCCACTCTACCTCCGCGATCACGGTTACGTGGTTCTCTGACTGAACCACACGCGTGTTGGGCTGGCCGTTGTCGCTTACCCCACAAGGATCCGAGGGATCAACCAATTGAAATGTGTACACCATCCGATACAGAGTTATTCCTTCGGCGCAGTTACGGCACTCGAACTGAGATTGGACGACGCTATCCAACGCCGCTCGCTGCAAGAGCGCAGGGCCGCTGACCACCTTGGCGGATTCAACTTTCCCGTCATGGTTGACGCCAACCATCACCTCAATATCACCCGTGACATGCCCTGCTCTTGCGATGGGCGGGTAGGAGGGTTGAGACAACTTGACCAACACGACGCCACTCTGTGGTTCATCGGGGTTAGTAATACTTTGAGCGGCAGATCTCGCGGCCAGAACCAAGGCAGTTACCAATACTGCGAGATGGACTACGCGACTCATTAACGAAAGTCTAAACGCGGAAACGTGCTATGTCGAGTACGGCCGCGCAATTACTATTTTGGTGTGCCAAGCAGGAACGCCCAATCAGCCGCATACGCGGGCTGGCCATTCGCATCGAGCGGCGTTACGCCGGTGGCGGACATGCTCACGTGATACGCATCGGCGCCGGCAGGCATTTTGTTCGCGGGATTCGGCTCGAGCGTGAGCACGCGGATGTGGTCCGGCGGAATTTGCAGCACGGCGTACGCAGCCTTCATCGCGTCGGCGCGAGATTCTTTTGCGTGATACGCGGCGTACCAACGGTCCATCGGCGTCGCGCTGGACGACGTGATCCACGGCGCCCACTCCTTCGTCGCCTCCACGCGATCCCACGCGCCCGAAAGATTGATCACACGGTAGACCGAGCGCTTCTTCCCGATGTACGCCGCCACGCCTCCGCCCTGCGAATGTCCTGCGACCGCGATGCGCGACCAATTCGGCTGCCCGTTCAGCAGATACTGCCCCCAACCCTCATCCGCAAAATACTTGTCAAGGTATTGCAGCAGCTTTACCAAGCGATTGACCACGGACTCCGCTGGCAGATCGTCAATGTCCGTGTCCACGCCGTCGCCGAAAATCCGCTTCTCGCGAAAGCGATCGGAGCACGCTGGATCGGGATTCGGCCCGCAGGTCTGCGGGTCGGAAACTCCGTTGTCGTACATCAATCCGATCACTCGATAACCCGCGTTGGCGCCCGCATCGAGAAACGGCCATGAACCATTCGGCTCTCCGCCCGTACCCGGAAAAAACACGAGAAGCTTCGCCGTGCGCGAGAGGCCGTTCTTGGTCAGTACCAGATTCGGCTTATCAAAACGCTTGATCGTCGGATCAGCGTCGCTGGACCACACCGAATAAAGCCTTCCGTTCTTGAACGTGCTGGGGTCTCGTCCAACGTACAGTTGTTTCATTTCCGGTTGCGCTTGCGGCGCCGCCGGCGCCTGCTGCGCCGCAGAGATTCCGCGCGCCCGCGAGCGTTGCGATGCTAAGTAGCGCAACGCAGACCGCGGCACTGAAAAGCCGATATCGAATGTGTGGTTTGCTCATAGCGGCAAGAGTCTACCGCGAGAGGTGCGTCAGGAGAAGGGAAGAGCGTGCGGATACAAGGCGTGTGGAGTGCGGCGGCTTGCCGCCGCTGTTTGCCGTCCCGGCTTGCCGGGACGTGCTGCACGGTCGAGCGAAGAGCACGCACAAAGCCCGAAGGAAATCGCCGCCGCCGTAGCTGCCGGCGTTAACTCGGCTTCGTGAAAATCGGACGGCTGGCCATCCGAAGTTCGTGCGGAGTCGGCTGCTTCTTCTTCGGCTTCTTGGTTTCGCGCTTCTTTGCGTCTTTATTTCCCATGAATTAATTGTGCCACGGACCGCGAAACTTGGCTAGACCCGCGCACGCCATCCGCGAAAATTTTCCTCCCTACGGGTCCGCCGCGGCGGACCCGGCGCAGATGCTTGGCCGCGTGTTACCAACCGTCAGCGGCTTCGTAGGGGCGCAGCATGCTGCGCCCGGCAAAGTTTCTTGGCAGCACAACAAGCCATTCACCTGCTGCCCGATGCGCCTCGATCCGTGTGGAGTGCGGCGGCTTGCCGCCGCTGTCTGCCGCACGGGCTTGCCCGGGCGTGCTCCACGCACGAACCCACGCCTCGGATCGGGCGAGGCAAGCCTCGCCCGATTACAGCGGGAGCAAGCTCCCGCACTCCACATGAGCCGCGCCGTATCGAAAGCTGCGACCAGTGGAAAGCTCATCGGCAAGCATTTGCGCCAGGCGTAGCAGTGCTACGTCCCTACAAAACCGATGCCGTACTTGCTGCCGTCGCGCATATTGACGCCCGCTCGCCACCGGGCGTAATATCGCCGATAGTCGCGCGATTGGCAGGGAACTGAACGCGCGGGAGGTACATATGAACGCTGCGATGAAAATGTCGGCTGCGATGGTAGCCATGCTGCTGGCGCTGGCTTTCAGCGCCTCAACCGTTCGCGCGCAGAGCGATCTCGCGGACGTGGATCCCAGCATCGCCCCTCAGCCGGCGCCGGCGATCGTCGCGCCCGAAGCAGTGCTGAAAATGGTGCAGGAGAAAGATCCCACCATCGCGCTGGTGGACACGCAACCCGTGGACGGCTACGCCGAGGGGCACATTCCCGGCGCGATCAATTATCCCTGGGTGATGCGCGTGAAGGTTTTCCCGATCAGCCTGCCGCGCAATAAGACGCTGGTCATGTACGGCTCCTGCCCGCACGATACCGAAGACCTGATTCGCCAGCTCGCGGAATTCGGCTACACCAATATCAAAGTGATGGACGGCGGCTGGTACAAATGGGTCGCTCTGAAATATCCCGCGGCAGGGAAGGACGCAGCCCCGGCGGTCCAGGTGGCCGCAGAGCAGATTTCCGCGACGCCGACCAAAGACGCGAAGCCAGCCACGCGCTAAGGTTTTGGTTAATTATCCGCCCAACTTCACCGGCGGAAAGCAAGGTAGCTCAATGGGCGTCTTCGAGAATTTTCCCCGCATCACGCCATTTCTCTGGTTCGATTCGAACGCCGAAGAGGCTGTGGACTTCTACATCAGCGTGTTCAAGAACTCGCGCCGGCTCACTGAGCTACGCGCGAGTGAGGGCGGCCCGGCGCCAAAAGGCAGCATCGTTACCATTGCGTTCGAGCTAGACGGCCAGAAATTTACCGCCCTCAACGGCGGCCCGACCTACAAGTTCACCAACGCGATCTCACTTGTCGTCCGTTGCGATTCGCAGGACGAAGTGGACTACTACTGGTCGAAGCTCTCCGCGGGCGGGACCGAAATCCAATGCGGATGGCTGCACGACAAGTACGGCCTCGCCTGGCAGATCGTTCCCTCGCGCGCTCTCGAGCTGATCCAGAATCCGAAGGCCATGCAGGCGATGATGGGGATGATAAAACTCGATATCGCCGAACTCGAGCGCGCCGCGAAATCGTAGCCGCCCCGGCACTTTCGTGGGTACGTTGGGGTCTAATACTCGAGGAAAGTTCTACGAATCACGCGTGAGGTTCATCCGTGTGGTCACCCAGCGAAGCAGCAGCGCTCCGAGCCGCAAAACGAAGCCCCTCCATTTATCCTGAAATCAATCTGATGCCCTTTCTGGGCGTCTTCCTGGCTCTGCTGGTGTTCATGATGTGCATCACCCCGCCGCCCGTCCACGGAGATGGAGTGTTCCTGCCCGTAGCCGAAAATGCAGCACCCCAGCGGGGCGCGTTGCGCGAGGAGGCGATTCGCATCACAGTTACGCGAGATGGGCGTTCCTTCTTTCGCGGACGAGAGGCCGCACCCGCGACGCTACCTGAGATGATACAAGAAGCTGTTCGGGAGAGAGCCGAGCGAAGAATCTATCTCGTCGTGGACGCGCGCGCCAAGTACATTGACGTCGAAGTCGTCGTTGACCAGATTCAACTCGCTGGGATTAGAGACCTTGTGATTCTGGCGAACAAGCCGAAAGCGCCCTAAAGCGCAAAACGCCTTCGCGACATCAACATTAGTCCGACGATGCCGATCAGCATCAGGCCGAGTGTGCCCGGCTCGGGCGCTGTGGCCACCGTACCGATCAGCTGATTGCCTTCCAGGCCGGTTACCGCCAACGTCGTGCCGTCCAGCGTAAGCGCCTCGCCGCTTCCCGGCGGATCGCACCCTTCGTCCGTAAACAGGCACCAGAGAAAATTGTTATCCGCATCCAGAAACTTCAGAGTCGAAGGGTCAGTGGCATCGAAATTAAAGTAGAGTCCGGTGGCGGTAGCAGTGACCGCATCACCGGTTATGACGATGTCTCCGATCGAGCCCGTCTCCCCTTCCTTGTCTGATGCACCACCTCCCGTCGACGACGAAATTGTTCGGGTTACTCCAAACGAGAATGAATCAATTTGTATTTCCCCCGATGTTCCCGTGCTGCCGTTGGTGGTGATCGTGCCGGTTACCGTGTCGGTGCCGGCACCGAAATTGACGTTGTACGTCTGATCCGCCCTCAAGGCCGCGGGCGCGCCGAATGCAGTGAATAGCAATGCGACAATGACCAGGTATTTGTTCATGAGATGAAAGCCTCCTCACCGCGCGCACGAAAACAACGCGCAGATCGGCGCATGCTAGTCCCCGGCGTACGAATGCGTCAACGGAAAAACCGCGTACTAGAGGTACTGTTTTCAGCTCGAAATGGAAGCCTTGGCAGGGGATGACCGCGTCGGCCGAGCAATAGTTCCGGCCGTCGCCTACTGCAGAACCTCGATTTTCGCGTAGCTGATTCTCACTTGCTCGTAGGCCTCGTGCGTTCCGCCGTCGGTGTCGCCGGCCCTGTCCGAGACGACCATCGCATCGGTCAATTTATATTGAGCGCTGGGCTTGCCGCTCGGCGACATCATCACGATATCAATCTCCGGGAAATGCTGATGGCTGGTGAAGGCGCCCAGCAGCGCGAGCGAAGATCGGTCCCTCTCTTTGACGATGACCACCGGCTTGTGCACGGCATTCACTCCGCCAGAATTCCCAGCTGCGCTTGATTCCTCGGCCATCGCGGCCATTTCCGTCGCCGAAGGCATGGTCGCCGAGTGCACGATAATCCAGGCATTGTATTTCTGGTCCGTTGATTCGCCGAAGACTTGCCCGTGCGACGTGAGCATGCGCATGTACCCGCCGCTTTGCGCGCGCGCGGCCGTGCCGAGCAGAAAGCACGTGCCCGCGATCAAGATTCGCGCAGCGATTCGATATTTCATGATTTCCGGTTTAGCCATAACTGCCCTCCGAGTGATCCGCTTCCCTCAATTGTCTTACGAATCCTCAGGCTTGCAACCTTCCCGTGATCCAGGTGCTACGCGAAACGCACGAGGCTCCTGCCTCGGTCCAGCAACGCATGACGCGCGCCGGCGGTGAAAACCGCTTTGGCGAGCCGAACTTCCGCGTGGTGTGGGGCGGCTCGCGGCTCACATGGATCGGCGGCCGCTGGACGGACCGCGACGCGCACGGGAACGTGATTCGCGAGGCGGTCGAGCTGCGGCAGGTGCCGAAATATTTGCCGCTCGAGCGCTGGCACATCGAGCGCTGGACTCCTCCGGACTTTTACGGCTCGCCTGAGATGTGGTACGAGCAGACCGCCGAAACCGAAGACGGCGTGCGCGTCCCGGCGCTCGGGCCATATCCCGCGCGCGGGGAATACGAGCACTGCTTCACGCTGGAAAGCCCCGCGGGAGAATTTGTCGCGCTAACTCCAGCGGCATCCGACTGGATCGTGCGCGCGATTGAATGGTCGCGCCGCCAACCGCGCCAGGCCAAGCGCCTCGCGCTCGCCGCGCGCGAATCAGCCCGCGCCCGCGAGTTCGACCGCGCCGCCGACGACATCCTCGACGAAAGCTTTTCTGCCTAGGGGCGCAATCCGTGTACTCGCGACGTGCTCGGTCGGCACAAAGTTCGGCATTCCGGTGTCAATAACACCAGACGATCACGCCTGCGAGAGGTGACCGATATGGGCATGGCAACAGGTGGACGCAAAGACGGGCTAGTCGCGGATCCCAACATCGTTCCATTGATTGACGTGTTGCTGGTGCTGATCATCATCTTCATGGTGATCGCGCCGAAAGTGCCCGCGGGATTGCCGACCCTGATTCCCCAGCCTCACCCGCCACAATCCGCGCCCGACAATCCGAGCACGATCGTGGTGCAGGTGATCGCTGGCGGAAAGCTCATGATCAACCGCGATCCAAGCGATTGGGACGCGCTCGGGCCACGCCTATCGGAGATTTTCAAGGAGCGCGCCGAGAAGGTGGCCTTCGTCAAAGGCGCAAATGACGTGCCTTTTGAAGAGATGGCTCGAGCGATTGACATCATGCGCGGCGCGGGGATCGTGCACGTAGGCCTGATCACGCCTGAAACGACTTCCGATGAATAGCTATTACGAGGTGAAATCAACCGAGCCGTGCAGCACCTTCAGCAATATGATGCCGCCGAAAATCGCGAGGACAATGCTGAGCAGCGTGCCGATCAGAAAATATTCCGCGAAGCGGCCCGACTTCATCTCCTGATAGCGCACGATGGACTTTGCGGTGAGAACCAGGCCGATGGTCGCCGGCGATCGCATGATTACCGCAGTGAGAATCAGCGTCCGCTCGAGCCAGCCGATATACATGCCCGCATTCTGCAGATGCTCGGAGGTTTCATCCGCAACTCGCGGCAAATCCCTGACCAGCGGTTTCATCATATAGCGAAGGACGTAGCCCCCTGAAAACACGGTCGCCACATAGACCACGACCACGGCAAGTGCTTCGGTGGAGTAGGGCTGCAGCGCTTGCGCGGCGTTCCAGATTTCCCGCAGCGGCGCGTGGACGTACACCATCACCGCGATCACAATCGTGATCACATGCAGAGCCTGGTCCACGAGAAAGGGAAGTATGCCGTCGGGGATGCGGCCGGATTTGGTGAGGCGCAATTTGCACCAGTCAATGAACAGGTGCACTGCGGTAAGAGCGAAAAGAATCGCGTGAAAGCGCAGTCGCAGAAGATTCGACGGCGCCACCAATGCCATCACAACCGCGATCGCCAGATAATGCAGCAGCCCGTGATACAAATAGCCGCTCGCGTGGCCTTTTATTTTTCGCGCGATCAGGGAATTCGATTGGAGCAGAAAATCGGCCACCAGATGGCCGAGCCAGAAGATCAAAAGCATTTGTATCAAATTGTACAAGTTGGTTTGATTGTACGAAAACGTACAATCAGCTCCATTCATCCTGCAGGATCGCCTGCATGGTGCCCGCCACTTCCGCGAGCTGCCAGTAGCTGCCCCTCTTCAGATTCCGCGACGCCGTGGATATGTCCAGATGCAAGCTGCGCGCGGTGCGATCCACGCGCCGCTTCGTGAAATACACATCCATGGTGCGCCACTGCGCGTCAGTCACATCCAGAAGCAGCGTGTCGTTCAGTCCATACACCAGATTCGCGATTCGATCAAAGGATTTTCGCGCCGACCGGAAGGCCGTGAGCGTGCGGTAGCGATAGAGCGAGTTCTGCTTGACGTCCTCGATTGCCTGGCGCGCGAAGATGAAGGCGCCGCCGCCCAGCCGGTTCACAGGCGTGCGGATCGGCCCGCGAATGTCGCCAATTCCCACGCCAATCCGCAGACTGAAAGGCCTCAACCTGCGCCGCAGATCGAGCACCAATTCCGGGATCGCATCCACTCGCGCGACAACGACCTGGAATTCATCTCCCGCCGTCACCGAGTACGGCAGGCGAATCCATTTATTGCGCAGATGTGCCTGCGTGGCGCGGGTCAGCTTCGCGCCCAGCAGCGCGCGCAAGCGCGGCTCGCGGCGGGAATGAATCACATCGGCGATCAAGACACTCGCAGTCGTTTTCATTGCTTGTACCTCTGCGTACAACCATTGCCAATTGTACGAATATGTACAATCGCTGTAAAGCCCTAAGACAAGCGTTTGCTCTCGATATCAACCCCTGAAAGGAAATCTCCCTTGCCCTCCGATCTGGAATCCGCAGCACACCTCGCACAAAGCGACGTCCCGCGTCCGCTCTCGCATTTCGGCAGCGGCCGCCGCGAAACCATCATTGACACGCAGCCGAAGGGCGATACCGCTGCAACCGTGGCGATCGCCTCCATCTCCGATCAGGACTGGTACATCTCCCGCACGCACGGCGTCTACCACATTCCCGCGTGCCCCAAACCGTCTCCGGAATCACCTCACTCCTACGCGCTCCTGCTGATCACCTCGCGCGGCGACGTGATTGACATCGGCGATGGCCGCCGGCTCCCGTTCGCGATTTCCGCGCGCGAGATTGCCGACGATCTGCTGCAGGACCTGCACGACCACGGCATCTTCGTCTGCGCCGGCGCGCGGCCCACGCCCGAAGAACTCTCCGCCGCCACTGCGCGCCGCGACGCCTACTATCACCGCTTGATCGCCGAAGGCGATACGCTCTGGGCGCGCGGCCATTCGTTCCGCGAAATTTCAGATCTGCATCGCCGCGCCGCGATGACCATCGGAGTCGAGCGCGAGTGGGCCTACGTGCCCATGCGATTGAGCGATTGCCCCGCGTGCGGCGAGAAGGTCAAGGCCGGAGTCGCCGTCTGCAAGCATTGCAGCGCGATCCTCGATCCCGTCAAGGCCGCGCAGCACGGACTTGGCGGCTCCGCTCCGCGCGAGGCCGGCAAACCCTCACCGCGTTAACCGAAGCAATATCCGCAAATATACGGATAATTCTCAGCGTGCCCGCGAGCCGCCGCGGACATACAATTCCTCGCGGGATGGCATCTACACGCACGAAAGGGAAGGGAACGCGACGATGACGATTCCGACCACCACAGGTTTCTCCGCAGGGGCGATCCGCCGCAGCAGGATGCCTGCCGCGAATGCAACGAGCATCGGCGCCATCGGTGCCGCGATACTCGTCGCGCTGCTCGCGCTCGCCGCTCTGGCGCTGGCGCCGGCTGCCGCCGCGCAGGGCTCGCGCAAGGACGACATCGTGCTCGGCACCACCGGCCACCCGGTTGCCAACGCGACCGTGCGCGTCTGCCAGGCCGGTGCGACAGGCACGCCGTGCACTCCGCTTGCAGCGCTCTTCACCGATGCAACCATGGCCGTGGCGTCGCCAAATCCGTTTCAGGCCGATGGCCTCGGCAATTATCATTTTTATGCGCCCGCGGCGCGCTACGTCGTGCAGATCACCGGCCCGGGCATCACCGGCACGATCACGAATCCGGACGTAATTCTTCCCGCGGACGTTTCTTCCGGGCTTTCCGGCAGCGATATTTCGGCATTCGGTCTAACCCTCGGAGGAAATCTTGCCGTCGCCGGAAACGCCACAATCAGCGGAACGCTCACGTCCGGAACCTTCAGTCCGGGCACCTTCGCGCCAAGCTCGATCCAGGTCAGCGGCAACGGCTGCTTCGGCGGACCGCGCCCGTATATTGACGTGACCTGCCCGCCCTACGGCGCGAAAGGCGATGGCGCGACCGACGACACAGCAGCGATCACCAGCGCGATCAACGCCGCGTGCGCGACGACAATCGGTGGACTCTCAGCGGTGCCGGATGTTGTGTTCCCTCCCGGAAATTACCTCGTGGACCAAACACAGGGAAGCACGAACGCGACTCCGGACCTTCCCTATTGCAATTTTCTCCACCTTAGGGGACTTGGAAACGGTTCCCTCATGCAATTCGGCGCGCCGACGCAGGCATATATCGCAGTCGTCAAAGGAGCGAACCCAAGCCCGGCTCCCGTGTTCTACCTACTGAACTTGACGTCGAGCGCCGCCGGGACGATCGAGAACCTGGGAATTGACGCCTACAACCAGGCGGTTTGGGCCAACAACGCCGTCGGCCTCAATCTGAATAACACCTGCCTGCGCGTGAAGACCACCGGACAAACCGACAACACGCCGCTGAAACTCACCGACACTTTTAATTTCTGGATGAACAAGGGCTGCCTGGCGACTATTTCGACCGGAGGATCTACGACCAATGGCACGCTGCCGGTTTCCATTTGGGACGGGGAGAATAACGGCAGCGCAACACCCGTGGTTTACATCGCCCGCATGCAGGATGTGAATCTCGCCGGCGGCGCGATCCTCTACATCCAGCGGTTGGCTACGGGAAGCTGCTCGGTGGACTGGGTCTTCCGCAACATCTTGCGCGAAGGTTCGGCTTCTGACTTCCTGGATATTACATCTACAGGTCCAACGGTCTGCGCCGGCGACATCACCATTGACCACTTGCAGGATGCGGACAATACCGCCGCCAATACTTCGGTCATCAACGACAGCGCTCCTGGCACGCTCTCGGGCGTAACCATCAACCACGCGCGCACGCCCAACCCCAACTCGGCCGGCGCCGCTATCACCATGAGCGGAAGCTCGACGCTCGACCATGTTTTCATCACCGGATGCGAAATATTCTGCGCGACCGGAGTTTTGACGGGCAGCGGCGGCGTCCTTGGGCCGGCCGTGGTCACAAACACGAATGGAATGGACTTCGTCGCTCCCTCGACGGATCAACAGCGCCTCCTGAACAACCTGCTCGAGAGCGACCGCGGACCGAGCGCGCGATTCACGGCGAGCGGCACTCCATTTGCTTCCATGGCCGATGATGCAACGCTCGGAATTCTTTTCGGAACGGGCTTGGGCTATGGCTGGACGGCAAATGTTCACCAGTCCGCACAGGAGACGCTGGATATCGGCTTCTCGACAATGCTTCCGCCAACGGGTGTGACCGCGACACCGGCGGCCGGCGGCACTCTCGCCAACGGGACATACTACTATTTCGTCGCGCCCAGCGTCGGCGGAGGGTCCTGTGTGAATACCGCCACCGGCGCGCCCTCTTTGATTTCTTCCGGCGCGACTACCACGACCGGGAATAATCAGGTGACGGTTTCCTGGGCCCTTCCGGCAGCGGCCCCGGCAACACTTACGGGATTTTGCGTCTTCCGAAATACGATCAGCAGCACGCTAACGCAAACCGGCATCTATGTGGCGGGCACCACAACCACGACCGTCACGGACACGGGTGCGAATTTCGGCACCGTAGGCAGCGGCTTCGAGTACAACCAGATGCAGGCGTTTCACCGCTTCACGCCCACGTCGCTCGGTGTGAATACCACGAATCCGCAGTTCAATCTCGACGTGAACGGTTCGGCCGCCGTGAATTCGCTGAACGCCGTGCAGATGGCCGAGCGCTTCGCCGGATCTGACGCCGCCGCGAAAATCAACGCCTGCCTCACCGCCGCAAGCACATCGAGCGGCGTCTGCGACGCGCACGGAATGACCGGCACGCAGACGGGCGCTTCGCACATCCAGATTCCCGCCGGCACCACGCTGCTGTGGGGCGCGGCGCAGCTCACCATCAACGACACGACCAACAACGACGCAGTCGAATTGCTCGGCGACGGCAGCTCGCTCGTCAGCTACCAGGAAAGCGGCGCAGGAACTGTTCCGCGCGCCGATTCCAGCGGCTTCATCGCCTGCCAGCCCGCGGGATGCACCGCGGTGAAAAATCCGAATGCGGCCACGCGCAACGTGGACTGGGTCCACATTACTGGAATGTATCTGAAAGCAACCGGCGCGAGTTCGACTGTTCTAAATCTCACCAGCGTCGGACACGCCGATATCGAGAACAATCGCTTCGTGATGGGCACCGGCGGCGCGTCGTACGGAATCTTCGGCGACACCTCCACCGGCGGCTTCGATTCCACGAACACGCTGATCAAGCACAACGAATTCGATCCGCAATTTCAGAACGACCGCTGCCTGCATCTCGCGGGCGTCTTCAACGTAATCGAAATGGAGCAGAACACCTGCATTCTGCCAGCGGCGAATACCGGTACGGTCTGTTTCGAGCTGGCCAAGGATTCCAGCGGCAACTATCCCAACAACGACGAATTCTACGGCAACGATTGCGAAGGCTCGACCACCTCGTTCGGCCAGATCGGCTACAACATCATCAACGCCGATAGCGTCACCATCGGCCCCAACAACCGCTGCGAAAATGTTTACAACTGCTTCCAGTTTCCCGTGGACGGCAGCGCCGTCGGCATTCACATCCTCGATCCCTACATTTCCGTTTCCGCGAATTCGGTGGTCAAGGCCAACGAGCCATCCACGGCGCAGGTCGCGATTGATAACAACGGCCCGAACTGGCTGCCCTCGATGCATTTCGGCATGAACGATCTCGCCGGGCGAAATTTGCTGGGCAACGCCGCGTTCGAAGGCTGGTCCAGCTCGACCGCGCTTTACTATTGGGGCGGCGTCAGCGGCACGAACATCAATCAGGCCGGCAGCGGCATCTACGCGCAAAATACCAGCGCGGGCACTCCTGCCGACGCGACCACGCAAGGTACGTACAACGTGAAAATCGGCGACAACGCCACCGCTGGCCTTGGCGTGAACTCCGCCTGCGTGCAGGTGGACGCGACGATGAACTATACGCTCGCGCTCCGCATCGCCGCTTCCTCGACCGGAATCAACTTCCGCCCCGGGTTCCGCTTCTACTCCGATCCGAATTGCACGGAAGCCGACAAAATCACCAACGTCGCTACGAACGCGCGCGTGCTCGCGCCCGCGAATTACTCGGGCACGTCCGTGCTGATCGGCACGGGCCCGAACTGGCAGAGCAGCAACGCGTCGCTGACCTACAACAACGGGATCACCTGCAATTGCAACGTGACCGGCGCAGATTGGCAAGTCGCCACCGCAAGCACCTGGACGCCCACGCGGAATTTCGCGATCACCTTCCGCGTTCCCAACGCGTACTCGAGCCCGACCACCGTCGCGCAATCCATGCGCGTCTTCCTCCTCGAAAACACCGCCGCGAATCCGAATCAGATTTTCGTGGACGATGCGGTTCTCAGCCAGGGCCCGGTCAGCAACAGCGTTCCGCTCACGGCAGCCGTGTCCGACAGCGTGAATCCCGCTGTTTACGGCAATCTAACCGTCGCGGGCGGTCTCACCGTCGGTCCGAGCGCGCTGCCCGCGGCGCTCACCACCGGCACGCCCGTGGCAGGGAACTGCGCGGCGTTCGCTTCCACCACCACGAACGTGCAGGATTCCGGCTCGCCCTGCCCGACGCTCTTCACGAAATTCGCGATGGGATTTCTTTCGGCCGGAGAGGCACCGAGCGCGACGAACGCCGTGGACGTCTCGGTAATTTATCTGCCGAACATCCAGTTCTCGCATCTGACCGTGGACGTTTCGACTACGGATTCCAGCACCAGCGATTTTTACAGCTGGGCGATCACGGACGCTTCCGGCAACGTGAAATGCTCGATCACCGCCGTGAACGTTACCGCGGGCGGCGCAAGCGACCAGGCGTGCACGCAGGGAACCGTGACGCTCGCGGCCGGCGCGTACGTCTTCGCTTTCACCGGCAACGCCACCACGGGAAAAATCGCCTATAGCGGCACCGCGCCCCTCGCGTTATCCAGCGCCGTCTCCAGCTCCACCAGTTCCAGCGGCGCAATCACGTTCCCGATCACAGTCCCCAGCGCAGGAGTGACATACAGCGGATACGGCCTCCCCGCGATTATTTTGCATTAGACAATGTTACTTGTCGGCATCAGCTTGGAACATCTCAAGCCAAAGCTTCAGGGTCAGGTCTTCTCGGGCAGGGTTACTTAAGTTCAGGCGCAGCTCCTGCTGATATCGTCGCGCCAAAAGTTTCGAATCCAACTTCAGCTCTTGGAACAGATAGACAGCGTCCTCGCGGTCCTTCCCGCTGTTGCGCTCCAATTTGGACAACATGAGGTCATACGGATCCGGTGCGTAGAGTCGAAGATTCCCGAAATGCTTCGGAAACATTTCTGTCAATCGGGACTCGTAGTCTTCGGGCAGTTCAGTCACCGTGACACGTTGCAGGTAAACCTTGTGCTTGTGGGCGAGCGGTGAAATCGGGCCAGCGAGATTCTGCAAATTCGAAATGTTCGGCACCGCAGTGTAGTAGTCAATGTCTCCTGTGATTCGTGACGCCAAGCCGTAAAAGAACCGAACAACGAAACCGCCGAGACAGTGCAACTCAACTGGCTCAGCGACGAGGTTGTCCAGATCCGTCAGAAAATCGCGCCAGGGACTGGGCAGCTCAGGCATGATAACCAAGATGCTCGGGCCGCAAATCTGTAACGAGATTCCAGTGGCGAGCTTCCTCGGACCGATTTTGAAGCATCCATCTCCGCTCCACGTCGTTGCGAGCCGGCCTCATAAAATCATCCTCGCGAGCCAGCCGGCTTCGCTCAAGCGTCGCTTCGAGTTCCGACAGCGCTCGGGTACGGCCATCGTCTTGACCGTTAGCTGATACTCGACGCGCCAAGCTCGCGACAAAACCCAGGCGATTCTGGAGATCGAGCGTCTTTGCCTGCGTGACAAGCCAGGTAAAATCCATATCCCAGTATTCAAGAAGCAGCCAGGGAAGCGCCTCGGCCATACGCGGTTCAAGATCATTTTGAGCCAACGCTGCGAGCAGGACTTCGCTGGGGTTCTTCCTTGCAGCCCGTGGTCGAAGATATGCGTAACCCGGATATCCAAGCGACGCCAGGTCGTACGCCAGTTGTTGTGCGCTGGTTCGTTTAGGCTGGGTAGCTGCGGGCGATAAAAGAGCGGGGGAGAAGCGACAGAAGGACGTCAGCTTTCGAGCCATCGCAGCCGTTACGGGCCGCTTTCCTTGCTCGAGCATTCCCACGTAGGGCTGAGACACACCCAGGCGGCGAGCAACATCCTCCTGGCTCCAGCCCCGCTTCGTCCTTTCGGCTCTTAGCTGTCCGGCTTTCATCGCAGTAGAATATAACAGTGTTTGTTATACGTCAATATAACCTCGCGCTGGATTGAAGGACTCCGACGATGATCCACATTCCCGAATCCACGCACCTGTGGGCGCTGTTCGCGGCGGGCCACGGCTTGCACGTGCTGAAGCGCGCGAGCCTGTCGGCCGGGTCGAAGATCTCGGGCACGAAATCGCGCGTGGAATGGCTGCGCACCAACGCGCTGAATCTCGGGATACGCCTGTTCGTGAATGCGGCGGGATTTTCGTACTGGGTTGCGCATCCGGACGCGGCCACGCAGATGATTCACACGTTCGGCATCCCGTTCAACCTCACGATCGAGCCGGGCCACGCCACCGCCGCCATGTTCGGCCTATCGGGCGACAGCATGGTGGACTGGGCCGCCGCCAAAGTCCCATTCCTGCAGAAGGAAATCCCGCCGACGTCTTCGTAGAGGCGCAGTCCGCCGCGGCGGATGTCCCTGCGAAACCGCTGCTTGTTGTTTACGGGAGGACGCGATCACGGGTTTTCAGCGTAGACGTGCTTCACCACGTTCGGGATGGCGCTCAGATTCGGCCAAGTAGGGAACTTCTTCTTGAATTCGACGAGCAGCTCGGCGCCGGCGTCGTCCGCGGACTTGCCCTGCTTCTTCAGTTCGAGCGCGCGATGCTGCAGCTCCGAGAAGAACTGAAAATCCTGCTCGATCAGCGAGCCGTCGCCGAGCGCGCCGTGGTCCGGCACGATGTAGCTGAACTTCATCAGCCGCAGCTGCGACAAAATATCCACCCAGCCTTTCATACTGGCGTTGTCGTCCGGCAGATTCGGCACCATTTTGTTTTGCACAATGTCGCCGGAGATCAGCGTTCGGTCCGGTTGGACGTCAACCATCTCGTCGCCCTTCGTGTGCGCCTGTCCCATCCAGAAAAGCCGCGCCTTCACGCCGCCCAGATCGAGCGTCATTTCCTTTTCAAACGTGATATCCGGCAAGCGAAACGTCACGCCGGTCAGGAGCTCCTTCATTTGCGGTGACCTGCTGCTGAACATGGCGACAAACGCTGCACCCTTTTCCTCGAGCTCTTGCTGCTGCGCGACCGGCCGCACCAGAATCGTGCCCGGAGGAAACGCGCCTTCGCCCGCGGCGTGCTCGGCGTGGTAATGAGTGGTCGTCAAGTAGAGCACCGGACCCTTCGCGAGCTTTTGCGCCTCGTGCAACGCGATCGCGCCGTTGCGCGGACCGAGTCCCGTATCAACGACCAGCGTCGCGCGGCTGCCCACCACGATTCCGATGTTGGGGAATCCGATGATGGCCCACACGTGATCGGAAACGTGTGTCACCTGATTTTCCGGCAGCATGAGTGATGGCGGCGCCTGTGGCGCCCGCGCCACGGCGACCAAGGCGCACGCAAAGACTGTCACGGCGACTACAGCTGCACTGGGTAACCGACATCTAAACAAATTCATCGCGAGCCTCCCAATTCAAAGACAGCCCCCAAGCTGCTCATAGATCGTGATCGACTTGAGAGTGTCCAGATCGTTGTCTTTGATGTGCCATTCCGGTGTTCTCGTTCCATAGTCGGTGAACTGAAAGGCGACATAGACCCAGTGTTCGCTGCAATACCACGGATGGTCTTCCTCGCCTACCTTCACCAAATCATCAAACGACTGCCGCTTGACGGAGTTATCGTACGCGACGCAACACCCCTCAGAATACGTGATGTCGTTTGCGTGGAAATAATCCTGGACCTGTTTCCGCGTCATTCCCGGTTGGAGCACCTGTGCAAATGAACGCAATTTCGCCTCGTAGGCCGCTCGCCGATTCTTCTTTGCATTGATCGCCAATTCGCGACATACGCCAAAGGCCACCAAGCCGATAGCCACGAGCACAAGCAGTAGCACGATGACGCGCTTCATACGCGGCACATTTTAGCAAGGTGAGCCGGCCGAATGACACCTCCGCATGGCCCGAAAGTGCGGAAACTCTCCCGCATTCTGCAATCAATGCCAACGAATCACTAATCACAAATCACCATTCACTAATTACTGCTTCCGGAGGCACACATGCCCGTCGTACCCACAACGGCGTATTCGCAGGCGGAAGATGCGCTGAATCTGGCGCGCGCGCTGGTCAACGACACGGCGGGCACGGTCTTCACCGACACGCTGCTGATGCCGCTGCTGAACTCGGCCTATCGCGGACTGCAGCGCGAGCTTGCCGAAAATGGCGTCAGCGTCCTCGCCGAACAACAGGACCTGGCGCTCGCGACCGATCCCACCAGCGGCATCACGCCCACGGAAATCAGCGACGTTTCCAGCCCGCAGCTTCCCACCGACTGCCTTGCGCCGCACATGCTCTGGGAGCGCGCCACCTGCAACACCACCGACGTCTTCGTGCCCATGGAGAAATTCACCAGCGGCGGCGGAATGCTGAACCTCCAGCCGAGCACTTATTTGCGATTGTGGGAGTGGCGCGAGGACAAAGTGAACTTGATCGGCGCGACGCAGGGAATTACGGTTCGCATCCGCTATGAAAAAGTGCTGCCGCTGCTGACGCTGGGCACCGATCCGGTACAGATTCGCTCGGCGACCGATCCGCTCGGGTTCGCCACGGCCGCGCTGGCGGCGCGTTCACGCGGCGCGCGCGCGCTCGCGCAGGATTTGCTCGGCACCGCGCAGATGGCGACGGAAAATCTGATCGAGCGCTACGTCCGCCCGGAGCAGACCAAGGGACGCCGCCGCATGCCCTACAGCTACCATCGCCGCATCGTGTATTTGTAGCGCCCGCATCTTGCTGGCGAATTGGATTTTCGTGGTTGCCTTGGTATTGATAGGGGCGCAGCATGCTGCGCCCGGCACAAATGCTTGGCGTTGCCCGACCGTTGGGCACGATTCAAGGCACGAAGCTTCGAAATCGCGCCAATGGCAAAACGTCATTTCGCCGCACCGGGCGCAGCATGCTGCGCCCCTACGGAACCGGACATGAATGAATGGCGCGGTTTTGCCAATCATGTGCACCGGGCGTAGCGGACTACGCCCCTACGATGCAACGGCGATTAATTGACGAGCGCGGGGTGGCGCCCAGAGGACCGCGATGATGTACAGCCGCGGTTTCAAATCCAAACTCGCGTTTGAACTCCCGCTTCTAATGCAGCGGGCTCACCTGCACTTGCTTGATGACGTCGAGTGTGATCTGCAGGCCGCGGGCAGCGTTGATGGAGTTGCCGTTCGAATCCGTGGCGTTGGCGATTACGTTCATGAGTGTCGAGGCGATCGGCGTCGCCGTGGAACTGACGTTGCTGCTGCCGCCGCACGCAAGTAGCGCGCCGGTGAACGCGATCACGCCAACCGCCACAAGCGCGCGCCTGAATCCTGGTCCAAGCGCCGGCAGCGCGCTCGTCGTGCTGAGGCCAAGCGCTACAAGCAGAAGCGCGAGCGTCAGAAAAACCGCCAGCAGAGCAGGGAATCGCGACGCGCTCGACGGCCCGGTGGTCACGATGCGCAAAATTCCATTCGGCCCGCGCGCGCCCGGCACGGAGGAAGCTGCATTCGGGTTATCGCACGGATTCGGCACTTCCGGCGTCGCGCTGAATTTCGTTGAAGTCGCGATCAGGACGCTGAACGGGACGTTCCCTCCGATCACCGGCGTGATCGGACACGGCATGTACGCGCAGGTGGTGAAAGCGGGCAGATTCCTCGGGCACGACATCGTGACCATCTCGCCGTTTTGGCCGAATACGCTGTCGGCACTCAACTGCGCCAGGAAAGTGGCCGTGTTGCCCTGCGAAACGGTCACCTCCGACGATTGACCATCCACTATCGTCAGGTTGAAATCGTCGCCCACCCCAGCGAGATTTATCGCGCCGACGTCGCCCTGCGCATCGGTCGCAATGACGAAGCCTTGCTGCAAGCCCGTGTTCAATGGCGTGAACGAGACGTTGATCGTGCAAGTCCCGCCCGGCGCCAGAGTTGCCGCGCAGCTTGTGCTCTGCACGGTGAAGTTCACCGGCGGTGGCGGCGGTTGAGTGCTGTTGGGGAGCGGCGGCAGGATTACGAGGCCGGAAATCTGCGTCCCCGACGTGTTGGTCAGCGTATAGACCTGCGTCGCGGTGCTTCCCGCCGTCGGCTCGTTGCAGAAGCTGATTCCCGGCGGCAGCGTGCAGCTCAATACCGAGCCCCCCGCCGGCGTGATCACCAGGCCGGTTGACGTGCTTCCCGCAAGGAGGATCGCCACAACGTCGCCTTCGGAATCCGTCGCCGTGAGTGCGGCTGCGCGCAGGCCTGCGGTCAGAGGCGTAAAGGCAACGCCAACCGTGCAGTCCGTCAACGCCGGAAGCGTGCCCCCGCAAGTCGTGCCCGTAATCGTGAAATCCGGCTGCGCCCCGTTGAATTCCGATGCGAGACCAGACTCTCCCGCAATTGTGACATTCAGTCCCGTGACCGCGCTGCCGGCGACCAGCGTAAACGTCTGCGTACCGCTAGTGGCGCCGACCGCCAAGTTGCAAAATTGGAACGCGTTGTCCGGGAGCTGCCCGGGGCAAACCAGAGGCCCCGGCAACAGGAACGAGAGTGGCGCGCCGGTTCCTTCGATATTGACCGTGAGCGTGTCGGCTGCGCCATCGGTGACAGTCAGCACAGCCTCACGCAGGCCTGAAGTCGTCGGCGTGAAAGCGACGGTAAAGTCGCAAACCGCGCCGCCCGCTAGGGTTCCGGTGCACGAATTGGGTGCGATTCTGAAATCGCAGGCGCCGCCCTGCGTGGCGCACGAGGCAGCGAGGTTCGCCGACATTCCCGGCAGCGGCGCGAGCGAGACGGAAAGCCCGCTTACGGCGCTGGTAGCCTTGACCTGGAACCCTGCCAGCTCATTACCTATGGTGCCGGGAATCTGGTTGCAAAAGGTGATTGCCGGTCCCAGCGGGCAGCCCGCAAGCACCGGGAGGCCATTGAACTCGAGATTGCCCGGCCCTGCTGCCGAGACCGGAACCACGCGAGTCAGGCGCACCGCCGCGACCGTCGCGAATATCATCACCGTTACCGCGCAAAATACCAGCAGTCGCCGCACCAAGTTCCCCCTCATTGCAAAAGGATTCGACGCTTTGGATTCACAAGCAGGCGTTCGGGTTGCGTCCCAAGCCGCCAATCATACCAATACGGAGCGGCCAGTAGCCAGCGGGGAGTGACCTGCGCCGAGAAGTTCTTCGTGGCGGCGCAGTAAGCCAATAAGTAAGGGCGGACGCCCGGCGAACGTGCTTGGCAACGCGGCGCTGAATCGTCAACGGTTTCGTAGGGGCATGGCACGTCATGCCCGGCGCAGATGCTTGGCGAGGCGGAACAATTTACCTCGCGTCCAGGCCACCTCGGATCATGTGGAGTGCGGCGGCTTGCCGCCGCTGTTTTCGGGCGAGGCTTGCCTTGCCCGATCCTAAGATTCACCCAAATGCGTACGGCGCGCCTCGGCAACCGTCGTTCGCCTCGGCTGGCTAAACGTCGCAGCACGTCCCGGCAAGCCGGGACGGCATACAGCGGCGGCAAGCCGCCGCACTCCACATAACGCCTGCAAGTCGCCACATCACGCTCATTGTAAGACAATAGGTTTGCCCGTTGGGCACGGCATGCCGTGCCCTTACGAAGACAATTCAAACCTGGCGGAAAATGTTCGCAGGGGGATTACGCGGATTGGCCCCTCGCTGCAATCTCGCCGAGCCAGGCCCGCGCATCCGCTTCATCGCGAAAACTTTTCACCTCGCAGATGCTCGCCAACATGCCTTCGAGCGCGCGCATTCCTTCGATGTCGGCATCCGATGAAACGATGATTGCGGCGGGGCCAATCGGGCCCTGTGTGCTCAGGTCTCGCAGCATTTCGGCAAGCCGCTGGAAGTCGGCGGGATCGGCAGGAATGCCCGCGCCGCGCGATTCCACAATTCTTGGGTAAGCGAGACCGCCTTCGCGCTTCATGTGGCGCACGTGTTCGCGAACGTCGTTCACGCTTATCGGCCCGATGGCCAGAACACTGACCTCGCGGCGCTTGTGATCCACACCCGTGATTAGTGGCATACGCACTACTCCCTAACCACCCCCCCGTTGCGAAATGCTACGCCCTTTTCGACTGCTGAGGCGAGCAGAGAATTTCGCGAAACGCAGTGTCTTGCAGGAATACGTGCTCCTAACTTTTCGGAATTCATTTCTCCTGGAGGAACCATGGCACTCACATTTACGCTCGTTGACACGTGGGACGACGGCAAGCGCATCCACGTCGCAGGAACCGCCGCCGCGTCGGGGAATTATTCGACCAGCGGCGACACGCTCGACCTATCGCAATTTCCCATCGTCGCCGCCACGCAAGCGCCCGTGCAGGGCACTGCGTGGATGGACGGACTCGCCGGCTACGATTACGTTTTCTATCCGGGCTCCGCGCTGAATAACGGCAAGGTGAAAATCTTCCAGCAGGGCGCGAGCGCGGGGGCATTCCCGGAGCTGGCCGCGGGCGCTTATCCTTCGGCGATCACCTCCGACACCATCACGTTTTACGGCATTTTCAAGAAGCTGCTGTAATCCGCGCGCGTTGATCGCGGACCGCGCTAGCCAGAGGTTCAACCACTTCCATGTCCATCGAATCGTTCTCTCCATTGCCGCTCAACGTTTTCAGCACCTGGGTCACGCTGCTCGACCCCTCCGACGTGCCGATTGGTATGTCGCCCAATCTTGGCGACGTGGATTTCTTCCCGGGAGGGGTGCGCACGCGCGCGGGACTCGTCTCGCAATTTCCCGTCATCGGCGGCGCGCCGAAAGTAAACGGCCTGAAAAGCTACATCACCACGAATCTCGCGCAGCGCCTGCTCGTGTTCGATTCTCTCGGTAATCTGTATAAGGAGCTTGTGCCGGGAACTCTTTCCGTCGCCGTGGCGGGCGCGGCAGAGCCAAACCTCTATCTCGCTTCGACGACGATTTTCGGTCGCGAGTACATGGCTTTCAGTGACGGCATCACCGGCCAGGACTTGCCGCGCCAGTTCGATGACTTGTACCTCGATCGCGTCAGCCAGATCGGCCCCGCCGAAGGCCCCGCGCTCGCCGATTCCACCGCCGGCAGCATTTCTCCGGGCGTGCACCAATGTGTCGTCGTATTCGTCACGCGGCAGGGATTCTGGACCGAGCCTTCGCCTCCGGTTTCGTGGACCGCCGCGGGCAGCCTGATGGTGAGCGTCACGAATATTCCCACCGGCCCTTCGAACGTGGTGCAGCGCCTGCTCGCATTCACCGGCTCGGGCGGCGCGAATTTCTATCACGTGCCCGCGACGATGCTGATCAACGACAACACGACCACATCGCTGGTCGTGGATTTCAGCGACACGATCCTGCTTTCCGGCGTCAGCATGGATTATCTCTTCAGCCAGATCGAGCTGCCCGAGCAGCTCGGCGTGGTGGATTATTCCGAGCGGCTTTTCTGGTGGGGCGAGCGCGCGCAAATGGACAACTGGCGCAACCTCACTTTCGATGGCGGATGGGACGCGTCCGGCAGCGGACGTCCGCTCGGCTGGCAGGTTGATCCGTCATTCGGCGCAGGCGGCAGCCGTCAGGCCGGGGACGTGGTGTGGGGCGACGCCTACCAGATCACGGCGGACGGAGTCACCGCCGCGCGCGGCTACATTTTTCAGAACGCGATCGTGGACGCCAGCGGCAATCCGCTGTTCGTGAAGAATACGGACTATTCCGTGCGCGCGCGCGTGATGCGGACTTCGGCTCTCAACGCTGGCACGCTGCGCATCAACGCTTACAGTCCCTCGGCCGGGCCGATCGGCACAGGACTCGCAGTAAGCATCTCGCAGGCCACCACCGGATATCAGGAATTCACCGCGGACCTTTTCACGCCGCAGACGTCGTTGCCGTCCGACCTCACCCTGCGCGTCTATGCCGATGGCATCCCCGGGCCATCCGGCGAAGCCTTCATCGTGGACAACATCGAGGTGTTTGAAACGACCGCGGCACGCAATCCATCTCTGGTGCGCGCGTCCGGCACCGAAGAGCCGGAGGCCTACGACGGCCTCAGCGGGATCATGAGCATTGCCGAAAATAACGGGCAGGGAATTCGCGCCGCGTTCACGCTGCGCAACAATTTGTACTTCGTGAAAGAGCGCAGCATGTACGTCACCGCGAACGACGGCGTCAACGAGCCCGCGCTCTGGCAGGTCGAGGAAGTTTCAAACAAAGTCGGCACGCCATCAGCGCACGGCGTCGCGCTGGGCGAGGAATGGGCCATCATCGCGGGGCGCTCCGGCGTGTACCTCTTCGACGGCAGCGAGCCGACCAAGATCTCGCAGGAAATTCAGCCCACGTGGGACGCGATCAATTGGGAATGCGGCCAGCTCATCTGGGTGCAGGTGGATACGCAGCGCAAGCGCGTGTACGTCGGCGTGCCGATGGGCTCCGCAACGCAGCCGAATCAGGTGCTCATGCTCGACTACACCGAAGGTTTCGGCGACCCGCTGATGGCCATGCTGACCGCGCCGGAGCGCTCGCGCAAATGGGCGCCGTGGATGGTTGCCGCGAACTCGTGCGCGCTGGTCGAAAGGTCCACCGGAGTCGCGCAGCTTATGTTCGGCTCGAATAATTCGACCGGAAAAATCTACGCGCCCACTCCCGGCGCATATTCCGACGACGGCGAGGCGATCAATTCGTTTTACTCGACTGCTTTTCTCGCCGCCACGGGAGCCGCGCTCAGCGGTCGGAATCTTTTCGGCTACCTCACCGCGTACGTGCAGGGCGCGGGAACGCTCGCGCTCACGGCGCTCTCGCCGGGAGACGTCGTCTCGACCGCGCTAGGCGCCTGGACGCTGGCCTCGCCTTCGTCGCGCGATATGGAGCAGTTCACCAACGTGCTCGCCGAGCGCGTCTCGTATCAGCTCGGCACCAACGCCGTCGGCTCATGGTTCTCGCTCACAAAGCTCGCGCCCTGGGCCAAACCGGATCCATTCGCGATTGTCCGAGGAGGAAATTGACGATCCGCCCCCCAGGACGCCCAGGTCAACGGATTGACAGGGCTCCCGAGGCCTCGGCGAGAGGCGCTCGGGAGATCGTCGAGCCTGGGAAATCAATCGTCATCCCGAGCGACCGACGGGAGCCGACGGATCATTCGCACTCGGCCTTGAATTGTCTTCGTAGGGGCGCAGCATGCTGCGCCCGGCGCAAGTGCTTGGCGTTATGTCGCCATTCAGCAGGAATCCACGAGCGAGACGCCGCAATCGCGCTCATCGCGGGACGGAAGTTATGCCGCACCGGGCGCAGCATGCTGCGCCCCTACCAAAACATTCTTGGCGCGCAAACTCGGCTGGCGGGACTAGTGCGCGTGGGGAACCGGAAGCTGAACGCCGAGGTGGCGAAGAGCGATCACCGCGAATCCGAGCATCATTAGCAGAAGGAAACCCGCGGAGTAAATGTAGAAGACAATCTGAATCTTGGGCCAGAGCCACACCGGCCATTTGTCAGCGAATTTATCGCCCCACGTTTCGTTGAGGCGTATCGGCATTTCCGCTTCCACTGTTTCCGGCTCCCAGAACGAAGCAATGAACGTCGCGCGCATATTCGAAAGCAGCACGATGGTGATAAATACGCTCAGAACGCCCGGCGATGCGACCGTGTTCGCCAGGTACATGATGAAAACGACGATCGCGGCATAGAGATTGTGCTCGCGCACGCCCACACCGCCCATATAGTAAAAAGCAAACAGAAGTAACCCCACAAGGGGCTGGCCTGCGATCGTCGTCACGACCAGCGAGAGCAGCGCGACCACCGCGCAGATCCAGAATCCCTGCGTGCCCAGCGCGTCCACGTCGGTGCCTGTACGGATCGTCGGCCAAAACAGATTCTTCAGCCGGTTCTCCTGCGGCGGAGTCGAATTCGAGATGCCCAGCGTCTGCATTGCCCGGATTACAGCCCAAATCCGCCATACAGTCCAGCAAATTTTTTAACCGATAGGGTACTGGCCGATATGCTGAACATTCAACAAATCGAAGCGTTGCGCAAAGCGAATCCGCAGCTGTATGAGTCGCTGAAGCGCCTGGCGGGCGCGTCGCTCGGGCCGAACCAGGGCTGGAGCCTCGACAACCAGATCACCGACGGCACGAATTTCGCCCGCGTGGTCACCGGCGCACTCACCGACGGGCAGATTGACCCCACAAAATCCGGCGTGCTGATGCGCGGCTCCGTCCCGCCCACGTGGTCCGGCACGTTTACTTACGCCTCGACCACCACCACGCTCACGTGGACGTGGACCGGCCTCACCATTTTCCGCGCGGACGGCACCACCACCGCGATTCCCAATGGCTCGCTCGCCGTCACCGGACTCACCGCCGCCACGACCTACTATTTCTATCCCTACTGGGACGACAGAGCGAACGCGCTCGCGTGGGTCGGCGGCGGAACGGGCACTCCCGCGAACGCGCAAACGGCGAAAACAAATCTTTCGGCGCAGCAGCAATCGCTGCAGGGACTCATCCCGCTTTCCCAGGGCGCGATCGTCGCGGCAACCACCAGCAGCGGCGCCGGCGGGGGATCGGGCGGCGGCAGCGGGAGCTGCCTGCGCGCGGGGACGATGGTGCTCACGAAGGAGCGCGGCACCGTCGAGATTGAATCGTGCGTGGTCGGCGAGCACTTGCGATGTCCGGCGGGCGCGGGCGGCGAATCATGGACGCGCATTACGCGGCTCGAAGTCCGCGACGCGGACACGTTCATCCGCCTAAATTTCTCGAACGAGGAATCACTCGACGTGACGCCGCATCACATCTTCACGCTCGCCGATGGTTCGCCGATGCGCGCCGAGCGCCTCTGCCTCAGCGACGTCTTCGTCGGCCGCTTCGGCCGCATCACGCTGAAGCGCATCGAAGCTATCGTCGCGAACGGGGAAGGCGAGCGCGCAAGAAAAGTCACGGTGAGCTGCGAGCCAACGCATCAATTCTTCGCGGGCCACTATGCCGCGACGATCCTCACGCACAATTACACGTTCAGCTCGTGATACCCAGCCTTCAATTGACGCCTTGAATATGCAGGATTACACTGAAGGAATCTTGAGCTGAGGCGAGCGGCAATGGGCGCAGAATTCAACTGGGTGGACGCCATAGGCACCGGCGGGCTATTCGCCTTCGGAATGTCGGTGCTAGTGCACGTGGGGCGGCTCAAGGCCACGGGCTTTCAAAGGCAAATCGATTTGTTCTGGGGTTATTGGGACTACGTCTTCATCGCATTGCTCAGCATCCCCTTCGGATTAATGTATGGATTTTCCGACCCGCGGCTCTGGCGAGAAATGCTCGGGGCTGGCTTCGTGATCCTCGCCGCCATCGGCATAGCGAAATACGCCGTAAAGCGCCATCTGCAATGGACAAACACAAACTCCTCGAATTCGTAATCCTCGGTGGTTTCTCGTCGTGGAGACGGGTATGCGATACCCCCACAAAAGCATCGCCTCCCGGCGGTTTTCGTAGCGCCGGCGTCCCGCCGGCGATTTTGACCTGCCTGTACGCCGCAGAAATTCGCCAGCGAGACGCTGGCGCTACAGACCGACCTCTCCACGCACACTAACAGCGAAATTTTCTTCCGTGCTATAAGATGTCGGCATGCCCAACGTGCAGGCATTCTTCCGCGACAAATCCGTGCTGATCACCGGCGCATCGTCCGGCATCGGCGAGGAACTGGCGCTGCAGCTTGCGCAGGCCGGAGCGAAGCTGACGCTCACGGCGCGCCGCGTTGACCGCCTCGAAACTCTCGCGCAGAGAATCGCGGACAGCGGAAAGCCGCGCCCGGTCGTCACCGAATGCGACGTCACGCGCGATGGCGACCTCGAACGCGCCGTCGCGGACGCCACCCGCGCCTTCGGCAACCTCGACGTGGCCTTCGCCAACGCCGGATTCGGCGTGGTCGCGCCGCTGAAGAAACTTGCGCTCGCGGATTACCGCCGGCAATTCGAGACCAACGTCTTCGGCGTGCTGCGCACGATCTACGCTGCGCTGCCCGAGCTTGAGAAAAGCAGGGGAAATCTCGCCATCGTCGGCAGCGTTGCGGGATGGATCTCGACGCCCGGCGCGTCGCCCTATTCGATGAGCAAATTCGCGCTGCGCGCGCTCGCGGACTCCATCACTCAGGAGCTGAAGCCCACCGGCATCAAGGTGACGCTTCTCAGCCCGGGATTTGTGGGCAGCGAAATCCGCATAAAGGACAATTACGAGAAATTGCACGCTACCGCGAAGGATCCCATTCCTCCCCGAATGGTCGTGCCCACGCCGGTAGCGGTGCGCGAGATTCTGCGCGCCGTCGCCCGCGGCAAGCGCGAGCGCATTATCACCGGCCACGGCAAAGTGCTCGTCGCCATCCAGCGCTACGTGCCGTGGGCGCTCCGCGCCCTCACCGCGCGAATGGCCACCATCCGCACGAAGGACGACACGCGCAAGTGGGAGTAGAAGGGCAGCGGCCAGTGCTTAGTGCTTTGCGGGCGCAGGGGCGGGCGCCGGTGCAGGTGCAGCCGCAGGCGCGGGCGGATGTTTCGCCAGCTCGGCCGCCGCGGCTTGCTTCATTTCGGTGACCGTCGCCGCCGGGATATACAGCGCGACGACTTTCAACGCCCGAAGGTCTCGCGTGCTTGCGACCGGCGACCGATATTCCAGGCCGTATCGGACGATGTCGTGCGCTTCATTCTCCCAGTCCGCCACCCATTGAAAAACGTGCGTGCTGGGATGCTTGGTGCCGTCTTCGAAATCTGTCCAGCCGCGAACGTTCGACGAAGCAAGTCCCGGGTTCAGGAAATCGTCCTTCAGCGGCTTCCAATCGTTCACCTGAAGCTCTTTCGAGATATACGCGAGGACGTCCGCAGCCGGATACGCGGCATCGCACGTGTAGGTAACCTGCTGCCGGCCGTCGGAATAATTTACGAAGAGCGGGTTGCTGCCGCTCGATACCACTACCAGCGAATCCGAGTGCTTATCGTCGCTCGCGGCCTGTCCGTAGCAAGCGCCCGACAAAATGCAAACGGACACCAGCAGCAGCGTTAGATGCGTGGCTCGACATTTCACGGTCAGATGATAGGCCGAGATCATCGAGCGGTCCACCTCACCTGTGCTCAATGTCTCAAGGTGCTGGGTGATCGGTGATTCGAGATCGGTGGCGAGTGACTCGGCGCGCGCCGTTGAATTGTCTTCGTTGGGGTCCGCCGCGGCGGACCCGGCAAAAGTGCTTGGCTGAGCCGCGCGATTAACCTCCGGTCATCCCAGCCTCAAACTATGTGGAGTGCGGCGGCTTGTCGCCGCTGTATTCGGGCGAGGCTTGCCTCGCCCGATCCGAGCAGCGAACACGTGCGTAAATCGCGCCCAGGCAGGCGTCGGTGTTCACGATTGATTCGGGATTGCAGCACGTCCCGGCGAGCCGGGACGGCAAACAGCGGCGGCAAGCCGCCGCACTCCACATGGGCGGTGCCATCCGTCCGCGTTTTGTAGCGCCGGCGTCTCGCCGGCGATTGCGGCCGCGCCCACCGAAATTCAAAAACGCCAGCAGGATGCTGGCGCTACACACCTACCGCGCGCTCCGACCGCTCGCCTGATGGTTAGCGCAAAGCCAAGGATCGTCGCCGGGTCCGCCGCGGCGGACCATGCCCCTACAAATGCATCTCGGAAATTGCGCCTCGGCGCTACTTCAGAGCGCTCGCGAATAGCGCGGTGAGCTTCTCGAACGCGCGCTCGGCTTGCGGCTTGTTGTACACGCGACTGCCTTCGTCGGGCACGGTCCAGCCGTGAAGCGCGTCGTACATTTCGCTTTCGTATTTCCCGCCCCACTGCGTGAGCGCTGCGTTGAATTTATCAATCGCTTCCTGCGGCATCGAATGATCGTCCTTCGCGTGGCCGAAGTAGAGCTTCGCCTTTACGCGCGGCAGGCTCAGATGCGGGCTCGCGGGACCATCCACAAATAGCCGCCCGCCGTGAAACGACGCGATCGCGCCGACTCGATCCGGCCGCGCCGCGGCAGTGCGCAACGCCATCGCTCCCGTGAAGCAGTAGCCGACCGCGCCCATCATCGCCGCGCTCACCGAAGGTAGCGTCGCGAGATAGTTGATGTACGTTGCCGCGTCGGTCTCCATCGCTTCCGGAGGCATCGGCCCGGTAAGTTCGCCGAAGCGCTTCATGGTGCGCTCGTCGCCGCCGAAATTCGGCGCGAAGTCGAACACCGGCGTGCGCGCCGTGCGATAGAACGGATTCACCAGCAGCAGGGTATAGCCCGCCTCCGCCAGCCGCTTCGCCATCGCGCGATGCGACGGGCGAATTCCGACGATGTCGGGGTAGTGAATCGCGCCGGGGCGCTTTTTCCCGTCGCCGGCTTCGTATAGCACCGCGTCACAAACGCCGTCCGCCATCTTGATCTCGATCTCTTTTTCGACCACGTTGCCCCCTTTTCGTTCAGCAATCTGTAGGATTACGAAACCACTCCGTCGAAGTATTCGACGGTGATGCTTTCCAGGATCGCGCGAAGCTTCGGAAAATAAACCTTCCCGTGCGCCGACGACTCATGTTCCGCGAGCGCCGCCGCGTCGCGATACTGCTCGTGCACGATGTAGGCTCGCGGGTTCGTGCGAGACTTGAGCAGCGAATAGAGCAGGCAGCCCGGCTCCTGATCGCGGATCGCTTGCCGCATCTCGCGGAAGAGCGATTCGAATTCGCGTTCGCGTCCTTCCGCCACCAGAATAATCTTCAGCCCGCCGACCATCTTCCGCGTTCGCTCCCGTGCGAACTCCTCAGTTTGAGTTTCCTAGGCTACCACACGACCCATGACTCGCAAGGCCTACTGCATCACCTCTGTTGGTTTCGTAGGGGCACGGAAGGAAGGGCACCCAGGTCGACGGTCAATCGAGCCTGGGAGATCAGGCGTGCCCGGCGCCGGTGCTTGGCACGATGCTGCCCATAGATCTCCCGGCAGCGTCGCCTCGGCTCATGTGGAGTGCGGCGGCTTGCCGCCGCTGTATTCGGGCGAGGCAAGCCTCGCCCGATCCGAGCAGCGAACACGTGCGCAAATCGCGCCCAGGCAGGCGTCGGTGTTCACGATTGATTCAGGATTGCAGCACGTCCCGGCAAGCCGGGACGGCAAACAGCGGCGGCAAGCCGCCGCACTCCACATACGCGGGGCCGTCCGACCGCGTTTCGTGGTTTCGGTTTTTTCTTGGCGAATTTGATTTGCCCGTGGCGCTAGTGAGATTTCTTCGTGAAGGGCACCAGCATCGGAACGCGCCGCTTGTATTCCCTGTACGCGTCTCCGAAGAATGCAACCAGGTCGTGCTCCTCCAGCTGAATCCCCACCAGGATGTAGCCCGTTGTGAGGACGGAGAACAACAAATGTCCCCGCGTCATCTGCGGCGTCGCCCAGAAGGCCAGCAGGAATCCCAGATAAATCGGGTGGCGAACAAGTTTATACAGCGACGGCGTCTTGAAGCCGACCGGAGTGGCCTGCTGCCCGCGCGCGTAGAGCGATACCTGCCGCAGCCCGAAAAGTTCCGCGTGGCTGACCAGAAATGTCGAGCCGAGAACCATCAGCCATCCTATCCAGAAAAGTCCCAGCAGAATCCAACGCCCGGCAGGCGCCTCCACGTCCCATATGACGCCCGTCATCGGCCGCCATTGCCAGTACATCAGGATCAGGCACACGCTCGATAGCAGCACATAGGTGCTCCGCTCGATGGGCTTCGGTACAATTTTCGTCCACACGCGCTTAAAACCCTGGCGCGCCATCACGCTGTGCTGGATGGCGAAAAGCCCGAGCAGCAGCGCGTCAATCACCAGCGCCGCCAGCGAAAATTCGCCGCCGCCGGAATCAATGGACTTGGGAACCAGAATGTTGCCGACAAACCCGATCGCGTAAACGAACGTGAGAAAGAAAATCAGATAAACGACCAGCCCGTAAAGAAATGCGAGTATTTTTGCCATTTCAGGCCTCCTCGCCGCCAGATGAACGGAAGTCCGCACGTAATTAGCATCGCGCCGATTTGTTGTCAACGCTTCGGTGACGCCATTTCGAATTTGCGATTGCACACTTCGGATTTCAAATGACCGGAAAATCTTACTACATGACGACGCTCGGCGAATGGCAGCGCCACGCCGCCCGCTTCGCGAATTCGCACTGGATCGCGCTCGATTCGCGCGCGCCCGATGAAAACCCGGAGCCGTTGCACGCCGACGCGAAAATCCTCGTCCTCATCGAGGCGGACGAAGGCGTGCACCTTGCGCTCGAGGGCGAGCCTGCGTTCGAGGCGCTGCCGCATCCGCTCGCGCAAAAACCGATCTCGGACGCCGCGCAATCCGCGCTCGCGCCCCACGGCGTCGCTCCCGGCGCCACCATATTCGACATCGCCGAAGCCCTTGCGCGCATTCATCCGCTCCTCCGCCACAGAGTGTTTTGATCATCCGACAAGGATGATCATCCCGAGCGAGTCCGCCCCAGCGGACGAGCCGAAGGATTGCCGCAATCGAGGCCATGTTAATCCGCGAATACACGCCGGCCGATCTCGACGCACTGCGCCGCATGCACTCGAGCCAGGGCTTCGACTACGGCTTTCCCGACCTCGCCGATCCGATTTTCGTTTCGAAGCTCGTGGTCGAGGACGACGGCGGCCGCGCCGTGATGGCGTCGCTCGCGCGACTCACATGCGAGATGTATCTGCTCGTTGACCGCGAGGACAACTCAAGCCTGTCATCCCGAGGCCCGTCTTTGGCCGAGGGATCTCTCTTCGGCGCTGCCACCTGCAATCCGGACACGCAAAGAGAGATTCCTCGTCCGCCGCGGCGGACTCGGAATGACAAACCGGATACACGCGGCAGGGCAGGGAACGCACGCGCGCGCTGGGCACAATTTCTCGCCCTGCACGTAGCCGGAGAACGCGACTTGCTCGCACGCGGCCTCGACGACGCGCACGCGTGGCTCCCGCCGCCGATCGCGCGCCGCTTCGGACGCCGCCTCGAACAGCTCGGCTGGGTCCGCGACACCGCCTGGACGCCCTATTGCAGGAGGCTCAAAAACAGCGGCTAGCGGCTGATGTCTAACGGCTACTAGCGGCGATTCGCCGGCAGACGGCCTTCGACTGCTCGTCAGACGGGTCCGCCTCGACAAGCTTGGACGGCACGAAGCGGAACGTCTCCGCGGACCAGTGAAAGGTTCTCTTCTGGATCGTGAGCTTGCCGTTGAGTCTCGTGCATCGCGTTTCGTCGATGACTTGCGACCGTGAGACTGGAATTGGAACCCATGCGAACGCGCTCCTTTGAAGACGTTCACGTACTTCAGGCCAGTCGCTCTCATTAACAATCTCTTCGGTATCAAGGGCCAGTTTGAGTTTCAAGGAATCGACGGCGAACACATTGAAATGTTGTTCCACGTACCCGGTCCCGTGACTCTCGCACTCGTGGTGTACAAGCACGTCATCGGCGTCCGGGCCTCGAAGCGGCGCCGTTTCGATCGAGACACTTTCATCGTAGTGGCAATCGAAACCCACGCTATCGGTAACATGCCAGCCGCGGTCAGTGCTTTGAAGCAAATACAGATATGCTGAATCAAGGCCGCCGCAGGGCGCGAAAATGATTGCGAGTTTTTGGCTCGGCTCGCCCCGGACTATTCGCCATTCAACTGTATCCCCGATCGCGAGGTCCGCTTCCTCGCGTTTAACGCCAAGGGAAACCAGCTTCTGTTCGCGTTCTTTGTCATTGCCCGTATTCAACCATCGCTTCATATCAGGCTGCTGAGCCTTCGCGGGAACGATAAGCAGGAGCAACGAACAGCACGCCAGCAAATGCCATTTCATTTCCGCAGCGTATCACCCGACGACCGCCGAAGGGAACTGACCCGTTGTTAGCGGGTCGTGCTTACAACTATCCAAAGATCACAGGAGGACCCCATGGGCCGCTCAGCACAGCACACACGCAATCTCACCGACCAGCAACTCGCGCAGCAAAATCAGCTGATTTCGCAATCGAACCAGCAAAGCCAGCAGGACCGCGCGGCGATGATGCCGACGATCACGAGCCTGCTGAATTCGCAGGGCTACACGCCGCAGCAGCAGTCCGCCATCACGCAGCAAAGCATGGGCGCGGCCAACACCGCGTTCGACGCCCTCCGCGAGCGCGCCGCAAATCGCATGGCCGCCACAAACAACAGCGCCGGTTACGGCGACCTGACCGCGCAGCTCGGTCGCGAACAGGCGCAGACGGATGCAAGTCAAGCCCAGCAGAACCAGATCCAGTTCGCCAACCAGCAATTGAAGGAGCAAATGGCCGGCCTCAACGCGCTCGGCCAAACCTACGGCATTGACACCAACCTGCTCGGCAAAGCGATGGGCGTTCCCTCCGAGCTGCTCGGCGTGCGCCAGCGCGCGTCCTCAAGCTCCGGCAGCGGCCTCGGCAGCCTCTTCGGCCTCGGCACAAGCATCGCGTCGCTTTTTGGGTGATCGTCAACGTGGGCAGCTTAGTTTCACAAAGAGGCGTTGCTGGCGCTTGGACTCTCGCGCATGTTTTAATACGAACCGCTCGTTTCCCCGGAACGCCGATGGCCCATTGTGATAATTGCGCGCGCGATTTTGCGGAAGACCGGTGCCCGACCTGCGGCGCCCCTCAAGAACTGTCGCTGGGATTCGTTTACTAGCTCAAGGTGATCGCGGCGGTGTTCTGCGTAGGCGCGTTCCTTGGTTTAGTGTCCGGATCCGTGTCTGCCATGTCGAATTCGGGGCCGGTGCAGGTCATCGTCTTAGTTCTTATCTTTGCCGCGCTTATGCTGCGTTACGCTAGCGTTGGTGCCAAATCGCTCAGATCGCATCACACCCTGCTGCGGAAATTGTCCACGTACGCTTGCGTCGCCCTCGCGGCCATCGTAGCAATCGTGTTGATGAACCAGTTCCTTGACAGGGCGCCCGCGCAGAAAGTTTATGCGACTGTAGTCTATAAACATGCTGGAGGCCGATCTAACTACTACCTCAACGTCGCTCCTTCTTGGCGAAAGGACAAAACCTTCGAATCGCTGGACGTGGGCGGCACAACTTTTTCGAACGCCCACGTCGGAGACGCGGTATCAATCGAATTGCACCCCGGATTCTTCCACTTGCCGTGGCACGGCAATGTCTTACTCCGGTCGATTCAGCGGCAATGACCGGCCAGCTTCCCCAACCCATGCGTGAATTCATAGACTCGAACTGGTGGACGTTCGCGCTCACCTTCGCGGTGCAATTCGCGCTATTCGTGCGATGGCTCTACCGCCGCGTCCGCAATGACGAGCTGATGCGCGCGTTCATCCAGGACATGGCCGCGAACCATCTGCCGCACATCTACGATCTGCTCGACAAGCAGTGCGACCGGCAGGGAATTAAGCGCAATCCGCCGCCGCCGATCCGCTGGCTCGAGCTCGCCGAGCAGGACCGCATCCTTCGCCTCCGCCGCCCCCGCTGATGCGCGATGTTCCGTCGTCAACAATTGCGATATACTCCCCGGCGCCGTGAAATTGACGATCCCAGTTATTGCGGTCCTCGCTATATCCCTGACCTCCGCCGGACAATCGGCGCCGAACAAAAACGAATGGGGCGAGAAGTTCAATTCGAACGGAGCGACCTTAACCTTCAAGGAAATAGGGCGCGGTCAAGCCAACGGCCAAACCATTATCACCTACAACCTTTACGCGTCGGGTTTGCCGAAAAACGTCAGTTACGGCTTGTGGAACAAAATTGTCGGCAGTGAGCCCCGAGCGCTTACGGACGCCTACATCAACAACGACGGAAAAATCGTCAATGTGCTGGCCGATCCGGCACGCAACATCGCCGAGGATCCGATCAACATAAAGGCCGTGGCGGGAATGGGAGAGCCAAAGCTCTTTGCCGTCATTTCCGACGATGGAATGCATCGTGCGTTCGCGCAGGTTATTCCGTTCCCGATCGAACGCAAGTCCGGGCCGTGTCAAATTACTGTCGTGATGTTGGCGAAGGACTACGCGTACGTCCAGATTCGTGTGACCGGGTTGCAGCCCGGCGAAGAATTGCAGACGGATGCGAATTCTGAAGAAGAGGCCGGTCACGGCGCTGGGCACGCCACGGATCAGGGCATCTACGAAGCATTGGTAGGTCCCGAGGTGAGGGGCAAAGTTTCGGGAAAAGCGCGATTTACCGTCACCGCGAAATCGTGCACCGTCGGCATCGAATTCCCCTGGGGCCAGGGCAGCTACCACATTCAGTAGACTTTTGTTTCCGGGCCCGCGTGTTCTCGAAATCTCGCCTGTGGATTCCTTACGCGATTCGTTCGCCCTTGAAGACGACGACCGGCGAGCCTTCGGCGATGAACGCCGAATCCGGCGGACGCTGCAGCGCCTCGGTGAACGCGCTGCCATAAATTTCCGCGGCGTCGCCTTCGAATCCGGCGCCCGCGCTTTGCCAGACGCGCCACTGCGGATGCGTCACATGATATTCGATCGTGCCGCCTTCAGGCTGCGCAGCATAGCCCCAATAATGCTCGGTGATGAATTGCTCGAGGCTGCTTTCGAGCGGCAGATAGGGCTCCCAGGTCGACGGCGAGTCGAGCCTGGGAGATGAGCCGCCTTCACCGGCCGCGTGCAGCTTTGCCCAGGAACTGCGCATCCGCCATTCGTATTCGGCGGATTTCGCCATGCCTTCGGCGCTCACGCGATGCCGCATCGGATAGCGGCTGTAGTTTTCGCCATACGCCGTCCGCGCGAGCCATGCCACCGCGCGCTTCGGCACGATCTCGCGGATGAAGACGACTCCGCGCCGGTCGCCATCGTCCGCGCGCCGCCGAACGTAGAACCGCAGATTGACCTCGTCAAAATTGGAGTGGAAGGGAAGCGGGAGATATCCGTAAAGCTTCGTACGCAGAAACCGAAATCCCACCAGGCTGACGTACGTCCTACCGCCAAACGAATCGAGCTCCGTCCCGCGCGGCACGTACTCTCGCAACAGCGCGGGATCCACCTCGTAATTCAACATCGCCAGATCGCGCCACTCCGCCGACAAAAATACGCGCGCGTCTTTGTTACTTTCGGTCACCGCAGACGATATTCGCCAAAGTTTCCGCTACGTGCAACGTCTTCGTGGGGGTCCGCCGCGGCGGACCCGGCAAACTTGCTTGGCAAGATTTACGCGATTCAGCTGGCGTCGGCATCGCCTCGCCTGCGGAGGTTGCGCCGCAATTGAAATACGCGATGACTTCAACACCGAGGCTCGACGCGGTCGAGCTCGCGTCGCCTGTGATTCATTAGCCCATGCGAATGCGTGCAGCGCGTCCCGGCAAGCCGGGACGGCCTACAGCGGCGGCAAGCCGCCGCACTCCACATACGCGGCGCTTGGCCCGGTCCTCGCAGCTTCGGGATCGTGCTCCTACAAAACCGATCGGGAATTGCTTCCGCTCTCGTTATTCCCTCGCGTCGGTCGCGCTGCCTCGACAGATCGCGCACCGCAATGTACACTCTCGCCGCTTCCTCGGTATCAACCTCCAGGAGGATTCCATGGCGAGACGCCAATTTTTCCGTTCGCTCCTCAGCATTCCGCTGCTCGCGCTTCCGGGCGCAGCCCAGGAAAGCAAGAAGAAGCTGCACATCATGATGAAAAGCGCCTGGGGCACCGACGATGAAACGCGCGCCACTTTCGTATTCAATCACGCCCTGGCGCTCGCCGACGCTGGTCACGAAGTACAGATTTTTCTCCTCGGCGACGCGACCGTCCTCACGCGCAAGGCCGTCGTGGATTCAGTCGTTCCGATCGGCTGGCCTCCGCTCAAGGAAACATTCGACAAGCTCGTCGCCAGCAAGATTCCGGTCTTCGCCTGCGGCGCTTGCAGCCGCGGTCGCGGCGTTACCGAAGCCGACGTCACTCAATGGGGCTTCAAATTCGGCAATCCGACCATCTTCGTCGGTCTAGTCGAGTGGGCCGACCGCATCATCGCCGAATAACGCTGTCGCAATCCTCTGCACGACCGCGCCGCCCGGTTTTCGCAGCGCCGGCATCTTGCCGGCGATTTTCCCCGCGCCCACCGTGATTCACAAACGCCAGCGAGACGCTGGCGCTACAAACCTCCTCTCGTTTCTCTTCGTAGGGGTCCGCCGCGGTGGACCCGGCAAACGCACTTGGCGAGATCTATCCATGCCGCGAGTATTCGCGCCTGCCTCGCACCATGTGGAGTGCGGCGGCTTGCCGCCGCTGTCTAGCGTCGGAGCTTGCTCCGGCGCGGTGGGTGAGGCTTGCCTCACCCAGATCGAGAGCGATCGCGACCAATTGCAGCACGTCCCGGCGAGCCGGGACGGCAAACAGCGGCGGCAAGCCGCCGCACTCCACAAACTCCGTGCCTTCGCGCGCGTTCGATCGCGATGCCTTATTCCCGCGCGGGCAGATATTTCGCCAGGAACTCGTCCACCACGTGCCGCGTGATCTGCGCGCCGATGCCGCCCCACATCAAATCGTATCCGTGTTCGCCATACGGCATGCCCAGCAACTGATTCGGCACGCCCGCGGCGTTGAGCTTCTCGACGATGTCCGTGTGCCCGGCGAACGGCACCAGATGATCGTGCTTGCCCGCGGCGATCAGCGTCGGCGGCAAACCCGCCCGCACGTGAAACACGGGAGAGGTCGCGCGATACCGCTCGGGGAACTGGTCCGGCGGCCCACCGAGATATCCGCTGTTGAAAACTCGCGAGCGGATCGGCCCGATGCCCGTGTTGAGTTTCCACGCCAAGAAGAAATTTTCCGGCGGATATAGCGCAAAGATCGCCTTCGGCTGCGGCGGCGTGCCTCCGCAGCTCGACGTCACCGTTCCGTCGCCCAGGCCGTAGCCGACCTGCAGCGCGAGTCCGCCGCCCGCCGATTGGCCGGTGATCAGCATTCGATCCGGCGCGATGTGATATTCGCTCGCGTGCGACGCAACCCACACCATCGCGCATGCCACGTCCGGCGCTGCCAGATTCCACGACACGGGCGGATCGAGGCGGTAATCAACGTCGAACACCGTGTAGCCACGCGCCGCGAACCAGCGGTCCCATTGAATTCCCATGCTGCGCGTGCCGAGCGAGAATCCGCCGCCGTGAATCATCACCACCGGCGCGGAAAGCGGCACGGCTGGCTTCATGCTCATGGACATGCTCATCGCCATGGCTTGCGGCGCTGCGCTCGCCGTGCCCGACGACGAACCCGCCGGGAGATAAATATCGAGGTAGAGGTTCTTGCCGTCCACCGTGGCGAAGAGGTGCGTCTCGTCCGGCTTCGGCCGCGGCCCGGGCGCGGCAACGCGCAAATGGTCCGTCCAGGAAATCGGCGCGCCGTAGTGGTGCGCCGCGCTCGCCAGCGCGATTAACGGAACCGCCGCGCCGATGGTAGCGAGAATCGCCAGCAGTTGAATGATCGTCGCCACGTGACGCGTGCCAAAGCTCCGCGCCCACTGCGCCAGCGCGATGGCCACCAGCCCCAGAATAAAAACATGCAGCGTGAAAAATGACTCGAAGATCGTCCCGATCACGGTGATTATCCGGAAGGTGTGAAGCAGCGCGCCCACCACGATCACGAAAACGAACAGCGTGACCAGCCCGGCCAACAAAGTAACCAGCCGCCGCCCCCACTTTCGCCCCGTCGTCTCAGCTCCCGCGCCGCCGCTCACGCCGGTCTGCCCACTCGTCATGTCCCCTCCTCCAGCATTCCCGCGGCGCATAGTAGCACCGCATAGCTGTGCTCGGGATTGCAATTGCGTCGCGCGGTCGCGCGAGACCCTAGTAGAACAATCGGGCAACCACGAATATAAGGAGGAAATGTTCCGTCGCCTGCGCGACGAGCGATGCGACGACTGTGCACTCGAGACCCTTGCGCGTGTACAGCCATCCGAGGCCAATGCTCCACGGTAATACGTTCAGTAGGCCCCGCGCCCTCACGGCCCACCACGGCTCGGGCGACACAGGGAGCCCACCGATATAGCTTGCAATCGCTGCGGTGTTGGCCGATAGCGACGCGAAATAAAAAACCGCACCGATCGCGGCAGCGGTAAGGATTGCCGCCCACAGAATTGCCCGGCTTGGCGGACCCGGCCCTGAGCGCCTGATCTTGACGAAAATCCACGCGATTCCCGAAATCCAAAACAGGCGATCCGGCACTGCCGATATCGCCCCGGCTACATCAAGGAGAACCCACGGGGCGCGCGTGAGCGGACGCCCGACGAATCGCCTCGATCGTTCCAAGGCCTTCGCACCCGCCGGTGAATTAGCAAAAGCGTCCGCGTCACGATGCACCGCTTCCCGGTTCGGATGAAATAGGGGAAGATTCTGCGTCTCGACCAGAGCTCCCACGGCGACGCCAACAATCAGCGTCGGCACCAGCAGGGAACTCAGGCTCGGATAGCCGCGATCCCCGCGCAGCCTTGCTTCCAGCAGTGGCGCCCCCAGGCCGACAGCGTGCGCCGCGAGCAGCCCCACGCCGACAAGGATCGCTATCTCGACAACGATCTCGGCAAGCTCGAGACCCAACAACGAGTGCCGGGATAGATCGTAGCCCTTGAGAAAAAGATGATTCGCCAGCGGAGTCACCGGCAGCGTCGTGCTGAGCGCACCAGCCACACTCGCGACGACGCCCAGTCCCCACAAAATCCAGAATTCGCGCCAGAATAGTTTCTTGTCCATGACGAAGTGAAGGGCCTGCGCTCCTCGTGTGACCAGTCTCATCCTAGACGCGACAAAACGCCAACGCCGTCACCCGCCTCGTGCGCAAGAAAACAACAATTTCCCGGTCACTTCTCGCTTGCCGCCGCAGTTTCCGCGTAGGGGCGTAGCACCGCTGCGCCCGGCGCAGATTCTTGAGGATCTCGCGCCATTCCCACCGTTTCGCCTCCATGCCTCCACCCGCCAACCTCATCGCCATCGCACGCGCCGCTGCCGCTGCGCACGAGCTCGATCCCGCGCTCGTCTGCGCCGTCGTCGAACAGGAATCCGCGTGGGACGCGCACGCGATCCGCTACGAGCCCGGCTTCCGCTCGCGCTACGTCGCGCCGCTCGGCCTGCCGCCCACCGAGGAGGTTGCGCGCTCAATTTCCTGGGGGCTGATGCAGGTGATGGGACAGGTCGCGCGCGAGCACGGCTTCAGCGGAAAATTCCTGAGCGCGCTGTGCGATCCAGCCGCAGGCCTCGACATCGGCTGCGCGGTGCTCGCCGCGAAACTCTCCTCCGCTTCAGATAATGTGACGCACGCCCTCGAACTCTGGAACGGCGGCGCGAACACCGAATACGCGCGGCAAGTCCTTGCGCGCATGGCCACCTATAAATGAGTGACTCGCCGAGAAAGGAACCGCCGTGGGCGTGGTCGCTTACAGATTTTCGCCGCTTCTGGTCCTCGCGGTCGCGCTACCGCTGGATTCGCGCACTCAACCTCGCGCCCGCGCGCACCTGATCTCCCAGGCTCCCCTAGCCGGGGACCTGGGAGCCCTGTCCGGCAAATTTCGGCGACATCGTCTGAAGGGGTTTCCAGGTCGACGGTCAGTCGAGCCTGGGGGAGCGGGCGCGTGCATCGCCCGCTTTTCGTAGCGCCGGCATCCTGCCGGCGAATTTCCACGCCTTGCCTGCAAGTCAAAATCGCCAGCGAGACGCTGGCGCTACACACCGCCGGCGCAATCAGAATGGTTTAGTAGGGGCATGGCATGCGGCGGATGCCCGGCAAACGTGCTTGGCGTGACGCATCCATCCCGCAAGCGCTCGCGGCCGCGGCAGTTTCCTCGCAAGGGCACAGCATATGGGGCCCCAGGTCGACGGTTCGTCGAGCCTGGGGGATCACGCGTGCACCGGCGCGGGTGCTTGGCGTCACGCGGGCCATCGTTATCGGCACGATCATGCGCGTTCTGCTGCGCAGCTCTTCTCGCGGCATGTATTCGGATATTGGTCGCGATGTGGCGCCGCGTTGCACCGCCGCTGGCCACCAATCACTCGCCCCACGCCACAGGACCTCCCATGACCCGCCGCACAATCGAAATCGCCGCATTCTGCGTCGCACTCCTCCTCGGCGCGATGGCCATCCACGCATGGCTCGCCTCGCGCGACGAGCAACAGCACCTCGCCTCCACGCTCGCCGCGCAAAAGCAGCTCCTCGACGCCGCCGACGCCCGCGAGCGCACTCGCCAGTCCGCGCTCGACGACACGCTCGCGCAAATCGAAAACCTCAAGCGCGAGACGCAGACTCCCGCGCAAATCCTCCGCGACCTCCCGAAATATTTGTCGCTGCCGCAACCCATCACGCTCGCGCCGACTTCAGCGAGTCGGAACGCAGCGCCCGCCGCCGTTCGGCAGGGAACTGACGAGTCCGCGAAGGGCGTCCGTCGGCCCGAGTCCGCCGCAGCGCAGGAATCGAGCGATCCTACCGGCGCAGGTAATCGCCCCGCGACAGCCACCGCGAGCACCGCGTCGCTGCCGCAGGCCGTCGCGCAGGCCCCCGCGCAAACCGAGGCGCCACAGCGACCTCCCGCATCCCCGGGCGCCGCGTCGCCTCAATCCTGCGACCCGGCAGGGAACTGCGCCGCGCAAATTCCCTCTGCCGACCTGAAGCCGCTCTACGATTACGTTCAGGACTGCCGCGCCTGCCAGGCTCAGCTCGCCGCCGCCAAACAAAACGCCTCCGACGACGCCGCCAAGATCGCAGCGCTAACCCGCGAGCGCGCCGCCGCCGTCACCGCCTCGAAAGGCGGCACATTCTGGCCACGCTTCCGCCGCAACGCCGAGTGGTTCGCCGTTGGAGCCGCCCTAGGCGCCGCCGCCGGCTACAAAGCCTCGAAACATTAGCCTCAAGTAACTTACATGTGCGCCCCAATTCCCTTTTTGCCGGGAAGGGAACCATCTGTGCCGACGAGCGTCTGGGGTAAGTGTTCGACGTTGTCGCGTTCACATATGTTTGCCGTACCGCTCTGTCAGTTGTGCTCGCTATCGCCGTCCCGGTCTGTTGCCCCCGTTCGCGACACCTCGCCGCCTCCGGAACGACCTTGCAATCGGTCGCGATCGCATGGGCAAATCCCGCGCAATCGGGCCGCGGGGAAGAGATCTCCGATCCCGCTCGATTGCCGCCGCTATGCCACGGCGCGCCTCGCCGCGTCGCCGCTTCGGTTTGCCGCCGTTATCCCAGGCCCCGTGACCGCTGCCAGCCGCCTCGGCGCGCAGCAGTTCTGTCTACCGTGTTCCGTAGGGGCATAGCACACGGAGTCGACCTCTCACGGAGTCGGAGCTTCAGCCCCGACAAAAACGGCAGCGCGAAGCGCGAACCGCTGCGCAGCCTTATCCGCAGCAAGTCCCGGCTACATTCCCGACATCAGCCTTCGGCGTGAATGCTCACCTGGTCGCTGACTTAGCTGCGGGGTAACGTCGCCCGCATTCAGCGTGTCGGTTCGTCTTGCTGCTCAGCTTCCTTCGTTCGCGCCGAATTGCCACAGACATGCCATGCCGCGCCGCCCCGCCTCCCAGCTCGCCATGGGGACACTGGCGCTGCGCACAGATTCGATGCGCGGTCTTTCTAGCAGCATGTACTCGCTGGCAACCTCCGAGCCGCCCTGAGCGCCGCCGCCGGCTACAAAGCTTCGAAACGAGTGGCGCGCGGCAACCGATAGCGCGAAACGCGATTCGATCCTCGTGGGTCGCGCCTTCAGCCGTGACATAAAATTGTCGCGCGCAACGCCTTCCGATCTCCCAAGCTCCCCTCACCGGGGACCTGGGAGCCCTTCCTGTGTGCAGTCTTCCTCGCAGCATGTACTCTCTGCCAACCTCCGAGCCACCCTCGGCGCCGCCGCCGGCTACAAAGCCTCGAAACACTAGCCCGGGGCAACTGATTGCGCCAAGCGCGAATCGATCCTCGTGGGTCACGGCTTCAGCCGTGACATAAAACTGTGGCGCTAGCGCTTTCCGATGCGCAGTATTTCTTGCAGCATGTACTCTCCAACGAACGCGCGGGCGAGAGGGCGTGAACTCCTGTGCCCGTTTTCGACGTCACGCTTTTCTGCCTACGTTCACGGCATCTTGCGGAGTTGGCAAGCCGCATCGCTGCGTCTCCGTTTTGCAGCCCGTGCCCGACTTCGGCTTTCCCGGCCTTTTCCCGAAGGGTTTGCACTTGCAGGTGCGACAAAAAGACTATCGCGAAGCGCCTCTCCAGTCTCGCGGCTCACCACATCAGCCGTTGATATAAAACCGTGGCGCGAAGCGTCTTCCGATGCGCAGTCTTTCTCGCAGCATGTGCTCTCTGCCGAGCGCCGAGCCGCCCTCGGCCCCGCCGCCGGCCACAATGCCTCGAATCACCAGCCCGCAGCAATTGATGGCGCGCAGCGCGATTCGACCTTCATGGGTCACGGCTTGAGCCGTGACATATGGTTGTGGAGGACAGCGCCTTCCGATCTTCCAAGCTCCCTTCACCGGGGACCTGGGAGCCCTTCCTGTGTGCAGTCTTCCTCGCGGCATGTACTCTCTGCCAACCTCCGAGCCACCCTCGGCGCCGCCCCCAGCTACAGAACCTCAAAACACTAGCCGGCGTCAATTGATAGCACGCGGCGCGATTCGATCCTTGTGGTTCACGGCTTCAGCCGTGGCATATGGTTGTGGAGGACAGAGCCTTCCGATGCGCAGTCTCGATCGCAGCATGTACTCTCTGCCGAGCGCCGAGCCGCAACGGGCGACCTTGTTACGTGTACCTGATCTCTCGTCGCGGTTTTGCCACCTTCGCTCGTTTGTCCCCGGCGCCTCGCGGACCTAACGCCTCATCACGCTATTGCCGCTAGTCGCGTCTTCGCAACCTCTAGTCGTGCCCGCCCTGCTGCTTCGCGCAATTGGCTCTTCTTCAGACTCTTTCCTCAAGTTGCTGCCTCGCCGCGATTTCCGGTCCTCGCCTAGAACATGCTTCGATCTCGCTCATTTACGGCTCGCGGTTCGATTGCTTCTGGCCAATCTAACCTCGCCACTGCGTCGCCACTACGTCTCCTATGGTAGTTTCCGCCTTGCCAAAGTCCCGGCTTCGTTGCGACCGCGCGTTTTCACCTGGCCATAGTGTTGCGTTCGATCGCCCTCACCGGCCCGGTCATGCCGAAGTGCCCCCGGCTTCCTCGCCTGTCCTGGAACTCACTCCCGAGCCTCTCTTCGCTACGATGCCTGCCCCGAGACTCACGCTCGAGCTTCGCTTTGCCACCATTCCTGCACTGAGACTCTCTCGAGCTTCGCTCGCCACCAGATCACGTTCGATCGTTCTCTCCGTCGCGCTTTTTCGTACGCGCTCCCGCGTAAAACAGTCATCCCTGCATAATCACAGCGACGTGGGTACGGAGCCACCGCAGCCCGTTCGAAGCAGGGCACCGCTCGCATTCGCACCGTCCAGCCCTCCCTCATGCCCCCGTCGGTGCCATTCAAACTCCTCTCCGGCACTCAGACTTAAGTCTCCCTTGACTTCTGCGAATGAATATTATGTTTACGGCGGCGGGTGCGCGTGGCGGAAACGCTGGGTACGAATCGCGGAGTGTAACTTTAGTGGTTGATCGATTCATTTGGGCTTTGGGAGTCGCGGATTCGGAGGCGCGTGTGGCCTGAGTGGTAGTGGTTTCACGGCTGATCTAGCCGAGGGATTTGCGCCAAAGCTGTCGAAAAAACGGCTTCGGATGAGTTATGGGGCTTCCCGACGGGTGCTGGTCCTAGGCGCCGGCCGAGGTAAAAAGTGCGATCGGTAACATCGCTTCCTTCTTTGAGCTAACGGCGACTGTGCGGTGCTGCCTTGGTATGCTCATCTGGCGCAACTGTTAGTTGCCTGACGGAGGCGGTGCGATGCGCGACGGCGCTTCTATTCGCATAGGTCATCTGGGTTAGCTGAAGCGACTCCGAATCAAGTTTGTGCGGCGGTCGCAACTACTATTCCTGCGGAATTGAAATCAGCTCTGAGACAATTGGGATCCTGTGGTTAAACTTGAGCCGAGTCGGTTCGGGTTTGGACCATACGATATCGTGGGAACTCCAACATACATGTGGTTAGGATTCGGCGTCGCCATCATCGCGGCGATCGCGTTGGATCTTGGTGTGCTGCACCGCAAGGCGCATCGGATCACGTTAAGGGCGGCGCTTGCGGAAAGTGCGGGATGGATCGGCCTCGCGCTCGCGTTCAATATCTGGGTTTACATTTCCATGGGGCATCAGGCAGGGCTCGAATTCCTGGCGAGCTACCTGGTTGAGAAGTCGTTGAGCATTGACAACATTTTTCTTTTCCTGCTGATCTTCCAAGGAATGGACGTTCCCGCGACCGCGCAACACAAGGTCCTTTACTACGGCGTCGTGGGCGCACTGGTGATGAGGGCGATATTCATATTTGGAGGCGTTGCATTGCTGAACCGCTTCCATTTTGTTCTGTTTGTGTTTGCCGCGATCCTGATATTTACGGCGGTCCGAATGCTCTGGCCCGGCAGGCATAAGATGCAGCCGCAGCGGAACTGGCTGGTGCGGATCGTCCGCCGGTTTGTGCCGATGACGCAGGAATACAAGGGCGCGAATTTCCTGGTGCGGCGGGCCGGCAAATGGAGCGCGACGCCTCTCCTGCTGGCACTGGTCGCGGTCGAGGCCACCGATATTGTGTTCGCGGTTGATTCCGTGCCAGCGGTGCTGGCCATTACTCGGGATACCTTTATAGCGTTTTCGTCGAACGTGTTCGCGATTCTTGGGCTGCGTGCGCTCTATTTCGCTTTGGCGGACCTGCTTCCACGATTCAGGTTTCTGCAGTCCGGACTCGCGGCAATTCTGCTGTTTACAGGCGCGAAAATGCTGGCGAGCGATCGGATTCGGATTCCCACGGGCGTGTCTCTTGGAGTCATCATCGGGATTATGGCGTTGATGGTCGTAGCGTCTCTGCTGTGGCCACGGAAGAATCGCCGCCGAGCGTAGGAATCAATGTGTCGGGCAACTTGAGCGCTCAAGGAGCAGAAACATGCTGCGGGTGAAGCAGCGCATTGGATTGTGCTTCGCACCGACTGGTTTATGTCACGGCTGAAGCCGTGACCCACAAGGAGGCGACGTTGGCTCGTTCGCGAGCGATCACATTCGGCAATTCGAGCACGTGAAAGTGTCAGCCAGGTGGAGGTGGAGCGCCCAGAAAACAGAGAGTTGCTGCGAGCGAATCAGCGCATTGGATTGTGCTTCGCACCGACTGGTTTATGTCACGGCTGAAGCCGTGACCCACAAGGAGGCGACTTTGGCTCGTTCGCGAGCGATCACATTCGGCAATTCGAGCACGTGAAAGTGTCAGCCAGGTGGAGGTGGAGCGCCCAGAAAACAGAGAGTTGCTGCGAGCGAATCAGCGCATTGGATTGTGCTTCGCACTGACTGGTTTATGTCACGGCTGAAGCCGTGACCCACAAGGAGGCGACTTTGGCTCGTTCGCGAGAGCTCAAATTTGGCGATTCGAGCACGTTTGCCTCTGCATGATTCGTGATACGGCCGCATCGATGGTTGCGGCCTCAATGCTGTGGCAACGGGAGAGTCGCCGCCGAGCGTAGCTATTAAGGTGTCCGGCAAGTGGAGCGCCCAGAAAGCAGAGACTTGCTACGAGAGGAACGGCGCGTTGGAATGTGCTTAGCACTGACTGGTTTATGTCACGGCTAAAGCCGTAACCCACAGAGATGCGACGTTGCCGGACTCGCGACGATTCTGTTAATTGCAGGCGCGGAGATGTCGGCGAGTGATCGGATCTGAATTCCCACGGGAGTGTCTTTTGGCGTGATCGTCGGAATTGTGGCGTTGATGGTTGTAGCGTCAATGCTATGGCCACGGAGGAGTCGGCGCCGAGCGTAACGCGGAGAGGGTAGTTCCCTTCCAGTTGAACTAACCTGACAAGCGATAAGTCCTCTGTGGCTACCGTGGCGTAATGCTGTGAATTTCAGCGATGTAGCCTCCGGGGAATTCCACGATCGCCGAGGTTCGATTGTCCGATGAATAGGGCGCCGATAGAATTTTCACGCCAGCGGATTTTGCCTTCTCGAATGTCGCGCTGAGATCCTGGACTTCGTAACCCGTCACTTCGTGGCCGAACGGATACGGCAGGTGGCCGTCGGTCACCAGCACCTGCATGTTGCCGAACTGCGAGGTGATGCGCACACGGCGGTACGTTTCTCCGGGTCGCCCGATCTCGCCTGCGTCGGCCTGTTTGTCGTCCGCGAGTATTGTGCCGTGGGAGAAGCGCACGAAGTCTTTGACGAACGTGTCGGCCTGATCGCGCGAGACATAGACGCGGTTGTCCGGAATCGTTTCCAGCGGCGGGTATTTGGGCGGCGTGAAGTGCCAATACAGCTGCATTTTCAATCCGCCGGGCCACTGAATGACGGCATCCATCCCGATTGGATCTTTGAAAGGCTCCACTATCACTTCTGCACCGGCCGCACGAGCGGCCTTGATCGCCTGATCCATACCGGTAACCAGGTAACCGGTGCGCTCCTGCCCGAACGGAAACGGAATCGGCGTATCGAACGCGAAGACAGAGAGAGTGCCGACCGAAGTCCACAAATATTGAAACTCGGTACTGCTCGGTACCGGCAGGACATTTGTCACGGATCGTTTGGATGGTTGGCCACCGAATGTGGCGACGAAGCTGTTGATGAACGCGTCCAAATCGCCGGGGGCTACATATACATGCGTTGAATCATATTGCGGACCTACGGCAACACCCGCACTGCTTGCGGGAACTGATTGGCCGCTGGCGAGCGAAGCTGCAAAGGGGAGGAACAAGAGGGCCGTCAAGATTGTTGCGGCAGCCAACGAGACTGAGGTCTTTCTATCTGGCATTTGATTACTTCTTCTGCTGCGAGCTTGGATCGTTGACGGCATCGAAATAATGCGTGCCGGTCGGGCCAAATCCTGAAATCTCGACGACTACGGAAGTTGCGCCGGTGCGCGCGAAGTGATCGTGGCCGGCGGGTTCGGAGTACACGCTTCCCGGCGGCAGGGTTTTCAGCGATTTTGGATCGAAATGCTCACCGTAGCCAAAGTGCCATTCTCCGGAGACTACAGTTGCCACGCGATTATCGGGATGCGAGTGCGCCTGGATCGTGGTGTGCGGGGGCACGAACAGCAGAATCGAATAGTAACCTGCCTTTTTCGGATCGCCGAAAAGCACTTTGGTGTGAACGCCTGCGACGCCGGAGCTTCCGATCTGATTGTTGTCAAGGGAGCTCGCGGTGGCGGCGATTTCCGCCGGCGTCATCCGCATTTCGGGCAGGGATTGAGCCGCTGTCGTGCCGCTGAACATGAGACACGCGGTTGCGATGATGCACATCTTGAATATTCCAGGAATCGTCATGGGGCGGCCCTTTCGCTAGAACTCTTATGATAAATCACTCTGCCCGGCACGCCAGGTCCCTCAGGGGTTAAGACCCCTGAATTATGACGCCATTTCGGCACGGCTCCCTCGGCTGGGCTCGGGACAAGTTCCGCCGTGGCCTGACGGACGCCGTTTGCGAGCTGGCTTTTGCAGAAATTCACCAAGCTGAATTAGAGAAAATTCACGAGCGCATCGGTCGTTTCTTTCGGCCGTTCCTCGAGGACCCAGTGGCCGGTGTCCTTCAGGACGACGACGGTCACGTTCGTGGCCACCAGTTTCAATTGCTGCCCCAAAACTGTTCCGTTTGCTTTCTCACCCCCGATCACGAGGACCGGAAATGCGAGCTTGTTTTCGGATAGCTGGGCGAAATCTTTGGCCGCCTGCTGAAATGAAACGAAGTACGCCCAGCCCGCGCGCATGCGTCCTGGACGAGCGTAGGCTGCCGTATAGGCAACTCGGTCAGGCTCGGGAATCGAATGCGTTTTGTCGGCAGCGAAATCGTCCCAGAAATAGTCGAAATAAATTCGCTCGCGTCCGCGAACGAGAGCCTCCGGCGTCGGACCGTTGAATCGAAAATGCCAGATGCCGGGATTATTGTAAACGTCCTCCCATCCGGGCACTCCGGGGAGAAAAGCATCCATCAGCACCAGCTTCTCCATTTCCGACGGGAACTGTGCGGCGTAAGCGTAGGCGACCATCAGCCCGATATCGTGGCCGACGACGCTTGCCTTTTGAATGCCGAGCGATTTGGCGAGTGCGTGGATGCGGATCGCGGCGGTCTTCATGTCCAGGCCGTCCGCTGGAATACTCGAATCGCCGATTCCGGGAAGGTCGGGCGCGATCACGGTGAATTTCCCGGCGAGCTGCGGGATGATCGGCCGCCACATGCGGGAAGTTTGCGTATAGCCGTGCAGAAGTATCAACGCCGGGCCGTGACCGGCGGTGAGATAGTGCAGCTTCACTCCATCAACCTGGGCATCGCGCGCCACGATCGTGCCGGGCCCGGCGGCAGTCTGAGCAGTTCCCTGCTGCGGAATAAGCAGATATATCGCAGCCAAAACAGCACCAAAGCAAAAACAGCGCCTGCTTTTCACGGATACCTCCTGTACAACAAACGATTCTTAGGGAGTTCTAGTGCACACGAGAAAATCGCGGCGATTTGACAGCGATCGAACTGCGACCCAGGCTTTGCCACAGAGGCGAAAGCCCGGGCCACGAGATGGCTATGCTGAGGCCGTGGTTGCCGCGCCCTTAAAGAAGGAGAGCAAGTCGGCGTTGACTATGTCCGCATGGGTGGCAGGCATTCCATGCGGCAGATCGGTATAGACCTTCAGCGTCGCGTGCTTGAGCAGCTTTGCGGCGGCTGGACCCGCGGCAGCGATGGGCACGATCTGATCGTCTTCGCTGTGAATTACCAGGACAGGGATGTCAATCTTCTTGAGATCCTCGGTGGTATCGGTCTCTGAGAAAACTTTGATGCAGTCGTAGTGGGCTTTCACGCTTCCCAGCATCCCCTGCAGCCACCAGTGCTCGCGAATACCTTCGGAAATCTTCGCGCCGGGCCGATTGTATCCGTAGAACGGCATGGTGATGTCCTTGTAGAACTGCGGGCGGTTGGCTGCAAGCGCCGCCCGGAGTCCGTCGAAGACTTCGACGGGGCTGCCGAGGGGATTCTTTTCCGTCTTCAACATCAGCGGCGTGATGGCACTGATGAGCGCGGCCTTGGCGACGCGCTTTGTGCCGTGGCGGCCGAGGTAGCGCGCGACTTCCCCACCACCGGTGGAGTGCCCAACCATGATGGCGTCCTTCAGATCGAGCTTTTCGAAAAGAACAGCGAGATCGTCTGCGTAGGTGTCCATGTCGTTGCCGCCCGACGTCTGATCAGAACGCCCGTGACCGCGCCGGTCGTGCGCGATGACGCGATAGCCAAGCTGCCCGAAGTACAGCATCTGGCCGTCCCAATCGTCTCCGCTTAATGGCCAACCGTGCGAGAAAACGATCGGCTGACCTGTGCCCCAATCTTTGTAATAAATCTGCGTGCCGTCTTTCGTCGTGATCGTCGCCATCTTGAGTTCTCCTTGGCATCGGGCCCGAGTTAGCCGGAATTCCCGACGCGCCGTGCCGGCTGGGAGGGGGGATTATACCCGAGACGCGCGAGTTTCAACGTTACGGTCAGGTTATGCCTTGCATTAGGGTTTTCGGCGGCAGCGCCGAGACATCAATCAGAAGAAGAATTTCAGGGCGAACTGGATTACGCGGGGATCTTCGCGCGTTCTGAGGATCTGGCCGAAAGTGGAATCGCTGAAGTTGCCATCAGGATTGGCAAACTGGGTGTGGTTCCATGCGTTGTAAAACTCCGCGCGGAATTCCGAGGACCAACGCTCCCCGATGGGCGTGTGTTTTACGAGGGCGATGTCCGTGTTGCTGAGCGCAGGACCGCAGCAGAGCGAGTGCGGCATGTTGCCGAATGTGCCGGGAGCGGGATCGTTTATGTTGTCGGACGTGAACCACAGACTTCCGTTTGTTTTCGGATTCACGAATCGAACTTTCCCGGTGACCTGGGGCGTGTTGGCGTCTTCGAAGAAGAAGCTGCTTTCCAGCTCCAAATCGTCTTGCGTCTGGACGCGAATCGGAAAGCCGCTCTGATACGTGATGATGGCGGAGGCCGCCCAGCCGTCCAGCAGCTTGCCGGTGATCCCGGAATATTTCGGGACTGGCAGCTCCCAGTACGGACTGAAAACGAAACGATGCGTCGCGTCGAGCAGCGAAAGCCCCCGCGTCGCGTTCAAGTTCAACGGATTCAGCTCGTTTTCAAACGATGCGCCCTGGTCAATTGCTTTGCTGTAGGTGTACGAGGCCTGAAACAGCAAACCCTTCGAGAGGCTGCGCTCAACGGAAATTTGCAATCCGTTGTAGTTCGAATTGGCGATGGTGTCTTCGGAGAAAATGTTGCTGAAGACGGGCACGCCGTCCGGCGGGCAGCCATTCCCGGTGGTCGGCTGGCAGATCGGCGAAGAATAGGGGCGCAGGCCAACCAGCGTGATCGCGGGCGACGAAGGACCTCCAGTTACGGACTGAACGGAACCATAGGGCAGGTGCAGATTGAAGCCTGCGGGAAGCGAGCCCGCAGGCAGATTGTAGGCCGAGTCTGAATCGAACGGCCCGCAGGAATAAGCGGAATTCAGGCCCGCGTTGGCGGCGGGGTTCGGCGAACCATTGGGCAAAAGCGGCGCGTAGAAAGTCGAGACGGCTTCGAGGTCGAGGCAGGTTTGCGCATTGCCGGGGTCGAGATCGCGGATGGCGAGGAGATGATGATCCTGCGTGCCGACATAGGCGATTCGCAGCAGCGTGTCCTTCGTCAACTGGCGCTCGATCGTCAGGTTGTATTGTTCCGCGTATTGCGACTTCAGGTGCGGCTCAAATTCACCCGCGAGCAGAATGGGGCGGAATTGGGACCAGTCCACGCAGCCATTGGGGCCGCCGGGAGTGTCGGAGGCGCAAGGAGTCTTCGGCGTTTGCTGGATGATCCCGCCGTATGGATTCGGAAACGGCGCTCCGCCAGACTGGGGTTCGAAGGGCAAATTGAACAGGGTGTTCGAGAGCGTGGTGCTGCCGCCGAAGGGAGGCTCGGCGCTGAATTGCTCCATGACGAGCTGCTCGATCGGATTGTAAAAGATGCCGTAGCCGGCGCGAACGCTCGATTTGCCCGGGCCACCCGTTAGCTTCGCCAGCCAACCGTCGGTCCAAGCGGGGCTCCATGCCAAGCCGATGCGGGGAGCGAAGCCCCTGTAGAAAGTGCTTGTCAGCCCACGCTGGACACCCTTATCGCCGGGGAAAACCAGTCCATAGGGGAAGATCGAATCGCTGCCGCTGCCGGGACCGCAGGCCCCCTGCGGCAAGCCGGTCGCTTCAGAACTTTCCAGCGACATCCAGCACGGATATTGAGTGGTCGCCTGCCCGGGACGGAAAGTCTGGAGCCGATTGCCCGTGTCGTAGTAAGGCGTGTTCAGTTCCCAGCGCAGACCGTAGTTGAGAGTGAGATTCGATTTGATCTTCCAACTATCCTGCGCGAAAAGATAGAGCGCGCTGTTTCGGTCATGCTGACCCTGCGCCGCGCCCTGGGTGTAGCTGCTGGAAGTGCCGAGGAAATAATCGGGGTAAGCGCTGGAGAAGCCGACGTCATTGGTTGTGGCGTTGTCGCAATTCAGTCCGGTGTCGGAGACGACAGGAAACGGCGGATTCGGGTTTGTGGGCGAACAGAGATTCGCGTCGCTCAGGAACGATTGGAATCCGTTGATATTGAAATAGAGGAACTGATCGAAGCGCTGGCGGCGGACGTCCACACCGAATTTCATGGTGTGCTTGGCATAGGCTCGCGTGTAATTGTCCGTCCACTGGAAGGTGTTGCCGGTTTGCGGAAGCTCGCCCTCGTTGTTGTTGCCGATGGAGAAGCCGCCGTCAACCAGGATGCTGGGGACGCCCTGACGCCCCGGAATGTCGGACGTGATGCCCGCGGAAGGATTGTCGGGATCGGTGAAACAAAACGCCGGGTCCTCGAACTGGCCGCAGGCATCGTGAACGCTGGGCAGAATGTTGAGTGGATGATTCAGGTTTCCCTGGCCTTCGCGGAAATAGTTGAAGCGGAACTCATTCACGGCGTTCGCGCCGAGGGTCCACGTGTGGCTCAGATTCCACTGCTGAGTGCGGGTCTTGAACAGCGCGCCGAAATTCGGGAGATTGGCGCCCGCGGCTTGAAATGTGGAGAACGGATCGGTCGTCGTGTCGTCCTCAAAATAGTAGTAAGCCGAAAACTGCTGGGAACTGGTGATTTTTTGGTCCAGGCGAATCGTGAACTGGTCCTGCCGCTCGGATTGCTTCCCGATCTGGGCAATGTTGCAGTTGTTGTTGCCGCTGTCGTCAACGGCGCCGTTGCAATTGTCCGCAAATGGAGCAACCCATTGATTGTAAATCGCCGCCGCGGTCGGGTCGAAGCAGGCTCTGGGAATATTGTTGTTTGGGAAAATGCTCGAGAACAGAGTGCCCGCTGTGATTGCGCTGCCGCCGATGCCGGTCACGGCCTGCTGGCATGTAGTGCCAGGGGTGTTCGGGTTACTGGTGCGGCCTGCGAGTAGAGTTGCGAAAGCGGGATCAACCAGCGTGCCAACGAAAGTTGGGCCCGTGGCGCTGAAATCTCCACCTGACTCGGCCGCGGTCGGAAACTGGACCGTACCTGCGTCTATTCCCTTCCGGAGGCGATTCCCTTCGTAGGAACCGAATATATAGGTGTGGTCCTTCTTAATCGGGCCACCGATCGTCGCGCCGAACTGATTCTGCTGGTAATCCAGGACGTAGGGATCGAAATAGCCGCGCGTATTCAGCACGTCGTTGCGGAAAAATTCGTAAAAATCGCCGTGGAGATCGTTGGTGCCGGATTTGGTGACGACATTGACCACAGAACCCGAGTTGCGGCCATATTCGGCGTCGAACGTATTGGTAAGAACGCGGAATTCCTGAATGGCATCCGGCGAAGGCTGGATTGCGGGACCGTTGGCGAAGATATCGTTGCCGTCGCCGCCGTTCACGGTGTAGTTGTTCGAGCGGCCGCGGCCTCCGTTGACCGACACGACGCCCGCATTGTCGCTGCCGTAGAAAAGATCCGCGCCGACCTGCGACTGCACGCCAGGCTGCAACTGGAGCAACTGGTATGTGTCGCGCGTGCTAAGCGGGAGCTCGCGGACGGCGGTCTCCGACATAACCGCGCCGATCTGGGTGCTGGTGGTCTCCACCTGCGTAGAGTCGGCCTGCACAGTTACGGTATCCGATGCACCGCCGAGCTCGAGTGCGATATCAACGACGGCGACGTGGCCGATCGTAACCACGACGCCCCGAGACGAGTAATTCTTGAAGCCGGTCGAGCGAACAGCGATGTCGTAGGTGCCTACGGCGAGCGCGGGGATTTCGTAGGTGCCGTCGGACGCGGTGGTGGCGGACCGCACAACATTCGTACCGGATAGCGTGGCGGTTAGATTGGCTGCGGGAACAAGGGCACCTGAGGGATCGCGCACTTCGCCGCGAATCGCGCCCGTGGTTTGCGCGCCAGCGACAAGGGACCAAAGGACGATCGCGCAGACCAGCGCCAGCACGTGCTTCCATCGCGATGCGAAACTGAAACACTTTCCAGGGACTTCTTTAGGAAGTTCGTCCACGACCCCAGAGACTCCGCTTCCACAATGACTTTCGAAGAACGCCCCGCTCCACCGGCTCCGAGGACCGAGCGTCCCGCGAAGCAAAACTCATGTAACTAAGGCGCACATAATACGTGGTTGTGCGAAGAAGGAAAGCGGTATTTTGGATTTCTGCGAAAAAAAGAAGCCAAACAACAAGACACCCGGGAGGAGGGCCCGGGTGTCCGACTGATTTACTCCCGCCAGGGAGAAAAGCGACTGCAACAAACTCGAACTCTAATGCCGGTTGGCCACGCTCATATTGTGGATGCCGGAAATCAGGTACAGACCAGTGCTTGCGGTCTGCGGAATCCACCAGTTGCGGCGGATGAAGTTGTTTTCGCTGCGCTGCATGCGGTGCGCGGCGTAGTCCAGGATCGCGGGGCCGACCTGTATGGCAGCGTAGATTCCCGGAGAATTGGCAAACGGACGCATGAAGGGGTCCGCCTCGGTTGCACCGGTCGCAACGGCCTGGCGCGTCGAATAGGCGTCAAAAGTTGCAGCGCTATGCTGCGCGATTGAGAGGAGTATCCAGTCTCGTTTGGGGTACGTCTCGGCCGAGATGATTCGGACGGGCTTGGCCGGAGCAGGGTCCGGCAGGCGAATTGAGGAAAGGGTCTGTGAATCCTTCACCGACGTTTCGAGAGAGACCATAGTCAGCTTGCCGGAAGTGGCGCTGGCTGGATCGGCGGCGACCGTAGACGTTGTCGACGGCTGCGGTTGGTCGGGCAATGCACCTGTGGTTGCGGATGCCGATTTGACTATGGGAGCCGCGGACCGGACGTCCGCGTCAGAGATCGCGTGGATAGCTGGAGCGAACTGAAACATCAATGCTGCGATGGCAAAAACCATGGAAGGGGCCGTCTCCTTTTGCCGTTCACGGGGTAGAAATGCACGGCCAGTACCATCCCACGGAGAGCGTGTAAGCGCTTTATTTCCAATTCGGGACGCCATTCCAGTATGGGTTTCGAGGGAAACCGGTCGCCCAAGTACTATGTGTGTGGAAGTGGTTTTCCACTATTTGCCCCGAAACTCGAAAGGCGGGCGAAACCCGCAGCGTTCGGATTCTAAGAATTTTCTAATCAATGGGTTACGGGCGTCTCGGTTTCTGGGGCCTACCTGGAGGCGGGTAGCTTGCGGAGGCTCGCGCGGGCTGCGGCGATGGTGCGGTCAATATCGTCTTCTGAATGGGCTGCGGAGACGAATAGCGCCTCGAACTGGGATGGAGGGAGAAGAATCCCCTGCGCGAGCATCTCGCGGAAAAAGGCTGCGAACCGGGCCGTGTCCGATTTCTTGGCGCCGGCATAATCGCGGACCGGCGACTCGGCGAAAAAAAGCGTGAGTAGCGAGCCGCAGACGTTGATTTCGCCGGGCACGCCAGTTTCGGCGAGCGCCGCGCGGAGGCCTCCGGCGAGGCGAGCAGCCTTCGCGTCAAGAGCGGGGTGAAAGCCATGCGCTTGGAGCAGGGGCAGCGTCACAAGGCCAGCTCGCATCGCGAGCGGATTCCCCGAAAGCGTACCTGCCTGATATACGGGACCAAGCGGCGCGATCATGTCCATGATTTCGCGACGGCCGCCATAAGCCGCGACCGGCAGTCCCCCGCCGATGATTTTTCCGAGCACCGTAATATCGGGACGAACTCCGAAGACTGTTTGCGCGCCGCCGTAGATCAGGCGGAAGCCGGTAATTACTTCGTCGAATATGAGGAGCGCGCCCGCGCGCTCCGTGATGCGACGAAGCGCCGCAAGAAAGCCGGGCGCAGGCGCGACGACGCCCATGTTCGCCGCGACGGGTTCGACGATGATCGCGGCAATCTCGTCCGTGTGCCGCGCGAAAATGCTTTCGACCGCGGCGACATCGTTGTAGGGAGCGTTGAGGGTGAGGCGAGCGAGCGCTTCGGGCACACCGGGGCTCGACGAAATGCCGAGCGTGGCGAGGCCGGAACCGGCTTCGACGAGAAAACTATCCGCGTGGCCATGATAGCCGCCCTCGAATTTGAGAATCAGGTCGCGTTTGGTGAAGGCGCGAGCGGCGCGAGCCGCTGACATGGTCGCCTCGGTGCCAGAGCTGACGAAGCGGATGCGTTCAATGGGCGGGACCGCGTTGGCGATGCGTTCGCCCAGCTCGATTTCAAGCGGCGACGTCATCCCGTAGCTGGTGCCGCGAGCGGCCTGATCGGCGACGGCGGCGACGACGTCGGGGTGCGCGTGGCCGAGAATGAGCGCGCCCCAGGAGCAGACGTAGTCAATGTATTCGCGACCGTCGGCATCCCACAGGCGCGAACCTGCGGCGCGGTCAATGATCAGCGGCGTGCCGCGAACGGCGCGGAATGCGCGAACGGGGCTGTTCACGCCGCCGACGAGAATTTTCTGGGCGCGTGCGAAGAGATCGGAAGATTTGGTCACGGTCGAATCATAGTACGAGGAAGGCGGTTGGAACCACAGATGAACACAGATAAACGCGGATGAAAACCACGGGCACATTTATCGGACGTCCGCTGCGGCGGTTGGTCACCGGAGCACTCAGTGGCTTCGAGACGCACTGTGGGAAGGGGAAGTGAATGGGTGACACATCGCCAAGCAACCGCACCGGGCACGGCATGCCGTGCCCCTACGGGAAACGACAAAGGCAAAACATGGGCGACGCGGGAACCGCTAACAGGATTTCAGCCAGCGGGCGACGTCTTTGGCGTGATAGGTGAGGATTACGGAGGCGCCGGCGCGCTGGATGCTGGTCATGATCTCGAGGACGATGCGCTGCTCGTCAACCCAGCCGTTGCGAGCGGCGGCTTTGACCATGGAGTATTCGGCGCTGACGTTGTAGGCGCCGACGGGGACATCGAAACGCTCGCGTACACTCGCGATCACGTCGAGATACGGCAGCGCGGGCTTGACCATAATGATGTCCGCGCCTTCTTCGAGATCGAGCGCGACTTCGCGAAGCGCTTCACGCGCGTTGGCGGGGTCCATCTGATAGCTTCGGCGGTCACCGAATTGTGGCGTGGACTGCGCCGCTTCTCGGAAGGGACCGTAGAACGCGGAGCAGTATTTCGCCGCGTAGGCGAGGATCGCGACGTCTGAGAACTTATTCTCGTCGAGCTTGCGCCGGATGGCGCCCACGCGGCCGTCCATCATGTCGGATGGGGCGACGATATCCGCGCCGGCGCGCGCGTGGGAAAGAGCGGCATCAGCAAGAAGCGCGATGCTCGGGTCGTTGAGGATTTCGCCGTCCTTGATGACGCCACAGTGTCCGTGGCTGGTGTATTCGCACAGGCAAACATCGGTGATGACGATCAGATCGAGCTTGGCCTTGCGTATCGCTTCGACGGAACGCTGAACGGCGCCAGTCGGCGAAGCGGCTTCGGTACCGGTCTCGTCTTTTTTCTCCGGCAAGCCGAAGAGAATCACGGCGGGAATGCCGAGGCCGGCGACTTCGCGGCACTCTTCGACGATCTGGTCGGGCGATTGCTGAAAAATGCCCGGCATGGAGCTGACTTCGTTGCGAACTTTATTTCCAGGACCCGCAAACATGGGATAGACGAACCCGCTGGTGGAAAGACGCGTCTCGCGAACCAGGCCGCGCAGGGCTTCGGTGCGGCGAAGGCGGCGCGGGCGGTGGATCGGGAATGTCACAGTTGCCTCGAATGAGCCGGGTGCTCGTGGTAGTACTTCGCGATGGCATCGGCGAGGCCCGCCGCGGATGCTTCTTCGGCTTCGATGTGCACGCGGACTCCTGATTCGCGCATGGCTTTGGCGGTGGTTGGCCCAATGGCGGCGAACTGGACCCGCTCCGCGAGTTTTGCGAGCTCTCCCCCACCAAGAAAACCGTCCAAATTATGGAAAGCCGAAGGGCTGGCGAAAATGGTCACGTCAATTTCAGCGGCTCGAATGCGGTCGAGCACGGCCTGGTCAGGCGCTTCCGGCGCCACAGTGCGGTAGGCGATAACATCGGTGACCAGCGCACCACCTTCGCGCAGCGCCACAGCGAGATGTTTGCCGGAGCGATCGCTGCGAGGCAGGAACACGTTGCCGCCGGCGAGCCGTTCTCGCATCTCGTGCGCCAGAGAATGCGCGGTGTGATTCTTCGCCATATAATCCACGTGGAATCCTTGCAGCTTGGCAGCTTCGTCCGTCGCCGGGCCCACGGCCGCAACCTGCCGAATGGTGGGAGGAAGGCCGAGCTGTTCCAGCTGGAGGGCGACAAATCGTACCGCATTCTGACTGGTGAATAGAACCCAATCAAACGAGCCGAGTGCTCCAAGCGCACGGTCGAGTGGCTGCGAATCTTCCGGCGCCTCGAATCCCACTGTCGGCAGCGGAATAATTTCGGCGCCCATGTGCTCGAGCATGCGGATCAATTCTCCGGCCTGTTCGGGCGCACGCGTGACGACGATTCGCTTGCCTGCCAGCGGTTTTTCGTGCGCCCCGATCATGCGTGGCCCACCGATCTTCCAGCGAGGCGCAGGATCCTGGCGGCGCCCGCCTCGATGAGAATTTGCCCCAGGCGCTTCCCTGCCCCGGCGGGATCGGACTCGGGGCCGTGGTACTCGCGCCGCACGAATTCCGCGCCGTCCGCTGAAAAAACGCCCGCTTCGATATGCAATTCGCCGTTCACCAGCCGCGCCCACGCACCGAGGGGAACCTGGCAACCTCCCTGCAGCTTGTGCAGGAGAGCGCGCTCGGCCGTGACGCATGCGCGCGAATCGGCGTCGTCAAGAGCGGATACGAGCGCCGAGGTTGTGGCGTCGCCCGCGCGCGTCTCGATTCCAAGGGCGCCCTGACCGACCGCGGGCAGCATGACATCCGCATTCATCACTTGCGTGACCCTCGCGGTCGCACCGAGCCGATTCACGCCCGCCACAGCCAAGACAATCGCGTCGAATTCGCCGGCATCGAGTTTTTTCAGGCGCGTGTCCACGTTGCCGCGCAAATCGAGCGCCTTGATATCCGGGCGATTGAGGCGAAGCTGCGCCTGACGACGCAGGCTGCTGGTGCCAACGCGAGCGCCCGGCGGAAGTCCCTTCAGGCTCCGACCGCTTCGCGAGATTAAGCAATCGCGTGGATCTTCGCGCCGCGTGATCGCCGGAAATGCGAGACCCGGGGGAATTTCCGTGGGGACGTCCTTCATGCTATGGACCGCGAGATCCACGCTGTTCGCAAGCAGCGCATCCTCAAGTTCCTTGATGAAGATTCCCTTGCCGCTCGATTCGGCACCGATCTGTTCGTTGATCTGAGCCACCGAAGCGGATTGCATGCGGTCGCCGGAGGTGCGTATGCGGACGATTTCCGTCTCGATGCCGTGGAGTTTGGCGAGGCGCTCCGCGATGTGATTTGCTTGCCAGAGCGCGAGCGCGCTGCCGCGCGTCCCAATTCGCAGCCGCGTCACTCCCCGCCCCCGCCTTTGTTCGGGTCGCGATCTATGCCAAACAGATGGCGGAGGGCTTCGATGGCGCCGAGTCGGCCACGCATTTCACGCGCGTTGCGGAGGCGTTCGGCGGGCTCGTCGAGGACACGCTCGATCAGTTCCTCGGTGATGCTCGCGAGGCGCTGGCGCTCCTCGGCCGAGATATCTTTCATTTCGCCGAGCCGTTCGCGCAAAAGCACTTCGCGATGTTTGCGGAACCGGCCGCGAAGATCTTCGACGATCGAGCCGGCCTCGAGCGCGGTGCGCCACGCCTCGAATTTTGCGACGTGCTCGGTGATCAGCGCTTCGGCGCGCGGGATTTCAGCTTCGCGGGCGCGCTTGTTCTGTTCGACGATTTCGCCGAGGTCGTCAATATTGTAGAGATAGAGATTATAGAGGCCGGAAGATTCTGCGGCGACGTTGCGCGGGACGCCGAGATCCACGACGAAGACGGGGCGGCCGCTCCGAGCGGTCAGCGCGCGTTCGAGCATGTCTCGCGTCAACACGTGACCTGCATTGCCAACCGAGGTGACGATAATGTCCGGCGCGGAGAGAACTTTTTCGAGCGAGTCCCATGCGACAGCTTCGCCGCCCATCCGCTGGGCGAGATCGGTCGCTCGATCATGCGAGCGGTTGACGACGCGCAGGCTGCCGATATCGCGATTGCGCAGATGTTCCACAACCTGCTCGGCAACGGCACCCGCACCCAAAATCAAGGCGGCGCGGCCCTTGAGATTTCCGAAGACACGCTCGGCGAGTTTGATGCCTGCGAGCGAGACGGACATCGGCCGCGCGCCAACTTCGGTTTCTGCGCGAACTCGTTTGCCGACTTCAAGCGCGCCCTGAAAGGCGCGGTTGAGAACTGGGCCGGTGGAACCGTGGTCGAGCGCCTGGCCGTAGGCTGTGCGAAGCTGGCCTAGAATTTCGGCTTCGCCGAGCAACATCGAGTCGAGGCCCGCGGCGACGCGATAGAGATGGCGAACGGCGTCAGTTCCCTCCCAGCGATAGAGGCGGCCATCCAACTCGGTGCGCGAGATGCGGTGGAAGGACGTGAGGAAGTCTTCCATTTCATCGGTGACCGCGGAGCCGGAAGCCGCCGGCACACCGTACAGCTCGCTGCGGTTGCAAGTGGAGAGAACGACAGCTTCGTCGAGAATTCCGCGGCGGCGAAGCTCGCCGGCAGCGTCAAGCGCTTGTTCAGATGTGAACGCAACGCGCTCGCGAAGTTCGACCGGAGCCGTGCGATGGTTGCAGCCGATCAACGCGACGCGTATCCCGCCGGGGGCGCGTCCGGCGGCAGGGCTCTTCGAATTGGATGCGGTAGCCATCAGAAGAAGCGGTGAAACGACGTGAAATACCGATTCACCAAAGTGTAGCTGAAAAGCACGATCGCAAAATTCAGCGCGCAGACCAGCGCGGCGCGGGAACCTCGCCATCCCGCGGTGCGCGAGAGTAGCAAGTACGCAGCGTAGACGCCGACAATCAGGAGCGTGACGACAACTTTTGGATCGCCCCACGAGTACATGCCCGTCAGGCGGTGCTCCCACACCAACCCGCTAGCAACGCCGAACGCCAGCGCCGCCAAGCCCAGAAAGACGCTGCCGCGCGACATCCGATCCAGCACATTGAGGGCTGGAAACCGCCAGAACGCCGCGCCGGGGCGGTGCGAATGCAACACCCGGTCCTGCACGAGATACACAACGCTCAGGACGAATGAGAGAGCGAAAGCGGCATAGGCCCAGATGTTAAGCGTGATGTGAAAAGCGAAAAGCGCACCCTTGGCGGGCGGCGGCGCTGGCATTTGGTGGGGCGCGAGCCAGTCGAGGACGGCCATCCAGATCACCAGGAGCAGAGTCACGAATGCGCCGACCGAGCGTTGACGATTAAACAGCTCGAGACCGAGATAGGTGATGCCCAGAAGCCACGCGAAAAGCGACATTGAACCATAGAGGTCGTCATACGGTACGGCGTGCGTGCCCATCGAGCGGTCGAGCAACGCGAAGTAATGAAGCGCGATGCCTCCGGCGAGCAGAAGCGTGGCCAGGCGCCCCAACCACACGTTGGGGGCATAAAGCAGCCGCGCATAGCAAAGAAAGCTCGCGGCGTAGAGTGCGAGGCTCAGATAGCCCATTTGATTTGGCATGGAATGCGCCCGTTTAGGTCGAATGATTATAACGCCAAACGCCACCCGGGCTACTGTCCCTGCGGACAATGCGGGGTGCATTGGCCTTCTGCTATGATGGTCAAGAATCGCTTATTTAGATGGCGCCGACCTCCGAAAACACGAAGGAACTGTTCCTGCGCGCGTGCCGGTTCGAGCCGACTGAACGCGTGCCGGTCTGGATCATGCGCCAGGCCGGGCGCTATCTCCCGGAATATCAGGCGGTACGGGCAAAGCATACGTTCCTCGAAATCTGCAAAACGCCAGAGCTTGCGGCGGAGGTGTCCATCCAGCCGCACCGCATCCTGGGCGTGGACGCGATCATCGTGTTTTCGGACATATTGATCGTCGCCGAGGCCATGGGGATGCCGCTCGATGTGCCCGATTCGGGGCCGGTGCTCTCGAATCCAGTGCGGGACGCGGCGGCGGTCGCGCGTCTCCGCGAATTCGATCCCGAGCGCGAGACGAGGTTTGTCGGCGACGCGATTCGCGCGATCTGCAAGGCAGCGGGGCCGAGCGTACCGGTGATCGGGTTCGCAGCCGCACCATGGACGCTAGCCTGCTATATGATCGAAGGCCGTACGCGCGGCGATATTTCGCGCGCCAAGCAGATGTTGCGCGAGGAACCAGAGGTCGTTCGCGAACTGCTCGAAACAATCGCTCGCGCGACTGCAGGATACTTGAAGGCACAGATCGCTGCAGGCGCCGCGGTGGTGCAGCTCTTTGACACATGGGCTGGCGAACTTTCGACGGAGGAATACGACGCGTTTGAATTGCCCGCCGTCCAAATGATTCTTAAGGAACTGGCCGGAGAGCATGTGCCGAAGATTCTGTTCGCGAGGGGGTCAGCGCGGCACTTGGAAAGCATGGCGAAGTCGGGTGCGGATGTGTTGAGCGTGGATTGGCATACCGACCTCGCCGAGGCGCGAAAAAAGCTTGGCACCCGCGTGGCGCTGCAGGGAAACGTGGACCCGTCCATTCTGCTTGGGCCAGCGGAAGAGATTCGTCGAGCCGCGCGAACAGCGATCGAGAAAACCGGGGGCGTGGGGCATATACTCAACCTCGGGCACGGAATTTTGCCGACCACGCGAGTAGAGAGCGCTCGGGCGTTCGTGCAAGCGGGAAAAGCAGCCATGGTGGCGGCTCGTCCATGAGCGACGTGAAAACAAAACACGACAATCGGATTGAGATCGGCGCGGTCTCCGAGCACCTGCTCGAAAAATACAACCGTCCGGGTCCTCGGTACACGAGCTACCCTACCGCGCCGGTCTGGAAGGACGACTTCGGTCCGGGTGACCTCGAGGAATCCTACGCGCGGGCGGACGCATTCGCGACCCCGCTGTCGCTTTACATGCATCTTCCCTTCTGCGAGAGCCTGTGCCTTTTTTGTGCCTGCAACGTCTCGATCCAGAAGGACAAGAGCGTTGCGGTTCCGTACCTTTCGGCGCTGAAGCACGAAATCGAACACGTTGCGGGGAAGGCCTCAAAGAGGCGGCCGGTAATTCAGTTCCACTGGGGCGGCGGCACTCCGACCTATTTGACACCCGCGCAGATGGAAGACCTTTTCGGGCACGCGCAAGAGCGGTTTGCGTTCGCGCCAGACGCCGAAATCGGAATCGAAGTGGACCCTCGCGTGACCAGCCGCGCGCACCTCGAATCTTTGCGACGGCTCGGCTTCAATCGCCTCAGCATGGGCATCCAGGATTTTCAGCCAAAGGTTCAGGAGGCGATTCGCCGCGTCCAGCCGTATGAGATGACCCGCGACCTGATCGTTGCCTCGCGCGAGCTGGGATTTGAAAGCCTCAGCGTGGACCTGATCTACGGATTGCCGTATCAGACCGCCGCGACATTCCGGGCGACGATCGAACAGGTACTGACGCTGAAGCCGGACCGCGTAGCCATGTTCAGCTACGCCCACGTACCGTGGCTTCGCAAACAGCAGGGCGCATTCGCCACGCACCTACCAGAGGGCCGCGAGAAATTCCAGATATTTCGCGCCGGGCTCGAGGGATTTCTTGGAGCAGGATACGTTTACATCGGAATGGACCATTTCGCGCTCCCCGGGGATGAACTCGCCACGTCGCAGCAGGACCGCACGCTACATCGCAACTTCATGGGCTACACAACCAAGGCCGGCGCGGACCTTTATGGAATGGGCGTGAGCGCGATCAGCTCCGTGGGCGACGCGTATGCCCAAAACCGGCGCGAGGTTCCGGCGTACCAGGACGCCGTCGCCCAGCGCGGCATCGCCACCATGCGCGGCTACAAACTTTCGGCGGACGACCGGCTTCGCCGCGCCGTGATTGGCCGCCTGCTGTGCCACACCGTGATTCCCAAGCGCGAAGTTGAGCGCGAGTTCTCTATTTCATTTGACGAGCATTTCGCCGGGGAGCTTGCGCGGCTCGCGGAACCGTCCGCCGATGGACTGGTGACTCTCGATCGCGACGAAATCCGCGTAACGCCGCTCGGGCGTATCTTCATCCGCAACGTAGCGATGGTTTTCGACCGGTATATCGAGGAACAGAAAATGGACCAGAAACCTCTGTTTTCGAAAACGCTGTGAATTCCGCGATACTCCTATGAACCCACAGGTTGTTGTAATTGGCGGCGGAATTTCGGGTCTCGCGTGTGCGTACCGGCTTTGGCAGCTGGGCGTGCCGGTGACGCTGCTCGAAGCGGACGACCGCGTCGGCGGCCTGATTAGCACCGTGGAGCAGGAAGGATTCCTGTTCGAGACGGGTCCGCAGAGCTTCCAAGGCACGGATTCCGTCCTCGACCTGATCCGGGAACTGGGGCTCGAGGTTGATCTTTGCCAGGCGGACCCTCAGGCGCCCAGATATGTGGTGCGGCGCGGGCGGCTCGAGAAGCTTCCGATGTCACCGCAAGCGGTGCTGCGGAGTTCCCTGCTGGGAGTCGGAGCCCGGTGGAGAATCGCGTCAGAGGCCTTGCGGACAACGAAACCGCCTACCGAGGAAGAATCGGTGGCGCAGTTCGTCCGGCGCAAATTTGGGCATGAAATTTTGGAATATCTCGTCTCGCCGTTTGTTTCCGGCGTATATGCCGGCGACCCTGAAAAGCTTAGCCTGCGCGCCGCGTTCCCGTCGCTCGAGGAATGGGAGCGAACGTACGGCAGCGTCCTGCGAGGCGCAATGAAATCCCGGCCAGCGAAGGGCGCGGGGCAAGGACACCCGCCGCTCTGCTCGTTCAATCACGGAATGGCAATGCTTACGCGGACCATGTCGGCCAAGCTTGGCGAGAGCGTTCGGCTGGGCGCGCGCGTAGATTCAGTGGCTGTGAATAGTCAAGGTGGGACATCGCGATATCAGATCGGTCTCACGCAAAACGGCCGCGCGGAGACGATCGAAACGCGATGTGTGGTGATCGCGACTCCAGCCTATACGGCATCGCACCTGGTTTCCGCGCTTTCGGCGCAGCTTGCGCGAGCGCTCTCAGGAATTGCATATGCGGGTATGGCCGTGGTCGGTTCGGCATACCACTCTAGACAAGTAGGCACCGTAATGGACGGATTCGGTGTTCTGATTCCGCGGAGCGAGAAATATCGCACGCTGGGCATTGTCTGGAACTCAGCGCTATTTCCGGATCGAGGAGGCGAGGGGCGCACCATTGTGACGAGCATGATTGGCGGCGCCACGGATCCGGAGATTGTCGAAAAGGGCGACGAAGAAATCCTCGCCATCGTGCAGGATGAAGCCGCGCGGCTTCTGGCGATCACGGTACAGCCCATTATCTCGCGCGTCTGGAAGCACCCGAAGGCACTTCCGCAATATAACCTGGGCCACGGGTATGCTGTGCAGGCGGTCCGCGAAAGTGAACGCGCGGTTCCCGGGCTCTACTTCGTGGGCAATTACCTTGAGGGGCCGTCCATCGGCAAGTGCATTGACGGGGGCTCGCATGCCGCCGAGTCCGCGCGGGCCTATCTGCGCGACGGAATGGCGAAATCGGCGTAATTTTTATTAGAGACTCGGTACTTGCGCACGCGGTCTACGCCGCTATAATGCTCTAGCTTATCCGATGCCTAACGCACAGAAGTCTCGACGCGAACTGCTCGAACAATTCGTCGCCCAGAAACCGAGCGACGCATTTGCGCGATATGGACTGGCGCTAGAGTGCGTGAAGCTGGGTGACGATTCCGCCGCTGCTGGCCACTTTCACAAACTCCTCGAATCCAATCCCGATTATTCCGCGGGATATTTCCAGTTCGGCCAACTCCTTTCGCGACTCGGGCGGCTCGATGAGGCGCGAAAACTACTTTCCGAGGGCATCGTGGTCGCACAAAAAGCTGGAGATATGCACGCGCGGGACGAGATGCAAGCAGCCCTAACGCTGCTGCGCTAGTACCGCATCGCGGCGGGGCCGCCAAAAAATGCAGAGACCAAATCGCATTCCCCTTTTTCCGCTTGACGTAGTGCTCATGCCGGGCTCGGAACTTCCCCTCCACATATTTGAACCGCGTTACAAAGTGATGATTGCGCGATGCATGAGGGAACAACTCGAATTCGGAATGATTCTGGCTGCGAATCAGTCTGTCGCGGGAGTCGGCTGCACAGCCGAGATCGTCAAAAAGCTCCGCGACTATCCCGACGGGCGAATGGACATCCTCACCAAGGGACGAGCAGTCTTTCACCTTCGGGACTTACTCGACGAGAAAGACTATTACGAGGGTGCCGTCGAATACGTCGCAGATAGCGTCCCGGCACGTGACCTTGAACAGGAGTCACAGCTCGTTCAGGTATTCGAGAAATGCCACGCCCTTCTTTTCTCCCAGCCGTGGATGAATTCCGGCGAGCATGAACCTGAAACTCTGGCCTATCGCATGGCGTCGCTACTGCCGATGGAGCTCGAAAAGCGGCAAGCGCTCCTCGAGATGCGTTCGCAGCATGCTCGGCGCGAGTTTGTCCTTCGCTGGATGGAGCAATTTCTACCCTTGCTAATTGCACGGCAGCGCGCCCGCGGGCGCGCGGGTGGCAATGGCTACACCCTGAACTGATTCCGCTGTTCCGCCCCGGGGCAACTCTCTTGCCCATGCTCCAATCCAAATTATGCCAGCGCGTCGCGTTCCACTATAATGGCGTGGTCGCACTGAATCGGATCGGGCTTCGCGCCCTCCTGAGGGATTGGTGATCGAATGAGTCCACAGCCGAAGAATTTGGGTGAGCTTCGCCGGAGTCCCTGGTCGGAAGAGAAGATCGCGTCGCGAACAGTGCGGCAGGAACTTCGCGAGAATCTCCTGCAGAAGCTCGAGAAAGACGAGCCCATCTTCCCCGGCGTCCACGGCTACGACGACACGGTAATTCCGCAGATCACCAACGCCGTACTTTCGCGGCATCACTTCATATTGCTCGGGTTGCGCGGGCAGGCAAAGTCGCGGATTCTTCGCGGCTTGATGACTCTTCTCGATGCCCAGATTCCCGTCGTGGCCGGCTGCGAGATCAACGACAATCCCTATCGTCCGATCTGCCGCGCGTGCCGGGAGCGAATCGCGGCGGAGGGCGACGCCACGCCGATTTCGTGGCTTGGCCGCGAGCAGCGCTATGTGGAAAAACTCGCGACCCCCGACGTGACCATCGCCGACATGATTGGCGATGTGGACCCCATTAAGGCGGCGCGCGCTGGAAAGAATCTCTCAGACGAGTTGACCATTCATTACGGCCTGCTGCCCCGGGCCAATCGCGGAATATTTGCGATCAACGAGCTGCCAGACCTGGCGGGGAAAATTCAGGTCGGCCTGTTCAACATCATGCAGGAAGGCGACATTCAGATTAAGGGCTATCCCATTCGGATGGCGCTCGACGTATTGCTCGTCTTCACCGCCAACCCGGAGGATTACACCGCGCGCGGAAAAATAATCACACCGCTGAAGGATCGCGTCGGCTCCGAAATTCGCACACACTACCCGGCCACGGTTGCCGAGGGCATGGCCATCACCGCGCAGGAATCGTGGACGAATCGCGAGGGCAAGCGGCGAGTTCAAGTCCCCGAATATATTCGTGAAATCGTCGAGGAAGTTGCGTTTCAGGCGCGCGAGGATAAGCGCGTGGACAAGCGGTCCGGCGTGAGCCAGCGCCTACCTATCAGCACTCTCGAAAACGTGCTCAGCAGCGCCGAGCAGCGCGCGGTGCGCAGCCACGATTCCGCCGTGGTCGCGCGTGTGGCCGATGTGTACGCCGCCATCCCTTCGATGACCGGGAAGTTCGAGCTCGAATACGAAGGCGAGATGCGCGGGGCGGACAATATCGCGCGGGAACTGATTCGCGCGGCAGTTGGCAAAACGTTTACGAAGTATTTCAAGGATGTGAACTTTCAGGCGGTCGTGCAGTGGTTTGAAATCGGCGGCGAGCTGAAGGTTCCGGCGAATGCCGCGAGCGGCGAGCTGTTAGGCCAGCTCAAGAAGATTCAGGGGCTATTCGAGCACCTGGAAACGCTGGGGGTTCGCACGAAGGACGATGCAGCTATCCAGTCCAGCGCGGCGGAGTTTATCCTTGAAGGGCTTTGGGCGCACAAGCGCGTGAACCGCAGCGAAGAGCGAGGGTTCTTCGCCGAGACCCGGAAGACACCCGAGCCGCGCGAACCGCGCGAGCCTTCTGGCCGCATGCCGCGGCGCCAGTTCAATTGATATGAAATACACGAAGTATTCGAAATACGCGCCCGGCGCAGCAGACGATCTGGATCTGCAGGAGCTGATGAACCGCCTCTCGGATTTCTTTCTGCAGAGCGGGTTCGAAGGGCAATACGGGTTTCACGAGCTCGATATGGAGCGGTCGCGCGAGCAGCATCTGGAGGCGCTGCGGCAGGCGATCTTGCGCGCGCTGCAAGAGGGTGATCTGGTCCCGCCGGAATTGATGCAGAAGCTGATGGAGAATCCGGACCTGTCGCAGAACCAGGAACTGCGCGACTTGATTGACCAGATCATCGAGCGCATGGAGGAAGAGGGGCTGATCACGCAGCAACAGTCCGCGCGCGTCACGCCTCCACCCTCCGAAACGCCGGGCGGTCAGATTGGGCAGGACCAGCCGAACGTGGAGGCCCGCTTTGAGATTACGGACAAAGCGCTCGATTTTCTAGGTTTCAAGACGCTGAGAGACCTGCTGGCATCTCTCGGCAAGAGCAGTTTTGGCCGCCACGACACGCGCGATCTGGCGACCGGCGTGGAATCGGGCGGCAGCTCGAAGCTCTATGAATTCGGCGACACGCTGAATATGGACATCAGCGGCACGCTCTTCAATGCCGTACAGCGCAACGGAGCGACGCTTCCGATCGAGCTGGATTATCCGGACCTGATGGTTCATCAATGCGAATACCACAGTTCCTGCGCGACGGTGCTGATGCTCGATTGCAGCCATAGCATGATTCTTTACGGCGAAGATCGTTTCACGCCGGCCAAGCGCGTGGCGCTGGCGCTCTCGCATTTGATTCGCACCCAGTATCCGGGCGATTCCCTCCATTGCGTGCTGTTCCACGACAGCGCGGAAGAGATTCCTATCGGCAAACTCGCGCGCGTCCAGGTCGGACCGTACTACACGAACACGCGCGAAGGGTTGCGGCTCGCGCAGCGAATTCTTTCTCGCCAAAAGAAGGACATGCGCCAGATTGTGATGATTACGGACGGCAAGCCATCCGCGCTAACCCTGGAGGACGGTCGGATTTACAAGAACGCGTTTGGCCTCGATCCGCTGGTGGTAACGCAGACGATGGAAGAAGTCGCCAAATGCAAGCGCGCCGGAATCTTGATCAATACGTTCATGCTGGCGAGCGACTACAGCCTGGTGCATTTCGTGCAGAAAGTTACGGAACTCTGCCGCGGCAAAGCCTACTTCACCACTCCCTACACCCTGGGGCAGTATCTGCTGATGGATTACGTCGGACGGAAGACCCGCAACATTCACTAGGTTTTCGGCAAACTGGAATTAGTCCTCTACGGCAGGATCTACTAGCCGTTTTTTGTATTTCGGCGGCTTGTCGCGCTTGTTTGGAATGGTGCGCTCGGGCGGTGGCAATCCCGCCTCGAGGCGGGCGCGGCGGCGCGCTTCCGTTGAGACCTTCCACTTCGATTTCTTCTTGCGCGCCATGTGGGTGATTGAGGATTGTAAACCGAAAATGAGCTAAAGAGGCCCGTGGTTAATTTTTCGGCGAGACGGCCGCGAACTTCTTGCGAGCGAGGTCGAGGAGCTTTGCGTCGGTGCAGACTTCGTAGTAAGCGCGGGTGCCCTGCGCGCCGACCTTCCCACCTGGGAGCAGCTGGCGGACGAACCCCTTGCGCACCACAATCGGCTCGATGGATTCCCCGAGCGGGACTTCCCCGAAATAGAGCTGGACGCGTTCCTTGCCCCAGGGCATCGGAAAATTACCGCCCATGAGAGAAAGTGAAATTTCGGCGCTGAGTTTCTGAAATCCCTCTTCGTTCAGCACGATTCCGTTGAGATTGTACCGGACAAGCAGTTCCTCACTTTCATCGTCAGCGGCATCATCCATCAGCGTCTGGAGCAGGAAAACGTTGAACGGCGAGGCATTGGTCTGGAACAGGCGTTTCGCCATTTTGGCGCAGCTCGAGAGGCGGTCGGAAAGATTGAGAGCTCGCGAAATCATAATCTTCGAGTCGGCGTCCTCCCACAGCGAAGGTGCGGAGTCCTGAAACGCGACGCCCACGCCCAGCTCCAGCGGCGGAAGGTCGGTGGACTTGGCGCGATTGTTGTAGGCAGCCATCACAGTCAATATCTCGCGCGCCAGCACGCAGGCGCGAGCGACTGCCCGCCGCGTGGCGCGGGTTGATTCGGTTTCGTAGATCGCCAGAATGATGGCGTCGCCTTCTATGAAGACCTTTGCGGCTCCGTAGCGCTCGAGCATCCGCTTCACGGGCTCGTGCAGGTTCATGCTGAAATGCGACGCGGGATTCATTCCGCGCGAGAGCAAATCCTTCGTCATGCTCGTAGAGCCGCGGACATCCGCCTTGATCACGACGTGGTTGATGACCGGATCGTCGGCGGGCCGGTTTTCCTCCGGGTGGAGGAATTCGTAGAGGCTCTTATTCGCTCGCGAGAGCTCCCGCGCGCGCTCCGAATGCACCAGATTGATGCGCTCCATCCACGCCGTAACCTGTTGATAGTTACGGCGGTCGCGGCGCAGGCGCATCAGGTCTTCGGCGAACTGAAGGCCCACGCTCAGAGTCTCTTCGGTCGTTCGGCGGCGGATGGCCCGGGAAGCTTCCTCCAACTTCTTCATCGAAACCTTACGGGCCGGAAACTTTTCTAGAATTTGCGCCACGCGCTTGGTTTCTTCGCGCTGCACCAGCGCCTTCTTCAATTGCTGCAAATGGACCGGCGGGCAATAGTCCGCGGAAATCTTGCGCATTTCGTAGCTGGCGAGCACGTGGAAAAGAAGGTCGCGCTCCTCCAAACGGTGAACCCATTCCTCCAGCAGTTTCGCGCGTGTTTCTGATGCCGATTCGCCATCCGTAGAGGGGAGATCGCCCGGCGAACCGTGGGTGTCAAACAAGCGGCGTGCGTTGGCCGGCTGGTTGAGATAATCGCCCAACCGGTGATGCAGTTCCTCTGTCAGAAATTCGAGGCGTTGTTTCGCGGCCACAATCTGAGGGTCGAGATCCTCAAGGTTCTTTTCCAGCGAAGCGGACTTCAGCCTAAGGTCATTCAACTCGCCTTGCGCATCCGCGCCGGCAGCAGCCCTGCGCTTGAATAGCGACGGGAACGAACGGTCGCCGTCCCCCGCGCGGGACGATGCCTCCTCCAGCTCGGCCTCCACGCGCGCCAGTTCCGAGCGCAGTAATCGCGCCTGTTCGAGCAGGCGTTCGTGGACATTGCGGGCCTTGGAGAGTTCCTCGGCGCTGTCTCCGGCGAGGACGTAGTCGCGGACAAAATCGAGCAGCAGCGCGTCAAACGTTTCGAAGCGGTCTGGATCGTTCACGAAATTGCCAAGCAGGACGTAATGCTCGAGGAAAAACTGATCGTCGTTGCCGCCCTCAACAAAGAGAAAACGGTTCTGGAGCAGAGGGTAGGCTTCGGGAAAATCATCGCCAAAAAGAGCGCGCCGTGTTTTCAGGATCGTGCCTTCCTCGACCTCGCGCCAGATCCGGCAAAGCGTTTCGCCCACCTGGCGGATCACGTTCTTGCGGTCCGCCTGCAGGTCGGCGATCTTCGAACGCATCACGTGGGCCTGTTCGCTATGCTCGAATAGCTCGCCGCGCCCGCGGATCCAATCCTTGCACTCAACAAGAATGCTCGAAAACTGATTGCCCGTTTCCTGGCTGATGAATTTCAAAAGCGCCAGATGGTGAAGGACGTCCGTTTCAACCGACTGCATAAATTTCGCGCGCGTTACGGACTCCTGCAGGATGTCCGAGAGGATCTTGCGAAACGCCGCATGTTCCGGTGAGCCCGATTGCTTGCGTTCCTTGTCCTTGCCGTAAAGCAGGTTGATGTTCACCGCCTGGCGGACAAGGTCTCCCAAATACTTGCGCGTGAATTCCACGAAGCGGGGGCTTAGGAAAACGTCATAATGGATGTTGTCAATCCCGAGCGTAAGATTGGTCAGCCGAATTTCAGCGGTGTAAGGCTCGAGCTTCATCCGCGCGGGATGTACTGAGCTGGGCGCGATGTGAGTTTCCGGCATCGGGAACTGGATAAGAGCGAGCTTTCACTGTAGCTGAGGGTTGAACGCAGGCGCAATGGAACGGCGCGTAAGTGTTACTGTACCGAGTCGGGACTGGATCGCCGCGATCAGGCCTCGAGGTGGCGTGAGATGGCAGCCGAAAAACCCTCAAGGGACACATTCGAAAACACTTGGGCTACCCCCAGCGGCGATGAAGGCGCCAGCCAACAGACACTGTCCCTGCCTTCATCCGAGAGCAACGCCGACCAGGGTCCGTGTCTTTATCTCGGGCCAAGCGGGCAGCGGTGCAGCCGGCGAGCCCTTGCTGGTGGATACTGCGCCAACCACCGTCCCGGCGGACTCAGCCTTCCCAAGGTCGCGCTTACGAAACGTACGCTTGCGGCGATTGCCGCCGCGTCGTGGTTTCTATGGCCGTATCTGGGCGAGGTCCTACGCGAAATAGTTCGTTGGATTCACTCGCACTGACGAAGTCGCTGTTCGTAACGAAGATGAAGCCGAATTCAGCTTTTACAGGTAAGATATCGAACCATGTCGAAGTTACTACAAGGCAAAACGGCAATCGTCCTCGGCGTGTGGAACAAATGGAGCATCGCGTATGCGATCGCACAGGCCTTCGCGCGCGAAGGCGCCAAGCTGCTGCTCACGTATCAAAACGAGCGTGCCAAACCCGCGGTCGAAGAATTGGGGCGCGAACTGGGCGCCGCAGGATTTTTTCCCTGCGAGGTCCAGGAGCAGACGGATATTGACCGCATGGCGGAGTCCTTGGAAGCCGGAGGACATCGGCTCGATATCGTGGTTCACAGCCTGGCAGCCGCAAGGCACGAAGAACTCAATCAGCCTTTCCTGCAAACGTCGCGCGAGGGCTTTCAACTTGCGCTGGATGTAAGCGCCTATTCATTGGTTGCGATTTCCAAAGCACTTTCGCCGCTGATGACCAACGGCGGCGCAATCATGACGCTAACGTATCTGGGGTCCACGCGCGTGGTGACGAATTACAACATCATGGGCGTCGCGAAAGCAGCGCTCGAAGCCGAAGTGAAATATTTGGCGAGCGAGTTGGGGCCGAGCAAAATCCGCGTCAACGCGATATCCGCCGGCGCAATCAAGACAATTTCCGCGCGCGGCGTGAAGGACCTCTCGAAGATGCTTGAGATTTCGGCCCAGCGCGCGCCGCTGCGGCGCAACACCGACACTGCCGAAGTCGCGGACGCGGCGGTGTTTCTGGGGAGTGACCTGGGACGCGGCGTTACCGGAAATATTTTGTACGTGGACGCCGGATTCCAGATTATGGGGTTGTAAGCGCCCCGTTAAGTACGGAAGCGGGATCGTCAATCGAGATACGGCGGATTTCTTCTGCGACGTGCTCCAGCCGAATCCGCACGATGGGCCAGTCAGTCCGTAAGGTGAGCTTGTCGGGCCACTCCACAATCACCACCGCGCGTTCGGCGAACACATCCTCCAGACCAAGCGTCTCCAAATCGTGGAAGTCCGCAATGCGGTAAAGGTCTACGTGATATACCGGCGCGCCTCCGCCGTATTTGTGGACCAGAGTGAATGTGGGGCTGGTTACTTCGTCTTCGCGAGCCGCGCCCAAGCCGCTGGCGATACCCTTCGTTAGCGTGGTCTTCCCTGCCCCGAGGTCTCCCGAAAGCAACACGAGGGCGGGCGGCCTCAGGCGCTCGCCGATTTCGCGCCCTCGCTGAATGGTTTCTTCCGATGAGCGGGTGATGATTTCGGAGTTACCCACGGCCGCACTCGGAATAAAACCGCTGGTAGGCGCGCGGGATCGCGTGGACGAGGTCCGAAGCCATGAGCGGCGCTTCACCGCTTTCGCCATACGCCACATCTCCCGCGAGGCCGTGCAGGTAGACGCCGAACGCCAGCAGCCGGTGCCAGTCCGACGTGCCGAATTGCGCCGTGAGTCCAGCGAGCATGCCTGTGAGGACGTCTCCGGTCCCTCCCGTGCCCATTCCGGGATTCCCACTCGAATTGATGAACGCACTTCCATCGGGAGCGGCAACCACAGTCCCACTGCCCTTTAGGATCACGACGGCGTTCCAGTCTGCGGCGCCTTGGAGCGCGATTTCCACGCGATGCGCTTGCACGTCTTTGACCGGGCAGCCCAGAAGTCGCGCCATCTCGCCCGGATGCGGCGTGACGCAAAGCATTCCGTCCGCGTGTTTCAATTCCGACGCCCGACCCGCGAACGCGTTGAGGCCATCCGCATCGAGGATGACCGGCACGGAGCGATTGCCCAGCACGGTGCGAACAAATTGTTGCGTCTCTGGATTCGTTGAGAGTCCCGGACCGATAGCCAGGGCGCGCTTCCCCTTCAGTAGAGTCTCAAAAAGAGTGCCGTCGAGACAGCGCGCGGAAACAGTGCCCGCAGCTGTCGCGGCAAGCGGCTCGGTCATGATTTCGGGCGTGTGCGCAGCGATGATCGGGAGCGCAGGTTCGGGCGTCGCCACAGTGACTAATCCCGCTCCCGCTCTCAGTGCCGCCCAGGACGAAAGCACCGCCGCGCCGCTTTTGCCAACTGAGCCGGCGACGACCAGAGCATGGCCGTAATCTCCTTTGTTGCCCGCAGCCTTGCGTGGAATCGCGAACGCGGCGAATTCCGCCGCCTCGCTCCAGCGAAGCATCCCCTTTCCCGTTTCCTCGATCAAAGCCGATGGCGATCCAATTTGACGAACTATGAGCTGCCCCACGTGCTGACCGCCCTCCCCGGAGACCATTCCAGGTTTCGGAGCCGTGAACGTAATCGTGTAGTCCACGATGACGGCAGCGCCTTGAACCTCGCCCGTGTCTGCGTGCAAGCCGGACGGAATGTCCACGGAAACGACCGTGCATCCTGCCTCGCGACCATTGATGCCGGCGATCACGTCACGCAACCGGCCGTGGACCGCACCGCGCACTCCTGTGCCCAGCAGCGCGTCCACAACAATCGTGTCCGACGAGAGCGGCATCCAATCGCCCGCACCCTTGCCGTCATCCAAATGGAGCTTGCCCACTTTTTTCCAGCGCATGAGGTTGGTGGCGGCGTCACCCCTCACATCGCGAGGAGCGCCAATAAGATACACGTTCGGCTTCGCGCCCATTTTGAGCAGCTGGCGCGCGACGACGAAGCCGTCTCCGCCATTATTCCCCTTGCCGCAAAGGATCACGATCCGACGCTTCGTCAAATTTGAGAATCGAGACTGAATGAACTCGGCGACGCTGCGCCCGGCGTTTTCCATGAGCGTCAGGCTCGGCACGCGATAGCGCGCCGTAGTCAGGCGATCTACTTCCCTCATCTCGGCTGCGGTAATAATTTTCATGACTTACGCTATCCCATGCGCGCGACAACAACAGTCATATCATCCGCCTGCTCTGGCGTGCCTGACCACTGCTCGGCTGCCGCAATTAGACTCTCAACAATCCGTGCGGGACGCGCATCGCGTAGCCGCACCACTTCCGCGTTCAGGCGTTCCATTCCAAACTCCTCGCCGTACACGCTCTCGGGCTCGGTCAAGCCGTCGCTGAACGCCACGAGCAGAGTTCCGGGCCCAACCGGCAGCGTGCACTCCGTATAAAGGGAGTCTTCGAACATTCCCACGACAGTGCCACCCTGGTCGAGCGCTTGCACCGATCCGCCTTGAATGAAGATCGGAGCCAGGTGACCGGCGTTGGTGTACGTGAGTGTTTTCGCTTCCGAGTCATACACCGCGTAGAAAAGCGTGGCGTAACGATCGTCGGTCGTATTCCGAAACAGATGATTGTTAAGCCGGGAAACGATCTCGGCCGAACCGGCATAACCCTCTAGTGACGCCGTGCTGCGCAGCGCCGCCTGCAGGCTGGCCATCAGCAGCGCCGCAAATATTCCCTTGCCGCTGATGTCGGCGAGGGCGATGCCAACTCGGGTCTTATCGAGCGAGATGAAATCGTAATAGTCGCCGCTCACCACACGAGCCGGTCGGCAAATGCCGGCAAGTTCCAGTCCAGGCACCGACGGAGTCGTGTGCGGAAAGAGCTGTTGCTGGACCTCGCGCGCGATTTCGACTTCGTTCTCCAACCGCTGCCGCTCGCGCTGTCCTTCGATCAGCTCGGAGATCGAGCTAGTCATTTCGTTGAACGATTCGCCGAGCGATCCCAACTGATCCCGATTCGGAACGCGCACTCGATGACTGAAGTCCCCTCGCCGCACGTGCAGCGTGGCTTCGTACAAATCTCCGACTGAACGGGTGATCGTGCGAGTCAGGATAGTTCCGGTCGCCAGCGCGCCCACCTCCAATACCAGGAAAATCACGCCGGCCGCGGCCAGTGCTACCAGGAGATAAGGCCCCAGCGCTCCCATGGAATTGAAAAGACCTTGATTCACTACAACTGGGCGCAGCAAGAACGTGGTCAGCACGGGCGCCATCGGCGCGTCTTTGCCTTGTGGGTCAATGTGGAAAACGTCAAACGTGGAACCACCTTCGAGGTGTGGATCAAGCCAGTTCGGGGTCGTGGGCAAGCTGCGCTTAGAACTGGCGATTTGTTCGCCTGTGACGTAAGGCTTGTTGTCTATCTCGAGCGAAAATCCGCGCTGTGCACCCGGCTCCGCCGGCCTCATTAGAACCATTTGAATCGGACCCAACTCCCGCGGGAAGTCGTCGAGAATCTGCGAAGTCATCGGTGCGATCACCAACACCGTAAAAGAACCGGAGGGAACGGTGCGTCGCTGCGCGGCCACGAACGAGAGCTGATCCTGGTAAGCCACCAGGCGCGCGAAGCGCTTGCCATCGGTGGTTGCCAGAAGCGGCTGCCCGCGGTTCATCGAAACGGTCAGCCCGGGCCATTCCGCCTGCTCGTCTGCAATCAGACCCGCGATGATTGGCCGGCCGAGCACATCCGCGCCGACGGGAGCGGTCATGTGAGAAGCCTCGCGCTCGATTGCACCTGCGATCGTATCTGCGTCGGTGTCAATCACGTTGGTGCGCTCTTGCACGGCGTCATTCAGCAGATGCGCGCCCAGTTGCAGGTAGAAAAGATAGGTCGCGATGCCGATCATCGTCACGAGCAGGACGACGGGAACCACCGCCATGAACAAGTACGCAACGATCAAACGATTGCGCAGACTCCAAAGCACTCGGCGGCGGACCCACGGAATGAGGCGCACAACGAAATAGACGACCGCCGCAAAGCCAAAGAAGCCGAAAAGCGTCGAAAAGCGAGGCGTCGCGCCCAGCGCCCGCGCGATTCGTCCTGCGACGTAAAGTATTAGCAACGCGAAGGCAATACGATCAAGCGGCGAGGTTCGCCGGATGAAGAGCAATAAACGTCGCGGAGAGAGGTGCGTCATCGGAGCCGGCTTCGAACCAGACGGCGCTCAACTAATTGAGCGCAACCGTTGAAGGCCAAATCGGCAATTTATCACGGATTAGCGAGCAGTGCGGTCGCCCTTCTGCACGTGACTGTGATGGCGGCTGTAGGTGAAGTAGATCACCAAACCGATGATGAGCCACCCGATCAACCGGGCCCAGTTGATCCATCCGAGCTTGTACATCATATACCCGTTGAAGAGGATGCCAAGAATGGGGATCAGAGGAACCCAGGGAGTCCGAAATGGCCGCGCCTGCCCGGGATTCGTCCGGCGCAAGACCATCACCGCGATACAGACGATTACGAACGCCAGCAGAGTGCCAATGTTGACCATTTTTCCGATGTCGTCAATCGGTACGAGGCTTCCAACGATAGCTGCGAGTAGTCCGACGAGCATGGTGTTCTTGTAGGGGGTGCGGAACTTCGGATGGATGGCGGCGAAAAACTTTCGTGGCAGCAGGCCGTCGCACGCCATGGAATACAGTACGCGCGTCTGGCCCAATAGCATTACGAGCATTACGCTGGTAAGGCCCGCGAGCGCTCCTGCGGTAATCAGATAGGACGCCGTCGTGAGACCGCGATCCATGAATGCAACGGCCAGCGGAGCCTCCACATTGATTTCCCTCCACGGGACCATGCCAGTGAGGACCGCAGCGACCAAAATGTAGAGGACCGTGCAAACCAGCAAAGACACGATAATTCCAATCGGCAGGTCGCGCTGCGGATTCTTAGCCTCCTGAGCCGTGGTCGAAACCGCGTCGAATCCAATGTACGCAAAAAAGATATAGGCCGCTCCGGCCCCGATCCCCGAAAACCCCATGGGCGCGAACGAAGCCCAGTCATGCCCCCAGTTCGACGGGTGCACGTATCGAACGCCAAGTATGATGATGAACAGTACGACGGCAACCTTCACAATCACGATCGCCGAATTGAAAGTCGCGCTTTCTTTAATTCCCACAATCAAGATCGCCGTGATCACCAGCGCGATCAGGAACGCTGGGAGATTGAATCCGATCTCCCTCCCGAACATGTGCGGAGCGCCCACGAGATCTTGCGCGCGCTGAATGAGTTCCGGAGACTGGCCGCTAATGATATCGCCAACCTTGCTCAGGAACGCTTGCGTGCCAGCGACGAGACCAGGGTCGGAATCGTGGGCCATCTGACGGGCAACAATATTTTCAGCGGTGCGAATCGCGGTCCAATGGTCGTAGGCCAACCAAAGCGGCATCTTGAGCCCGAAGATGTTGAGGAATTCGATGAAATGGTTCGACCAGCCGGACGATACTGTGCTCGCCCCCATCGCGTATTCGAGCGTGAGATCCCAGCCGATGATCCATGCGAACAATTCTCCAAGCGCGGCATACGCATAGGTATAGGCGCTGCCCGCCAGAGGAATCAGGGCGGCGAACTCGGCGTAGCACAGACCGGCGAAAGCGCAGCCCAGCCCGGAAATTACAAACGAAAGCATCAATCCCGGTCCGGCGTAGTGCGCGCCGAGGCCTGAGAGCACAAAAATTCCCGCACCGATAATCGCGCCGACTCCGAGCGCTGTGAGAGATAGTGGGCCGAGCGTGCGTTTCAGAGTATGAGTGCCCGCGTCCCCGCACTCGGTCAGCAGCCATTCCATCGGCTTCTTTGCAAAAAGCGGATTTCCCATTCCTAGGAATCCTCCCAAGTGTGGCTGCTGCCAAACCATGCTAAAGGCGAAGTTAGGACTTAGCCGGCTGCTTCCCTGCCAACTTCCACAGGCCGTAAACCGGCAGCCCGACCAGAACAATGATCAGGCCGGGCCAAGTGTACTGTGGTTTATATCGCAACAATTGAATTTCGAGAAATCCTGCCATCACGATATAGAGCGCCGGCAGCACCGGATAGCCGATACGCGCGGTACGGGCGCGGCATTTCCGGACGCTTCCAGCGAAGAATAAACAGGCCGCCAAGGGTCAAGATATAGAAAAGCAGCTGCGCGAAAGATCAGGAAATCGAGCAATTGTCCGTAGGTTCCGGAAAGGCAGAGCGCCGACGCCCAGATGCATTGCGCGACGAGAGCGACCGCCGGAACGTGGTTGCGATTCACCGTCCCCACGGCGCGGAAGAAAAGACCGTCCTTGGCCATGGCGTAATAGATCCGAGCACCCGCCAGAATCAGGCCGTTGTTGCAGCCGAAAGTTGAAACCAGAATCGCAACCGCCATCACGATCGCACCGGCCGGCCCAAAGATAACGGACGCTACCGCCGTGGCCACGCGACCCTCCGCGGCGAATTCGATTCCTCGCGCAATCGCGGTCGCGCCGTGGGGATCGCCCGAGAGCGGCAGGACACGCAGATAGGCCACGTTCGCCAGCGTATAGAGCAAAATCACGATCGCGGTTCCCATCGCGAGCGAAACGGGTAGATTGCGTCCCGGATTCTTCACCTCGGCAGCAGTGAAAGTGACGCTGTTCCATGCATCCATGGCAAAAAGCGACCCCACCATCGCCACGCCCACCAGCGTGAGGGTCCCGATCATCCAGGTCGAATTGTCGGGAGGATACGAATGCATCGTGGACCATCCAGCATTACGCCAGAACCCGGTGAAATTGGCGCTGAGGGCAATCGCAGTCGAAAACAGAACTCCCAGGAGAACCAGCCCGGCGAGCGAGATCGTCTTCGCGACCGTGAAAATGTTCTGCACGATTTTTCCAAGCCGCAAGCCGCGCGTATTGATCCATGTGAGCAGGACGATGGAAAGAATCGCGAGGAGATTCTGGCGGTTCAGGCCCACGTTGTACGGGCCGAGCTGCCCGAACCACAAGTTCCAAGGGCCAAACGTGCCGATTTTCCAGATCCACGCCGACGCCGAAAACCACGGCGCAATCACCCCGGAAAACTTTGCGAACGCGATGGCCACCGCGGCAATGGTCGCAGTCTGAATCACCAGGAGCATCGCCCAGCCGTAAAGAAATCCAAATACCTCTCCGCAAGATTCGCGGAGGTACACGTACTGCCCGCCCGCGTGAGGCATGGCCGCCGCGAGCTCGCCAAAACTAAGCGCGCCAATCAGCGTGATCAATCCGGAGGCGAGCCAAACGACAAGCAGGAGGCCCGGGCTCTGCACCTGGTGCGCGATATCCGCTGAGACGATGAAAATCCCGGAGCCGATCATCGAGCCGACGACGATCATCGTCGAATCAAATAGGCCGAGGCCCTTGACCAGCTCGCCGGACGGGCGCCCGGCTGTGAATCCGATAGGTTCGTGGGTGTCTGCCATTTGGCTACTATTGGGCCCCGCGCTTAATCACGCCGCGATCTCGCGCGCTCCGCGATGGCCAGGTAGTCTCGCGCGCGTTCCGCAGGATCAGGCGCCACAAAAAGATCCCGGATAATCGCCACCGAATCCGCGCCCGCGCGAAACACATCTGCGGCGGACTCTATAGTGATGCCGCCTATCGCGACAAGCGGTTTCGCCGTCATTTGTCGCGCCGCGCGAAGAAACTCGATGCCGACGACCGGGTCGGGATTCTCCTTCGTGCCTGTCGGAAAAATGGGCCCCACGGCAATATAGTCCACCGAAGTGAGGTCGGCCTCGCGCAATTGCTCCAGATTGTGTGTCGAAACGCCCACCCATCGCGAGATCCCGCAGATTCGCCGGGCTTCCTCAGCAGGAAGGTCTTCCTGGCCCACGTGGACTCCGCCGGAATCTGTCATAGCGGCGATGTCCGGCCGATCATTGACGATGAATCGGACGCCGCGCGGCGCAAGAATCATCTGAAGTTCCTTCGCCTGGGAGTGAATTCGGGCTGCAGAACCACGCTTGTCGCGCAATTGCATCAATCTCACGCCCGCATCGGCCAATGTCGAGGCGAAAGTTGTCAGCGGCGTGCGTGTGAGGTCGGGGTCGAGGATCGCGTAGAGCGCTGGGAACAATCCCTGCCTCCTACGAATGCGGTCGAAGTTTCGGTCAAGGATGCTGTCGAGTCGGCGACAGAATACTACTTCTCCTTCGCTGCGGTGAGGTGATCCAGAAAATGAGTGTCGAACTTTCCGGCGATGAAATCAGGCTCGGCGAGTATACGCTTGTGCAGCGGGATGGTGGTCTTGATCCCTTCGACGACGAATCCGTCGAGCGCTCCGTGCATCCGCGCGATCGCTTCCGCGCGATCGCGGCCGTGAGCGACCAGCTTGGCTACCAGCGAATCGTAGTAGGGCGGCACAACGGCATCCGCGTACACTGCGGTATCCACCCGAATTCCGGGCCCGCCGGGAACGCGGAAGGCCGTAATTCGCCCCGGCGAAGGCACAAATGTCTCCGGATCCTCGGCGTTGATGCGGCACTCGATCGCGTGGCCGCGAAAATCGAATGATCCGACAGCGTCCTCAAGGCGTTCGCCCGCCGCGATTCGGATCTGCGCTTTCACCAGATCCACCTGCGTGACCATTTCAGTCACGGGATGTTCCACCTGAATGCGTGCGTTCATCTCGATGAAGTACAAGTTCCCGTCGGCATCGCGCAGGAATTCCACGGTGCCGGCGTTTGAATAGCCGACCTTGCGCAACGCCTCGACGACCTGCTTTCCGATGCGTTCGCGCGTCGCTGCGTCAAGCACGGTCGAGGGGGATTCTTCCATCACCTTTTGATGGCGGCGCTGTAGCGAACATTCGCGCTCGCCCAAATGGATCACGTTGCCGTGCTTGTCGCCGAGCACCTGAAACTCGATGTGCCGTGGGCGCTCGATCAGTTTTTCCATATACACGCTTGGGCTGCCAAAGGCCTGTTGCGCTTCGGTCTGCGCGGTCTGAAACGCGGGGATCAATTCTTTCTTGGTGCGCACCATACGCATCCCGCGCCCGCCGCCGCCCTCGACAGCCTTGATCATGATGGGGAGGCCGATTTCGGCCGCGACTCTCTTCGCAGCGGCTTCGTCCGGCACGGCGCCATCGCTTCCCGGAATAATCGGCAAGCCTGCCGCGCCCATCTCGGCGCGGGCACGATCTTTTTCCCCCATCATGCGAATCATCGCCGGCGAAGGGCCAATGAAGGTGATGTGTGAGGCTTCGCAGACTTCCGCGAAATTTGCGTTTTCCGAAAGGAACCCGTATCCGGGGTGAATGGCGTCCACATTCGCGATCTCGGCCGCGCTGATTACCTGCGGAATATTCAGGTAACTTTCGCTGCTGCGCGGGGGGCCGATGCAAATGGCCTCATCTGCAAAGCGAACGTGCAAAGCGTGGCTATCCGCTTCCGAATAGACGGCAACCGTCCGAATATCCAGTTCCTTGCAAGCGGACATAACGCGGAGTGCGATTTCGCCGCGATTGGCTACGAGAATTTTTCGAAACATGGCGTTTGGGACCCGATCAGCATGCAGCAGGAATACCTGGGATTTAAGTTGTGCGAAAAGTATGCCGCCAAAATCTATTTCTTGCCGCGCGCCCGGATACCGAAAAGCGGCTCGCCATACTCGACAGGCTTTCCGTTCTCAACAAATATCTGCGCCACTTCGCCGGCCACGTCCGATTCAATCTCATTCATCAGCTTCATGGCTTCGATGATGCAGAGCACCTGACCCGGCTCCACTTTCGCTCCCACGGTGACAAACGCGTCCGCATTGGGACTCGGCGAAGCGTAATAGGTGCCAACGATGGGCGATTTAATTACGTGAACGTCGGAGGCCGGCGCGGCGATTCCGTGACTCGGCGACCGCGGATTTTCAGGAGCCGTTTCGTGATGGACGGGCGGCGGTTCCCAATCGGCGGCCGCGCGTGAACTGGCTGCAGGCGCCGCAGACGGCTTCTTCAGCCGGATATGCACTCCACCGCGCGCATATTCGAACTCTTGCAGGCCGTGCTTCTCCATAAAAGCGAGCAGGCGCTCGACCTCGGCAAGATCCACGCCGCCCACGTCCGTTCCTGCGTTAGGTTTCGTCTTTGATTTTTTCGCCATTTATAGTTCGAGAAAGTCTCGCGTCGCGGAGGTCAGATCAACGGCACCTTCGGCGGTCACAACCACGTCGTCCTCAATTCGAATTCCGCCAAGCCCTTCGAGGTAAACGCCCGGTTCCACCGTCAGGACCATCCCCTCCTGAAGAACTGTCTGCTCACCTTTCCCCAGCCGCGGCATTTCGTGAACCTCGAGGCCAAGTCCATGGCCCAGACTGTGCGTGAAGTAGCGATCCAGCTTGACTCGCTTGAGGACGTTGCGGGCTGCCCGATCCACTTCGCTGGCGGTGACTCCCGGATGTATGGCTTCTTTACCTGCCGCCTGTGCTTCCAGAACGGCAAAATAGAGGCTCCGCACCTTACCTGACGCCTTTCCGAGGTGAACCGTGCGGGTCATATCGCTGCAGTAGCCGCGGAGTATAGCACCCTGATCTAGGACGACCAATTCGTTTTTCCTGAGTGGTTTGGAGGTGGGACGAGCATGCGCCCAGGCAGAGCGTGCTCCTGACGCGACGATGGTTTCAAAGGACGGCCCCGCGCCACCCCGGCGCTTGATCTCGTGCTCAATTTCCGCGGCGATCTCCAGCTCCATAACACCTGGCCGAATCCGCCGTAGCACCCCCCGAAACACATCGCTGATGACGTCGGCTGCCCCCTGAATCGCCTCCAACTCGGCAAGCTCTTTCACGGCCCGCAGCTTCTCGATGGCCGCCCCATCACTCGCCCAGCGCACCCGGCTGCCCACGGCTGCATCGAGAGCTTGCTTCTGAGCGACTGTTACCTGAGCGGCCGCGTAACCAACCCGCGAACGCCCTTTGCGGGCTCGCAGCGCCTCGGCCGCAGCCCGAAGCAGCCCGTGCTTGCAGATCTGCACCCGCGCGCCAGAGACCTCCTCCTGCGCCTGAAAGGTGTACCTGCTGTCCGTGAAGAGCGTTGCCGACGATGAATCCACGATGAGGATTCCAGCACTTCCGCTGAAACCGCAAAGGTATCGGATGTTGGGAAGGTGCGTCGCCAGAATTGCGTCCACGCCGAGGTTTGAAAAAGAAAGTCGGAGCCGGCCCAATCTTGCTGCGGGCCCGCTCCGGCTCAGGTTTTGCTTTCCCGACTCTGTCGCCACGTCTGCCAGACTACAGGCTAGCTCGGCAGAATGCGAGGCGTCAGGAAGAACAAAAGCTCCTGTGAGGTTGACTTGACCGTTGTGTGCTTGAACAGGTTGCCCAGGACCGGCACGCTGCCAACGAACGGAACCTGCTGAATGTCCGTCGTCTGCTGCGTCACGATGATACCGCCGATGACCACGGTCGCACCGTCGTTCACGGTGACCTTGGTTTCGGCTTCCTGCGTATCAATGGCCGGGATGCCCTGCACGCGTGGAATCGAGCCGTCAATCTGATCGTTTTCCACGTTTACGTCCATGTAGATCGTGCCGTCCGCGGTGATCTGCGGCGTCACGTCGAGTTCAAGGACGGCGTCCACGAATTGGACCGATACCGTGTTGTTGACGATCGTCTGAACCGGAATCTTGGTTCCCTGTTTGACGGTCGCCTTTTCGTTATTCTGCGTGATCACCTTCGGCTTTGAGAGCAGCTTGCCAACGCCGCGCTCTTCCGCGGCCGTGATGATGATGTCCAGGGCGAAGTTAGTCGAAGAGAAGGCATAACTGATGCCGCTCGTCGCTACGCTCGCTGGCAGGTTCGAGTTGAGCGGTATCTGGCTTCCGCTCGTGGAGCCGCCGCCACTGCTTACGGTTATGGGCGGGGGCGGAACCCCGGGCAGACGAGTAATCGGGCTGGTTCCTGCTTCAGTCGTGCCTCCGAGAACGTTGCTCCGGCTCGGATTGGCTCCCGCAAATCCGAACTGGGTGCCGATCTCGCGCGAGAACGAACGGTTGGCCGCCACGACGCGGGCTTCGATCTCCACCTGTTGCGATTTGCGATCAAGCTGCCGGATCAAGTTGTCCATCACCGGAAGAGTGGTCGGGATATCGCGGATGATGAGGGTGTTCGACCGGTCGTCCGCGATGATGTCTCCGCGAGACGAAAGGAATTTCTTGAGCGTGGTCGCCATGCCGGTTGCCTTCGCATAGCTAAGCACACGCGTTGTGGTGATGACTTCCGCCGACTCGGCTACTGCCTTGGCGAGGTCGCGATTTTCGTCTGCTTCCTTCCGCAGAGTTTCCTTGGTTGCCAGGCGGAGCACATTTCCATCGAGCTGCTTGTCGAGATCGTTATTCTTCAGCACGATATCGAGCGCCTGATCCCACGGCACATCGTCGAGCACGATCGTCAAATTGCCCTTCACGCCCGGGTCCACCACGACGTTGAGTCCGCTGATTTCGTGAATCAAGCGGAAGAAGTCGCGAAGATCCACGTCCTTCAGGTTGACCGAAATCGGTTCGCCGGAATACTTGCCTGCGGGCGCCACAGATGACGTGCCCGGAGCCTGAGCCATTGGCGCAGGTGCCGCCACTGGTTGCGGAGACATCGGTGCAGGCGCCGCAACTGGTGCCGCTATTGGAGCTGGAGCAGCTTCGGTGTTCGAAGCGGTTTCAATCGCCGCGCGAGTCGGAGCCAACGCCTCCTGCTGAGGACGCGTAATCGCTGGAGATGCAAGAGCCGATGAAGGCTGCGTCAGAGCCGCTGGCAACACCGCAGCCGGCGCCGGAATTACGGCGGGCTTCGTGGATGCAGCTTCTTCCATCGCAACGCTGGAATCGGATTTTGGAGTTGTCGTTGCCGCAGAATCAGCGGACGGCGAGGCTATCGAGGTCTTGCCTGCGAAGGACACGGTGACTGTGCTTCCGTCGCCCTTGATGCTGTACCGGGCAGGCTCGCGAAGGTCAATCACAACTCGCGAAACCTCCGGAGTGAATTGTGCCAGGCGGATTTCCCGCACGGGATCGAGGTTGCTGGCGATCTCCTTCTCGGTGGTGGTCAAGTGCGAAGCGTCGAAATCCAGAACCAGCCGATCGGGATTCTGCAAATGAATCGAGTGATAGGTCAACGGACCGGAGCCGGAAATGCTGACTTCCGTCGCCGTACCGTTCTGCGCGAGATGAACCTGGCGAATAGACTGATGCACTGTGGCGGCTACGTCCAAGGACTTGGCAGACACGGGCACGAGAGTCGCCTTTGATGGCGTCGCAACGGAGTTGACCGCTGAGGCGCCGACGGCCGTACGCGAGACCAGTAGCGTAAGGTCTTCGGTTCCCTGGCGTTCGAGCTTAGGCTCCACGCCCTGTGCCAGCAAAATCTCCAATCGGACGACCGGCTTAGCTCCCGCGGAGTACGTGATCATGCGGTAGCTCTTGACCAGGTCCGAGGCGACCACGCGCGCGCCCGTCGGATCTCCAGCGGACACACCGCTCAGGTCGAGCACATAGAGGCTCGCGCTGGGACGATAGGTCGTGTATTCGAACGGAGCATTGGCGTCCGCTTGCAAGCGGACAGCGCCGTCCTTGACCTCCGCCTTCACGTGCACCACCGGCAAGTCACTTGCCCGGAGTGCTCCATTTGTCCAAATTAGACCGGACGCCAGCAGCGCGCCAAGTCCCACCGCCCTCCATAGGATCCTCATTGCTGCTCTCCTGCACTCGCGTAGATTCGCTTCGTCACGATGCGCTCAACCGGTTTGCCGAAGGCGTCTTTCGAATTCTCTTTAAAAGTGACCCCATCCAGTCCAATCTTTTCCACATCCCCGTCGTACAAGCGGTCGCCCTCCCGGATGAAATAAACGCTCATCTCCGGATTGGAAACCACCGCTATCATTGCGTTCCCCGAACGCACGGCGCCGTCCACGCGCACCGTGGCAATTACCAATCCAGCCTTGCCTGGAGGCAGGTGCGGGCCGGAATCCTTTTTGTCGTTGATCAGCGGCGCAAAGGGATCGCGCTTGCCGACCGCTTCGATCTTGTCCTTATCGCCTGCGGGCGCCGCGCCAGCGTCCGCTCCGCCGGCTGCAGGTGCTGCTGCCGGGGCAGCCTTGGCGTGCGACGCCGGCTTCTTGGCGGGCTTCGCCGGCTTGGGGCTCTGTGCCTTCATTGCCATGGCGTTCGCGGGCGCATCCTGCGCCAGCGAGCCAATCGCCAGCGGGAGCGACAGGGCCAGCACTGCGACCAACTTTGCGGATATGTTTGCCATTTTCATCGTCATCGCCCTACTTTTTCGCCGGCGTTCCAGCCGAAGCTGCGGCTGTGTTCTGCTGCGCCGAATTCGTGAAGAAGGTGGTGATCGTAAACGTTCCGGTCACAGTGGTTCCGGCCGACATGTGAAATTTTGTGCCAGACGAGGTGTTAAGGGCCGCCAGCTTCAGGTCGCCCACGTTGATAATTCTCGACAGGCGTCCCAAGCGGGCGAAGAAATCGAGAACCGAGTAATAGGGTCCGTCGGCCTCAATCGCGAATGGCATCTCGAAATAGTAGGGCTTCTGCGCGACCGCGCCGGCCGTCAATGACCGAATCGCCACTCCGGAAGTGATCGCGGAGCGTTGAACCATCAGGATGAACTGATCGGTCTCCTTATCCTCGGGAACGATCGTTTGCAGTGTCGCGAGCTGTTTCTGCAGGGCGTCCATTTCCGTTTGCAGTTCGGCGCGCCGCTGCTTGTAAACTCGTAGATTCTGAACGTCGGATTCGAGCGGCTTGACTTCGGCCTGGGCCGATTCGAGCTGCGTTCTCACCGTACTCAGCGGCAGGCCCGGCACGTAGAAGCCCGCCAGAACCAGCACAATCGTCAATCCCACATACAGCAGCGCCTGTAGGGGCCAGGGCCAGTCTCTGAACGCGGTCGCCATGGCTTAGCTCCTTCCCTTGGCCGCAGGTTGCGGGGATTGCGGCGCTCCGACAGCCTCGGCCTTCGCTGGACCGCCTGTTTGAGGAGCGACCGCCACGGTCATCGTGAATCCGTAAGTCTCGACGCCAGGCAGTAGATCGTTTTCCTTGGCGGTCTTGATTTCGACCTGATCGAAATATCCGGACTTCTTCAATTCGGTGATGAAATTGGCGACGGCGTTGATTGATCCCGCCACGCCTTGAATTTCGAGCGAATCGCCCTTCTTATCCAGAGACGTCAGCCAGAGCGCGTCAACTCGTACGACCGTGTTCGCGACCATTTGAAGCATGTCCTGGGCGCCGCTGCGGTTCCGCTGCAGTGTCTCGATCACGTCAATCCGTTGCTGAAGGACGCTTTTCTCGCTCTCGAACCGGTCCACGTCCAGCTTGATCTGCTGCAGGCTGGCTTTCTCAGCCTTCAGAGAGGCGATGCGCTGGTTGGTTACGTCCAGCTGTTTTTTCTGACTGTAATAGACGAGTCCAAGGATGACGAATGCCAGACCGACCGCCACACATGCGAATAATATCTGCACGGTGGCTTCGAGCGGCACGGCTTGCTTGGCGGCCTTGGGACGAGTTTGGCCGAGTAGGTTGATCCGGATCATGGCGTGTCAAAGCTCCTCAGCGCCAGGCCGACGGCGATTGCCAGGCGCGGCGCCAACTCGCGAATCTGGGTCTCATCGTGACGCCCTGGATTGATTGCAATCTTTCGAAATGGATAGAGCTCTTCCACCGGCATGGCGAATTCTTCCTTCAAGAGGTCGAGCAGGCCGGGAACCCGCGCGGTTCCTCCGGCGACCACGATTCGGCGGATGTTCTCGCCGCTGGCCGTCGCGCGGAAGAAATCGAACGTCTTCTGAATTTCCAGGATCAGGATGTCGGAAACCGAACGCAGAATCGCTGTCCGCTGCTCTTCGCTGACGCCCGCCAGAGTGCCGCCCATCTTCAGCTTCTCGGCGTCTTCGAAGCTCAGGTCGAGTTCCTTCTGCAGCGCGTCCGTATACTGGTTGCCGCCGACCGATACGTCGCGCGTGAAGAGCGGCGTCCATCCGCGGATGATGTTGATATTCATCACGCTCGCGCCGATGTTCAAAAGCGCCACCACCTGCGATGGGTCCGGCTCGTAGTTCACTTCAAAGCTGTTCTGCAGGGCGAAGGCGTCAATGTCCACGACGACAGGCGTCTTGCCTGCCTGCGCGAGAACGTTCGTGTGATTCAGAATCTTGTCTTTCTTGACCGCCACCAGAAGAACATCCATCTGGTTTTCGGTCGCTTCCAGAAGTTGGTGGCTGAGGTTCACGTCCGCAATGTCGAATGGGATGTGCTGGCTTGCTTCGGCCTGAATCCGGTCGTACAGCTCTTCCTCGGTCATCAGCGGCATGCTCACGCGCTTTACGATTACCGAGTGGCCTGAAACGGAAGTGGCCACGTCCTTCACTTTGATCTTCTGCCCGTCGAAGATCGAAATAATCTTTTCGGCCACCGAAGGAGCGTCCATGATGGCGCCGTCCACGACGGTATCCTGGGACAAAGGCTCCAGGCCATAGCTCACCAGCTCGTAACCGTCTTTCACCTTCTTCAATTCGACGGCCTTAACCGAACTCGAGCCGATGTCCAGGCCAATTAACGATTTTGATTTACCCAGATTAAACATCGTGTGGCCCCTCGCTTCTTGCTCCACCCCGCTTCGCAGGGCGGATTCCACATAACTTTCCTGTTACGCGCGATGCTTGAGAAAACCCCAATGCTCTTCGGTTCTGGTTCGCCCCAACCCCATGGGGATCGTTCCGGGTTGCGTAGGCCGGTAGTACTGATAGGCCCGGTACGCTCCCCTTGATTCGTTTATTGCATCCACCACTCTTAGTGTCAACCGACATGTTGGGCGCGTGTGCTTTTGGTAAAACATGGCCGGAGGTACAGGAAGGGCCAAAATATGCGGAAAACACAAGGAAATCGCGGTTTGAGGCGGGTTGGAGGACTACGCTTTCTTTTTGCCCTGGACAATCTTTAATTGAGACCAGATGGAATCAATGCGCTGTTTTGTGGTTGCATCCATTTTAATCTCGTCCGGCCAGCGCCCGGTAAAACCCTCTTCGGGCCACTTGCGGGTCGCGTCTATCCCCATTTTCGAGCCGAAGTCCTGCCGGCGAGCGGCGTGATCGAGTGTGTCAACGGGTCCGAGCACAAATGAAATGTCGCGCTCGGGATCAATCGCGCACAGCGCCTTCCAGACGACCTCGCGCGAGTCCTGCACGTTCACATCGTGATCTACAATCACCACGACCTTCGTGAACATCGCCTGGCCAAGCGACCAAATCGCGTTCATCGTCTTTCGCGCGTGCCCCGGATAGCTCTTGCGAATGGACACGATCATCAGATTCTGAAAAATTCCCTCCGCCGGCATGGCCACGTCCACGATCTCCGGATGCTGCATCTTCATGACCGGCAGGAAGACCCGCTCGATCATGTGTCCGATGAAATAGTCCTCTTGCGGCGGAGGGCCCACGATCGTCGTCAGATATAGCGGATCCTTCCGGTGCGTGATGCAATCCACATGGAATACCGGGAACTGCCCTTCGAGCGAATAAAAACCCGTGTGGTCGCCGAAGGGGCCTTCCGTTCGCATTTCCCCGAGCTGGACATGCCCTTCGAGTACGATCTCGGCATTCGCCGGGACTTCGAGATCAACCGTCTTGCACGCGACTAGCTCGACTGGATCGTTCCGCAAGAATCCCGAAAAGAGAAACTCGTCCATATCCGGCGGCACCGGCAGAATTCCGGAAAGGCATGTGGCCGGATCCGCGCCGATCGCAACGGCAACCTCAAGTTTTCCGCCCTTGTTCTTCGCGCGCGCGCTGCGAAAATGCTCCGCGCCGTGCTTCTGCGTCTGCCAGTGCATTCCCGTAGTTCGCTGATCGAAAACCTGCATGCGATAACACCCCACGTTTCGCTTGCCCGTTTCCGGATTCTTTGTGATGACCATTGGCCAGGTGATGTAGCGGCCGCCGTCCTGGGGCCAACATTGCAGGATGGGAAAATCGAAAAGCGAAAATCCCTCGGTGCGGACAACCTCCTGGCACTCGCCGCTTCGCACCGTTTTGGGGAAGAGATTGCCAAGCTCCGCAAGCTTCGGCAGCATCTTCATTTTGTCGAGCAGCCCTTGCGGTGATTGCATGTCGAGGATTGAAGAGATTCGGCCCGCGATCTCGTCCAGCGAATTCACTTCCAGTGCCAGGTTCATGCGGCGTTCCGAGCCGACCAGATTCGTGACCGCTGGAATCCGCGAGCCTCGCGGCCGCTCGAAGACGAGCGCCGGGCCGCCGGCCTTCATCGCGCGGTCGGAGATTTCCGCGATCTCGAGGACCGGGTCCACCTCAGCAGAAATTCGATGGAGCTCGCCTTCTTTCTCCAGCTTCTTCAGGAAATCCCGCAAGTCTCGATACGCCACTTCCCCTCCCCGGCCCTCGTGAGCCGCCCACTTTAGCACGGAGCCTCGCGCCCCACGAATCGCTGAATCACTCCCAACGAAACACTTTTGCTGACAGCGCCGTGCAAATAAAAAACGCCACGGTAAGCGCCGCTATGTCCCCCAAGTGCGCGGACCATGCGTCGCCCTTCCAGATTCCTTCGAGCAATGAAACCGCATAGGTCATCGGGAGAATTCGCGCGAGAGCGTGCAGCATAGGTGTAAGCGACGCAACGGGCACCGCAATCCCCGAGATGGCGACCATCGGGTACAAGATCGCGGCGCCGATCGGCTGCGCGAACCGCGCGGTCGGGACGATGCTGGCGATGAGAAAACCGATGGACAGAATGCTCACAGTGCTGATGAGCAATGCGATCGTGAAGGAGAACAGCGGGGCATGAACTCCCACTGGGTAGTAGCGTTTCCCGGCTAAAACCAACAACAACAGCGTGGCAGCGGTGAGCATCAGCTTGACGATCACGTGAGCGGTGAGAATCGTTTGCGGCCGTAGGGGCGTTGCGCGCAAACGCCTGAGGATCCCACCCTCTCGGTAGATCGAAATGATCGTGATCAACGAGAGCACAGAGCTGACCGAGATCAGCAGCGATGCGAGCACCGGCAAGCCCACGCGGATAAACCCGGTCGCAGCGAACGAGGAGGATTGGACGCCGCGGCCGGCGATGCGACCCACTACCAGGAATACAACAACCGGGAAACCGATCGTCCCGAATGCGCCAAGCGGTTCGCGCAGAAAGATTTTGATCTCAATCCACGTCAGATTCCAGAGTCCACGCAGCATCATGATTTTGCCTAGTCCCGAATTGAATGCCCCGTCAGCTTGAGAAATACGTCCTCGAGGTTGGGGAGAATCGTCCGGAAATCCGTGACCCGGATTCGATTCTCGGAAATGCACCGAATCACCTCCGTCACGAGATCGTCGCCCGCACCGCGAATGGTGAATCGCAAATCGCTGCAGCTCACCGATTCCACCCGGGGGACCAGGCGAAAATGCTCTTCGGCGGCCGGGTCGTCTGTCGCTAGCACGACAGTTCGCTCCGGACAATGCCGAGCGATTAGCCTCTCCGGCGTGTCCACGTCAATGATTCGCCCGTGCTCGATAATCGCCACGCGGTCGCATAGTCTTTCTGCCTCTTCCATAAGATGAGTGGTCAGAAAAACCGTTTTGCCGCGCTTGCGGATACCTCGCACCAATTCCCAGATTGCTCGACGCGATTGCGGATCGAGTCCCGTGGTCAGCTCGTCGAGAAACACCACCTCTGGATCGTTAATCAACGCAAGCGCGATAAAAAGTCGCTGCTTCTGGCCTCCGGAGAGCGTCATGAACCATGCTTTGCGCTTGTCCGCCAGGCCGAGCTGTTCGAGCAGCTGCTCGCCGTCTGTCGCCTTCCTCTTATATAGCGAAGCCCAGAGGTGCACTGCTTCCCACACTTTTATCCGCTTCTGCAGCTGCGCCTGCTGAAGCTGCACCCCAATCCGCTCCTGCAGTTTGTAAACGTCACGGAAGGGATCGAGACCCAGAACCGATATCGCGCCCCGGTCAGGCGTCCGCAGGCCTTCGATGCACTCCATCGTGGTGGTCTTCCCGGCCCCGTTCGGCCCGATCAAACCGAAGATCTCACCGTCGTTTACCTCGAACGACACCTCGTCAACAGCGATCGTCGAGCCGTAAGTCTTGCGGACGCCCGAAACTTGGATGACTGGACCCATGATGGTTTGCAAAATCGCAGGTTCACCGAACCGGAACGAGAGTGTATATCACGGACTCAAGCTTAGTCCCGGCAAGTCCGATTATCGGAATAGGGACCAGCCGAAGCAGCCGCTACCTACTGCGCGGGATCGTTCAAAATTAAGCGTTTGCGGAGGTAACCAGACGCCTTGAGTCCGCGTCTTTAGTAAAGAGGGGAAAAGAGATAGTCCAGCCGGAGCGCCTCCCGCTTGGTTGACAATTCTTCCCGTACAATCGGAGATCCATGTCGCTGAAAGAATCCTATCAAAAGCACCGGAAGGCGTACTTTATCGGCGCGGGCTGCCTAATTCTGATTTTCGGCTACTGGCTCTATGCGCGGGCGAAGGCGAACGACCCTAAGTACACGACCGTTGTGGTGCATCGGGGCGACATCACGTCAGCCGTTCAGGCGACGGGCACTATCAATGCGCTGACCACAGTATCAGTCGGCTCGTATGTTTCGGGCACGGTTCAGTACATTTTTGCGGACTTCAACACGCGAGTGAAAAGCGGCCAGGTGCTCGCCCAGCTCGATCCCGCCATCTACGAAGCGCAAGTGACACAGGCGCGCGGCAATCTTGAGAATGCGAAGGACAACCTGGCTACTCTTGCGGCCAACGTCCAGGTGGCTCAAGCCAATCTGGCGAAGACGCAGGCGAACGTAACGTATGAGCAAGCCACAGCCAAGCGTTCCGCGGATCTTTTCAAAGCGGGTATTGTCTCGACCGATTCGAATGATCTGACCCAATCAACGCTCGGCCAGACGCAAGCAGACGTGCTCTCCGCGCAGGCAGCGGTCACACAAGCCCAGGCTACGCTCACGCAAGCTCACGCTCAGGTCACCGCGATGCAGGGCGCGCTAAGCGCCACCGAGACCAGCTTGAAATACACGACGATCATTTCGCCTATTGATGGCACCGTCGTGGCTCGGAATATCGACGTCGGCCAATCCGTCGCCGCGACTTTGCAGGCGCCCAACGTATTTACCGTCGCGCAGGATCTGACGCGCATGCAGGTCTACGCAGCAACGGACGAATCCGACACCGGAAATATCAGAGTGGGCGCAGCGGTGACATTCGCCGTGGACGCGTTTCCCACAGAGATCTTCCACGGCCGCGTCAGTACCGTGCGTCTGAATCCCACGACCGTTCAAAACGTGGTCACCTACAACACGATCATTGATTTCAGCAACCCGGATGAGAAACTGCTGCCTGGCGAAACCGCATACGTGACGATTCCGACCGGCCACGTAACCAACGTGATTCAAATTCCCAATCCCGCGCTCACATTCAAACCGGCCGCCCTCAGGACCCAGCTTCCGCAGATTTATAAGCAATACAATATCTCTCGCGAGGCTTCGACCACCCATCTCGGAGGCTGGCAAGTTGTTTGGAAACTCGCGCCGAACAAGAAGGATCTGATCCCTGTGGCGGTGCAGTGTGGCATCACCGATTACAACAATACGCAGCTCATATCCGGCAATCTGCAGGAAGGTGATGTGCTGGTGATCGCGGCCACGCAGACCACAGGCACCACGGGCACTCAGCGGCCGCCCGGATTTGGCGGTCCTCCCGGAGGCCCTCGATGACCGCCGCGACGAAGGTACCGTCATGAACCCAAGAGAAGTCATCCGTGTCGCTCTGAGAGCCCTCGCGCGCAACAAGCTGCGGACGGTCCTGACGATGCTCGGAATTATCATCGGCGTCGGAGCCGTTATTTGCACGGTGGCCATCGGCCAGGGTGCCAGCCAACAAGTCCAGGCGCAGATTCAGGCCCTCGGCACCAACATCATCATGGTTTTCAGCGGCAACGTGAACGTCGGTGGAGTCCGTATGGGGAACGGGGCGAACAAAACTCTCACCGCCGATGATGCGCAGGCGATTCTGCAACACGTTCAGGGTGTCGCAGCAGTGTCCCCGATGGTCGGATCCACCGTTCAGGTCGTCAACGGCAACCAGAACTGGCTCACCAGGGCCAACGGCGCGTCGCAGGATTTTAGCGTCATCAGGAACTGGCCGGTCGTCTCGGGCAGCATGTTCTCTCAAAGAGATGTGGACATGGCTACCGATGTCTGTGTGATCGGTCAGACCGTAGCTACCCAACTCTTCGGCGACTCCGACCCCGTAGGCCAGATGATTCGCGTACAAAACCTTCCGTTCCGAATTCTGGGTGTGCTCCAGGCAAAAGGCCAAAACAGCAACGGTCAGGACCAGGATGACACGCTGATCATGCCGTATAGCACTGTCCAGAAAAAGATCTCGGGAATCAGTTGGGTGCAATTAATCATGGTGTCCACGACTTCGCAGGAGACCATGGGAGTCGCGCAGACCGGCATCGCTGCCCTGCTTCGGCAGCGCCATCACCTTCGGACCGGCGAAGACAACGACTTCAGCGTCACAAGTCCGAATGAAATGGCGCAGGCGTCGGCCGCCACCGCGAATACGCTCACATTCTTGCTCGGAGCCGTCGGGGCCGTCTCGCTCGTCGTTGGCGGAATCGGAATCATGAACATCATGCTCGTATCCGTGACCGAGCGAACCCGCGAGATTGGCGTCCGTATGGCCGTCGGCGCAACCGAACAGGACGTCCAGTGGCAATTCCTCAGCGAAGCACTGGTCCTCAGTTCGCTCGGCGGACTGATCGGCATCGCTGCCGGTGTGGCCACCTCCGCCACCATTTCGCGCCTCGCCGGGTGGGCAACATTTGTCTCGCCCGTTTCGGTCGTCGTCGCCGTTATATTTTCGGCTCTCGTAGGCATCATTTTCGGATTCTATCCGGCGCGCAAAGCCGCGCGCATGGATCCCATTGAGGCTCTTCGATATGAATAAGCGTCTGCGTTACTGGGTTTTCGCAACAGCTCTGTTGGCGGGGACTGCGCTCGCACCGGCCGCCCCCGCTCAAGACGCGAACGCACCCGCGCACCACGGGCGACCGGGCGCGAGTCCGACTTCAACTCCACCTCTTGCTCGATCCTCGGCTCCTCCTCCGGCAAGGTCCAGCGCTGCCACCGAGGACAAGAAGACAGCCGCGGGCGAATCCTTCTTTATCGTCGGATCCGTTGACCAGCAGAAATCCCAGTTCTTGCTCAAGCGACCCACAGAAGTTACTTTGCTCGTCACGGTGAACGCGAATACGAAGTACCTCGATGACTCGGGCCAACCGCTGAAGGCCACCGATTTCCGCACAGGCGATACCGTGTGGCTCACCTCCTCCGGCAACCCTGACAATCCCACGGCCGTGCGCATTCGCAAAGGCCAGATGACCGTCGCCGATCTTCATCGCTACTACCTCGACTATCCCGAAATCAAGTAGTCCGCGAGCGTCGGCAAGCGTCTCGGATTCTTGCGCGCCGCGCGACTCCGGTGGTATTCTGCGTTTGGATTTGGCTTAGAGCGGGCGTCGTACAATGGCAGTATAGAAGCTTCCCAAGCTTCGGACGTGGGTTCGATTCCCATCGCCCGCTCCATTCAATCTGAGAGCTAAAGACTTACAGCTGATCTGACTCCGATTCAGGCACCTGACTCCAATTGAGAGCACAACTTCTCCATCCCATTGCGTTGATCGTCTCCGATCAAGTGCAAGTAACGAAGAGTCGTCTTAACGTCTTTGTGACGCAGCTGCTTCGAGATGGCAGATAGAGAAACGCCAACTCTGGCTAGCTCGCTTCCAACTCCGTGTCGGAAAGCATGGAGTCCTGTACGGGTGATCCCACACGCGTCTTGTGCAGGCCATAGACCATATTCAACAATCTTCCCATGAGCGTAGGTGTTCCCGTTGCGATTCACGAATAGGAATCCCTTTGGATTGTCACGCCAATGGGTCTGTAGGAACTGCTTAAGGCAACTCTCCAACTCTGACGGCATCGGAACAGAGTCTTCGCTGCTCGGAGTCTTGGTCTCTTGCTCTTCACGTGTCCGTAGATCCATCGAACGCCGAATGTGAATGAGTTTTTGCTTAAAGTCCAAGTCTTCCACCTTCAATCCACGAAGCTCTTGTGCTCTGGCACCTGACAGCCTCAGAACAACGAACATCGTGCGGTACGGCTCTTTGGCGTGAGTAACAATCGCTCGTGCCTGGTCAGCATCCAAGGAATGCACCGTCCGACCGTGACGCTTCTTCGAATAGGTCAGATCGTTCCTTAAGAACTGACAAGAACCGTGGCCGCGCTTCTCTGCTACTCTGAGGATGCTAGAGAGTGTTCCTAAAATGTTGGTTATAGTCTTCCGTGTGAGATCTTGTCGCGATAGTTCCGTTGCAAACGCTTGGACGTTGTTCTTCACGTCAGTCAGAACGCAATCTCCTAAATGCGCGGTGATATGCGAATTCAGGTGACTGTTGATTGCGCGTTTTGAACTGGCCTTTTGAAACACGTCAACGTCCTTAAGCCATTCGATCGCGAAGTCCTTGAGCGTCTTGCCGGACTTTGGCCTGAGTAGGATGCTTTCACTCGCCTTGTTCACTCCGTCGAGGTAAGGCTGAAATGCCTTGTCTCTGGCACGGAGAGACATCCCCTCTGGCCCTAATCTGACTGTCCTGCGCGACCTAGTTGTTGAGCCGTCAGGCTGTACCTCGTATTCCCAATACTTGCCGGCCCAATAAGGCTCTCGTTTGCCACGTAAAACGATAGTGCCCTTCTGAAACCTTCTCCTTGGCATAGGTCCTCTTGCTCGACCAGGAGAAGGCGTAGCAGGCCGCAAGATAGCACAGGCCGCGTCGTTTGAGAGCGCACTCACACCTATAAATACAATTTATCTGGGATTTACTCCAACTGGCGGAAGGTCAGCAGGTTCAAGAGCTTAGAAGGGCGAAATTAAACCGAAGTGCGAATGAATTGCGAAAGAGGGGGAGGTAGGAGCCTCCCCCTCTATACTCACGGTCTGCCTCTACCGATATCCAACCCTGCGGAGCGCGTGCTCCCACGTCCTGACGTCTCTGTCAAGATTCTCTATCTCCCGCAAGCGCGCCTCTACAACGACGATCAACTTGTCGATGTCTTCGGCCAAGTGCACACAAACAGTCTTCGCATGCTTAAGCGTCGAGAGGAAAATCCTGATTGTGTGGGTAGATTCGTGCTGTACGAACACCCAGGCGGCGTGGAAGCTCGGAACGAGTCCACTGTGCGTCGTGAGTTTCTCCTGGGTTGTAGCTTCAAACGCACCTGATACCGGGTTCTGGACCTTCGTGATGATAAGGTTCTTGGTAGCCATATCGCTCTCCTTCGTAGAGTGATGGGTTAGGGACGCGTCTGGTGTTTGCGCACTGGCGCGTCCCGCTTAATTGGCCGGTTTTATGCACTCTGGTCTGGTGTGGCCCTCGCAACTGCTGAGGAAAGCAACTCGGTGCGGCTTTGAAGCTTCTGTTTCAGCTTGCCCTTGTCGATCGGGCTCACCTTCTCGGCCTGAGGCTTGGATTGCTTCTCCGGCTTTTCGGCCTTGATCGGAGCTTCCGTGGTCAGCGTGTAGCGATCTGCCCCACGGTGCTCTGGAATAGTTTGGAAATGCGTCTTGCAGTAGCCCTGGGCTTCCTGCAGGGCCTTCGCACGGGCCTGACGACCTTGGTTGTCGGCGTCCAGCGCGAAGACTGTTTCCATTTGCTTACCGTCCTGACGAACTACGTAGCGGGCCGTGAACTTCTCTTTCGGTTGGTTCTTCTGGTAGATTATCTCGATTGTCATGAGGTAGCGCCTCCCTGCGCCATCTTTATTATATCAGAAATGGACGTAACTGTAAAGTAACTAGTTTAAGGAGTTTCACCCCTTGCAAATTTCGGAGTGCCTGTGCTAATTCATTCACGCCCTAGTTACTGACAAAGCAAAGGTCTATTGCGGATTCCACTAGGGCACTCCATGCTGAAATCGTTCAGTAATTAGGAGATGCTCTATGCGAATTAGTATTGTGCTCCCGGTCGTGCTCATTCTTGCTGGATCAGCATACGGCCAAGACGCCGAGGTCGTGCCTCCCGCTGAGGCGCAGCAGGTGCTCCGGGCCTTCATTCCTAATGGCAAGAAATTCGTAACCGTCAACGCATACGTGGCTGGCACTGCCGTGAAAGACGTGGACTTAGGCGTTTCCTGCTCTTCGTCGTCGTCCGCGAATACGACTGGAACCGTAGATGACAGCGGGAACATCAAAGCACAAACCGAATCGAACGGATCGGGTTCTTGCCGTGATCGGCATGTCTACTACTATCGAATGAGTTTGGGCCTGCCCGATGCAGCAGATTCAAATGCTGCTTATCTTGTCACGACGGAGTGTGTCGCCCGTTGGGTGTGGGACCATTGTCAGATGCCAGAGCAAGGCACGAACTACCCGGTCGTCCTGGAGGCTGGAAAACACGGTACGTTTGAAATTTATGCGGCCACGTCTGCAAAACTTGGGGATAAGACGAAAGTGGCAAAGTTTCCGGTCCTTGACGTTAAGCACGTCAAAATGGACGCTACCACCGCTGCCCAGAACTAGTTCACTGGAACTAAACGCGGAGCTTGAAAGAACGCACGATGGCTAGAATCGCGAATAAACCACACACAATAACAGAGAAAAGACTCGGACTGACACCCAAGCAGGAAGAGGTGTTGGACAGTCTTGCAGCAGTCTTTTACAAGATGCACGAGAATGGTATGGGCGCTAGGGAACTGGCGATCATGCTGCTGGATCATGGCCCTTCCGTTCCCAGCGAGGTATATCAGTGGCAACCATTTGCTTTTGCTACTCTCTACTTCGATGACGAACTATTCTCCGCGTTTATGAATGGAGACACGTGGGCGCGTGAGGAGGCAACGTTACCATTGCCGAAGCCATTGGAACATTTCAAGCGCGAGAGATAACCCTTTCAGCCCAGATGAACAGCGGGCGGTTCTGACTGGAGATCTTAAAGAAAACCCGCCGCCGACCGTCTATCTTTTCTGTCTGACAGACCAAAACTCTTCCATATTCACCCCTTGCAAAGTCCTCAACTGCATTTCGCCCAGATTCATATCTAGGAACCACCTCCGCGCTGCAAGTATTGACTCGCGACCTCCGGTCGTTAAGGGTCGATAATTCTATTGACACGACTCGTTAAGTAGATCGATACTCGTGAAGTCGTATCGCGAGGTCGATATGCAAACGGTCGAGGTCATCATCAAGGAACTAGGCGAAGCTCAGGCGAAGGTTGATCGGCTAAAAGCCGAGCTGTTCCAAGCCATGCTTAAAGACCCATCAATCGCGAAGTCTCTTCCCGTAGGCGGTGGTGTCTCCAATGCCACTCAGACTGTACGGCTGGTAGGCGGCGGCGAGATAACCCGCAAACGGAACCCAAGTTCGGACAATGGAACGAGTCTTCGCCACACGATTCTTGAAATAGCGGACACCTTTCAAAGCCACTTCACGGCAGAAATGGTTCGAGCCAAGCTAGAGGAGCGGCGCTTCAAATTCACTGGTAAGCCAAAAAGCGCCGTTCGAGACGCGATCTACTCGATTGTAAAGAACGGGTTAGGCATACGAATAGCCGGAAAACTCAAGGGTAGTACTGCAAAGTATTATGAGAGGGTCAGAACATGAGGAAGGTGCTCGCCTTAGTGCTCGCCGCGTGACCTACCGGCTCTAAGGCCCAAAAGCAAGCGCCCGTTCCAGCTCACTTGTCGAGAGCTGACTGGAACGGACGCGTGGTAGTGCTCACGTCCTCAGGGGTCGCCCCGGAAGGCGGCCCCTGATGTCGCTAACCCGATTATTATAGCTGTTTTCTCACTGTCAAGACGTGATTTACCCTATCTAGACACTTAAACGAAACAGCCCCGGACTCGGAAGTCAGAAGCTGTTTCGGAGGGTGCCAGGCGCCTGCTGTGGCTCCCAGTCTCTACCCACACCCAAGTGGGTCGTGATTCCTTACACTGACTCCACTGCACCTCGAATCAAATGATGTTCCCGTGCTCGTCTCGGTTGAACACTTTCGCGATGCGAGAAGTGTTTTTTATCGCCTCGTTGAACGCGTGCGCCGCTTCTAATTCCGTATCAAATCTGCCGCTGTAGACAATCACAGGTCCGTCTTGAACACGAGCACGCCATCTCCCTCTTTTTTGTCTCGACACTCCGATAAAGCGTGAACTCGCACTTTTGGTGCGCTTCCTAACGTCTTGGCCCGGTTTGTACTTAGGAACTGTCATCTCCCACAACGGTTGCCCGTCTGCTCCAAGGTTGTATGGAAGGTCGCAACCTGACTCTTTGAGTCCCCAGTTGTAGGCGGCCGCAGCATCTAGCTCTAGCTCGTACGTTCCAAGTCGAACTTGTTTGCCGTCGAACCACCCGGCTACGTAGAACCGGCACCGACTCGCAAAGACGCCAGAGTATTTAGAGACGGCACCCGGACGTTTCTTCCGCTGTGCTCTAGCTCGCTTTGTTGGACTCTGTAAGAGAGACGATTCTAAAAAGAGGCGCCGATTTGACTGGTTGTTTATCTGGATGGTCTGGCCTCTTGTGCGTGTGTGGTTTTGGTGTATGTGGAGGTCTTGGTCCCCTCAATTCGCGAGGGTCCTTCTTAACTCGGTACTCGGGAATGAGACTGCCCTTCGGGGGTCTTGGGGCAGGTTCCTTAAACTGCTTGGGCTTTACTTTACCCAAGTCCTCGTCCAGTAGGACTCGACGTTGGTTGTCACGGCGAAATATCGCGCCCTTGTCGTCTATCAAGTAGCGGTATTTGGAGAGACGATCGTAATCGTCGTCTGCAAGTTGGACGGTGCCGGCCAATGTGAGAGTTGCTGATGCTCCGCGGGTTACTTCACCCTGATCGATTCGTGTTGTTTTGCGCTCAAAGTAGCGTAACTCTGGCACCGTATTACCCCGAGTATGGATTCGTTTCGACCCTTTTACGACGCCGCTCTTGCATGTTTGTAGCGTTCAGCCTAAAGCCTGGGTCCTGACTCTTCGCTAGATAAATGGAGCCCGGAGTCATTGCCAAATACAGCTGAACTTCATGTTCGCCCCAACCTGATTTGAGCAGGGCTACGGCTTTTTGCAGGAGTTGTTCACCCTGATAGACCTTCGCGAACTTTCTGAGTTCGATCTGACCGTCTGCGTGAACCAGGTCATAAGTAGCGGATGGACTGCAAGGGCGATCGCAGACACTGACCTCGGCTGGTTTTGCGATGTAGGAGATCAGGCCATTAGCGAGTGGGCGTTTAGAAACGTAATCTCCGCCTATGCTGAATCCGGTTAAAGCTCCTAGCTGGAGCATTTCCTTCGCGATCGGATCAACGATCTGCGCGGATACTTTGATCCGTTTGTTCGCGTCGTCAAACTGTAGGGGGCTGGTTAGGAGTCCAACGACTTTCTTCGAATCGTGTTGCAGCCTGACGTTGCCGTAACTCTTCCCACCTGAGTTCTTGAATTGGGTGTCACTCCACTGCTGGAAGTATGGCTTCGATGCGAAATAGTCGAGGATCTCCGAGTCTGAATCTGGTTCTTGGCAGGCAATAGTTCCGACTGCCACACCATCGAAGTCAACCGATTTGAGAACTGCAAAGGGGATCATTATGAATGACCTCTCAGAACTGAGTTACTTTTCGTACTCTTCCGCGTCCCACTCTTTTCGGTGGTACTTTGCCGTATAGGAAGAACTGGCCTATCGCTCGTTCCATCTGACCTTCATGCTCGAACAATCCCAACTGCACCCAATCTCTGCTACCAAGAACTCTTACAGCCGCTCTTAGAGTTCCTGATCTTCGCCCGGCTCTGATCGCCAAAACCCGCTTTTTGCACCGTTCAGCTCTAACAAACCTGCCAATCCTATCCAATCCCGTCCTTTTTGCGATCTCAGCCCCGAGCAGTCTCTTTTCGTCCTCGTGAACCTTGTAGTGGGCGGAATGAGACAAAATCTCAAGATTCCCTAACGTGTTGTTACGTCTATCTTCGTCCTTGTGATGTCCTTCTCTGGGATCGCCGATAGCCAGTCCTAAAACCAAGCGATTTAACCTGCGAGGTCTTCCACCACTCAGAACCACGTAACCATTCCACGAAAGTCGGCAAATCTCGCTCTTGTAGAGCTGCTCTACGTCTCTTCCCAGATAATCCACGTCCACCTCGGTGAACGCTGGCGGGTCTATAGGTTCATAGATCGGATGCTTGTTGTCCGGAGAGTTCCCAACAACCTTGTAAAGCCTTAGCTGTCCCATCCTTCCAAATACACTACTTGCTTCGCATACTTTGACCGACTGGACACGCGATGACTGGCTGTTGGTGCACGCTGTCATGGTCTTTCGCCGTAATCGATCCATGTCTGTGAGCAGACATTAGCAAGGGCGCTGATCGCACGCTGACTGTCTTCACCATCTCTCCCTGCGAGACGTGTGCGGTGACAGGAGATGAGGCCGACTTCCCTACTGGATCGCCTTGGAGGACTTGGCCCGGGCCGGCTTTTCCACCTTGACCTGCGGTCACAGCAGAACAACTTTCTCCACCACCTTCTACCTCAGCAACCTCGATATAAGGCTTGTAGGAAGGAACTCGTGGGTCTCCCTGAATCTCTCCCTCACCTCTAATGAGGCCAGGCGCAGCAGCTACGGGAGCATCACTTGTGCGTAGGTGATCTACGCCGTGCCTCTGTACCGAACCTCCGAATGACTCCCCTGATCTGTCACGGACGTTCATGTTTCACCTCAATCCTTCTTGTCGTTCGATCTTCACTTCGAGCTTTGTGACCTTCAACGGCCCGTCTCATTCCGTTGGCTCGTTGTTCAAGTCTGTCAGCTATCTCTTGTGCGGAAAGTGCGGCAGGAGCCGGTGCCTGCACTGGAGTCGTAGGCTCACAAGAAAACTCATTAGGAGGCGTAATGTCCCCGTTCTTGGTATCGGATCTTCCGACATGTTTCTCGCTCCAGGCTTCGTTGGTGTTGCAGGTCGTAGCTTCAGGAGCAGACTCAACCCCATGCACGATAGGTAAAGTGTGGTCAGTGTCCACGTGCAGCTGCTCGGCTTGGTCCTTCAGTCGATGCATGGTCACTCCGTGTTACACCTTCGAGATCGTAGGCTGATATTGCAACTCTCGCGGCTTGTTCCGGTTGATGCCGGCTGCCTTATCGAGACGCGCCTGCTCTGCTACCGGATAGGACGCGCCACGGCAGAACTCACACGTAGAATTTCCGACGAACTTGTGATGCTTCGAACAGTTAGCTCTGACAGAAATCTGGTGGTTGAGAGACTTGGCGGTCGCTTCATCGAGAGCTTCTTCGACGCCCTCTCCGCCTTTTGGACCGCGTGGCGCAGGGTCGAGAGAGCTAGACTCGCCCAGCGAACCGGGACCGAAATTACGCTGCTTCTGGACAAACGATCGTGCTGTCGAAGGAGAGTCTTGTCCGATGAAGCCGCGATTAGCTCCCGCGTTCAAGTCGATGTGATTGCTCATGTCAGCCCGAGTCGAACCGCCCGGCACCTTGATTAGGGTGTTGAGTTGTTGAATTAAATCTAATTGTGCAGTGTCTGTGGTCTTGGCGGGATCGCTTGATCCAGCCGCCTTGGCGAGATCAAACCCAAATATCGCTTTGCTGGCTTCTTGGTTACGGTTCTTCTTCACTTTGCTGCTCCTGACTCACATGCAAGTTCAAGGAGGGGATGCAGTACAGCCATCCCCTTCTTGAATGGAGGGATGTCCGTGCATGCTGTACACGGGAGGCGCGTTTGTGAGTGTGCAAACGGTCTCAGTACAAGGGGACAACTCCTAATTTCTTAGAGGTGGGGATAAGAACCTGCCGTTAGGACGAAGAAGCCCACTTCTGCTTGTTGCGTCTGGAATCAAAATCAAGGAAGACGCGCTCGATCACCCGTCGAGTAGGTGAGAGCGCATCTCCCAGGTCTGCGGTAGTGCGACCGCAAACTCAATGGGTGAAGCCGGTGAGTTCGTCTCAGGACCCTGGCATCCCTGTGCGCTCGTCCGCCGTGACCATCTCCAGCTCGGCTTCGAGTCTTCATACTCGAGCCCTCAACGGTTGTTCAAGTCGGTTCGGGTAGGAGTCTTCTCGGATGTAGAACCAACATGAGCTACAACCTGTCCACTGCGTCCTTCTTTAGTCTCGACCACGACTTCACCTTCTCGCTTGCGAATTGAAGGTTGTTCACGTTTAGCGATAGTCTGCGCCCAGTCTTCTTTTGGTTTGCGACTCATGACCGTCTCCGATCGTTGCCGGTTGCGAAGAGCGGCAATCCCTGTTCAGGTGTGAACACAACGGGACCGCCTAAGGCTTCTTCGACGACGGCCTCAACAACTTCTGCCGGCGTGGTTTCCTGCGTAACAGTTGGGGGCGTTTCACTGTTCACTGCCACTTTCTTCGTTGACTCATTCTGCCTAGCAGAATCATGAGTTAGAACATCACTCACATACTCGGACTTCACCTGTTGGGGATGAAGAACTCCCGCTACTTCTTCCGCACTAGCGTCGCGCATTTTGACGGTAGAGTCGGGCTGCTGAAACCGTTCCTTCCACCTGTTAACAAAACCTCGCTTGGAGTAGAGAGCTTCGAGGCGAGCGTCCAGTTCCTCAGTGGTTATCTCTGTGGCGTTCTCTTTGGCTTTCCGCTCGTCCACGAGCCAAGAATCGAAGAAATGCTCTTCCAACAACTTCCCTAATAGGCGACTGTTCCCGCCCTTGGCCTCATTGATGGCGCTGACGGTGATGTCCCGTCGTACTTGGAGTCGAGCTTGTTCACGAACTTCCTTCCAAGGCTTCTTGAAGTCAGCCTCAGCCATTCCAATGAACATTGGGAGCTGCATTCCAAGGGCTTTGGCTGCTTCGTCCACGCTCATACCGCTGAGGGCGCAAGACCAAGCGCGATCGTGGAATAAGGAGCAGTCAACCTCGTCTTTCAGCAGCTTGTCCGCAAAATCCTTCGCGGCTGCAATGGTGGACGCAGTCTCAGCCGCAATAACCTCGGCTGACAATTGCTTTCCACCCGCCTTGACATTAGGGAGCTGGCAGAATGTGCAAGTGGGTACAACTTTACCTTTACCGACATGGTGTCGATTATGCAGTCCTCTAAGAGCGCTCTCTCTCGGTATGTTCACAGCTAAGGACTCCAGCAACTATTTCTAGCTACCAAGCTACGGCGCTCCCAGGTCAAACCCAGATGTTTCGAGGGTCCTTTATTGCCCCGCAATTAACATCCCTATATGCGAGGGCGATTCCGCTTCTTGCGTCGTTGTGATTGAGCTACGAGCCTGTGGTAAGTATCGAGACGTCGTTGGAAGTCGTCGTAGCAGGCGCAGCGCACGATGGTGCCGTTGACGGTCTGGTGCAGTGATCCGCCACACTCGGTGCAGTCGGATATCGGTCTGACTGGCTCTCCTGTGAGAGCGTCTACAGCCTTACGGCGAGATAGGTGGCTGACCTTGGTCTTGAGAGCGGCAACTTCAGCTTCAAGGCGGGTGATTCGCTCGACGGTCTGAGTTTCTTGGATCATGGCTGACGCTCCATCAGCGTCTCCCATCTTTCGCGTTGGGAAGGGTCCATGTAGGGCCACACATTGTTCTTTGGCGAAACCTCTGTCACTAGGATCTGCAAATCGGTGATCCATTGCCGCGCAGCTTGGAGTCGGGCTGTTGCTCGCTGGAGTTCAAAGTCACGTACCTGTGGGTCGGGTTCGGAAGGCAAAGAATTAGCCCCCATGCCAACTGGTGTGCCTTCGACTGGGATTATGTCGGGTGGTTCTTGGCGTTCGTTCAACTCTTGACGGGCTTGGCGTAGGGTCATCTCTCCTGATACAACTTTGGCGCCTAAATCAGGAGCTTGCTGCACAAGCTTGATAGCGGGGCGTAGTTGCTTCTCTGAGACACCAGCTTGTTTTGCTACCTGTGATCTAAGGGACTCATTGACGCCTAGGCCCTTTTGGCCTAGACGTGCCCGTCTGAGCTGGTCGGTTCTCGCAATCTCAGACCTCTTCTCGTAAAGGAGGGCCGCCAGAGCCTTGCGCTGATCATCGCTCAAGTTACGACGGCCAAACTGCTTGCGGATCATCCAAACCTGAGCCTCTTCGAGAGACCCAGGTTCGGGATCAACAACCCTGACCTTAATATCCTCTGGCCTGAAACCTAGCTCCAATAATAGGGAGTAGCGATTGTGACCGTCCAGAATGGTTCCTATGCCTGGCTTCTGAAACCAAAGATCAATTGGTTCCTTCTGTCCATAATCCTGTAGGGAGAGGCGGAGTTCGTCTCGTTCGTCCTGGGAAAGTGGCCTTAGCAATTCCTGTAATTGGGGTTCGATCCTGATTTCCATTGGAAGTTCCTTAACAGTTTGTAGCGGTCGCCGTGCGAACGAACCCGCCCTTCCCGTGCACCCTATTCGTTTGGTAGGGCACGGCTAGGAACTGCTTTTTCGGGAACCACCCGAAAATCCCGCCGTTTACTTGCATCCTTCCGTTTCCTGTAGCGATCCCTGACTATTACCCTGTTCCTGGCAAATCCTGCACTTGTCCTTAAATCTTATTCCTAGCTTCTGGTGTCGAGCATGACCGGAGTAGTAGCCAATTCGGGTGAAGTGGTCCGGATGCGCAGCCTTAATCACCAACGCATTATGGCGTCCTGCTCGGACTCTCTTCCTTGAACGTCGCAGCTTCTTCATGCTTTTCTGCTCCACTCAAGTACTTCATCACCACTTTTCTTGTAAAAGAAAAGCGCCGGCAAGTGGTTAGCTTGTCGGCGCTCGATCCCTGTTAAGGAGTGAAACCGGGAGTGGTCTCACCTATGAATACATGGCCTACTAATTGTTTACAACTTCACAAGACCGAACCTTCGACCTTCCGATGGGTGTTTCCGGTCGTCCCTGCGCGGAGATTCTCAAGTTCGTCCTGTGAATAATTGCAGTCTTCTTGTCGTAGATCACTGCGCCAGTAGGTGATGGACGGATGAACCAGTCGGAACGCACGCGCGGAGAACTCCTGACCTGTGATCGTAGACACCTGACCAAGAATCTTCGGGTGCATGGAAACACGGCCCGTGTCTTTGTCGTATTGCGAGAGCTCCTTTCGAAGCTGATATGGAAAGTTGGAACACTTCGCGACTAACTTGGGTCCCTTCTCGGTCCCGACACTGAACAGCAGAGAGCCAACCATTTTCGACCATCGGGACTTGGATCGGGCCGGCTCAAACCCGCTGACGTACGCAGTCAATTCGATGCTTCGTTTGCATTTGACCCATCCTCGTGGGTTGCGCGAAGAATTGTCCTCATAACGGGAAGAGAGGTTTTTGAGCACAACGCCTTCCGCGCCAGCGGCTATCGACTTTGTGAAGAAAGCCTCCTTGCTGATTGTGACCACAGGAGGAAACTCGAAATGCTGCTCTAACTCGGTGCCAGAGATGATTTTTTGAAACTCATCGAGATAACCTAGTCGCTCGGCTAGCTTCCGCTTGCGGAGATCGGTTCCCTGCCACGAAACAATGTCAAAGGCGTGTAGCACAAGACCCGCATCCTGTTCTCGCTGTAAACGCAGGCTAGCTTCCGCCTCAAGGTGCAAAACTGCCGTAGTGCTCTGCAAACTGGACCTAGTGACGTTACCCTTCGTGGTGAAGTTCCTAGTGTCGATGGGTTTCTTGACCAGAGCCTCTGTGTCCAGAGTTGCAGAAAACGGCGGAATGAAACTCCGAAATCGCAGACGATTTGTTAGCTCTCGGCGTCGGTACGTCCGAATGTTGATCGTCCGTGAATGGGCAAAGATGCCGAGGCCCCGAACAAAATTCAGGATTACACGACAACCGTTGAGCTTTTCTTGGGCGATCCAATCATGGCTTTTCCAGAGGGAGCGCAGCTGTCTCGGATGTAAATTCGCGGAAGGGTACGCCTGCATAGGCGTCAACTCCGTGTACGGCAAGCCGGACGGATAGTCCTGGGCCAGATAGTAAGTACGCAGAGCCGCTATATAGGGCGCACGGGCTGGTGATGGAGAAACAGCGAGCCCTAAGGCTGAACACTGACGCTTCAGATCAGCGAGCGTCGGCAATCTGCTTTTCCCAAATCTGTCCTAAACGTGTGCGCTGTTTGTCTGACAGCTTCCGCTTCGCTGACCACCACGTCTTGGTGGACTCGATGAATTTCTGGTTCCAAGCGTCCAATTTCGACGTGTCCACGTTCTTAAAGATATGGTCTATCATCCGCTCATTCAGCTCTTCTAGTTTCATTATCGGCTCGCCTCCATCCAATTTGACCCCACTTGCACACCTACGTTGAAAGGCAGGAAATCAGGCTCCTGCGATCGCATCACTTCTTCGGCTATTGCTTTAACGTCTGACAGAACGGAATAATGGACGGTGAAAACCAGTTCATCGAACATTTGCAGCGACAGTCGGACATCCCCTTCGTGCAAACCTTGGTCACGGAGAGCGTTCCAGACCTTCAGCTGCTTGAACTTCAGCAACTCCGCGGCTGTTCCCGCGTTATGGTGATTCCATAAAGTCTTCTCGATTTCGTGCGCGGCTCGGTCAGTGATCTTTTCAACGTATTCTGGGCAATAACGGCGTCTACCGTAGTACGTTTCGATGTGCCCGAGGGCTTCGGCCTGAGCTAGAACGTGATCGATGTACCTTCGGGCGCAGGGCACGCGTTTGTAGTAGGCGCTGACGATCCTTGAGGCGATTTCAACTGAACATCCCAACTTCCTAGCGAGGGTGTGCGGCTGCATTTGGTACAAAATTGCAAAGTTGACCGTCTTCCCTGCGTCTCGCTCACATTGGCCCCGGAGATCCCACGTAGGAACCGCCTTCCTAATTGACTGGGCCATCTCCACATGGAAGTCTTTACCGGTAAGGAACGCAGTACTGAGAACTTGATCGTTGGACAGAGACGCCCACGTCACGTATTCCGCCTGCGATAGATCGAGTGATAGAAACGAGTAACCCTCTGGCGGTTCGATGCTTTCTCGTATTTCCGGTATGCGGTTGGTCAGGCAGGGTCCGTCAGAGGTGTAGCGACCATGAGGTGTACCGAGCGAATCCCAATAGGACCAGACCAAACCGGTTTCAGCGTAGGGTCCCCACGCTTTTAGTTGGCTCCATCTAGAGATGGCGCTGCGAGCGTCAATGATGGCGCCAGCTAGTGTGATTCCTTCGTTTGCCAACTCAGACAGAGTGTCTTTGTCTGTTAAAGGTCGTCCGGTGGTCTTGCTCAGCTTTGGTTGTCGGTCTTTAAATAGAATCCTGGCACAGTCAGCAGAACTGTTTGGACGGAAAGTATCGTCGTTCACTAGATGCTGGCAGTAGTCGATGAGGAAATTCGCGGTTTCTTCGGCTGCTTCTAAATTCCGCTGCCATGTTTCAGGATTAATTCGCAGTGGCTGTGAATTCAGCTCACTGGTTATTGTCTGGAGACCTTCTTCCAGACCGATCGACTCTCTGGTTAGTTCGACCTTCGCGCTATTGGAGTACTGAGGGTGATCGCTTTGATGAGTCACCCTATCTTAAAACACTACCCTTCAAAGGGTGTCAACTCAGGCCTCAAATCAGAACGTCAAATGACGCATCCACAGTACGTACGGAATTTATCCTCGCAAGTTCCCGCTCCTCTCTCCCTTTACGGTTCTCCTCCATCCATTGATGGTTCATCTTGTCCTTGTACTTGATTGACCTAAGATATCGACACTTCTCGTTGTATGTAAGACGCATCCAGAATGTCCTGGAACGCAGGTCTTCGACCACATAGAGTATGTCGAGCGATAAATTAAATTGAGAAAAGTCCGGGTCTTCTGACACAGCAGCTTCGACAGAAATCCAATCCCAGAATTCCTCCCAAACATCCTGACAAAGAAATTTGACTGGGTCTTCCCAAAACCTCCAGACCTGCTCTCCGAATCGGCAAATAGGACAGTCCTTCATTGGTGCTGGTCGTGGAATCCTCCGAAGATGATCCTCGGAATGAGCTGCCGAGCACTCGTTTCTGCGCTCTAGTGCTAGAAGAGCCGACTTGGTTAGGGGTCTCTTCTCATAAAACGCGGTCCATGGCTTGACTAGTTTTCCAGCTTCAAGCGTCAGGGAAGTTACGAGCAATTGATCTGGGGGTAGGTAGTAAGGGTCGTCTTTCGCCACTTCAACAATTCTCGTCAATCGGGGAGTTTTCGCTGAGAAGAAAGGCCAACTATGTGTGGAATCGAGACAAGCTCCGATTCCCTCTAACAGCTTCCTGAACACATCTTTCCATTGATTCCAAACCTCACGAATGCGACGGATCATGGACCAGGCTGATGCTTGACGAATGCTTAGTTGCGCCGCTAATTTGACGCTGGAGATTCTCTCCCTCGCAGAACTGAATAAGAAAATAGCGCAGAGCCACTTGCGAAGTGGGATGTGTGAGTTCTCAAATATGGCGCCTGCTCTGACCGTAAACCCGTACTCACAAGCATTGCAGCAGAAAAGACCTTTCCCACGGGCTTTTACTTGGGTGCTCGAATGACATCTGGGACAATATGGTTCGTTGTTCCATAGGTGCTGCTCGAGATAGGTTCTGGCTATATCCTCATCGGAGAATAGCTGGAGCAGTTTGTAAGCCCGCACCCTTCCGCCCGCACTTATCGGATCGCAATCCTTTCCGATTGCCAAGCGTATAACTCGGGTCAATTTCTCCCCGTCTGGTTCCGATGTTACAGGTTGAGACAAACCTATCCCTCACCAAGTAGACTCTGTTTGACTCCAATTGAGCGAGGGACGATGAGGCTACGCCTTCATCCTGCGAGACTTAGGGTTGAGGTACAAGAATTCGATTCCCATCGCCCGCTCCATAACTCACGATGTCTCAATTGCCCTTACACGGCTAACCTAGTTGAATCCAGATGGAAAATGGACCGCTTTGGACCCCAAATGGACCTCACTGGGCTCAATTGGACCCAAACCATTTGCAGAGGAAACCGGCCAGTCGTTCAATTGTCTGCTCTGGGACTAGACCAGCGCGACCTCGCGGTCGAAATTGGGCTTTTTCTCCGCATGGAGCTTGAGGGCAATGCCGCAGACCGCCGCGATGCGCTCCAGCATCGTGAGCGAATGGCCCGTGTATTCGGCGTCCTCCAGGCGAGCAATAACGGACTGCGTCGTGCCCACCTTCTTCGCGAGTTCGGTCTGAGTGAACCCCGCATCCTCACGCATCTCGCGCACCAGCAAGGCCAAGTCAATCTGGTGCAGGGTGCGCCCGAAGGTCTTCCGGTAGGTTGCGCTCTTACGGGCGCGCTGTTCGACGATTTCACTGTGTTTGTCGCGCTTCATAGCTCCAACTCCTTCAGGATAGCTTCCCGTTCTTTCTGCGATCCCATGTAACGGTTTCGGTATTTCATCCAGAGCTTCCTGAGCTGTTCTGCCTTGGTAATCTCGCCCGATGGAGTCTGTTGCGTCTTCTTCTGAAATCCTGACGTAATCACAATCAGCATTCCCGGCTGGTAGAAGAAGAGAACCCGGAAAATCCGGTCGAATTGCTTGACCCGTAGCTCGAATATGTCGCCCTTGAGCTTCTTCACGAACTTTCCTTGCATGCGGTTGCCGTAGACGCGCAAGCGCTCGATAAAGGCGTCTATCCGGGCGCCTGCCTTGTCATCGAGCGAGTCCACGAACTCGCGTCCAGGCACGCGCCCATTTGGCAATTCTACATACTCAATAGTGAATTCGCCGTTCACGCGCCTAGAATTATCGCATTATTGCGATAGCGAGTCAATGCTATATGTGGCCGCGCTGAATCGCTCTTTTTCATGGTTAAATAGCGTTCTTATGGCTGGCTTCGGAAGCAATCTGGACTGGGAAGTGCTGCAAGCACGATGGGTTCTGGGAGGCGTAGAGCCTCAAGAGTTCGTCGACCTTGCGATCGATGCCCTTCAGCAGGGGTTCGACGGCCCTGCTTTGCAACAGATTGCCGGCTTATCGAGCCCAACTTCCCGCGACTTGGGCAACCTACCTGACAGAGTTTTTTCCCATATGGGCCGGCAACCAATCGACAAGGATGGAGCTGTGGCCCTCCTGGTCGCGCGCGGCGTGCCCGCTACCAGCCCTGTCGTCTCTGCGCTTCGGCAAGCCTTCCCGGACTTCTCTGATCGTTGGAAGAAACACATCATGTGGTGGGGCGGAAACCCGGCTGGCTCCTACAACGACATGGCTGAATTTGTCCATTTCGTGGTTGAGGACTTGTACGAAAAGGGGAAACTCGACGAAACGCGGCGCATATTCCAGCTTTTGGAGAAACTCCTTTCGGAAGCAGATCAAGAAAACAGAAACCTCATAGGTCTCGGATTTTTTGAAACATTGCAGAACGTCGCGTCATGGCGGCCAAATGGAAACAAGGTTTATGAACAGTTCTTCGGGCCCGTTTCCAAACTGATTTGGACCGAGCTGCAAAGAATGTGGTCCGGAAAGTCTAGCCTAATGGATGTCATTCGCGCGGAGCAAAAAACGAGAGATCGACAATGAGTTCTGGGAAAAGAGAGATAGCGATTGATCCGAAGGAAGCACTTTGCGATGGAGCGAAAATCCTCAGCCCGATGCTGACCTCGAATGGGTTCGCGTTTCATTTCCGCAGCAAGGAGAGTGGGTCGGGAGGGAAATCTGTATGGGGCGAGTTTGTCAGGAAGGACCGCCGACTTGAATTGCACTTTCGACATAGCTTGGGGCTCGTTCGCTACCATGTGCGGAAGTGGAATGCATCTCATGAGGCGTACATGCGGGAATTAGGGGTGTGGACGCAGTGTCGCTACCTTGGCTTTTCTGAAGACCCCATTGATGCCTTTCATGACCTCGCACATGACTTGAAATTCGCCGAGGATTTCCTAGTAGGACGCGCTGCCAGTTTGAAAAAGGCAGCGGCGATGGAGAAAATCAGCACGAGTAGTCGCAAAGCACAGCATATGGCCGACTATGTTGGCGATACGCGCAAGCGCGACCACCTACGGAGCTGTTTTCGAGAGAACATCTACCACGAGGTCGTCAAGTTGGCACGAGCCCTGAAGTATCCGAATCTCATGACACAATCAGAACAGAAAATGGTCGCGATTGCCCGCAAGAGAACCACCGCCGGCTGAACGCTCTCCAAATGTGAGCGTATTGAAACCCTGTCATACTTCGGGTACCTGCGATCGCCTTTCGAGGACAACGAAAGGAGAACGCATGGTTACACGCAGTGTTCGCCCTCAAGAATCGCCTCGGCTCCACAAACTTGTGAAAGCATGCGTGCGACTGAAGAACTGAGGAGCCCAATATAGGGTCTTGGCAGGCATAGAAAAGTGAATTTTCCCGCTGACATTTCCCGCTTTTTTTGCCTCTCTATAGATAGGGGACACTTTTGCCGGTTTCTTTGATTTTCCCGGTGAGGTTTGGCGGATTTTTCCCCTCTATATAGTAGGGAGCTTTATCGATGCATGGTTCGGCAGATACGGCTGGGATGCCCGATGACAAGAATCACCGGTCCTTCTTCGTCGGTGAAATTGTGTACCGAGATCAGCCGTTGGAAATGAAGGTTGAATCCACCGTCACTTTTTCCCATTCAGAAATGCATATAGTTCGTGGCCCATTTTTCGGCATGACGTTCGGGCGTATTCTTTCTCTGCCATTTCTCAGCCCTCCCCCTGTGGCCGCGTTTCGTGACCGCAATTCTGATAGCAGAAATGGAGTGTGTTTTGCGGCTTCGGGACAGGCACGCGAAATCATCGCACCGGAAGCACCGCATTCTCGTGCAGGTTTTCTAAACATCCGCCGGAATTCTTATTCCCAGGGTGAACCGTGGATGAACGACGCACATCACCTTATCCGTCACCCTTTGCGTCACCCTGGGATTTTCGGGAGAGTCCGAACCAGAAGAAGTTGCGCATGGCACTACGATCAATTTGGGCACGGACAAAACACCGGATTGGGCTGGAGCGACCCCACTTTTGTGCACGTTTCCGTGCCCAAAGTGATTCGTGGGGTCGCTCCAGCCCATCTGCGCGGTGACCGCGCAGAGTGTTTTGTCCGCGCAGCGTTTCGCAGCAGGGGTCCACAGTGATGAACAACGGAGATGGAAACCACACCGAGCTTTTTACCGTGCATGAGATCGCCAGGCTTCTGAAGGTGCCAGGCTCTTGCGTGCCGGGACGCCCTTTTCAGCGAGAGTAAATGCCGCACAATTCCAGCATCGCGGAATTTGGTACACTCTGTCCCCATAGGGCAGTTGGGACATCGGGAAAAGAGAACTCGATGGCCCGAAGGCGGTATCAGAATGGACGTGTATTCCTGAAAGGAAAGAGAGAAGAAAAATGGGTCGGGAGATATAGGGAAGATGTGGTCGATGTCACCGGAACAACAAAACGTGTTCGGCGTTCCGTTATTCTCGGCACCAAGCGCGAGTTGCCGACGAAACGGCTCGCCGAGCGCCGATTGGCCACCATCCTTGCCCGTATCAACTGCCTCGACTACCGGCCCGGACGTGCGGCTACGTTCGGGGAGTTTATCGAACGGTGGGCAACCGAAGTGCTAACTACCCAAAAACCCTCCTCCGCGCGAGCCGTTCGCTCGCACCTCAGGTGCTACATCATTCCAGAGGTTGGCAAACTGCGCCTGGACGAATTCGGCGTCGAGAACCAGCAACGATTCATAACTCGAATGCCGGAGAGGTCCACGGACAAGGTTGTCTCCCGAAAGACAATCTTGAATGTCATCGCAACAATCTCCACGATCCTCGCAACAGCACGAAATTGGGGATACAGCTGCGAACAGATCGATATGAAAAAGCTGCGCCTGCCACCGCGCGGTGTCGCATCCGAGGCACGGCACTTTACGGTTGAGCAGGTTCAGCGAATCCTCGCCTTAGCTGGAGAACCCTGGCGCACGCTATTCTGCATCTGCATGTTGGATGGCCTTCGAGCCGGGGAAGCATTGGGACTTCAGTGGGGAGATATTGACCTCGAACAGCGAATACTTCAAATCCGAAGAACCGCTTGGTACGGGAAAACTCAGACCCCGAAGAGCCGGGAAAGCGAGACAACACTTCCGATTCCCGATGCTTTGGCGGCCATTCTGAAAAACTACCGCACGGAGTGGAAACCAAATCCTGATGGATTCCTGTTCGTCACCAGAAACCAACGACCACCCTCATCCAACAACGTCGTGGAGCACCGCCTTTGGCCGATTCTCGACGCGCTAGAGATCCGACGGTGCGGCCTCCACGCATTTCGTCACACTCACACGGCTCTGTTGCTTGACTCAGGGGCAACGCCGAAAGTCGTTCAACGACAACTTCGTCACGCTGACGCCCGCACGACTCTACAGATTTACGGCCACGTCGTAGGTGAAGCGCACCGTGAAGCAGTTGAAAAAGTAGCCTCGATTGTGGACCCTGGTGGACCTCAATCGAGCCGCAGGGGTAAGTGGATTCAATAGGTTAGCCGTGTGTTGCGGCGGGTTCGATTCCCATCGCCCGCTCCATACTTCCGCAAGTTTCCCAGTGACTCATTGAAACCAACCGAGTTCACGCGGCTCGCCCGGCTGCAGCGCCCGATGCCCACGCCCATTGGAAGTTGTGCCCGCCTAGATGGCCAGTAACATCCACCACTTCGCCGATGAAAAATAGTCCCGGCACTTTCCGGCTTTCCATCGTTTTGCTCGACAGCTCATTTGTATCCACGCCACCAGCCGTCACCTCGGCCTTTTCGTAACCTTCCGTATCCGCAGGCGCAACGGTCCAGTTGTGCACCTCGCGCTCAAGCTCTTCCAACGAATGGTTGGTCCAGTCGGACGGTTCGTGTAAATCCAACCATCGCGTCGCGAAACGCTTTGGCAAGATTCGCTGGAACGCGGACCGTGCAGTTGCCATATCCCTTACTTTATCGTCGCGAATTGCCGCCGTCGCATCGCGATCGGGCGCCAGATCAACTCGGATCGCCCCGCCCTTCTTCCAGTAGGACGAGATCTGCAGGATGGCCGGTCCACTCAGGCCTCGGTGCGTGATCAGCATCTTCTCCCTGAACGATTGATGGTCTGTCGCCACGACCACCTCCGCTGACACGCCGGCTAAATCGCAATATTGCTTTCGTTCTTTCGATCCCAGCACAAATGGCGCAAGTGCCGGCCGCGTCTCCTGAATCTTTAGGCCGAATTGGCGCGCAAGGTCATACCCGAAAGCAGTAGCGCCCATCTTGGGGATCGAGAGTCCGCCCGTCGCGACCACCAGCACTGGCGCATGAAACTCAGCCCCTTCCGCCTGAATCTCAAACTCCGTGTTGCGCCGAACCTCGCGAATCCTGGTGCTGAGAAACGTCTTTACTCCGGCATTCCGGCATTCGAGTTCGAGCATCTCCGTAATATCGCTCGCCGAGCGGTCGCAGAAAAGCTGCCCGAGAGTCTTCTCGTGATAGGGGATGCCATGCTTTTCGACCAGAGCAATGAAGTCCGCAGGCGTATATCGCGCCAGCGCGGATTTCGCGAAGTGCGAATTTGACGAGATGAAATTATCCGGCTGGGAATAGATGTTCGTGAAATTGCAGCGTCCGCCGCCCGAGATCAGGATTTTATTGCCCGCACGGTCAGCGCGCTCAATGATCGCGACGCGGCGTCCCCGCTTCCCTGCCTCGGTCGCGCACAGCAGTCCTGCGGCGCCTGCTCCCAGAATCAAGACATCAAACTTGCGAATCGCCATAGGCTCTTGCGGCCTTCGACCGATTTCCGCGCCGCTCGCATTCTACGTGAGGCATTGCTCGCGACACTCAGCCTTCGACGAACGTCTTGAGCCTCGATAGCGAGCGATCCCACTGCTCGGACACGAGATCGATATATTTCTTGAGATCCTCAATCGGCTCCGGATCGAGTTCGAACAGGCTCTCGCGGCCCGCGCGGACGCTGCGCACGACCTCCACTTTCTCGAGCACTCGAAGGTGCTTCGTGATTGCCTGCCGAGTGAGCCTCGTGCCCTTCGTCAGCTGAGCGATCGAGCGCGGCTGTCCGCCGGAAAGTTTCGCGACCAGCGACAGTCGAGTCTTGTCGCCCAGCGCGGCAAAAACAGGCGCAGGAGCCTCGCGTTTGACGGCTGCGCTGTTATGGGTTCTTCGCGACATACGCCTCGATATTCTTCATTTGCTGCGTCCAGCCACCGTCATTCCGCCGGAAATTCTCGAGGCGCCGATCGCTCGGGATTTTATCGAAGCCTGACTCGGTGAGTACCAGCAGGGTCCCGATCGCAGTTTTCTCCAGCCTGAATTCGACGAGCGTGGTTGGTTCTTTCGAGTAATCCGGCGAATAATCGGCCTTGTCGAGGGATTTGATATGCGCCCATGTGAAAGAAAAAAGCCGCTCGTTCTCCATCTTCTGCACCAGGGCCTCCCATTTGACGTGCTCGTAGCCGGGATGGGTAATATAGCCGCTCGAAGTCTGGCCTACCACGAAAGGGCCGGCCAGCTTCACTCGAAACCACTCTCCAAACTCGCGGTAATCCGTCAGCGCGCGCCAGACCCGCGAAACCGGCGCTTTCAGCTCAATCCGCTTCTCAATCCGATCGCTCATCTTTAAGCAACCTCCGGGTTGCATATTAGAACAGGCCAACACAACAAGCAACCTCTTTGTTGCTCTTTTTGCCGAGGGGGACTTCGGAGCCGGGGACGTCGGAGCTTTTCGCGGCACCGCGCTACGTCACGCAATCGCGAGCGGGATCGCCTTCTTCCACTTCCCTTGCGCCTTCAGGATCAGTTCGACGACTTCGCGAATCGCGCCTTTGCCGCCGTCAACAGTGGTGACGTAGTGCGCGGCGCGCTTTACTTCAACCACCGCGTCGCCCACAGCGACGGCCAGCCCCGCGCGTGCGAGCAGCGGAAGATCGGGAAGATCGTCGCCCACATACGCGACCTCTTCATCCGTCACGCCCGCGCGCACCAAAATCGCCTTGTACGATTCGAGTTTCTTCGGTTGTCCCTGGATCACGAATTCCATCGACGCTTCGCGGGCGCGCCGGGCGGTCGCAGTTGAGTCGCGTCCCGTGATCAGGCCAGTGCGAATCCCCATGATGCTGGCCAGCTTGATTCCAGCGCCGTCATGCGCGTTGAACACTTTCATTTCGGCCACGCTGCCATCCGGAAACGATTGCAGGCACACAACGCCCGGCGTCATCGTGCCGTCCACGTCCATCAGCAGGACGCGTATCTTCTTCGCGCGCTTCAACGCTGACGCGGGAAATTTGATTTCACGGATCGGCATGCCCAGCCCTCAGTTCACAAATCGTGACGCCTGACAAACTCGTCGCCGTGCCAGCTTAAAACAATTGCAGCGTCCACAGGTCGTGCAGGTGTACCACTCCCTCGAGCCTGCCTGCATTATCCACCACCATTACGGACGTAATCTTTTTCTCTTCCATCAGCCGCAAAGCCGCCGCGGCCAGCTCCGTTCGCGGCAGAGTCACGGGTTTCTTGGTCATGCAGTCTATCGCCGCCAGATCGAGCACGTTTTGCTTGCGTCTCTGCATCACTCGTCGCAAATCACCATCGGTGATGATTCCCAGCAGCCGCCCGTCCGGCTTGGTCACCGCAGTCAATCCGAGACCTTTGCGGCTCATCTCGTAGATCACGTCCGGCATTTTCGTCGTCGGCAGCACCCGCGGCAGATCGTCGCCCTTGTGCATCAGCGTTTCTATCCGTCGCAGTTTTTTCCCGAGCCGCCCGCCAGGATGTAAAGCCGCAAAATCGTGCTCCTGAAAATCGCGTCGCTCGGCAAGCACTACGGCCAGCGCGTCACCCATCGCCAGCGCCGCAGCCGTCGAAGAAGTTGGCGCAAGATTCAGCGAGCAAGCCTCTTCCTTTACGCTGATGTCGAGTACCACGTCGCTGGCCGCGCCCAGAGGTGAGTTCGCCTGAGCCGTCAACGTGATCAGCGGAATTCCCAGCCGCTTCGCCGGCTCGATCAGGTCAACCAGCTCCTGAGTTTCCCCGCTCGCTGAAATGGCAACCAGCACGTCTCCCGCGGCGAGCATGCCCAGGTCGCCGTGCAGCGCGTCAGCGGCGTGCAGGAAAAGCGAGGGCGTACCCATGCTCGAAAATGTAGCGGCGACTTTTCGACCGATCAATCCCGATTTTCCAAGGCCAGTCACGACCGCGCGACCTTTGCAGCTATAGAGAATGTCCACGGCCTTTTCGAAGCGCGCGTCGAGGCGTTCGATCAGTCCCGAAATAGCCTCGGATTCAACCTGAAACACGCGTGTCGCACTTTCGATCGCCATCTTCACTCGCTCTTCTCGACTCATCGTGGTTTATCCAGTTCTCGGGCCAGGGCCGCGATCCGCAAGATTCGTTCCAGCATCGGCTGAAGCTTCTCCAGGGCGAGTGCGTTCGTGCCGTCCGAAAGCGCCTTCGCCGGATTGTCGTGCACCTCCAGAAAAAGTCCGTCCGCCCCGATCGCCGTCCCCGCTCGCGCCAGCGGCTCGATGAATTCCGGCTGCCCCCCGCTCGATTTCCCTTCCCCGCCCGGCAACTGCACCGAATGCGTCACGTCGAAAACCACCGGGTATCCCAGCTTGCGCATAATTGGAAACGACCGCATATCCACCACCAGATTCTGATAGCCAAACGAGCTTCCGCGCTCGGTCAGGATTATCTTCTCATTCCCCGTTCCGGCGACTTTTTCCGCGGCGTTCGCGATATCCCAGGGCGAAAGGAACTGGCCCTTCTTGATATTCGCCACGCGGCCCGACTTTCCAACGGCGACGAGCAGATCGGTCTGCCGCGAAAGGAACGCGGGAATTTGCAGCACGTCGCAAACCTCAGCAGCGGGCGCGACGTGCGAGACCTCGTGAACATCCGTCAGAATCGGCAGCCCAGTCTTCTTCTTGATGTTGCCGAGGATGCGCAGCCCTTCCTTTAATCCCGGTCCTCGGTAGGAAGAAACGGACGACCTGTTGGCCTTGTCATACGACGCCTTGAAGATCAGCGGCACCTTCAGGGCGCCGGCGATCTTCGCCAGGCACTCGGCCATGGACGTGGCATGCGCCTCGCTCTCGATCACGCACGGGCCCGCGATCAAGAAGAGCGGTGCCTTTGCGCCCAGCGCGATATTGCCGATCGAAAAGCTCACTGGAGTTTTGGCCGCCTCGTGACCCATGGATTTGGTTTACGTCCTCGCGATTAGTTCTCAGCCTAGGCGGGTTCGCATTCCTTTTCAACTTTCAATTGTGCCGCATGTTCGCGCTTGTTACGCGAAAATCGCGCTAAGGCTCGGCTTTGCAAGCGGTTGGCGGAAACTAGTACTTACCATGGCGATGACGCTGTACGGTACCAGAGTTCGTCATCGCGCCTCTCCGCAGAAATAGCGACGCGCACGCTACAGCCCTCGACGCGTCTCCCTTATTTTGGTATCGTCCCTTCGACATGGAAAATCCCATCTCAAATTTGCCGCAAGACGTGATCGAAAGCGCGGACGTCAGTGCCATCACTCAATTAATTCTCCGCGAGCGCGAGAGCCGCGATCTGGGCCGCTGGGAACGCATGAAGGACTGCTTCTGGCCGGATTCGCTCGTGCGCGTCAGCTGGTTTCGCGGCAACGGCGCGGATTTTGTCACAGGTTCCATGGACATGGCGCGGCGAGGAGTTCCGGCAAAGCATCGGCTGGGCCCGGTTCTCGTCACTCTTTCGGGAAATCGTGCGGTCGCAAGCCTGTCGGGAATCATTGACCTGCCGGTGAAGATAAAAGGAGTGGAGGCCACGCTCTCGACGCACTCGCGTTTTCTCTATCGCGCCGAGAAGCGCGAAGGCCGCTGGCGAATCATCGGGTTTGATGCCATCTATATGCGCGACGAGCTCACGCCGATGATTCCGGGCCAGGTCATATCAATTGACCCGAAGGAGGTCGAGTCTCTTCGGCCATCGTACCGGCTGCTCTTGTACTACCTCAAGACCCAAGGGTACGAGGTGGACTCCGGGCTCGCTGGGGAGGATCGGCCCGACCTGGTCGAGGCGCTTAACCGTGAACTATACGGCTGGGCTGGCGTAACTGAAGCCTCCCTGAGGTAAAGTCAGTCATTGCTCAGGAGTCAGCGCCATGCTCTGTGTGTCAAAATGGACCCGCCTCCGCCCAATTCTAGCTCCCTCAGCGGTTTGCAATTTGGTACCAACGGGCCATCGCGTTATCAGACCCAGCACATTCCGCCGCTAACCGCAAAATAACCGCCGATTTAGAGTGAACCTTCTACCGTATTGGTGCATCATATGGTTATGAGCCAAAAGCGAAATGGTGTGGGACGTCTAGTACCCACCCGGCCGACCGGTGTCGAGTACCGGGTAAAGTATGGAATCCACCTCGTGACCGAGGTCAAGCAGCATGGCCGGGGAGTTCGTCCGGCCCACTGGGCGCGTTGCTCGGTAAAGTCTGCCACCGACCATCGGATTCCCAATGGAGCGTATTTCCTCCATGCGGACGAGGGCGGAGTCTTCCAGGTGAAGTCTACCGGCAAAGTGTGGCATTACCTCGCAGCTGCGTAATTTTGTCTAGCGCAACTCGTTTAGAGTAATTAGCCGCCCATTCGAATCGTTTTTCTGCCGGATCTTTCTCTGTCGGTACCGCTACGTCCGTTCTCCGCCCGATACCTGTTTTCGCAACGACACGCGAGCAAAATCCACCCAAAGGGTCTATCATGTCGCCCGGCCATCCCTCCGGGGCGCGGCCTGTAATTCCCCATCGGCAGAAGGAGGCCATATGCGAGTCATTGACGAAAAGACAATCACCGACGCGGCGCTCGAGCAAATGTCGGGTACGCCGAGTCCTCGCTTCCGGCAGATCATGGCGTCGCTTGTAAAGCATTTGCACGATTTCTCCCGCGAGGTTGACCTCACTCCCGAAGAATGGCTCGAAGCGATCAAGTTCCTCACCGCCGTCGGCCAGAAGTGCACCGAGCATCGCCAGGAATTCATTCTCTTGTCGGACACGCTGGGATTGAGCGCGCTGGTGAATGCCCTTCACGACAAACGCGGGACCGAATCTGCCACAAAATCAAGCCTCCTGGGCCCGTTCTATCGCCACGACGCACCGATGATGAAGCTCGGAGATTCCATCATTACGAAGAGCAAGGGGACCGAGATCGTTTTCTACGGCCAGGTGGTGGACGCCGGCGGAAAAGGCATTCCAAACGCCCTCGTGCAGATCTGGGAGCCGGACGAAACGGGCAACTACGATCTTCAGTTGCACGATCCATCGGAAATGGACTTGCGCGGATGCTTTCACTGCGATTCCGAAGGGCGTTACTACTTCCGCGGTCTATGTCCCACAGGCTACATGATCCCGATGGACGGCCCAGTCGGCGACATGATCCGCGCACAGAAGCGCCACGGCTATCGCCCCGCGCATATTCACTTTGTGATCGGTGCGCCGGGATATCGCGAACTGGTCACCGCGCTGTACATAGACGGCGATCCTCATCTGGAGTCGGACACGGTTTTCGGCGTAAACCAGTCGCTCGTCGTGTCGGTGAAGAAGAAGGACGACAAATCTCCGCTACCGCATCTCGCGAGCCTGCGGTACGACTTCAAGCTCGCTGCATCGAAAGACAAGATGTCCGGCCGCGTCGGCGCCGATCCAGCTCAAATCATCGGCAAATCCGCGCACTAAGTGCATTGGCGGGGGGACGGCATGCTTGCCGCGCCGTTTGCGAGCGCGCTTCGTCCGATGCTAAATCACCGCGCGAACAGTGGGACTGCCGCACACGTAGGCCATAGGTTGTAACAGCAAGCTTTCCGAATCGCTTCATTCGACGCCCAGCGATGGAATCGTTCCACCATATTTTGCGTCTGCGGCGAGCGTTACGCTGAACTCCACCGTCCGGGCGGCAACGGCGGCAAAACATCGCTGCCTGGGTTCGCTCGAACGAGTGGACATCTTCGCCGCATGTCCATCAAGTCCGAAAGCATCGGCGCAATAGGTTCCTGCCTCGATTGGGATCAACGCGGTACCGTCCGCGCCGGTCATTACAAGAAATCCGGAAGAGGTTCCCTCTTTGGCAAGGCGCAATAGAACCTTAGGTGCGAATTCACCCCGCGATTCACCCTCTTTTGCAACTTTGACTGTAGTTAGGCTAACAAACGCTACTCTTCCCGAGAGGTCCCGATCTTGCGCGTAAGTACCTGTTGCTACGAGAAACCATAATGCAACTGCGAACTTGATAAGACCCTTGTTCATTTTGGTGCCTCGTATATTCCGTAGACTCTCGGAGCGACCGACCTTAGCCTCTCGGGCTCTCGGCAACTCTCTAATTCGCCGTCGCGCGTCCGGCGAGTTCTTTCCGCACGATTGCCGCACCGGCGGCAAGTGACTTCAGCTTTCCGAATGCCGATTCCGCCGGCAGATATTTCATTCCGCAATCAGGAGCAGCGACCAGGCGATCCGGACTTACAAACGGCAGCGCCCGCCGAATCCGCGCTGCGACCGTCTCCGGCGTTTCCACCTCGTTGTTAGAAAGATCAATCACGCCGAGAATGATCGTCTTCGTCGGCAGCTTCGCCAGCACAGCTGTATCGAGCGACGCCTGCGCGGTCTCGATCGAAATCTGCTGCACCGGCGAATCAGCAAGTTCCTCGAGGAACGAATATTTCGCCGGTCGCCCTGGAACCATCGCCGCGTAGCCGAAGCAGATGTGCAGCGCCGTAGTTCCCTTTACGCCCTCGAGCGCGCGCTTCAGTCCCAGCAATCCAAACCGGCGCGCTTTTTCCGCGTGCGCTTCCATCCACGGTTCGTCGAGCTGCACGATGTCGGCGCCCGCGGCGAACAAATCCTTCATCTCCGCATTTACCGCCGCCGCGTAATCAAGAACCATTTCCTCTTCGTTCTTGTAGTAATCGTTCTGCGCCTGCTGCGACATGGTGAATGGGCCCGGCAGCGTGATCTTGATCTTGCGATCGGTGTTCGCGCGCAGGAATTTCAAATCGCGCACCTCGACAGGACGCAGCCGCTGAATTTTCCCGGTCACGCGCGGCACCGACGCTTCATTCCCCGTTCGGCTGACGATTTTCCCGGGATTGTCGAGGTCCACGCCGCTCAGCGCCGTGGCAAACCGGTTCGAATAGCTCTCGCGCCGCATCTCGCCGTCGGTGATGATGTCGAGCCCCGCCACTTCCTGCGCTCGAATGGCAAGAAGCGTTGCGTCGTCCTGCGCCTGTTCAAGAAATTCCGGCGCCACGCGCCATAATTCCGCCGCACGCGTGCGCGGCGGCATCCGGTGTCCAAGCTTCTGCCGGTCAATCAACCATTCCGGCTGTGGATACGAGCCAACAAGTGATGTGGGTATCAGTGGCATGGGCAACTAAGATGTAGTTTCGAGTACCTTTCTGTCAAGCCGAAGACCCCGTGAGTCGCGAATAGTAACTCGTGAGTCGCGAAAAAGCAGCCCGCAGGCTCCTCGAATAGTGTGTCACTTTGTTGGTGCCCGTTTCGTTTGTTTTCATGGGGTTACACGTGAAATTACTTTGCATGGTGTGTCACTTCTTTGGTGATTCGTGAGCGGTTGTGCGACCCAAGGTCCCATGGCTGAAGCCATGAAAACTGGGAGTGTGTTTCGTGGGCCTGAAGGCCCACGCTTTTACCCGAACCCACAGAGAGCTTTCGGCTCGTCGCCGCAGCGACTCGCTCCGGACGCCGACTGATCCCGTAAGCTCGACGATCTTTGTAGCGCGACCTGCCGAGCGCATGGCCGAGCGGCCCACGATTTTGCCGGGTGCAAGACTCTTGCTTTCTCGTCCTGCGAGGCTCCATCTCCGCGCGCACGGCGAGACCCCCTCGGCTCCGCGCTACAGCGACTCGCTGGGGACACCGACTGATCTCATAGGCTCGCCATCCTCTTGGCGCCACCCGCCGTGCGCATGGCCGAAAGGCCGGTGCTCGTCACCGGAACGCACACACAGAGCTTTCGGCTCGTCGCTAGAACGACGTCCTTGGAACTTCGATTGATCTCCCAGGCTCGACTAACCGTCGACACCGGGAGCCCTGACTTTCGGATCTCAGGTTGTCAAAGAACTCATCGCGCCCTCGCCAGGAGGGCGGCCCGCCTGCGTTCGGAAACTTGCCGGCGAGGCAAGCCGCACAGGATCGTGCGGATTCGGGGCCTAATTCTGCCCCGACTGACGCTAATTCGTTTTCGGAGTTCTGTCTATTGTGGAAACTACGGACGGGCAATTACTGACGAGGATTACGGCATCCTAAGGCACGCGATCCGTCCGGCCCTACGGTAAAAGCGTGGGCCTTCCAGGCCCACGAAAAAAGCTCTACAAAATTATGGCTTTAGCCATGGTGGTTCGGGATCTATTGCAGCTCCGGGATACGCTGACGAGTGTATAGCGAAACGCTTAACGGCACAGGACTGATGCGAGGACGCTCGATATCTCCTCGACCGAATCGGCTTGGTTGGCTTTAGCACGCCAAACCACGAATCCATCCGGACGGACCAGCACCGCGCCGGTGGGCGCGATTCCGAATGCGGCGCCGAACGCGCCTTCCGGATCGCTCAGCCCACCTGCCCCGACCCGATGAACATCCACCGAAATTCCGAGGCGTTTTCCGGCAGCGTTTGCGCTCTCGCACCACGCAGTTCCGTCCGGTCCGGCGAGCAGCGTGAAGTTGCGGTCAAAAAGATCGAGCGTGGAAATTTGGCGGCCATCGCGTTGTAGATAGAGGTGAGGCGCGCGCGTGCCGGGACGTCCCTTTGATTCCCGCGGGTCTTCGTTCATCGGCGCTGCCGCGCCGGTGTGCAGCTCATCGCCGTTCCCTTCTTTGATAATCGCGCCGGAATCGTAGACGTACCCGAACTCGATATTCAGATCGTTCTGAATCGCCTGCATATCGTCGGATCTGAGATAAGGCGCCGACCGCGCAACGTAACGCGAGTACGCCTGCTCGACAGTGAATGCAGCCGCAGGCCGCCGTTCGAGATCGTAGGAGGCCAGCAACTCAGGTCCGGCGAGGCCCTTGAGGACAAGCGCCAGCTTCCAAGCGATGTTGTGGGCGTCCTGTACACCAGTGTTGCCACCAAAGCCGCCGCTCGGCGGCATCACGTGCGCGGCATCTCCGACAAGAAACACGCGGCCTTTCTGGAAATGCTCGGCCGTATCGGCGGTCGCGTCCCAGTGCATGACGTTCTCGATTTTGACTGGCGCATTCGAATCTCCCAGTCCGGCGCGCAGCAATTCGTACGCTCGTTCGTCGGTCAGATCTTTGGAAACGTCGGTAACTGGATTCTTGGGATCGCCCAGCCAGTGAACCGCCAGAAATCCGGACGTAAACGGCTTTTCGATGCGGAAAAATCCGCTGAGCGTTGAATTCAAAACGTAGATCACGCTCAAACTGCGGCCACGCAGCAGCGGCGCCACATCGCCGCGAAAATAGATCGTGATGCTCTTCGAAAACACGCCGTGGCCGAGCATTCGAATGCCCAGCAGATCGCGGATTTTGCTGTGGCTGCCATCCGCCGCGATCATATATTTCGCCCGCACCGTGGAAATCTCGCCCGTGTCGCGGTGACGAATCTTGGCCGTCACGCCGTCGCGGTCCTCCGTGAATGAAATCATTTCCGTGGCGAAGCGCAGCTCGGCTCCCAGTTCCGTGGCGCGCGATTTCAGCAACGGTTCCAGAAGACTCTGGGTGATGAATATGCGCAGGCTGGGACTAACGTCGCGCACGCCCTCGTTGAGATTCGCGATGAAATAAGCGATTTCCTTGCCCGCCAGAGTTTCGACGGCCATGATCGCGCCGTCCTGCACGAATTGCTCATCGGACTTTTGCAGCACGATCTGTTCGACGCCGACGGTGCGGAGAACTTCCATCGTGCGCTGAGTAATCATGGCCGCACGCGGATGAATGGCGGTCCCGCGATGGTGCTCGACCGCGAGTGAACGGATACCATGGTGACCCAGCAGCATGGCCGTGGACATCCCGACCAGGCTCCCGCCAACGATCAATACCGGAACTTCGATATCTGGCATGACCCATTCCCCCCGATGCGCGTGCTACGACACTGTTGGGCAAAGCCTATGCGGGTTGGCTCCGCTTTTCAATGTGGAACTAATTCACGCGGCGAGGACACATTCACCGGAGAGACTCCGAAAAAAGGAATGAGACAAATCAGGAAGACGCGGCTGAGGCGTGCGAGACCAGGCCGGCATCCGGCGGGAGATCGGCGGAACATGCAGTCAACGCCGATGGTCAGCGCGATGGCAATTTGAATACCCAGAGCGTAGTACCGGCTGGGGGACTCGTGATCTCCGGCGTCAGGCCTGAGCCGGCACTGAGCGGCCCGCCCCCGCCCGCTACGATCGCTACGTACTGCTCACCGCGGACGCTGTAGGTCACAGGAGACGAGTTTCCCACCGAATTGAGCTCCGTCTCCCAGAGCTGCTTGCCACTAGCCGCATCGTAGGCGGAGAAGGAACGATCAAGCGACGCCGCAAAAGTAAGGCCGCCAGCCGTTACAAGAAGTGAGCTGACCAGCGGTGCGCGCTGGCGATGCGTCCACACGACCTTGCCGGTGGCCAGATTGATGGCCTCCAGGCGGCCGAATTTGCCGTCCGAATCCGGCCGCGGCCTCGTGGCGAAGCGAATGTCGTTTCCGCCCGCCGCGACCTCAGCGGCGCTGCGCGGCGCCCAGCTGTAATCCGCACAGCTTTCCACCAACGGTACGTACAGGATATAGCTCGCTGGATCGAAAGCCGTCGTGGGCCAGTTGCGCGCGCCATTGGAATTGGGACACAGAAGCGCGGTCTTGCCGGGCACGGGATCGAGACCAGGGTTGGTGTTCTCCTTGCCTGTGGCCGGGTCAATCGAAGCGACCACGTTCTGCAGGCCGAGATCGCGCGAGAAAAGGTACTTGCCGGTGGTCCGGTCCATGGCGTCGAAGATCGCCGTCTTGCCGCCCGTGACCACGACGTCGGCCGGCTTGCCGTTTACCGGTAGGGTGATGAGCGACTGCTCGAATACCCAATCCAGATCCCAAATATCGCGGTTCATGTGCTGGAAATACCAAACCAATTCCCCCGTGTCGGGATCGAGTGCAAGGGTCGAATCGGTATAGAGCGCATCCTTGGATTCGCCCGCGCGCGACTGAGGCAGGATCAGCGTGCCGGCGTCGTATGTGTTGCCGGTTCCGACATAGATGAGATTGCGCTCAGGGTCATAGCTGCCCGAAGTCCAGACACCGGATCCGAAACGCTGTTCGACTGGCGCGCCGTTCCAGCTATCTCCGCCAGGCTGTCCCGGCCGCGCGATGGTATGGAAGCGCCACGCTTCGTTTCCCGTTGCCGCGTCGAGAGCGATGATGAAATTGCCCCCGCCGGTGTTGATGCCCAGGCTCGTGCCGACGATCAGTTTGCCTTTGACGAACAGCGGTCCGCCATCGAGATGAAACGCGACGCCATCCACTTCGCCCTCGTGCAATCCCTGATCGCGGGTGAGGACCTCATGATCCCAGATCAATTTGCCCGTCTTGGCCTCGAGAGCGATCACGTGTCCATCGGGCGTCACGGCATAGAGGGTCGTGCCATAAATCCCCAGATACTTTATTCGCGCCTCGCGGCCGTTATGCAGCCCGTCCGGCAGCGAGCGGGTGTATTGCCAGAGCGGCTCGCCGGTCGTGGCGCTCAACGCCTGAATACTGGCTCCGCTTTCCACAAACAAGACTCCGTCATGCACCAGCGGCGTGATCTCATTCGCGCTCGTCGGCAGCGTGAGAGTCCAGGCGACGCCGAGATCGTGCACGTTCGCCGTGCCGATTTGCTTGAGCGGACTGAAGCTGATGTTCTGGTAGGTGCGGCGCCACAACAGCCAATCGTCATCGGCAGGATGCTGCAACATGGCGTCCGTCACGGGCGCCATATCGGCGAGTAGTTTTTCGCGCGCCGCCATCACGGAATTGTAGATCGCGTCGTGATTGGTCAGCCGAGTAGCAAGGATGTCGTATTGAGTGCGGGCTGGGGCTAATTCGCCGTTGCCAGAGGGAACGCCGTTGGCCTGAAGAATATAAGCCTCGACATCGGCATAGGCTCTGTCGTTGAGTCCGCCCGCTGCCGATGGCGGCATCTTCGATGAGATGTAGGTGTACAGCGCGTCGGCGGACTGGTTCGACCATTGCGCCTTGAAAGCCGAGCCGCGCAGCGGTGGACCAAACTCGCCATCGTCAAGATTGGCGCCATGGCAACTGGCGCAATTGTCGTCATAGACGGCCTTGCCGCGGTTCGATTGCGCCACGGTAATGCTTACTGCCGGACCGCCGGTAAAAAAGCCCGGCGCTTGCGCTGACACTTCGAAAGCGATCAGCGACAAACACAGAGCCGCACCGACCAAGAATAACCACCGCCGCAGATTGCTATACCAAAAGGTCGTTTTCATTTTGGGAGACTTCTCCAATCACCAGTGCGAGAGAATTCCAGGCTTGCGCTTTCCCGCTCTGGACAATCCGGCGTTACGATGTGGCGGCGGAGGCCCGTGAATCCGGATCGGCGTCCGGCGGGCGATGGGCGCGAACATCGGCGGCAACTGCGTTGGCAGGTTGTCCGAGGCGCAGATGGCGGTGTTCCAGGCTCGCACGCACGAACGCGGCGAACAGCGGATGCGGAGCGAGGGGCTTGGACTTGAATTCAGGATGAAACTGGCAGCCCACGAACCACGGGTGGTCGGGAACTTCCACGATCTCGACGTACGTGCCGTCCGGCGTGCGGCCCGTGATGCGAAATCCAGCAGCGGTGAGCGTCGGCTCGTACTCGCAATTAAATTCGTAGCGATGGCGATGGCGTTCGGAAATTTCCGTAGTGCCGTAAGCCTTCGCGGCAAACGAGCCGGGCTCCAGCTTGCAGGGCCACGCGCCGAGGCGCATCGTGCCGCCCATTTCGTCCACGCCGAGGAGCTCGCGCAGTTTGTAAATCACGCGGTTGGGGGTCGAGGGATCAAATTCCGTGGAATCGGCGCGATCGAGATTCGAAACCTGACGCGCGTATTCGATCGTGGCGCACTGCATCCCCAGACAAATGCCGAAGAACGGAACTTTTTTCTCGCGCGCGTACGTTATGGCGTGGACCATGCCTTGAATACCGCGCTTGCCGAATCCGCCCGGCACCAAAATTCCGTCCACATGGCGGAGCATGCGCTCCGCCGTCGCCGCGGAATCAATGTCCTCGGCTTCGATCCATTCGATCACCACGCGCTGGCGGCTCGGCAGACCACCATGAACGAGCGCTTCGCGGAGACTTTTGTACGCGTCCTCGAGCTGGACGTACTTCCCCACCACGCCGATGCGCACTTCGCCCTGCGGCTGCTCGAGATTTTCGAGCATCGCCAGCCATTTGCTCAGGTCGCGCGGCGGCGCTTCCAGTTTCAGCAGGCGCAAAACCTGTTCGTCGAGGCCTTCGGACGCGAGCGTCATGGGTACTTCATAAATGTTGCCGACATCCGGAGCGGAAATAACGCAGCCCTCAGCGACGTTGCAAAACAGCGCGATCTTGGCCTTCAAGTCGGCGCCGAGCGGGCGGTCGCTGCGGCAGATCAAAACATCGGGCTGAATTCCGATGCTCAGGAGTTCCTTGACGCTGTGTTGCGTGGGCTTGGTCTTGAGTTCGCCGGCGGTGGCGATGAAAGGCACAAGCGTCAGGTGAGCGAAGACGACATTTTCGGCGCCGAGTTCGAGGCGCATCTGGCGAATCGCTTCCATGAAGGGCAGTGATTCAATGTCGCCAACGGTGCCGCCGATTTCGACGATTACAACGTCAACTTCGTTGGCTACTTTGCGGAAGGCAGCTTTAATCGCGTCGGTAACGTGCGGAATGACCTGGACTGTCTTGCCCAGGTAGTCGCCGCGACGCTCCTTGGCGATGATGGATTCGTAGATTCGGCCGGTCGTCCAGTTATGATCTTTGGTGAGGTGGGCCGAAGCGAAACGCTCGTAATGGCCAAGATCGAGATCGGTTTCCGCGCCATCGTCAGTGACAAACACTTCGCCATGCTGAAAAGGCGACATCGTACCGGGATCAACATTCAGGTAGGGATCGCACTTCTGGAGGGTAACGCGGAGGCCACGACTTTCAAGCAGACAGCCCATTGAAGCCGCTGCCACGCCTTTTCCGAGAGAAGAAACCACGCCGCCCGTAACGAAGATGTATTTCGGGCCGCTGGGCAAGGCGCTCGAATCCCTCCAATGGAGTCGGCGTACAACCAATTATGGGGGCAACGCGCACGTCTGTCAAATCAGGAATTCGAAACGGCGAAATTATTTTTCCGGATTGCCGTGCCGCGGAGCATCTGCCTTGCCCGCGATGGCTCCGGCGTAGTACATATGGCAACACTGCCGTTTGCTTTTCGACGACCTAAGGAGTTCGAGCTGGATATGCGCGATCCTGCTCCGCGGGAAGCTGACTCCGACACGGCCAAGCCGCGAAGCGTCGGCATGGCGCCGATTGACGCGGCGCTCGCCCCGAAGATTCCTCCGCCGACGCAGCCCATCGAATACTACAAGAGCCGCAGTCTGGCAGCGAGCAACTGGGGCGCACTGCTGCCGTCCGGACGGCCCCTTCGAAACGTCACGCCGGAGGAGGCGCAGGCGACCGTTCTTCGAGGCTTGCTCGAAACCCCACTGGCCGACGGACACCGAAATCCATTCGACTGGGTCGCTTCTCTCGCGATTCATGTCGCAATCGCGGCCGCGCTGATTATTGTTCCCCTTGCGTTCACACAGGCGATTGATTCCACGGATCTACGTGCGACGTATCTGTCGTTGCCGTCCCCGCCCGCTCCAGCGGCCCCGCCGAGCGCTCCGGACTTACCCGTGAGGCGTTCGTTCCGCCGCACTCCTACTCCGGCGCTCACCATGCCGACTCTTATTCCGAAAAAGATCGTGCAGATCGAAGACGCTCCCGATATCGGCGGAGCAGGAGTCGCCGGCGGAGTTCCAGGCGGCGCGGACGGGGGAGTGCTGGGCGGTGTCCTCGGAGGCGTGCCCGGCGGTCCGGCTGCGCCACCGCCCCCGCCGTCGGCGCCAAAGAAGACCGTCCGCCGCGTGGGTGGCGACGTCAAGCCGCCGCGACAGCTGGTTCGCGTCAATCCGGTCTATCCGGCCCTGGCCCAAATCGCCAAAGTCGAGGGCACCGTCGAAGTTGACGCCGTGATTGACGAGGAGGGAAAGGTGGTGCAGGCGCGAGCCGTGTCAGGTCCGCCGCTATTGTTGGCGCCCGCGTTGCAAGCTGTATTGAAATGGCGATACGAACCGACGTATCTGGACGGAATGCCCATTTCCATACAAATGGAAGTGGAGGTCGCCTTCCGCATGAGCCGCTGATTCACCGATTCGGATTACATTTAGCGCGCAGTCGCGAGTAGCTTTTCGACACGCGCGACATCTGCGGGAACATCCACGCTGATGGCATCGTAATCCGTTTCGACCACGCGAATATGGAAGCCATTCTCGAGCCAGCGCAGCTGTTCGAGCTGCTCGAGGCGCTCCAGTTCGCCGGGCGGCAGCGTGGGAAACTCGAGCAGCGCAGCGCGCCGGAAGCCATAGAGACCCAGATGCTTCCAATGCCGCGCGGCGACAGTTTCACCCGTGTCCCGAACCCACGGAATCGGCGCGCGAGAAAAATACAGGCCGTTGCCATCGAAATCTCGAACCACCTTTACGATGTTCGGATCCATGATGTCCCCAGCCTCCGAAATCGCGGTGCACGGAGTGGCCAGCTGGATCGCCTCATCTTCCAGCATTGCGGAAACGAGAGCATCCACCGTGCCCGGATCAATCAGGGGCTCGTCGCCTTGCACGTTGATGTAAATCTCAGCCTGCACGTGGATCGCGACCTCGGCTACTCGGTCGGTTCCCGTGCGATGGTCCGAGCGTGTCATGATGGCTTCGCCGCCGAACGCTTCGACAGCGCTCTTGATTCTCGCGTCTTCGGTGGCAACGACGACCCGAGAGACTAGTTTGGCGAGGCGAACCCGCTCCACAACGTGCTGAATCATTGGCTTACCGGCAATCGGGGCAAGCGGCTTACCTGGGAAGCGGATCGACGCGTGCCGCGCCGGAATCACCGCCAACACCTTCGTAGAGTCGGAATTTGCCATAAACTCCCCGGCGCGAGCCGCCGATGACGCCATAGTAACATGGAGCGCGGGAGGCCTTTGGATCCCCGCTCGCGGTACCGAACTCAGAGTGGTACTTGCTTTGAGATTGTAAGGTGGTAATATCCAGTTTTAGCGCGCCCGGGGGACCCATGAATCACCGGACCGGTCAGCCAACTCGTAACTGGGGGTTGGTAAGTGCCTGCGCGTTCCTTGCAATCCTCCTTGGCGGTTTACTGACGACGCCGTCACGCGCTCAAGAAACTCCTCCCGGCCCTGCAGTTCCGCCTCCGGAGGACTCATTCAAAATTAAGAAGGGCCAGCCGATACGCACCGAAACGCAGATCACGCTCGTGGGCGCGTCGGTGACCGATCCGCTCGGGCGGCTGGTTACGGGACTTCAACAGGAAAATTTTCGGGTCTTCGAAGATGGAGTGGAGCAGGAAATCGTCCGCTTCTCGAGTGAAGACGTTCCTGTCTCGATCGGCGTGATCTTCGACATGAGCAACAGCATGTCCGACAAGATTGACAAGTCGCGCCAGGCAGCCGTGCAATTCTTCCGCACCGCGAATCCGCAGGATGAATTCTTCCTGGTTGAGTTTAATGACCGCGCGCAGCTCATCAGCGCATTTACTGGCAGCGTGGACGACCTCCAGGACCGTTTGATGTACACCGGCGCGAAAGGATTGACCGCGCTGTTCGACGGCGTTTATTTGGGTCTCAGTCAGATGCGAGGAGCACACAACACAAAGAAAGCTTTGCTCATCCTATCTGATGGAGGCGATAATCACAGTCGGTACAGTGAAACGGAAGTTCGAAAGTTCGTAAGAGAAGCGGACGTTCAGATTTATGCCATCGGATTATTCGATCCCGATGGCGGGCCAACGCCGGAAGAGCGGGAAGGCCCCAGTCTTCTGAGCGACATGACGATGATGACGGGCGGCCGGACGTTTGTCGTCAAGAACGTGAACCAGCTGCCGGACATCGCCACCAAAATAAGCATGGAGCTGCGCAATCAGTATGTTATCGGATACAGGCCAAGCCACCGGGTCCATGACGGCAAATGGCGCAAGATTAAAGTCCGGCTCAACCCGCCCAAGGGTCTGCCGCCGCTCGAAGTTTCCGCAAAAAGCGGGTATTTCGCGCCGGGCCACTAGCGCCCTTCCTTCCGTCATCCTCCAAATTCTTGTCGTGGGCCTCTTCATCATTTGCCCATGCATGCGCGCGCAGAATCCGCCGCCGATTATCGCGCCGTCCAGTCCCCCGCCGCCTCCGGGCTACGTCCCGCCGGGTCAGCAGGCCACATCCGAGGATCACAAGCTCAAAGCGGCCGTGGAATTGGTCGTGCTGCATGTGACTGTGTCGGACGATAAGGGCGAGTTTGTGGCTAACCTGCCGCAGGGCAATTTCAAGGTCTTCGAGCAGAATATCGAGCAGACGCTTTCGTTCTTTTCGCGCGACGACATCCCCGTAACCATGGGTCTGGTGATTGACAACAGCGGAAGCATGCGCGAGAAGCGCGATCAGGTGAACGCGGCGGCGATGACGTTTGTGCGCACCAGCAACCCGCAGGACGAGGCGTTCGTCGTCAATTTTAATGACGAGTATTACCTCGATACGGACGGCGATTTCACCAGCGACCAAAATAATCTGCATGACGCGCTTGCGCGAATTGATACGCGCGGCAGCACGGCGCTCTACGACGCCGTGATCGGATCGCTCGCGCATCTAAAAAAAGGACACAAGGACAAACGAGTGCTGCTGCTGGTGACTGACGGCGAAGACACCGCCAGCGAAAAAACGTTCGAAGACACCATTAAAACGGCCGAGGAATCAAACGCTACAATTTATGCGATTGGCGTCTACAGCGAAGACGATATCGAGCACGACAAGAAAATGGTGCGCCGCTCGAAGAAAGTCCTCTCGCAATTGGCCGAAGCTACCGGCGGAGAAGCTTATTTCCCGGATAACCTCAATCAGGTGACGCCGATTTGCGAACAGGTGGCGAAAGAAATCCGCAACCAATACACGCTCGGATACTACCCCGCGAACACGACCCGCGACGGATCGTTCCGGCCCGTGCAGGTGAAGGTGATTCCCCCGAACGGGCGCGGCAAGCTCTCCGTCCGTACGCGAACGGGATATTTCGCGCCGAAGCCCACCGCCGCCGGCGACTGAACCGCTTCCTGTTGTGTTCCACCCGGAAGGCTTTGCGCACCCCTGGTTGACTCCAAGACCTTTAACTTTTGGTTCGACGGGCCGACATTCGCCAATTTGTTTGCGGAGGCGGCGAGGCGTATAATTTTTTGTTTAGGCATATGGCAACGGAACGCATAGAGAAGCTTCGAACCATGAACGAGCTCCCGCGACCAGCGGCGCCCACAGCGCCAGCGGCGGACGCTGAGGAAATCCGCGTCCGGGGTGCGCGCGTCCACAATCTCAAGAATATTGACTTCACCATCCCGCACAACGCCATCACGGTGGTCACGGGAGTCTCCGGCTCGGGGAAATCGAGCCTGGCGTTCGACACGCTCTATGCCGAGGGGCAGCGACGCTATATCGAATCGCTTTCCGCCTACGCCCGGCAGTTTCTCGAGCGAATCGAGAAGCCGGACGTGGACGAAATCACGGGGATTGCTCCAGCCATTTCCATCCGGCAGAAGAATTCCACGAGGAATCCCAGGTCCACGGTCGCGACCGCTACGGAGATTTACGACTACTTGCGGCTGCTCTATGCGCGTGCCGGGCACACGTTCTGTCTGAATTGCGGCGAAGAGGTGCGGAAGGACACGCTGGATGAAATTGCGGCGCGCGTGATGTCACTTCCGGCGGGGCGGCGGTTCTACGTGCTCTACGATTTGTCGTTCGCGCCGGAGACGGCGCCCGGCACGGCGCAGAAGGATTCCGTGCTTCGGCCGCGCAAAGCGGCGCGCCCAACTCAGGAGGCCATTCGCCTGGCGCTTACGAGCTTGCGCAAGCGCGGATTCAATCGGCTCTACCAGGCTGGGCGCGTGTTCGAATTCTCGACGCCGGAAGACCTGCTCGACGTGGATTTCGCGAAGCCAACCTACGTCCTGGTGGACCGGCTCGCGCTCTCGCCCGATATTCGCTCGCGTTTGGTGGACTCGATCGAAATCTGCTACCGGGAGGGCCATGGCGAGGCCATCCTCCAATTCGTCCCTGACGAAGCGGACGCCGCCGCGTCTCAAGTGCCGGATAGACTGATATTCAACGAACGTTTCGATTGCAAGAAATGCGGCGCGATTTATCAGGAACCTGAGCCGCGGCTTTTCTCCTTCAACAACCCGTACGGCGCCTGCCCGCGGTGCCAGGGATTCGGCAACACGATTGATTTCGATCTCGACCGCGTCGTTCCGGACAAAGGGAAATCGCTTGCGGAGGGCGCTATCGAGCCGTGGACCAAGCCGCGATACAAGCAGCTGGCCATGGACATGCGCCGATTCGCGCGTACCAAGGGCATTCCCTTCGACGTGCCGTTCCGCGAGCTGACGGCCGCGCAGCGCAACGCGATCCTCGACGGCGACAAGAAGGAAGATTTTCCGGGCGTGAAGGGATTTTTCGGCTGGCTCGAGCGCAAGAAATACAAGCTGCACGTGCGTGTATTTCTGAGCCGCTACCGGGGATATGCCACGTGCCCGGATTGCCGCGGCACTCGTCTGCGAGCCGAAGCGCGTGCGGTGAAAATCGCCGGGCGCTCGATCACCGAAGTCTGCCAGATGACGGTGAAGGAAGCGCGCCCATTTCTTGCCGGCTTGCAGCTCAGCCCCGCCGAAACCGAGATCGCTGAAAAAGTGCTGGAGGAAATTCAGCAGAGATTGCGGTTCCTCGATGAAGTTGGCCTCGACTATCTCACGCTTGACCGGCTGACTTCGACGCTCTCAGGCGGCGAGTCGCAACGCATTCAGCTCGCCACGTCCCTGGGATCGCATCTCGTCGGCGCGCTCTACGTGCTCGATGAGCCTTCGATCGGGTTGCACCCGCGCGATACGGGACGGCTGATCGAGATATCTGAAGGGTCTGCGCGACCTTGGGAAACACGCTGCTGGTCGTCGAGCACGATCCCGACACGATTCTCGCGGCGGACCTAATTCTCGATCTTGGACCGGGCGCGGGCGAGCACGGCGGCCAACTCATGTTCTCGGGAACGCGCGAAGAACTGCTCGCGGACCCGCAATCGCTTACCGGACGATATCTGAGGGGAGATTTGCGCATCGCTGTGCCGCAGCGGCGGCGCAAGCCCTCGGGGAAGTTCCTGAAGATCATCGGCGCGCACAGCCACAATCTGAAAGGTGTGGACGTCACGATTCCGCTGGGAATGCTCGTGGCCGTGACGGGCGTTTCGGGCTCGGGCAAATCAACGCTGGTTTACGACGTGATCTACAAGGCGCTCGCGGCCAAGCGCACAGGCGCAAATTGGCGCGAATTCTGCGATCGAATCGAGGGGGACGCGCCCATCCAGGAAGTCGAGATGGTTGACCAGTCGCCCATCGGGCGAACGCCGCGCTCGAATCCTGCCACCTACATGAAGGCGTTTGATTCCATCCGCGATCTCTTCGCCTCCACACCAGAAGCGAAAAAGCGCGGTCTCGGCGCCGGACACTTCTCGTTCAACATACCCGGCGGCCGGTGCGAGGCCTGCCAGGGCGATGGAACTGTCACCGTGGAAATGCGCTTTCTGGCGGACGTGGAGCTCATCTGCGAAGAGTGCCGCGGCACGCGATACAAGAGCAGCGTGCTCGAAGTTCGTCACCGCGACAAGAACATTCACGATGTGCTCCAGCTGACAGTGCGGGAGGCCCTGGCGTTTTTTGCGCCTTACCCCAAGGTCACCGCACGGCTGCGCCTGCTCGACGAAGTAGGTCTCGGCTATCTGCGCCTGGGCCAGTCGGGCACGACGCTTTCCGGCGGCGAGGCGCAACGCCTGAAACTGGCCGCGCATCTTACGCGGCAGGACAACAGCGGCATCCTGTATATTTTCGACGAGCCGACCACGGGCTTACACTTTGACGATATTCAGAAGCTGCTTACGTCGTTCCGGAAATTGATCGAGGGCGGAGCTTCCGTGCTGATCATCGAACACAACCTCGACGTGATTAAGTCGGCGGACTGGATGATTGATCTGGGTCCCGAAGGCGGCGACGCCGGCGGTAAAATTGTGGCCGCCGGGACTCCCGAGCAGGTCGCGCGCAATTCTCAGTCGCACACGGGAAAATATCTTGCTCGCGTGCTGAATCCTCGCAACGGCGCGAACGGCGAGAATCATGTTTCAACGGCGAAGGTAAAGACACCCGGAGAAAATCGCTCCTCCGCATGAGATCGCATTGGAGTCCGCTGCCCGGCCTTGCGCTGCCCGGCCTTGCGCTGTGCGTCCTGCTCGGCGGATTCCAGGGAGTGTCCGCGCAATCCCCCACCCCGGGCCGAAGGCACGTGGCCGATCCCGCCGCGCAAGCCCTGAACGATCTTCTCAACGCCGCGCAGGCCGCAATAGACAAACAGGATTACGCCGGCGCGGCGCGAAATTATCAAGACTACCTGACGAAGAAACCGGACGACGCAATTGTCCACTACGACCTTGGCTACGTTTACTCCGCTCTGAATCAGCCCGCGGACGCAACATCTGAATACGAGCATGCCATCGCACTCGATCCGAAGATGGCTGCTGCATATTTGAATCTGGGATTGACGACGCTGAATACTGATCCAGCCGCAGCGGTCGGAATTCTTGAGAAAGCTGCCGACCTGGCTCCGCAAGACGCGCGAACGAAGTGGCTGCTTGGCACGGCTCTCGAGAGATCCGGAAAACTCCTCGAAGCGATCGAGCAATACCAGACCGCGCGCACGCTTGACGACGCAGATTTCAAGATCCGGCTTTCCCTCGCCCATGCACTACTTAGCGCTGGCCGAGCGGGCGATGCCGAGACCGAGTACCGGGCAGCGCTGGCCCTCCACGCTTCGGACCGTGAGCTCGCGGAGGCCCACCTGGGTCTTGCTGAAGTATTGATCGCTGCGAAGAAGTTTCCGGAAGGAGCATCCGAGCTGGACCTCTATCTCGCAGCGCATCCAAATGACGCGAAGGCACGCCTTGAACACGCTTCCTTGCTGTTCGATCTCGGCAAGGACGATGATGCGCTCGCGGAGCTCGACCGCATGGCGAAAGCCGGGCCGGAAGACCTGGGCACCCTGAAGCTCCGATCGGACATCTATTGGAAGCAGAAGCGGTACGCGGATGCGGTGGCGGTCTTGCAGAAGGCCGCGGCCCTCGCGCCGCACGATGCTGACACTTTCGCACGTTTGGGCGAGGCATATCTTCGGAGCAAAGACTATCCGAACGCGATGCGCTGGCTCGGTACTGCGTACAACATGAATCCGCAAGCGAACGACGTGCTGGCCTATCTGGTTGACGCCGAATACGGCGCCAAGAACTATACCCAGGCGCTCGCGGCTCTCGACGCGCTTTCCAAGCGCGAGGAGCTTCCGCTCGCGAGCTGGTATGTTCGCGCCGTCTGTTACGATAACCTCGGACAAATGGCCCAGGCGATAGACGCGTACCAAAAGTTCCTGCAGTCGAACAAGGACCAGAACAGTGACATGTATTTTGTCTCTACAGAACGCGTGCGCGTGCTGACCCGCGAGCTGCAGAACAAGAAGAGATAGCGTTGCCAGGGATAATTCGCAATTCGGCGCTCGTCGTGACCATCGCGCTGTGCGCGAGCTTCGTCGTCGCGCAGGCCAAGATCGCCGACCTCAGGGCACATTTTTTGCGGGAGCCTAATGCAATCAATAAAGCCAAGATGATGCCGCAACTCGGCGACGCTGAATTCGCGGAAATTGACGCGGACGTTACGCAGGAAAAGCTTCCGGAGGCGCTCGACGTGCTCACGCGTTATCGCGATGAAGTTACATCGTGCGACAAGGCGCTCGACGCGACGGGCGTGAATGCCGAAAAGCATCCCGGCGGATTCAAGCAGCTGCAGTTTTCGCTGCGTGACTCGCTGCGCCGCCTGGATGTCGTGGTCGTCAACATGACGAGCGACGAACAGTCTCCCTTTCTCGCGATTCGCGCGGATCTCAGCGAAATCAACCTTCGCCTGATTCAACAACTTTTTCCGCATGAGGCGCCGCCGAGCCCGGCGGTTGCAAAGTAGAATTGCGATAGAGAATGTATCCAGGAGCTACGATGCAGCACCGCATCGCAGTCATCGTCGGCGCAACACTGATGGGAGCGCTGCTGGCCGGATCGATCCTCGCGCGTGTACCGAATCGCCCTGCGCAAAAAATGGACTACCTGAGCGATGATGAAGCGGACAAAATACGCGACGCTCGTTTCCCACCCGAGAAAATCAAGCTCTACGTCGCCTTCGCGGAAGACCGGCTCACCAAATTTGAATATGAACTCGGCCGGACCGCGCAGGAGCGCCGCCGGAGCGATATCCTCAATGGCCTGTTGAACGGTTACGCGGGCTGCGTGGACGACTCGGCCGACCAGATCGCTCTCGCGCAGGAAAAACATGTGGATATCCGGGAAGCCTTGAAATTGATGAAGACCAAGTACACGGCATTCCTCGCGACTCTCCAGAAGTACGACAAGGATGGACCGGACCTGGACACCTACCGCGACACGCTGGAAGACGCCATTGAAGGCACGAAGGACGCGCTATCCGATGTAGAAGATGCTCTGAAGGAATCGCAGGCGCCTCCGGTTCGGAGAAAGCAGTGACGCGATCGCTCGGAGGCGTTCGAAACCGTCGGAGAGCGGTGCCTGGCGGAGAGCAACTTTTCCAGCGTATCTATACGCGCCTGGGATGCGAAGGCCGGCCGCCGCATTTCGTGGTTGAATATCATCCCTACGCAGACCTGACGCACACGATCCGCCTGCGCGAGGACACCGCCCACGTCCGCCTCTCCGATGTGCTCGGCTACGCTCCGCGCACCGTGGTGGAGGCTGCGGCCGCAATTCTGCTCGGGCGCTTGTACCGGCGACGCCCGCCGGCCGAACTCATCGAAATGTATCGCCAATTTTCCTACGCACAATCCACGCGTCGCCGCCTGCTGGTGATGCGCCAGCGCCGGGCGCGCAAGATGGAGCACCGCCCAGCCGGCGCGCACCACGACCTCGAGCCGATGTTCGAGCGGTTGAACGGCGCGTATTTTCAAAGTTCCCTGTCGCGGCCGCGTTTGGGATGGAGCACGCGAGTTTGGCGCACGCAATTGGGGTGCTTCGATCCGGCACTGAATCAGATCGTGTTGAACCGTCAGCTTGACCATGAAGACGTGCCCGAGTTCGTTGTGGCGTACGTCCTCTATCACGAAATGCTGCACCTGAAGCACCCCATCCGATTCGTCCGTTGCAGGCGAGAATCGCACTCCGCGCAGTTCCGCAGTGAAGAAAAAGCGTTTACGGATTACGCACGCGCCACACGGTTTCTGGCTCGGTTTCCAGCCCCCAGAAGACGCTAACCGCCTTACCGACAGCCAGTTACGCCAACAAGCAACTCCAACTGCCATTCTGCGCGGCATAGTAAGCAGCAATTCTGCCGATTAACAGTGTGTCGGTCGCTGGCCATACTGGTGATGAACCACTATGAAACTACATTCGTCCGGTAGCATACAAGTTGGCATGCGGCGCATCGAGCGACGCGAATGGCTGCTTTGGTCCTCAGCCATCCTCGTCACGCTTCTGCTCACTCTCGGTATAATTTCCTTCAGCTTCCCGATGCTGCGCGAATACGCGGGGGATTTCGACGAGCTCCATTTGAGCCTCGCCATTCGTGGCTTAGTCGGCCTCGTTTTGATTTTTGATGTCTATACGATCTATCAGCAAGTCCAGATCTATCGGATTCGCCATCAGTTGGTGGAGCGCGAAGAACTGTTTCGCCTGATCAGCGAAAACGCCGCCGACATGATCGCCGTCGTGGATCCGACCGGGCGCAGACTCTACAATAGCCCGGCCTACGCGCGAATTCTCGGCTACAGCAATGAGGAGCTGGAAAGCACGTCGTTTTTCGAGCAGGTTCATCCCGATGATCGTCAGGTGGCGGAACAGGCGGCCAAGGAAGCGACCTCCGGCAGCGAAGGCCGCACCGTTCAATACCGTATGCGCCACAAGGACGGAAGCTGGCACGTGATCGAATCCGGCGCGAGCGCGATTCTGAATGCGCAAAAACACGTAGAAAAAATCGTCATCGTGAATCGCGACGTCAGCGAACGCAGGCAGCTCGAGGAAAAATTTCGTCAGGCGCAGAAAATGGAAGCCGTGGGCCGTCTCTCTGGCGGGGTCGCTCACGATTTCAATAATCTGCTCGGCGTGATCATCGGCTACGCGGAGTTTTTGCAAGAGAGTCTCGACCCGGCAAACACTCTCCGCAGCAGCGTGGATGAAATCCTGAAAGCCGGGAAGCGGGCGGCTTCGCTCACGCGCCAGCTGCTGGCATTCAGCCGCCAACAGGTTCTCGATCCAAAGGTCCTCGATTTAAACGGCGTCGTTTCAGACATGGAAAAGATGTTGCGCAGGCTAATCGGCGAAGACGTCGAGCTTTCGACTGTTCTCGGCCCTGACCTCGGCCGCCTGAAAGCCGATCAAGGTCAGCTCGAGCAGGTCGTCATGAATCTGGTGGTGAACGCGCGCGACGCCATGCCGCAGGGCGGCAAGCTCGTAATTGACACCCAAAATATGATCATGGACGAGGCCTTCATCCGCCGCTATCCCTACCCGGTGCAGGCTGGACCGTACGTCTGCCTCACGGTCACCGATAGCGGTATCGGAATGGATGCCGAAACCAAGGCTCGCGCCTTTGAGCCTTTCTTCACGACAAAAGAAAAAGGCAAAGGAACCGGCCTGGGCCTTTCGACCGTGTACGGCGTGGTGAAGCAAAGCGGCGGCTACATTGACATTTATAGCTCGCCGGGCCAGGGCACCACGTTCAAGATTTATCTGCCGCGCGTGGACGAAGCCATCAAAATTGAAGCACCTGTTGGCGCGGCTACGTCGTTCACCGGCAACGAAACGATTCTGCTGGCGGAAGACGAGACGTCACTCCGAACTCTCACCCGCAACACTCTCGAATTGTGCGGCTACAAAGTCTTGGAGGCGAAGGACGGCGTCGAAGCCCTGCAAGTGAGCGATGCCTACAAGGGACCCATTGATCTGCTGCTGACGGACATGGTCATGCCTGTAATGGGTGGGCGTGCACTGGCGCAGGAATTAGTGCGACGACGCCCCGAAGTGAGACTCGCCTATATGTCCGGATATACGGGACAGGCCGTAGGGTCGCAGGGACCCGTTGATCCCGGCAGCGTATTTTTGTTGAAGCCGTTTACGCGCGAACTTCTGACGCGAAAAATTCGTGAGGCGCTGGATCGTCACGTGGTGGCGGAAACCACCTAGGAGCTTTACCGGCCAGCGAATCACTTCAGGCCCAGGGACACCGGAGCTCAAAACAAAATGCCGAAAATTCTAATTGTGGATGATGACGAGGCTGTACGCGGGCTGCTCCGTATGCGGCTTTCGGCGGCCTATCAAATCGTGGAGACGGGCGATCCGGAACAGGCTCTGGGCCTTGCGCTCGAACACAAGCCGGACGCCATTCTGTTGGACTTGATGATGCCAGGATTCTCGGGCTTTGAGCTTTGCCAGAGTTTCCACACGCTGAGCTATACCTCGCGAATTCCCATTTTCGTCATCACCGGCGAAGCCGGCACGAAATACAAGGAACACTGTGAAAGTCTCGGCGCCAAGGGATATTTTCACAAGCCCGTGGACTTTACTGCTCTGAAAGATGCGCTGGCCGCGGAACTCAAAGACAAGCAGCCCGAGCGCCGCGCTCACAAGCGCGTACAGATGCGCGTAGTCATGAAGCTGCGGGGCACCGACGCAGGCGGAAAAGAATTCGACGAAACCACCACCACAGAGAACGTAAGCGCCGGGGGCTTTCTCTGCAATTGCGCGGCCAGCCTGTTGAAGGGAGCCGTCGTGAACGTCTTCTTGACTTCAGGCGGAGTGGAACGGCATGCGGGACGCGCGCATGTGGTGCGCAAGGAATCTACCGGCTCTGCATGGAACCGCTACGGCTTCCAGTTCGATGAGACGACTTCGGATTGGGTGTTGCAGGGTAAATAGCTCGGCCGGGCCCGCCGCTTTGCGCTTATTCGCTTGAAAGCTTGTCAATTCTGCCCTGGACCTTCTTCGCGTCCGGCGCTTTCGGAAATACCTCTAGATATTCCCTGTAATATTTCAGCGCGCTCGCTTTGTCGTGCTTCTTCTCGTACGCCTCTGCCAGCAACAGACGCGGCTTCGCGAAATTCGATCGCAGCCGAATCGCATCCTTGTACCTGGAAATCGCGGCGTCAATATCGCCCTTATGCATGTAGAACGCACCGACCTCGATATCATCTTCCGCTGAGACCGGATCGTAGGTTCCAGTGGCGGGCATAGTCGGCGGCAGGGGCTGCGGTTTCGACGACGATTCCCCGGTCGGCGGTCCCGCTGGGGGCGGACTGGGCTTCTGGTCGCCTTGCTGGGCTACCGTAGATAGAGCCACCAGTAGGACGACGAGCACGAGTTGGCCGAGTGTTGCGCGCATAGGGTTTCTCGTTCAGCTTAGATTGCGTTTGCTATCATGAAAGTTGTCTCGTCCCGGCGTCGTCTTCGGGGCGAGCCAAGGTCTTTTCAATTGTAACGCGCGGCAAATGGAACTCCGCGAAAAAGTCGACCAACTTCCCCCGCAGCCCGGTGTGTACCTATTTCAGGACGCCGGCGGCAAAATCCTCTACGTCGGCAAAGCACGCTCGCTGCGCAGCCGCGTCAAATCCTATTTCCTGGAATCGCGCTGGCAGGACGCAAAGACGGGTTCGCTCGTCCGCGAAATCGCGGACCTCGAATATATCGTCGTGGACAACGAGAAAGAGGCGCTCGCGCTTGAAAACAACCTCATCAAGCGGCACATGCCGAAGTTCAACGTTCTGCTGCGCGACGACAAGACCTATCCCTACATCCGCTACACCGCGTTCGAGAAGTATCCGCGCGTTTACGTGACACGCCGTCTGAATAAAGACGGCTCAACTTATTTCGGGCCGTACTTCCCCGCCAGCCTCGCATACCGGCTTGTCCATTTGATCCACAAACATTTTCTGGTGCCGTCTTGCACTGTGGACTTGTGGCGGAGCCATCCTCGGCCCTGCCTGCAGTATTACATTCACCGCTGCCTCGGCCCCTGCGCCGACCTCGTCACCGACGAGCGCTACGCCGAGGCGGCCCGCGACGTGCGCTTGTTTCTCGAAGGTCGGCGCAACGATCTTTCGCGCAGCCTGAAGGAACGCATGGAGCGCGCTTCCGAGGAACAACGCTACGAGGAAGCCGGCGGATACCGCGATCTGCTGCGCACACTAGCCGAAATGGAGCAGCGCCAGAAAATCGCAGCGGCGGAAGGCGACGATACAGACGTTCTCGCCTGGTACGCCGAGCCTCCTCAGGTGGCCGTGAATCTGTTTCACCTTCGCGGCGGCCGAGTTGTGGATCGGCGCGATTTCTATTGGGAGGACCTCGAGGAGTTCGACCCCACGGAGTTCCTGCCGTCACTGCTCAAGCAGCTGTATCTCGAAGCCAGCTATTTGCCCCGCTTCATCCACACGCCGATTGATTTCGAAGATCGCGCGCTGCTGGAAGACGTGCTGACCGAATCGGCTGGGCACCGCGTCGAAATCCTCAATCCTCAACGCGGGCAAAAACACGCCTTTCTCGAACTGGTTGAAAAGAACGCCAAGCATTCGTTCATACAGCGTTTCCGTGTGCTGAAGCCAAGCTCCAGAGCAATCGCCGAGGCGCTGCAGTCGTCGCTGGGACTTTCCGACCCACCCAAGCGCATCGAGAGCTTCGATATCTCGCACATTCAGGGATCGGACACCGTCGCTTCGATGGTCGTGTGGGAAGACGGCAAAATGAAGAAATCCGACTACCGGAAATTCATCATTCGCGGCTCCGACATGTCTCCCGGACCGGATAAAACCGATGGCCTGCTCCGCGACGATTTCGCCAGTATGCGCGAGGCAGTCGAGCGGCGGTATCGCCGCCTGCAGACCGAGCAAAAGCCTCTGCCGGGCCTGATTCTGATTGACGGAGGAATCGGTCAACTGCACGCAGCGGCACAGGCGCTCGACGACCTGCAAATCATCAACCAGCCGATGGCGAGCATCGCCAAGAAGGAAGAGATTCTTTACGTGCTCGGCCGCGAGAGCGAACCCATCGCGCTCGATCATCACTCGCCCGTCCTGCACTTAATCCAGCAGATTCGCGACGAGACTCACCGCTTTGCGATCACCTTTCACCGCCAGCGGCGTTCGAGCCGACGCATCCGCACTTCCCTCACGGAAATTCCCGGCGTGGGCGATCGGACCGCGCAAAAACTTCTCCGCAGATTTGGCAGCGTGACGCGACTGCGCCAGTTGAGCGTCGAGGAACTCACTGCCGAACTCCCGCGCCATCAAGCCCAGCGCGTTTTCGACGCATTGCGCGAAGGCTCGGCTTAATTGATGCGGAATATCTGCGGAGATGGAACTTTCGCCTTTCCTGACGTAATTGCAGAGTACTCTTGAAATAGCGGCATCCGGCAAATGCGGGAATCGGTGGAATCGGACGCGCCATCGAGGTAGCGCCATGAGGGCCAGGTACTGGTGGATTTTCGGCGCCGTGCAGCTGATCGGCCTGCTCGCTGCCTTTGAGGGTCTGCACTTGCTCGGCGACCCCATTTGGTGGGGGTTGTCGCTGCTGTTGTTGCTGCCGGGAACTCTGGTCTCGTTCCCATTCTCTACGTTCGGCCACCTCGGGACGCATTGGCCACTTTGGACGGTGTACGCAATCGCCGTACCTGTAAACGTGCTCCTTTTCGCGTTGCTGTCAGCCCTCGTCACGAGAATCCGAAGATCCAGATGACGGGGAGATGATCGGAGCTAAGAAAGAATCGCGCTGCTAGGGCAACCGGTGCCCATCACAGCGCGATCCCCTATTACTCAGAATTTTGTTTCAGGCCCTTTTCAATACACGCGTAATCGCCACCAAAATCACCGCGCCGACAAACGCCACGATGATTGAACCGATCATTCCGCCAGCAGGCCAGATTCCCATCATTCCGAAGAGCCAGCCTCCCAAAAGGCCGCCGAGGATGCCGAGGATGATATCTACCAGCACCCCGTAGCCGCCGCCCTTCATAACCTGGCCCGCGAGCCATCCTGCGATCAACCCGACAACAATCCATGCAAGAAAACTCATATCTCTCCTCCTTGATTCCCCGTGAAGCTGGGATTCCTCTTGGAGCCCCCAACCAACCGCGACTGTACACCCGACCTCGTGCTTGCACAATGTTCCCGTCGAGTTCTTGACGACCTCCGACTTTGCTCGCCGCAGCTGTGAAATACTTCACGGTTCGCGCGAGAATTCGACAGCCCACTTTCGGCGCGCCTTGCCCGTACTGGGAAGCCTATGCTACTCTGCAGTTCGGAGGTGCTTTATGGCTGACAACGTTGGTTCGAAGGTAAGTTTCTTTCTCGTCGGATTGGGTATCGGAGCGCTGGTCGGAATTCTTTTCGCGCCGAAATCCGGTGAAGAAACGCGCGAATATTTGTCCTCGAAGGCTGAAGAAGGCCGCGATTACGCGCAGAAGAAGGCTCGCGAGCTGCGCGAACGCGCAGAAGACTTGATCGAGCGCAGCAAGGAAATCATGGCTCGGCAGAAGGACGCCATCAGCACCGCGGTAGACGCCGGCAAAGAGACCTACAAGCGCGAAGCAAAAATCTCGTAACGCACTGGGAGCCTCTCCATGTCGGGATGGCTTGAGCTGTTCATAGCTGTCGCTACCATCGCCATCGTAATTCAGATGGCGATTCTGCTGGCGATGTTCGTCCAGCTTCGCACCGCGATCGGGACGTTCACGCGCATCGCACTGCAGCTGCAGGCGAAAATGGACCCGATCCTCACCCGAACGAATCGAATTCTCGAGGATTCCGAGGAGCGTATCGCCAGCATCATGGGCGATGGCGCCGAAATCGCGCGCGTGGCGCGCAGCCAGGCTCAGAAAGTTGACCGAGTTTTCACCGACATGGTCGAGCGCCTGCGCATCCAGGTCGTTCGCGCCGATCACATTCTTACCGGCGCGCTCGAGGTGATCGAAGAAACCGGCACCACTTTCCGCTCGAAAGTTTGGAAGCCCGTGCATCAAGCCTCGGCCGTGCTCAAGGGCATCAAAGCGGGACTTGAGTTCATTCGCAGCGGACGCCGGCCTGAACCGGATTCAGCCACGCAGGACGAAGAACTCTTCATCTGATTCGCAGGCTGCAGAATATTTCTATCTTCAGTTTTATTCCGGCGGGTTTTCGCGGTTGAATCGAACCGCGGACTTTATCAGCTTCCGCAATCCAGCGCGTTTTAAGTCGTCCATGCTCCGCAATTTCACGTGGCGCAGACTCTTGCCGGTTCCTTCGAGAAGCTTTTCGGGATCATCGAGCGATGTTCCGGCGTACAGACCAAACGTCACGTGGCTCTTGCCGATCATGAAGTAACCGAACGGTCCGCCGGCGTCAAACATCGGCAGGCCCCACGGATTTACGCCTTCCTTCAATTGCGGAGCGATAGTTCTTACCAGTTCGCGCAATCCAGCTGCAACCGGCTGAAGCTTGGGATTTTTCGCGCGGACGTAGGCGTCCACATGACTTGCGGAATTGCGCTTGGGGTCCATCCGCATTTTCATGCTGCGGCCTCAGGTTGACGCGATCCAGCCACCGCCGAGAACCTGCTCGCCCGAATAGAACACGGCCGCCTGTCCCGGCGTGATTGCGCGCTGCGGTTCACGGAAGGAAATGCGCGCGGTGGTATCGGTGAGCGGCATGATTTCCGCTTCGGCGGGTTCGTGATGATTGCGAATTCGCACGTGCGCGCGGACCGGAGCATCGGGAGCCGCGAATGAAATCCAATTGACGTCGCGAACCTCGCAAACCGAGCTCCGGAGGTCGCGGTCTTCGCCGACCACGAGGCGATTATTCGCGCGATCGAGCGCGACCACGTACATCGGATGTCCCTCGGACAAACCAAGGCCGCGACGCTGCCCGACCGTGTAATTGTGCAAACCATTGTGCCGTCCGAGGACTTCGCCCCCGGTTCCGACAATCTCGCCGGGCTCGCCCAGCTTCAGTTCTCCGATCGTGCTATCGGGACCAGTTCCCTGCTCGCGCAGATAGCTTTCGATGAAACGCACGTAGCTGCCGGAAGGCACAAAACAAATTTCCTGGCTCTCGGGCTTTTCAGCAACAGGCACCGCGAGGCGGCGAGCGATGTCGCGTACTTCCTGCTTGGTCATCTCTCCGAGCGGAAAGTCGGCGCGGGCCAGCTGCTCCTGCGTCAAGCCAAAGAGAAAATAGGTCTGGTCCTTTGTCTCATCTACCGCGCGAAGAAGCTCGTAGCGTCCCGTTTCGTGATTGTGGCGGACACGGGCGTAGTGACCGGTGGCGATGCGATCAGCGCCAATCTGCCGAGCGGTGCTGAGGAGCTGTTCGAATTTGACGTCGTTGTTGCATCGCGTGCAGGGAATCGGCGTGCGTCCCGCAAGATAATCCTCGACGAAGGGACGAATCACGGTCTGCTCGAAGGCGCGCTCGAAATTGATCACGTAGAAAGGAATGCCGAGATGCTCGGCGACTCGACGCGCGTCGTACACATCGTCGAGCGAGCAGCAGCGGTGCTGCTTGGGGCCATCGCCCTGAAGCTCGGGAAGGCGGCGCTGATTCCACAGCTGCATCGTGAGGCCGACGATCGGCTGATTGCGCTCGCGCAGAATCGCGGCGACGGTCGAGCTGTCCACGCCGCCCGACATGGCCACGGCGACCGTGTTAGCGGTCGCGGCGATTGGATGCAGGAGCGACGCGACGCCTTCGCGCGTGGATTCGAGTTGGTCGAGTGTCGGCATTTGTGAGATTTCGCTCATCGGGCGGGTATCGCGGCTGCTGATTCCTGTTCGCGTGGCGAGAGCGACCGGATGCGCTCGACAACGGTTGGAATCACTTCAATCGCGCGATCAATTTCGGCGGCAGTGGTTGGACGGCCGAGGCTGAAACGAAGGCTTGAGCGCGCGTCGTCGTGGGAAAGCCCGGCGGCGAGCAGGACGTGCGAAGGCTCGGTCGAACCCGAAGAGCACGCCGCGCCGGTTGAACACGCAATTCCCTGCAGATCGAGAGATATCAGAAGCGCCTCACCGCCGGCGCCGGGAAACGACAAATTCGAAGTGTTCGGGACGCGGTGAGTACGGTCGCCGTTGATCATCACGTTCGGGATTCGCTCGACGATTGAATTTTCCAGCCGGTCGCGCAGCCTGCCAACGCGAGCGCTATCTTCCGGTAGCAATTTCCGTGCGAGTTCCGCTGCCTTGCCCAGGGCGACGATGCCCGGAACATTTTCAGTGCCTGCGCGGCGGTCGCGCTCGGCATGTCCGCCGTAAGACCGCGGCGCGATTTGCCGGCCCGTGCGGAGGTAAAGCGCGCCTACGCCTTTGGGGCCGCAGAATTTGTGCGCGGAAATGGAAAGCAGATCAACGCCGAGTTTGTTGACGTCGAGCGGGACTTTGCCTGCGGACTGCACAGCGTCGCAATGGAAGTAGACTCCAGCTTCGGCGGCGATACGCGCAATTTCTTCGATGGGCTGGACCGTGCCCAGCTCGTTGTTCGCGTGCATTACGGTGATCAGAACGGTTTCGGGGCGCAGCGCGCGGCGAATTTCTTCAGGATCAACGATCCCCCGCGAATCACCGCCGGTTCCGACGGGAACGATGGTGACGTCAACGCCCTGCCGCGCGAGTTCTTCGCAGCTGTGCAGGATCGCGTGGTGCTCAATCGCGGTGGTGATGACGTGCTTGCGCGGCTTCGTCGAGGCTGCGACGGTGCCGAAAATTGCGAGATTGTCGGCTTCGGTGCCGCCGCTGGTGAAAACGATCTCGTTCATCTTTGCGCCAATCAGCGCGGCAACGGATTCTCGCGCGGCGTCCACAGCCGCGCGGGCGCGCTGCCCGGCGGAATGAACCGATCCTGCATTGCCAAAGTTGTCTGCGAGGAACGGGAGCATGGCTTCGAGGACCGCAGGGTCCACGGGCGTGGTCGCGTTGTAGTCAAGATAAACGCGCATGACTGTTCCTTCCGAAAACTGGCTCGCCGCGACCCTCTAAAAAGTGTGACACTTTGTGGTGATCCCGATCCTTTGTTTTCAATGAGTTAGGCCCGAAATTACTTTGCATGGTGTGACACTTAATTTGCGCGCAAAGCGCAGCGCCCACCGGAGCAGACCATCTCCGGCGCCACCCTGCGCTGCTCGTAGTGCAATCAATCGCCATCAACGACCGGGCCAGACCGCGGGCCGCAATTAGGCTAGCAGGATGTCAAGAGAATGCAAGCGCGAGCTTGTGTGGACTTTGGGTAAGAGCCTTTTGAATCGCCTCATGTAGAATAGCGCGCACTGGATGGGGCCAGCGACCGGCTCTCGGCTGGGCTCCTACGAGATTCTCGAGGGCATTGGCGCGGGCGGGATGGCCGGGGTGTACCGCGCAAGGCTGCACTGCGAACCGAAAATGGAATGGGCGAAATGAAGCCCGAGGACTGGCAGGAAACGAAAAAAGTTCTGGCCGCAGCGCTTGAAAAACCGCCGCGCGACAGAGCCGCATATCTCGATCAGGCCTGCACCGATCCGTCACTGCGCCGCGAAGTTGAGTCACTGATCGTCGCACACGGGCAAACCGACAGCGCGTTCATGGAGGCGCCGGTGGTGGAATCGCCCAACATCGAAGCGTTGAAGAGCGGCTCCCGGCTGGGCAACTACGAAATTATTGCCCGGATCGGGGCAGGCGGCATGGGAGTTGTCTATTCCGCCCGGGACGTGACGCTGGGGCGCACTGTCGCCATCAAGGTTCTTCCTAGCGCTTTTCTAAACGATTCGCAGCGCCTGGCCCGATTCCAGCGCGAGGCGCGCGTGCTCGCCTCGCTCAATCATCCCAACATTTCGACCGTCCATGGCCTGGAACAGTCGGGCGCCACGAGCGCGCTGGTGATGGAGCTGGTGGAAGGGCAGACGCTGGCCGATCGCATCAGCCAGGGACCGATACCGGTTGAGGAGGCGCTACGGATTGCGAAGCAGATTTGCGAGGCTCTGGAATACGCGCATGAACACGGCGTGGTGCACCGCGATCTGAAACCCGCCAACGTAAAAGTGACGACTGGAGACGCGGTAAAGGTGCTGGACTTCGGCCTGGCGAAAGCGATTCAGGGCGACGGAAGCGAAATAGATCCTGCCAATTCGCCGACGATCAGCGCGATGGCGACGCAGGCGGGAGTGTTGCTGGGAACCGCAGCGTACATGTCGCCCGAGCAGGCGAAAGGAAAAGCGGTGGACCGCCGCGCGGACATATGGGCGTTCGGCTGCGTGTTGTACGAAATGCTGACGCGCAGAATGGCGTTTCGAGGCGATTCGACGACCGATACGCTGGCGTTGGTCATTCGAGCGGAGCCGGATTGGACGCTGCTGCCAACTGCGACACCGCAACAGGTTCGAATGCTCTTGCGGCGCTGCCTGCAAAAGGACGCGCGGCAGCGTTTGCAGGCGATCGGAGATGCGCGGATCGCGCTCGATGAAGTACTCTCCGGTGCTGCAGAGCCGACTTCGGCGCTTCAGATTCCCGCGCCACTCTGGCGTCGCAGTATTGCCTGGGGGCTATTCGGAGCGACTGCGGCGGCGCTTCTTGTTTTCGCCTGGGTGCACGAAGAGCAAATGCGCATGGTTGTTCCGGCCGAGCCGGTTCGACTTCAGATTCCGCTGCCGGTGAAGCCCCCTTTGCGATTGACCGGCTTGTTTGCGTTGTCCCCGGATGGGAGGCAATTGGCTTTTGCCGCCACGAGCACCGACGGTATTCCGCGCATATGGATTCGCCCTTTGAATTCTCTGGAAATCCGACCTCTCCCGGGAACAGAGTCAGTGGGCAGCATGCTGTTCTGGTCGCCGGATAGCCGATTCATCGCGTTTGATTCCGGTGGCAGATTGGAGAAGATCAATGTTTCGGGCGGCCCGGCGGAAACGGTTTGCGCGCTGAACGGCACGCCTGTGGGCGGGTCCTGGAACAACGATGGCGTGATGATTTTCGGCCTGTTCGGGGGACCGCTGATGCGAGTCACCGCATCGGGCGGCGCCGCGGCGCCACTAACAGTTCTCGACACTGCTCACGGCGACGTCGCGCATACAGAGCCACAGTTTCTTCCCGACGGAACACATTTCCTATACCTGCGCGATACGGGTACTAGCGGCTTCACGTCGGTTGGTTCATTGAACGAAAAACCCGAAGGTCAGGATTCGAGGAGGCTGGTCGAGTCAACTTATGGCGCGGCCTACGTGCCTTCTTCTGACCCCGATGTCGGGCAATTGTTGTTCTTGCGCAATGGAACGCTGATGGCACAACCGTTTGATGCGCGGCATATGAATGTGTCGGGGGAACCCGTTCAGATTGCGGACGGGAATGTGGGAGGGTATTACGACTCCGGTCTCTTCTCCGCTTCGGCGAATGGCACGCTGGTGTACCTGTCCTCCGGAAGCGCCGAGAGTCAGCCCACTTGGTTGGATTCGCAGGGCAAGGTTCTGGGCAAGGTCGGGGAACCCGGCCCGTATTTCGGCCTGACGCTTTCGCCCGATGGAACGCGAGCGATGCTGTCGCGATACACCGTGCCGGAGCAGCATGTCGGGCTATGGTTGCTCGACCTGTCGCGGGGGACGAGTACGCGCTTTGAAATCGAGTCCGCTGCCGAGGATAGGAACGCGGTTTGGGCTCCCGACGGGCGGAGTGTCATCTTCGGTTCGATGCAGGCGGGGTTGTTGACGGACATTTATGAGAAACCAGCAAACGGCGCGAACGAAGAGGAGCCTCTGCTGAAGTCGAATGAAGATAAGTATCCCACGAGCTGGTCGCCCGACGGACGGTTCGTGCTCTACCAGATTGTCGGAGGGAAAACGAAGGGCAATTTGTGGGTGCTTCCGCTTGGGGATCACAAGAAGCCGATACCGTTCCTTCGAACAGAGTTTGATGAAGGGGATGGCCAATTTTCTCCCGATGGGCGATGGGTTGCCTACGCGTCGGATGAGTCAGGCCGGCATGAGGTCTATGTTCGGCCCTTTTTGCCGGATGCTTCCGGGGAAGCCATCTCGGATGCGGTGAGCAAGTCGCTGATTTCAAACAGCGGCGGTACCAGCCCCGCATGGCGGTCGGACGGAAAGGAGCTGTACTACATTGATCTCGACGGAAAGCTGATGGCTGTTGATGTGGTGACGCGCCCGGTTTTCCATGCGGGTGTTCCCAGGGTTCTTTTTCAGTCGCCACCAGGAAGCTCCGCTGTCGGGTGGAGTCCCTCACCGGATGGCAAGCGGTTCCTGTTCCTAGTGCCGGAAACGCAGGGCGACGTGCCCTTCACTGTCGCGCTGAACTGGCAGGCTGGGTTGAAGAAATGATGGTTGCGGCGAGGATGAGATAAGGTACTAGCTCGGTGTTGCAGCACGTCCCGGCAAGCCGGGACGGCAAACAGCGGCGGCAAGCCGCCCCACTCCACATGGGCTGATGTGGATGGTTAACGCCGCGCCAAGCATGAGCGCCGGGCACGGCATGCCGTATCCCTACGAAATTCGGGTGCGGGCGATACGAGATGAATGGCGCGGCATTGCCAAGCATTTGTGCCGGGCGCAGCATGCTGCGCCCCTACGAAGGGAAACGGCAGCGCTATGCGGATGGGCAAATCTGCGCCAAGCATGTGCGCCGGGGGCGCCCGATCTCCCAGCCTCGACTAACCGGCGACCTGGGGGCCCCGTATGCTGCGCCCCTGCGAAACTCTCCTGCGCGCAATGCGCGATGAATGGCTCGATTGTGCCGAGCATGTCTGCCGGGCGCTTCTGATCCCCCAGGCTCGACTGACCGTCGACTTGGGGGCCCCGTATGTTGCGCCCCTACGAAGAAACACCAGAGGCGGTGATTAGGAGCGGAGGTCGAAGACTTTTTCGGCGTTGGATTGGTAGAGCTTCTTTTTGTCGGCTGCGCTGATCGGGAGATTGTCGGTGACTTTCACTTCTTCGGGCACGAACTGGTAGGGATAGTCCATGGCGTAGAGGACGCGATCCACGCCCAGCACTTTCTGGCAGTAGAGGATGGGTGGCTCCCAGGCCATACCGCTCGTGGTGACCCAGACATTTTCCCGGAGGTAATCGCTCGGCTTTTTCTTCAGCGCTTTGACATTCGGGTAGCGGGCGGAGGCGACGTTGGCGCGATGGAAGAAATCGAGGCGAAAGAACCAGTATGGAAGTCCTTCGCCGAGATGGCCGACGACCATTCGAAGTTTCGGGAAACGGTCGAAGACACCGCTGAGAATAATTCGCAGCAGATGCAGGCTGGTTTCGATGGCGAAGCCGTAAATGGCGCCCTCGAGGCCCCACTCCGCGAAGGGAGCGTACATTCGCGCGGATGGTGTGCTGGGGTGGAGATAGATCGGCACGTTAAGAGATTCGGCTGCCGCGAAAATATCCCAGAATTTCGGGTCGTCAAGATATTCGCCCTGCGTATTGGAGTTGATGATCGCGCCCTTCAGGCCCAGCTTTCGGACGCCGCGTTCGAGTTCTTTTGCGGCAGCCGCGGGATTCTGCGGAGCAATTGCCGCAAGGCCGGAGAAGCGATCGGGATGTTTTCGAATCGCCGCCGCCAATTGGTCGTTGAACGATATCGCGAGCGCGGCGCCTTCCGTGGGATTGAAGAGCTGCACGCCGGGATTCGTGAGGGAAAGGATCTGGCGGGCGATGCCGGTCGAATCCATGTCGTGGATTCGCTGCTCGCCGAGATCAGACATGCGGGCGGCGATGCCCTGCGCACGCGGGCTTGGGCCGAGAAAATATCCCCATTGGCCCACGAAGCCGGGATCGAGGTTGGTGCCCTTCTCGAGCATGGCCTTCCAGCGTTGAAGCAATTCGAGCGGGGCGAAGGCTTCTTCGGTGGCGATGCGTAAGTAAGGTGGTTTTTTCTTGGAGCGCGATTTGGGTTTGGTAGAAGTCATGTGAAGAGTTCTGTCAGCGCGGCGGCAAATGGCGAAGGCAATGCCAAGGTCTTTTGCCGGGCGCAGCATGCTGCGCCCCTACGGCGATTGGGGGCGGTCCAGGTTGATGGCATGAGTCCTGCCAAGGTCGTCTGCCGGGCACGATCTATCGTGCCCCTACAAAGGCGAACAGCCGGTGGTATGCCGGCGGGACGAAGGCAACGGCGGTGATCACTCGGCGATGCCCATGGCTTTGGCGTAGGCCTCGCGGACTTCCCGGGGTTGGCCGAACTGAAACACGTAGTCGCTTAGCTGGCCGCCGCCGAGGGGATGTCTGGCCAATTCTTCGAGCGTGAGGCCCTCGATGAGATTCTTGCGCTCGGCAATCGGCAGGTTGATGCAACGATTTACTCCCGGATCGCGTATCGTTGCCTTGGGGTCTTCGCCGCGGGCAATAGCTTCGATATCTTTCAGAAAGCGCTGGCGCATCATGATGATGCCCGTGTCGCTCGTCCCCAAGTGCTCGTGGGTGCGATCGGGAATCGTTCCCTGCCCTACCCAGGCGACAAAATCCTGATTCATCACGTGGCTCGAAATCAGGCGACCTGTTTCCGCGTCGCGCACGGGACCGCGCCACGCCGGGATTTGCTCCTGCACGAATGGCTCGCGGCCTTTGGGAACGCGGCTGAAGCACCAGGTCACGCTGAGGGTATTCTCGTCGTCAATCGGCACGCGCCACTCGAAGTGATCGCCGGTAAAGAGCGCGTTGGGCCAGAGGCACACGCGGCCGACCTTCCACATCGGGTCTTCTTCGCTCATGCCCTCGCGGATGCGGCGGTAGACGATTCCGTAATCGAATTCTTCGAACGCGAGCTTGAGATGGCGGGGCGAATACGGGCCGCCCTTGTCCTTCAACCGCACGCTCCAGTTCATGTGCATCCATTCGAAATGGAGCGGATCAACGGAATTTTCCTGGCACTGCAACCAATTGCACGGAACGTCGGCGAAAACGATCTGAACGAATCCATTCTTCCAGGTGAATGGCTCCCAGTTCGGCACCAGCGGCGCGGGCTGCGGGCCCAGGTAGGCCCAAATTAAGCCGCCTCTTGTTTCGACCGGGTAGGCGGTAATGCGGATTTTTTCACGGAACTTTGCTTCGGGCTGCGCGACGTCTTCGTATGGCTGCTCGAGGCAACTGCCGTCCTTATCGAACAACCAGCCGTGATAGTTGCAGCGCAGACCGCATTGCTCGACGAATCCGTAGGACATGTCCGCACAACGATGCGGGCAGTGGCGGCCGACGAGGCCGAAGGTGCCGCTCATGTCCTTGTACAGCGTAAGGTCTTCACCCATGAGGCGCACGGGCTTGATGGACTGGGATTCGAATTCGCTGACGGCTGCGATGGGCATCCAGTAGCGGCGGAGGAGATCACCCATGGGCGTGCCGGCTCCCACGCGGGTGAGGAGCTGGTTCTTGGAGTGGTCGAGCATCGGACTCGCGGGGATTCTAACTCAATCGCTGTCTCGCGCCAAATTGGAAGTCCCGCGTGAAGGAGCATGAAACATTTTGACCGCAAAGCGCGTATCTTGATGGCAGAGAGGTGCGCAATGGACCAACCGAGACCTCGCAGACATGACTCGTTCGTGGGCCCGATCATTTTGATCGCGCTGGGCGGTTTGTTGTTGATGTGGAGGCTATATCCCGACTTCACTCCGTGGCCGGTTCTTTTTCGCTACTGGCCACTGATCCTGATCCTGATCGGACTGGGGAAAATATGGGACAGCTACTACATCCGACGGCATATGGAGCCGGGCGCGGCGCCTGTAACACCGGTGATCTCCGGCATGGGGATCGCTTGGATTGTGCTTTTAGTGTTATTTGTCCTGGCGATGTGGCACGGCCGAGGGAGATGGAATGACGGCGACTGGCACGACCCGTGGGGCTGGCACGGGCACGCTTTTGCGTCAGATTCGCGTGACACGCAAGCTGTGGAGCTGCAGGGAGCGAATTCAGTAGATATGGACCTCAACATACCTGCGGGCCAGTTGACACTAGCGGGGGGATCCAGCCGACTGATGGACGCGGACTTTCGATATTCGCGCAACGCGGGAAAACCGAAAGTGGACTATTCGGTGACCGCAGGGCGCGGGGAGCTGCGGATCGGACAGGACTCGAATCAGTGGCACACACAGTTCGGAAATGAGGACAATGAGTGGAACATGCGCGTGGCCAACGATGTGCCGCTCGATCTGCATTTGGAAATGGGAGCGGGGCAATCCGACCTGCGGCTCAACAGCGTGAATGTGAAGAATCTCGACGTTCACATGGGCGCGGGGCAGCTGGACCTCGATCTGACTGGTGAACGAAAAACGAGCGTGGACGGGACGATTGAGGGCGGCGTGGGACAGGCGACGATCCGCCTGCCGAAAGATGTGGGCGTGCACGTGGATGCGACGGGAGGAATCGGGTCTGTGGATGCGCGAGGCCTGCAGCGGGATGGAAGTTCGTACGTGAACGATCTGTACGGGAAGACGCCGACGAGCATCGAATTGACGATCCATGGCGGGATTGGATCCATCAGCCTTATCGAGGACAAGTAATTATGGTCGAGGGATGAGGGCCGAAATGCCGGAAAAGATTTACCACAGAGGAACCAACGGCTAGATAGTAGCCACCTACACCGAATCACACAAACCATGCGTTACTCAATCGCGCCAGAAGCGACGGATGGCTTTGACAGACGCATGAGCGTCCGCTAGCGTCGAAGTGAGAGGCGCGGCTTCCCTTCCGCGCGCCCAGACTTACATAGGAGCCAACCTTGGCGCGGCCCATCATTACGCTGACGACGGATTTCGGCACAAACGACCACCTGGTCGGAGTCATGAAGGGCGTAATCCTCAGCATCAATCCGGAAGTCAACATCATTGACATCACGCACAGCGTGCTGCCGCACGATCTGCTCGATGGAGCCTTGACGATCGGGCAGGCGTACAAATATTTTCCGCCGAAAACGGTCCATCTTGTGGTCGTGGATCCGGGTGTGGGAACCGCCCGCCGGCCGTTGCTGGTCGCAGGGGATACGCATTACTTTGTGGCGCCTGATAATGGCGTGCTTTCGTCGGTGTATGACCAGTCGGAGGCGCTGTATGTCTGGAACATCATCTCGGAGCACTATTTCCGCCAGCCGGTGAGCAAGACGTTCCATGGCCGCGACATTTTTGCGCCGGTCGCCGCGTGGCTGACGAAATCGTGGCAGTCGTCGGCGTTCGGCGAGCCGATCACGGATTTTGCGCGGTTTGCGATGCCCAAGCCGAAAACGGCGGGCAACACGATCAAGGGCGTGGTGCTGCGCGTGGATCAATTCGGCAACCTGATTACCAATCTGCGCGCGGAAGATGTGCCGGCGTTTGCGGCGGAGGACGGGAAATTCACCATCCGCGCGGGGAATGCGACGATGACGAAGCTTGTCCCCACTTTCGCGAGCGGGGCGAACGGCGAGGCGATTGGATTCATCGGATCGAGCGGCTATCTGGAGATTTCAATCAACAAGGCGAACGCGTCGCGAACTCTGGCGCTGGGACGCGGGGCGGAAGTAACTGTTGAGGTGAGCTAAAGGCTCGGACAAGACGCACCGCAGAGACGCAGAGGGAGCAGAACAAACAAAACGCAGAGACTGCGCTTCACCTCAAACAATTCAGTTCCCCACCGTAATTCAATTCCCTAGCGAGCTAACGAAGTCACGATGAGGTACGAGCGCATGCGGGGGTCCATCCAGTCGCGGAGTGCGTCGCCGAGGAGATTGAACGCGAGGACAGCGACCATGATTGCGAGCGCGGGGAAAATCACCATGTGCGGGGCGTCGAAGAGGTGGCTGCGGGCGTCGTTGATCATGGCGCCCCAACTCGCCATGGGCGCGAGAACACCTACGCCGAGAAAACTGAGCGTGGACTCGGCAAGAATCGCGCCGGCCATGCCGATGGTCGCCTGCACGAGTACAGGCTGAAGAATATTGGGAAGAAGGTGACGGAGGAGAATGCGCGCCGGCGAGGCGCCCAGCGAGCGCGCCGCAAGAACGTATTCCATTTCCTTGGCTTGCAGAATTTGCGCGCGGGCGAGGCGCGCATAGCCGGCCCATCCGGTGACGATCAACGCGACAATTACTTTGCCAATTCCCGGACCGAGAAACGCCGCGAAGGCGATGGCGAGAAGAATGCCGGGGAATGACAAGAACGCGTTGATGAGCACGATGTTTACGAGATTATCGAACCAGCCTCCGCAATAGCCGGCGAGCGCGCCGATCGCGAGACCCACCAGCCCCGCGCCGACCACGACGCAAATTCCAACCAACAGCGAGACGCGGGCGCCGTATAGTGTGCGCGAAAGAATGTCTCGGCCAAGCTCGTCGGTGCCCATCGGATGCCCGGCAGTCGGGCCCGCGAGACGGGCGGGCAGATTCTGCACGGCGGGATTCGCGGGCGCGATCCATGGCGCGGCGATTGCGAGAATTACGAGGGCGAGCGCAATCGCAAAGCCTACGCGGCCGGTGGCGCTACGGCGAAGGAATTCGCGCAGGCCGCTCACTGGAGGCGCACCCGAGGATCAACCAGAGCGTACACGGCGTCTGTGAGCAAATTCACAAAGACGTAGGAGACGGCGATCAGAATGATGCAGCCCTGCAGCAGAGGATAATCCCGCGCTCCGATGGCCTGGACCGTCAGGCGGCCGATTCCCGGCCAGGAGAAAATTGTCTCGGTGACGATGGTGCCGGCGAGCAACGTGCCGAATTGCAGGCCAAGAATCGTAAGGATCGGGATGAGCGCGTTACGAAAAGCGTGGCGGAACAGCACCGCCGATGGCGAGAGGCCTTTGGCGCGCGCGGTGCGGACGTAATCGCTCGAAAGCTCCTCGATAACGGAAATGCGGACCATGCGCGTGAGGATGGCGGCCAGCGCGGCGCCGAGAGTGATCGCGGGCAAAATCAAATGCAACGGGCCGCCGCGGCCGGAGACGGGCAGCCATCCGAGCATTACGGAAAAGACGAGGATCAACACCGGGCCGAGCGCGAAGCTTGGGACCGAAAGGCCGAGGAGCGTGAAAACACCCACGGCGCGGTCGGTCGAAGTAGCGCGCTTTTCGGCGGCGAGCAATCCGGCGGGAATGCCGATCGCGAGGCAGACGAGCAGCGCAACGATTGCAAGCTCAAGCGTCGCGGGATAGTGCGAGAGCACTACGCGCGTAACCGGCTCCTGGAAGCGAAACGATTCGCCGAGATCTCCACGAACAACACCCGCGAGGTAATGACGGTATTGCGTTAGGACGGGCACGTCCAATCCGAGCGAATGACGCAGTTGCTGCAAGTCCTCGGCGCGCGCGCCTTCGCCAAGCATCTGCTGCACGGGATCGCCCGGAACGATGTGCGCGAGCATGAAGACCATCGTGACGATTAACCAGAGCGCGGGAATGGCGAACAGGAGCCGCAGCGAAATGTAGCGAATCATTTTCGGCGGCGTCCCTTAACGGCGCCGGCCGGAGCGAGGTGTTTCGGCAGCTTCGGGCGTTGCGACCTTAGCGGATGCGGCTGATTCCGAAGGCGGAGCGACGGTCACAGCCGGAATCTGCAGAGCTTTGATCTTTACGCGCGAAACGCGACGGCGATCCATTTCCATCACAGTGAAACCGGTATCCATCGGACTCAAAGCTTTCGCCGCCGCGCGGGATGAACCCAAGCCGGCTGAGGACGAAGCCTCCGACCGTCTCGTAGGAGGAGTCGTCGGCCAGAGTGATGTTGTATTGCGCGGCCAGGTCGCGGACTTTGATGCCCGCGTCGAAAATCATGGCGCCGTCCGGAAGCTGCAGGGGCCGCTCGACCACATCGAACTCGTCGTGAATTTCACCGACCATTTGCTCGAGGATGTCTTCGAGGGTGACGAGGCCCAGAATGCTGCCGAATTCGTCCACGACCATTGCCAAGCCGGTGCGGCGCGTACGGAATTCAAGAAGAAGTTCACTCGCGGGTTTTGTCTCGGGGACGATCAGCACGTCACGGATGACGCTGCGCAAATGAAACTCCTGACCGGCGGCTGGCTCGCCGGTGCGGCTGGCGCGATCAATCAGAATCCAGATGACGTCTTTGATATGCACAAATCCGAGAATATGGTCGAGCGAGCCTTCATACACCGGAAGCCGGGAGCGCTGCGTGGTGGCGAACATGCGCATCGTGTCTTCGAGGCTGGCTGAAACTGGCAGCGCGTGCATGTCGGGGCGCGGCACCATCAGCTCGTGAACCTGGACCTGGCTCAGTTCCATCGCGTTCTGAATGAAGCGGGCTTCGCTCGCGGGAAGTAGACCGCGATCGCGCGCCTGCTGAATCATCACCTGCAATTCCTCGGCGGAGCGTACCAGCGTGTGGCTGTGCGGAGCGACGACGCCGAGCGCACGGACGAGCCTTTCAGCAATCCCGTCGAGCAGGTCAATCGCCCAGCTGAAGGTATTGAGGAACCAGTGAAATGGCCGGGCGATCAGCAGCGCAACGCGTTCGGCACGAGCCAGGCTGAGGCTTTTGGGAACGAGTTCGCCGAAGATGACTTGCAGGACCGTCAGGAGACCGAAAGACAACGACTAATGCGACGCCGTGCGTGAACACCGCCGCCCACGGGCGCGCAAGCTGCTCGACGAACGGGCGGACGATCGCCGCCAGGGTAATCTCACCGAGATAGCCCAGCGAAAGGCTCGCGATGGTGATGCCCACCTGCACGCCGGAAACGACGCGGCTAAGGTCGCTGACGAGTTGCTCGACGATTTTCGCGCGCGGGTCGCCCTTCTCGACAAGCTGGCGAACGCGCGAAAGCCTGACCGCAACCAGCGAAAATTCGGCCGCCGCGAAAAAAGCGTTCATGCCGATCAGGAAAACGATGCCGAAGACGTGGAGCGCGCTCATCGCCGGAAGGCCCTCACAGCACAAGAATTCGCCGTGCAAGGCAATTCTAACAAGAGAGACTCGGCAACGGGAGAAATCCGTGGACGGCGTTGCAGTTGCAGCTAGCGCTGCGATATTTTCCCGGACGCCACGCGATCGTTGTAATCCGACGATTTATCGCGCGGAATTGTCAGCGAGGTCCAGCGGTCGGATGAAAGATGCTTGGCGATGAAGACAATCTGGCCGATGTGGTAGGCATAGTGCGCGACCTGGCGGTTGATGGCCTGCATTACGGAGTGCGGCTCGTTGCGGATGAGGACGGTACGGCCCAGATCGGCGTCGGTGAGAGGGGCAAGCACCTCAAAAACTATTTTCCAGGATGAATCCCAGGCCGCCATCATTTCGGGGCGAGTTTGCGGCGAGTCGCGGAACTCGTCGTCCCGGTTGCGATCGGGTTTTTCACCGTCCGAGGTGAGGAAATCCGTCCAGCGCGAGCGCATGTTGCCGGTCAAATGCTTGACGATTATAGCGATCGAGTTCGACTCGGCGTCGAGTGTTGCCGTCAGGCCTTGGTCTGAGACTCGCGCCATCGCTTGTTCGCCGAGCTTCTTGTAGTAATGCAGAAGGGAGACGGAATCTGCGAGGTACGACGTGGTGAATTCGAGCGCCATGGCCAGATTGTGCATTTTCTGAAGGTAGGGCGCAAGAGAGGTCGATACTCGGCGGTAGTTCAGTTTTCGACTTACGACGCAACCCGGAAAACCAAAAAGTTCTTCGTCCGAAAATAACCTGCGGCTGGTCTGCTTTGATTGACTTGCCAACCAACTGAACTCTAAGATGTCTGACTGATGGCGGACTCTCCCTCTCTGATCGGGCAAACCATCTCGCACTACCGCGTCCTCGAAAAACTGGGGGGCGGTGGAATGGGCGTGGTTTATCGCGCTGAGGACACCAAGCTAAGGCGGCCGGTGGCCCTTAAATTTCTTCCCAAGGACTTAGCACAGGACCGTGTGTCGCTGGAGCGATTTCAGCGGGAGGCGCAGGCCGCGTCAACGCTGAACCATCCAAACATCTGCACGATTTACGATATCGAGGAAACCGCTATCCCGCCATTCATCGCGATGGAGCTGTTAGAGGGCGCCACGCTCAAGCATCGCCTTATGAGCGGACCGTTCCGTCTCGACACGCTGCTGGAAGTGGGGATCGGGGTCGCGGACGCTCTTGATGCGGCTCACGCGAAGGGCGTCGTGCATCGCGACATCAAACCCGCAAATCTGTTCGTGACCGAGCGCGGACAGGCGAAAGTGCTGGATTTTGGGCTGGCAAAGCTGATTCCGACGGGCGCGAAGGAAGCCGTTACGATGGGCGGCGAAACGCTTGATGCGGATCCGAACCTGACCAGTCCTGGCACATCCCTGGGGACTGTTGCGTATATGTCGCCGGAACAGGTTCGAGGGGAAAATCTTGATGCTCGAACGGATTTGTTTTCATTCGGGCTGATTCTTTATGAAATGGCGACCGGACGGCAAGCATTTACGGGGAATACATCTGGTGTGATTTTCAGCGCCATTTTGGAACGGGAACCTGTGCCGGTATCGCGACTGAATCCCGACCTCCCGGTGGACCTCGAACGAATTATTTCCAAGTCGCTGGAAAAAGACGTGAAAATGCGTTATCAGCATGCCTCCGACGTGCGCGCGGATTTGCAGCGATTGAAGCGCGACACGGATTCGGGGCGCTCCGGATCGTCTTCGCGTGCGGGGCAAACAGGCGACAATTCGAGCGATACGAAGCCGCCGACGGGAAACATCAGCGACCAGCCCGCTGCGGTTCAAGCCAACACTATTTCCTCAGATGCGATCTCGGTCGGAGGGCAAGGATCAGGCTCGTCCACTGCACAGGTGACCGCGCAATCCTCAAAGTGGAAATGGATGGCTGGTGCGGCGATAGCGATAGTGCTCCTGGCCGCGACGGGATACGGGATTTACACCTTCCGCCGAGGCACAACGCAGGTACAACCGTTCGAGAATTTCACAATCACGCAGCTTACGAACACGGGCAATTTCCGGCAAGCCGCGCTTTCGCCCGATGGCAAGTACGTGCTCACGGTTGTGAAAGACAAAGGCCTGAACAGCGTGTGGCTGCGCAACATACCCACCGACAGCAACACGCAAGTGCTCGCACCCGAGGCAGCGAACTATCGGAATTTCATATTTGCACCCGATGGCAACTTCTTCTATTTCGCGAAGGCCGTGAATAGCGTAGGGGACACTTGGGACGTTTTTCGTTTGCCTGTGCTGGGTGGTACGCCGCAGTTGGTGAGCCGGGACGTTGACTCGAACCTCACATTCTCACGCGACGGGCAAACCATCGCTTACGTGCGGCAGAACGACCCGGACATAGGTAAATATTTGCTGCTCACTGCGAACGCCGACGGCTCTGGTGAAAAAGTGGTAGTTCGTGGGGCGACCAATGCGGGACTCTCGACTGTCGCATGGCGGCCGGACGTTAACTGGATCGGAGGCTTGTTGCCGGTTCAAATGAAGAATCTGACCACGGTTGAAGAGGTGCAGGTTTCGGCAAGCACACCGGATTCCGCCCCAACGCGGACTCTTATTACATCCGCCGACGTCTTGTCATCCGAAACGGCATGGCTTCGTGACGGAAGCGGCGTTCTCGTGACATACGTGAGTGCAGAGACCGGATTTGCGCGGTCACAAATTGGTTTTTTTTCGCTACCCGACGGGGGATTTAGACCCGTTACGAAAGACACCAACAGCTATGCGAATCTAACGCTTTCGGAGGATGGAAAAACACTAGCGACCGTGCAGCAAAAGGCCACTAATACCTTGTATCTGGTTCAGGCTAATGGATTCACGGGGACTGTTCCGAGTCCGTCAGCGGCATTCGATAAGTCGAACGGCGCTTTTACTTGGGCCGATGATGAGAGTTTTGTGGTGGTCAACACACACGAACTCGTTCGGGTTTCGAAAAACGGCACGAATTCGACTGTCCTGGCAAGCGATCCAAAGGCCGTCATTTTTAGCCCGTCCGGATGCAATGCGGAAGTTTCAGGCGGTTTAACTGGAACTCAAAGAATGCGTTACATCGTTTTCCCCTGGGCGGCGCATTCCGCGGAGCGCGCTGTCGAGTTGTGGCGTGTGGGTATAGACGGGTCAAATCTCACGCGTCTTACGAAAGTGAATGCCCCGCCAGATTTACTGGCCGCCTGCAGTCCGGATGGGAAATGGGTGTACTACACCGAACACAATCCGGACGTGCTCCGTCGAGTGCCCATTGACGGCGGAAATCCCGAAACACTTTCGGTAGAAGCAGTCCCGAACACGATTGTAGCTACTTCGGACATAACGATTTCCCCGGACGGTAAACGGCTGGCATACATATTGTCCTCGTCGGGCCAGCAGGGGCAAACGCAAAGTGGCGAGAAAATCGCGATGATAAATCTCGAATCCGCGGGGAAGGTCACTCCGACACTCTTGGAACCCAATCATGGCATCATCGGACGAATGCGTTTCACGCCAGATGGAAAGGGCCTGGCGTACGCCGTGACGGAAGGTGGGACGGACAATATCTGGGTGCAGCCTCTCGATGGTTCCGCGATGCACCGGCTCACAAATTTCACGACCCAAAATACGGTGTCGTTCGAGTGGTCGCCCGACGATAAGACTCTCGCAATTCAGCGCTTCAACGTTGAGTCGGATGTAGTGCTGCTGCGCGATACTGGCGTGGCGTCACATTAACCTACGGGCGCTGCGCGCGCACTCGGCGTGGGATTCGATGTATCGCAACCTCCCGGATTGGGAGCTCGCTTCCCTTCCCGAGGCATGACTTCTGCGCGATGGAATCTCACAATCTTGCCAAGGATGTTCGCCGGGCACGATATATCGTGCCCCTACAACAAGGTCGTTAAGGGCCGCGCGGACTGGCGAGCACATAAGGCCATTGTTGACGCTCCTGCGCGTGCGCTAGAATGCTCGCGCGCGTTGGCGAAGACGGCGTCGGAACCTGCATAGAGGCAGAGGCGAAATGAGCTCAGCGTCAAACAAAGCGGCTGAACCGCAACGAAAAGGCGACTTTGAGAAATCGCTCGTTCGGCTGGAAGAAGTCGTGAAGCGGCTGGAGAGCGCCGACCTTTCGCTTGACGAGGCGATGAAGCTTTTCGAAGAGGGCGTGAAGCTTTCGCGCGAGTGCCAGAAGCAGCTTGAAGAGGCCGAGGGCCGCGTGGAAATTCTCCTCAAAAAGGCGGACGGCAAGATCTCCGCGGAGCCATTCGAGCCCGAAGATGAATCCTCCTAGCGGCTACTGTTTGCTGCCCCGGCCGTTATGCAGTTTCGATCCTACGAAGACGCAAGCATGAAACTCCCCGATTTTTATCAGGCTGATCTTGATGCGGTCGAGGCCGCTCTCGAGCTGCTACTGCCACCGGAAGACACGGTCCCTGTGTCAATTCATCGCGCGATGCGATACAGCGTGTTTGCCGGCGGAAAGAGGATTCGACCTGTCCTGTGCGTGGAAGGGGCGCGAATGTTTACCGAAAACATCGAAGGCGCCGTTCAGGTTGGATGCGCGCTCGAGTTTATTCACACGTATTCGCTGATCCACGATGATCTGCCGGCGCTCGATAACGACGACCTGCGGCGCGGCAAACCGACGAACCACAAGGTGTTCGGCGAGGCGATCGCCATTCTGGCGGGCGACGCGCTGCTGACGCTTGCGTTCCAGACGCTCGCGTCAGCGCCCGTGGAACCGCAACGTCGCTTAAAGATTCTTGGCGCAGTCGCACGGGCCGCCGGGACCGACCGCGGAATGATTGGCGGGCAGGTCGCCGACATTGAGGCGGAGCGCAAGCCAGTGGATGGCGCGGGACTTGAATACATTCACCGCTCGAAGACGGCGGCGCTGATACGCGCGTCGGTGCTGGCGGGGGCGCTTGCGGGCGGCGCGGAACAACCGGACATCACGCGGCTCATCGGCTTTGGCGAGAATATCGGGTGGGCGTTCCAGGTGGTGGATGATGTGCTCGATGTGGAGGAATCGTCGGCGGCGCTCGGGAAAACCGCGGGAAAAGATCAGGCACAGCAGAAGGCCACGTATCCGGCGCTATACGGGTTGGACAAATCGCGCTCCATTGCAGCTGGACTGGAAGCGAAGGCGCTCGGCGAACTTGACGGATACGGCGAGCGGGCTGCGCGACTTCGCCAGGTCGGCGAATTTCTGGTCGCGCGCCGGTCGTGATTTGGCGATGAGGATGTCAGAACGCCCATCCGGTAGCGTCCCAACCAAGCGAAAGAGAAAGCCAGGAAAAGAACGGCTCGACGTGCTTCTCGTCGCGCAAGGGCTTGCGCCGTCGCGCGAGCGCGCGCAGGCTTTGGTTCTCGCCGGGCAAATCCGCGTGAATGGCACGAAGGTTGATAAGGCTGGCACGCAAGTGGCGACGGATGCGCTCATCGAGATGGCCGGCGAGCCGTTGCGTTACGCGGGCCGCGGCGGGCTGAAGCTGGAAGGCGCGCTCGAGGATTTCGGCGTGAGTCCGCGAGACCGAGTTTGCATGGACGTGGGAAGCTCGACCGGAGGATTTACGGATTGCCTGCTCCAAAATGGCGCGAGCAAGGTATTCGCGGTGGACGTGACCATTGATCAGCTCGATTGGAAGCTGCGGCGAGACGCGCGCGTGACGACGGTGGAGCGCAACGTGCGATATCTTCGGCCGGAGGATATCGGCGAACCCGTTGCTTTAGTGGCCGTAGATGTTTCGTTCATATCCGTGAGCAAACTTCTAGCCGCGATTGTGCCGGTTGCTTCGCGCGGAGCCGATTTTCTGATTTTGATTAAGCCGCAATTCGAGCTCGACAAGCGCGAGGTGGGCAAGGGCGGCATCGTTCGCGACGCGGCGCTGCACCAGAAGGCCATCGAACGCGTGGTGGCGGCAGCGACGGAGTCAGGGCTTGAGATCAAAGGCGTGCGGCCGAGCTGGCTGACGGGCACCGGGGGAAACCAGGAGTTTTTTCTGCACGCCCGCCGCAGCGAGTAGAATAGAATGCAGCGCTCAAACCGATGATTCGAACTGCCGGCATCATTTCCAAACCGAATCGCGAGCTACTGTCCGCGGTCATCCCGCCGCTGGTCAAGTGGCTAGCCGGGCACGAGATTGAAGTTCTCGTGGATCAGGAGACGCAGGAATGCGTTGACGCTGGCGCGCCCTGCGTCGAGCGCGAAGCGCTCGCCGCGCAAGTTGATCTGATGATCGTGCTCGGCGGCGACGGCACACTTCTTTCGGCTGCGCGGGCGCTGGGAAACCACAAGGTGCCAATCCTGGCCGTCAACCTCGGTGGGCTCGGATTTCTGACCAGCGTGACGCTCGACGAACTTTATCCGCTTCTCGAGCAGGTCGCCGCCGGGAAACATCGCATCAGCGAACGGATGATGCTCGACGCAGCAATTTATCGCGGTGGGCAGCCCGCCGAACAGCAATGCGCGCTCAACGACGCGGTCGCGAACAAGGCGGCACTCGCGCGGATGCTCGATTTCGACGTGCATGTGGACGGCAATCACGTGGGGCGCTATCGCGCGGATGGGTTGGTTATCGCGACGCCGACCGGGTCCACCGCGTATTCACTAGCGGCCGGTGGGCCGATCATTGACCCCGATCTCGATGCATTCGTGATCACGCCAATCTGTCCGCATATGCTGACGAACCGTCCGCTGGTGGTTCCCGACACTGCGCGCATTGACCTCGATTTCACCGCGGCGGACGAGCCCGTGTACATCACGCTCGACGGGCAAATTGGTTTTCAGCTGAAGCCGCAGGACCGCGTGACGATCACGAAATCGAAGAACCGCGTAGCGCTGGTGCGGCCACCCTCAAAGACTTATTTCGAAGTACTCCGCAGCAAACTTAAATGGGGCGAGCGGTAAGATACATTTCGCGAGTCGCGAAAAACAACAATGAGAGATCCTTCGGCCGCGCTGCGGCCTCAGGATGACGACCTTGGTCAGGTCGTCACTTTAAGTACAACGAGAGTTCGATCGTCGGACGGGTGCTGGCCGCCGGAAAAAGAGTCCGCTTCCTCGAGGATTCGGTCGGAAAGGCCGTCAGACGATAGGCCGGGATTTTCGCTGATCAACTTCGCCACACGCGCGGCGCCAAAAAACTCTCCCGCACGATTCTGCGCATCGCCGACGCCGTCGGAATAGAAAACGATAATATCGCCGCGGTCGAGGATCAGCGTTCGCTCGTCGTAGGAGGCCTCCTCGAAAATTCCGAGCGGAAATCCCGTTAGAGGTATTTTCTCGCAGCGCCCGCCATGGTAGAGCAGCGGCTGCTCCTGTCCTGCGTTTGCGATGCGCAAACGGCGGCGCTGGCGATTCCACGTGGCGAAGCATAGCGTCATGAAGCGGCCTTCGATCAGACGCTCACCCAGGAAACCATTCAGAGCGCGAAGCATGTTCGCGGGGCGTGGCTTCTGGGAGCCGAGGCTGCGCAGGGTGCCAACGGCGACGGCGCCGTAAAGCGCGGCGGCGCTTCCCTTCCCGCTGACGTCGCCCAAAGCAATTCCCAAATCGTGGGGGCCGTAGCGCATGAAGTCATAGAGGTCGCCGCTAAGCTCGCGCGAGGAGACAACCCGCGCGGCGATGTCGAGTCCAAACTCGGGACCGGGCAACCGGGGGAGCAGGGCGCCCTGGATTCGGCGGGCGGCGTTGAGATCGCGCTCCATGCGGCTTTCGTCGCGCGCTACCTGTTCGTAGAGGCGCGCGTTTTCAATCGAGACCGCGAGATTTGCCGCCAGGATCGAAAGTACCTGCACATGGTCTGGAGTGAAGTAATTCAGCTGCGGACTCTCAAGGTCCATCACGCCGACGACGCGGGCCTTATAGATCATGGGCACCGCCAGTTCGGAACGAGTCTCCGCGTTCACCATGCGATAGCGCGGATCGAGCGCGACATCGGGAACGACGACGGGACGGCGGAGTTTTGCGGCGGCGCCGACAATTCCTTCGTGTGCGGGAACAACGGATTTCTCCTGTACGCGCTGGCCGAATTTCACGGTGACGCGATGGCGAAACACGGCGGCGGTTTCGTCATAAAGGAGAATGCTGAAAATCTGATAGTCAATCAGGCGCTTGGTGAGCTCCGCGGCGCGACGCAGGACCTCTTCGACCTGCAGCGTGGCGCTGGCCTCGCGCGCAACTTCATTGAGAAGCAACAGTGTTTCGGCTTGTTTTTGGGCGCTCTCAAAGAGGCGCGCGTTTTCAACCGCAGTGCCGATGCGGCTGGCGACCAACGTGAGGATGGTTTGCTGGCTCGGCGTGAAGTAGTCCGGCTGGCGGCTTTCGATATCCATCACGCCGATAACTCGGCCGCGAACAATCAGCGGAACGGCCAGCTCCGAGCGGACTTCCTCGACCGCCGGAAGGTAGCGGGGATCTTTGAGAACGTCGCCGACGCGGATGGCCTGCCCGGTGGTGGCAGCGGCGCCGATAATTCCGTCGCCCATGGGAATTCGCCAATGCTCGATCACTTCGGGGCGATGGCCGATCGCGAACCGCACGTAGAGGTCGTTGGTGCTCTCCTCGGGTAGGAGAACAGCGAAAATCTCGAAATCCATCAACCGCTTGATTTGTTGCGCCGCGCTGGCCAGCACCTGGTCGAGATTTAGCGACGAATTGATTTCATGGCTGATCTCTGAGAGGACGGCAAGCGTCTCCGCAGGGATTTCCGGCGCCAAATTGAGATCGGTCGAGTCCATTTGTAATTGGTGTGCGCGCCCTCAATTCCGATGCGGTGCAGCCTGCGCCGGCCTCGCGAGCGGAACCCCGATTCCGCGCGTCGCGGGCGAGAATCAACTCATTATAACAGGCGGGCCATTAGACTTCGGAGCCATACTGTAGCGCCCCGATTAAAATTTATCGAGGAGTAGGATGCAGGATGCAGACGTCCTTGAGATTGCGGTATCGCTCGGCGTAGTCGAGGCCGTAACCGACGACGAACTCATTGGGGATGGTAAAACCGATGTAATCGCCCTCGACAGGCTTCAGACGGCGCGAGGGTTTGTCCAGCAGAGCGGCCAGACTGAGTGTTTTCGGACGGCGCTGGCGAAGAACCCGCAAGAGGTAGTTCGCGGTGAGACCGGTGTCGAGAATGTCTTCAACGAGGATCACGTTCAGTCCCGCTATGTTGTTGTCCAAATCCTTGAGCATGCGCACTTGCCCCGAGGATTCCTTCGTCTTGCCGTAGCTTGCGACGGCGATGAAATCAATGGATGTCTCGAGATCAATCTCGCGGGCGAGATCGGCGAGGAAAAAACAGGCGCCCTTCAGCACGCCGATCAGGTGAACCCGCTGTCCTTTAAAGTCCTTCGTGATCTGACGAGCCACCGCGCGAACGCGCCTTTCAATGTCGGCGTGTTTGATGCGGATTTTCAATCCTTCTTTTCGTGCGAATGGCATCGGTGCCCGCTCCGGCGGCAGGTCGGTCAGTCTATCTCAGGCGAAACGGTGTGACAAGGCGAGTCGTTGCCGTCGTGAGACTAGTGAGCGACAGGCGGCGGTGATGCGGGTTGGAGTTGCTGCGGGACGAGGCTATTTTGCGTTCCCGGAGATTGAGACGGCCGATCTGGGCGGGGAAACTCGTAGATTCCCCAGGGATCCGAGGCGATGAGGATGCGATCCGGCTCGACGAGGATTGAGGTTATTTTCAACGATGTTCCCTCCGAGATCACCGGGTAGTAGGAATCGAGTTGAATTCCGTTTTTATCGAGATGAACAAGCATATCGCTGACCGCCGTCCACACCTCCTGAGTTTCCGGGTCCACGCCGACAGCGGTGATTAACGGCTTCTCGCCGGTGCGCTTGGAGGGGTCATCGAGCGCTACGCGAACTGTGGCCGCGGCACGATACAGCCCAAATCCTGGACGGCCGTGGAAACCGTCGCGGCCGTCTGGAAAATGGTCGGCGAAGTTGGCGCCTCCCACACTGTCGGAACTCGGGCCGCCCCCACTGAAGTCCGGATGAGCGCCTCCGAAGGCGGATCCTGCGTCGCCCGTCTCATCGTGAAATCCTCTCATCATCCCGTCGTGGAACATGTCTCCGAATCCCATACCGAACATCCCTGGCATAAAAGTTCCCTGACCATAAGCCAAATTCAGGTCCTGATTCGTGGCTCCGGTAAAAAACGGAGAGCTGAAGTCCAATGCGTCTGACGTGTCGTCCGAGTTGTAGGCGAGAGTGTTGCCGTCCACGGTCGTGGATCCCGACGTTGAAGAGGATGTTGACGACGATGAATTCGTGGCGGGCGAAGATGTTCCGGCCGCCCCCATGCCGCGACGAGGTCTGTTCCCGACTGACAACGAGGTCAGCGAGTGCAGGTCGGTCCATGCACCAACGGATCCAGTTCCCGCCAAACCTGACATGCTGTAACCGACGTCAACCTCACGCCCGGTGCGCCCGGCACCAGGCCCGAACTCGGCGGCGGAAATGACGGCACCGTAGGCGGAGTAACCAAAGCGGTCGAATCGCTGGACGGTTGGATCGGGCAGCGAAGTGAAAGCAAAATAGATGTTCCCGGAGGCGTCGCCCGTTATTCGCCCGCGATCCATCAAAGGCTGCGCCGAAGCATCGGAGGCCGACACGTCCCCGGGATCGCCGAAAGTTCGAACCGTCGCGCCCTTTTCGTCGAGGATCTGCACGAGGTGCTTGGACTGCAGCGTCGTGACGGCGAATTGACCGTCGGAAAGAGCTACGACAGATGTCGGAGCCGTCACGTGAATCGTGGCGACCAAGGAACCGTCCGGAGCGAAGATCTTGATGGAGTTGTCGCCGCGATCGGCGACGAAGAGACGCCCGCGCAAATCAATGTCAATCGCGACGGCATAGTGGATCGTAGCGCCGTGTGAATTCGTATTCGGAATCTGACCAATACGCTTGCCGGACGAGTCGAATATCCAAATTACGCTGGCGGGTTCCGCGAGGATGAAGTAGCGGTCGGAAGAGTCCCGTTTAATGGCGGCGATGCCCGGTCCCACAGAAGGAAATACGCGCGCCCGGGCACGCAAGACATTCTGGATTCCCTGTGCGGAAACGCATGGGAGTGCGACTGCCGTGGACGCTACGACAAGAGTTGCGACTAATAGCCGCAGTTGCCTACCACCAACCATTACTCGCCTCACCCGTGGCGTGTGCTGCATGGCCTCGAATGTTAGTTACGGCGAGTGGCGCGGAAAGTTCCCGGATGAGCGGCGGCGACCGCGAGTACGTGAGCGGTCGTGACAGACTTTAATGCAGAGGATTCGGGCAAAATAAACGTTTCGTAAACGGTGGCAGGAGTGAAGCGTTTGCGAATGGCGCGATTGCGCCAAGCATGTCCGCCGGGCGTCCGCCACGGCGGACCGTGCCCCTACGGAACCCATGTGCGATTGGAGCGATCTCGCGTCAAGACAAACCGATTACCCGGCCGGTCTCGAGGTCAATGTCAATTTCGTAGTATCCCGGCCGCGTGGATAGTCCGGGCATGGTGCTCATGGTGCCCAGCAGCGGATAAAGAAACCCGGCGCCGACGCTGGCGCGAATGTCGCGAACCGGAACAGTGAAGCCTGTGGGCGCACCCTTCAGGTTCGGGTCATGGCTCAAGCTCAGGTGCGTCTTGGCCATGCAGATGGGGAGCTTGTTGAAGCCAAGGCGATTGTAGAGCGCGATTTTCTTCTCGGCTTCAGGGGAATACTCCACGCCGGCTCCCCCGTAAATCTCGCGGACAATCGTCTCGATTTTTTCCTTGATGCCCATCTCCAGCGGATAGAGGAACTTGAATTTTCCCGGCTGCTCGCACGCCGAAATTACGGCCTTTCCAAGCTCGACGGCGCCGAGGCCACCCTCGGCCCAGTGATTGGACAGAACTGCGTCGTGCGCGCCCGCCTGCACGGCGAGCTTGCGAACGAGGTCAATCTCTGCCGGGGTGTCCGTTTTGAAGCGATTCACTGCGACAACGACGGGGATACCGAAGAGGCGCGCGTTCTGAATCATTTTAGTGAGATTGGAGCAGCCCTTTTCGAGCAACGGCAAGTTTTCTTCGGTGTAATCGTGATGCAGGGGCTGGCCCGCGGTGACTTTGGGGCCGCCACCATGCATTTTGAGCGCGCGAATCGTGGCCACGAGAACCACGCAATTTGGCGCGAGGCCGCTGTAGCGGCATTTGATGTTGCAGAATTTTTCCATGCCGATATCGGCGCCGAAACCAGCTTCGGTGAGCACGTAGCCATCGGCTCCTACGAGCTTCAGCGCGATCTGATCCGCAACGATCGAAGAATTGCCGTGCGCGATATTCGCGAATGGTCCGGCGTGCACGAAGGCTGGCGTGCCCTCGAGCGTCTGCATAAGATTCGGCAGAATCGCGTCCTTCATCAGGACGGTCAGCGCGCCGCCCGCTCCAATATCGTCCGCGGTGACGGCCTCACCTGCCCGACTCGTGCCGATCACCATCGCGCCCAGGCGCTCGCGCATGTCCGCAAGGCTCGTGGTAAGGGCGAGAATCGCCATGATCTCGCTCGCGACTGCAATGTCGTACCCGGTCACTCGCGTAAAGCCCTTCTCTTCCGGGCCCTGGCCGATGGTGATCTGCCGCAGCATGCGATCGTTCGTGTCGGTCACACGGCGCCAGGTGATGCTGTCGGGATCAATGTCGAGGCGCGCCCAACGGCTACGCTCTTCCGGGGTCAGCGTGTTGGGATCGGTCTTTGCGATGCCAAGCTTCTTGAGCCGGCGCAACATTATTGGCGAAAAGCGGCGGCTACCGTCCTTGGCCGGCGGACACAGGCGCTCAAACAGGGCTTCGTCTTTTTGCTGACTCTCGTGCATCATCCGCGTATCAATGGCGGCGGCCAGAAGGTTGTTGGCCGCCGTGATGGCGTGGATATCGCCAGTGAGATGGAGATTGAACTCCTCCATTGGAATGATCTGGCTGTAGCCGCCACCGGCAGCGCCGCCCTTGATCCCGAATGTGGGGCCCTGGCTAGGCTGGCGAACGCAGGTGAAAACTTTCTTGCCGAGATGCGCGCCTAGCGCCTGGCTCAAGCCGACGGTCGTGGTGGTCTTGCCTTCACCGAGCGGAGTCGGCGTAATCGCCGTGACGACAACGTATTTTCCGCTGGGGCTGTTTTTCAGGCGATCGCGGATCGAGAGGTGTACCTTCGCCTTACTCTTGCCGTACAGTTCGAGCTCGTCGGGGAGAATGCCTGCTTCTGCCGCGATCTTCTCAATCGAAATGGGCTTGGCAGCCTGAGCGATATCAATATCGCTGGGCACTTTCGCGAGCATATTCTGCAGTTTGTGAGCCATTAGTATTCCCCCCGGCGGCAACAAAGATAAATTATGGAGTCTAGGGATTCGCGGCAGTTGAAAGGCAGCGCGAAAACACTGTATTCGTGAAGTCCGTGACTCGGACGAGTACCGTATACGGAGGCTCGCGGAGTTGTCAAGCAACAACGAGACGCAGAATTTGGCCGCTACGCATCACCCTTGCAACCGTTTCGCAATGTGAAAAGGAATCTGTAAGCTGAGAATCCCGGGAGGTGTGAATCCGTGAGTGAACAAGAAAGACCAGAGCCTTGGCTGAGAGGCACGCTAACCGAGATGCCCGCCCTGCACCGAGGCGTACTGCATGCTCTCGAGCTGGCGAAGGAAGATGTCACGCGCTGGTGCGGAGGGCTGACCGACGAGCAGCTGAATTTGTGTCCCAGAGGAATCGCGCCGGTGGCGTTCCATTTGCGCCATATCGCACGCAGCGTGGACCGGCTGCTGACATACGCCGAGGGGCATCAACTCGACAAGCTACAACTCGGCAAGCTCGGGACCGAACTCGATCCGGGGGTAAGGCGTGGCGAGCTGTTCGCTGAATTAGAGGAAGCGCTGGACAGGGGTGCCGTGAGAATTCGCGCCCTGATTCCGGTAGCCCTTGACGAGCCCAGGAAGGTTGGAAAACGAGAATTGCCAACGACGGTCGGCGGACTGCTGGTGCATGTGGCCGATCATACGCAGCGCCACGTGGGACAGGCGGTTACAACAGCAAAAATTGTGATGGCGCGGAACTGTTAAGAGCGAGACTTGCCCGACTCGCGAACGACGGCAGCTTCTTCAGAATCCGCAAACTGCGCAGCCTCGGTCGAGCCTTCCAGAGCCATTGTGGATGCCGTCCCGCCGGTCACGATTTCCTGGACCGCGTCGAAGTATCCAGTTCCGACGAACTGCTGGTGCTTCACTGCCTCGTAGCCATGCGCATCCTCGCTCTTGAATTCTTCGTCCTGCAGGCGGCAGTAGGCGGTCATGCCGGAATTTTTATAGCCGCGTGCGAGCTCAAACATCGAGTGATTCAGGGCATGGAAGCCGGCCAGCGTGATGAATTGGAATTTGTAGCCCATCCGAGCCAAGTCGCGCTGGAAACTTGCGATCGTGGCGTCGTCCAAATTTTTCCGCCAATTGAACGACGGCGAACAATTGTAAGCGAGCATCTTTCCCGGAAACTTGGCGTGCACGCCGTCGGCAAATTCGCGCGCTTCGTTCAGATCGGGAGTCGAGGTTTCGCACCAGATCAGGTCGGCGTAGGGCGCATAGGAAATGGCGCGGGCGATGGCTGCCCTGGTTCCGCAACGAATGCGGAAGAATCCTTCAGAGGTGCGCTCGCCAGTGATGAATTCGTGATCGCGCGGGTCAACGTCGTTGGTCAGGAGTGCAGCGGCTTCGGAATCGGTGCGCGCGATCAAAACGGTGGGCACACCCATCACGTCCGCCGCCAGCCGCGCCGCTACCAGCTTCTGAATTGCCTCCACGGTCGGCACCAGAACTTTTCCGCCCAGGTGGCCGCACTTTTTCGCCGAGGACAACTGATCCTCGAAATGGACGCCAGCGGCTCCGGCTTCGATCATTGCCTTCATTAATTCGAAGGCATTCAAGTTGCCGCCGAATCCCGCTTCCGCATCGGCGATGAGCGGAGCGAGCCAATATGTTTCGTTTCTGCCGTCAGAATGATGGATCTGGTCGGCGCGCAGGAGGGACTGGTTCAGGCGGCGCACGAGATTCGGCACGCTATCGGCCGGATACAGACTCTGGTCCGGATACATCTGCGCGGCGTCGTTGGCATCCGCGGCAACCTGCCAACCGCTGACGTAAATCGCTTTCAAACCGGCGGCCACTTGTTGCACCGCCTGGTTCCCGGTCATGGCGCCAAGGGCGGCGGTATAGGTTTCGGAATGGAGGAGGCTCCAAAGGCGCTCGGCGCCGAGTCGCGCAAGAGAGTGTTCGATGTGTACGGAACCGCGCAATTGCTCTACGTCACGCTGACCGTAGGGGCGCTTGATTCCTGCCCAGCGCGAATTCGTCTTCCACTCCGCGTCCATATTCAGCGCTCTGCCATTGTTGCTAGCCACTTTGGGATCTCCTCGCGAAACTTGAATTTACAGACTGATTGTTCGAGCAAATCGGGTGCTCACACGCACTTCACACCGCATCCGAAATTAAAAATGGGATAAAGCGAAGATTGGGGAACCTCGCTCTCGGGTCGCTGCCAAAATCAACAGTTGGGCAGCCGACTCGGCGTGAGGTTTTCGATCAGGTTGTAGTGAGGTTCACACGCCTTTATTAAAGATTCGACCCATTCTAGGATGGAATTGCCGCTAGGTCCAACGGATTGTCATTATCACTCCGATAAGAATGTGTTATCGTTGCCCAGCCGAAGGAACCGCAATGCGTTGTGCCGGAGAGACTTATGCAAATTGACCAGATTGAGACTTTTCTGGCCATCGTGACGTACGGCGGCTTTCACAAGGCGGCTGAGGCCTTGCACGTCAGCCAGCCGGCAGTGAGCGGGCGCGTCCGAGCACTCGAAGCCTCGCTCGGAGTGGAGCTTTTTACGCGCGACCGGGCCCGGCCTCTGCTTTCGCCCGCAGGCAAGGCTCTGCGGCCGCACGCCGAGCTTCTCCTGCGCACCGTGGCGGCGGCACGACAAGCCATTCACGAACTACAGCCACACACCGCCGGGGTTCTGAGAATTGCCGCTTCGCTTTCGGTCTGCACGTACCTGATGCCGGATGTGATGCAGGAATATAAAGCCGCCAATCCGAAGGTGATGGTCCATCTTCGATCCGGGAATTCCGTGCAGGTCCTCAAAATGGTGCTCGAAGGCGAAGCAGACATCGGCGTGGCGCGGTCTCTAAACCATCCTGAGGTGGAGACCATGACGCTGCGCGACGACCCGCTCCTCCTGGTGGGACATCGCGCCCACCGGGCAGCGACGAAACAACAGGTGCGACTCGAGGACGTCGAATCCTGGCCGCTGATTTTCTATGATCGCGGCTCGAGCGATTGGACTCTCACGCAGAGTCTTTTCCGGCGCGCGGGCTTGTTGCCGAATGTGGTCCTCGAGGTGGAAACAATCGAAGCGGCGAAACGCATGGTCGAGCGCAAACTGGGATTCAGTTTTCTTCCACAAATCGCACTGACGCAGGAACTTCGCCAGGGTAAGCTGGTATCCATCGAAATCACCGACGCGGAACCGCTACGGCGGAATCTCGACGTGATTCATACTCGGCTGCGTCCATTGTCGAAGGAGGCGCTCGACCTGCTGGCCCTACTACGGTCCGCCGCCGACACAGCACTGCAGCCGGCGATTCAGCCCACGAAGCGCCACCGAAATGCCGCGAGCTAGGCCGCTTGTTAGGGAGCGTCTATAATTGCGACGCTGCGTTGAACGCAATCCTGGCAGACGTTTCTCCATCCGAATCGTCCCCAGGATGAAACCATCGAGGAGGGCTCACTCGTGTTCTACCAACCCGGCACTACCAGCCATGGTCTTCCGCGCGATCCCTTCAAATCCTGCGTGATCCCGCGACCCATCGGATGGATTTCGACGATCAGCCGGGATGGCCTGCACAACCTTGCTCCATTCAGCCAGTTTCAAAATCTGACATTTGATCCGCCATATGTGATGTTCGCGTCCAACCAAACAACGAGAGGGCGAAAAAAGGACACGGTCGTCAATACGGAGCAAACGGGCGAGTTCGTCTGGAATATGGCGACCTACGATTTACGAGAAGCGGTGAACAAATCAGCGGAGGAGGTGCCACCCGATGTGGACGAATTTGAGCTGGCCGGTCTCACCAAGGCGCCTTCCCAGATTGTGAAGGCTTGCCGCGTCGCGGAGTCGCCCGTTCACTTCGAGTGCGTGCACCACCAGACAATCCGGCTGCCCGGCAACGGGACGATGGGGACGGTTGATATCGTATTCGGGCGAGTGATCGGAATTCACATTAAGGACGAAGTGATCGGACCGGACGGGCGCATTGACGTGCTGAAAATTCGCCCGATTGCGCGGCTGGGATATCACGACTACACCAGCGTGGAATCCATATTCCAGATGGTTATTCCCGGCAACGACAAGCGAAGACTGGAAGGGATGGAGGGTTCCGCGCGGTTTTGACAGGCACTGCGTCCAGAATTAAGAAGCCTTCTCCTGCACGGATGCCACGTATTCCGAATATGGCCCCTTGAAATCTTCCACGCGGTTGTTGGCGAAATGCCAGATGCGTGTGGCGACTTCGTCAATTACGTCATGGTCGTGCGTCACCAGCAGCACCGTTCCCAGATACTTTTGAAGTGAAATGTTCAGCGCGTTGATGGATTCGAGATCCAAATGGTTTGTAGGCTCGTCGAGAACCAGCACATTTGGTTTCTGCAACATCAGCCGGCAGAAAATTAATCGTGCTGATTCGCCGCCGGAGAGCGCGCCGGTCTGTTTCAAGGCGTCTTCGCCGCTGAAAAGCATCTGGCCCAGCAGGCCCCGCAGTTCTTCCTGCGCCGCTTGCGGCTTGTACTGGTGCAGCCATTCGATCACCGTCATGCCCTTCACGATCGAATCGGAGTGATCCTGTGCGAAGTAACCGACGGCGACGTTGTGACCCCATATGACCGTGCCGCCGTCTACCGGAAACTCCCGGTCGGAATCCTCGACGAATCCGGTCGCGTTGCGTATCAGCGACTTCAGTAGCGTTGTCTTGCCCGAGCCGTTGCGGCCCATCAGCGCAATTTTCTCGCCGCGGTCCACATTGGCCGTGAACGGCTGTATGACTTTCACGCCATCGTAGGATTTCGTGATGCTCTTGATCTCCAGCGGGTGGCGCCCCGAATGTTGATCCATCTGAAAGCGGATGTACGGCCGAGCGATATTCGATCGCGCCAGCTCCGCAGACTGAAGGCGCTCGACTTCTTTCTTACGGGATGTGGCTTGCGCCGAACGCGTGCCGGCCGAAAAACGGGCGATGAATTCGTTTAACTGCGCGATTTTGCGCTCGCGCTGGGCGTTTTCCGATTCGATTCGCGAGCGAATCGAGGTCTTGGCGAGCACCATGTCGTCATAGCCGCCGTTGTACATGATCACCGTTTGGTAGTCTATGTCCGCGGTGTGCGTGCAGACGCTGTTCAGGAAGTGGCGATCGTGAGAAATTACGATCAGGACGCCTTCGTATTCGATTAGATAGTCCTGAAGCCAATGGACCGAGTCGAGGTCCAAGTGGTTTGTCGGCTCGTCCAGCAGGAGCGCGGGTGGGCTGCCAAAGAGAGCCTGCGCCAGTAGCACTCGGACTTTCTGGCCGCCCTGCAGCTCGCGCATCTTGCGTTCGTGCAGCGGCTCTTCCAATCCCAGACCGTCGAGGAGGACTGCCGCGTCGGATTCCGCCGTGTAGCCGTTCTCCTCCCCAACAATTCCTTCAAGTTCCGCCAGGCGCATGCCGTCTTTGTCGGTAAGCGCGTCATGCGGCTTCGCATACAGCGCGTCTCGCTCTTCCAAAGTTTTCCAAAGTCGCGCGTTGCCCATGATCACGGTGTCAATCACGCGAAATTCGTCGAACGCGAACTGATCCTGACGCAAGATGCCGAACTTCTTCGGCCGGGTGACGTCGCCTTTTGTTGGCTCAATGTCGCCGGTCAGAATCCGCATCATCGTAGTCTTGCCCGCACCATTCGGTCCACTGATGGCATACCGCCGGCCGGCAAAAAACGTGGCACTCACTTCCTCGAACAAGATTCGGGGACCGAAGCGCATCGTAATGTTGTTAAGTGAGATCAAGGCGATTAATTATAGCGTGGAATAAGCGCCGGTGTTGAGCGACGAATGCCGGACGCTGATAAATTTACACGTGCCCCCAGAGGTTAAGACGCAAGATTGGCCAGCAAATCCGACACCGTAAATGCTCGATTAGACTTCACGTACACCGCAAGAAGGGAGCGCGGATCGTTCCCATGCGACAGCGTGTACTCGCTTCCCCGAAATAGTTTGCCGAGAAATTCCTGGAGTTCAGGTTCGACCACCTCGCGAGTCGAATCGCGATTCGGAGCCATGAGTCGGTCATTGACGAACACTTCGATTTCCTGCCCACTAAATAGCAACTTCCCGTTCAGTCCCGCTTCGGCTTCCAGGCGCTGAAAAGCGGTTAGGGCTGAGCGCGCCGCCTGTTTCAATCGGTCCTGATTCGAGCCTTCCAGCGGATACTTGCGATTGTACCGAACGCCGAGCCGGTTGTCGGTATTATCCACGCTGTAATTCGCCTGCTGTCCGATCAAAATCACACCGGGCCCCTCGTGCACGTGCCGGTAATCGGCCACATCCAGCAGCAATTCGTCGAAAATCTGCGCCTTAATCCAGTTGTGAAACACGGGAATCAGTGGCTCGAGGTCAACGTCCTCGGGATCCTTCGCAAGGAGTTTGACATTGACGTGCTGGAGATTGATTGGGGAGGACATTCGGAAGCTTAGACGCCGACCGCCGTCCCCATCTTATTGTAGCAACTGTGCGCGGCATCAATGAAAAGCTGGGCTTCGTCAATCAGGTAGCGGCTGGAATCATTCGTATGAGGCTGATCCGCCTTCTGATGCGCGTCGAAGAGATAGTTCGCAAACTTCCCTCCTGCGTAAGGATCCCAGAATTTCTGCGTGTCGTAGAAACGCGTGCGGAACTCGCCGATGATATCGCCCGGATCGTCCGAGATGCCCTGATGATTGATCTTCACCAGCGCTTTGGCCGCGTGAACCATGGATTGATACGCGGTCTTTCCCGCGGTCTCAACTTGGCCGTTCTCGAGCGCAATCTGCGCTTCAAACACTTCCCTTTCGGCGGCGGCGAGGTCAAACTCGACCGAAGACACTACTTCCCCCGCGCATTCGCCGGTCCCGATATCTCCGAGGGTGTATTCGCGCGGATCGCCCCAGTCGCTGAAGATCGAACGGTCGGCGGGGTCCGCGGGCGGCTTCGCGAGATCTTCCAGGGCTTTCTTCAACTCGACCTTGCCGATGCGCTTGACGAAATCCTTGAACGTCTCCCCGATCGAGCGATCGGCGACGTAGCGTTCCGTGAGGCGACTGACCACCTGGGGAATGTGTTTCGACGGAATCGCCAGCACGGGCAGACCGTAGGAGCCTGCGTTGTGCTCCCACTCTCCGCCGAGTACAACCTGAAAATGTGGCACGGCGAATCCGCCCACTTTTCTGCTGACGCCGTAGAATCCAAGATCGGCCACATGATGCTGGCCACAACTATTAAAGCATCCGCTGATTTTGATATGTAGATGCTGCACGGATTCGTCCAGCTGAAAACTTTTCTCGGCGAGTCTCTTGTGCATCTCGCCAGCGAGACCGCGCGATGATGAAATTCCCAGCTTGCAGGTGTCCGTCCCCGGGCAGGTGACGATGTCCACAATCGCGCCCGCGCCCGGATCGCCCAGACCCACGGCTTCCAGCGCGTTATAGATTTCGGGCAAATCGCTCTGGCTTACCCAGCGAATCACAAAGTTTTGCTCAACGGTCGTGCGAACTGTTTCCTTGGTGAAGCGGCGAACTATGTCCGCGAGCGATCTCAGTTGGTTTGCGGTAATGTCGCCAAGTGGAAGCGCCACCGTGACCACCACATATCCAGCCTGCTTCTGAGGACGAATGTTGGTCTTCAGCCAGCGCTTGAAACCATCGGCGGCGGCTGACGGCAATTCACCGCCTGGTTTTAGCGGAACTTCCTCGAACTGCTCGGCGTCCTTCACGTAGCCGGCCCAGCGAGGATCGTGTGGCAAGATCTTGCGTTCTTCGAGGACAAGGTCCTTGAATTTCTCGATACCCAAATCCTGGACCAGGAATTTAATCCGAGCGCGGTTCCTATTCTTCTTCTCGCCGAGCCGGGCGAAGACCCTCGCAATCGCCTGTGTGAGCGGCAGAATTTCTTCCACGGGGACGAACGAGTCGAATAACTTGGCCATGTACGGAACGGCACCGAGTCCGCCGCCGACAAACATCTGAAAACCGCGTCTTTCCACTCCGTTTTCGTTCCGCGTGCTGGCGATGAAGCCCACGTCGTGCATGCTCGTCAGGCCGCAGGCATGTTGCGCGCAGCCGCTAAATGCGGGCTTAAATTTCCGGCCGAAATTCTGGCAATCGGGATGACCGAGCAGGAACTTCGCCAGCGCGCGGGAATACGGCGTCACATCGAACGCTTCATCCTGGCAGACTCCGGCGAAGGGGCAAGCGGTGACGTTGCGAACGGAATTGCCGCACGCCTCGCGCGTGGTGATATTCGCGGCGGCGAGGCGGCGCATCAAGCTTGGAGTATCGTCAATGTGAATGTAGTGGAGCTGAAAATCCTGGCGGGTCGTTACGTGCGCGATGTCGTCGGAGTATTCCTCGGCCAGATCGGCCATCGTTTCGAGCTGATCTGCGTTGAGACCGCCGCCGGGAATCTTGATGCGCTGCATGCCGGGCGCATCCCATATGGTGTTCGGACCTTTGGTCAGGTCCCCGGAGGGATACGACATCTCCTGAAATCTTGTGCCGTCATATCTTTGGCCGTTGTCGTAACGCTGGCCATAAGTCCCGCGGCGAAGCCGTGTTTCGGCGAAGAGGCGCTCGTCAATCTTGCCCTGCTTGCGAAGGGTGATTTCCGTCTCGTAGATATCAACCTCACGGGCCAATTCCGCCGGCATCTTGCCCGAGAGCTCTTCCTTCCAAAGTGCGTTTGAGGATTTCATGGGCGTTTGAGCCTACCAGAATAACAAATCCAACGCCGAACTGCATCCGAACGAACACGCGTCTGCGCTAACCCGATTAGATGTTGCGAATGAAGGCCGGGATTCGAGTTTGATGCGAGGTGTCGCTTATACTACGACGCTGGGAGGAACGACGTGAAGGAACTGGCGGAAAACCTATTGCTCATCGTTAGCGCGCTTTTTCCGATTGTTGACCCTCTCGGGGGAAGCCCGATTTTCCTCGCACTCACCAGGGACTACGCGTCCGATTCGCGCAGAGAACTATCGCGACGAATCGCGAAGAATAGTTTCTTCTTGCTGGTTGGGTCCTACCTGATCGGGACGCATATCCTCGCGTTCTTCGGAATTTCATTGCCGGTAGTACAAGTCGGCGGGGGCTTGATCGTGATCTCGACGGGATGGGCGATGCTGAAGCAGAAGCCGGACGAAGAACATACGGTGACCCGACGAAACGTCCGTCGAGAGGATCCGTTTGGTCGGGCGTTTTATCCCCTTACGATGCCCCTAACGGTAGGCCCTGGGTCAATATCGGTGGCGATTACGCTGGGCGCTAACGAATATCGCCACGGACTCAACCTTACGGGGATTTTGGTCGCGATTGTCGGCTCGGCGCTGATCGCGTTGAGTATTTTCTTTTGCTATGGGTTCGCGGATCGGTTGGCGAGCATGCTGGGGGCGACGGCGATGACCGTGATCATGCAACTGGCGTCGTTCCTGCTCGTGTGCATCGGCGTACAGATTGTATGGAACGGCGCGAGCGCGCTATTGGCTTCGGTGCATCTGGCCACGCACTGAACTAAGCGTTCGACGTTGTCACTTGATTCCCTTCATCCAGGCAAGTATAGGACCGGAAACCGTCGTATCCGGAGTATCAATCGAAAACACAATGGACATGTGGCTCTCACCCTTCGCGAGCAGCAGGGTTGGGCAGTGGTCCGGACCATCCTTGCAGAGTTCATCGTGCAACATCTGGTTGAACGCCATGATGCCTCCGTTAACGGAAGGATCCGCGCCGATGTCCAAGTCGCCGTTGGCAAGCATGACCTTGACAGGAGTCTTCTTCAGCTCGGGGAGACTCGATCGCGCCAACTGGACGGCGGGATCGACCGGAGGAGGACCACCAGGACCGCCACCGGGCCTTGGACCGCCGCTGCCCGCGCCGGGAGCGGAGGGAGGACCGCCGGGCTGACCAGCCGTACGACCTGGAAGCGCGCCCGCAGCACTGAAAGCGCCTCCCTGTACACCGCAAGTCTTGCCCGCATCGGCTAGGATGGACATCGGATTGGCTCCGCCGATTGGCGGTGGTGCCAGCGGTGCGATATTGAACGACGCCGCCGACATGAAAATCACTCCCTTCACTCCCACTCCCTTGGGCCCGTAGAGTTCCGGATGGCCGATGTAGGTCCCGAGAGGAATATTACCGGCTGAATGAGCCCAGATAAACATGCGGTCAGGATTGCCGTGATATTTGGAAATGTTTGCTTGCAGCCACTGAATCATAGCGGAAATGTCTTTTGCGCCAGCATCCCAGCCCGGACCGCCATGGCGCTGCATATTCACGCCAACCATTCGGTTCTTGGTCGCCCATCTGGCGATGTTGTCGTAGAAGGCGTTCGCTTCCTTATCCTGGATCTCGATTTTGTTGCCTACGCCGCCGGGAACATATATCAGCACGGGACGAGACGCCGGCCCCTTGTCCGCCGTGAAAACATCCACGACGTCCATGGGATCAGGGCCGAAGGACACATCGCGCGCGATCGAGATGCCGGGATACAACGGCGTCGCGTCCGAGGTGATGTCGTTCGCGGGCATCATAGGGCGGTAGAGCTTCGCCGTGCAGGGCGGGTCTACGATATGGCCCATCTTGACCAACTCCGATTCGATGTTTGCAGGGACCTGCGCCTGCGCCACGCCAGCCGCGAGCGATGTCGCCAAGAACGCGCCGAGCACGAACAGAAACGATCGAACGCTAAACCGTGGCAAGTTCATTTATCTTTTCTCCTCGATGCAGCCGGATGATACCACTTCGCGAGTTCCCTTCCGAATTCGTTAGCGGCGACGGTGAGCCGCAGACGAAGATCGTTGTGTCGGGGGAGCCTGAAGCGTAGGATGCGCGGGTTGGAGGTCAAGACCAAGGATTTCGGACCAACTGGGCGGAGCGTTAGAACGAATCGTGCGCTGCAGCGTCGACAGAGGCTGCAGTGTTCGGTTCCGAATGGGAGTGCCGGCTTTGCGAGGGAGCCCTTGAAAGAGGCATTCAAAATACTGATTTGTCTGGGCGCGATGCTGGTAGCGGATTCGGCATTCGCTCACCACTCGCACGCGATGTTCGATTCGAGCAAACAGGTAACGCTCGTCGGTACGGTCAAGGAATTCGACTGGGATAATCCGCACTGCTGGATTCAGGTGCTTGTGCCGGACCCCAACGATCCCCAGGCCGCACCGGTGGAATGGGGTGTCGAGATGAATAGCCCGCTCGCGCTATTTCGCAGCGGCTGGAAACCCGGAACGCTGAAGCCTGGCGACAAGATCACTGTCGTCATAAATCCTCTGCGCGACGGACGACCGAGCGGCCAGTTTGTGTCGGCCACCGGTCCAGATGGGAAACCGATCGGAAATGCGCCGGAGGCTCCGAAGTGATCGCAGTTTCGCAGAAGAGTTCGACATGACACGCCAACCGATGATGGTGGTGGCAGCACTGGTGGGGGGATGCCTGTGCCTGGCGCAGGCACAAAGCTCTTCGAAAAAACGAATCGAAGCTTTCGCCAAATTACCGGACTGGTCGGGATTGTGGGAATTGGACGCTTTCGCGGGGCAATCGGCCGGACAACAACTGAATGCGGAACACTTGCGTATGTATCGAGCGTATATTGACGCCTTGCATCCGGCATTCAACGCAGCCTGGCAAGTAAAGTATGACGAGGCAAAAAAAGCTCTTGATGCGGCGATTGCTGCTGACCCGGACCACCCGCCAGCAACATTTCAGCCATGCGTGGCGCCTCCCTTTCCGGCGACCGTCCTGCCAGGAATTTACGAGTGGCGGGTAACGCCCGAGGAAACCACGCTCATCAGCACCATGGGTTCGGTGCGCCACATCTACACTGACGGACGCGCCCATCCTCCGGCGGACGAGCTGTGGCCGACGCTCATGGGCGATTCAGTCGGGCACTGGGACGGTGACACGCTGGTGGTTGATACCGTGGCCACGAGGCGGGAGTTAGCGATAGTGGAGCCCGGCGTATTCGAGACCGTAGTGCCGATGAGCGACCAGCTACGCTTCTCCGAGCGCATCCGGATGGTGAATCGCGATGAAATGCAGATTCAGTTCACGACCGAAGATCCCGCGGCGCTCGCCAAACCACTGGAGGTGACGGTTACGTGGCAGCGCGTAACGGACATCAACCGCATGACCAATGAGAACGAATGCGACCCGTCAACTGATCGCCACCCGGTCGTCAATGGCAGATTTACAACCGTCGTCCATTAGAGTGTGGCTAGCTGACCCTTTTGCAGATTCCCGAAGACGACAAAAAGCCTCATCCTTCGATTGGCACGACATCTACCGAGACTTCCATCTCCTGCTGCCGACCTCCGATCAGAATGCCTCTCACTGGACCGACGTCATCGTAGTCGCGCGCCCACGCAACCGTAATGTGGCCGTCCGACGGCATGACCCCGTTCGTTGGGTCGAAGTCCACCCACCCAAAATCCGGGGCGAACGCGCTTATCCATGCGTGGGAAACATCGGCGCCCGCCAAACGCGGCTTACCCGGTAAAGGAATCGTTACGAGGTATCCGCTCACATACCTGGCCGCCAAACCCAGTGATCGCAGACAGCTGATCTGAAGGTGAGCAAAATCCTGGCAAACACCGCCTCGCGTGCGAAGCACGTCCGATACGGGGGTGCCCACAGTAGTCGAGCCGGGCAAGAATTTAAACTCCCGATGAATACGCTCGGTTAAGTCCAGCACCGCCTGGAGAAGCGGGCGTCCCGCCGGAAATGAGGGAAACGCATAGGCGACGAGTTCGGGCGAGCGTGCGATGTGCGGAGAGTCAAAAGTGAACTGGCGGGCGAAGCGCAACTGAGGCGAAGGCGAATTGAGAATCGTGTCCCTAACCTCCTCCCAGGACGGACCGTTCGACACATCCGGTCGAAGGGCGAGGCTCACCTCCATCTCGCTCTTCGCGGTAATCGTCAATTCGCTGTGAGGCTCCTGCACGCTGAACCACGTGACGTGATTGCCGAAATAGTCCGTGCCGCCGCTCCTCGTGCTGGGCTGCGGCGACACGATGAGTTCATGATGTTCCGCTCTTTGTGTGCGAGTTTCGCGAGGACGGAGTTGGGCGACGTTGTGCGATAGCAAGACCGCGTCGCCATATCCGTACCTTGTCCGATGGGTGACGCGAAATCTCACAGCGCGGCCTCCTTGCGGCCGTCGGCGAGCACCTGCGAGACGGTTGCATGGGAGAAATACATTTGTGTGATCGCGTCCGTGAGGGCCCTTAGCTGGTCGAGGATGTCCGAAAGGAATGCGTGCAAGCCTTCGCGCCGGGAGCCGGACGGGGCCGAGCAAATCTCGGCGAGATTGGCCAACTCGATTGAAGTGCGCAGCTTCAAAATGAGTCGCTGATCCTGATGCGTGTTCGGACGGGCAGCGTCGCGGGGCAGGGTCGCGAGGTGGTCTCCGATCAAAGCGATTTGGTACGCGGCGGATCGCGGGTTCGTTTCGTCGGCGAGCAGAAGATCGGCAATCGCCTGCGTGTCCCAATGCGTCAGATACCTCCGCCGGTAGGTCTGCAAGCTGTCCGCAATTTCGAGGATCGCTTCGAATAGGACGGGATCTGCGCTGGATTCTACAAGAGTGTCCCGCTGCAATTGTGCAACGAAGGCAGCCCGTTCGATGCGGCGGCCGATATCGAGAAATTGCCAAGCCTGCCCCCGGGGCATTGAATCGGACGCAAGGCCGGTGAATGCGGCGAATGCCAGCACCAAACTATCCAGCAGCTCCTGTACCCCGGCGGAGGGATAGTCGTCGCGAATCTCAAAATTCTCCACCGTCTGGTAAATTTCCTGAAGCACACGCCAGGCATCGCCGGAAATCTGGTCGCGCAAGATTCTTGCCAGGGAGTGCACCGACTTAATCACTTCCCGGAGACCGCCGCTGCGAACATCGCCCAATATTCCACTCATGAATTCTCTTGTGAGTTCAGCGCCAGCGAGGTGGAGCTCGTCGCGCCAGATAGCGGAAAGAAATTCAATGGCGTGGGCGTTTTCTGAACCGCTCTGGTCAACCATGCGAATGCATAGTTCGCGGGCCAGACGCACCTGCGACTCCGCGCGCTCCACGTAACGGCCGAGCCAAAACATATCGTCCGCAATGCGGCTGGGCAGATCGCCGCCACCGCGACTCAGGGTTACGGACTGGCTCACGGGCGGCAGGAGCGTCACGTAATTGACCGGTGCGTCGGTCAGAATCCAAGTGTCTTTGCTGCCGCCGCCTTGCTGCAGAGAAACGAGAAGCGAGTCTCCCGATTGCGTGACTCGCGTGAGAGCACCGGGCATCACGGTATATGAATCGGCCTGAGCGGCGAGATAGGCGCGCACCACGAAACGGCGAGGCCGCAATTCGTGATCAATTAGAGCAGGGGTAGTGCGACCTGCGATTTGACTCTGCCCGACGTATTTGTCGGGCTGCGCTTTGATTTTTTCGGCCAGTGCGGCCATCTCCGCACGGGTGAGCGCGTGTCCAAATATCGGATCTTCTCCGGGAGTCGGATAGGCCGATTTGATCACCATTTCTCCCATGCGATCGAGAACATGCTGCATTTCCTTCGGCTGTCCGCACCACCAGGTCGGGACGGAAGGAAGCTGCAACTCCTCATCGAGCAAACGGCGGCAAAGAGCCGGCAAAAATGGGAGAAAGCCGGGCGCTTGCAGCGCCCCACTGCCTAGAGCGTTCGCGACCGCCACGTTACCCAGACGAATCGCCTGAAGGAGTCCCGGCAAGCCCAAGTAAGAACCCGAGTAAAGCTCGACCGGATCGCAAAAGTTATCGTCAACGCGGCGCAAAATTACGTCCACGCGCTGCAATCCGCCGAGAGTCTTCAAATAGACAATGTTGTCGCGGACGGTTAAATCGTTTCCTTGAACCAGGGAGTAGCCCAGGTACCGCGCAAGGTAGGAATGCTCGAAATAGGTCTCGTTGTAAGGCCCGGGCGTCAGCAAAACGATGCGCGGATTTTCGCGGTTTGAGAGCGCGAGCGATGTGAGCGAATCTCTCAGGACACCGAAAAACGGCGCGAGCCGCTCGACATTGCACTGGCGAAATAAAGATGGCAGCGCGCGCGATAGAACAATGCGGTTCTCGAGTGAATAACCCGCGCCGGAGGGGGCTTGGGTCCGATCGTTCAGGACCTCGTAATCACCGGCTGAATTCCGCACCAGATCCGCAGCGTATAGATGAAGCCAGCGGTTCTGCGGGAGGTGGATGTCATGACAGGGACGCAAGAAACCTGGATTCGCCCACACCAGCTCCGGCGGAAGAAACCCCTCGGCAACCGTCTTGGCGGGCCCATATAAATCCTTCAGGAGTTCGTCGAGCAGACGCGCCCGCTGGACCAATCCTGCGCAGACTCTGTTCCACTGTTCCGAGGGAATCAGAAGTGGGATAAGGTCGAGACTCCACGGCCGGTCGAGACCGCTGGGATCCCCATAGACGTTGTGAGTGACGCCGTTTTCGTGAATCAGTCTCTTCGCTTGATCCCAGCGATGCCTCAACTCATCGGGGCCCATCTCGTCCAACATCGAGAAAAATTGGCGCCAGTACGGTCGCAGCGATCCATCGGCCTCAATCATTTCATCCAGAGCGTTGGGATCGGCTGCGTAACCGCGCGCGATTCTCGGCGGGCCGCCCTGATTGGTGTCGAGGATGCTGTCAGATGTTGGCGTGGGCATGCTCAGGTTTGTCTTCTAGGCAGTTCTCAAGTCCAGAGTAAAGGGAAACTCTTTGCTGATTTTTTCAGGATCCGCAGACATGGGACCTGGCGTGTGGCCGAATCTAAAGAATCGCGAGGCTCGGCGGCCCTCTGCTTCATGAGCGTTCACCGGAAATCGGTCGTAGCTACGTCCGCCGGGATGTGCGACGTGATAGGTGCACCCGCCGATGGAGCGGCCAGACCAGGTATCCAGAATGTCAAACACCAGAGGCACATGGACACCGATCGTGGGGTGCAGACAATTCGCGGGCTGCCACGCGCGATACCGCACGCCCGACACGAACTGCCCGTTGGTCCCGGTCGGATGTAGCGGAACGCGCACGCCGTTGCAAGTCACCACATGCCGCGGATCTACCATCCCGTTCACGAGCACTTGGACCTTTTCTAGCGAAGAATCCACATATCGCACCGTTCCGCCGCCGCCGGATTCCTCCCCCAAAACATTCCAGGGTTCGATGGCTTGCCGGAGTTCGAGTTCAATGCCGCTGTATTCCACTGTTCCATATGTTGGAAAGCGAAACTCAAATTGCGGCGCCAGCCATTCCATCTTGAAGTCGTAACCCGCAAGTTCCAAATCTCGAACGACGTCTTCCATGTCCTGCCGTACGAAGTGTGGCAACAAGAAGCGATCGTGAATTTCCGTGCGCCACCTTACCAGGGGCTCCAGATAAGGCTGCTTCCAGAATTTCGAAATCAGCGCCCGAAGCAGGAGATGTTGAGCGAGACTCATACGGGCGTGCGGAGGCATCTCGAAGGCCCGCATTTCAAGCAGCCCGAGCCTGCCCGATGCGGAGTCGGGAGAATACAGTTTGTCGATGCAGAATTCCGCGCGATGCGTGTTGCCGGTCGCATCAACTAATATGTTCCGAAAGATGCGATCAACCATCCACGGCGGACACTCGGCACTCTCTGGAATCTGCTTGAACGCAATCTCGAGTTCATAGACTTGATCGTTTCGCGCTTCGTCAACGCGTGGTGCCTGGCTGGTCGGCCCCACGAATAGTCCGCTGAAGAGGTACGAGAGCGCCGGGTGATTGTGCCAGTATCCGACGAGGCTGCGAAGCAGGGCCGGCCTGTAAAGCAGGGGAGAATCGGCCGGCGAGGGACCGCCTATGACGATGTGATTGCCGCCGCCAGTGCCCGTATGCCGCCCGTCCAGCATGAACTTCTCCGTTCCCAGCCGCGACAAACGCGCCTCTTCATATAGAGCGGTCGTGTTTCGAACAAGCTCTTCCCAGGATTCAACCGGCTGAGTGTTTACTTCTATGACGCCCGGATCGGGTGTCACTTTAATCGTGTACATGCGCGGATCTTTGGGTGGGCCGTAACCTTCCACCAGGACGGGAATATCGAGATGCGCCGCGGTATCTTCGATTGCCGCAATCAGCTCGAGATAATCCTCGAGATAACGCTGCGGCGGCATAAAGACGCGCAGTACCCCGCCGCGGACCTCGGTACACAGAGCGGTCCGAACGATCCATGGCGCGGACTCACCAAGAGCGGGCCGCAAATCCGCGGAATGTGTTTCCAGTCGCGGGCGGCGCGGTCCACGCTCAACCCCAAGCTCCTGATGCGCGATTCCCTGTTGATATCCTGGCTCGGCACCCCTTGCGCGGTCTTGCCGTGTGAACACGGAAACGCGCTCGAGAAGGCTTGCGAGATCTTGTCGCGCCGACAGCGAAGCGCGAGCGGGCAAATCTGACCTTTCCGCCATTGGATCTTGTTCGTAGACGCGCGGATGTTCCGATTCTTTGACCCAAGGAATTGAATCGAGCGGCAGGCGCAGTCCCATCGGCGAATCACCGGGAAGCAAATACATCCGCTCGGACCGGAAAAACCAAGACCCGCTTTCCCAACTGTTCTTTTCATCGTCGAAGCGCTCTCGCCGTAGGGGAAGCGCATAGCCAGTCACTTTGTCCAGTCCCGACTCAAAAACACTGGCCAGGCGCGCCCGCTCCATCTCATCTTTCAATTTGCTTTCGAACGGATCCACGTTGACCGGGAGGCGCCGCTCTTTCCACATGTAGTACCAGACATCTTCAAAACCGGGGAGCACATGCGCCGAATTTACTCCCAATCGTTCGGCCAGTGCGTTGATGAACGCTAGTGAGTCTCTCGCGGACAAGTCGCGGCCCTCATCCTCGTCCGCCACGAGGGCTGGATTGCGCCAGACGGGCTCGCCGTCCTTGCGCCAGTAGAGTCCCAGCGTCCATCGCGGAAGCGGTTCACCCGGGTACCATTTGCCCTGGCCGTAATGCAAAAGTCCGCTCGGAGCGAAACGGCTGCGCAACTTGCGAAGCAGCGTATTGGCACGCTTGTATTTCTCGGGGCCAAGCGCAGTGGTGTTCCATTCCTCTCCATCCATGTTGTCAACGGCGACGAACGTAGGCTCGCCCCCCATGGTCAGGCGCACGTCCTCCGCTTTCAGATCGGCGTCAACCTTATGCCCAAGCAATTCAATCTCGGCCCATTGCTCGTCGGTGTACGGCTTCGTTACACGCGGATCCTCATGAATGCGCGTGATTGACATCGAAAACTCGAATCGATCCTCGAACTTGATTCCATTTCCGTTAACGCCTTCCGGCGCCGCTTCAACTACGGATTCGTCATCGTCAGAGAAAAAACCCGTGATCGCGGCTGCGGCAACCGGATCCGCGGAACACGCCAGGGGGATATGCCCCTCACCGGCGAGTAATCCTGACGTGGGATCGAAGCCAATCCAGCCCGCCCCGGGAAGGTAAACCTCTGCCCACGCGTGGAGGTCGGTGACGTCGATGTCAGGACCCTGCGGGCCTTCAAGGGGCTTAATGTCAGGAGCCAGCTGAATCAGATAACCGGAAACGAATCTCGCACCCAGTCCAAGATGACGCAGTAACTGCACCAGCAGCCACGCGCTATCGCGGCAGGAGCCGCTGCCGAGCGTGAGAGTCTCCTCGGGCGTTTGAATGCCGGGCTCGACGCGAATCAAATACTTGACCTTGCTCTGGACCACTTGATTCAGTTCGACAAGGTAATCAATCGTCCGGACTTTGTCCTTGCGAACTTGGTTGACTAGCTCCTGCAGTAGCGGTCCTGCGCTGAGCGACTGGAAGTAAGGGGACAATTCTTTCGCAAGGATCGCGTCATATTGGAACGGATACACTTCCGCATATTCATCGAGGAAAAAATCGAATGGATTCGTGACAGTAAGATCCGCGACAAGGTCCACTTCAACGCAAAGTTCGTCACTCTTCTTCGGAAACACCAGCCGCGCGAGCCGATTGCTATAGGGGTCCTGCTGCCAATTGATGAAATGTTCGGCGGGCGTGACCTTCAGCGAGTAGCTGATCACCGAAGTCCGGCAGTGAGGAGCGGGCCGCAGACGCACCACATGGGGAGAAAGCCATACAGGCTTCCCGTACCGATAGCGCGTTTTGTGGTTTAAAGCGATTCGTGTGCCCATTGAATCTCAGTTCCCTGCGTATGCCTGCGTTTGGCTGGACTTCACTTCAACCAGAGGAAACGCATTCCCGGATCATGGCCGTCGCTTTAGGCCACTCGCGCCTTGGCAAGAAACACGGCCAGGTAAAGGGGGTCCCGACAGAGAGCTGCCTGCGGCCTGGTCACAGATAGTCCGTTGTTATGTTAACGCGGCAGACTTGCAGATTGCACCGAAAGTTCTGAACGATTGCATCGAAAAAACGAATATGGGGAGCCGTCAGTGATCGCGCCGAGACACACCGCCTGACGATCCACGCCGCCCGATCGCTCCTCGAACCAAACAGATGCCGCGGGATGAGTCGTGGTGGACGGCTGCCGCTAGAAGATTATCTTGAAGACGTGATCCACCAGCTGATCAACCGAGAAGAGGGTCAGCGCAAACGGCAGTAGTGGGGCCACCGTCACCGCAGCCAGAACTCCTATCTCCGTCAGCCCAAATGGCACGATTCGCATTTGACGCACAGCGTCGTAAGTGTTTTCCATGTCCGCCAGGGATTGAATGTCGCCGCTGCCCAGCAGCTGCTCACCCGCTGGTTGATTCCCGAGCATCCACTTTGTCCTAAACTCGGCCAAATACCGATTAGCTAATGCGCCATATTCATTTCGACCCGCCTCTTTCGCACGATAAAGCATCGGCGAAAACATCATGAGGGGAGCGAGCAGAACAAGTACCCAGAAAACCACCACACTCGCTGCAGTTGCCTTGAGCGCAAGAAAGGACATCCCTTGGAGAATTACTCGATCCCCGAACAAGCCGGCGAGGAGCACGCCCTCGGCAAACAAGAAAAGCAGAAAAGAAAATGACACTCTGCCTAAAAACTTCAGTCCGCCAGCCCGGTCAGGATTTGCCGCGTCCAGCCGCAAATTCAACCGCGAGATGCGCCACAAGAGCTGAAACCAGATGAAAAGCCGCAGGTACCATCGCACGAGGATGAATTGGAAGATCGGAATACTCAAGAACACGTACCAGTAGCCTGCGAGTGTGAGATGCAAATCTGCACCCTGCGGATTCGCGTACCAGGTCGCTCCTGCCAGCGCGATCTGGGTCCGCCACAGCCACTGTCCTGCCGTGTATACGAAAATCAGCAAAACAAGTTCCGGAATAAGCGAATTACGCATGCGGAGGGCCGAGTCGCGGGCCGAACGGAACGCTGGCAAGTCCTCCCTAACAACGATCTCTCGCTCCACAAACCGCCGCAGCGACGGCCAAATATTGTTGTGAACTACAACCTCGGCGGCGATTAGTAAGGGTAGCGCGACGAGGAATCGGGCGTGCGCGTCAATATCGTAAAGGAATGGAATCCCAAGCGAGCCGCCGAGAGCATTTCCCGCGAACGCCGATAAGACCAACAGGGGCAACCAAGCTATGCACACCATAACCAGCATTCGGCGAGGCAACAGTTCCATCATCTCCCCGCAAAGATGAGACTTCCGAAACAGCCGGAATAGAAGGCCCCCCGAAACAAGGGAGAAGTGAGGCGAATCAGTGAGATCGGCAGGCTCACTCATCGGCTGAAACACACGTCGTCACCTCAAATTCGAGCTGGTCATCTCGGCGGATTGACCACGATGTAGGTTGTGGTCGTTCCCGCGAACTGAGGCTGGTACCAGGTGCTGCCGCACTGCTGATAGGCCAACCCGTTGACGACGACCGTTGAACAGGACGGGGGGACGGAATAAACGATCGAACCAACGACGGCTGCGGTCACGACGGCTGCTGCCGTGACGGCTGCGGCAACTGCCACGGGGTGGTAACAGCAGCCGCCATAGTAGCCGCCGCCATGGTAGTAGTTGTTGTTAACGTTCACATTCACATTGCGGTTCACGTTGACGTTCGTATTCCTATTTACGTTGGTGTTGTGATTGATGTTGGTGTTGCGATTGACGTTGGTCTGCGCGCCGCCGCGATAGTTGCCACCGCCACGGCGCTGAGCGGAGAGCGTCGGTCCAGACGATAGAATGGCGATGACGAGCAGCGCAAAAACTAAAGTGGATCGTTTCATATGTCTCCTTACTTGCCGTTCTTGCCGGACTGGGCTTCGAGATCTGCGATAGTGATGCGGCGGGCGTCAGCCGGTGGATCGAATGTAAACGCATCCTCGCTGAAGGAGGGCGCGAGATTCCAAGTGAGATTCTCGCTATGCTGCGGCTTCGCGTCATCGGTGAGGGTTCGGATCACAAGCTTGCGCGGAAGAGGAAAGTCGCCTAGCTGGATCCAAATCTGCCAATCAGTGCCCTCCTGACGGAAGGCGTACTGCTCGCAGGTCGTGCCGTCAACCACGCTCGGGCCGATGTCAACTGCCGACGTGATTTTTTTGATGTTCGCATCGTTATTGCCCCATTGGAAGAGGTCAATTAGGGGAAGCTCGATTCCATACTTGTCGTTGAGTTTGTCAGTCAGTTCAGTGATGGTGGGAGGGGCGGGGACGGTCGCGTAAAAGTTGGCGACTTGCGCGAAAATGGTGAAGTTCTTTCCGTTGAAGAAGAATAGCCGGTGTCCTGTGTCGTCAGTCACTTCGATCCTTAGGCGGTCGGGTCGCGCGGCAACGACTTCGACCTTGGAGCTGAATTGGATGGCCTGTCCATCGTCCAAAACGTCGTCGGTAGCTACGTCCGCCCTCACCTCGAAAGTCTTAATGGTCCGAAGGTATGCGCCCATCTTATTCAGCGCATCCATTGCATCTGGATCGATCGCGGGGGCCATCGAATCGCCCTGAGATCGGTTATTTGCATGAGCCGGGGACGCCACCGGTGTGCAAAGGACGGCTCCTGCGATGACAGCCGACAGCGCAAAACGGAGAACGCCTTTGCTATACCTCCATCTTGCTGCTAATTCGGTTTGGTGGCTGGAGGAAGCCAGCAAATCGAGACGCGTGGGAAATTTCTCGAGTACTTTCATTCTTGTGCCCCCTCAGAGTGAGCTGTTGCTGTGGCTGGTGCCGAATGCTGAGTCGCAATCCGACGATCCAGCTAGAATGTGAGCGCACCCATAACCTGAAATGAATATCCTTGCACCGTGAACGAGTTGGAAAATTCCTTCATCAACTTGAAACCCACGCTTACTTTCCTGACCGGCAAAATGATGTTCGCTGCTCCGCCGATCGCGTTAACTTTGTAGTGGCCGGGATGTTCGGGATCTACTTCGGGGCCGCTATTGTCACTCGTCTGCCATTGACCGTAACCAGCGATACCAGCTTGCAGAAGTGTGTGCATATTCTTTTGCAGCGGAAGAATTTGCATCAGTGAATAGTCGAGGTCGAAAGTCTGACCTGGGTGGATCTGCGTCTCTTCCTGGGTTGTGTGAAATTCGTACATCTGATACGCGGAAAACGAGGTTGCCTTGTTCTTGGTCAGATAGAAGGTTTCGCCCACGGCGGGAGCGTTCGTCCAGTGGCCCGTGCCTGTGTTACTGGTACCGCCTGCAACGTATTTTCCAGTTGGTGCGAAGAATGCGTAAGCCGCCATAATATCGGCTCGTTTCAAGTGCCAACCAAGAGTGACTGGCTGATAGAAAGAGTCGGCAAAGCCACCTCCTCCTGCGACCGGACCCAAGCCGACCAACGAAAGTGAGCTATTCGTGAACGGAAGTCCGGCTACCAAGCCATAGTTTGCGCCCAGGATCTTGAACTTACTCACCCAGACGAACACGTTGACATCAGCGAAAAGAGCGACGTTGATCTTGTTGGAGACGCCTCCGCACACGGCGCAGTTTACCTGATCAAACGAGTAGTCCATGAAGGTATTGGAGTAGGTGAGTCCCGGGTCAGGCATAACTCCCGAGTTGGTAGCGTTGAAACCCGGCGAGTACACACCTCTCAAGGGCGGCGCTGCTATTTGAGCGCTGCACGTGCCACCGGCGAGCATGGACACGCCCAACAGTATCGAGGCAATCAAGAATTTTCGATTTAACGTCACGCAGGCTCCTTGGCCTTAGAAAATTAATTTGTATCGGCGCCCTCGCCGGCAAAACGTACAAACTGCGCGAAAATCGCAAAACCGTCCTGACTATTGCGGAATAACCAACGGCGGCCCACTCACCCGCTTCACGGCCAGGTCAACCGTCACTTCGACGCGGTCGGCAATTTTGACGAGCGGAATGCCTTTGTTCATTCCGTAGTCCTTGCGGTCGAAGGCCATCGTACCTTTAATCGTGCCTTCGCCTGTTCCGATCCCGGTAACCGTCAGCAATAGCGTCTCGGGTTTAGACACTCCCCGTATCGTGAAATCACCCTGCACCTCAAAGGTGGTAGGGCCCGTCCGCACGACCTTGTTTGATACAAACGTGATCAGCGGATTTTCCGCAACGTCGAAAAAATCTTTGCTCTTCAGCTTTCCGTCCTTCATGCCGCTGCCGCTATTCACACTGGCTGCCTGAATCTTGATGTTCAGGACACCTGTGGTGTAATCGGTGGACGCATAGGTTAGAGTGGCGTCCCACTGGTCAAACTTCCCTTCGAGAGCCACCGACGCCTTCACGAAGAACTTGATCGAGCTGTCTACCGGCGTCACCTTGAACACAGGAACGCCCGAAGCTGCTTGTGCCCAACTTGGCGACGGAAACAAAGCAAATGCCAAAAGACAAAGTATCGTTAGTCTCATCTGCCACCTTTCGTAATCCCGAACTAATATAGTCGTTCGTTACTCAAGACCGCGTGCCTTGAAGGACTCGGCGATTTTTACGTCTACGTGCTTGCGAACCTGATCAACGCTGAAGCTCGCAGGCCGTTGGCTCGGCGGATAAGGGACGAAGGTTTCGAGAAATGCCGCAGCCTTCATCTGTGCTTCCCCTGCCAGATAGACGTTCTTGGCGACCCAGTCCCAATACTGATCGGAGGTAATGTCGGCCCGTTCATACGGATCCATGCGAAGGTTGTAGAGCTTCGGCACTCGCAATGGTGTGAAAGGGTTGGCCCAGATTAACATGTTGCCCTGCGCCCGCTGCTCTGCGAACACAGCCTTGAAGTTGCCCCAGCGCATTGCGACCAAGTCTCCGTCGTCATTGAAGTAGAAAAACTCGTCGCGGCTGCTCTTAGGTTGCTGGCCCAGTAAGAATGGCAGTTGGTTGTAGCCGTCCAGGTGAACCTTGAAAGTGGTGTCACCTTTCTTTGGCGCCCAGCCCTTCAGCAGCCGATCTTTGACCGTTGTGTCTCCGGCGGCGGCTAGCAGAGTCGGAAACCAATCGAGCCCGGAGAATATGTCGTTCGATATCCGGCCCGCCTCGATTTTGCCGGGCCAACGAATCAACGCAGGCACGCGAAAAGCGCCTTCCCAGTTGGAGTCCTTCTCGCTACGGAACGGCGTCATGGCAGCGTCGGGCCACGTGAACATGTTGGGCCCGTTGTCCGTCGTATAGATGACGATGGTGTTATCGGCGATTTTGAGTTTATCCAGCAGCTTGAGCAGGTCGCCCACGTCTTCATCGTGCTCGAGCATGCCGTCGGCGTACTCATTGCCCGGCATCCCGCAGCGGCCCCGCATAGACTCACGTACATGCGTGAAGACGTGCATGCGCGTGAAGTTCATCCAGACGAAGAATGGTGTGTCTGCCTCGACCTGTTTGGCGATGTAGGCTGCGCAGGCTTGCCCAGTCTCGTCATCAATGGTTTCCATCCGCTTGCGGCTCAGTGGGCCTGTATCCTCGATCTTGCCATCAGCAAATGTGTGCAGGACTCCACGAGGTGACATAGATTTGATGAATGTCTTGTCGTCCTTAGGCCAGTAAGGGCGCTCGGGCTCTTCTTCCGCGTTCAGGTGATAAAGATTGCCGAAGAATTCGTCGAAGCCATGCGCCGTCGGCAGGTATTCATCCTTGTCGCCAAGATGATTCTTGCCGAACTGAGCGGTGGCGTAGCCCAGCGGTTTTAGCGCCTGGGCAATGGTGATGTCGCCCTTCTGAAGGCCCACGGGAGCACCGGGGGCACCGACTTTCGAGAGACCGGTGCGCAGGGCTGACTGCCCGGTGATGAACGTGGACCTGCCCGCCGTGCAGCTATTCTCCGCGTAGTAATCGGTGAACAGCATGCCCTCCTTGGCGAGGCGATCAATATTGGGGGTGTGGTAGCCCACCACCCCGTGGGTGTAGCAGCTGAGGTTCGACTGCCCTATATCATCTCCGAAGATGACGAGGATATTGGGTTTCTTAGCTCGTGGGCTCATTTAAATCTCCTCGATTTATAGATTTAAAGGCTCGATCCAGCTCCGCCCGTCGCGTCGAGCTCTATTTGCAACCGCTCATCGTGGAGTGTTGGACATTCCCGGCGTGCTTGCGTTGCCGGTATATCCCATAGTCCTCCGGTGCAAATCAAAGGCCAGTAACCTCAGTTGTACAATCTGCTGAAAACTACCGATTTGCGCTAGATTCTTGCTCCTCAAACACGAAAACAGACTCCAGCATGTCGGAGTTGCTCCGAAATATCGTAGCAACGCAATCAATCCTAGTCAGAGGTGTGGCCTGATCGCGCGAGTATCCTGCTGTGTCACCCCAATGTACAGGGCGCGGAAAAGCATCGCTCGGCGTGGGTGCGGGAACAACAGGAACAACTCGGAGCAGATAGTGCCCGTGCCTGGAGCAAGGACGCAACCGATTTACTTCACGGCAAGGAGCCGCGATACGGAAAAACGGAGACTCTAAGTTAGAACATTCGATACATTTTAGATTGGTAGGGGCGGTGGGGATCGAACCCACGACCTTCGGCTTAAAAGGCCGCTGCTCTACCACTGAGCTACGCCCCTAACTGGTAAACATTACATCAGTTTACAACTTCGGCCACAGTCGAAATAGCGTCCACTGTGGCTAAACTGTGGCTGTTCTCGGCGGCTTGCTTTGCGTTGTGCGCGTCGAGCAGCTCGCGTGCGGTCGCAATGTTCTTCGGCGACTGGACGTTGTATCGCGTCAGCATGGATTTTGTTTTCCAACCGCCGATCTTCATAACCGTATCCTCTTGCACGCCCGCGTCGAGCATTGACTTCGCTCCCGACCGGCGCAGGTCGTGAAATATTCTTCCGACGTAAACCAGACGCGGCTTCGGAGTAGAACGTGGTCCGCGAAGCGGGAGAAATATCGGCTGGCCGTTGGCGTCCGTCGCTGGCTCCATATGGCCGAGACCGGCGCGAATGCAACTACTGTACCACGCCTTCCGGAAAGACTGGACCTGCTCGGCGTGGCCGCCGCGACCGATCTTGAAGCATACGAACTCGCAGTCTTGACGCTTCGCACGCTGCGCGACCAGGAGCGCCCGCAGTTCCCCGCAGATAGGCGCTATGCGTCCGTCGCCGTTCTTCGTCTCGCCAGCGTTGAGAGTGACGACATTCGCCAGCAAATCAATCTGATTCCAGCGCAGGTTGAGAACTTCGCCGAACCGCATCCCGGTAAAGAACGCAATGGCGAGCGGAACTCGCAGATAGTCCGGCATGGCGTCGCGCAGCGCGGCGTACTCGGCATAAGTGAAGTATCCGGAGCGCGGCGCTCCAGGTTTCAGCATCGGAAAATACGGCACGTCGCGCAGCCGACCGTTCTCCCATTGGATGTTGAACATCCGCTTGAGCGACGTTAGCGAGTGATTGACGGAGCCGTTCGACAATCCCTTGGCTTGCTGGTCCGCGATGAATAGGCGAATCAGGTCCGTCGAAATCTCCCGCGCTTCATAACCGGAGAAGAAGCCGTCCAGGCGCACAACCTTGTCGAGATGCGGCTTCCCTTCCCCGTCGAGCCGCAGAGACTTGCGACCGTTGGTCTGGTAGTCGGCGTAGTAGCTCGCCCGCATTTCTTCGTAGGTAATGCGCGACGTGTCCGGATGCACGCCCGCGACGGCTTGACCCGTGCGGAGCCGCAGTTCTTTTTTGGCTTTCTTCCAATCGTCGGTTCCGGCAGAGACGCGGACGCGCTCGCCGCGCACGAAGTATTGGAGCCACAGATTCTTGGACCCTGGCCGCGCGAATACGTAGCCTGTGCCGCGTTCACGATTTTGTTTTGCGTCCATTTTTTAGCTCCCTTTTTGCGCGTGCAATGTCGCGCTCTGTCCAAAGTCGAATCCGCAGACCGCCTACTTTTTGAATCGGCGGCGCGGTTACCATGCCGGTGGAAATACTGCGCTGCAATGAAGATTGGAAGACCTTCAGCTTGCGGGCAACTTCGTTCGTGGAGTACCGGCGTCCCATTGATGTTATAAGGCTATCACACTTCAGGTAGCCCGTCAACTTTTTCTACTTGCGAGGTCTTTTTCTGTGTGGTATGGTCTTGGGCGTCCCGAGAATGTCGGGGATTTGCCGGAATACTACCGTAGGACGCCCGGACCCCGGGCAGCTTCTTTAAGGGGCACTTGGTCGCAGAGCGAACGAGCCTGCGTTTCTAAGTGCCCCTATTTTTTTGTCTACAGGAGATTTATGGGCCAAACAGCGAAGCAACTTGCCGAGCAGGAATATTTCACAGTTGGCGCGGCGGTCTTGTACTTGAAAAGCATCGGACTGGAAGACGTCACGGAATGGACTCTGTACCAAAGGATTCGCCAAGGCAAACTTCCGCGCCTAATGTTTGGTCGCAAGTTCAAAGTGTCAAAAGCAAGCTTGCACGCGTTGCTCGAAAAGACCGAGCGCAAGAGCGCATAAGCCGTGGCGCGACCGTGCTGGCATTGCGGCGGGCAACTTGTGTGCTCATGCTCCGTGTGTTGCGTGCCTGATACGCGCGGCAGTTTCATTCCCGGGCGTTGTGTCGTTTGTAAAGGATCTGAAGCGAAGGAAGCGCAGAAGAAACGAAAGGCCTAAATGCCACGCGGAAAAACAGAAAAGACGTTGGAACTTATTACGCAGGCCCGCGCCATCTATAAGGCCATTCATCCGGCGAGCGTTCGTGCGGGCTGCTATCAACTATTCGTGCGGAAACTCATTCCTTCCATGAAGAAGTCCGTCACGAACTGGGTGGGCGTTCAACTTCGGTACGCGCGCGAAAATGGAATCATTCCGTGGGAATGGATTGTGGACGACACACGGCAAACAGAAGAACAGCCCGGATGGCAGGACAAAGAGGAGTTCAAATCCGTAATGGCTGGCTCGTATTGCCTTCAGCGTTGGTTGACGCAGCCGATTCGCGTAGAAGTCTGGAGCGAGAAAGCAACTGTGCGTGGCACGCTCGCCCCTGTGCTTGAAAAGTACGGCGTTGGTTTCCTTCCCGTCCATGGCTTTTCATCCGTAACCGTTGTCCACGACGTTGTTATGCGCCAGCAAAAAAGCAACGCAGCTCCACTCACAATCATTTACGTTGGCGACCACGATCCTAGCGGCCTGTATATGTCGTCAGTGGATTTGCCTTCCCGGATTGCCCGCATGTGGGAACTGAGTCAGTCGCCTTACGATTTGAACATTTCGATTGAGCACGTCGCGCTCAATACGAAGGACTGCCGCAGCCTTCCGTCGTTTCCAGCAAAGCAATCCGATTCACGGTGCAAGTGGTACGTCAAGCACTACGGGCACAAGGCATGGGAACTGGACGCCATGAGTCCGGCGATTCTGCGGCGTCGAGTTGAGGCAGCCATATTGCGACAACCGATTGATTGGGAAGCGTGGCAGCGCGTGGAGCTGTGTTCGCAGGCCGAGCAAGCATCGCTTGAAAACGTTCTGAGCGCGTGGGCGGAACTCAAGGAATCTATTCCGGTGCCTGCACAGAAATAGGAGTTGCTGTTAGCAGTAGCTCCGCCGCGTGGAAGGGCGCGGCGGAATATTTTGCAGAGTGGCCCGGGAAAGGGAGAGCGACGGTCGCTCGATTGGAGCAGAAAAGGAAACGGCTCGCGCATTTCTTTGACAGAGACTCGCGCGAGCCGAAAGAACGATGGAGCTAAAATACCACAACCACGCGCAGTTGGTCCAAGGCGTTTGCCAGGTTGACGATGATTCCCTTACACCGACCGAACGCTTGTTCCTGAACTGCCTTGCGGCGTACTCGGTCAAAACCTACCCGCATCCCGGCAATGACAGGCTCCGGCGCGCGTGCGGTGTATCATCCCGGCAGGGCGTCAATAAGATTGCCAAACGGCTCGCCGACAAAAAACTGATTGAAAAACTAGACCACTCAAAAGGTGGCCGGGGAATGGCTGTCGTCTATCGAATCATCACCGAAGACCCGCGATTCCCAGACCCTAAAGGTGCAACTGTAGAGTTGCCCCTTTCTGATAAACAACCCGCAACTCCAGAGTTGCCCCTTTCAAAACGTAAACCCGCAACTGGAGACATGGAAACCCGCAACTCGGCACACCTAAACCCGCAACTGGAGGCTCCTAAACCCGCAACTCTAGAGTTGCACCCGGATTCTAACTCCGGATACAAGAACGGATACAATCCGGATAGCGCGGCTGTCGCCGCTGACGTTGAAGACGACTTCCACGAACCGACAGACGAAGAACACGTCCAAAGATACTGCGAACTCAAAACCAAACTCGCCGGAGACGACACTGCCCTTGCACGTCTGGATGCCTACTACAGAACGATCTTGGAACGAGTCCAACCAACCCCGGAACCAACCCCAACCGCCATTGCTCCTGGGAATGAAAAATCAGAACGGTTTCAACTTCGCTGCTCGCGCTGTCTGAAGTTGATTCCGGTCTCAGAATACGCGACACACCCGTGCGAAGCTGTCTCCAAAACCAAGCAATAGGGTAGCGGTCGCGCCCGCCGTCGCGCCGCACCCGTCCGAATGTTAATCCGGAATGAATGCCGCGTAGATATGGCAGCGCCGCGCACAGGATTGGATTTCCGGCGCGTAGTGGAAAATCCTGGCCCTACACACTATTCCCGCAATCCGACCGCCAGAACGCCCGTGGACGCGAAGTTTAGATCGAATGCGACCGCACACGAACAGCCACAGTCCAGCCACAGCACCTTGTAACGCATTGATTCCAGAAAGCAGAAATGCGGGCCACGGTCTGAACAGCCGCAGTCCTACGACCCGGCGCGGCTGTGTCTCATGCGCTCTGCGGTCGTCTCAGCGGTCTCAGAGATAGGAAACAGATTGCTCAAAGTGCGAAAACTTTTGGCATCGCGCAATCCGAAATCCCCTGTAGCACTCTCGATCACTGGTGTGCCATTTTTTATTTTTTAAGTTGGGCCAGCTTGGGGATCTGGTCGGTCGTGCTTCTGACGTTCAGTTGGGAAACTTTTTGCTCAAGTGATCGTGATTTTCTTTCGCAGGAAAAGATGCAGCATTTGAGTTGCCAGACATCCAGGCTCGCGTTCGGGCGGGTGTGCTCATCGAGATGAAGGAGACTGGCAAGTTAGCGAAGCAGGGTGCTCCAGCCGGGAACCAGAACAAAAAGAAACAAACATCACGCGCCGTTACCTTTGATTTGTTTGGACGGCCTGGGGCAACTCGGGCCGAAAATAGGTTACGCCAATCGTGGCGTAACCTAAAGCCACGCGAAAGGCAATTTCCAAGGAAACGCTATCGGTGGCAGCGGAAGTTCACGAAGCAAGGCTCGCGCACAGGTCTTGGACTTCGTCCAATCTTGGACAAAGTTGGCATCCCGCATTCAACGGCTTACTGGTGGATTGACCGCTACAAAGAGTCGGTCGGCCTCAATCGCACTTCCGTCGTTCCCCGTCTTGGTGTAAGACGAGAGCATGTGCGTAATCTGTAAAAGCGATTTGCGATTAGAGATAAACGGCGCTTTGGAATCTGGCTCGGTTAGTCAGAACGAATGCGCGGCGCGATTTGGTTTCAATAGAGCAGCCGTCCAGCGGCACGCAAAGAAATGTTTAGGGATTCGATACAATGCGGCGGCATCGGCGGAAGAAACAAAGATGGCGAATACTCGGCGAGCGCGGCAAGAAGGGAGATTGGAAAATGCGTTGCTGATTGCGCGGACGGCACAGGCGAAGGCAGTGGAAGACGGCAACCAAGTTTCAGAATGGAGATGGCAAAAGGAAGTTACGAAGTTGCTGAAGTTGTTGGACGCGGCGTCGAAGAAGAAAAGCTTTCCAGCGCCGGTAATGACGCCTGGAAGCGGTCAGCGAAACGATTACGGAAAGTGTGAAATCAGTAAAGAACTCGTTTGGCCAGATGATGTGGACAACGGGATGCTTGCGGCATTTGGCGGTCGCAGGATTAGCGAAGTAAGAAAAGATCCACCGTCGAAAGTTCCGATTATTCGATTTGCAATCCGCTGGCAGAACGTTCCCGACGGAGACGCGATTGACGCGTTCAACAGTAAGCGCGCGGCGGAAGCGAAAGCGCTGGCGGAACTGTCGCCGGATGCAGAGATGCAGAACGATTCGCCGGACGCAGCAATCGTGACGGCGGAAATACCGGATGACGTGGAATCGGCCGATGAATGCGCGTGAAGTTTATCTTTCGAGCGCGACGTTGTTTTTCGCAGGTTGGATTTCTTACTCGACGTTTGAACGGATTTATCAGCTATACGACGGCGGTGTTTCGCTCGACGATCCTAGGTGGATTGTTGTTTTGGGTGAGTGCCAGCAAGCGGAGCGGAATATTGTTTCGAGTGCGTTGCGTGGTTTCGAATCTGCGGCCGATCTGTTCGCGGCCATTGAAGCAAAGACAGTGAAAGTGCCAAGCGGTCCGCTTTACGAAGTGAATCAAGCGAAGCTCGCCGCAGAGTTGCTGAAACTGAATCGGGGGAAAAACTAATGGGATACGTTCAGCCTGGATATGAAACGCGGCCCGTCGAAGTCCAGCAAGGCCGTCCGTTTGTGACGTCGCCAGAAGTGAGCGCGAACTATCAGCAGCCCGCCGCCGCCCCTGCAAAGCCTGAAGTTCAAACAGCGAAGCCATTCGCCGCAATCGCAACGGCGTCACATTCGCCGTATGTCCAGCCGCACGATCACAGGCCGAAAGAAGTTCACCACGACCGCTTGAGCGTTCCAAACGTAACGGTTCCCGACTACGTGCAACCCGGGGTGCCGTTGTTCCCGACGCAGTACGATGCTGGCATTATTTTTATTTCATGCCCACTGTGCGGCACCCGCGCCAACCACACGGGGTCCAGTACGTTTCCGTTCCGATGCCAAAATAATCACCAGACCGGACCGACGTCGCTCGGCATCTTTCAGGGACCAACCGGCGCTGGCGGTGTTATTTCCGGCCAATTCGAATATGGAACGGGAACACAGTTGGCGAATCCGGGAGCGCCGATCTAACGTGGAAATCGAACTAGACGACGGCACAACGCTGCATCTTGACGAAGGCGGCGAACTTTCGGACGACCAGGATTCGAGTTTTCAATCTGTCGGGGACGGCATTTTTCTGCGATTGACCGTGACCGGCGAAACTCAGATGTTAGGCGTCAGTGACGGCTCGGCAAACGTTCTCGCGGTTTGGTAATGGCACATCTCACGCTCACAAAAGCGTAGTGCGTTACGCGCCTTCGTTTATACCGGCATCAGGCGCCGATACAGCGCCTCATCATCCCTAGTTGACCCTTGGAAATATTTTAGGCCGCCCTTCGATTTTCCTATCATCCGTTTCATTGATTTGCTCCCATGACCGAAGGGCATTCTTTTTTCTGTGTGACGCCCCGGAGAGAACGAAAATGGAAAATGAAATGTTGCGCGTTCGAATCGAGCCGACCTATTCGACGATGCCGGAAGTTATTGCTCGCGCACTTTTCGGCGCAGCAACGACGGAGGCAGTCGAACCGGAACCGCAGTTCCCTACCGGAAATGAGCCGTTTGGATTTTTCGCAAGACCGTCTGTTATCGAGAAAACCGAAGAGCAGGAAGAACGAGAACTGGAATGCCCGCTCGCGGCCAAGTTTCTTTCGCCTGGAGTTGTCAACAAGCCGACACCGTTCACTCTGCCGGAACTGCCGTACGTGAATCCAGCCAACTTCGATCCGGAGGAACTCGCCATCAATGAGAATCCAACTCGGAGATTTATCTACGATGCGGCAGCACGCGCTGCGGGCGCTCCATCCAAGGCTGAGAAGCTCGTCAAGAATACCGACGACGAAGACATTCCGCCGGCGGCGAAGCCGATCACGCCATCCGAACAGTTTGCGAAAACCATCATCGAAATAAAAGCAGCGTACGCCGCGAAGCTGCTTGCCAAACAAGACGACTCCGACATTGACGATTCCGCAGATTGGTCGCCGGAACTGGCGGCGCTCATCGAGGAAATAATCGGTGGTCTCGACGATCAAGGCGACGACGAGGACACCGTTACTTACGACAAGCGCATCGCGCGGCAGTTGAATGAAGCGCTCGTCGCGCAAGGACACAGACCGATTCTTTCTTACTCAGGGGAATAACATGAAACCAAAAGAAGCAATCATGGAAATGCACAAGGCCGCAGCAGAACACGCGGTCGAAATGGCGGAAGGCCATCGCAACGCCGAAAAGTGCTTCGCGGGAATGGGCAAAGGATTTGAGAAAGCCGCAGAAGCCCACGGAATGATGGGAGCAAGTTGCGAGAAAGCCGCCGCGAATCATCTGGCGAACGCCAAAGCAATCAAAAGTTCGATTGACGAAGATCTGGCGCGAATCGTGCCCGATGGCGTTTCGAGCATTGCGAAAACAGACGCCCCGGAGACGGCTTTCGGCATTCGCGCCGTACCGCGTCACGGCCAGCCGCTCGACCGCGAAGACGTGACGAAAAATGTTCCGCCAGTATTTCGCCATTTAGTTTCTGGCGGCGACGAGAACTAAAGTTTCCAGGCGGATCGCTACGTCCGCCTGGAATAAAGCGCGCTCGGAATCTTTTCTCCCTTTGGATTCTTGAGCGCGAAATATTGTGAGTTTGCGCCGGAAGTTTCGGCGCGAAGCGGGGCCGCATCGTTTCCATGCGCTGAGAGGGGGCCGCGCTCGGGAGGGCATCTTGAGCGCGGCTGCACCGCACAATACAGGAAAAGCGACGCAAATGGAAATAACGCCGACAACCGATAACCGCGAAAAACAACGGTCGGCCCGGGCTTTTGTAAATGGACGGCCAGTAAAGCCAGAGCGTGCGCGGCGCGACGACTCTTTTTCGTACAGTCCGATAAATGAGGCAAAAGCGTTGTTGACGTTGTGCGTTGACGAAACAACGCTAGCGGCAGTCAGAGCCGAAATCGCTGTTACCCCCGGCGAAGAAGTTCAACTTCGCAAACTCGTCCAACCGGAAAAGGTTGCGCTGCTCGTTGACTTCCGTAACGCCGTACTCCGCGCGTTCGACGAAATGGCCGCGAACGAACTTCCGACGCTCCAGGCGGAAGCCGCGAAGCGCCGAGAACGGAATCAACGAATCTTTGCCGCAAATCTTCCACGTCGGCAACGGCAGCAGCGGAGATGGGAAGAAAAGCGGCGGGAAGCGCAGGCCAGCGTATGAGCGACGATGCGTTGTTGGCGATGGCATTCGAATACGCCGCGCCATTGGTTGAAAGGATCGTGCGCGATGCCGTCGTCAAGAAAAGCGCGAAGATGGTCGTTGAGACACTCCAGTTGATTGAAAGCGCGGCGGTGCAATCGTGAGGACAATCGAATATCGCATTTCGAAGCGCGGTCCAGACGCAGAACGTGCTCGGAAAACGGCGCGTGAGAAAAAGCAAGCGCAGGCTGTCGTCCGCGAGCAAATCTCGGAAGTACGGCGCGAAATGGACTGGTTGGCCTACCGAGAACTGTCGGTCCGCACCGCGCGCCTTTATTGCAAAGTTCACGGCGGTCTGATGCAAATAAAAGCGATCACGCCAACCGACATTAAACTACGCTGCGGTTGTCGCCGCGCAGGAATCTCACTACCGCGAAGACGAATCAATCAAACGATTAAGCAGAGCCGGAAGCGAAATCTGGCCGACACGTTCTGAACGGGGGCAACATGACACAAGGAAATCTGACAAGCTTCGTGCTTACGCAGAGCGGCCAGCCGTTCAATCTGCCGAACGGTATGAATGTTGCCAGCGGCGGCTCGCTTACCGTCAACTACACGCCAACGGGCAATCCGGCAACGCTAGCCATTTTCATCGAAGGGATAAAACGAGCAACGGGCGAATGCTTTCTTATTGACAGTTACGAGTCAACGGCGAACGCCGTGGCGCGGTCTGTCAGCCTGTCGGACACTTTCGACTCGTTTCGCATCACGCCAATCTGGGCAGGCGGTTCCGGCGTGAGCGTGGCCGCTTCGATCGCCGCGTCGGGTCCAGGGCCAAGCTTCGATAGCACGCTCTTACCGGCAGTCCAGGCGTACAGCGTCTAGCCATGCAAGCACTGCGGCCGCGAACGAAAATCCGGCACGCGCTATTTGGGCGCGGTGTCGTAGTCGAAAGCAAGAACGAGCGCACCACCATAGCCTTCGATACTCACGGCGTGAAGAAGTTCGTTACTGCGCTTATGACCGTGGAACTCGGCGAAGAACCGAAACCGCCGAAGCCGCCAAAGATTCCGAAGCCGCGCGTGCGCATCGTCTCATCGTTCAAGCCGCCGAAAGTTCCGACCGTAAAAGGGCCGCCAGAACCAAAGGGACCGCGCGTCAACGGAGGCAGGCCGCGCTTCGGTTCCCTTCCCGGCGAAGAGGCGACACTCGAAAGAATCAAAGAGTTGGCACGATCCGGTATGGGCTATAGGAAAGTTGCCGTCACGTTGACCGCCGAGGGACGCACATCGCGCTACGGCGGAAAGTTCAACATGGGACTTATTCACGTAATCCTGTTGCGCGAGGGGCTGCGGACGCGCGACCCAAAATGGAGTCGCCAGCGTTACGGTTCGACTCCCGAAGAAGCGAAGACACTCGACCGAATCAAAGCCATGAGAAAACAGGGCATGTCGTTCAGCGGAATCGCTCGCGCCTTCAACGAAGAAGGGACGAAACCGCGCCAAGGTGATTTGTGGTGGTGTTCGACGGTCAGCAAACTCTTACGGAGAACTGCCTAGGATTTGTTCTTCGTCTTCTTCTTCGGCTGCTCTTTTTCCAGCAACAGTTCCGCTCCACGGCGAATGAGTTCCGCCACGGGCGCACCCGTTCGGCGGCTCAAGGCTTTAAGCCTGTCCAAAGTTGACTGCCGTAAGAAAATCGTCGTTCGCTTGAAAGCCACGGCGGAAAGTGTATCGGACTGTTTCGCGGTTCTCATAGAAAAACATCCTAGCACGGAGCGGCGGCGCTAGCCATACGTCGCCATATATATATGTTGACGCCTAATCGTTTACGGCTTACTATCCCCGACCTATGGAGGATAAGTAACCCATGCACACATTTGCCGAAATCGCCGTGGGCCTTGCTCTATGGCTTTCCGTGCTGGAGCTGCTTGTAAGACGCCAACCTAGCGCGACTGCCGTGGCTCTACCCGAACTGGAGCGCGAAGCGTTGCGGCTTCTGTGCAGCGGCGTGGGCGCGAAGTTCCTTGGCGTCTTTGGCGCTCCAGGCTTTGCCGACCGACTTCTATTCATGCCAACGACCGGACCGCTGGCCGACTGCATTCTGGAAATAACCTTCCACGAAGAAACCGACGAACTTGATTTGCTGCGAGCCATCCGTGATGCGGCAGACAAGAAACGATTTTCCCAGGGCAGTAACCGTGCGCGTGTGAGCACGATCAAAATACGCGCACGGCTTTAGGAGTATTCCCACATGAAGCGCTCGCAACTAAAAACAGCAGTCGCCATGCTTGTCGCTGTTCTGTTTATTTTCGCGCCGGTCGTAGGGGCGCAACCGCCGTTGGTTGCCACGCCGGTTAGTACGACCGTCACATATTCCAGCGCCGAGAGTCTTACCCTGTCCATTGATACAGCCACGCTCGCGCTAACGACCAGTCAACAGGCGGTCCACTTGACCGTTTCGTGGGCTTTGTCTTCGGGGCGTACGGTCGTGCAGACTGCGGCGAGTTTCAACGTTGCGGCTGGCGCGGCGCTCACGGGCACGGGTAGCGATTCAATTTCATCCACCGACATTCTCGGTCAAGGATTGTCTGCGGAAGAAAACTGCGACACGCCGGTATCGAACTTCCCCGGTTCCTACTTTGCATCAGCAGGGTATGGACCAATCTGCGACGAAATCCAGAACATCGCAATCACTGGCGCGAATCAGACCGGAACGAATACCAGTCCGTTCAAGATTCGTGTGAGTCCTTCGGCAACCATCGTGCCGGACAGCTACACCGGAACGCTGTTCTTTTACGCCGGAGCGATGTAGTTGGAGTTGGGCGCGAGTCCGCCGGGCGGGCCGCGCCCTTCTCTTTCCACTGGATACGAATATGAAAATCCTATTCATCATCGGAGTTTTTTTCGCTCTACTCTCTGCGGCGTCCGGCCAGACGATCTCGCCACTCATCGGGGAATGCGGCGGCAAGAAATGCGTCGGCCAGTTCACGGTAACGAATAACAACATTGTTCCGATGGCCGTCTCAATTGAGACGTACGTTATCAGCTTCGACGCAAAAGGCGAGCCTGTCCGGCATCCACTCGACAGCACCACGCACGTCAAACTCAGCGAGACGTCCGCACGGATTCCACCGCGACAGCCGCATGAGTTCTCTTACACCGCATCGTGCGACGTGCTTCCGTGTGTGCTCGCCTTCGGGGCCGTAATGAGCGCGGGCCATACGGACAGCGGGATTCAAGCGAAGTTGGTTTTGCTGACTGCGCTCTATGTGTGCGAGCAATCGAAAGGCTGTCGCGCGAGCGTGCGTAAGGCTTACGGGTTGTGAAACTGGCTCTAGTGCTCGCGCTCTTGCTCTGCCCGACGATCTGCACAGGGCAAGTGTTCGAAGTTAGTGCAGGCAGTTCAACTCTTGACGGCGTTTCAGGGGCCAGTGTGACAACTTATTTCGCCAACTCGACGCTCGTTACATCGGCGGGCCTTCTGTCGGACGGCCACGTTCGCTATTCGCTGGCGTACCTGTTCCGGTTCCATGGCTTCGACGTCACTGCGGGAGACAGTCAGTTTTCTTTCACTGCGGGATTGTCTGGAATCGGTATTGCCGAGCGCGGAGTAAGTTTCGGCCGAAACACCGAAAAGCAAAAGCTGGAGTTTTTTATTGGGGAAACGGGCAGTTTGTATCAGGCGCAGTTCGCTACAACTTTTGGCGGCACGTCCCCGGGCGCTGGAATCTTTTACGAGCGCCGATTCTCCCACGTCAAAGTTTCCAGCCTTGGAGTAGTCCAGGGAGCGAAGTACACCGCGCTAGGAGCCGCGCAGTTCGATTGGCGGGCACTGAGAGCCACGGCAACGGCGGGCGTGCTCCAGAACGCGCGGGAATGGCAAGCGCAGGCCACATGGCGACCGCGCGAGCGCGTGAGTTTCTTGGCTTCGCATTCTGATTATGTAGACGGCCCCTTGCATTCAATCATTGACGAGATCGGCGCGAGCGCAGGCGTAGGCCGCTTGGACGGCAACGCTACGGCGTTTCATTCCGTGCATGGATGGGGAGAAAGCGCGGGCGCTGGCATTCGCATTTCTGATTTCGCCACGGTCCGCGAGTCCTGGGCGGTCGGCCCAAACCAATCGCCAATCTATCTCACGACCGGCACGGAAACCTTCCGGCATTGGTCCGCATCGCAAACTTACACGCGCGACGGCCACGGCTCTTTTTCTTTCGGCGGGGCGTACCATTCGAACCGCTTCACGGCCAGCATCGGCCAGCAACTTTTGTACAACGTGACGTCTAGCAAGTTTGAATCTGCGACCGTGGCTGCCCTCACAGTTCACGTCCAGAACGCGAGCGTTAATCTGGCGACGTCCGTTAATCGTGCCGAGCATTTGTTTTTGTACACGGCTTCCGGCAACGACTTTCTAGGCGAACCGATCAACGCTCGCGGACATTCTGCGGAGTGGATGGAGAAAGCAAAGTACGAAATCAGCGGCCAAGTTTTAGATCTTCACGGCAATCCAGTTTCCGGCGCTGCGCTCCAGGTCGGCGGCGTCGTGGCTTACACCGATAGCGCGGGCAACTTCTCTGTGCGCTTCAAGAAAGGCGACGCGCAACCGTTCGCGGTCCTGTTAGAGCAGTTCGCGGCGCCGGGGCGCTGGCATGTTGTCGAAGCGCCCGCGCGCGTGGGTCCAGGCGCAGCGGTCGCCGTTGTCGTGGCGCGTTAATGCAAGAAGCTTGCCCCCTATGTTAAAATACGTAGGACATCGAGCAGTAGAAGTTAGTAAGGCTCACGACCACGGTGGATGTAGGGCCTGCCGTGCGGGCAAATGCCTTGGCGACCGACAGCCAAAACGCGCCCAACCAGATTTAGTTTTTAGGGATTTCGATTCCTTGAAACGATTTCTGGTTGGGCGCGTTTTTTTTGGGCCAAGTAAAAAACTTGGCAACAAAAGTTCCCACGAAAAGGAGAAACACAATGGACGCTCAGCAAGTCGAGGACATACTACCAGCACTTGCAACACTGACGGGTCTCGGAATTCTTCGGTGGAAGATGACACAGGAGGGGCTAAAAGCAGATCTGCTACTCGTTCCATACACTACGAACGACCAGCGTACCAACTTGAGAATTTGGAACCAGAGTGGCGATTCTATGGCGGTTGACTTCGAGTTGTCAGATGGCGAAAAGGAGATCGTACACAAAATCACAACCCTGGCTGCCGCAGAGACAATCGTGGAAGACGAAGAAAATGAGCGCGGAGCGGCAAACTAAACAGCAGCGCGGCGGCGGCGCAACTGAATCGAAAAGGGAGAAGCCAACATGAGCGTAGAAGATGCCATCTCATCGCGGAGACTGATTCCATATTATCGCTCGATACTGGAAGACCCGTCGCTTGCTGACGATGCCATCCATTTGACGTCGGAAGGCGGAGAGCCGCTCGACCTACTCATACCAGTTGGCGGAAAGCGCAAAGGCGGGTACTCCGAAGTTTCGATTGCCGAGGAAAGAGCGCGGGAGATTGCCGCGCAAATGCGGAACAGACCTGGATTTCCAAACGCGCGAGCTGATGGCTGTAACATCGTATGGGGCGAGGACACGCCTGGAACCGGCACGGACATGCGCGAAGAAATAATAATCGCTCGCGGACGCCACTTCGGTTACAGAGAAGATGCTATTCGATATTTTGTGAGGGAAAGCAAACGCCCCGGCGGCATTCCCCGAATGGTGCGGCGCTTCGCGGTACTGAGTGAGAGTCACATTGAGACGAGTATTGCCGATGTGTTGCGGCGAGCAAAGGCTAAGTAAAAAAAGCTTCGGCGTAGCTTCTGGCTCGCCGATCACAGGGACGGTCAAGGCTCTGGGATGCACTGGCCGTTCCGGTTTCAAATCGAAAGTGAGAAACGATGGACGAACACAGCTTTATGCGCGATACAGTCCTAACAAGTCTAGCGTTGGGCTGGATGCATAACGATGCTTTGACCTTGAAACGCTACAGCGCGGCTTGCTATTTCCACGCACGCGCTGATTGGACTGACGAGACGCTTGAGGCACTGCCCCCGATCATACTTTTCGCGCCGTCCCTTTCGATTGTGGGAAAAGCAACACTCACGCCAGGATCCGCCAGTCCGATGATCTACTTATGCCCGACGCTTGAGTTTGAAACCGTGAAGCACGTCAACTTCACTTTCGCGCACGAAGTCGCGCACATTGCGCTTGGGCATCATGTGATAGGAAACGAAGAAATGGAATCAGGGATAGGACTGCAATGGAGAGATCGCCCCGCAGAAAAATCGGCTGACGCTCTTGCACAGAAGTGGGGATTCAAAGAGCCACGAAAGTCGCGGCGGTTAGATCGCCTCGCAGTTTTTGGTTCCAGTATGTTATCGGTCCGCGAAGCGAAGAAGGTGCAGGAGCGAATGGATCAAGAAGAGAACGCTGAAGCGCATCGGCCGTTCGGGCGGCGCCGATGTTGCTGAAGTCCGGGCGTTCCCTCGAAGAACTGGAAGCCCTGATCGAACTGAAAAGGAATCCGGTGATCGCGGACGCCATGGACATTGCGAGAACAAAGCCAGGCGGGGCGCAACCTGGAAACAGGAACGCTGTGAAGAAACCTGAGACGCCCAAAGAAGCCACGGGTGTCGCTAAAACTACCTTTGACAATGTACAAGGTCGTTTAGAGTCCGCTCCCAATGCTCCGACCGGCAACACCCAAGCCGCCGCCCTTCGACGACTGCGCGAGCAACGCAAGGACTTGCACGCGCGAGTTCTCGGTGGGGAGATAAGCGCGAACGCGGCGATGATCGAAGCCGGATTTCGCGTTAGGTGCCGCGAACGCCCATCGCTTGTCTGGCAATCACAAGGGCGTCGGCAATCGAATCTGTGTACCAGGTCTTTTCCTCTAACTGGCGGTTCCAGTTTTCGTCGAGTCGGTCAAACGTGAAGTGGTATCCCGCATCCGGCCCGCACTCCGTGTGTGCGAATACCACAACGGTTTTGTAGTTCCCTTCGCCGTTGCCGGGATAGTCGAGCGCGCCGTAGCGTTCCTTTCCGCCATGCGCGTTGAACCGGATATAGTTCGTACGGTCGGAGCTAAACGGCGGTTGCTCCTGGTCGAAGATTTCAAAGTGTGCGTCGTCGGAGCGAAGTGCCCCGCCGCAGAAATAGCAATTCAATGCCAGTTTCTTGGATGGGATTTTCTTAGTGGCTATCATTCGCCTAACCTACGCCCCAAGTATTTCCAAGTCAACCGGCGCGGCAGAAAAAGCGCGAAAAAGAAGTGTGCCGGTTTATGTGCCGGTTTGGTTGTCCTTTAGTGGCCCTTGGTGGCCGCAGGTGGCACACCGTGGCAAAGACCTCCCGTATGTATTCTAGTCGAACCTACCCCCTAAGTGCTGAAAACCGACTGCCCTACTTTGGTGCATTACTGTGGCTGTTCTGTGGCTAAACGAGTCAAGAACAGCCACATTTAGGCAAGAATAGCCAACGGCACTCAAGAGATAACAAGCACAAAATAAGCGACTTAGTGAAAACAGGGAGTTTACGGAAACGCAGGAAACGCTTTAAAAGGCCGCTGCTCTACCACTGAGCTACGCCCCTAACGTAAGCGCACGAAACCGCAACATTTTGAATGTTGAGCGCGATCGTACGGACGGCACCGCGTCAGCTTCGAGCGGTGTTTGATTCTAGCGTGTGCGCGCGAAACGGGCAACCTGCGCGAGACCTGCCCAATTTTCCCAACTCGCCTCAGTCCGCCGACGTGACTTCACCGGGCTTCAGTGCGCCGCGCGGACGCTTTCGTTTCCAAATGTAATCCTTGCGCAACTTTGCCTGATGCTTTTTTACCCGGCCTTCGATTTCGGCGAATGCGACTTTCGCACCGGCGCGGGCGTCCGAGCCGCGGCCGGTCGCCTGCAGCGAGCCGGTGGGCAGAGTTAGGTTTAGCGAAAACGCGAACTCGATCCGGTGCGGCGTCTTTTCAAGCGTGCAGTGAAGCTGAACCAAGTCGGGATCGTACCGTTTCAGCAAACGATTCAGCTTCTCGATGTGGCGCGCACACTCCTTATCAATTGACTCGCGAACTTCGGCTTCGATTTGACTGTAGGTTACGTTCATTAGGGCACCTTCCGGCGAATTGAGCGGCAACCTGAGGCGACCTTCGCATGGCGGCAAGTCCAGAGTATCGCTGGGGACTGCGCCGCGCAACTGCGACCGTCGCAGCCGCATCAATTGACACGCCCTCGAAGCGCGTCATACGCTCAGTGTGAGGTCGCTAGAAAATATTCCATGCCCTCGAAGGACAACTCGGCCGGCGCGAAACCTGGGCGTGTTCTCGTCGGCCCCGCCGGATGGTCCTATTCCGACTGGAGCGGCATCGTCTATCCGCATCGGCGGCCGCGCGGATTCCATGAGGCGACTTATCTCGCCGAGTTCTTCGACACGATAGAGATCAACACCTCGTTTTACAATCCGCTCCGCCCTGAGCTGGTGGCGCAGTGGATCGAGCGCGTTGCGGCGAATCCACGATTCCTTTTTACCGCCAAGCTGTGGCAGAGGTTCACGCACGAAGAGGGCGCGACTGCGGCGGACGAAAAGCTGGTTCGCACGGGTTTTAATGTGCTTCACGCCGGCGGGCGCCTCGGGGCGGTTCTGCTTCAATTCCCTTTCTCGTTTCACAATACGACCGAAAACCTCGCGCGATTAAAAACGCTCCTCGGGCAATTCAGCGATTACCCTTTGGTTGTCGAGGTTCGGCATTCGTCGTGGGCGCAACCGGAGTTTTATGCCTTTCTCCACGAACGCCACGTCGGAATCTGTAACATTGACCAGCCGCTGATCGGCCGCTCGATTAAACCGGGCGAGCGCGCCACTTCCGCGCTCGGCTACTTCCGCTTCCATGGCCGCCGCGAAGATACCTGGTTCAGCGATGATCCGGAGATGCCCGGCCACGAGCGCTATAATTATCTATATTCCGAACAGGAGCTTTTGCCGTGGGCCGGGCGAATCGAGCACGTGGCCGAGCACACGAAGACCACTTTCGTGGTGACGAATAATCATTTCGAGGGCAAAGGCGTCGTCAACGCGCTGCAATTGATTCACATGCTCACGCACAATAAGGTCAAGATCCCCGAGCCGCTCCGCCATCGCTATCCTGAACTGGAAGCCATCGCGGACGCACCATCCAGCGAGCCAACTTTGTTTCCTCTCCCACCCAAGTAGAGCTGTCGCATGCGGCGAAATCAAAATCGTCGCGCGCGCTCGGTACACGTACGTATACGCATCAGGGAACATCGTTATTTCAAATTTGTGGGAGCTACTTCTTGAAGAGGTTTTCGAAAGCCGTGCGCGCGTCATTGGGACGGGCCGCAGCAGGGGCCGCGGGAGCATTCGTGGCGTAGGTCACCGGCGAAGTGTCCTTCTCGACAGTCATTCGGTACTCGAAGAAAGTGCAATCGTTCTTCGCGTCTTTCTTCGCAATTCGATCCGGAATCGGCTGTGTGCACTCGAACTGCCGTCCCGTATCAAAGTGAACGCACTGCTTGCACGAATGCAGCTCGAAATTGCAGCGAGGGCACGCGCCGTTTTGATCGAAGCCCGGCGCGAGCACCGCGCCGCAACTCGAACATCGCGCCCTCATCACCGTTCCAACCATCCGTGGCGTGCGCGGTCCAAGCATGTCCTGCTTCGGACGCGGCTCGCTCGGCCGTTCGGTGCGCTCTGCGCGCGCACGTTTCTTTTCTTCGGCTTCGCGGTCGCTATAACCCCGCTGCCTATACTTCCGCTCCATGAAAATCCTCCTGGGGGTTGCCCTATGATACCCCGGAAAGCCCTGCGTCAAACGGCATCTTCGCGTGGGGTGCAAGAAGGCACTGTAACCGCTGCATTCCACAAATTGACCGGTCGTATCGGATCCCGCGTCCGACGGCTCACGACCCGCGCGAAATCCTTCGATTCGCCCATGATTTCGAAAAACCCTCGAACGGGAGGTCCGGCTGCAAAAATGTTTGCGGGCGCCCAAACTCGGCGAGCGCCGCCTCCGCCGCCAGATAGCCGCTGCGGACAGCGCCCTCCATCGTCGAGGGCCACCCGGTACGAGTCCAATCGCCCGCGAGGTATAGATTCTCCACGCTGGTTTTCTGCGCGGGGCGGTAACGGTCCACGCCGGGCTCTGGCGAAAATGTCGCCATTACGTCCTTGATCACCGTCGCCTTCGTGAGTCGAGCGTCACGCGAAGCCGGAAGGATGTCCGCCAGCTCGCGCCGGCAAAGGTCAATAATTTCTTGCCGGGAACGCGGAACCAGATCATAGGACGCACTGATCACCAGTTGCAGGTACTGACCACTTGTCGCGGCTTGCCCATACAAGAGCGTCTTGTTGAACACCCACTGCGTAGTGTGGTCGAGCAGCGTCAGAAATGGCTCCTTCATTACCTCACGATCGAACCAGAGATGAACTCCGGTGATCGGCGAACTCCGAATGTGATGCAAGCCCTCCAGCATTCCGCCCGGCTCTCCCATCTCTTTCGGAAACAGGCCGAGAACCACGTTGTGTGGCACGGCAACGATGCAGGCATCCGCCAAAACCTCCGAACCATCTTCGAGTACAGCGCCCGCGAACCGGCCATCCCGAACGCGAATTTCCCGGACTCCCGAACGCACGCGTACAGGACGGCCGCGGCGCTCGATAGCCTGGCGGCAGCCTTCGTAAAGGTCGCCCAGCGGCACCGAAGGAATGCCCACGCGATATCCGCCGCGGCTGCCAAGAAATGCCTTCCAAAAGACTTCGATTCCGTAACGCGCATCAGTTCGCGCCAGCTCTTCGTCGAGCGCGCTGACTAGCACGACGCGCCAGAAGCGTTCGATCGCGCCCTGCGTTTGCTTCATTCGCTGCAACCAAGCGAGCATCGAAACCGACTCGATTCCCGGCGGCTGGCCCCCCGACCGCGCAATCGAGAGCAGAGCCCTTGCGATTGACCGCTTGTCCGCAAGCGTGAGCGCGCCGAAAAAGAGGAACGACGGGGCCATGTGCAGCGGCGGTGGAAGCTTCGATGCCTCCATTGTCGACCGGCGACCATGGCGGTCCACGAAATAGAGCCGGTCGTAGAAACGGATCTTCCCGGCTGCACCCGCACGGCGATAGAAATCCGCGAGGTTGGTACAGCAGCCGAGCGTCACGTGCTGGCAATTGTCCACTTCGGTGCCGTCCGGCAATGTGTAGGACGCGGCGCGACCGCCCAGGTGTGGGCGCTTCTCACAAAGTTGGACTTCGATTCCTGCTTCAGCCAGCGCGACGGCGGAGGCCAGGCCCGCGAGACCGCCGCCGATCACCAGAACGTTTTGCGAGGGCATCCCGCTTCCACCAGCCCGTCATCCCAGCCGTCAGGAGAAATTGGATTTTTTCGGCGCTCGACAGGGAGACGCGCGAGGAGAAAACATCAAACCCGCGCTCTTCGATCCGCGCGAGCAAGCTGCTGTACGTCCGAATCAAAGCCCACAAAGTCGCCCTGCTGTCCGGGTCCACCTGCGCGACGAGCGGTACACCTTCCTCATAAAAGCGCCATGCGCGATCCGCCGAGAACGCGAGCAAATCGCGAAGCGGCGGCGTCAATGGCCCGCGCAAATCCTGTTCGCGGACACCGCACCGGGCGAGATCCTCGAGAGGCAAGTAAACGCGTCCCATCTCGTGATCCGCCTGCACGTCGCGAATGATATTCGTGAGCTGAAACGCCAGGCCCAGGCGCTCGGCCAGGTCAGGCGCGCGCGGGTCGCGGAATCCGAAAACGTGCAAGCATGTAAGTCCGACCGTGCCCGCCACGCGGTAACAGTATTCCGAGAGCCGGTCGAATGTAGCATAGGACGCTACCGTCAGGTCCATCTCCGCGCCGAGGATTAGATCGTGAAAGTACCGTGTGGGAATCTCGAAGCGGGTGATCGTATCGGCGAGCGCGGGAAGGATCGCATGGCCCCCTGTGCGGCCAGATGAGGCTTCGTCAAGCAGTGCGCGCCAACGTGCCAGGCCGAGACGCTTCGTTTCGATATCACCGGGCTCGTCCGAGACGTTGTCCACCAGGCGCATAAAGGCGTAAAGGGCACAGAGCGCGTTGCGCTTTTCCTTGCGCAGGCCAAAAAACGCGAGATAGAAACTGCTGCGTGACGCCCGGGCGATGCGATTGCATTCGGCGTAGGATGCGATTACGGAGTGCGGTTCACGCGGCATCGAGAGAACGACTTCGCTCGCAGATGGCAAACCTTGCGTTGGCAAGATCTCGGAGGTCGCTGGGCGATCAAATTCTGAATCAGACTTGCGCGCGAAGGCTCGCGATCCGAGAGCGCGGCCGAGGAGTCGGACCTTCGTCCATTTCGAGAGCGAAGGCCGGTGCGAAAGAGTGTTGTACCCCGACGCCTCAATAGCATCGAGGATCGCCGTCCCGCCACTGCTGAATAGCTCGATATCCGTTCGGAGTGCACCGTCCACTCGCTGAGTCAGAGGTATCCCGGCGTCGAATAGCTCGCGCGTTCGTGAGATCAACGATTTCATCAGCGCGACATAGCGCGAGTCAAAGCGCCGCGAGACGATGTCCTCCTCGGTCAAACCGTGTTTGGAAAGCTCTTCGAGCGGGATATAGATGCGGCCCTTTTCGAGGTCGCGCGACACGTCCTGCCAGAAATTCGCCAGCTGCAATGCGGTGCACGTGAAATCCGAAAGCCGCTGTCGCTCGTCGTCGCGGTAGTCGCAAAGATGCAGCACAAGACGCCCCACGGGATTCGCCGAATAGTTGCAATAGCGCAGAACCTCATCCCATGTCGCATAGCGCTGGATCTTCTGGTCCTGCCTAAAAGCGCGCAGCAGATCGAGGTAAAGACGCAGCGGCGTATGCTTCGCGCGAACCGTCTCACGCAGCGCGATGAGTACTGGATGACACGGTTCCTCACCATGGCGCCAGCAGTGGCGAAGGTCTTCCTCCCAGGCGGTCAGCAATTCGAGCGCTCGGGCGCGGTCCGGAATCTCGTCTCCGAGATCGTCCGACCAGCGGCAATAGGCATAGACGTTGTAGAAATGCTGGTGCAGCTCGCGCGGAAGGAGCCAGGAGACGACGCCAAAATTCTCGTAATGGTGCGTGGCAAGCCAGCGCGTGTAGCGCTGCGCTTCCTCCGCGGTGCAGCCTTCAGGCGGCAGGTTGCGGGCTATCTCGAGTTCAGGAGTGGGCAACATCAAATCGGTTGGTGTATGGATCGCGGCAAAGGAATTGGAAGACGCTCAGGGAATAATGGCCGTCTTCAGCTCGCCGTTGCGATTCTTCATGTGCTCGAACACGCCGGGAAGCTCTGAGAGTGGCACTTCTCCGGTAATGAAGTCGCTGGCGCGAATTTCACCACGCACGATCGTATCGAGGGCCTCGCGAATAAATCGCGGCGTATGGTGGAACGTGGACTTGATGCTGATTTCGGAATAATGGAGCGCACCGGGATCAATTTTTACTTCCGTGTTCCGCGGGCACCCGCCGAAGAGATTTACAGTGCCGCCCTTGCGGACCATCTGCAGCGCCCATTGCCACGTGGCCGCCTGGCCGACTGCTTCAATCACCGCGTCTGCGCCGCGTCCGCCTTCGGTCAATTGGCGGACGAGGGCGACCGGATCGTCTATCTTGGAGACATCGTACGCTGCGACAGCGCCCAGGCGCTCCGCTGCGCGCATTTGACTATCGCGTTTGCCCACGGCGATTACGCGCACGTGGCGCCCGGAAAGAATGCGAATGAATTTAAGACCTATCGGCCCGCAGCCGATGACGACTACGGTGTCGCCGTCATGGATGCCTGTCTCGTGAACTCCGCGGAGCACGCACGCGAGCGGTTCGACGATTGCTGCATCGAGGAACGAGACGCTGTCCGGGATTTCCAACATGTTTTCGCGGACGATTCTTCCCGGGATACGAATGTATTCCGCGTACGCTCCGTTATTGAACAGCAGGTCTTCGCAGAGATTGGGCTGACCCTTGCGGCAGAAAAAACATTGATTGCACGGGGCAGAGTTGGAAGGCACCACGCGCATCCCCTTGCGCACGCCGCCATTGACGGCGCTGCCCTTCTCTTCCACTGTTCCCGAAAGTTCGTGGCCAAAAAGCGCGGGCGGCTGAATCATGCGCTCGTGGAATCCCTGCTTCCAGACTTTCAAATCGGTGCCGCAAGTGAGCGCGACTTCCACGCGAACCAGCACATCGTCCGCGGCGAGGCGCGGAATATCCACGCGCTCGATCTTCACGTCCTCGGAGCCGTAGAGCACCGCGGCGGTCATGTGTCCGTTTTTTTCTGACCTGGTCATTCGTGCGCGATCATCACTTTCAGGGTATCGTGTTTCGGATGCGCCGCCAATTCCAGCGCGTCCGCGATGCTCTCCAGCGGGAAGCGGTGCGAGATCATCTCGCGCAGCGGCAGCCGGCGCCCAAATACAAGCGCCGCCGATTCTTCCTGGTCACCAACTGAAGCGCTATAGCTTCCAAGAATTTCCTTCTCTTCGACTCCCACGGCTGCGGCCGGAAACTCGAGCTGCAGCACGGGGTCGTTGTGGGCAAACAGTAGCACGCGCCCGCCCGGCCGCGCGAGAGCCAGCGCCTCCGGGACCAATGCCGCGTTGGGCACAGCCAGCAGCACTGCGTCCGCGCCGCGCCCGCCTGTCCGCTGGCGGATTTCAGCGTCCAGTTTTCCATCCGCGGGATCGAACGATTCCGCGGCGCCAAATCGTATGCTCGCCGCCCGGCGCCCCGCCATCGGGTCGCTCGTGTAAACCGTCGCGCCCTCATTCTTCGCGAGGATCATCAGAAGCATGCCGATCGGCCCCTGCCCGATCACGACGATGGTTTCCTCGGGAGCAACGCGCGCTTTGCGTACGGCCTTCAGGCACGTGTTCACCGGTTCGACGAAGGTAGCCTCTTCGAATGTAACGCCATCCGGAACCGCGATCATCCCGCGCTCGACGATCCATGGCATGGCGCGAACATATTCCGCAAATCCGCCGCCGTTGGGATCGAAGCCCGCGGTCAGCCCGACTTTCTTATATCCCGCGCACTGCGAGAATAGATGCCTTTCGCAATAGAAGCAGTTGCCGCACGGGATGTGATGAAAACTTACGACGCGGTCGCCGACCTTGAACTTCGTAACGCCCGCACCCGTCTTCACGACAGTGCCGGCAAGCTCATGGCCAAGGATTTGGGGCGGCGCGATGAACCCATGATGAATCTTCTTGATGTCCGTGCCGCAGATGCCGCATGCCGCCACGCGGAAAAGCACTTCGCCAGCGCCAATTTCAGGAATGGGTACCTGTTCGACGACTACGCGACCCTTGCCGCGGTAGACACCGGCGCGCATTTGGCCGCCGTCGCCGTGCCGGGACTCGCTCGATCCGACTTGTGCAATGGTGTGGCTCATACGGCCAGCACCTCGGCCTTCTCAACCTCAGGCGACAGACCAGATGCTATGCCTTGAACGTAGTTCTCGAGAAAATGCGCCAGCGCCGCCGCTGCGCGCTCGCTTTCATTTGCGAGCCGAATCAATCCAGCAATACGCCCGGGCTTCCGAACCACCTGCCCGATCACTTTCGGAATGCTCACCGCGCCCCGCTCATCAAAAACGCCGTTGAAATCCAAGGGGAGCGTCGAATCAGCGCCATCGCTGATCGCTCGTATCGCCACCGAGCGAATTCCTCGCTGAGCCGCGGCCGCGAGAATATACAGACTCTCCATGTCAACTGCGTCGCCGCTGGCGCTCAGGGTGCTCTTCTCTTCAGTCGTCGAGATGACCTTGTCTGAAACGAGAAATCTCTCGACGATCGTGGCTCCCAGGGTCTCCGCGCGCGCTACCAATTCGGAGTCACTGGGGAGAACGCGTACACGATTGACGTCGCCAACCGTCCGGGCGGCTAGAACTTCGCCGGGAACATAGGACGCCTTGAGACTGCCGGAAAGGCCGGAAGCGATGCAGACGTCGGGAGCGGAGTCGAACGCATGTACGAGGGCCCGTTGCGCCGCGAAGCGGCCAGCACCGGTGAGAATAACCCGAACGTCGCAATGACCCACTCGCGCGGAATACCCTTGATCCGACGCAGGCGTGGAAATCCGTTTGAAACGCCGCAACTTTCGCCAGGGGGCGAATTCATTTGCGAGCGCAAATGTAATGAGGACTTTCATTTTTCAACTTAAGGCCCGAATGATCTTTCTGTGACTCAGGGGCTCGACCCCCGCTTATTATTCACGATGCACCGCGACAAGCGCCGCGGGATTCAAAAGCTATATGTAGGTACGGCTATAGAGTATCAAAAAGCTACGCAGCTTGCGCGTGCGCAACTCGTTTTGTTCCGGTGCGGCCGCGGAGATAGCCGTGCTCGCCGTACCAGCGAACGGCGCGTTCAAGTGCCGGCTCGACGGCGCCGGGCCGATAGCCCAGTTCCCTTTCAGCCTTGTCGCTTTCCACGAACATCCGGTGACGTGACATTTTCACGCCTTCCACGGGAATCCGTGGCTCGCGGCCTGTCAGGCGCGAGAAGAACTCGTCTGCGTAACCCGCAGCCAGCGCCACGGTGTGCGGCAAACGCACGCGCGGCGCGGGGCGCCCTGTGATGGACGCCAGTGCGTCCAGAATCTGCTTGAGCGTCATATTACGTGCGCCGAGAATGTAGCGTTCGCCGACGCGTCCCTTTTCCGCCGCGAGCAAATGGCCAGCCGCGGCGTCCTCGACGGCCACGAGGTTCAAACCTGTGTCCACGTAGGCGGGCATTTTCCCGTTCACGAAGTCCAGGATGATGCGGCCCGTCGGCGTCGGCTTCCAATCGCCCGGCCCCACAGGTGCGGTCGGATTCACGATGACGACTGGAATCCCCGCAGCGGCTGCTTTAATTGCCTCAAGTTCCGCCATGAACTTCGAACGCTTGTAGTGCCCGATCATCTGACTAAGCGTTGCGTGCGTTCCCTCGTTGGGTAGCGCCGCAGGGTCGTCCGAGACTGCGATCGTCGCGACCGTGCTGGTGTAGACGAAGCGCTCCACACCGGCCTGCCCCGCAACTTCCAGGAGACGGCGCGTGCCTTCGACATTTGTCTCGTAAATTTCGCTTGGGTTTTTCGTCCAGAGGCGATAGTCGGCAGCCACGTGGAACACGCGGCGAACGCCTTTCATCGCGCGATCGAGCGAAATCATGTCCTGCAAATCGCCTACAACGCGTTCCGCGTGTAAGCCATCAACTGCCTGGAGATTGCTGGTGCTGCGGACTAGAACGCGGACAGAATGGCCTGCGGTGACAAGTTGGCCGGCAACATGGCTCCCGAGGAAGCCGGTAGCGCCCGTGACGAGCGTGGTCATGGAGTGCGGATAGCCTCTTTGGCCTGCCCCATCAATGCCCGTTGCGTGATTGCATCTCGTCGGCGGCCACTTGTACCCCGACGTACTTCCGGCGATTCTGGCGCAAATTGTCGTAGCGCGCCAGCGCGTAAAGCGGGAAAGAGTTTCTATACAGGTGATATTTCAAATAGAACACTTTCGGAAACCCCGTGCCCGTAAATTCAGGTTCGTCCCACGTGCCGTCATCATTTTGACTTGCGACGAGCCACGCAACCGCGCGCTCGACCGCGGTATCGTTCGCTCCCACCACAGCGAGCAAGCCGATCAAACCCCAGGCGGTCTGCGATGCCGTACTCTTCCCTTTCGCCTTGAGCGAGGGGTCGTAGTAGGAAAGGATGGATTCTCCGAATCCTCCGTCTGAATTTTGTACGGAACGCAGCCATTCAGCAGCGCGCTTGCATTCCGGAGCGGAACCGAGTCCGAAAGTCTCGAGAGCACGCAACACACCGCTGGTGCCATAGACGTAATTGACCCCCCAGCGCCCGAACCAGGAACCGTCCGTTTCCTGCTCATGGCGCACATACGCGGCCGCGCGCTCGACAGCCGGATGTGTCGCCGGCCAACCCATTTGCCCCAGACATTCCATGGCACGCGCGGTGACGTCCGCCGTGGAAGGATCAAGCATCGCGTTGTGATCTGCGAACGGAATATGGTTCAGGAAATCGAGATTGTTTTCGTGATCGAACGCGCCCCAGCCGCCGTCCTCATTCTGCATGCTGACGAGCCATGCAAGTCCACGGCGAATCGAAGCGCGCAAGCGCGCCGGTTCCGGATCTTCCACGCGACCCAAGGCCATCAGAACGAACGCCGTGTCGTCCACGTCCGGATAAAAATCATTTCGGAATTCGAATGCCCACCCGCCCGGTTCCGCATCGCGATTCTTCACTTGCCAATCGCCCGGCCCGAGAATTTGGTTGTCCACCAGCCAGCGCGAGGCAGCCAGTAGCGCCGGATGCGCCGGATCAAGTCCCGCCTCTTCCAGCGAAACCATTGCAATTGCCGTATCCCATAATGGTGAAATGCAGGGCTGGACGCGTAAAGTATCCGCCTCCTCGATTTCATAACGTGCAAGAAAGTTTATTTCCCGAGCCAATAGCGGATCGGTCGTATCGTCGCTCTCCGCAGCCAACGCAAAAATCGAATTCATCATGGCGGGATAGATCGTGCCGAGGCCTTCGCTGCGCTCGAGACGCTCGAGCATCCAATTGCGCGCGAGCGAAAGCGATAGTTTCCGGAACGGCAGCCACGAGAGCTTTTCATAAACCTTCACGCCACGTCCCAGCGCGAGGAAGACATTCTTCCAGGAGATCACGCGTCGGTCCCACGCCAGCGAAGGCGGCCTGGCCCCGGGCTTGCGGAAAAGTTCGTCGACCGTGACACCTTGCGGCAGACTCCACGCGGGTTTGTGCGCATAGACGATCGCGAGAGGAATCACGATGCCTCGCGTCCACGAGGACATTTCGTACAAATTGATCGGAAACCAATCCGGCAGCAGCATTAATTCCGGCGGGATCGCTGGTACGAAATTCCAATCAATCGCGCCGACCATCGCGAGGTAGAAGCGCGTGTAAGAATTCGTAGCTTCAAGGCCGCCGAGCTCGTGAATCTTGGCGCGGGCACGCTCGAGATGCGGGGAGTTGGCAGCATCACCCGCCAACCGCAGCCCGACCCATGCCTTTACAGTCGCGTTTAACTCAGAGGGGCCGCCGTAGAAAATACTCCAACCACCATCGGGGAGCTGCCGGTCGCGAATATATTTCGCCAGTTTGGGGGTCTTCGGGGAATCCAATTCGCCAAGAATGTGTAGGTAGAGAATGTAATCAGATTCGAGAGTGGTATCGGCCTCAAGCTCGCCCCACCAGTAACCCTCCTGGCTCTGGGCGGAGAGCATCCACTTGACGCTTCGGCTGACCGCCTGCTCTACGGGTGTTTCGGTATTTCGGCGGGGAGCTGTGGCGGTGCCATGCGTTGCGCCAGCGTTCGGAAGTTCCACTCGCAGTCTTGCTTCCGGTCCCATCCACACCTCAGACATATCGTGTCACTATCAACCCTGAGATACCCCGTAGCCCCCTTGCCCAGCGGATCGGGAAAATGCCCAATCTCCCGGTATTGCAGATAGTTACGGGCTTACTCGGCGTTATTATCTTTCGTATCTGGCCTAGGGTCAACTGAAAACGCGCAGCCAGTTGCTCCCCGGACCCTCCTTAGGATGGCGGAAGACCGTTCCGGGCTGCCCGGGGACCTGCGTCGCAGTGAAGAAACGGTGAATCCATCGGAACGCCTGGGTTCAACTAACAGCGAATGGAAAACGAAGACGGTCGCCTGAGCAGCACACCTACCGATCCGGCGTGGCGTCTTCGAGCCGGCGTACGCGCTCGGCGAGATCCGGGAGGCGCGCCAGTGAGGCGTGTTGTTCCTTAAATTTCTCGAGCGAGCGGGCGGGGGTCCCCCATACGGTCTGCCCGCCGCGAATGATCTTTCCCGGCAATATTCCAGCTTGTGCGCCTAAGATCGCTCCATTCTCGACGCGCGCGTGGTCGGCAATCCCAACTTGCCCTCCGACAAGAACGCGTTTGCCAAGCGTGCTGCTGCCGGATATGCCGGTCTGCGCGGCCAAAACTGAGTTTTCGCCAATTTGGACGTTGTGACCGATTTGAACCAGATTATCAATCTTCACGCCATTGCCAACCCGCGTTACTTCAAGCGAACCTCGATCAACCGTGGTGTTCGCGCCTATCTCCACATCGTCCCCAATCTCAACGGTCCCGATTTGAGGAAATTTCCAGTGGCGCCCTTCGCCGAATACATAGCCAAATCCGTCGCCGCCGATGACCGCGCCCGAATGGATCTCGACCCGGCTTCCAATGCACGAACCCGCATACAACGTGACGCGCGAATGCAGCCTGCAGTCCTCGCCCACGCGCGCTCCGCGGCCCAGAAAGCAGAACGCTCCAATCGCGGTTCCGGCGCCGATTTCTGCGCCGTCTTCGATCACGACGTACGGCCCGATCGAAACACGCGCGCCAACTTTCACTCTAGGAGCAATAATAGCTGTCGGATGGACTTCAGCGGCCCGCGCAGGTTCCGGCAACAGCCAGTGAGCCGCCTTCACGAATGCGAATTTCGGCTCGCTAACTTCCAGAGTCGTCTTGCCAAGAAGCCGAGCGCCAGTCTTCACAATCACGCAAGTCGCGGCGGAATTCGCAGCCCGCTCTTGATTGCGCGGCGAATCCAGATAGATGAGATCGCTCGCTTGAGCGCGTTCGGGGGCAGCGACGCCCGAAACCTGAGCGCGAGAGTCCCCTTCGATTTTGGCCCCGAGATACTCCGCAAGTTCACCAGCGGTGCGAATCATAATTGCCTCTCTTGTCTTGAAGCGAAAAACAAAAGTCCAAAAGCGGTTCAGGGCGTCACGACTACTCTCAGATCGGATAGAGCGGCTTCTCGCCGGGCGGGCGAGTCTTCCAGCGTTTGTGAACCCACAGCCATTGGTCCGGATGCGCGCGAACAAAAGCTTCGATCACGCGCGTGAAGCGCTGCGTATTCTCGACTATGTCGGCTTCTTCACTCCCCGTCCGCGCGAGTTCCACGGCGGGTTCGAATCGCAGACGATATTTCCTGCCGCTTTCATCCCAGGAAAGAAACCCTGGAACTACGGCCGCATCGGTTCGCAGCGCTATTCGTGCAAGTCCCGACGTCGTCGAAGCGGGCACACCAAAGAAGTCTACGAACACGCTTTCTTCGATATCCGTATTGTGATCGGCAAGGACGCCAACCGTCCCACCATCGCCAAGCACTTTCAAGATCGCGCGAGCGGCGCGGTTCTTCTCGATCGGCTGGTTCCCGGAGCTGCAACGATAACCGTTGATCAGCGCATCCACGCGTTTGTTCGCAATGGGGCGCACAAGAAAATGCAATGGGTGCCCGTACAGAGCTTGCGCGAACGGTGCGAGCTCCCAGGCGCTCATGTGACCTGTGAGGAACAGGACGCCCTTTCCGCGACGTCGCGCTGCATCGAAATTCTCAAAACCATCAATGCTAACAATGCGTTCGATTCTCTCTCGCGTGTACTTCGGGAACTGCGAAAACTCGCCGGCCATCCATCCTACTTGCCGAATCATTCCACGGATCACCTGCCGGCGCCGCGCATCCGTCCAATCGGGAAACGCGAGCCGAAGATTGAACATCGCCGCGCGGCCGAGCGGCTTTCGTACCGCATACGCAGCGGCGGCAAAACTGGCGCCCACAAATCGAGCGGCTGGCCTCGGCAGGAGCCCCAGCAATTTCAGCCCGGTCCACGCCGCGGCATACTCGAACGATTCCCGCATCGCCGCCATTATACGGTTAGCAAGTTCAAATTGAATCCGCCGATGCTAGACTCGTCCCCGCTTTGAGCGAAATTCGCACAAACCACGGCCGTGCGCAGCGCTGGGCCCTTCCATTATCCGCAGCGGCGATTGGCGTCTGCCTTTTCGGTAACCTGGGCGCCATCGGCCTCGTCGGCCCCGATGAGCCGCGGTACGTCTGGATCGCGCGCGCCATGGCCGGAACCGGCGACTGGGTCACTCCACGTCTGTACGGACACCCGTGGTTTGAGAAGCCGATTCTCTATTACTGGGCCGCTGCGATCGGCTTCCTGCTGCATCTCCCAGCGGAGTGGGCTGCGAGGCTGCCTTCTGCATGCGCCGCACTCGCGGCTGCGCTGGCAATCGCGTGGCTCGCCAGGAAACATTACGGCGGCGACGCGAATTCCCCCTCGAGTCCGGTGCTACTCGCCCCATTGATTTTCTCGACGAGCGTCGCGGCGATCGGATTCGCGCGCGCAGCCACTCCCGACATGCTCTTCAGCGCTTGGATCACACTCGCGATGGCTAGCACTGCGGACGTGTTTCGCCAGTCAGGCGTTTTGCGGCCGGCAGACCCCGAACTGCGAAGCCCGCGCAGAGATGCGTGGTCGCTGGTGCTCTTCGGCGCGTTTCTCGGCCTAGCCGTACTTGCAAAGGGACCCGCGGCGATCGTCCTTGCAGTCGGCGCGATTGGACTTTGGGCGCTAGCAACAAAGCAGTGGCGCACAGCGTTTCGTGTGGCACATCCGTTTGCGATTGCTGCGTTCTCAATCGTCGCGCTTCCCTGGTATGTCCTGTGCGCGATTCGCAATCCTGATTTTCTGCGCGTATTTCTCTGGCAGCACAATTTCGAACGATACGTCACTCCAATATTTGAACATCGGCAGCCGTTCTGGTATTTCGGCCCGATCGTACTGCTCGCGCTTCTTCCTTGGGCCGCATTGCTTTGGCCAATGGCGCATGAGGGTCTTCGATCCTGGCGCGAGAAATCCTGGACGAACTCGCCGGGATTTTTCTTTGCTTGCTGGGCGATCGTTCCCGTCGTGTTCTTCAGCCTGTCGCAATCAAAGCTGCCCGGATACATTCTGCCGGCAATTCCTCCACTTGCATTGCTATGCTCGATCGCAGCGGTTCGCGCGTTGAACCGTAGCAACACGGTCAACGCTGTTCTGGTTGGAAGTCTCGGTCTGATTTGGATTCTGCTGGTAGTTGCGGGCTTCCATGGCGTGAGCCGGTTGGTCGCAGGCAACTTCAGCACACGCGACGCCTCGGCTCATGTTGCCTTCATGCGGTCGTTCCCGCTCGCGGGCGTCGTTTTCGCCGCGCTGATCATGGTCGTCGTAGTTTTCTATAACCGGCCATTGATCGCGATTCCTGTGCTGGCATTTTGCCTGGCGGCAAATGTCGAAATCGTGAGCTTGGCTGAACTCCCGGCGCTCGACGCGTTCTATTCAGCCCGACCCCACGCGGAATTCATGCGCAACGATCAGCGTCCCGACCGAATCTTTACCTATCAGCTGAATCGCAGCTGGAACTACGGCCTGGCTTTCTATTTTCGTCGCGAGCTTCCGGAGTGGTCAGCGGACGATCCAACACCGGCTCTTGTGCTGACGACTCCTAAAGGCCTGGAACAGATCAGAAAGCTAGGAAGATTCAGCGGAGATCTAGAGGAAACGCAGCCGGGTCTGGTGTACGTCCCAATTGGACCGATTCCCGGCGCGCGCTAGTGAGCCGACGTCGGCGGAATATTCTGAAGGAAAAAATTTACGATCTGGCTTTCATAGCTCTTGCGGTCGTCATCGGACATGTCGCGGTAGCTCAACCTATCGCGTAGCGTCTGTTTGGGATCCGGCGCCTTCACGAAGAGCCGCAGTGTTTCATCTGCAAGCGCCGGACGATCGTCGGCTTGAACGAATAACTTTGGAATTCCCCGGGTGCTGCCAAGATTCGCGGAAACGGGAGTTTCGTTTCTGTAGGGATAATTGATCGCTCGAAATCCGAAGTCCGTAACGCGCAGAACTCCGGGCAGGGAGTTGAGTCCGGATTTCTTGGCCTCGATCTGCAACATGGCGCGCGGATCATCGTACGCATCGTCCACAGCCAACGCCTTAATGCGAGGGTCGGTTTCTGCGACCTTCAGTGCCGCATAGCCTCCCATGTCCACTCCCCACAGCCCGAAATTCTGGGGGTCTACATCGTCGCGGCTGGAGAGCGCTTTCACCGCCGCGTGCAATTCGTCCGTTTCCCGGTAACCCAGAGAGGTCAGGCCCGAGCTTGTCCCGTGCCCCGCGAAATCGAACAGGAAAACATTGAATTGATGGTCCTGCAACGCTGTGACAAGCGTCAGCACATCAGCCCGCTGCGATTGATATCCGTGGCATACCACCACCGTTGGCGCGCCGCGCAAACCGGGAAAGAGCCAGCCTTCGCGTTGCGCTCCGCCTTCGACAGGAAACGCAAACGTGGCTGGATGGCCCATCATCACGCTCAAGTCGAACGAAGCCGCATTTCGCGCGGGGCGAAGAATCTGGTAAAGCAAAAATCCGGAGATCGTCGAAATCGAGATCAGAACAAACAGCAGCAACGCCAGGAGCGCGGAGAAAGCCTTGGCGAGACGCGTTGTGGGATAGCGGAGCTCGGAAAGGACGGCCATCTAATAAGCGCGGGCGCTCCAGCCGACGCGCCTCATCGAACGGATGTTAGCACATTTCGCTTCGGACCTCGGTCCCGGCGAACGCGCTGTGTTCAAAATCGGAGCGGTTGGGTTCCGGCGGGATGCGAAGTTATAATGAGTTGGGGGAATGGCGAGTGGCTTCCATGCAGATAGTTGACTTAAGGCAGCTCCATTCGCGGTCGCTCGAAACGCTCTTTCGGGAGGAGGCCGATCGCTGGCGGGACGAACTGCAGTGGGATTACCGCCCCTCGATTGATCTGGTCCGGAAATTCATTGATTCCCGCGCGCTGGGTGGATACGCGGCCGTGGAAGATGGAAAGCCTGCCGGCTACGGCTTCTACGTCCTCGAGGACCACAAAGGACTCATCGGCGGACTCTTCGTTTCCGCGCAACATTCGCAAGGCCCCATCACGCAGCGCCTGCTGACCGAAATGTTGGGCGCTCTGCGTGCGACGCCGCGCCTGGAACGCATCGAGGCGCAGTTGATGCCGTTCGGCACGGAGCTTGACCCCGCCTTTTTATCGCAGCATTTCCGGTTGCACGCTCGCCAGTTCATGGTGCTATCTCTCGATAAGGCTAAACTCACCAACAAGCCGTCTTCGACCGGGTTGCGCATCGAGCCGTGGACCGATCGAGCATTCGAATCCGCTGCGCGCCTGATCCAGCTTGCCTACGCAAACCACGTGGACGGGCAGATCAACGATCAGTATTGCAGCGAAGCCGGCAGCCTGAGGTTTCTGCGCAATATCGTGCTCTTGCCCGGCTGCGGCCAATTTCTGCCGGCCGCATCGTTTCTCGTGCGGCCTGCCACCGGAGACCGCCCCGTCGCGATGGTCCTCACCTCAACAGTCGCGGACGGCGTCGGGCACACCACGCAGATTTGCGTCATGCCGGGATATCAGGGCAACGGTATCGGCCGCCAACTGATGGAGCACTCCATCCAGGCGCTGCGGCAACAGAAATATAAGTCGCTGTCGCTCACGGTCACGACCATCAACCAACGTGCGGTCGAACTCTACGAACATCTCGGATTTCGTACTGTGAAAACGTTCGCCGCCGGAGTCTGGCAGGCCTAGCCCAAGAAGTATCCAGCACTAAAGTCGAAACAAACCAACGACTAGAGCGACAATCCCCAGCGCGAGGCAGGGCCAAATCAGATAGGCGGGCCAGGGCGACCATCCGCGTTCCCTTTGAACCTTCAAGTATTCGGCGGGCAATCTGTATTTCCCGTCGAAGCGCCAATAAGCGACCTCGAACCCGGCTCGGTTCATTTTGAGCATAATATGGAAGAATAGAACGCCGTGGACGCCGAGCAGACAAAACCCGAGGATTGCCAGCGGATCATGTTTCGCCATGTAGAGAATGGCCCGCAGGTTTTCACCAATCGGCACTCCATCCTCACTTCTTCGCCCGATCCTTCAGCAGCCCCTTCAACTCATCCATGAATTCCTTCACGTCCTTGAAATCGAGATAGACGGACGCAAACCGGACGTAGGCGACCTTGTCGAGTTTTTTCAGATGACTCATCAGGAGCCCGCCGATCTCGGTGGTCGAGCGTTCGCGATCCGCGGCTTCGCTGACGAACGCCTCGGCTTCATCCACGATAGTTTCGAGCTTGCCGACCGGCACCGGTCGCTTTTCGCAGGCCTTCAGCAATCCCTGTAAAATCTTCTGGCGCTCGAATTTTTCCCTCCGGCCGTCCTTCTTGATGACCATGTAGGGGATTTCGTCAATGCGTTCGTACGTGGTGAACCGCCTGCTGCATTTCAGGCACTCCCGGCGGCGGCGAATCAAATCGCCAGTGCGCGCCTCTCGTGAATCAATCACTTTATCGTCCAGGTGCGCGCAAAAGGGACACTTCACAGTTGCTTCTCCTTCCAGCCTGCCCGTAGTTCCCCGCCGTGCTCGGCCTCGGCCAGTAGCTCCGCCTCTCCAGCCTGTTCCTCGGCGCGCGCCATCCGCCGCAATTCTCCCATTGACCATCCCTCCCGCAGCAGCAAAGGCAACCCGGCCAGGGAACATCCCGTGAAGGTTATGAGCCAGAGCACGATTGTGGCGGTCGCGGCAGGCTCCTTTTCTACTCCAAAGATCAGCGTGAACACAAGAAAAGTGGCCACCTGCGAGCCTCCCACGCCGCCAGGAAGCTGCGCCGCCGAGCCCACCAAGGTGAACGCCAGCACCAGAGTGGCCCCCGCAAAACCAAGGCCGGCGAGCTCACCTCCGAACGCATGCGCGACCCACAAATATACGAAGACAACCAGCACCCAATGCACCGCAGTGTATCCGGCAAGCGCCCCGAGATCGCCCCATGTGCGTACACCGCGCAGTCCGTCGCTGAACCCTTCTAGTAGCACGGCGATCTTCTCGCGCCAGCCTGTGCGCCATTTTGGCTGCTCCAATTTTTTCGCGAGCCAACCTGCTCCGTGATATCGAAAATAGATGAGGAATGCGACGACGCCTGCGAGGCCCACAAGGAGAAGGCCTCCAGCGGAACGTGCGACCCTTAACAGCAATTCGTTTCCAGGCCCGGCGGCTCCCTTTCGCTCGAACATCAAAAGCGCCAGAACGGCCAGCAGCGCTGTTGCCGCCATGTCGAACACGCGCTCGAGCACGTACACCCCAAACATTCCGGGCACGGAAAGCGAACTCTTCCGCGCAATCAGTACGGGCCTAATTGGTTCGCCTGCCCGTCCGAGCAGAAACGTGCACGTAAACCCCGCGAGCGTCGCGCCGTACACATCCCAGAAGTCCGTCGGGCCGAGCCACCGGCAAAAACGCATCCATCGCAACGCCCGAAGCGCGTAGCAAACGTAGATCGCAGTGAGCGAAAGCACCAGAAGCCATATGCGCGCTTCCCGGATCGAAGCAACCACCATTCCCCAACGAAATCCCTGGAGCGTGATCGAGCCGCGAAATCTATAAAGGAAATAGCCAACGGCCAGAACGGCGAGCAGGAGTAGCAGGTACCGACGGGATTTGCGCAGCATTCGATTGGAACCGTAGCAGCAAGGTTTCAACAGTGTCAAGAAGGACGGGGATGCGACGTGAACCGGGCCATACGCCGAAGTCGGCTTTGGTGGCAGCCGCCGGCGCCGCCACGCTAAGTATCCGGCGCGCAGGACACCTTGCACCCCTGGCAATGCCTCGATCGTCGCGGCGACGGAGTGTTATCCTCGCGTCGTGGCCGTGGGGGATAAATCGGACGCCGATCAGCGCGAGAGAGTGGGTTTATGCTCCAGTTGTGCTCACTCCCGACGGGTTGAAGCCAAGCGCGGAGCGCTATTCTTTCTGTGCGGCCTCGCCGCCACCGACCCGGCATTTCCCAAGTATCCGTCATTGCCTGTTCTAAGATGCTCCGGCTATGTAGAGTCGCACTAAATCGAGAAGCTCCGGTCAGCGCCCCATAGCGAGCGACGTCCTCTCGTTCACGTCAGGGCGCGCCCGAAGCATCAAGTTCCATGCTTCGACAAATTCCGGCATGGTCTCGCGCTGGCGCGCAGGACTCTTCAGGGTTTCCGCGACATGCGCGAGCATAAGTTCGTAAGCGAGCGTCCGATCGGAACCGGGCGCGAGCAAGTTGGCCGGACTCAAGCCGACACGAGTTGTCTTGCCGTTTTGCTGAATCTCCAGCCAGAGACTGCCTCGCTCGTCGAGATACGGCCTGCCCTTATCACCGAGATTCTTGAGCGTGTGACTCAGGGATTGGCGGCTGGCGAGAATGTGGTCGTCCACCGCGTCCGTGACTATCGAATCGAACTGTTCGCGGTATGAGTCCCACTCTTCTCCGCTGCCTACGACCCGTACGCGTTCCTGCAGCTTCGCGGCTTCGAGATCCGCGACTTGCGGATCGTCGGGGCCATCATCCTTCTTGGTGTCGTCAATTTCGTGGCCAAGCTCGACCTGCCGAACGGTAGCGTGGTCCTCAAACTCGTGCTCGGGATTAAACCGCCCGGTCAACGTGTAGGAACCTACCGCGAACGGCAGCTCGTGCCAGGCAAAGAACGCCATGGGGACCAGCAGCTTCTTGGAGCGGTAAAGTTGTTCGGTGCCATTGCGGCACTCCGAGCTGCGCTTGATCGGCCCCGGCAGCTGCGCGAAATGAATCACGTGATACTCGGTGTCCGGCCGATCGTGGGCGTAATGCGCAAGAGATCGCGCCACGGCCTTTGGAGTGGTTATTCCGAAGTCGTTCATGACTTCGCGATGAGTCGCGTGGGGAAAGTATGTATTAATCAAATTCCGTGTGAAGTCGGCGCAATTGCGCGAGACTCCGTTAAAGTGATTTTCGTTGGGCGCATCGTTGAATTTTTCGATCATCGCGCGGTCCTGCTCGACCGTCGTGGAAACCACGAGGATGTACAGTGTCCGCTCGGACGCAGCGCCGACCATTTCCCGCCATTCCGCCTTCCCGCTTGTCTGGCACGAGTGGCCTGCGCAATAGTCGCTTAGAATTTTCTCGCGATAGTTGTCTTCGAGCGCCGCTTTGATCTTCCACGTCGCGAACAAAGGCCGGCTCGCAGGATCGGCCACACCATAGACGTAAACACTCAGCGGCACGATGTTCCACTCGAAAGGCTCATCCTCTCCCAGGGTGGTGTAATTGCTCATTACCGAGCCCTGCTCGTTCGGCCCGCACAGGCGCAGTTTCACGGGAGACGCCGGGCAGATGCGCGACAAATACACCGCGCTGTGCCCGGATCCTGTGATTCGCGCGACGCTGGTGTCGAGCGATTCGTTTAGAACGATGCCCACGTCGCCCCGAGCGTGGCCGCAACAGAATAGCCACGCACAAAGAACGAGGCCGACTAAAAGCGACCGATTCACAGTGCTCCCCTCTTCATCTTAAGATTTTAACTCACGAAGCCGATGCGCGTTTGCCAAGACTCACTTCTTGGATGGACCGATACCGCACATTGATTAGATGCGGTTTTTTTGCGCAGCGTAACCCGGTGATTCTTGTATTTGCCCCGTCAAAACGCCTAAGATGCCGGGCGGCACGGAACTTTTCGACCTCGCTTTGCGTTCCATACTGTGAGGCCGATATGTCATGCGGATCGCGAGGCTAGGAACGATTGGAGCCCGATGCCCAACTGGTGCAGCTTTGTCTCCGGGGCGACGGGCCTTCCTGGGAGGAACTTGTGCAGCGCCACACGCGGCGAGTTTTTAACCTGTGCTATCGCTTTACAGGCAATCCCACATCCGCGGAGGATTTGAGCCAGGAGGTTTTTCTGCGCATTTTCCGCACGCTCGGAAGCTATCAATCTTCGCAAGGCGCTTTCCCGACGTGGCTCACCAGCGTTACCCGCAACCTGCTGGTGGACCACTATCGCCGCACGCGCCGCGACCGTATGACGGACTCGATTGATGACGCCATGCCGCAGCTTGAGGGACGGCATTCCCCCGCGCGCACGCCGGATAAATTGGCGCAAGCCTCCGAGTTGAGCGCGCAATTGCAGCGCGGGCTGGCGCGCCTTTCGCCGGAATTGCGAGAAGCCGTGATCCTGCGCGATCTGCAGGGACTCGATTACGGAGAGATTCGCGCCGTGCTGCAAGTTCCCGAAGGCACGGTCAAATCGAGAATCAACCGGGGACGCATTGAGCTGGCGCGTATCCTCGAAGAAATGGGAGTGCGCCCGGCATAGATACGGGACCAAGACCAATGGACTGGAACTGCACACTTACGGAAGAACGGCTGAGCGATTTCCTCGAAGGCGCGCTCTCGCCCGAGGAAGCGGCGGCATTCTCCGCGCACGCCGCCACGTGCGCGAGCTGCACGAACCTCGTCGCGCAGGTGGGCGGGCTCGTCAGCAGGATGCAGGATGTCCCGCAGGTGGCGGAGCCGGCGCAGCTCCAGCGGAAGATTTTGGACGCGACAATCGGCCCGCGAAAGCAGAAGCCCGCGGCGCAAGGTTGGTTCGGATGGCTGCCCCTGATCTGGCAACCGCGCTTCGCAATGGGAATCGTAACCGTGGCGGCTTCTTTCGTGATTGTGTTTCACGCAGCCAGTGCGTCGGCGTCCAGGACCAGCCTGAATCCCGTGAATCTGGTTCGCGGCGCAAACCGCCAGGTGCACCTCACCTACGCGCGCGGAGCGAAGTTTGTGAACACTCTGCGCGTGGTTTACGAAATTCAGTCGCGACTCTCGTCGCAGCCGGAAAGCATGTCCGAACCAATCTCCGTGCCGGCAACGAAGCCGTCCGGTGAACCGCAACCCGGACAGACGCCGCAACCGTCGAACGATCCGCGCGAGAAATCCCAAACCATTCCACATTCGAGCCGTCGCGGCGCGCACATTGGCCCGGAATTGGCCATGATTTTACCGACCAGTCTTCCTACAAGTTCGTCGAACCACGTGTTCAGGAGCTCCCTATGAAATGCGCACAACATCCCGATGTGGACGCCGCCGGTTATTGCCGGCAATGCGGCAAGCCGCTCTGCCCTGAGTGCGCGCGTGACGTCCGCGGCGCTCTCTATTGCGAAAATTGCCTGGCGAATATCGTCGCTTCCCCTCCTGCATTGCCACCAGCGGCGACCACCGGCGCCGGCTCCCACCCCGGCACAGCTCTCGCGCTCGGCTTCATTCCCGGACTCGGCGCTGTTTACAACGGCGAATACGTGAAGGCCTTGGTTCACGTGGCCGTCTTCGGAGGCATTATCGCGGCTCTTTCCTCAGATTTGCCCGGCGAGCTCGATGCGTTCCTCGGAATCGCGCTGGGCTGCTTCTACTGTTACATGCCGATTGAAGCCTATCGCACCGCGAAGGCCCGCCAGTCCGGACAACCGCAACCGCCGGATCTGGTGCAGTCTGAAGGACACAAACCGATCGGCGCAATCATACTCATCGGCTTGGGCGTATTGTTCCTGCTGGCGAATTTCCATCTACTGGCGCGCGATTGGTTCTCCAAGGCATGGCCCGTGGGTCTCATTTTGTTGGGTGCCTGGATTTTGATGGATCGAATGAAAAGAACTTCATAGGAAGGAGCTCCATGCCGGACGATACCAACCTGAAATGTACCTGCGCCCGCTGCCGCATGCGCGGTCTCATGGGCCCCCTGATGCTGATCGCGATCGGTGCGATTTTCCTGCTCGGGCGATTTACCAGTTTCGGCTTCATGAAACTCTGGCCTCTCCTCCTGATAATCGCCGGAATCGTAATTTGGCTGCAGTCCGCGGCTTCACGGGCGGGTCACACAGGAGTCTGAGCCACACGTGACCGACGTTCCACACACGCGAAGATCCATTTTCCCGGGCCTGCTCCTGATCGTAATCGGCCTGATTTTCCTGCTGCACCGGCTTGACCCCGCATTCGGTATCGGCCATCTGATACGAATCTACTGGCCTTTTGTGATCATCATCTGGGGCATCGCCAAACTAATTGATCATTTCACCGCCCAAAGCGCCGGACAGGTCCGCCCGCCCCTGCTTTCCGGGGGAGAAGCCGCCCTCCTGATTCTCCTGGCATTCGTGCTGATTGCATTCGTACTTCGCGACTGGGTTCGCGATCGCGTCCCGGGTCTGCATTTCGACGATATCGCGCCATTTCATCAGCCCTACTCACAGAGCCGGGAGCTTGCTTCCCGAACGATTCCCGCCGGTTCGCACGTTACTATCGAGACGGGACGCGGAAACATTACCGTTCATGGCATCGAGGGAAATGATCTGCGTGTCAGCGTGGGCGAATCCGCTTCCGGATCGGACGAATCCGAAGCCGACGACCGCATGAAAGACGTCGAGGTCGTGATCGAGCAGACCGGCAACGGTTACCTCGTTCACCCGTTGCACCAGTCCGACTTCCACGGCGACGTGAGCGTTGATCTCGACGTACAAGTGCCAAAATCGGCGAGCGTGACGCTACATACTCCCAAGGGCGACATCAACGCTTCGGCGAACGCAGGCGCCGTGGATGCACGCACCGAAAATGGCGACATCGAAATCCACGATGCGGGTGCGGATGTTACCGCCGAGATGCAGAAGGGCGACGCTCAAATCACTGGCGTCGCCGGGAATGTGGCGCTGAAGGGACGCGGAGACGACGTGGAGATTGGAGACGTGGCCGGCAACGCCACTCTCGACGGCCCGTTCGTGGGATCAACCACCGTTCGAAATGTGAAAGGCACAACTCGAATTACTTCGCCCTGGGCTGAGCTGACAATTGTGCAACTGACCGGGCGCCTGGAAATGGACTCCGGAGACATCAAATTATCCGATGTCGCGGGCCTCGCCACGCTTCAGACGCATAACAAAGATATTGACGCGGAAAACGTCACGGGGCAACTCGACATCGTCAATTCCCACGGCGATATCAAAATCGCGTACGCGAACCCTCCGCGTGAGGCGCTGAATGTCACCAACGATTCCGGAGAAGTGGACCTCACGCTGCCGGGCAGGTCGAGCTTTCAGATTTCTGCGTTCTCGCGGTCCGGCGAAGTGGAAAGCGAGTTCGAGGATCCGTCTCTGAAAACAACCGGTGAAGAAAAAGACGGTCGGCTCGACGGTCAATATGGGAGCAAATCCGGTGCGCCGTCGCCAAAGATCACGATAACCACAAGCTACGGCACGATCTCGCTGCACAAATCTTCCTGACGGCCAGTGCTTTGGTGAAAGCGTGGGCCTTCAGGCCCACGGAAAAGGGCAAAAGCTAGTCCGGCTTTAGCCGTGGCTCTGTGATTGGTGCGCTCAGATTCTTTCTGAACCCCGCAATTTGTCGAGCGTGTCAAAAAACTCCGGAAAAGAAACCGCGACGCACTCGGCATCGCGAATCGTCGTATCGCCCTCCGCGCCCAGCGCTGCAACCGCCAGCGCCATGGCGATGCGATGGTCGCCGCGCGGATCCACTTTGGCTCCGCGCAATTTCCCCGCCGACCGTCCCTCCACTCGCAAGCCGTCCGGAAACTCCTCCACGCGCGCACCCATTTGACGCAGCCCCTCGGCGAGCGCCGCGATGCGGTCGCTCTCCTTCACGCGCAGTTCTTGCGCGTCGTGAATCTCGATTCCCTTTTCGGTATACGGCCCAAGCGCGGCGAGCATGGGCAGCTCGTCAATCATTTCCGCCACTTGCGAGCCGGAAATCGTGCCGCCCTCGATCGGCGCATACCGGACCGAAACGTCGCCGACCAATTCGCCATTGCGCATCTGCACCGTGGCCACGCGGACGGACGCGCCTATGGAGTTGAAAAAATCGAGCACGCGAGCACGCGTCGGATTCAGGCCCACGTTGTGCAGCATCAACGACGATCCGGGCAGCACCAGCGTTGCTCCGATCAAAAAGACAGCCGTGGAAAGATCGCTGGGCACCACGAGTTGTCGTGCGGTCAACTTCGGCCGCGGATGAATTCGAATCGCGCCGCGCCCGCCGTCAATCACCGCGCCAAATTCGCGCAGTGCCACTTCCGTATGATCCCGCGTTTGGATGGATTCTCGTACTGTGGTGATACCTTCGGCATAGAGTCCAGCCAGCAGGACGGCCGATTTCACCTGCGCGCTGGGAGTCGGCGGCGTGTAATCAATCGCGTGCAATTCTCCGCCTCGAATCTCGAGCGGCGCGCGGTCGCCATCCTGGCTGCGAATTTCGGCGCCCATTTGGCGCAGCGGCTCAATCACCCGCCGCATGGGGCGCTTGCGCAGCGAATCATCGCCCGTGATCTTCGAGGCGAACCGCTGTCCTGCCAGCACTCCGGCCAGCATTCGCATCGTCGATCCGGAATTTTCGGCGTCGAGCGCCCGCCGCGGCTCCCGAAGCCCATCAAGCCCTTTCCCGGCAATGCGGACCCGGCCTTCGCTCGACTCAATCCCGATTCCCAGCCCCCGGAGGCACTCCAGAGTGCTCTGGCAGTCCGCCGCCGAGGCATAGTTTAAAATCTCACTGGTACCCTCAGCCAACCCCGCCAGGATCGCATAGCGGTGCGATATGGACTTATCCCCCGGCAGCTCGATAACCCCGTCCAACGTCCCGCCAGGCGAAATGACCCGTTTCCCCATGCCCTAAGTCTAACATGCACATGGCGCGCCACTTGCCGACTCTCCAAAATTCGGAATAGACCATTTTCTTGACGAAAACCGCGATTCCTGTTACAAAAGCTAGCTCTTTGGATGTATACATCTCGCAAGTAAGGGCTCCCGTTCAGGGAGCTTTCCTCCGGGGGGAAGGGCGCCGTTGCAGGATGGGACGGTGGACTTGCGGGCACGGGCCGATGCCCATCTGTGTTTGGCGGTAAACAATACTGCCCCCAGAAGATCGCCTGAAAAATCTCATATGAAATCAAACGATGGAGGATTACTGATGCGCACCAGACTCGCAACCGCCCAAGGAACGGGTGAAAGCAGGCTCGTATCCCGCGCGGCAAAATTCTTCGCGGCCGGCGCCGCGTTCGTGCTGACGCTGATGAGCGCCGGCAGCGCCATGGCGGACGGAAACCCGAGCGGAGAGGCAAGTCTAAAACTCCCCGACCTCTCGCAGGTCAAGTTCCTTTGGGGAATCGACGGCCACCAGCTGCTGGTCTGGGGCATCTTGTTCTGCGTTTTTGGACTGGCATTCGGCATGACGATCTACGTCCGGCTGAAGAATCTGCCCGTGCATCGCTCGATGCGCGAAATCTCAGAATTGATCTACGAGACGTGCAAAACCTACCTCGTCAATCAGGGCAAGTTTCTGTTTCTGCTGTGGATCTTCATCGCCGCTGTGATCGTGCTGTACTTCGGCGTCCTGCGACATTACGAGACGATGAAGGTAGTGATGATTTTGTTTTTTAGCGTCGTCGGAATCCTGGGAAGCTACGGCGTCGCCTGGTTCGGAATTCGCGTGAACACATTTGCGAATTCGCGAACCGCGTTTGCGGGGCTGCGCGGCAAACCCTACCCGATCTATCAGATTCCGCTGCGCGCGGGCATGAGCATCGGAATGATGCTTATCAGCGTTGAATTGCTGATGATGCTCATCATTCTGCTCTTCGTTCCGGGCGACTACGCCGGGCCGTGTTTCATCGGTTTCGCAATCGGAGAATCGCTGGGCGCTGCCGCGCTGCGCATCGCCGGCGGCATCTTCACGAAAATCGCCGATATCGGCGCCGATTTGATGAAGATCGTATTCAAGATCAAAGAGGACGACGCGCGCAACCCCGGCGTGATCGCGGACTGCACCGGCGACAACGCGGGCGATTCCGTCGGCCCCAGCGCCGATGGCTTCGAAACCTACGGCGTCACCGGCGTGGCGTTGATCACCTTCATTCTGCTCGGCGTGGCAAACCCTGTCGTTCAGGTCCAGCTGCTGGTATGGATCTTCGTGATGCGCATCGCCATGCTGGTAGCCAGCGCGGCGGCATATTTCCTGAATACCGCCATCGCCAGCGCGCGGTTCAAGAATGTTGACAAGATGAACTTCGAATCACCGCTCACGTCCCTGGTATGGATCACGTCGCTGGTTTCCATCGGCATGACCTTCCTGATTTCCTACTTCATGGTTCCCGACCTCTCGGGCGACACCACGCAGTGGTGGAAGCTTGCAACGATCATCTCCTGCGGTACGCTCGCGGGCGCGATCATTCCCGAACTCGTCAAGGCATTCACTTCCACGGAATCCCGGCACGTCCGCGAAGTGGTTGCTTCAGCGCAAGAAGGCGGCGCGTCGCTGGGAATTCTTTCCGGCTTCGTGGCCGGCAATTTCTCCGCTTACTACCTCGGGCTAACGATGGTGGTGCTGATGGCCATCGGATACCTGGTCAGCCTCGGCGGTCTCGGCGCCATGATGATCGCCGCTCCCGTGTTTGCATTCGGACTGGTGGCGTTTGGCTTCCTGGGAATGGGCCCCGTGACGATCGCGGTTGATTCCTATGGTCCCGTCACGGACAACGCACAGTCGGTTTACGAACTGTCCCTGATCGAACAGGTTCCGAACATCAAGCAGGAACTCAAGACGGACTTCAACATTGACGTGAATTTTCAGCGCGCCAAGGACATGCTCGAAGAAAACGACGGTGCTGGAAACACCTTCAAGGCCACCGCGAAGCCAGTGCTGATCGGTACGGCGGTCGTCGGCGCTACCACGATGATTTTCTCCATCATCATGGCGCTGACGAACGGACTCACGGAGAATGTCGCCAAGCTCTCCTTACTGCATGCCCCATTCGTCCTCGGCTTGATTTCCGGAGGCGCCATGATCTTCTGGTTCGTCGGCGCATCCACGCAGGCCGTGACCACGGGAGCCTACCGCGCGGTCGAGTTCATCAAGGCAAATATCAAACTCGAGGGCATCGAGAAAGCATCAGTCGAGGACAGCAAGAAGGTGGTCGCCATCTGCACGAAATACGCGCAGAAGGGCATGTTGAACATCTTCATCGCCGTGTTTTTCGCGGCCCTGTCCTTCGCGTTCGTCGAACCCTTCTTCTTCATCGGCTACCTGATCTCCATCGCAATCTTCGGCTTGTATGAAGCCATTTTCATGGCCAATGCCGGCGGTGCATGGGACAACGCGAAGAAGATCGTCGAAGTCGAGTTGAAGCAGAAAAACACTCCGCTGCACGACGCCATGGTCGTTGGCGACACAGTCGGCGATCCATTCAAGGACACGTCTTCCGTCGCGCTCAATCCGGTGATCAAGTTCACCACGCTGTTCGGCTTGCTGGCCGTGGAGCTGGCGGTTGATCTCGCGTCGAAGAATCCGGAGCTGACGCACATCCTCGCAGCCGTGTTCTTCCTAATCTCGTTCTTCTTCGTCTACCGCTCGTTCTACGGCATGCGAATTAAAGCAGGCGCGTAAAGTCGGCCTCTCTACGCGAGGAAACGGGACGCACGAAGTTGCAGAAAGTGCGTCCTGTTTGCTTGCGAGCCCGTCCGTCATGCGGCCCGGCGATTTTCGCGTCGCCGCGCCTCGGACGAACAGTAGCGCTCCCCTGTACTTTTTTCCAACCTTCGGCCAGCAGACCTGCTCAACCAATCCTGCTAACGTGAATCGAAGCCGCTTTCAGCTTCGCGGCAAACCACCCTCCGAGCGAGGGCGTGATTGCTCTTTGACAACTGAATAGCTAGTCCAGTGGGAGCGTGAACGCGCGAAGGCACGCTTCGCTGCCCGCGTGACAAGTGGCATCACTGAAAGCGTGAGTCGGCAGTTGGGTGGAAGCGTGGGCCTTAAGGCCCACGAAAAGCGCCCTCCGCGATCATGGCTTTAGCCACGGGCCTTTGCGTCGCTGCACCCGGCGCCGATTCCTCAAGCGAGACAACCCTCGTCGGGAGCAACGATGTGAACTCCACGGGTGCGAAGCCGTTGCAGTTCGGTAAAAGCGTGGGGCTTTCAGCCCCACGAAACAAACCCGCAGCAACATGGCTTTAGCCATGGGCCTTTGTGTCGCTGCACCCGGCGCCGATTCCGCAAGCGAGACAGCCCTCGTCGGGATCGACGACATGAACTCCACGGTGCGAAGCCGTTGCAGTTCGGTGAAAGCGTGGGGCTTTTAGCCCCACGAAACACACCCGCAGCAACCATGGCTTTAGCCATGGGCCCTCGCGTCACTGCGCCGGTTCTTTGACAATTGAATGGCTAGTCCGGCGAATGCATGAAGGCGCGCTTCGCTGAAAGCGCGAGTAGCAGTTCGGTGAAAGCGTGGGGCTTTCAGCCCCACGAAACACACTCGCACCAACCTTGGCTTTAGCCATGGGCCCTCGCGTCACCGCACTGGTTCTTTGACAACTGAATGGCTAGTCCGGCGAATGCATGAAGGCGCGCTTCGCTGAAAGCGCGAGTAGCAGTTCGGTGAAAGCGTGGGGCTTTCAGCCCCACGAAACACACTCGCACCAACCTTGGCTTTAGCCATAGGCCCTCGCGTCACCGCACTGGTTCTTTGACAACTGAATGGCTAGTCCGGCGAAAGCGCGGGTAGCAGTTCGGTGGAGGCGTGGGGCTTTCAGCCCCACGAAACACGCTCGCAGCGATTACGGCTTCAGCCGTGGGATCCTAAATTGCGGCACTACTCTCCTACCGCAAACGAAACTCGGTCCCGCTCGTCTTGCAAAATTCACTTAGAAACAACCAAAAGAAGTGACACACCATGCAAAGTAATTTCTCGCGTAAGTCATTGAAAACAAAGAAAAGCGGACCTAAAGAAGTGACACACTATTTCGAGGGCCCAGCCGCTATGTTTTCAGCACGCCAAGGAACTGGCGCGGATCGTTCGCATAGCCCGGGAACACGGCGCTGAGATCCCGTCCGCCGAGATGCTTCGTCATTACTTCTCCGAGGATGCTGCGATAGTCGGTGGTCACGGCAAGGTCACGGCCCTCGTAAAGCTGGCCATCGCTCATTCCGGGCCAGCGCGTGTACACCTTTCCACCTTTGATGTCACCGCCCATCAGCAGCATGCAATTCGCATGGCCGTGATCGGTGCCGCGGTTGCCGTTCTCGTGCGCCGTGCGGCCGAATTCGGACATGCTGACGAAGACGACGTCACCCATGCGGTCGCCCATATCCTGATGAAACGCCGCAATTCCCTGCCCCAGGTCGCGCAGCAAATTCGAAAGTTGACCCTGCGCGCCGCCTTCGTTGACGTGGTGATCCCAGCCACCGCTATCGAGGAACGCAACCTCGAGCCCGAGATCGGCCTTGAATAGCTCAGCAATCTCCATGAGGCTTTTGCCGAAGCGGCTGGTGGGATAGTCCGCGCCATTTTCGGGCGCGTACGTATCAGGATTGATTTTCTTAAGCTGGTCAATCGCTTCGAATGTTTCCGCGCCAACGCCGCGCATGGCCTGATCAATCGTCTGCGCGTACATTGCCTCGAAGCCGCCTTCGACGGTCTGCTGCGGACCGTACATTTTGAATTGCTTCAGATCCGGGATGGCGACGGCCGGAGCGCTGCCCGAAAGCGTCCTCGGCAGATAAGGTCCGAACGCGACGGCTCGGAATGGCGACGCCTTATCCTCGGGCATGGACTGCAGCGCGCGATTGAGCCACCCATCGTCGGTGGATTTCACGCCGGGCGTCCCGGACTCCATGAAATCCTGCGCGTCAAAATGCGAGCGCGAAGGATCGGGCGAGCCAACCGCTTGCACGATCGCCAGCTGTCCATTCTGAAAGAGCGGTTGCAACGGTTGCAGGCTCGGATGCAGGCCAAAAAATCCGTCGAGATCAATCGCCGCATCCGTGCCTCCGCGACGCGGCTCAGGAATCGCAATCGTCGGACGCAGCCGATAATAATTTGGCTCGCCGAAGGGCACGACGACGTTCAAGCCGTCCATCGCGCCGCGCTGGAACAGCACGACCATTTTCTTTTTGCTCGGATTAGCCGTGGCCGCTATCGCGCGCTGCAGGAACGATGGCAACGACGCCATGCCCAGCATCGCGATGCCGCCATTCTTCAGGAAATATCGCCGGGAAATCGTCATTTTCATTCTCCCTATCGGCGCTGAAATTCTGGCGTGCCGAGGACAAGACCCGAAAGCAATCCCTCGTTCACCTGCTTCACCGGATCATCCAGCTTCGCCTGCAAAATCTGCGGATCGTTCAACCGGGTCTCGAGCGTCTGCCGTGTCGCCGGATCGATCTGGCCACCGAGAAATAAATCAACAGCCCGTGCGAGAGCCATCTCTGGGTCCTTGGACGCATCGTCGCCGAACATGGTGCTCAAATCCACGTTGGTTCCAGCGAGCTTCCCGTTCGAGAATGCGAGCGCAAAGTTCAGGCGGTTCAAGAGCGCACCGGTATTCACCCACGTTTCGGCCTTGTCGGAGTAGCCGGTCGGTGGCTGGCACAAAAACAGAGGCTCGCCCATTCGCCCAACCCATTGCGCCAGCGGCAGCGAAATCGTCACATCCGCATTCAGCGCACGCGCTGTACTGGCGACCAATTCGAATGGCGTCTTCACCTTTGCGCGGTAAGTTTTCTTCGACCAGAATTCCGGCGAGTAAATCATCACCTTCATCACGCTGCGAATGTCGCCGCCGCTCGATTCATATTCCTTCGTCATGCGGTCAACAAGCACGGTTGGAGGAGTGTCGGAGACAAAATGGCGCGCGAGTTCAGTGGAAATAAACCTCGCCGTGTGCGGGTCGTTGGCGAGCATTCTCAGAGCTTCCTCGCCGTCCTTCTCGCCGCCGTAGTTGAACGTGTGGCCCATCACGACTTTTTTCCCCTCGGCGTGAAACTCAGGCTTGAAGACAAAATCCGGATCGCGGCGCGGCTCGCGCACCGTCCAGCCGGTAAGGCAGCGAGCCATTTGAATTACGTCGTCCTGCGTGTAGCCCGTGTCCACACCGACGGTATGCAGCTCCATCACTTCGCGGCCGTAGTTTTCATTCAGCCCGCGATCCTGCTGCTGCGGACGCGCGGCGCCCTGCGCTCCAGGCGAGGGTCTATTCGGGTCGGGAAAAGTTCCCGGGCTTAGTGGAAATCCTCCGCCGAACGCGCCCTGATAGCGCGCGCGGCGCATCGCCACTTCCTGCTGGTGTTCCTTGAACGCCACTGGATCAACGCTCTGCCAGTTGTCGAGGAAGAAAAGCATGGCCGGGCTTTTCGCCGTGGCCGTCAGCAAATCTTCAAACTTGCCCATGGTATGCGGACGAATCGTGTCCCGCACATATGCCGTCAGCATCCACTTGTCCGCGCCTTTGTTGGCAAACACGTTGAAATGATTGAACCAGAAATCCTCCATCACGGCCTCGAGCTGGCGCTGGCTGTAAACGGCGCGGTCGAGCTTGGCCATGGATAGCTCGGCAATAATGCGACCCGGACCCTGAATTTTCGCGAGTTGCTCCTGCGCCCTGTCGGTGTTGTCGTTGCCCGAGTCGGTCAATTGCGATATCGCAGTGCGACGCTTGTCCTGAATTTGCTGCTTATATTCTTCCTTCGTTTCGCCCGCTTGCTTGGCAGCTTGATTGGGAGGTGGAAACTCCTCGAGCAGCTTGATGGAGGATTTGTTCAGCGTCGGATATGTCTCCAGACGCTTGTCGAGCACGGAGTCGTCAATGGATTCGGGATGCAGTTGCTGGTCAATCCATTTTTCCAAGCCCATCTGCCGGACGCGTTCCACGTCACCGGGACGCGGACCGTATGCCAGGCGATTGAGCGCGTGCATGATGGCCTGATCCTCAGTCAGTTCGGTGATAGGAAGATGGCCTTTGAACTTGCTGTTGAGGGCCGTCGAGTCGGGAGAAGAATTTGCGGTTTTGTCGTGCTTATCGGCGTCGGCATTCGGCACCGCAATCGTAAACAGTGCGGCCAGCAAAGCGGTTATCGTGACCGCCAGAAACGCCGCGCCTGAGGCATCGAGAGGCCGGCCCGACCTCCGAAGCGCACACCCGGGTTTTCTCGTCCGCGCCATGGCCTTCACTCTAGTCTAACCCCGGCGCGGGGCGAAAGTTGCGCAGCGGTACTAGGAGTTACCCGGCCGAGGGTCTAGGGCACCACGACCGTAAGGTTGCTCGGCCGGGCGGCAGCCTCGCGCGCTTCCCGCGCCTCGGCATTGTACGCGGCACCCAGTAGCACGATCATCGCGGCCAAAAACATCCAAAGAAGTAAGCCGATCGCCGAAGCCAGTCCCCGATACAGCACGTCGTAGGGCATCCTCCGAACATACCAGCCGAAGGACATGTCCACGGCCCACCACAAAGCAGTCGCGACCGCTGCCCCGGGAAGCAGGTCTCGGAAACCTGGATGACCGGGACGACCGATCCGGTAGAGCAGGACCAGAACACCCATCGCCAGCACAAAAACTCCCGCTCCGTAGGCGATCAATTCGACGTAGTGAGTGAAATGGGGCGAGGCGGTGTGCTGGATGAGCCACGCGCGCAATTGCTTGCCAAATACAGTAAGAACCACGACCGCCAGCATGGGCACAATCGTAAGGCACAGAAGACCGAGGGCTCGCGCTTGCCGCCGCCAGTAGTTCAACTGGATCAGATCGCCCTCGATCACGCGGAAACCTTCCATTAATCCGACCATCGTCTGCGTGCCGGCCAATAGTGTTCCGCCCAGCCCCAGCAGAATCCATCTGCCCGGATGAACCGTGCGGCGCACAAAATAGGCGGCGACCACCCGCGCGCTGCCGGGTGGGAGAATTTGCATCAGGCGGTTGGGGATTTCCCGAATGGCCTCGGGAAATAGCGTCGTGCCCCCCAAAAGACCAAGCGCGAGGAGCAGCAGCGGAAAAAAAGCCAGAAACATGTTGAAGGCGACGGCCTGGCTGAGCGTCACGCAATCCGGAAAAATCCGCCCGAATGCGCGTATCAGGTTCCGCAATATCCGGTCGATCACCATTGGGCGGGATTATACGGGAACACCGGTAATTCAGGCCCTTGTTTCGCGGCCCGGTTCATCCTTCCCTGTTGTGCGCCCTTGCCCGAGCATCAAAGCACGGGGTAAACTGCTCACGAAATGTCCACGCCGCCCAAGATGACGACAAGCCGCAGCGAAGAAATAGTCCGCAAGCACAAGGAATTTATCTGGCCCGCGGTCACGAACTACTACCGCGAACCGCTCGTGGCCGACCACGCGTCCATGCAATATCTTTGGGATATCGAGGGAAACAAATACCTCGATTTTTTCGGCGGGATACTCACCATAGGCGTCGGGCACTGCAATCCGAAGGTGACTTCGAAAATAAAGACCCAAATAGACAAGCTGCAGCACACCTCGACGCTCTTTCCCAACGAAGCCATCGTGGCGCTGGCTGAAAAGCTCGCACAAATCACTCCGGGAAAACTTCAGAAGAGCTTCTTCACCAGCTCCGGGACCGAAGCGAACGAAGCCGCCATACTGCTGGCGCGCATGGCCGGCCCGAGCTACGACGTGGTTGCACTGCGCCACGCGTACGCGGGTTCGTCCGCTCTGGCGAAGGGCGTTACAGGTCAAGCTCCGTGGCGCAAAGCCGGGGTGATTAGCGTGGGAGTCTCGCACGCTGTGAATCCGTATTGCTATCGCTGCCCGCTGCACTTGAAATACCCCGAGTGCGGCGTGGCGTGCGCGAGCGATGTTGAGAATCTGATTCAGACCGGCACGAGCGGCTCGATCGCGGCATTCATCGCCGAGCCGATTCAAGGCGTCGGGGGATTCATCACTCCTCCGCCGGAATATTTCAAGATCGTCTATCGCATCGTGAAGAACTACGGCGGGCTTTTTATTTCGGATGAAGTCCAAACCGGTTTCGGGCGCACGGGAAAGAAATGGTTCGGCATCGAGCAGTGGGAAGTGACACCGGACATAATTACCTGCGCGAAAAGCATGGCGAATGGAGTGCCGGTCGGCGCGACCATCACCACGGCTGAATTGGCCGACAAGTTTCAAGGACTCACGATTTCGACGTTCGGCGGCAACCCAGTCACCTCGGTTGCCGCGCGCGCCGTGATCGAAGTGATCGAGGAAGAAAACCTGCTGGAAAACACGCACGTGGTTGGCGGCTATCTTCGCAAGAAGCTCGATGAGATGAGGGAAAAATATCTGCTAATCGGCGATGTTCGCGGCATGGGAATGATGCAAGGACTCGAACTCGTGCGCGACCGCAAAACGAAAGAACCTGCGCCAGCGGAAACGACGGAATTGATGGAGCGCGCGCGCGCAAACGGGCTGCTGGTTGGCAAGGGCGGCCTTTATGGCAACGTCATCCGCTTGGCCCCGCCGATGAATATTTCCAAGGCCGATGTGGACGAGGGCATTCGGCTGCTCGATAAATCGTTCGGCGAGGTCGCCGCCAAGTAATTCGCTCGCGCAACTGCCTTCCAGAGGAGAGTCATACGGCCGGACTATTCGATCGCGAAATCTATCTGGATATTGAAACGCTGCGGCTTTCGCACGAAGTGCAGGGCGGCTGGTCGAACATGCCCGGATTCGGCGTGGCCGTCGCCGTTACATGGGACAAGGAGAATAATTTCCGGCGCTGGTTCGAGCAGGATGCGAAGAAACTCGTCGCGGAGCTGGAAACCTTCACGCACGTGGTCACCTTCAACGGCAACCGATTCGATATCGAAGTTCTTCGCGCCTATGCGCCGGTGGATGGATTGCGCAAGCGCTCGTTCGATGTGCACGAGGAACTGCATAAGCTTCTCGGGCATCGAATCAAACTGGACCAGCTCGCCAAAGACACCCTCGGCACGGCGAAGAGCGGCGACGGAATCGAGGCCGTGGGATGGTGGCGCGCGGGAGAGAAGGACCGAGTCGCCGCCTACTGCGAGCAGGACGTAGCAATTCTGCGCGACGTCGTCGAGCACGGGCGCGCGAAGGGTTACGTGGTCGTGAAATCGCGCCAGGTTGCGGTGAAGTGGGATTAGGTCACAGCCAGCCAACGAAATTCCTTCCGCTGATGTATTCTTTTAATTGATGAGATTCCTACTAGGAAGCTTGCACCGCCATGATGCGGTTCATCGCGCAAGGCTTCTAATTGCCTTCTCGCTGATCGCGCTGATTTCCCTCGCGGCGCAGCCATCTCCGGCAGGACAGACGGACACGGCGGCAGATTCCGTGCGTGTGCATTGGAAGTATCTCGAAATGGCTCAACTGAAGCTCGATGACAAAGCCCCCCTAAAGTGGAATGTCTATCAGCCGGACAAGAAGGACAACAAAAAGGACAAAAAGAAGGACTCCGATTTAGTCCTCGTGCTGCTTGGGCACCGATACCTGATGCTGGACACCAGAGCGCGGCTCGTTTACGTGGTTCCGCTTTCCGAGCTTCACGCGCAAGGAGCCGATTTTGAAAGCGGCGACCTGGCCCAGCAGTCTCGCGTGATCCCCAGCACGGACTGGACTGACCGCGACGTTGGTCCCGCCGAATTAATCAGGCTCACCCTTGGCGACTACGGAAGCGTCCTCGAAGTATCGCTGCCGCACATGCCGGATCTTCGGCCGTTCTACTGAAGACAATCCCGTTTAGCCACAGATGAACACTGATGAACACAGATAAAGACCGACCAATTGAAAACGGAAAGGATAGTGGCGAATCGTACCCCGAGCAGGATCTCACAGAAAAGATCCTGCGGTGCGCTTTCGCTGTTCATAACACTCTGGGAGCCGGTTTCCTGGAGCGCGTATATTCCAACGCGCTCGCGGTCGAGCTTCGCGCGTGTGGAGTGAATCTGATTCAGGAGTTACCTTTGAAGATTGAGTATCGAAACACGATTGTCGGCGACTATATTGCAGACTTGGTTGTGGATGGACGGGTCTTGGTCGAGCTGAAGGCATGCGCGTCGCTCGATCCGGTTCATACTGCACAGATACTCAACTATCTTCGCGCTTCCGGAATTCATGTTGGCCTGTTACTCAACTTCGGACGGCCAAAACTGGAGTATCGGCGTTTCGTTTCCTGATTGCCTCTGTCAGGTCTTATCTGTGTTGATCAGTGTTGATCTGTGGCTAACTTCGTCTCTGTTCGCAGTCCGCGCCAAATCATCCACGCAACCGTGCCAATCATGCCCAGCCATCCCAGAACCCGTACCGCGTGAGCGATCTGGGTGTCGTGATCGAGGACGCCGAGTTTGCCGAATAGGTACGCCCAATCGTGGATGACGTCGTCGCCATCGCCCACGGTGAGCAATGGCAACTCCTGAACGCGAGCGTCGGCCATATACGTCGCGACGGGAAGGAATTGCTCGAAGAAGAAAAAGACGCAGAATGCCGTTCCCAGAATCTGGCGATGAAAAACAAAGAATGCCGCGAGCATCAGCGGAACACTCAACTGCAAAATCGTTCCCCCGGCCACAGCGAGGAACTCGCCGAAAAACCGGAAAAGCAGATGGCCGCCTTCATGGATGGGAACGAAAACAAGATCCATCATCAAGAGCACGCCGGAGCCCCGTGCCGCTTGAAACAAAAACAGCAAGTAAAACACGGCAGCGACGATGAGAATCGGACGACCGACCGGCTGCCAATCTTCTTCGAGCGGTTCCAGGAACGGCAAACGTTCCGTCCATGATTCCGGCAGGCGCATGGCGAAGAACCTCAGTGGTGGAAAACGTCAACAACCCAGGGAATGCCGACCAGTCCCTCCTCAACCTTGACCTCGACAAGATCGCCCCGGTTGAAGTTGTCAAAGTCCACGCGGTCCACGGGGACGCGCTCGATGCGGTGGCCTTCGCGCCAGGAGGTTACAACGAGGCGTCTGCTTGGCAGCGCGCCTCCCATCGAAAATTTTCCGACTACGCGCGCCTCCCTGATCTGCGGCGGGTCGCGATCGAGCGCCCCGTTGCCGAGCATCAACGCCGTCAGAATCCATGGGAGGGGGATGAGCCCGTAATAAACGCGCTTCAGCGCTTCCACTTCCAGGTGGCGCTGCGCGCGGCGCTCGAGCAGAATCGCCAGCCCCAGCGTCACAAAGAAAAGCATGCCGATGAAAATCAGGATTCCATCAAGCTCCAGGGGCGGGTAGCGATTGCACACGGCGACAAACGCGAGCGAGCCAAGAACAAAGAACGCCGTGCGGTTCAGCAGCTTCTTGCGGAGCGCAAACTCCGCCTCGGACGTGTTGAGCCCGCAAAACTCGCAGACGTCCGCGCCGCGGTCGGTTCCGCAATTCAGGCAGTGCGTCATTTTATCGTGCGGACGCTCGCGGGAGGGTTCGCGAGGCAGACCATGTTTTCGTCGCGGCCATTCGAAAGCAGCTGGCAATCAATTTCCTGCGCGCTTCGGACGGCCTGATCGTAGCTCGATCCCTCGGCAGTCGCGCAGTGACTCGCGCCCTTGAACGACATGCATACTTCGTATCGTTCACGCGTCTGCTGGACTGTCGAGTAGGCGAGTATGCCGATCAGCGCGATCGCTCCCAGCCCGGCAATCCATCGAACTTTATTTGATCTCTGCGCCATGATATTTCAACCGATCTTCCGGACGGGATGCTCGCGCGCGGCCGTGCCACGCTCATTCGCCCGGCGCACAATCTCGTCCCGCATATGTTTTTTCAGATGCGGCGCGAGCCCTTCGAGTTTGGATATTTGCTTCAAATCGCCCAGAGTCAGCTGGGGCAAAAAAGCCAGCACGCCTGCCGCGGGCGTATGCGCGTTGCGCACCAACGCGATGCGCACATTGTACTGGCAAGACCATTTTGCGTGATGGGCAACCGCGACGACGACCCGTTCGGGCACGCCCGGTTTCGCCAGCACCCTTAACACCTGTGCTTCCGTGAGGAATGCGTTCGCCAGAGCCAGCTTGATTGCCTGCGCGTGACCCTCCGCGAGTATCGCACCAGCCACCCGCGCGGGACCACGGCGCGCAAGCGTGAGTTTTTCGCCGACCGGCAGATGCGGCACGCGCGTCAGGATCACCTCTTCGGCCACGCGGCGGATATCGGCCGGCGCTGATGGCAGCAAACTTAGCCGAACGAGATCGAAAAGAAAAAGCTGGCGCACGGCCGCGAGAGCAAATCGTTTCGGGGTCCGTGGATGACGCGCCAGGCGCAGACGCACGCCTTCGCTCGACGTCCACTTCCCCTCCCCGGCGACGGCGCTGAGAACTGTCGCGGGCAAGTCGAGGCGCTCGAGCATGATGACCACGTGCGGTTCTTCCAGATTGGGATTCTTGAGAAGCGCGAGTAAAGCTTCCTCGCCGGCCTCGTGCACCAGAGATTTCAATTCGTCTCCGGCAGCCGATCGGGCGCGCTCGATCCGTACATCGAGTTCAGGCGGCATTGCCCTTTGCGCTCCCGAGCCGCACGGCCATGCGAACCGCGGCCTCCGCGGGAGTCACTTCCACAGGCACGTTGACGACTCGCGGAATCGCCTTCTTCAGCGCCGCGTCAATCGCCGCGTCAAAATATTTCGAGCGGCCATTCATCCCTCCCACTTTCGCCACCGGAATCTCCCGATCGCGCCAGCCAAGTTCACTCGCGACGCTGACGACGAGGCCGGCGAGCGATTTAGCACCCTCTGCGAGAATTCCGCGAGCAACAGCGTCTCCCTCTTCTGCGACTTTCGCGACCAGCGCAAATGTCTTGGGAAACACGGAATCGGCGTTCTTGGTTAGTTGTTCGCCGAGCTGATCCCAATTGCGGCTCTGATTGAATTCAAAAAGTCGGCCGGTAAGCGCGGTCTCCGGACCTCGATGCTCTTCCGCGAGCGCCACGGCCTGCACTGCGCGCCGCCCGATATCGAACGCGCTGCCTTCGTCGCTATACCAAGGTCCACGCCCACCCGCGCGGGCGGTTCGCCCGTTCGCGTCACGGCCGAACGCAGCAGATCCAGTACCGGCCAGAAGAATAATTCCCTCGGCTGGACCGAATGCCGCTTCCAGCGCGATTTCGAGGTCGGTCGTCACGCGGACCTGCGCATTCGGATAACCGCGCTCGAAGAAAGTTGTTACGCGGCGCGCGACACCCGAGCGCCCGGCGCCACCCAGTCCGGCGCAAATCCCGCGAATGTGCCCGGAATGAATCTTCCCGTGCTTCAGAACCGAGTCGGCAGCATCGCTCAGAGAGAACCATGACCGCGTATAGCCGCTGCGCACTGGATTGGAAGGTCCGGCGGACGCGCGGGCAACCACGTGCCCCTCAGCATCTGCGAGGACGCAATCGGTCTTCGTGCCGCCGCCATCGAATCCCAGAAAGTAAGACGCGTCAGCAGCGGAGATTTTCTTTGGCATGGATCTCTTTCAGTTTGCTTGACAGTCTCGGAAGCGGGCGGTTAGCATCGCGCGACCTGCCGGCCACGGCTCGATGCGAATCAGCCCATTCGACTTCGCGATCATCGTTGTATATCTCGTGGGCATCACCCTTTTCGGCGCCCATTTTCGCCGCGGCCAGCAATCCCTGCGCGACTATTTTCTCGGCGGCCGCACCGCGCCCTGGTGGGCGATTGCGTGCTCGATCGTCGCCACGGAAACCTCGACGCTAACGATTATCGGCACGCCCGCCATCGCCTACGCGGGCAATCTCGGTTTTCTGCAACTCGTAATCGGATATATGGTCGCGCGGGTGATCCTGTGCGTGGTACTCATCCCTCAGTATTTCCAGGGTCAATTTTACACGGCTTACCAGCTTCTCGAAAAGCGTTTTGGCAGCCGGATGAAGTCGGCGGCGGCGATCGTTTTCATGGGAACTCGCGCGCTGGCCGAGGGTGTGCGAATTTCGGCAATTGGCAAGGTTGTGAGCGTCGCGTTCGGGACCGGCGAGCGATGGTCCATTGGCATCGTGGCTGCGCTGACGCTCGTGTACACGTTCGAGGGCGGAATGCGCGCGGTGATCTGGACCGATGTGGCGCAGTTCGCGCTGTATTTGACCGGCTCGGTAGCTGCGTTTTTTTTGCTGCTGCACAAAATTCCCGGTGGCTGGCCCGAGGTGACCCAAGCGGCTTCGGCGGCTGGCGGAAAATTGCGCGTGTTCGATTTCGCCTTCAGCCTGACCAGAAGCTATACGTTCTGGTCGGGCCTGCTCGGCGGGACGTTCCTCACCATGGCCAGCCACGGGACCGATCAGACGATGGTTCAGCGGCTTCTTTCGGCGCGCGACGAACGCGACAGCAAAAAGGCCCTCCTGGCGAGCGGCGTCGTTGTCTTCTTCCAATTTGCGCTGTTCCTCGTGCTGGGCGTGATGCTTTTCGTCTTCGCGCAACATGCGCCGCTGTCTGTTCAGGGCGATACGGACCGCATTTTCCCCGAGTTTGTCGTGAGCAATATGCCCATCGGCATGGTCGGGCTGGTGCTGGCGTCCATCTTCGCGATGGCTATGTCGAATGCCAGCGGTTCGCTGAACTCGCTGGCTTCATCGAGCGTGATTGACCTTGGCGCGCGCGGAACCGACACATCCGCGGCGCAGCAGCTCACGCGGTCGCGGCGGATGACGCTGATATGGGGCGTCGTCCTGGGCCTGCTGGGATTAGTTCGCTGGGGCGGCGTGCTCGAAGCGGGTCTTACGATCGCATCAATCACTTACGGCGGCATGCTGGGAGTTTTCCTGCTGGGAACATGGAATCGCCGCGCGAATGAGAACGGCGCGCTCATCGGATTCGCGACCGGGATCGCAGCGATGATCGCAGTCAGATTCTGGACGCCGCTCGCGTTTACATGGTACGTGCTCGCCGGAACCATCGTCACGTATGCCGTGGGTTCGCTGGCGAGCCTCGCGAGCAAAGGCGTCTCCGAGCCGAAGGTTATTCAGGAATAATCCGAGCGTTAGAGCCTGCGAAACGATCCAGCCAGCGCGCCCGAGGGAAACAGCTCTGGATGCAGCAAATGGGCTAACAACGCTACTCCATCCGCAAGGCGCGGGCCCGGGCGAGAAAAATAGGCATTCGCGTCAACGGCGAAGACGCGGCCCTCGCCCACGGCTGGCAGTACATTCCAGCTCTCGGGAAAGCGCGCCAGATCACATTCCTTTGCCGCGCGCGCGGAATTATATCCGCATGGCATGACGACAATTACATCTACGCGCGACTCCGCAATTTGCTCGGCCGTTACTCGGAACGACGGTTCTCGCAATAGGCCGAACACGTCTTCCCCGCCCGCGTGAAAAACCATCTCTGGAATCCAGTGCCCGCCGACGTAGTAAGGATCCAGCCACTCCAGGCACAGAACTCGCGGACGAGAGCCGGCGCCAGTCGCCGTGGCGGCAATGGAAGCCACCTGCCCCGCAAGCGCAGATGCCAGCGATCCAGCATCGCTTTGCCGGCCAGTCGCTTCGCCGACTCGGCGAATGTCGTCCCACACCTCGTCGAGCGATCGCGGAGTCAACGACAGAACCTGCGGCTGCCGCGGAAATCGCGTCAGCGCCGTCGCCAAATCGTCCGGAGACGCGGCGCAGACGTGGCACAAATCCTGCGTTAGGATCAGGTCGGGCGCGAGCGAGCCGAGGAGCTCGGCATCTACCGCATATATGCTTTCGCCGCGGGCGATAATCTCGCTGACCTGGCGGTCAATCTCGGCGGGCGGCGCCTTCGGATCAATCCGCGTCCGAAGCAGCGACGGCTTCGTCGCCGCGTCCGCGGGAAAATCGCACTCGTGGCTCACGCCGAATACGGAATCACCCAGGCCAATTGCATAGGCAATCTCGGTCGCGGATGGCAATAGTGAACAAATGCGCATTGATTCGTGCCGAACGGAGCTAATGGTACAGCAGGTATTTCTCGCGCATGGCGCTGAAATTGGCAAGATCGCGCGTCCAGCTGACAACAACGGCCTCGGGCGGGTCACCATGCTCAAGCCGACCCACGGTGGATTGCGAACCTAGCAATGCCATGGTCGCCAAAAGATTGAAATGCGCGGGGTAAAGCCTGTTCAGGACAGCGGCGATCTCAAGCCCTACGCGCATCGATCCAAGCGCGCCTCGATCCTTAATATCGATTATGACGCCCTCGCAAACTTGCCCGTCGTAGGGGTCTTCGCTGGGAGTGAAACGCGTCGGCGTGAAATTCACACCGGGAATCTCTCGGAGCTTTAGCGCTACGGTAAACGCCTGCTTGTGAATCCAGGGCGCCCCCAAGAATTGAAAAGGCGAGTCCGTGCCGCGCCCGACCGAGACGCCACCGGCTTGCAGAATTTCGAGTCCGGGATATAGAAACGCTGCGTCCACGGTGCGAAGGTTCGGCGACGGGGGAATCCATCTGAGTCCGGTTTGGTCGTATGCGTAGCTGCGATGCCATCCATTCATTTTGACCACATGGACGTCCGCACCAAGGTGGTTCTCGGCATTAAACATCTGAGCGAGTTCACCAAGGGTCATTGCGTAGCGAACAGGCATTGGGAAATACCCAGTAAAGGAAATTTTCTCGGGGTCAAGTGCAGGGCCTTCGATGACGTCGCCGCCCAGCGGATCGGGCCGATCCAGGACAAAAAATGGAATGTGATGCGCGGCAGACGCTTCGATGCAGTACCCCATGGTCGTGACGTACGTGTAGAAGCGGACCCCGGCGTCCTGCATGTCGAACACAAGAGCGTCCACGTTCTTGAGCATCGCGTCGGTGGGGCGCCGCGTTTCGCCGTAGAGACTGTAAATTGGCAAGCCACTCGCGGCATCCGTTGTATCTTCCACAATTTTGGTGTCGGCGGCACCCCTGAACCCATGTTCCGGACTGAATAGCGCCACCAACTTCATCCCGGGCGCGCTGGCGAGAACATCCACCGTTCGCTGGCCGTGCGAATCGACACCTGTTTGGTTGGTGATGAGACCAATCCGTTTTCCTTGAAGCACCGCGAAGTCCTGTTCTTCAAGAACGTCGATGCCGACCTTCGTGGGTTCGCCGACGACAGTTCCGGGCGCAGGAACACGCACGGACAATGGCCCGTTGGGAGCGGCTAGCCCAATCACCGTGGCGAATAGCAGCGCGAGCATAATGGCTTGAGAACGGTAACGAAACATCACTCAGACGCTCGATTGTGCGGCATGAAACCGCGTGCTATATACAGCTACGGGATGCAGGCGTCAACAAAGAAGGCCCACGGTGGAAATGATGCGTAAATGGGGGCTTTCAACGGCGGCGCTGGTCCTCGTAGCAACATTCTCGCTCATGATACCTCCCGCCCGCTCGCAAAAAAACACTCCGGCAAAATCAGCGCCATCTGCTTCGAACGCATGGGTCGAGCAGACTCTGAAGAAAATGACGCTGCGCGAGAAACTCGGGCAGATGCTCATGGTGACATTCTTCGGCGTGTTCGATTCCGCCGAAAGCCCGGAGTATCGGGAAGTCCTGCACGAGGTCGAAGAAAATCACGTCGGCGGGCTCATCATCGTGACCGACCGCGGGCCGCTCGGAATCGAGCGTAGCCAGGTATACCCGACTTCGGTAGTAACCAACGAACTCCAGCGCCGCGCGAAGATTCCGCTACTGGTCGGCGCGGACTTCGAAGCGGGCACTGGGATGCGCCTGGACGAAGGCACGTCGTTTCCATCCGCCATGGCGATTGCAGCTACGGGCGATCCGAAACTGGCGTACGCCGCGGGCAAATACACGGCGCTCGAAGCGCGGGCCGCTGGCGTGCAATGGATATTCGCGCCGGATGCGGACGTGAACAATAATCCGGACAACCCAATCATCAACATTCGATCTTTCGGCGAAGACCCTGCAACCGTCGCGACGTACGTGAAAGAGTTCGTTCGCGGCGTCGAAGACAATGGCGCGCTCGCAACGGCAAAACATTTCCCGGGCCACGGCAACGTCGGCGTGGATTCGCATATCTCCCTGGCCACGGTACCGGGCGACCGCAAAGAGCTGGAGAGCACTGAACTCGTTCCCTTCCGCGCGGCGATCGCTGCCGGTGTGAGTTCGATCATGCCGGGCCATCTGGCTGTGCCGGCATTCGAGCCCGATCCCGAAATTCCCGCGACACTGTCGCGAAATATACTCACTGGCCTGCTGCGCGATGATATGAAATTCCGCGGCCTGATCATCACCGACGCGCTCGATATGGGCGGCGTCACCTCAAACTATCCTCCGGGAGAAGCCGCAGTGCGAGCCGTCGAAGCGGGCACGGACGTGCTGCTGATGTCGCCCTCGCCCGATGCTGCGATTGCCGGGCTCGAAGATGCCGTGCAATCCGGCCGCGTCTCCGAAAAGCGAATTGACGAATCCGTGCGACGCATTCTCGCGGCCAAGGCCCGGCTCGGCCTGAACAAGAACCGTACCGTTGACATTGCGCGCCTCAATGAGAAATTCGCGCGCCCCGAATACGAAACGGAGGCCCAAACCATCGCAGATCGCGGTGTTACCTTGCTGCGCGATACGCCCTGGCTCCTGCCTTTGGACGCGACGAAGCCGCTGCGCGTGTTGCTGGTCGCGCTTTCCTCCGACGCCGATCCGAATCCCGGCGAGACGATCGAGCCTGAAATTCGCCCGCGCGTTGAGTCGCTCAAGGTGCTACGCGCGGACACGCAGTATTCGCTGGTGAGCGCGCTAAAGCTTCCGCCGCCGGACTCCTATGACGTAGCCATCGCCGCCCTTTTTGTGCGCGTTGCAGACCGGAAAGGCGACGTAGGCTTCCCGGAGGATCAGCGCGCCTTCGTGAACCTATTGCTGGACGCGGGCAAGCCGACCGTGGTCGCGTCCTTCGGCAGCCCGTATCTGATCGAACGATTTCCGAACGCCAAGACGTGGCTCGCGGAATTCTCGACTAACGATGTTTCGCAACGCGCCGCCGCCCGAGCGATGTTTGGACAGGTCCCCATCGGCGGCAGGATTCCCGTGACCGTCCCCGGAACCGCGCAACGCGGAGACGGCATGAGCGTGGCGGCCAATCCGATGACCTTGCAGCAGGCGCCCGCCGCGATGACGGAGCGCCTGAAGCCAGCGTACGCTTTACTCGACCGCGCGGTCACCGACGGGGCTTTTCCCGGCGGCGTCCTTGCAGTCGGACTGAACGGCCAGCTCGCGGTGCATCCATTCGGCAAGCTTGAGAACGATGGCGAGGCGTACGAAGTAGACGAAGATTCGATGTACGACGTCGCGTCGCTCACGAAGCCCATCGTTACGACGACAGCAGTGATGATGCTCGTGCAGCAAGGCCGCCTCGAATTGAATCGTCCGGTCGAAGCTTATTTGCCAGCTTTCGCGGCAGCCGCAAAGTCCGATCCGAATCCGGCGTGGCGTGCCCGCGTCACTCTCCGCATGCTGCTTCTGCACGATTCGGGGCTTCCGGACCATCGCGATTTTTACAAGGACGCCAAGGGTCACGACGCGGTCCTCGCGCGCGTTTTCGCCGAACCGCTCGTTCGCGAGCCCGGCACGAAAGTGGAATACTCCGACCTGGGATTCATCCTGCTCGGCGAAATCGTCGAGCGGCTGACAGGCGAATCGCTCGACACGTTTGCCAAGCGAGAAATCTTTCAGACGCTCGGGATGGACCGCTCCACGTTCAATCCGCCGCGCAAACTGCGCGAGGACATTGCGCCTACGGAAATGGATTCGACCTACCGCAAGCGGCTCATCTGGGGCGAAGTGCACGACGAAAACGCCTCTGCCATGGGCGGAATTGCGGGTCACGCGGGCCTCTTTTCGACGGCCGACGACATCGCCGCGTTCGCCCAGATGATTCTGAATGGCGGCATCTACGGCCACGAGCGCATCCTCGCCTACTCCACGATCCGTCAATTCACGGCGCACCAAACCATCGGCGGCTCGGTCCGCACGCTCGGCTGGGATGTGCCTGAGGAGCCGTCCTCCTCCGGCCGCTATTTTTCGGCTACAAGCTTCGGGCACACGGGCTTCACCGGCACGTCCCTGTGGATTGATCCGGAGCGCAAGCTGTTCGTCGTCCTTCTCACGAACCGCGTGAATCCGACGCGAGCCAATGAAAAGATCCGGCAGGTGCGCCCGGCATTGCACGACGCCATCTTTGAAGGCCTAGGGCTTGCGTCCGGCCAACCCGTGGCCCGATAACTCCCTCGGCACAATCCCCACTGGAATCCCGCTAGGAACCGCCGCTGCGGCTTCGCTGCCGCTATAATTATTCAGGGTTGGGGCGCTCCTTGAAAGCTTCGAGGACAGAGCAGCGGAACCCGCGTTCGCGCGGGCTTGACCGGAAATCAACGCTCGATATTCTGCGCGCGATCAATCGGGAAGACGCAACCGTGGCGCTGGCCGTTCGCCGAGAGCTGCCGCGCATCGCGCGCGCGGTGGACGCCATCGTGAAATCGCTGCGGGGCGGCGGAACGCTTTTCTACATTGGCGCGGGAACGAGCGGCCGGCTCGCGGTGCTGGACGCGGCTGAATGTCCGCCGACATTCGGAACGCCGCCTAGGATGGTGCGGGCGATCATCGCCGGTGGCGAGCGTGCTCTGCGCCACGCGGTGGAAGGCGCCGAAGATTCAGCGGCGAATGGCGCGCGCGATTTGCGGCGCGCGGGCGTATCGCGACGGGATGTGGTCGTAGGAATCGCGGCGAGCGGGACAACGAAGTACGTGCTTGGCGCTCTAGAATTCGCGCGACGGCGCGGCGCAATTACGATTGGTGTGACATCAAATCCGCGCTCGCCGGTCGCGCGGAAAGCGCGCATCTCCATCGCGCCCGACACAGGACCGGAAGCGATTGCCGGCTCGACGCGGATGAAGGCCGGGACAGCGCAGAAGATGGTCCTGAATATGCTTTCTACCGCTGCGATGGTTCGGCTCGGCAGAGTCTACGAGAACTGGATGGTTCACGTGGCGCTGACAAATCAGAAGTTGCGGCGGCGCGGCGCTCGGATTCTGCAGGAGGCGGCAGGGGTGAGCCTGTCTGCTGCCGAACACGCTCTGCGTCAGGCGGACCACAATCTGCCGGCAGCTCTGGTGATGCTCAAAACCGGAGCCAGCGTGCGGGAAGCGCAGCGACAATTGGCCGCAGCAGGCGGCAACGTGCGTCAGGCGCTCGAAGCGGCGAAGAAGCATCAAATCAAGCTCAGGGGCCGGTAACGGGACATGGACCGATTCAAGATTCAAGGCGGGCGCAAACTCGAAGGCGAAGTCAGAATCAGCGGCGCAAAGAACGCCGCGCTGCCGGCCATGGCGGCAACGCTGCTGACGGCCGAGCCCGTTCATCTCAAGAACATTCCGCACGTCCGTGACATCATCACCATGGCGAAGCTGCTCGCGCACATGCGCTGCAAGGTGGAAAGCCCGGATATTCCTCCCAGCGAGTTCATCATTCGCGCGGAAAGCGTCTCGCACGCGGAAGCGCCCTACGAGCTTGTCAAGACGATGCGCGCGTCGGTGCTCACGCTTGGCCCGCTGGTCGCGCGATTTGGCTACGCGCGCGTCTCCCTTCCCGGAGGATGCTCGATCGGCGCGCGCCCGATTGATCTACACATCCAGGCGCTGGAAAAGCTCGGCGCGACGATTTCCGTGGATCATGGCTACGTCGAAGCGCGCGCGACGCGCCTGCACGGCGCTGTGTTTCGCTTCCCGAAGATCACGGTCACGGGAACGGAAAACATTCTGACCGCCGCAGTGCTTGCGGACGGAGAAACCGTTCTCGAAAACTGTGCACTCGAACCCGAGATTCCCGATCTCGCCGCCCTGCTCGTCAAAATGGGCGCGAATATCGAGGGCGCGGGCACTCCCACGATTCGCATCCAGGGCGTCGAAAGATTGCACGCTGCCACGCACACTATTATTCCCGACAGGATCGAAGCGGGCACGTTCCTCGTCGCAGGAGCGATCACCGGGGGCGAACTGCTGCTCACCCACTGTGAGCCGAAGCACCTCGGCGCGATCATAGACAAGCTCAAGGAGTGCGGCGTCGAGATCAAGTGCGAAGGGAAGAGCGGCCTGCGCGTTCGCGCCGCGAAGAAACTCCTCGCCGCTGACGTCAGCACCGAAGAGTACCCCGGCTTCGCCACCGACATGCAGGCGCAGTTCATGGCTCTCGCCACGCAGGCGCACGGCGTCTCGCACATCAGCGAAACGATCTTCGAGAATCGCTACCTGCACGCCAGCGAGATGGTCCGCATGGGCGCGAACATCGCGATTGACGGAAACACCGCCGCCGTAACCGGCCCAACGCAGTTGAGCGGCGCTCCGGTCACAGCGTCTGATCTGCGCGCCAGCGCCGGACTCGTCCTCGCAGCGCTCGTCGCGAACAACACCACCTGGATTGACCGCGTTTACCACATTGACCGCGGCTACGAGCAGATTGAGCTAAAGCTCCGTGCACTCGGCGCCAGCATCGAACGCGTAAGCGGCAAAGATGAGTAACAGCGAGCAGCCGTAATTTTGCTCTTCGCAAGAAAAAAGGGAGGCGATCACTCGCCTCCCCTGAAATATCCGTTCATCGTGCGCCGCAACCAAGCAAGCGACTCCGGAACGAACCGTTATCCTGCTGCTTCGGTCTTGGGCAGTTTGTCGCGCTGATCGCGCAGCACTGCCTTACGGCTCAATCGGACCTTGTTGCCCTCGATTGCCAGAACCTTCACGAGCACCTGATCGCCTTCCTTGAGCTCGTCACGAACGGCGCGGATGCGCGCCTCCGCGATTTCGCTGATGTGGAGCAGGCCATCCGTGCCGGGAAATATTTCGACGAATGCGCCAAACTCCGCGATGCGCACCACCGTGCCGAGATACGTCTTGCCGATTTCGGCGGTCGCGGTGATGTCGCGAATCATCTTCAGCGCGGATTCAGCTGCCGTGCCGCTGCTCGCGAACACGTGAACCTTGCCGTCATCCATCACGTCAATCTTCACGCCTGTGGCTTCGACAATTCCTCGGATTTTCTTTCCGCCCGGCCCGATCAGGTCGCGAATCTTGTCCGTGGGAATCTGGAGCATGTGCAGGTGCGGCGCAAAGGTGGAAATCTCCGCGCGGCCGGTTGAGATCGTCTTCTCCATGATATCGAGAATCTCAAGCCGCGCTTTCCGCGCCTGAGCCAACGCCTCTCGCATCATGGCGACGCTGACGCCCGCAACCTTGATGTCCATCTGCAACGCCGTAATTCCCTGCCGCGTCCCGGCGACCTTGAAATCCATGTCCCCGTAATGATCTTCGGCGCCGGCGATGTCGGTCAGGACGGCGTACTTCTCGCCCTCCACGACTAGTCCCATCGCGATTCCAGCGCAGGGAGCCTTCAGCGGCACGCCCGCATCCATCATCGCAAGCGAACCTCCGCAGACCGTCGCCATGGACGACGATCCGTTCGATTCAAGAATGTCCGAAACCACGCGCATCGCGTACGGAAAATCGGCTTCCGACGGAAGCAGGTTTCCGAGCGCTCTTTCCGCCAAAGCACCGTGCCCGATTTCGCGCCGGCCCGCTCCGCGCAGGAATTTCACTTCGCCGACCGAAAACGGCGGGAAGTTGTAGTGCAGCATGAAGCGCTTGAACACATCCTGCTCGAACAGCAGATCGAGCCGCTGCTTGTCTTCCTTTGTGCCAAGAGTTGTGGTCGCGAGCGCCTGTGTCTCGCCGCGGGTAAAGAGAGCTGAGCCGTGCGCGCGGGGCAGCACGCCCACCTCGCACGTAATCTGGCGAACCTGATCGAACGCGCGGCCATCCGGGCGCCGGCGCCGAACCAGCATGTCGTCGCGGAAGATACGCTCGCGAAGCCGCTCAAACGCGCGATAGGCCAGCTTGCGCTTGTCCAGATCCTTTTCGTCAATACTCACCATAATGTCAGCCTTGACCGCGTCCACCAGGCCATAGCTTTCGAGCTTGGGGTGCTTCTGGGTGTCGAGCGCGTCGCGCAAACGCTCGCCGTACTTGGAGGTGATCTCCTTATAGAGCGCTTCGTCAAACGCGGGCGGCTTTACTGTGACTTTCGTCGGATTGACGCGGCTGCCCAGATCGCGAATCGCCGCAACGATCTTGCGAATTTCCGCGTGGCCGAATTCCAGCGCATCGGCAACCGTGTCCTCGGAAACCTCGAATGCGCCCGATTCAACCATCACGATCGCATCCGCGGATCCCGCGATGATCAGGTTCATTTGGCTGATCTTTTGTTCCGCAATCGTGGGATTCACCACGAGCCTGCCTTCGAGCATTCCCACGCGCACGCAGGCAATCGGATTGTTGAACGGAATCTTGGAAATATAGAGCGCTGCCGAAGCCGCGGTCACCGCGACGACGTCCGGATCATTGTCGCTATCCGCTGATAGCACCATGGCGATGATCTGCGTTTCGGTTGCCCAGCCCTCGGGAAAGAGCGGCCGCAGCGGCCGGTCCGTCAGCCGCGAAGTCAGGATTTCACGCTCGGAGGGTCGTCCTTCGCGCTTGAAGAATCCGCCCGGAATTTTTCCGGCTGCGTATGTGTATTCACGGTAATCCACCGTGAGAGGGAGAAAATCTTTTTCCGTCGCTTTGTTATCCATGCAGGCGGTGGCGAGCACAACTGAATCGCCATATCGCGCCACAATTGCGCCGTGGGCCTGTCGGGCCATCTTGCCTGTTTCGAGCGTCAGCTTGCGTCCGCCGAGATCCAAACTCACTTGTTCAAACATCCAGCACATCCTTCTGTCCCGGCTCGCCGGGAACGGTCATCAGATACGAGAGACATACTCTCGGGAATTGACTTGAAGAGAGAGAAGCGCACACAACGGGGCGCCGGTAGGCAAGATATCTAGCTGGCAAATGACCTCGCGCACCGCGACGCTTGCGGCCGATCCACAGGCCGACAGTTCAAGTTTGTGCGGGGGAGATTCACGCGGCCGGAGCGGCCGCTTGGAGGTTCCGCGCTACTTGCGCAAGCTAAGTCGTGCCACAATCTCGCGATACCGATCCGGGTCGCGGCGATTCAGATAGTCCAGCAGCCGGCGTCGCTTGTTGACCATCATGATCAACCCGCGGCGCGAAGCATGATCTTTTGCGTGGGACTGGAGATGTGTCGTGAGGTAGTTGATACGCTCGCTCAGTAGCGCTATTTGCACTTCGGGCGATCCGGTGTCCTTCGTATGAACTCTGTACTGCTCGATTACACCGGCTTTGGCTTCCATCAACTGGTCCTCCCTCTGAAACGTCGTGCCCCTGCTCTATGTTCTTCGCCTCTTCAACTCGAAAATGCTAGCACAGAGCCAGTAACCCGCAAAGCGAATTAACAGCTGTAAGCAGGCCATCCAATCGCATTATTTTCCGTTGCGGACCAGCGACAGGAACTCGTCCCGCGTCTGCTTGTTCTCGCGGAATACGCCGAGCATGGCGCTGGTGACAGCTTCCGAGTGCTGCTTTTCCACACCGCGCATGACCATGCACAAATGCCGCGCTTCGATGATCACACCGACGCCCTGCGGGTTAAGCTGCTCTTCGATGGTCTGCGCGATCTGGCTGGTCAGCCGCTCCTGTATCTGCAGTCGCCGCGCGTACATGTTCACCAGCCGCGCGATCTTGCTCAATCCCACCACTTTTTTGTTCGGGATGTAGGCCACATGGCACTTGCCGAAGAACGGAAGCAGATGATGCTCGCAGAGGCTGTAAATCTCGATGTCCTTCACGACTACCATCTCGTCGTAGCACACGCTGAACATCGCCCCGTTCAGTAGTTTCTCGGCGCTCTGAGAGTAGCCGCTGGTCAGGTATCGCAGCGCTTTCTCGAAACGCTCGGGAGTCTGCTTCAATCCCTCGCGATTGGGATCCTCGCCGAGCTGTACCAGCATCTGGCGAACCAGATCGGCGATGGCGCCTGAATCGGCCGTTTCGGGCACGACGATATCTGTTGTCTGGCTCATGGTTGTCTTGTTCCTCACGGCGCGCGTCTCTCCCGCTCGCCAAATTCTCCGTCGAATTCAAAGCTGTTCTTGCTCGTCTCCTCGAGCCGCACGCGCTCGAGGTGCGCCGCCGGAAACGTCTTCAGGCGGCGATAAATCTCCCGGCAAATATTTTCGGCCGTCGGAACTTCCCTGCTGAATTCAGGCACTTCCTCGTTCAGATACTTGTGATCGAACGCCTCGACTACCTCGCGCTCGACAAAGGGATCGAGCTCGCCGAGATTCGCCACCATCCCGGTCTCCGGATCCACGGTCCCGGTCACCGTCACTTCGAGCGAGTAATTGTGCCCGTGACCGTAGGGACTGCTGCACTTCCCATAGATAAGCTGATTCTCGCTCTCGCTGAAATTCGGCCGGTGCAGCCGATGCGATGCCGCAAAGCGATAGCGCCGCGTCAGCGAAAGTTTCAGCGCTCGACTCACGCGCCGCTCCCATTCGATTCCGGCGTGCAGTCCGCAAAGAGATCGGGCGATTCGTACAATCGCACGCGATCGAGCTTTCCTTTGGCGATCTTCGGTTCCAGCAGCCGCCAAATTACCGCCGCAATGTTTTCGCACGTGGGGATCTGCCCCGCCAGCTCCGGCACTTCATAATTCAGGTGGCGGTGATCCATCCGCTCGCCCACTTCGCGCTGCAGAATGTCCTTCAGTTCCTTCAAATCCAGAACCATTCCAGTCGCCGGATCGGGCTCGCCCGCCACCGTCACTTCCAGCACGTAATTGTGCCCGTGCCCATGCGGGTTATTGCACTTGCCGAAGACGCGGCGATTTTCCTCCGCCGAGAAATTCGGATTGTGGTAAAAGTGCGCCGCTGAAAACTCGATTTTACGCGTCACTCGAATCATGGCGTTCTCGCCGGGTAAGCCCGGCCCTTCCAGACCACCGTTCCCCGCGTGCTTTTCCACCAGGATTCCGCCAGCGCCACCGTGTAGAGCACAGATCCCAACACGTAATATTGGATGTAAGACGTCGGGTAGAGATTCCTATACAGCGCCGCCGCGTACGCCAAATGCCTTCCCAGCAGCAGACCGGCAAACACGCCCGCAGCCGCCACCAATAGCGAAGTCCTGACACCCGCAAAATGCAGCAGCGCAACGATCAAGAGTGCCGCTTCTGAAATCGGAAACACTTCGATGAATTCGAAAAAGAGCGACTTCGAATTCCCGCCCATCAGCGGATAGAGGTTCTTCGTCCAGCCTTCCCACATGGCCCCGAACGACCGGTACATCCGCGTGCGCACCACGCCCATCGGAGCCGTGAAATAAATTCCATAGCCGTTCCGTTTCACTAGCCGCGCCAGCGCCACATCTTCCAATATTTCGCGCGCGACGGCCGCGTGACCGCCAACCGCATCGTACGCATCCTTTAGCACAAGCAGAAATTGGCCATTTGCCGCGGCATCAACCCGCTTCGGATCGTTCACGCGCGCGAACGAAAACCTCGCCGCCAGCCTGCAATAGACGAACGGAATCAGCGCCCGCTCCCACCATGTTTCCATCTCCTGTTCCGGCGAGTACGACACAAGCACCGCGTCGTGATCCACCACGTCGCTCAGCGCTCGCCGCGTGGACCCGAAATAGTGATACGTGTCCGCATCCGTGAAAAGCAGCCAGTCGCCCTGCGCCGCCGCCGCGCCAACTGACGCCGCGTGGTTCTTGCCCACCCAGTCAGCCGGCAGCGGGCCAGCTTCAATCACCCTCAACTTCGGAATCCGCGTGGCTAATTCCGCCAGAATCGCGCCGGTGCGGTCTGTGGATTGATCGTTGACCACAATCACTTCCCCGACTTCAAACTGCATGGCCACTGATTCGACCGCGCGGGCGATCGAGGCTTCTTCGTTTCTGGCGGGAATGATGGCGGAGACCAAGGTTTTTGCAATCCCATCCACGGGGGCTGCTAAACTATTCGTTATCTCGTCGGCGATGCTTCTATTATAGGGCGCTTGGATGGCGGATTGAAACGGAAACTGAAAACTGGGCTCGTTTTGGCTTTCATCGCGGCGCTTCTCGTGCTGTTTGCGCGTCCGGACTACCGGCAGGGCGAACCAAGCCTGCGCGGAACCACGCCAAAAGATTTTCCGCTCACGCTGGACGGCAAGCCCGCGCATCTTTCCGACCTGCGCGGCAAAGTAGTGCTGCTAAATTTCTGGGCATCGTGGTGCCAGCCATGTATTGATGAGGCCCCGTCTCTCAACGTCCTGCAGCAGCGCATCGCTCCGCTCGGCGGCACCGTGCTGGGAGTAAACGTTGGCGTGGACGACGAAGAGGACGCGTACGAAAAGTTTCTGACGACCTACAATATTGACTTCCCCACCTACCGCGACCCAACCAAACTGCTCGCGGCCTCCTACGGCACCACCGCGTATCCCGAGACCTACGTCATAGACCGCAAAGGACGCCTCGATCGCAAAATCATCGGCCCGCAGGATTGGACCAGCCCCGAAATGATGACCTACCTCGATTCCCTTCTGAACGAAAAATAATCGCTCCAGCGCGTACCTTCATTCGTACCGCAGCGCCTCCACCGGATCAAGCTTCGCCGCGCGCATCGCAGGCACAAACCCGCTCAAAATCCCCACGAGGACGAGCACGACAACCGAAGTCACGAGAATTTCCCACGACACATGCATATGAATATCCACTCTGCCCGACGTGTCTTCGTAAGCAGGCCCCAGGAACGGCAGCGTCCCGATAGCTGCGCCGATACCCACCGAAATCAGCACGCCGATCGCGCCGCCCGCCAGCGTCAACGCCAGCGCCTCGGTCAAGAACTGCACGCGGATATGCCTGCGCCGCGCGCCCAGCGCCCTTCGCAGCCCGATCTCGCGAATGCGCTCGTTCACCGTCACCAGCATGATATTCATCACGCCCACTCCGCCAATCCCCAGCGTCAGCAAGCCGACAAACAGCAGCAGAAACTCCAGCCCGTAGGAAATCCCCATGATGATCGGCCGAAATTCCGCCATGCTGTCAAACAGGATTGCGCGCTTGTCCGTCGGAGAAAAATGCTGCCTTTGCGCGAGGATCGAAAGCACCTGTGCCTTCGTTTGCGTGTCGAATTGACCTGACACAGGTTCAACCACGAGCACCCTCGCGGACTTGGTGTCCCACAGATCTCCCGCGGTCGAGTACGGAATCCATGCCGAGCGGTCATCGTCGGTGAAATAGCTGCTCTGCTCGAATTTACGGTCCATCACGCCTACCACGGTAAACCGCTCGCCTTGAATCGTCACCACCTCGCCCACCGCAGGCAAGCCGGCGAACAGTTTCTTCTTCAGCATCGCCCCTAAGAACACCACGCGCCGCCGGTTGACTTCGTCGTCCGAATCCAGCCACCGCCCGGCGGACGCCACTTCGTTCCGCATTTCGCCGTATTGCTCGCACACGCCGCGCACCGCCGTGCTCGTCGAGCGCTCCTCGTGCGCGAGTTCTGTGAATTTCACCGTTTCAGGACATACCTGCTTCACCAGCGTCGCCCTGGCGCGAAGTTCATCCAGGTCCGGCTGCTCGAATTTCACTTTCTGCCCCGCGCGCTCGCCGCCGGCCTGTTCGCCCGTCGTTCCCGGCCAGCAGATGATCACATCGTGCCCGAACGAATCGAACGTGTACATCAGCACCCGGCGGAATCCCGAGCCGTAGGCCAGCAGCATCGTCACCGCGACAATGCCCCACACGATTCCTGTCATCGTCAGGCAGCTGCGCAAGGGCTGCCGGCGCAGCGAACTCCACGCCTGCCGTACGATTTCCTCGAACACGCGCGCTAGCCTCCCGCCTCGTACCGCAGCGCTTCAATCGGATCAACCGCCGCCGCACGGCTGGCCGGATACAACGCAGACGCCACCGCGATCGCCGACAGCAAGACCAGCGCCAGCACGCCGGACTGCCACGTCGGCAGCAGCCCGGCAAACACTTGCGGCATCGGCAGCAAATCCACCAGGGCGCAGAATCCATACGCGATTCCCATTCCGATCCCGCCGCTCAGGAACGCGATGATCATCGTTTCCGCGAAAAACTGGCTCAGGATGGACCGCCGCGTCGCGCCCAGCGCCTTTCGCACGCCGATTTCGCGCGTCCGCTCGCGCACCGCCACCAGCATCACGTTCATCACTCCCAGCCCGCCCAGAAACAGCGTCACGATTCCCACCGCGCCCGTGAAATATTCGATTCCGTCCATAATCAGCGCGTTCGCTTGAGCGTTCTTGATCGTGTCCCACACGAAAACCGCGTCTTCATCCTTCGGATCGAACGAATGCATCACCGCGAGTGCGGCCAGGGCTTCACGCTTGCAGTCCTTGTGCAGCGCCAGCGATTTCGGCACGACCAGCAGATGATCAATCGTGTGCGGCGGCGCGGGCGGCTGATTTGGGAAATCGCGCACCACGGCGCTAAAAGGAACAAAAACCTTTCGAATATCCGGGCCGTCATACGACGAATTCTGGTCCTTCGGTTTCATCACGCCGATCACGGTGTACGGAATGTCGCTTAGCCACACCGTTTCCCCGAGCGCCTCCCGGCCGCCGAACAACTGCTTCTTCGTGTCGCTGCCGAGAAATGCCACCCGGTTGACGTTCGCCACGTCCGCATCGTCGTAGAATCTCCCCTCCCCCACATCGAGGCTGCGCACTTCGGCAAAGGGGGGCAGCGATCCCGAAACCTCCAGGTTGCCGCTGTTGTATCGGCTCCGCAGTTGCACCTGATTGGCTATTTCTGGCAGTGCGAATCGGCACGCGGGCGACTGCGCGTCCACCTCCTGATAGTCGTCTTCGCGGATGTGGACGTCGCGCCCGGCGCGCATCCCTCCCGCTTGAAGTGTCGTGCGCCCGGCAAAGAAAATCATAATGTCCTTGCCGAAGCTTTCGTTATTGCGCTTTAGCCCCACGCGCAATCCTTCCGTCGCCGCCACCATCAGCGTGATCGAAATGATTCCCCAGGTGATTCCGAACATGGTGAGAAACGTGCGCAGCTTGTGCGCCCAGAGGGTATGAATCGTGTCCCGAAACAGGTCGCTTAGATTCATGGTGGAGTATGTTCCCGTCGCGTCGTCGCCCACCTACCGCCTGCGCGCCCAGCCGACGGTTCGTAGGGGCGCAGCATGCTGCGCCCGGCAAACTTACTTGGCAACACGCCGCCCATCTACCGTCGTCACAGGCGAGCCAGCCGCCCCGATAACCACTACTGCAAAATCACCTTCTGCCCCTCGTTCAAGCCGGAAAGCACCTCGGCCTTCACGCCGTTCGTGATTCCCAGCTTCACAGCCAGCTTCTTGCGCCCATCCTCGCCCTTCGGATCGGCAACTTCCACGGACGCATTCTTGTCCTTGTCGAAGATCACCGCGCCTTCCGGAATTAATAGGACGCTCTTCTTTTCTTCCAGAATAATCTCGGCGTTCGCGCTCATGTTCGCGCGCAGCTCCCCTCCCGGGTTCTGAATCGAGACGCGCACCTCAAAGGTCGTCACGTTGTCTTTTTCCTGCCCCAACGGCGCGATCTTGGTCACTCGCCCATCAAATTTCTTGTCCTTGAACGACTCGACCACAATTCGCGCATCCTGGCCCAGATAGACTTTGCCGACATCCGCCTCGTCCACCTTGCCCAGCACATACACTTCGCTCGTATCCCCAAGCGTCATCACCAGCGTGGCCTGCGACCCGAGAACCAGAATCGAGCTGACCGCATCGCCGACTTCGACGTCTTTCGAAAGCACCACGCCATTCATCGGACTGGTGATCGTCGAATACCGCAGATTTTCCTCGGCGTCGTCGAGCGCGGCCTTGGCCTGTGCGACTTGCGCTTTCGACTGTGCCACCTGCGCCTTGCTCATCTGCGCGCTGCGCACGGCGGAACTCTGATGGTTCAATCCCAGCTGATAATTCTTTTCCGCGTCCTGCATCACGTTGAGCGCGATCAGCCCCTGCTTGAAGAGATCGTGCGCGCGGTCCACGTCGTTTTTCAGGTACGGCACGTCGGGGCCTTCGGCATCCACCATGTTTTTTTCGTAGGAGGCTTCGGCAGCCAGCTGCGCCGCCTGCGCAGCCTCTAGATTTGCGCGCGCCTCGGCGACGCTGGCTTGCAATTGCTCTTTATCCAGATCGGCGAGCACTTGCCCGGTTTTCACTTTGTCGCCCGCATCCAGGTAGATTTTCTCTACAATCCCGCTGGCCTTCGACTTCACTTCCACTTTTGTCAGCGGCTCGATCTTGCCGGTGGCAACCACGGACCGCGCGATGTCGCCGCGCTCCGCCACCGCGAGCTTGTCGGGTTCGATTGTGTGCGTCGGACGCAGCGCAGCCGTCGCGATCACGATCACCGCAACCAGCGCCAACGTGACGCTTCCCAGGACGATCCAGCGCTTACGCTTCTTCCGGCCGTTCTTGCCGTTACCGCCATTCGATTCCACGGACGCCCCCATCTGCCAATGTTCGACGTTCCAGACTGTGATACGTAAGCCCCGCCGGGAATGTTCCCTGCCAGATCGCGGCCGGCGCATGTTTTGACAGTCAGGAGATAATGGATGTTCATGGAACGCGATCCAGTCTGCGGAATGACGGTTGACCCTGCCCGCGCCGCGGCCACTTCCGAACACGGGGGCAAAACCTACTACTTCTGCTCCGCCGGCTGCGCCAAGAAATTCGGGTCAGACCCCGAGAAATATCTGGCCGCGCCACAGCCGGTCCAACTCCCTCGGAAGGCCGATCTGGTTCAGTTCGACGACGTCAAGCCCGCTCCCAGCCCTGCCGCAAATCCTGTCGAGTACACCTGCCCGATGCACCCGGAAATCGTTCGCCCCGGGCCCGGCTCGTGTCCGATCTGTGGCATGGCGCTGGAACCGCGCACCGCCGTCGCGGAAGAGCAAGAAAACCCCGAGATCGTGTCCATGACCCGCCGATTTTGGACCAGCGTAGCGCTCGCAATTCCTGTCCTAGCGCTGGGCATGTCCGACCGGATTCCCGGCCGGCCCGTGCAACGGGTTTTGTCCATGCACGCGATCGGATGGATTCAGTTCGTTTTGGCCATGCCAGTTGTCATCTGGGCCGGGTGGCCGTTCTTCGAGCGCGGATGGGCCTCGCTCGTCAATCGTAGTTTGAACATGTTTTCGCTGATCGCCCTCGGCACGGGCACGGCGTACATCTACAGCACGATCGCGATTCTGTGGCCTAGCCTCTTCCCTGCCTCGTTCCGCATGGCCGACGGCAGCGTCCCCGTATATTTCGAGGCAGCCGCGATGATCACGACGCTGGTTCTGCTCGGGCAGGTGCTCGAGCTGCGCGCACGCAGCCGGACGTCCGCGGCGATTCGCTCGCTCCTGAAATTGTCGCCGAAGACGGCGCGCCTGGTTCGCTCCGACGGCACCGAAATTGACGTGCCCGTGGAACACATCGCTCCGGGAGACGTTCTGCGTGTGCGGCCCGGCGAAAAGGTTCCGGTGGATGGCTCGGTGACCGACGGATCGAGCTCGGTGGACGAATCGCTCGTCACCGGTGAGCCGATTCCCGTGGAAAAAATCGCCGGAGCTCGCCTAACCGGTGGAACCGTAAACGGCACGGGAACTTTCGTGATGCGTGCCGAGCGCGTGGGCAGCGAAACGCTTCTCGCGCAGATCGTCCGCATGGTTGGCGAGGCGCAGCGTAGCCGTGCGCCGATACAGCGGCTCGCCGATCGCGTTTCATCCTATTTCGTCCCGGCCGTCGTGCTCGTGGCCGTTCTCACGTTCATCGTTTGGTCAATCTTCGGACCCGCGCCGAAAATGGCGCACGGTCTGCTCAACGCCGTCGCCGTCCTCATCATTGCCTGCCCTTGCGCCCTCGGACTTGCCACGCCCATGGCGATCATGGTCGGCACAGGACGCGGCGCGATTGCGGGCATCCTGATCAAGAACGCCGAAGCGCTTGAGACTCTTGAGAAGGTTGACACGCTAGTCGTGGATAAAACCGGCACGCTCACCGAAGGCCGCCCGCGCGTCACCTCTATCGTCGCGACGCCCGGCTACGACGAAGCGCAAGTTCTCCGCGTGGCCGCAACGCTCGAACGTGCCAGCGAACATCCGCTCGCCGCTGCGGTCCTTGCCGCCGCAAAGGAACGCGCGATTGCGCCCGGAGATATCGCTGATTTCCGCTCGCTTACGGGCAAAGGTGTCACGGGCACGGTAGCCGGACAAAGCGCAGCGCTGGGGAATCGCGCGCTGCTCGCCGAACTCGGCATTAGGCCCGAAAGCCTCGACGAGCGCGCGAAATCCATGGAAGCCGACGGGCAAACTGTAATGTTCGTCGCGGTGGACAGAACAATCGCTGGAGTCATCGGCGTCGCCGATCCCGTGAAGTCCACCGCGCGCGAGGCCATCGAACGCCTGCACCGCGAAAAGATCCGCGTCGTCATGCTCACCGGAGACAGCCGCGCGACCGCCGAATCCGTCGCTCGCGCGCTGGGCATTGACGAAGTAATCGCGGGAGTGCTGCCCGATCAAAAGGACGCAACAATCAAACGGCTGCAAGCCGAAGGCCACGTTGTCGCCATGGCAGGCGACGGAGTCAACGACGCCCCAGCACTCGCGCAAGCCGACGTCGGTATCGCTATGGGTACGGGAACGGACGTCGCCATCGAGAGCGCGGGAATCACGCTGCTCGCGGGCGACCTGCGCGGCATCGCCCGGGCCCGCACTCTGAGTCGAGCCACGATGCGCAACGTCCGCCAGAATCTCGCCTTTGCGTTCCTATACAATTCCCTGGGAATTCCGATTGCCGCTGGCGTGCTCTACCCATTTTTCGGCTGTTGCTCAGCCCGATCCTCGCCAGTGCCGCGATGACCTTCAGCTCCGTCTCCGTGATCGCTAACGCCCTGCGTCTCCGCAGCCTCAAATTGTAAAAGTCCACGGCTCCGCGCGTGAATCCCGCGCGATGCCGATGCTATACTCTGTACATGACATTCATGACCGTGACGTACGAATTGCAGAACCCGCTCAAGGCCGAACAGTTCCGGGCGCTCGGCCAGTTCGCGAATACCTACGGGCTGCAGAAGTTTCGCTTCGACGAAAAGACCAATCATCTGCACTTCGATTACGACGCTTCGCGCCTGCGCGAGACCGTGGTCGAGCACGTGCTGCGCGAAGCGAAAATCCCGGTGCTTCGAAGGGTTACGCCAGCCTAGTTCGGCGTTCACACCGGATGTAAATACGAGAGGAGACTTCCGTTGCCGCTGTACGAATACAAATGCGTGAAGTGCGGCCATCGCTTCGAGAAGATCGAAAGCGTCAATGCGTCGGAGACGAAGAAGTGTCCGAAGTGCGGCTCGCGCGCGCCGCGCATGGCTTCCGCGCCCGCGATCCAGTTCAAGGGTTCGGGATGGTACGTGAACGATTACGGCGGAAAGAGTTCCGCGGCCGCGGCAGCGAGTGAAAGTTCCGACGATTCCGCGCAGGCAAAAACGGGAGAGAAATCTTCGGAGAAGCCATCGGAGAAATCGTCCGACAAATCCTCGGAGTCGAAATCCGAATCAAAATCTGAGTCGAAGCCCGCAGCGTCCGACAGTTCCAACAAGGGCGCTTCGAACCGCAAGAAGAAGTGAACGCTAGAGCTTGAGGCCCTTCAGGTAGGTGCGGAAATCCTTTCCGAGCTTGGGATCCTTCAGCCCAAAATTGACGTTGGCCTGGAGAAATCCCTGTTTGTCGCCCGCGTCGTGCACTTTTCCGTCATAGACGCAGGCGAGCAACTTGTTATCTTCCGCCAGTCTGCAGAGCCCATCGGTTAGCTGAATCTCGCCGCCCGTTCCGGGTTTGGTTTTCGCGAGGTAGCCGAAGATTTCCGGCGGCAGGACGTAGCGTCCGGTGACGCCAAGATTCGAAGGCGCCTTTTCGGCGCTCGGCTTTTCCACCAAATTCGAGACGCGCCAAAGCTTATCGCCCCAGCGCGATTCTTTTTCGGGCTTCGCGTCCACAATTCCGTACAGATGGACGCGCTCGGGAGGCACACGCTCCACATGAATTGCTCCCGATCCGGTGGCCTCGTAAATCTCCACTAGTTCGCGCGTCGCGGGAAAGTCGCTTTCCATAATCACGTCGCTCAAGAGCACTGCAAAGGGCTCGTCTCCGACAAGGTCCGCGGCGCACAAGACGGCATGCCCGAGTCCGAGCGCTTCGCTCTGGCGCGTGTAGCTGAATTGCACCCCGCTGCAAATGTCGTGGACCAACTTCGCAAGTTCCGCCTTTCCACGCTGCGTGAGAAAATTCTCGAGCTCGGGCGAAAGATCGAAATGGTCTTCGATGGCGCTCTTGTTCCGGCCGGTAACGAAAATCACGTGTTCGATGCCCGACGCGATGCACTCCTCGACCGCATACTGGATTAGCGGCTTGTCCACCACAGTCAGCATTTCCTTGGGGATGGCTTTCGTCGCCGGCAGAAATCGCGTCCCCAGCCCCGCCACGGGCAGGACGGCCTTGCGCACTTTCATGGTTTTCGCGCTCATGTTTTTTGGGAAGGCCAGCCTGCATCGGAACGCCTTCTTGCCTATGCTAACATAGCGATTTTGAGCGACCGTGAAGATTGAGGCGATGTTGTGATCGCAAACGAACACATGGACGAGTCTTTGATACTCGGTATTGAATCTTCCTGCGACGAGACGGCCGCGGCGATCGTGGCCGATGGCCGGCGAATCCTTTCGAGCGTGGTCGCGTCGCAGACCGAGATTCACCGCAAGTACGGCGGCGTGGTGCCGGAGCTCGCCTCGCGCGAACATCTGCGGCAGATCGTTCCTGTGGTGAGGGAAGCTGTCGAACAGGCTCATATTTCCCTGCAGGATGTGGACGCCGTGGCCGTCACGCACGGGCCGGGACTCGTCGGCGCGCTGCTCGTCGGCGTGACGTACGGCAAAGTGCTGGCGCTGGCGCTCGGAAAGCCGCTGATCGGCGTGAATCATCTGGAGGGTCACGTCCACGCCGTGTTTCTCGAAGCACATGTAGCCGGACGCAAGCCGAAGCTGCCTGCAGTCTGCCTGATCGTTTCCGGCGGACACACGATTCTCTACCACGTGAAATCCGAGGGCGCGAATGGCGACGCGCGATTCTCTTACGCGCGAATTGGCGGCACGCGCGACGACGCTGCGGGCGAGGCATACGACAAAGTCGCGCGGATGCTCGCGCTCGGCTATCCCGGCGGGCCGATCATTGACAGGCTTGCGGCCCACGGGAACGCGCATGCGATCCGCTTCAACGAGCCGAAGATGAGCGGAAACGTGTTCGATTTCAGTTTCAGCGGGATCAAGACCGCGGTGCTCTATCACCTGCGCCGCAATCCGCAGCTCGAGCCGGAAATCGAAGCACGGAAACAGGCGCTTGCGCGAGGCGATCGCAGCGCGGACGCATTGCGCGCGCTTTCGACTCCTGCGACTCTCGATCTGATCGCCAGCTTCCAGCGCGCCGTGGTGGATAATCTCCTTTCGCGCACGCTCGCCGCGGCAGAACAATACAGCGCGCGCACCATTCTGGTTTCCGGCGGCGTGGCAGCGAATAGCGAGCTTCGCCGCGCGTTTGAGGCGGAAGGTGTGCGCCGCGGCATCGAAGTGTATTTCCCCAGCCGCGCGCTTTCGACCGACAACGCAGCGATGATCGCCGCAGCGGGCTACGCGCGATTCATCGCCGGAGAACGCGCCGATTCGACGCTGAACGCCGAAGCAAATCTGCCTCTCGCTTAGCGTTTTTCGCGGGCCACGCACCCCTCGTTTGTGTGTCGAGTAATTGGGTACGCTTTCCTTTGTTTTCAATGAGTTACGGGCGGAATTACTCGGCACGGTGTGTCGAGTAATTCGGGAGGCAGAGGAGGCACAGGAAGCAGGGGAGGTGAAGGATGCCACGAAAGTTGAGGAACGGATTATTCGCAGACTGTGCCCGCGAAAGAACCGCGCAGCGGACAGGCACACTTCGGCGGCGGGCCGGAGCCTTCGTTCGCGTTGGCACATTCCTTTCATTCCAAAATCACGTTAACATGCGGCCGGAAAAGCAAGTGGATTTACGCCTGTGGACTCTTACGCAGGGGTGAGGGCGAGGGATGAGGGGCGAGGGGTGCGATGAACGAACGCGTGAACATGAGCGGGAAAATCTGCGTCGTCACCGGGGCTAACAGCGGGATCGGGAAGGAGACGGCGCTGGGTCTCGCGCAGATGGGCGCGCACGTGGTGATGGTTTGCCGGAATGCGGACAAGGGGAAAGCGGCGCTGGAGGATGTTCGGCGCGAGTCAGGAAATTCGCAGGTTGATTTGCTTGTTGCGGATGTTTCGTCTCAGGCATCGGTCCGCGCACTGGCGAAACAGATTCACGACAAATATTCGCGGCTCGACGTGCTGATCAACAACGCGGGCGGGGGCGCCGGAGCGGGGCAACTTTCGGCCGACGGCGTCGAATTAACGCTGGCGACAAATTATCTGGGTGCGGCGCTGCTGACTTTTCTGGTGCTCGATCTGCTGAAGGCCGGCGCGCCCTCGCGGATCATCAATGTTTCGTCCGAGGCGCATGGAAGCATCAAGCAGCTTGAGATGAGCCGCGTGCAGGAAGTAGCTCCAGGGATCATGGGCGGGTTGGCGATGTACGGCCGGTCGAAACTGCTGATGAACGCGTTTACGTTCGCCCTTGCGCAGAGGCTGAAAGGAACGGGCGTGACGTGCAACTGCCTGCATCCGGGAGTGGTGGCCACGAATATCTTCGACGGTTCGCGCGGCGCTTTCAAAGTGATTGTGGCGCTGATGAGACCCTTCATGCTCGATTCGAAGAAGGGGGCGGCGGTTTCTCTATGGGCGGCGACGTCTCCCGATCTCGTGAACATCTCGGGAAAATACTTCGTGAAATCCAAGGAAAAGGAATCCAGTGCGCTGTCGCGCGACCCAAAGCTGATGGCGGAAATCTGGCAGTGGACTGAGAAGATGATCGGCCAGTCATTGGTGTGAAGCTAAAGCAGCGGAGGATCGTAGATGTAGGCGAGGCCGTCGGCGGTGAGGGCGTAGGCTTTGGAACCGTCGAGCGACCAGCGGATGTTGACGACGCCTTCGGCGGCATACTCGTCGAATACTTCGAGGCGGTTCAAATCCACGAGGAACAAGCGGCCCTTTGCGGAATTCTTGAGCCACGAACTGAAGCACAGACATATCGGCAATCGCGGATGGCAAGCGCAGAGTTCGGCGCCGAAAGGGAGAGCTTCCGGTTCGGTTGATCGCCCCGCGACACGGTACGCCTGGCCGGCTGAGCAATAGATCAATTGGCGACTGTCCGGCGTCCATGCGATGTCCGTGATGTGCCCTTGCGCCGGAATCACCTGGTGCCGCTTCAGCGCAGGCACGTCGAGCACTACGATCGAGTCGTCCGCCCACTCACCTTCGATTTCAACGACGCTGGCGAGCGCGCTTTCGTCCGGGCTGAATGCGGTGCGGCCGAAACCGGAGAAGACGCCTTCATCGCTAGGTTCCGCGTCCGCCGTTTGAAGCTCACGCATTCTAGGCTCCAGCCAATTCCCGGCCGATCCGGGCGCGCCAAGCTCCGCGACCGGGTCAGCAGCGAACGGCATGGCGCTGGGAGACTGCTTCGACGCCGGCCACAATCGGAGCCGCGCTTCCCCGCCGCCACGCGATGCCGCCACCAAATAATTTCCCGTGTCCGACCACGTGACGCACGACGGAAAGCTCTTGAAATCGCCGAAGCCACCGAGAAAAACTTTGCCGTGGAGATCGAAGACATGCAACTCCGGCAACCAGCCTCCCCATGCCGCAACCAGATGCCGCGCCGACGGCGACCACGCAAATGCAGCGGGCAGGCCCGGCGGACAAACGTCCGGCTCTCCCGGCACAACAAGAGCAAGCGTCGGGACGCCGCGTTCAATGTCGTAGAGCGCGATTCGCTCCGTTCCCTGCCGCACCATCGGCGAAAGCGCGCACACTTCGCCGGCCGGTGAAATTACAAGCTGCGACGATCTCCCGGTGAAAACTTTCTTGATGAGCCAGTTTGAATCGCGCGCGAGATCGCGTAAACCGCGCGTCACCAGCGCGGCGGAGCGCACAGCCAGGGCCTGCGCGGGAGCGCGCACAATCTGCTTTTCCGGAGATTTTTGCTGGGTTTCCATCAGCGGGAGAGCGGAGCGGGCGATTCGAGGCGCTGCTTCGCGAGCGCAATCTGTTCGTCCACCTTCGCGATCATGTCCTTCAGGACGTCGTGGCCGCTTTTTTCGGCTTCATCCACGCGCGCTTTGAGCTGGTGCAGATCGGAACGCAGCAAACCTTGCAGCTCCGCTTCGATTTCGGCGAGCCTGCCGCGAGCCTGGCTCACCCGGCGGATGACGCGAATCAACTCCGCGCCCGGGCCTTCGCCTTCCACTGCTTCGGGGCTGTGTTCATAGGCTGTTAAGATTTTTTCGAGGCGCGCGTGATCCCCGCGCTCGTACGCCTGATTCGCTTCGGCCATCAATTGCTGGCGCCTGGCGCGATCGTCGCGGTCCGAGGTCAGGTCGGGATGGACGCGCCGGGCTACCTCGCGATACAGGCTTTTCATTTCAGGAGACGCGTGGAAGGACTTGGGCTCCTGAGGGGATTTCACTCCGGCGACGGATTTCGTTTCGCCGGCGCGGACGCGAGCCTCGGCGGCTGCTTGCCGGGCGCGTTCGTTGCCGGGCTGCTCGGCGACGAGCCGCTCGGCGATTTGCGCCTTCCATTCATCGAGTTCGGCATAGCGCGAGCCGACAAAATGCAAGTATCGGCGCTCGAAGGCGGCGAGTTCAGCGCGCAGATTGGCGGAGCGCAGCTCGCGATCGGCCAAGTCGGCTTCGAGCGCGGCTTGCTCTTCGAGCTTGAGCGCAAGCTCCTGGTCTTCGGGTTTGGCCGGACGAGTGTCCGCCGTCTTCAAAGCCACAGTCTTCGCCTCTGGGTGTCGCATGCTGCGGGCGCGGGGCCTGATTGCATCTGGAGATGCCCCACGGCCCCGGAAACACACTTAAATTGTACGATGTGGGCGCAGGCGACTCGGACCGGTTGGCAAGCGCAGTTTCCAGAATTGGAAATACCCACGATCGCGCGGGCCTGCGAGGCGACCGCGTGCCAATTTGTCTCTGCGAAACAGAGGGAGTTCATCGGCTAACCATGTTGACGGGCGCGGCGGTGTTCTACAATTCGGCTTATTCCATAATTCAGCAAGGAGGAGATCCATGCAGGAGACGGTGGAGCAGTACAAGAAGCGGATGGCCAGTTTCGTGGAAGGGCGCGACCCGCTGAAGCTGCAGGCGGCGGCTCCGGCGAGGCTCGCAAAGCTACTAAAGGGAGTCAGCCCGGCGAAGGCGCGGAAGCGACCCGCACCGGACAAGTGGTCAATTTCGGAGATCGTCGCGCATATTGCGGATACGGAGCTGGTCGGCGGATACCGCATGCGCGCTATTTTGGGGCAGCCTGGAACGCCGATCATCGGCTTCGACCAGGATACGTGGGTGACGGCGCTGCACTACGACAAGCGCAACCTGAAGAATTCGTTCGCGCAGTATCGCGCGTTGCGGGAAGCCAATCTGGCGCTGCTGAAGTCGCTAACGCCAGAACAGTGGAAGCACGCCGGTCTGCACAACGAACGCGGCGAGGAAAGCGTCGAGACGATCGCGCGAATGTTCTCGGGCCACGACATCAACCACATTGAGCAGATCGAACGGATCCTCACGAAAAAGAAAAAGTAGCCGCACAACAGGAGCCGCGGCGAACTGCAAGCTAGTTCGTCGCGGCTACCAAATCCTGCAGCGAATCGCCTCGGGGCGGACCATCTTTGAATCCGCGGCGCAGCTCCAGGCTTTCGCGAATACCGGCATATTCGATAACGCGGCATCCACTCGAAACGCGTTCAGGGGATGCGGATCGGTCTTGGCGAGAAGCCGCGCCCTTTCGGGACGGATGTTCGCAGCCCAATGGGCCGCGAAGCCGAGGAAGAAGCGCTGGTCGGCGGTGAAACCGTCAATGTCCGGCGGCGCGGGTTTTCCGGCCAGCGTCTTTTGAAATGCGGCGTAGGCGATTACCAGTCCGCCGAGATCGGCGATGCTTTCACCCTCTTCGAGCTTGCCGTTGCCGTGCAAGCCCGGCTCAACCTCAAACGCATCGAACTGCTTAGCAATGCAATTGCCGCGCTCCTGAAAATTCTTCAGGTCTTCCGGCGTCCACCAGCTTTCCAGATTGCCGTCCGCGTCGAATTGGGCGCCCTGATCGTCAAAACCGTGCGTCATTTCATGGCCGATCACGGAACCGATGCTGCCGTAGTTGTAGGCGTCATCCGCCTTGGGATCGAAGAACGGCGGCTGGAGAATTCCCGCGGGAAATACAATTTCGTTGTGCAGAGGGGTGTAGTACGCGTTGACGGTTGGCGGCGTCATGCCCCATTCGGAGCGATCCACCGGCTTGCCGATCTTCGCCAGATCGCGCGCCTCTTCGAACGCGTCGCCCCGCGTGACGTTCTCCACATACGGACCGCGGTCCACGTGGAAGGCGGAGTAGTCCCTCCACTTGTCGGGATAGCCGATCTTGAGGTTCATCGCATCGAGTTTATGAATGGCCTGCACGCGCGTCGCGGGGCTCATCCAATCGAGTGTCGCGAGATCCTCACGGAGCGCGGCCATCAGATTGTGAACCAGCTCGACCGCCCGGGCTTTGGCTTGGGGCGGGAAATAACGCTCAGCGTAGATTTGGCCGAGCGCTTCGCCGAGCTCGCCGTCGGTCGCCTGGACGCAGCGGCGCCAGCGCGGGAGATTCTCCGTGGTGCCCGTAAGCTGCTTGCTGTAAAAATCGAAATTCTCGTCGACGAACTTTGCGGAGAGTGTTGGAGCAGCGTTGTGAATCAGGTGCCAGCGGAGATAGGTCTTCCAATCCGCGATTGAGGCAGATGCAAGGGCTGCGTCCACAGCTTTCATGGCATCGGGCTGGGCGACGTCCACCTTCGAAATAGCGGGCGCGCCGATCTGCTTGAAATAATCGGGCCACGAAAAATGCGGAGTCAGGTCGCCAACCTCGACGAGCGTCATCATGTTGTAATTCAACTGCGGATTGCGCAAATCTTCTCGCTTCCTGGCAGCCTTGGCGAATGCCGTCTCGAAATCGAGCACGGCTTTGGCCTCAGCGGCGGAAGTGGCGGCGTCATCGCCGAGCAGCTTGAACATGTTGGCGACGTGCTGGACGTATCCGGCGCGAAGCTGTTTGGAGCGGTCGTCGTCATCGAGGTAATACTGGCGGTCGGGCATTCCCAGGCCGCCCTGGCCGGCGACGAAAATCACCTGCTTGCTGTCCTTGAAATCCTGTAACGAGCCGAATCCGAACGCCACATCCACGCCCGAAAGTTGCAGGTGCGCAATTTCCGCCTGAAGGCTGGGTATGTCCTTGATCGCCGCGATGCGCGCGAATTCGGGGTCGAGCGGCTTGGTGCCGGTCGCCTCGATCAGCGCTTCGTCCATGCAGCTGGCGTAGAAATCGCCGATTTTCTGGCGGTTCGAGCCGGGTGCAGCGGACTTGTCCTTGGCGGATTCCTCGAGGATCTGGTGCAAGTGATCTTCATTTGCAGCGTCGAGCTTGCCGAAAACTGTCCAGGCGGAGCGGTCGGCGGGGATTGGATTGTTCTTCATCCAGCCGCCGGACGAGAATTTGTAGAAATCATCGCAAGGGTGCGGCGGAGCGGTCGAGGTTCGCAAGATCGTACCCGTGAACCTGTTTGGCGTCATCGCCCGGCGCAACGGAGGTGGCCCCGCCGCCATTACCAGTGTCCGCCACGAAACTTGAACAACCGTCGGCCACTGGCGCCACGCCGACTTTGGCACGTTCCAGACTTGGAGACTGCGCGGCCAGCGCCATCGGGAACGCCGTCAGCAGCAGAGACGCGGTCGCGAACTTCAAATGTCGAATCATCGTAGATATCCTCGCCCAATGGAATGACTGCGCGCACACGTGTTTCAGACGGATGAAACTGCGATTGGAAAGCTGCCCCAGGGCGAGAGATCTTTGCCCGCCACCCACCGCTCCAATATTCTGTGTTCTGGGAGCTTGCCTGTCAATCGCCAGCAAGGTGGTGCGACGCCGTTCCCCGGAGAGTAGACTACGATCAAGGGTTCGGAGGCTGGTTTTGGCGGAGCCAATCGAAGAGTATCGAAAGCGTCTGGAGGCGCGGCTCCAGACAATTGCCGCGAGGGAACGCCAGCACATTCTTCTTGGATACTTGAAATTGGCGGCGATCGCCGTTTTCGCAGCCCTCCTTTGGATTCACTTCGCGCGCCACGTCGTCAATGGTTACTGGCTTTTCGCGCCCGTGGGCGCTTATGCGGTGTTGGCAATTGTGCACGAACGAGTTATCCGCGCTCGGACGCAGGGGGAAACAGCAGCAAACCTTTATCGCAGGGGAATCGCGCGGGTGGAGGATCGCTGGAGCGGCACGGGCGCGACCGGGGATCGATTCGGCGACCCGAACCACGTATATGCAGACGATCTGGATGTGTTCGGCCGCGGCTGCCTATTTGAGCTGCTGTCAACTGCCCGCATGCCGATGGGCGAAAATCATTTGGCAGGATGGCTACGCTCGCCGTCTCGCGTAGCCAATGTAATCGAACGCCAGGGTTTGGTCGCTGAACTGCGGCCAAAACTGGACTTGCGGGAGGATTTGGCAGTGACCGGAGAGGATTTGCGGGTGCGGCTGAATCCGGAATCGCTCACCACATGGTGCGAGAGCGCGCCTCTACTCGGAGGATCCGCTATCCGAGCGATTGCGGCTTCCTTTGCAGTTACCGCCGCCACATGCTTCGTTTATTTCGTGCACACCGGAAATCTATGGCCGTTCATCGCGATCGCGGTGGCGGAAGCGATTCTGTTTCGCGGAATGCGGGTCCGCGCAAAGAAGGTCATGTCGGGGGTGAGTTGCAACTCCGAGGGCGTGGTGCTGTTCTCGCAGATTCTCGAGCGCCTCGAACGCGAGCCGTTCGCGGCGCCCCGGCTGCAACAACTTGTGGCGGAACTGAAAGCCGGCGCGGAGCCCGCCTCGCGCAGCGTTCGACGATTCGCACGAATCGTTAACTGGATTGACGCCTATGACAGCCTCATCGTACGAATCATTGAGGTGCCGTTACTTTACTCGGTCCAAACCGGCTTCGCTGCGGAAGCGTGGCGGAAAAGATGCGGCCCTCGCATGAGGGTCTGGATTGACGCAGTGGGTGAAATCGAAGCGCTGCTTTCGCTCGCGACCTATTCGTTCGAACACCCGGCCGATCCTTTTCCCGAATTCGCCGATGCAGGCGACTCACCCGCCGTTTTTGCCGGAGAGGAACTTGGCCATCCGCTGATCGAGGCTTCCAAGTGCGTCCGGAACAACGTAGGACTCGATGCGAGTACTCGGGTGTTGCTAGTAAGCGGGTCGAACATGTCGGGGAAAAGCACGCTGCTTCGAACAGTGGGCATCAACACGATCCTGGCGATGGCCGGCGCACCCATTCGCGGAAAACGACTGAGGCTGACTCCTCTCGCGTTGGGGACCCGCCTCAGGAGCATTGATTCATTGCAAGAGGGGCGTTCGACCTTCTATACGGAGCTGCTCCGAATCCGAAAAGTCTTCGAAATGACGAACGGAACCGCACCTGTGCTTTTCCTTTTCGACGAATTGCTCGACGGAACGAATTCGCACGACCGCCGAATCGGCGCCGAAAGTTTGGTCGGGGCGCTGATCGAGCGCGGGGCCATTGGCTTGGTGACAACGCACGACCTTGCGCTGACGGAGATGTCCAAATCGCTGGGAACCGTCGTGCGAAACTCGCACTTCGAGGACTACATGGAAGACGGGAAGATGCGATTCGATTACAAGCTACGCGATGGCGTGGTCACCAAGAGCAACGCCCTCGAACTGATGCGGATCGTCGGCTTAAAGGTGTAACACCGGATCGGGGTCCGCTAGTTATCAATCTGGGCGCGCTGCAGCCTGTCGGAATAATCCACGTACACCGTCTTCCACTCGGAGTAGAAATCGAGCGCGGCGAGCCCGGCCTCGCGATGGCCGTTGCCCGTGTTCTTCGTGCCGCCAAACGGAAGATGCGTCTCGGCGCCGATCGTCGGCGCGTTCACATAGACGATTCCGGTTTCGAGATCGCGCTGCGCGCGGAAGGCCTGGTTCACGTTGCGCGTGTAGATGGCGGCCGAAAGCCCGTACTTCACGTCGTTGGCGATCGAGATCGCGTCGTCGAACGAATCGAACGGAATCACGGAGACGACCGGGCCGAAGATTTCCTCCTGGCAGATGCGCATCTTGGGATCGCAATCCGCGAACACCGTCGGCTCGTGGAACCAACCGCGCGCATGTGCGCCGGTCTCGAGGCGATGTCCTCCGGCGGAAAGCTTCGCGCCTTCGTTGCTGCCGATGCCGACGTATTTCATCACCGTCTGCAGCTGCTGCTCGTTGATGCAGGGACCCATGTGCGTTACTGGATCTAGTCCGTCGCCGACTTTGAGCGCCTTCACGCGCGCGACAAACTTCTCGACGAATTCACGGTACACGCCCTTTTGCACAGCAACGCGGCTCGCAGCCGTGCAGCGCTGGCCGGTGGTGCCAAAGCCGCCCCAGACCGCTCCTTCAATCGCGAGATCGAGATTGGCATCGTCCATCACGATGATGATGTTCTTGCCGCCCATTTCGAGGTGGCACTTCTTGAATGTCGGCGCGCAGGCCTGGCTAACGATGCGGCCTACTTCGGTGGAACCGGTAAAGCTGACGAGTCCGACATCGGGATGATTGAGGATTGGCCCGCCCGCATCCGGACCGTAGCCGAACACCACATTCAGCACGCCAGGAGGAAGTCCCGCTTCCGCGAGAACCTGCGTGAGATTGTATGTGGAAAGCGGAGTGTCTTCGGCGGGCTTCAGCACGATCGTATTGCCGCAGATCAAAGCGGGCATCGCCTTCCATGAAGGGATCGCCATAGGAAAATTCCACGGGGTGATCAGGCCTGCTACACCGATGGGCGCCCGGACCGCCATCGCGAATTTGTTGGGTAGCTCGGAAGGAGTGGTATGTCCGAACTGGCGGCGACCCTCGCCTGCCATCAGGTAGGTCATGTCAATCGCTTCCTGCACATCGCCGCGCGTTTCGGCCAGAACCTTGCCCATCTCGCGAGTCATATCGCGGGCGTAGTCCTCTTTACGGGCAACCAGGATTTCGGCGGCGTGAAAAAGAATCTCGGCGCGCTTGGGCGCGGGAGTCAGCCGCCAATTGTTGTACGCAGCTTTCGCCGCCTCGACAGCCAGATTGACGTCCTCGGGTCCGGACGCCGGGAACACTCCGACGAGTTCATCGGTGTTCGCTGGGCTGCGGTCCTCGAGGACCTTGCCGCTTCGGGCTTCGACCCATTCACCGTTGATGAAGTTCTTAAAAATTCTCGGGGCAGATGCAGTGGCCATCGTAGGTCCTCCCAGCGGTCCCAATAACCGTGCGGCACGTTTAACTATGACATTGTGATTTGATGATTCAGAAGCAGGGAAGCTTCAGAGTAACAATCGCGAGGCGGTGGCGTCAATTCGACGCCTCTAAAATTAGCGGATTGGCTGGTTTGCAGCGGTTGTCGCGGGGACGGTTGCGGGCGGCGTAGCCTGGCTGGAAGGCGGTGCCGCAGGCGTCGTGGAGCAACAGCTTGGCGGCGCGGCGGCCTTGGGTGCCGAGACTCCGGCGATATCCGAGCCGAGACCTAGTTTCTGAAGCGTCGGCGCGTCCAGCTTGCCGTTTGCCTCAATGCCATTTGCCGACTGGAACTTCTGCACGGCGGCGACGGTGTTGGAATCCCACTTGCCGTTCGGCTCTCCCTGGTAGTAGCCGCCCCGCACGAGCGCGGACTGGATTTCGGAGATGCGGTCGGCCGTGGGCGCCTTCTGTGACGGCTCACGCTTGGAGGAATGATGCTTTTTCTTGTGACTGACAGGTTTCGAGGGAGCGGTAGAGCTACCGGTCTGCGAGGCGCTGGCCTGCGGCGAGGGTTCTGGTACCCCTGCGCCCACAACGGGCGCACATGCCAATGCGAGAGACGCGATGATCGAAACCCATCTCATCTGATTTGTCCCTCTATTTGAGGCCTGCCGGCCGGATTTTGCTGCCCCTGCACGACTGCACTACTTCAATTATCCGGATTTGGCCGACCGACTCAAGCCGCAGGGACTCGCAGAGGACCTATCAGGTAACGGCGAAAGAGACGTGCGGAGGCGGCGCTTGTTAGCGCAGATCCCCAGGCTGCACGCCCATTCCCTGCGCTGCGTCCTGCGCGCCGGTGATTACGCTTTGGAGGTCGTTCGCGCGGCTATCGAGCCGCTCGAGAAGATCGGTGGTCATATTGCCGCCGTCTCCCGGCGTCGGCTGTTGTAGCGTGATTCCCTGAGACGAGACCTGATCATGCATTCCGGCGACGACTCCCTGCACCGCCGCGAGTTCGTCCGACGCGTCGCGAGCCAAGGCCACCGCAGCGGCCCTTTGCTCCTCGACAGTCGGCTGGTCCGCGACCTCGGCGAGGCCGCGGCCTGCCACCAGAATTCCAGGCCGCAGATCGTTCTGCCGGGCGAGATCACCAAGCGCGTCAATCTGCTGCGCGATCTCCTGCCGGCGAGCTTCCAGCTGGGCGATCAGATTGTCGGTGGTAATTCCCTCGACAGGGGCGTTGAGGACCAGACCGGTGGGCAATCCTGCACTCGTGGCACGGAATTGTCGGAGTTCATCTTCGTGGCTGTCAATCGCGGAAAGTTCGGATTCGAGCGCCGTGACCTGCTGCGCATACCATCGAGGATCTTGTTCAGGGGCGAGCGGCGAGCGCGCGACGACCCGGTGAGTGAGCGGGCGCAAGTGGCGGTACAGTGACGATGGTCAGAGTCGAGGCCGAGACGGCGCCGCCCTGAGGGGCGCGATTGACTACGAACTCGGGATTGAGCCGCTCAACATCATCGTTCGTCCAAACTTTTTTCTGGCTATCCGGCTTCGGCGAAGGTGCCGGCTTGGCGGGATCGCCCGCTGCGAACGTCACCGCCGGAATCGCGAGACCCGCGCACAACAGCGCCGCGACGGTTGGCAAGAACGAGAAACGCATCGAAATACGCATGACTAAACCTCCCTATCGCACTCCTACCCTGCGGGGGAGCCGCAGTATGACACGTGCTGCAGATTTCTCGCAATACTGAGGTTCCTGAAGCGGTGCTCAATTGGCAAGATGTGGGTCACCTCCATTTCTGGCAATCCGACGCAATATAAAAGGGCGCCCCATTTGGAGTAGGTTTGGAGTGTTCGCCTCAAACCTTTCCAGAAAGGAACGCCCTTATGACAAGCACTAAATATATCGGCATGGATGTGCACAAGGAAAGTATTTCGATCGCGGTCCGAAATGCTGCCGGGAAGATCGTGATGGAATGCGTGATCGAGACCAAGGCCAGCATGATTCTGCAGTTTATCGACGGGCTGCGTGGAGATGTGCAGGTCACGTTTGAAGAAGGAACCTGGGCCGCCTGGTTGTACGACCTACTGAAACCGCACGTCATGAAATTGGTGGTGTGCGATCCGCGAAAGAATGCCTCCATGAGGGAAGGCAACCAGAGTGACAAGATCGACGCCCGCCGGTTGGCCGAGCTGCTGCGGCTGAATCATCTCAGCTCGGTCTATCACGGAGACCACGGCCTGCGAACCTTAAAGGAACTGGTGCGCAGTTATCTGACCATCACCCAAGATCTCAGCCGGGTGATGACCCGGGTGAAGGCCATCTATCGCAGTTGGGCCATCCCCTGTACCGGCAAGCAGGTTTACGCATCGCGCCATCGTGCCACATGGCTAGGGAAAATCAATGAACCGGGGGTGCGCCGGCGGGCGGAGTTTTACTACCAGCAGCTGGATGCACTGCGATGTCTGCGTCAGGAGGTGCGGCGGGAGTTGTTGGCGGAGAGCAAAAAACACAAGGCGTGGAAACTGCTTTGCCAGATCCCCTCGATCGGTCCGATCCGGGCCGCGGTGCTGCTGGGCATTCTACAGACCCCGCATCGGTTCCGCACCAAGCGGCAACTATGGACCTATGGCGGTGTGGGCATCGAAACGAGCAGCAGCGCCGATCATCGGGCCGTGGACGGGCAGCTCGAACGGAAGAAGCACGTCGAGATTCGCGGGCTGAACAGAAACTACAATCATGATCTGAAAAATCTCTTCAAGGGAGCAGCGATCGTCGCCGCGACCAAGCCCGGTCCCTTCGCGGAGTTCTACGCGGAATTGGTGGCCAAGGGCATGCGGCCGGAAATGGCACGGCTGACCCTGGCCAGGAAGATTGCCACCATCGTTCTGATCGTGTGGAAGAGAGGAGTGTGCTTCGACGCCCAACATCTGAAACCACAGACAGCTTGAGTGTCTCTGAGCGAGTCCGCTCCATCCCGGGGATCTTCTCGGGCGGTGGCCGGCCGGTTCTCGAGACACTCTGGTTCGAGAGCGAGTCTCAGCTGATCAGTTAGGCGCTGCGTGCTTCGGGCACCGAGTCTCACACCCGACCCTAGGCCCTCTCGGATAACCAGAAAAAGCCATGGGCCACGAGTCCCGGATAGAACTATGGTCACCACTTGACCGAGGTTCTGCTTTGCTGGTTTCGGAACAGACCGGCTTCGTTGCGAATCGGTGATGAAAACCGCTGGTAGAGAAAACCCCAACCGCTGGGCCACCGTGTCCAGCAACCGAGTACATGGTGCGGACGGTCAGAACAGATCCTGCTCATCGAGGTGGGCTGCGAAGCAAGAAAACGTCCAGCCGTTGCAGATGTGTTTTTTCTTGACTTCCCCTTTTATAAACTGATCAGGGACTGCCGAGATAGCGGGAAGTAAATTTAATAAAGCGACCGCAATTTCGCGCACTCGACCTGGGCGCGACGTGCTGCGGCACGTCGGTTGCGGTGTTCCCAAGCCGCGAGCCTGTGCAGCTAGAGGGGAGGCCAGTACTGTGCTGAAAAGTATTGGCAAGATTCTTGTACGCGCCGCAGTGAAGAATTCGCCTAGCGCGCGTGAATTTTCCACGGCGCCATGCGGCTGAACAACCCATCTCGCACGACGAGCGTGTGAAACAAAATCGCTCCAAAATGGGCGATAAACGCCAGGAACAAAAGGTAAGCGAGAACGGTGTGAGTCTTTCTCAGAAACGCGTACAACATCACGCTGTGCGGAAGAATCGGGGGAAGATGCAGCGGCCCACACAGCACGATCGGAAAGCGCGCCGCCGATAACATTCCCCACCCGATCAGCGGCAGCACGAACAACAGCGTGTACAGCAGTATCTCGGACCAGTGTGCGGCCAAGCGCTCCCGGGACGACATGGTGGCAGGAAACGGAGGCAGAGTGCTGAACTGGCGATTCACGAAACGAATCACGACCAGAATCAGGATGGCGATTCCCAACGGGCGATGGATGGAAACGAGGCGATGGTAGTCGCCGAGCGATGCGACCATCGCGACGCCAATCCCCAGCATGGTCAGGACCATCGCGGCCATCAGCCAGTGCAGAATCCGCATGAGGACGGTGAATTGCCGCTGCTCGCTCGCCATGCCCATGCTCACTTTCCCACTTCAGCCGGTGAAATCGCACTCGGTGTCTTCGCCTCGCCCGCGCGCCGCGTAAACGACTGCGAATAAATCGCCGATCGCGCGCTCAGCAAAGGATCGTCGGACGGTGCCATGCCGCTCGGCAAAACCAACGGATCAAAATTGATGTCTCGCGCGGGGCTGGTTTCCTCGCTCTCGATATGATCGAGGGTCAGTGTTCCCACGTCCACCTGTTCTCGCCCGTCAGGCCACGCCATGGTGGCGTCGTTGGTCGGATCCCCCGGTTGGCCAATAGTGATGATCAAGTGCCATTGCAACGGATGCTGCAGAATGCTCGCGATCAGCGCGTCAAACATGAAGTTCTTATCTGTCTGAGCCGTCGGCGCCGTGCTCGCGGCTGCAAAAGGCTGCGCCGGCGCGAGCGACCAGCGCACCGGGATCGAAGCGCCCGCCGCATCAATGAACCGGAAAGCGTTGAGGCTGTTAAACGCCGTATTGTCGAAGCCAGACGAAGGAGCGTGGCTCTGGATAATACCTATCGCCCGCACCGTTGCGGGATGGCTCGCGCCAAATGCCTTCATCTTTTCCGGATCGGGTTTCCCCGTCTTGGGGTCGGGCTGAGACGCAACCAGGTTGTCGTAGAAGTCCTGCGGCGTCTGGAACGGAAAGACGGGTAAGTTGACCATCGCCGTCCGCCACTCTTCGCCATCCGGGAGGCGGAACAGCAGTGCCAGGCCGCGGACACTGGTGGACGCATCGGCAACATTTGGATCGCCGCCGCCAAACGAGAAACGTCCGATTACGGGCACAGGCCCCGCTCTAAACACTACGGCTTTTGAGAGCCGCGCTCCCTGACCGTTGCTCTCGAAATAACCGGTCACCCCGACGCCCTTGGCGTGATTACGGCGGAAACCGGAAAAGACTCCGTCGGCCCGTTCAAATGCATCCACGAACCGCGCGGGCGTCACGGCGCTTGGGCTGAACCAGCCGCCCAAATACAGAAATACTCCCACCACACACAGAATAACAACCCCAATGCTGCCCAGTCTTACCAGTGCTCTGCCTCTGCTCAGGGGCGCCGATTGTTTTTCCACCGACGCTGTCGAATCACTCGGCAACGGATCGCTCCAATACCGCCTCAAAACAACTTGTTTTTCGACCGGGCAATAACGTACACCCGTGTCCCACTGACGTGCAATATCTACCCTGGTTCCAACGCGCCCGGGATGTTTCTGCGTCATTCAGCGGGACTCACTCTGATTCAGGCCGCTCCCTGATTAACGGGCTAGCCGGAGATATGGCTTCCAGAACAAGATTTTCTGGTAATCGGATTTACTTAGGATTTGATGCTTCGGGCCCGCCGAGTGTGCTAGCGTTTTGATCTTTCAAAGGTGTATCAGCGAAGTACGCGACGCAAGAACCCGCGTGCTGTTGGGGGAACAGATCACTTCATTAGAAAAAGCAAAGGAGCGCAACGATGAATCCCGCATTCAGACGATTTGCCATCATGTTGATCGCAGGAGCAGTGGTAGCTGCCGTTATCGCCTTCAGGGCCCCTGTAGCTGGACACGCCGATGACGCTACCCCGGTCTACGTTACAAAGATTCCGGCCGGATTCCGCGAATGGAAGTTGATCTCCGTGGCCCACGAAGAAGGCAACCTCCACAGTTTCGCCGCTATGTTGGGCAATGATGTGGCGTTCAAGGCCTTCCGCGACGGGACGCTTCCCTATCCGGACGGTTCAATTATTGCTGCTCTGCACTACGGTCACGTCGCGTCGGAGGAAAACGACAAAGTCTTTGGCGATCCCCAGTCTTTCGTTCCCGGACCGCCTTCGAACACTCAGTTTATGATCAAGGACTCAAAAAAGTACGCCGCGACCGGAGGCTGGGGGTTCGGTCACTTCAATAGAGACGGGAGTCTCGGCACCGACGCACAGCTCAAGACGTGTTTCCCGTGCCACGCGAAGGCTTCTCGCGACTTTGTCTTCACCCAATATGCACCCTGACACGCGCCTACAGGTTAAACGGCGCTCGAAGGAGGCGGAGTTCCCTTGATCGGGTCTCCGCCTCAACACCTGGCTAACGCCCTCAGCGGAAAAGTGAGCCATCACTTCAAATGCCCGGTTATCCGACGATTCGGGAGTTAGCGCAGAGGCAGGCGAAAAAATACTCATCGAGCGTAAATCGCGAAGGGTTTGCGCAGACGCGAAAGTGAAAACGAAATCAAACAGAACGGGTTAGGCTGCTCCTGCGGCTCGCGCCTTACGCAGGCTCTCTTTATCTTGTCCGGTGAGCTTCCACGTGTGATGGACGTCATCGGCAAGATGCATGACTTCGATTTCGTCACCTTTATTCAGCGCCAACCACAGCTCGTTTTCGCTGAGCAACGGTTTTGCGTCCACTGTCTTCTTGCATGTCTCGCAGACTGCTTGTATAGGCTTCATGGTTGCTAAGGTACGCTCGCGGTTCGAGCAACGCAAGCGAAACCTACCCCGTCGCAATCGTCGAAAAGCAGGGCGCCCGACTCGGACGCTCGTTTTTTTTTGCAGTCCCGACAAATGCTATGTCTTAATTACGGGCAACTCGGAACTTATCCACTTGCCTGACTAACGCCGATGCCCGACACGTCCACAGCCGACGAGGCAGGGGCGTGTAGTCTCGCGCTAGCCGTCGCCTAACGCTTCCAAAAATGTCGCGGACGGCGCGAAGAACAAGTTTCCAGTGACGGCGCGACTGAAGTCGAGCAGGCGATCGTAGTTGCCAGGCGGCCGCCCGACGAACATATTTTCGAGCATCTGCTCGAGCGTGCGCGGCGTTCGGCAATAACCGATAAAATACGTTCCAAATTCACCCTGCGCGGCGCTGCCAAAGGGCATGTTGTCACGCAGGATCTTCATCTCTTTGCCATTCTCTTCGATTGTCGTGAGCGAGCTGTGCGAGCAGGTCGGCTTCACCGACTCGTCCAATTCGATGTCGGACAGTTTCTTGCGCCCGATAATTTTTTCCTGCGCCTCCGTGGACAGCGCATTCCATCCATTCATATCGTGGAGATATTTCTGCACCATCACGTAGCTTCCGCCGGCGAACGCAGCGTCCTCCTCGCCGACCAGCGCTACCTCGGCGATCGCTTCCCCTCTCGGATTCTCGGTCCCGTCAACGAAACCAACGAGATCGCGGTCGTCAAAATTCTTGAAGCCGTGCACTTCGTCCACCGGAAGAACCGCATTCCCGATGCGCGCCATGATTTGCGTGGCAAGTTCGAAGCACAGGTCCATGTGCTTCGCGCGGATGTGGAACAGAAAGTCGCCTGGCGTGGACACCGCATGCCGCGCCCCGGCACGAACCTCGCGGAACGGATGAAGCTCCGCCGGGCGCGGCTGCCCAAAGAGTTGGTCCCACCCGTTGGACCCGAATCCCATGATGCAGGAGAGTCCCGCCTCAATGTTGCGAAACTCCACCGCGCGGAAAATTCCGCCCAGATCTCCGCAGAACGACCGCAGCGTCGCGCTAGCATCGTCTCCAGTTTTCAGCGTCAGCACCAGAAAGATCGCCGCGCGAGAGAGCGGCGCCACGATCGGCTGTGCGACGACACGGGCCGCACCGGGGGCACTCCTTGAATCGAACTCCATTTTCCCCTCCTGGCAGGGTTTAATACGTGCGGATTTCGCGCGACATCCGGAAAACTCTACCCTCGCCCCCAAATAGCTGTCAACACGAACGACCTGATGTGACGCGATTCAGCGCGGGTTTACAGGGCTCTCCTGATTGATCATGAACGTGGACATCTGATCGAAGAACGCGCGAAGGAATTGTTCGACCTCGGCCGGTAGAGCCGCATCAGCGAATGCCTTGTCCATCAGCTGCATCCAGCGATCGCGAGCTGCCTGATCAATTCGAAACGGCATATGTCGGCCACGCAAGCGAGGATGTCCGCGCGCTTCGATGTAGCGCTGCGGACCTCCGAACCGATAGATCAGAAAATCTCGCAGGCGCTGCTCGGCCGCTGCGAGCTCGCCCGCCGGATACATGCGTCCGAGAATATCGTCCTGGGGAACCTGGCGATAAAAAGCCGCCACGAGGCGTTTAAAACCTTCCTCGCCGATGATTCCGTAAATGCTGGATTCGTCCATTTAATTTTCCACCGTGGACGAGTGTGAGGCGAAAAGCGTCATGCTGCTTGAGTCTGTCTTCGTCGTGACGTAAGTGCGATCAGGATGACCATTCCAGCCGCGATCACAAGCGAAGACGTAATCCGGCCGAGATCGAGACCGCCGTCAGAGTGCGGCTTGGTGAGCGTGTCGCCGAGCGTCGCTCCGAGGGGGCGCGTCAGAACGTAAGCGGCCCAAAATAGGACGCTCTCCGGCAGGTTGGTGAAGAAATATACGGCAGCCACGAGCGCGATCAGCCCCGCGAACACCAGTGCGCCACGCTCGAAACCAAGACCCGTCGTCGTAGCGGTGAAATCACCCAGCGCGGTGCCAAGCGTGTTCGATATCAGGATCGTGACCCAGTAGAATATTTCGTTCTTGCGCGTGGTGATGCGGTCAACCGCGATCTCGCCCGTCGCGAAATGCCAGACGATTAGAACAGCAATCACCGCACATAGGAGCATGGCCGACGACTTTACGTAACCTAGCCCGACCGTGCGATCCAAGTAATCGGACGTCGTCGTGCCTACGGTGGTAGTCGCAACGACCACGGCCCAGTAGAAAACCGGATGATATCGCTTGGACGTGATCTGAGCGGCGAGAGTGACGCAGAAGAAGCCCAGAAATATCAGGCTGCTGACGGCATACCCGAGATTCAGAGTCATCGAGAGCGCGTCGCCGCCCGTCTCGCCGACCGTTGTCGCAAGAATCTTGATAATCCAGAACGCCAGCGTGACCTGCGGAACCTTGCTCAGAACATCCGCGATAGCGCCGGTTGGTTCGTGACGTCGCAAGGCCGCACCTCGGTGCAGTAGTTTACTGTAGGAATTCTCAGTTGAGGCCAGCAGAGATTTTATGGATCGTTAGCGCGACGCCGGAATGGAGCCGGCCAGGTACAAAGTCAGCACGCGATCGGCATCGGAACGGCGCGCGATTCTGAACAGCACGTCCGCGCCCGGCTGCAATTTCGCCATCTGCGCACGGTAATCGGCGAGCGACTTGATCGGCACGTGATTGACCTCGATGATCACATCACCGCGCGCGAAACCAACGTCTTCGGCAAACGTCGCGGGCTCGACTTCCGTCACCACCGCGCCTTCGAGCGTGCCCATGCCGAGTTTGTGCGCCAGATCCGGGGTCAGCTCCTCGACGTGCAGGCCAAACTGCGCCGGCTCCTCTGCCTGATCGGGCTGTGCGTCGTCATCCTGAGCCGACTGCGGGAAAATTTTCGTGCGGTCCGCTACCGTGATCGTGACGTCCTTTGCCTGCTTGTTGCGCACGTAGCGAACCTGGACGGAATTGCCAATCGGAGTCGTCGCGATCGGGTTCACCAGATCAGCGCCGGTATGAACGGGCTGTCCATTCACATTGGTGATCACGTCTCCGGCCTGCAGGCCAACTTTATCAGCCGGGCTGCCCGGTTCAACCGCTTCGAGCACGATTCCGTATGGCGCGCCAAGCTCGCGCATCAAAACCGGATTGTTGCTGTTCTCTTCCTGGAAGGTGACGCCGATCGAACCGCGCACCACTTTGCCGGATGTGACGAGCTGGTTGTAAACGGTGATGGCCGTGTTGGAAGGCAGCGCGAAGCCGACACCCTCAAAGCCGCGGCTTCCCGTATAAATCGCGGTATTGATGCCGATCACTTCCCCAGTAAGGCTCACGAGCGGTCCGCCGGAATTCCCGGGATTGATCGCGGCATCCGTCTGAATGAAACGCTGGAACTGATGGCCGACGTTCGAACGATCCTTGGCGCTGATGATTCCGGCGGTGACGGTTGAGTTCAAGCCGAACGGGCTGCCGAAGGCCAGCACCCAATCTCCGACTTGCACGCCATCGGAATTTCCGAGCTTGGCGACGGGCAGATCGTGATCGGCTTCGATCTTGATGACCGCGAGATCGGTGTCCTTATCAACTCCCACCACGCGCGCGCTGTAATGACTGGAATCGCCGTCGAGTGCGACCTGAATCTTGGTCGCCTGGTCAATCACATGGTCGTTTGTGAGGATGAAGCCCTTCTTGTCCACGATGACGCCCGAACCCAGGCTACGCTCCGCATCCGGCGCATTGTCGGGCGAGTCGAAAAAACGGTCGAAGAAATCGCCAAAGGGATCGCCCTGACCGCGGGGACTCTTACTGCCGCCTTTGGGCTTTTCAATTACCTGCGTTGTCGAAATGTTGACAACCGCGGGACCGAGGCTTTTCGAGATGCTCGAGAAAGCTCCCGAAAGGCTGACCGGATCGGGAATCGCCAGCAACGAAGCGCCATTGGATGCTTGCGCGCGGGTGGCCATGGCGCGGCCCGAAATTACGGTGCCGATGATGATGCCGATGCAGAGTGTGAAGGCGACGAGGAACGACGCGAGGAATTTTCGATTTCTTGCCCAGAGCCAGAGCTCTCGAAATTCGATCCCCATCCTCGTACTCCTTCGCGGCCGTGGGATACAGCTGAAATTCAAGTATAGCATTCATTCGGACGCCGCAAGTGCGCTCCGATTGGGCCTTGCCGTTACAACCACCCGCGCCCGGCTTCACGCGGGATTTGCCAACCGGCGGCCTCAGGGGTAAAGTCTCTGCGCTCCAGAGACGCTCCCCCCGGGCGGGCGATCCTCCATGTTTCCGAAGGGCGCAACCGATGAAAGTTGAGTTTGGGGTAATTGACCATGTGGACCGGCGGGACGAGCCGATCGCCAAGACCTACGACAGCCGCCTGAAGCTGCTGGAGCTTTACGACAAGGCCGGCTTTACGACGTTTCACATCACGGAGCACCACAGCACTCCGTTAGGTCTCGCGCCCTCACCCATCGTATTCCTGGCGGCCGCGTCGCGGATTACCGAACGAATTCGCTTCGCGCCACTGGTGCTGATTGCCACGCTATACAACCCGCTTCGCCTGGCTGCCGAGATCTGCATGCTCGACCATCTCACCAAAGGCCGATTCGAGATCGGTACCGGCCGCGGAGTCTCCGGCGTGGAGCTGGGATTTTTCAACGTGCGCGAGCAGGATGCCCCGGCCATGTACGCAGAGGCAATGGAAGTGGTGATGGCCGCGCTCACGAAGGACGTCGTGGATTTCCACGGCAAGTTTTTCGACTTCACCAATGTGCCGATCGAACTGAAGCCGTACCAACTGCCCCATCCTCCGCTGTGGTATGCAACGAACAGTGCCGAAAGCGCCGCCAAGGCGGCTCGCCAAAGCACGAATATCGTCACCCTAGTCGGGTCCGCCGAAGCGGCGAAAATTATCGCCAGCTATAAAGAAGCGTGGAACGCGTCGGGCGGCAGCGGTGGCAAGAAAATGCCCAAGGCGGGTATTACGCGATTCATCTATGTAGGAGAATCCGACCGGCAAGCCCAGGAGCGAGGCGCGTTCGGTTCGCGGAAATTTTACGAGAGCCTGGTTTATCTATGGCGGAAATACAACGCCAACGCGATGAGCCTGGAAGAGGTAATCCGCTCGGCTGAAGCTACTTTAATCACCGGAACGCCTGCCACAGTGCGGGCGAGGATCGAACAGGAGCTTGAGGAATCCGGCGCCAACTATTACGTTCCGCGCTTTGCCTACGGAAACCTGACGCACGAAGAAAGCGTCCGCTCGCTCGAATTGTTCACGAACGAGGTGATGCCTCATTTTCAGAAATAAATCCTGGCACTTCGTGCGTTACGATTTGATTGAGGCGGCGAGGATCTGAGTCGGACGAAGAGAGCCTGTCTAATTGTCCTCTAGTATGCTCGGCAGCGGGCTCGCCAGCGGATCGTCGTCGAGTGGACGAGGGCCGGTCAATACCTGAAGCTCTTCCTCATCGGTTGCCCCCGGTTCGAGCTTTTTCTGCGCGCGGCGCTCGGCCTTAGCGCGAGCCTTTTCCATCCGCTTCATTTCCTTTTGGCGCTTTTGGAATGTGGTTGTCACAAGATCTCCTTAATATCGGAATCGGACGAGGGCCCCACCGCCGTCCACAGACGCTTCGCGTCGTTCCCTACCTGTCCTACCAGCGCGGTTCGCGCGGCTGCCGCGGAGATTCGCGGTAGTCTTCATTCGAAAATCTTCCTCGCCCGCCGCCACCGCCACCGCGTTCTCCACCGCGGCCTCCACCCGAGCCTCCGCGATCGCCACCGGGACCACCGCCTCGCGGCCCGCGCGGTCCGCTGGATGCTTCCTTGGGCCGCGCTTCGTTCACCTTCAAATTGCGTCCGCCGACGTCCTTGCCATCAAGCCCCTGCATCGCCGCAGCGGCCTCCGCATCGTTGGGCATTTCCACAAATGCGAACCCCCGGGACCGGCCCGTTTCGCGGTCCATGGCTATGTGAACCCGAGCGACCTGGCCAAACGGCTCAAACAGCGCCTTCAGATCGGCCTCGGTGGTTTGAAAAGTCATGTTGCCCACGAACAGATTTTTCATGCTCGTCCTTTCCTGGACAGCGTCCAGGCTGGCGCTGTGTATCACGGCACATGGCGATGTGCCGCTCGCCGAAATCATCGCTGCAGAACCGGAACCACTCGAGCGGGGGACGGCTAACGCTGCGCTCCCACAGACTCACACGCGAGGCTGGCACTTCGAAAGCGCACACACACTTTAGCACGATTGGCCAAAAAATCAGACAGAGGTATGCCCACTTCGGGCGGGAGGCATCGTTATCGCGAGGGCAGTGTACGGGCGCCCCGGTGGAGCGCCCGTGTGCCGATTGAAGGGATGTACCTAAAGCGAACGCAGGAAGTTCAGCAAATCCTGTTTCTGCGAATCGCTCAGGCTATTGAAGTTGTTTATCACGGTGTTCGCCTCCGAACCTTCGCTGGCATGTTGCTGAATCGCCTGCAACAAACCACCGTTTGCCGGAGTAGCGCGGCCGTCATGCAGGAAGAAAACGCGCTGGCCAAGGCCCCAGAGCGGAGCCGTGCGGAAATCATTGGGACCGGCTGCTCCCTGAGACACGAGATCCGCCAGTCCCGATCCCATGTTGTGCACCAGAAGATCGGAATATAGATTCGCCGTCTGGTTACTCAACCCGGGCGTGAAGCCGGAAGCGGCCGTCTGAAGCGAAGGCGTATGGCACATGTCGCAGTGAACCTGGCTGAAGAGGTTGCTTCCATTCTGAATGGATCGCGGCGATGGATTGCCGGGAATTCCCTGCGTGGACGGCTGCGGCGGAGCCAGGAAACGCATGAAGGCGGCAAACATCACCGTGTCACTGGGGATATTTGGACCAGCCAGGGTGAAGTTCGTCAAATCTTCCGGTGTGGAATTGTAGAGGCACGCCGCCGGAGGATTCGCTCGCTTGTTGGTAAACAGTTCGTTCGTCACTCCCATCTCGACGTTGTAAGCCTCGCCCGCGAATATTTCCAGCGACTTGTTCTGCGCCTTCCAGCCAAAGCGCGTGATCGAACCATCGTTGCCGCTGGTGTTCGGATATCCCGAAATTCCGAGCTGCGCCTTGAGGGACGCGTTTGCATTCATATTGCTCAGAATCGTTGCGTCGGAAATATTCTCGATCAAGCCCGCGCCGAAGACCGGCGTCGGAATGCGGAAGATCACGTTGTTGAGCTGCTGCGCCTGTTCATAATTCGGCTGGGCCATCGAACAGTTCGGCGCATCCGGACGCCCGGCGATACTGAATATGTCATGCACGCCGCCGTCGGGAGTCTGCGTCACGCTGCCGTTTGCGACCATGTACGGAAACCGGGCCTCACGAACCGGCCCATCCGATGTGATGAAATAGGGCAGTGTGTTCGTCGCGCCATCGGCCGTGGCAACGGCCACCTGCGGATTGGGTCCGATATTGGGATACGCGTTGGTGCTGGGACTGGTCCCGCCCGCGGAGGGCTGCGCATGGCAGCTCACGCAACTATTGGAATTGTAGCCGGGGCCGAGACCCGTTCCCGGCTCGCCGGGTATCGCGCCGCTGACCGAGTCCACCTGATTAAATCGCGCCAGCCCGTTTCGGAAAAATTGAAGCTGATACGCGTTCAGCGTCGAGAGCGGCTTCCCCGCCCCAACCGACCCGGCGCGCGGACCGGGATCGTGCGCGCTAGAGCCGCTACCGGAGCCGCCTCCCGAGCCGCCGGACGTGTCGCCTCGCGAGCCGCCGCCCGGAACACCATTTTGACCGCCGCTCTGACCAAAGCGCGATCCGCTACCCTGCGCGCGCGCCACAGGAATCGCACTGAATGAGATCAATGCTGTGAGCGTTGCTGCAACTGCGAATTTTCCGTGAACTTTCATGGCCATGATTCTCCTTGTCCGCACACGGGACAGCGGCAAGACACACCCTTCCCGTGCAAACTCCTGCGGCCTAAAGGCTGGGCGGGCAACCTGAAAATCGTTCGAGAGATGCCGAATTCCATTCGCAGCCGAATTACGAAAATTCAGCTTTCGAATGCGTTGGGAAGATATGCGAGGACGTCATCAAGGTCAATGTGCTCGGGGTACAGTTTTCGTACAGGCGAACGTACAGTCAGTACTACAGGTTCTCGCGCAGCGAATTAATCGCGGGTCTGAGCTGCATGAACGGGTGCTAATCGCGGCATAAAACTTTTATATTGGACAGCGATGGCCCATTTGCGTTTTCTATAAGGTAGGAATGGAGACAATCGTGACGCAAACAGGAAGCGAGACTCCCGAAGAAGCCGCGGCGGCTTCGTTGGCGACACGTTACCGGAATTGTTACAATATGTATGGGGAATGGAGTGACCGGCCCGATGGCTCCTAGCACACTCTACGAAAAAATCTGGAATGCGCACGTCGTCCACGAAGAACCGGGGGAGCCTTCGCTCATCTTTATAGACCGACATTTGATCCACGAGGTCACCACGTCACAGGCGTTCGCGGGATTGAAGGCCGCGGGGCGCAGAGTGCGGCGTCCTGAATTGACCTTCGCGGTGATGGACCACTCCGTCTCGACGAAGAACCGCGATCTCGCGCAGCTCGACACTCACGCCGCCGCGCAATTCGAAGCGCTCGAGCAGAACTGCCGCGAGCATGGCATCCAGCTGTTCGACATGCAAAGCCGGAACCAGGGCATCGTGCACGTCATCGGCCCGGAGCTGGGCATCACGCTGCCCGGATGCACGATCGTTTGCGGCGATAGCCACACGGCCACGCATGGCGCGTTCGGCGCGCTCGCTTTCGGCATCGGGACGAGCGAAGTGGAACATGTATTTGCGACGCAGTGCCTCACGCAATTCGAGTCGAAGACGATGCAGATTGATGTGCAGGGCAAGCTCCCGCGCGGCATCACGGCCAAAGACATCATTCTCGCGATTATCGGCAAGATCGGAATCGGCGGCGCCACCGGCTACGTGATCGAGTACACCGGCGAAGCGATACGCGACCTATCCATGGAAGGCCGCATGACCGTATGCAACATGTCCATCGAAGCCGGCGCGCGCGCGGGGATGGTCGCACCGGATGAGACCACGTTTGCCTACATCAAGGGACGTCCGTTCGCGCCGCACGGAAAGGATTTTGACGCTGCGGTCGAGCAGTGGAAATCGCTGGTCACCGACTTCGGCGCGAAATACGACTCGGTCGTCACGCTGCAGGCTGCGGAAATCGCGCCCATGGTCACATGGGGCACAAACCCGGGCATGGTGACGCAGGTGACCGGCCGCGTTCCCGACCCGACCTCGTTTAGCGATCCCGTGGACCGCAAGGCAGCTGAAAGCGCGCTCGTTTACATGGACCTGAAGCCCGGCACGCCGATGGAAGATATTCGCATTGACCGCGTGTTCATCGGCTCGTGCACAAACTCGCGCATTGAGGATATTCGCTCCGCTGCAGAGGTCGTTTCCGGCAAGCACATCGCGGGATCGCTGAAGCAAGCGCTGGTCGTGCCCGGCTCCCGCGTCGTAAAGGCCGAAGCCGAAAAAGAAGGCCTCGATAAAATCTTCCGCGACGCGGGATTCGAGTGGCGCGACTCCGGCTGCAGCATGTGCATCGCCATGAACGACGACGTGCTTCCCAGCGGCGAACGCTCCGCGAGTACCTCAAATCGCAATTTCGAAGGCCGCCAGGGAAAAGGCGGCCGGACTCATCTGGTCAGCCCGGCGATGGCCGCGGCCGCGGCGATCGAGGGCCACTTCGTGGACATTCGGAAATGGAGCAGCCTGGAAGGAACTGAGTGAAGCAACGATCAATCGCGACGAAACCAGCGATTCTTTGGTGATGTGCCGATGAAGACCTTGCATCGGGTTTCTTTGGTGCTCATCGCGATCCCACTGGTGGCAATGCTGTGGTCTTCGCGCTGGATGATTCCCTTCGTGCAGCTAGAGCGCACCCAACTTGAAGCTGGAACCTTGAATTTCATGTTCAGCTATGAGAACTGGGTCCATGAAGCGGGGTTTGCGCGGCTCGTGCTTTCGATCATTGGATTGCTCATTCTCTTCATTCCGTTCCGCAAGGGAGAGCCGTGGGCGCTGGCGGCGATTTGCGTTCTGATTTGCGCTTACGAGATTCCGGTTTTCGTTTTTGGCGCCATTCCGAATCTGGGCACTTGGCCGATCTTCCGTCACTGGCCGCGACCCGGCACCGACAGTCTTGCCGTATATAGCATTTCCAGGTTGTTCGTCGCGGCCCTCTCGCTTGTTGGCGTAGCTTTGGCTGTGCCGGGATTCCTAAGATCGAGAAACACGTAGCATCGGAGCGACGTCACTAACGAGGGGATTCCGAGAAAAGATCGATTCGAGAGGCGGTGAGACCTGATGAAACCTTTCACAAAAGTTACGGGGCTTGTTATGCCGATGGACCGCGTGAACGTGGACACGGATCAGATCGTGCCGAAGCAGTTCCTGAAGCTGCTGACGCGCGAAGGGTTCGGGCGCGTCTTGTTTCACGACTGGCGCTACCACCACGACGGAAAAGAGAATCCGGAATTCGTGCTGAACCATCCGCGACACAAGGGCGCGAGCGTGCTGCTGGCACGGGCGAATTTTGGATGCGGGTCGAGCCGCGAGCACGCGCCGTGGGCAATTCTAGATTACGGTTTCCGCGCGATTCTGGCGCCCAGCTACGCCGACATCTTTTACAACAACTGCTTCAAGAACGGCATCCTGCCCGTCACACTTTCAAACGATCAAATTGACGAGCTTTTCAAGCGCACCGCCGCACGCGAAGGCTATACCGTCACCGTTGATCTGGATCAGCAGGTCGTCACCGACGACGCCGGCCTGCGATATTCCTTCATCGTTGATCCTTTCCGCCGCGATTGCCTGCTCAAAGGTCTTGACGACATCGGATTGACTCTCGTACACGAAGCCAAAATTACCTCGTTTGAGCAGAAGAACCTCCGCGTTCCTGCGATGCACACTCCCCTCGACATCAAGCACCACCAGTAGCCCGTTAACCATCGGACAAGCCTTCGCTCGGGCGCATTGATTCGTTCGCGCCGGGGGCAGAAGATCATTCTTGAGCTATTCCGATGCCTAGATTCCTCATCCACCACGCTGTGGAAGGCTCGCGCGTGTTCGAGCTGCTCGGCGATCGCCCGATCGTGGTCGGACGCGCCAAGTCCAGTAATCTGGTGCTCGACAACGCCAGCATCTCGCGCCAGCACGCAGTCGTCCGCGCGACACCGGACGGCCGGTGGCAAATCATAGATCGCGGCGCGATCAACGGCGTGAAGGTCAACGGCACGCTGGTGAAGGAAGCGTTCCTGCGCGCCAATGACGAGATCGTTCTCGGCGAATATCGGCTCCGCTACTTTGAGGATTCCGCAGCGCGCGACATGGTCACCTACGGTACTCCGGAGCTTCCTCCCAATTTTGCCAAGGTGATGGCGGAGTCCGCGTACTCCGGTTCGTTTCTTCCGGTGCAGTCGGTGGGAACCGCGATGGCTTCTCAGGCCGAGCGCTCCGCGAGCGCGCAGGATCGAGTGAAGGCCCTCGAACAGGAAAATCGCCTGCTGACCCTGCTATATCGCGTCAATCGCGCCCTCAGCGAGGTCACCGCGGTCGAAGACGTCACGCGGCGCATCCTGGATCTCGTTCTCGAAATGGAAGGCGCCGAGCGCGGCTTCACCATGCTGCTCGACCGCGATTCCATCGGTCGCGGAGATTTCAGCAAAGGCGGCTACGGCTTCGAGCCTGCGTTGATCCGATATCGCGCGGGATCGAAAGCTTCGCCGGGCCAGGGCGCGCCCCAGCTGACGATTTCGCAGAGCATCATCCGTCAGGTGATGCATGGCGGTTTGCCGCTGCTCGTTTCCGATCCGCAGGCCGACCCGCGCCTTGCCGCGAGCCAGAGCATCGCCATTTCCGGAATTCAATCCGCGATGTGCGCGCCGCTGGGAACTCGCGAACTGCGGCTCGGATTGCTCTACGTGGACAATCTTTCGCGCCGGGGCATGTTTACCGTGGAAGATCTCAACGTGTTCACCGTGATCGCCACGCAGGCAGGGCTCGCAATTGATCGCGCTCGCCCGAAGGAAGAACCAGCCGAGCAGCCGCAGCCATCGCCTGCCCTCAAGTAGCAATCAACCTACGCGTCACGGAATTTCGCGGCCAGCTTCTTCGGCGCTGCGTTCAACCATGCGTTATGCATGGCCTTCCGCAAACTAGCCTTCTTCGCGTTTTTCAGATACACGCACGTCGCGCCACGCTTTCCCCAATAACCTTTCGCGGGCACGAAGACTTTCGGCTCCGTCTTGACGAACTCCGCCTGCTGGTCGGGAAACAGCTTCACCATTCCCCAGCCCTTTTCGAAATAGCCGAGCGTGGCGAAGACTTTACCGACCACCCGAAAATCCGGGTGATCCATGTGCGCGCTTTCGACTGCTTCCGGAAAGCTCAGCGCCATCTTTCGAAAATCGCTCGCCGTCATCGAACCTACCCCGGAATCGCTACATCTCTGAGGTGCGTAGCGAGAAACCAACGGTTACCGAACGGGTCTGTCACGCCGCCGCTGCGGTCGCCATAGGGCTGGTCGGCCACAGGCTGAATTGATGTCGCTCCGGCCGCGAGCGCGCGCTCGTACTGAGCGTCCGCATCCGGCACGTACAGATGGAACGTGCAAGGCATCGGTTGATACGGCCCGTGCGCTTCGCCCATGCCTATAATCGAATCTCCGATCCGTACCCGCGCGTGGTGCACCACACCGTCCGGCGATTGTGCCCGAAACACTTCCTCTGCGCCGAATGCTTTCTGCAGGAATTCGATCACCACCGGCGCTCGAAGCGGATTCAACTGCGGCGTCACGCTGCGGAAAGATTCGAACAGAGTATTGCCGGGATTGGGCGTGAAGATATGCCAGCTGTTGCCGGAATCATCCTTCACCGATGCCCCGCGAGCACCGTAATCCGTGTCGGCCACAGGATGCACCAGCGTGGCCCCCGCCTCAATCGCGCGATTGTAAACGGTGTCTACGTCACTCACTCGAAGGACCAACGACGCCGGAGTGGGGGGGAATTGCGCGTTCGCTTCGGCCAACTCGAGAATCGAGTCTCCAATCTTCACCTCGGCGTGCATGATCGTCTCCGTGCCGGGCCGATTCACGCGGAAACGCTCTTCCGCTCCATACGCCGCCTTCATGAATTCAATCAGCTGCGCCGCTCCCGGCACAATCAGATATGGAGTGATACTGTGAAATCCCTCGCGGATAAATTTCCGTCCTTCGGGTGCCGCTTCGCCTTCCTTCCGCGACATCTCGTCAATGCGCCGTTGCATTTCCTCCGTCGTCAGCGTTTCCTTGCGCGTCGAAATCGCCCACGTATAGCCGAATGGATCGGCAAATTGGCCGGAGCGTTCCCCGTAAAATTGATCTGCAATCGGGCGCACGACTTTCGCGCCCGCGGCCCCAGCCTGCCGCCCGACGGCGTCCACATCTGCCACATCCAGATGAATTTGGACGGATGACCCTCCCAAAGATTCCGGACTCTTGAAACCGATCTCCGGGAACTCATCGGCGAGCATGATTCTCGCTCCTCTGATATCAATTTCGGCATGCCCGACCCTTCCGTCCGGCTGGACCAGCCGGGTAATCTCGGTCGCGCCAAACGCGCGCTTGTAGAATTCGATCGCGGCGGACGCGCCTCTCACGCTCAGATACGGCGTCGCTGTTGCACGGACCTCGGGTGCGGCTTTTGCGCTTATAGCCATCGTCGTTCTCCTTTTCAAATCCGCTCTCAATTGGGCCTTGAAATCCGCGCGCGGAAGATCGCGCAAATCCGAAACGACTTCGGCGAACGCCGCCAACTTCTTGTCGCCCAGACGGGAAGCCGCGCCGCGCCCGGCGAGGGCTGCCTCAACCATCAAGTCGAGTTGTTCGCTCAGATTCTGTTTAGCCATTTCGCCCACCTGACTTGCGGGACGACTTCTTCTTCGGCATCTGATTCGCACTCGTCTTCAATTGGGCTCGCAATGTTGTGAGCGCCCGGAATTGCAGCTGCCTGATCGCACCGTTCGTGCGGCGAAGGTCCCGCGCGATTTCGCGGATGCTCTTTTCTTCAGCGAAGCGCATTTGAATCACCCGCCGCTGATCGTCCGGCAGTTCCGCCACCAGACGGAACATCCTCGCGCGCCGCTCGCTTTCCTCCGGATTCGCGCCTCCTGAAATGTCGGGCGGCTCATCCCCGAGCTGTGTTCCCTGCTCCCGAGCCGCGCGTTTCCACCGATCGGCAATGGCGTTCGACGCGATCCGATAGAGCCATGCCGCGAAAGGCACACCGCGCCATTCGAACTGCCCCAGTTTCGCGAGCGCCTGCTGGAACACCTCGGCCGTCAGATCCTCGGCGTCCGCGCGGACATACACTCGCCGCGCCACGAACGCGTACACGCGCTCGAAGTTGTCGTCGTAAAGCTCCGCGAAGCGGGCGGGATCCCTCTGCGCCGCCTCGATCAGGAGACGTTCATCTGGCCTCTGGTTCAGAGCCTTCAACAGATTCTCCGCAGAACGCGTTCTCTACTGGATAAACTGCCAGCAAGGCAAAAGGTTACGCGGGAATTTCGTCCGGCTGGGCCTCGGACGACCCCATCCATTCGGCCACCAGGATTCCACCGAAGATGAGCGCCGCTCCCAGCAGCATTCGCGCTCCAATGCGTTCGCCGCCTAGCGTCACCGACGTGACCGCCGCAAACACCGGCTCTAGCGTCAGCAGGATCGCGGCGCGGGACGCGGAAGTATGCTTCTGCGCCCAGGTTTGCAGCGAAAAGCAGACCACGGTCGCGCCAATCGCCGTCGCCGCCACCGCGAATATCACGTAGCGCGTCCACACCAGCTTGGGCTGTTCCCATCCCGCCGCCGCGGCGATCGGCACCAGCACGGTTGCGAGGACGGCAGTCGTCGCCACCTGCAGAAAACTCAGCGACGCGACCGAATACTTCTTCACGTTCCTGCTGATGAAAATCATGTGGAACGCAAACATAACCGCGCATCCAAAAACAATCGGGTCGCCGCGATTCAATTTGCCAAGACCCTCCGGCGGCACGGAAAGAAAGTAGAGACCGCCGAGCGCCGCGAGCGCACCGGCCCAAATCCACACTGAAATTCGCCGCCTTCCAAATATCGCTTGCACGATCGGCACGAACACCACGTACATTCCGGTCACGAACGCCGCCTTGGACGGAGTCGTCCAGCGCAGCCCCGTGATCTGGAATATGTACCCGGCAAACATGAAGATCCCGATTTGCGCGCCCGCCCACACCTCGCGCCGCGTCAGCGCTCGTACAGCGCGCCAGTAGATGATCGCAATGAGCACCGCCGCGATTCCGAATCGCACTGCGATGTACGCGATCACGGACATGTCCGCGAGCGCGTCCTTGATCACCACGAACGTGGCGCCCCAAATCAGCGCGCAGATAACTAGCGCCAAATCCGCGCGCAATCGCTGGCTCAACATGTCGGGATTCTCGAATTCACGGGTCAGAGTCTAAGCGGTGGGTGGCGCGGCGGCAAGCTGTGCTAATCAAGGTCGCGCGCAAATTCTACGACTGCAAAATACGGAACCTTGAAGCGGAAAGATGGATTCGCGGAGGGAGCAACCTCAGCGTTCGACACCTGCCAGCGAGACAACCGTCAGGAACAAGCGCCTCAGGCCCAGCTCGCGGCCGGTGGGATCGTACCATTCGTCCAGAGTATGCGAGCCGCCGCCCCGCCCTCCGCCGCCGAGCGCCACCGCAGGAATTCCCATCGAAAGCGGAATATTCGCGTCGGTCGAGCTGCGCTCCAGGCGCGAGCGATTCCCCAGAAAGCGGTCCACATTGCGAATCGTCGCGATCAGCGGAGAATCGTCCGGCAACTTACCTGCCGGTCGCGTACCGAGCAGGCGGAAATTCAACTGCAGCGCGTCCTTCGCGGACTGCGTGGCCGAAATCTCGTCCTTCACGCCCGCCAGCATCGCGTCGCGCAAGGCTGCCTCCAGCCGGCCGAGTTCGTCCTCGTCCTCCGAGCGCAGATCAACTTTCACGGCCGACTTCGACGGAATCGAATTCACCGAAGTGCCGCCTTCAATCGTGCCGAAGTTGTACGAACTTCGCGGATTGCTGGGAACGGAGATCGCGGAAAACTTCACGATCCCGCGCGCAATCGCCGTGATCGGATTCGGCGCGCCAAAATCGGACCAGCTATGCCCGCCCGGCCCCGTAATCGTCGCCTCGAAGCGCCGCGAAGCAATTCCCTGCGTCGTAATGTGGTCCGTGGACGGCCCATCCACCGCGATCACCGCCGCAAGCCGCGAACCATAGCTATCCATCAGCGCGCGCATCCCGCGCAAATTCCCTTCGCCTTCTTCGCCAACGTCCCCGACCAGCACAATCGTCTTCGTCGTGCGCATGCGCGATTCGGCAAATGCTCGCGCGAGCCCTGCCAGTGACGCGATCCCCACGCCGTTGTCCGCGATTCCGGGCGCAAGCAACCGGTTGCCGTCGCGTTTCACGCGAACGTCCGTGCCCGCAGGAAACACCGTGTCGAGATGCGCCGCCAGAAGAACCACGCTCTTGGTGTCCGAGCCCGGCCGCTCCGCGATCACGTTGCCGGTCTTATCCGTGCGGACTTGAAATCCGCTCGCCGCAAACAATTCCTTCAGAGTTTCTCCGCGACGTGTTTCGTCAAATTCAGGGGCGGGAATTTCCGTCAGGCGAATCTGCTGGTCGGTGGTCCATGCGGCGCTCTTGTCAATCCATTGAAGGCCGCGCGCGCACGCTGGATCGCCCGCAAGCCTTGTAAGCAAATCGTCAGTTGCGCGAGCGGAGAGCGTAGCCATCCATAGAAAGATACAGCAGATGAGTGCGCGTTTCACGCGATTCGTGCCGCGAATCCTACCGCCAGTCGTCGAGGATATAGACACCGGCGCGATTGTAACCGGAAGTCGCGTCGCCCGTCTCCATCGCGACGCCCTGCATTTCGGTGCGGAATCCGCGCGCGATCATCGCCTGAAACGCCTCGCGCCGCGCGAGATTCACGCCAGCGGTAATTTTCGGCACCTTCATCTCGCGCGCGTAACCTTCCACCGCGTCGAGCAGCCGCTCGAAAACCTCGCTCGCGCGCCGCCCGGGGCGCACCGCAGCAAACTTCACGTAACAGACCCCCGATCCAGCCTCCGTGCCCGGGCCTGAATGGCACACCGCGAACGCCGCGAGTTTTCCGCCGTCCGACACCAGAATCGTGTCGCCCAGATTCTGTTCGGCAACCGCGCGAATTTCGATGCCCACATTCAGACCGTCGCAATTCGCATTGGTCACTTCCCTGCAGTCCGCCAGCAAGCGCATCCGTTCGTCACCCGTGGCCGCGGAAAAACGCGCCGATTCCGCGACGATCGTTGCCGGCTTATCGCCGATTTGCTTCGCCATCACGGCCACCAGGTCGCGCGGCCAGAAGCCGAACTTCTGATACAGCGCCATATGCTTCGGGCTGTGCGGAAACGTGAAGAGGCCCATGTGGCGCGTGCCCCAGCGCCGAAAAATCTCCATCGTTGGCGCGAGAAGCTGTTGCGCCACTCCGCGATTCCAATATTCGGGTTCCACGGTCAGCGGGCCGAAAAATCCGAAGCTCCCCCAATTCGTCGCGAAGTTCGAGCCAATCAACTTTCCGTCGTGCTCCGCAGCGACTACAGATGTTGGATCCGCCTTCCACCGCGTTCGGGCCACGTCGCTGTCGCCGCCCATGCGCGCATCATCAGTCGGCAATCCAAGAAACGTCGCAAACGCCACGCGGATGATGCGGCGTGTCTCGTCAAGCTCGGTTTCCGCGAGCGGACGAATAACGATGTCGGGTTCGGGCTGCGTCGTCGCCATGGCGTTATTAAATGCCTGAATTCGAACTGTGGCAAGCGACTGCGACTTCGCGCTACGACTGCTGCGAGCGCCGCCGGGAGGCGGACGCCGCGAGCGAATCTGTCGGATCGGGAAACTCGAGCGATACGAGGTAGAGCCCTTCCGGTGGCACCGTTGGTCCGGAGCGCGTCCGGTCGCGCAACTCGAACAGCTTTGGAATATCGTCCGGAGTGAGCCTTCCCTTCCCGACTTCGATCAGCGTACCGACAATCTTGCGCACCATGTAACGCAGAAACGATTGCCCCCGGACCACATACGCAATCTCGTCGCGCTCCGACTCGCGCACGATCTCCGAGGAATAAATCACTCGCGTCATATTGCGGTCGCGGTCGTCCTCTTCCGATCCTGATGACGCGGCGAACGAACTGAAATCATGTTCGCCTTCGAACTTCCTCGCCGCCTCCGCCATCGCCGTCTCGTCGAGCGCCCACGGATAATGCAGCGCGCGACGGTATTCAAACGGCGGCAGCACGCGCCCGCGATATATCCGATAACGGTAGGTTTTCCCCTGCGCCTGCCAGCGCGCGTGAAACTCAGATCCCATCTCCTCAGCGGCAACCACCCGAATCGCCGGAGGCAGCAGCGCATTCAGCGCGCGCTGAAATTCCGTGGCCGAAAGTGCGGACTGCGTCTTGAAATGGGCCACCTGCCCGAGCGCGTGGACCCCAGCATCGGTTCGGCTCGCGCCCTGGATGAAGAGCTTCTCCTGCGTGATTTTGCACGCCGCATCCGCGAGCGCGCCCTGAATCGTGCGGATTCCCGGCTGCGACTGCCAGCCATGGAATTCCGCCCCGTCGTAAGCAATGGTGAGCTTGATGTTGCGCATGTGCGTGACGCTATCTCGTGGATTATCGCACGGCGCCGCGCCACACGCGATTCGGCCTTGTTTCGTCGTAGGGGCGCTGCTTGCCTACCGCGCCGATTTCTGGAGGGCTGCGCCCAATCAATGGCGGGAAATCTTCAGCGGAAATAAAAAGGGGCCCCGGCTTGGGATCCGGGGCCCCAAAGGTCGCGTTCCGGTGATCCGGCCTAGGCGAGACCGGATCATGGGGTCATCCATCCTAGCTTCCCTCTCAGAGGCAGGTGGGAACGACCCGTGTCACTCTGCGAATGGGCCCCTTCCTCCCCATTCTCAGCGTGATGCGGATCGTGTTGGAACGCGACCCACGCTATCACACGTTGCATTTCGCGGCCCATTCTCCGCGTGATTCGGCCGCCTTCCCCTCACGCATTTTCAACCACTTACCTCAACGCCGCCCCCAACACGCCGCCCTGAAAATTCAAATCGGGAAACGTCGTCCCGCATTGGAGTTTCCGCGCCGCCATGCCCCGTTCCAGCACACCCTTTCCGACTCCCACCCGTCCAATCAAGTGGCGTTGTGCCGCACCAGCGTCTGCCGCATAATGGTGAATGGAACGGCCGTAGCGCCCGCAAAATGAATAAGCTCTACATTCTCGCTATCCTCGCCATCGCCGGACTCGGCTTGCTCGCCACCGCGCTCGCCACCACGCACGCACTCAAGGTTACCGCCGCGAGCCGCGTCGCGTCGCCGCAAAGCTCCCCGGTGGCGGCCAGCGCGCAACAGGAAGGCTCCGCCAATACCGCGGCCAATGACGACGATGATGACATCCCAAGAGTTATCCGCTTCGCCAGCAAACCCGAGCTGATGCCACCGTTCCTTGTAAATGACGTCGAGGGTCGCTTCATGTCCACCGCCGAGTGGCGCGGCAAAGTCGTGATCGTAAATTTCTGGGCCACCTGGTGCCCGCCCTGCCGCGACGAAATCCCCGAAATGATTGACCTCGCCAATCGCTACAAGGATCGCCTGCAAATCATCGGGGTTTCGGAAGATGACGACGCGACTCCGGAAGAAGTCCGCGATTTCGCTCGCGAGCAGAAAATCAACTATCCCATCATCATGGGTGGCAACAGTATTTCTGCCGAATACGGCGGCGTGCCCGCGCTGCCCACATCGTTCATCGTGAATACCGACGGTCGCGTGGTTGTCAAGCACGTCGGCCTTTACCCGTCCCAAGTGTACGACCGCGAAATACGCGCCCTTCTCGGCGAACACGTGGACACGCCGATTGAAACCTTCGACGACCATGGCGAGATTTTCCTCAAGAACGCCGCCAACATCACCGAGCTCCCCGGCGTGAACCTCAAGGCCCTCAATCCCGCGCAGAAGCGCCTCGCTCTGAAGCGCATGAACTCCGAAAACTGCATGTGCGGCTGTAAGATGACGATCGCCCAATGCCGCATCAATGAGTCCACCTGCGCCACCAGCCAGAAATTAGCCGCGCAAATCGTCCACCAGGTCACCTCCGCACGCCCCGCCGCTTCCGCCGCTCGATAGTTCATGTGCACCCGGCATGCCACTGTTGCGCGCGATCAAAAATCAATGAGGCCATTTTGACCGCGTCGCTCCAACAAGTTGCGGACGAGCCGAAAGAACCTGCGCCGCCACGCCCGTTTCGAGCAGCCTCGCGAACTGGTCCGCAACCACCGGCCGGCTGAAATAGAAACCCTGCGCTTCGTCGCACTGGTGACCCTGCAAAAAAGCCAGCTCCTCCTGGGTTTCGACACCCTCTGCCACCACCCGCAGTTTCAGATTTCGCCCCATGCCTATTATCGCGGTCACAATAGTCGTCTCGTCGGGAGCAGTCGTGATTTGCCGGACAAATGACTGGTCTATCTTGAGCGCATCAATCGGAAATTTTCGCAGATAGCTGAGGCTGGAATAACCCGTGCCGAAGTCGTCCACTGCAACCTGCACGCCTTTCGATCGAAGCGTCCTCAGGATTGCCTCTGCGGACTCAGCATGCTTCATCAGCACGCTCTCGGTCAGCTCCAGCTCAAGAAATCGCGGATCCAAACCCGTTTCATCGAGGGCTGTGAATATTCCTTCCAGGAAATGGTCGTTTCTAAATTCCATCGCGGAGATGTTCACCGCAATCGAGGCCAGCGGCAGCCCCGCTTTCACCCACGCTCGCGCCTGCTTGCATGCCTCGCGCAGAACCCAATTGCCGATCGGAATAATCAGGCCGCAATCCTCCGCAACTGGAATAAATTGGCCCGGAGGTACGAACCCTCGAGTGGGATGCATCCAGCGCAGCAGCGCTTCCGCGCCGGTAATCTCTCCGGACCCTAGATTCACCTTGGGTTGGTAGTGCAGCGCAAATTCCTCTCGCTCCACCGCTCGCCGCAGACTCTCCTCGATGGATTGCCGCTCCACAGCCCTCACGTTCATTGCCGGCTTGAAAAACTGATAATTCTGGCGCCCATTTTCCTTCGCCTGATACATCGCCGTATCCGCGTTCTTGATCAGCGTCTCGGCATCCAGCCCATCATCCGGATAAACGCTCAGGCCGATGCTTGTGGTGACGTGAAGATCGTGCTGGTCAATCGAATGCGCCTCTGCCACCGCCTGCAGCATTCTTCTCGCCGTGATCGCCGCGTCCGCCGAATGTTCTACTTCGGAGAGCAGCACCACGAACTCATCGCCTCCCTGCCGGCTGACGGTGTCCGAGCCGCGCACGCAATCCACCAGGCGTTGTGCAATGGACTGCAGAAGTTTGTCGCCTATCGGATGCCCCAGAGAGTCGTTAATGTGCTTGAACCCGTCCAAATCCAGAAACAGCACCGCGACCTTTTTCCCGTGGCGCGACGCCCACGCAATCGCCTGATTAACACGGTCGTTCACCAGCGTTCGATTCGGCAAGCCGGTCAGAAAATCGTGTTCCGCCGAATGTGCAATTTGCAGGGCCATCGCCCGGGCCGCGCTCACGTCCCTGAAAACAATCACCGCTCCCGTGGCCTTTCCCTCGCGGTCGTGGATAGGGGCGACCGAATCCTCGATCGGGATCTCAAATCCGTCACGCCGGATAAGGACGCAATTCGTTGGCAGATGTACTATCCGGTCTTCTCCAACCGCTAGCTCCATTGGATTCGCGTTGGTCTCTCGAGTAGTAGCGTCCAGAATTCGGAAGACTTCAGCCATCGGCTGGCCCTCTGCTTCCTCCCGCGACCACCCCGTCATCTTTTCCGCAACCAGATTCAGAAAGGTGATGTTTCCAGCCACGTCCGTGCAAATCACTGCGTCACCGATGCAGTTGAGCGTCACTTGCGCGCGCTCCTTCTCGACGAACAGCACTTCCTCCATGATTTTTCGCTCGACGGCATAGCGCAGCGCCCGAAATAACCCGCGCGTCTCGATCTGGCCCTTGATCAGATAATCCTGCGCTCCCTTTTGCAACGCTTGCGCTGCCAGCGACTCATCGTCGGAACCAGTCAGCACCACAAGTGGAACGCGAGGCGCGGCCGCGTGCGCCCGCCGTACCGCATCCAGTCCCTGCGCATCGGGCAATCCCAGATCGAGCAAGATAACGTCGAATGAGTTTGCCGCAAGACGCCTCTCAGCCTCGCCCATGGACTCCACGTGGATCAAATCGGTTTTGTGCGTATCCTGTTCATTCAACATTTCGCGGAGCAGGCGGGCGTCTCCGGGATTGTCTTCTACGAGCATCAACACTTTGATCAGTTTTCTCCACATCGCTTTTACCCCTGCTGCGGTAATTTGGCCTGTGTCAGCCAGAAGTTGTTAATGCTCTTCACGAGGTTTTCAAACTCCATGAGCTGAACCGGCTTACTGAGGTAGCAGTTCGCGCGAAGCTGATAGCTTTTCACGATATCCGCTTCGGCCTCCGAAGTGGTCAGGATCACTGTTGGAATCATTTGCAGGCTCTCGTCCTCCTTAATGTGAGCCAGCACCTCGCGGCCATCCATCTTGGGAAGATTCAGATCGAGCAGGATGAAATCTGGACGAGGCGCTGTGGCGTGGACGCCCTCGCGTCTGAGAAACGCCATGGCCTCCACGCCGTCGTTCGCGACGTGCAAATGGATGGACATGTTGGTGTCCCGGAAAGCTTCCTGGGTCAGTCGGACGTCGCCGGGACTGTCTTCGACCAGCAGAACTTCGATCGCCTTGGCATCGGTCTTCATTGCGGTCATGATTTCCTCCCATTCCCACTAGCGGAAAACCAACTGCAAAACATTCGCCGGAGGCATCTTCAACCCGGTGAAATAATTGGACCGTTGTCTCCCTTCATTCGGTTTGCGTCCTTTGCGGCAACTTGACCTTGGTCAGCCAGAAATCGTTGATGCTTTTCACCAGCGTCTCAAACTGATCCAACTGCACGGGCTTGCTCAAGTAACAATTTGCCTGGAGTTGATAGCTTTTTGCGATATCCGCTTCGTTCTCGGAAGTCGTCAGAATAATTGTGGGGATCGTTTTCAGGGTTTCGTCCTCTTTAATGCGCGCCAGCACCTCGCGACCATCCATTTTCGGCAGGTTCAAATCCAATAAAATAAGATCCGGCCGAGGCGCGGAAGTGTGGGCGCCCTGATGCCGCAGAAATGCCATCGCCTCCACGCCGTCGGAAGCCACATGCAGGCGGACGGAACGATTGGCATCGTGGAACGCTTCCTGCGTAAGCCGGACGTCGCCCGGGCTGTCTTCGACCAGTAGAACTTCTATGGGCATACCTTCCTCTCCGGCAGTCGTGGCGTCCGCCCACCAGTGCGACCTGCGTCAATTTCAATTCGTTGCCGGGATGGAGGCTTGTCATCCAATTCGCCAGACAAAACCGCGTTGCCCGGCGTAGCTTTGACCTGGAGCCATTCCCGGATCAATTTGCGACGGCTCCGCCTGTCCCACTCCTTGGCAACTTGGCGTCCCTCAACCAGAAGTCGTTGATGCTCTTTACCAAGTTGTCAAAATGATCCAGCTGCACGGGCTTGTTGAGGTAGCAGTTCGCCTGGAGTTTGTAGCTTTTCACGATGTCCACTTCGTCGTCGGACGTCGTCAGGATAATTGTCGGGATCGTTTTGAGGTCTCCATCTTGCTTGATGTGAGCCAGCACCTCGCGGCCGTCCATTTTGGGGAGGTTCAGATCCAATAAAATCAGATCCGGACGGGGAGCGTTGGCGTGCGCGCCCTGGTGTCGCAGAAATATCATGGCCTCGGAGCCATCGGTAGCCACGTGCAAATGGACCGTCGGATTCGCGTTGCGGAACGCTTCCTGCGTCAGCCGGACGTCACCGGGGCTGTCTTCAACTAACAAAACCTCGATGGGCATGCCGCCGCGTCCGATAATGTTATTCATGATTTCCTCTCTGTTCCGTCCAGGGTAAATCGAAATGTGGAACCCTGCCCGGGTTGTGACTCGACCGAAATGCCGCCGCCGTGCCGCTCGACTATCTTTTTGCAGATCGCCAGCCCGATTCCCGTGCCGGCGAACTCTTCCCGCTTGTGCAGCCTCTGGAACATGCCGAAAATCTTGTCGAAGTACTGCGGATCAATTCCCAGTCCGCTGTCTTTCACCGTAAAGACCCACTTTTTTTCCATATTTCGCGCGGCTGAGATGTGAATGTGCGGGACTCCGGCGCCTTGATACTTGATCGCATTGCCCACCAGGTTCTGGAATAGCTGCGTCAGTTGCATATCGTCCGCCATCACCGCGGGCATAGGATCGTGCGTTACCATCGCGCCGCTTTCTCGGATCGTTTCCTTCAGATTGATGAGCGCTTGTTGCAGCGCGTCCTCGCTCGGCGTGTCGAGCAGATCGCTCCCTTTCGTTCCGACGCGCGAATATGCCAGCAGATCTTGAATCAACCGCTGCATCCGGCCCGCTCCGTCCACGGCGAAGGCGATGAACTCATCGGCATCCGAGTCCAGCTTTCCCTTGTAGCGCCTCGACAGAAGCTGCGTGTAACTCGCCACCATCCGCAGCGGCTCCTGCAAATCGTGTGACGCGATGTAAGCGAACTGCCCCAATTCCTCGTTCGAGCGGTTCAACTCCTCGACTTTGCGCAAAAGATGTGTTTCGGCCGTTTTGCGCGTGGTGATGTCGCGAATGGCAGCCGTCACCAGCACTCCCTCCGCGCTTTCAAGCGGGCTGAGCATGAGCTCGATTGGAAACTCGCTTCCATCCTTCCGCCGCCCAATGAGCTCGATTCCCGTACCAATCTTCTGCGCCAGCGCGTCCTCCGGCGATCGCAGCCCATCCGAGATCAGCCGTTCCGCGAAGCCTTCCGGAATAATGTTCTTCATCTTCTGCCCTACCAGTTCATCGCGGTGGTATCCGAACTGTCTCTCTGCCTGCACGTTCAGCAGCACGATTTCACCCCTCCGGTTCACCACCACCATTGCATCCGGAGCAGCTTCGAGCAGCCCGCGATACCTGCCTTCCATCTGTGCCAGATGCTTTTCCGCCTCCTTGCGCACGGTGATGTCGCGGATCGCCGCCGTCACCAGAATCCCCTCGGCGCTTTCCAGCGGGCTTAGCATGATCTCGATCGGAAACTCGCTTCCGTCGTTCCGCCTCGCCGTGAGCTCAATCCCTGTGCCGATTTGCTGCGCCAGCGCATCTGCCGCGCTCCGCAGGCCATCCGCAACCAGCCGTTCCGCAAAACCCTCGGGAATAATGTTGGTGACTTTCTGCCCCAGCAGTTCGTCGCGCCTGTATCCGAATTGGTTTTCCGCCTGAACGTTCAGCAGCACAATTTCTCCGCCCTGATTCACCACCACCATTGCGTCCGGCGCCGCTTCCAGCAGCCCCCGATACCTTCCCTCCATCTGCGCCAAATGTTTCTCCGCGGCCTTGCGCACGCTGATATTCCGGATCGCCGCCGTCACCAGAATTCCCTCGGCGCTTTCCAGCGGACTCAGCATGATCTCGATTGGAAACTCGGTTCCATCCTTTCGCAGCCCGGAAAGCTCGATCCCCGTGCCGATCTGCTGCGCCAGAGCCTCCGCCGTGGTTCGTGTGCCGTCTGCGATCAGCCTTTCCGCAAACCCCTTCGGGATAATGTTCGTGACCTTCTGCCCAACCAGCTCGTCGCGGTGATATCCAAACTGTTTCTCCGCTTGCACATTCAGCAGCACGATTTCCCCGCCCTCGCTCACCACCACCATCGCGTCCGGCGCCGCTTCCAGCAACCCGCGATACTTCGCTCCCGAATCCTTGGTTTGGCTGAGGTGTCGCGCGTGCTCGTCCGCATCGCGCAGATCGTGATCGCCTTTTTTGTGAACAAGATTGGTGGCCATCAGACTCGCACCCGCGCCGCAACCACCGGCGCAACCGAACCCGAGGCGTGCATCAGCGGCGGACGCGACGAAAGAGTTCCCGCCAGCCGCTCGCGCAGCCGCAGCAGCGCCGACGTATGAATCTGCGACACTCGTGACTCCCCGATGCGCATCATCGCGCCCACCTGCTTCATCGTCATTTCCTGGAAGTGATAGAGCGCGAGCACCTCGCGTTCCCTGCCCGGCAGTTCGCCGATGGCCTGCTCGAGCAGGCGCTTGGTCTCGGAGCGCACCGCCTGATGGTACGGATCCTCTTCCGTCGTCTCGGCTCGCGTCTGCGATATCTCGCGCTCGCCGGGTTCGTCCGGGTCCGCCTGCAAGCTGCCAACATCGAGGCCGCGCAAATCTCCCTGCAGCCGCTGCAGGCTCACGAGGCTCACCTGCATTTCCTCCGCAATCTCCGTTTCGCTCGGATCGCGCCCCAGCCGCGCCTTACACTGATTGATCGCCTGCTCCATGCGCCGCGCCTGCCGCCGCAGCGCTCGCGGACTCCAGTCCACCAGCCGCAGGCTGTCGAGGATTGCGCCGCGTATCCGGAATTCGGCGTAATGCTTCAGCTGCACGTTTTTGCTCGGATCGTATTTCCTCACCGCGTCCATCAGCCCCAGAATGCCCGCATGGACGAGGTCCTCCAGCAGCACATGCTGCGGCAGCCGGCCATGAATCCGCCGCGCGACGTATTGCACTTGCGGAAGATGCTCGAGCAGAAGCCGCTCGCGCTCCACCGTATCCTCCTGCTTCGCCAACGCTGCTGTTCCGGCTGACATGTTTGGCCCCCTTGGTTTGCCGTCCACGAATTCAAGCCGCGTTTCCGCCGCGCGCGCTCTGCGCCTGCAACTGGTACCCGACGCCGCGCACCGTGTGAATCAGCTTGTGCTCGCACGGCGCGTCCACCTTCTTACGCAAATAGTTGATGTACACGTCCACCACGTTCGTCATCGTGTCGCAGGGAATATTCCAGACGTGCTGAATGATTTCCGTTCGCGTGACGCGCTGTCCGGAGTTGCGCATCAGGTATTCCAGCAACGCGAATTCCTTCGGAGTGAGCTTGATTTTCCGTCCCGCGCGCTGCACCGAGCGCTCCACGCGGCTCAGTTCCAGGTCCTCGACGCGCAAGACCGTCTCCGCGTAGTGCCCGCCGCGGCGCAGCACCGCCCGCACCCGCGCGGAAAGCTCCGCGAATTCGAACGGCTTGAGCACGAGATCGTCCGCGCCGAAATCGAGCACTTGCGCGCGATGTTCGACGCTGCCGCGGCTCGCCAGAACCAGAATGGGAAGTTGTTCCTGCGCGGCGCGCACGCTTCGCAGAAGTTCGAGGCCATCGTGATGGCCGAGGTGAAGGTCGAGGATGGCCGCGTCATAGTGACGGACGCGTGCGAGCGACTTTACTTCAGCCGGATCCGTCGCCAGATCCACGGCGTAGTTCTCTGCACGGAATTCCCTATCCAGAAAACCACTGAGCGACAAGTCGCTTTCGGCGACAAGAATACGCATGACTGCTCCAGTGGAAGGGGGACAACTACGGAAGGGATACTGAATCTAGCGAAGCGTTATGCGCGTGTCAAAAAAACTTCTCAAGGGAAAATTAACAATTTCCAAAAATGAGAAGGCCGCACGACAAATGTTCCGCGACGGCACGAGTGCGGCTAAATTTTGTGCCACAATGAAACATTCGCGCGACAACTGTTCAAGGGCACGACCACTCAGCCTACGGCCGGGTCATCTTTTCGGGACGAATCAGCTCGTCGAATTCCTTTTCGGTCAGGTAACCGAGCTTCAGCGCGGCGTCGCGGAGGCTGATTCTTTCGTGGTGGGCTTTTTTGGCGATTTCCGCGGCTTTGTCGTAGCCGATTTTCGGATTCAGCGCGGTGACCAGCATCAGCGAATTCTTCACGTACTGCTCGATGCGTTGGCGATCGAGTTCCATTCCCTGCACGCAGTGGTCGGTGAACGAGCGGCACGCATCGGTGAGCAGCCTCACCGAATTCAGGAAATTGTGGATGATCACCGGCTTGAAGACGTTCAATTCGAAATTTCCCTGCGAGCCGGCGAATCCGATGGCCGCGTCGTTGCCGAGCACCTGCACGGCGACCATGGTCATCGCCTCGGACTGCGTGGGATTCACTTTGCCCGGCATGATGGACGAGCCCGGCTCGTTTTCCGGTAGAATCAGCTCGCTGAGCCCGGCGCGCGGGCCCGAGCCAAGCCAGCGCACGTCGTTGGCAATTTTCATCAGCGACGCGGCCAGAGTTTTCAGCGCGCCGCTGGCGAATACGATTTCGTCGTGCGCGGAAAGCGCCGCAAATTTATTCGGATGCGATTTGAACGGCAGCCCGGTCAGCTCCGCGATCTTCTTCGCGGCGCGCTCGGCAAATTCCGGCGGCGAATTCAGCCCGGTGCCGACGGCCGTTCCGCCGATGGCCAGGTCGTAAAGGCCGGGCAGCACCGCCTTCAGCCGCTCGATATCGCGATCGAGCAAGCTCGACCAGCCGGACATTTCCTGCGCGACGGTCAGCGGCGTCGCATCCATCAAATGCGTTCGCCCGATCTTGACCACGTCGCCAAACTCGCGCGCTTTCGCGTTGAGCGCGTCGCGCAGCCGCTCGACCGCCGGAATCAGCGCCTCGGCCACGCGCGACGCCGCGGCAATGTGCATCGCCGTGGGAAAAGTATCGTTCGACGACTGCGACATATTCACGTCGTCATTCGGATGGATGGGCTTTTTGCTGCCCATCACGCCGCCGGAAATTTCGATGGCGCAATTCGAGATCACCTCGTTCGCGTTCATGTTGGTTTGCGTGCCGCTGCCGGTCTGCCAGATGCGCAGCGGAAAGTGTGCGTCGAGTGTCCCGGCGATCACTTCGTCCGCGGCCTGCACGATCAGCTTCGTTTTTTCGGCGGGAAGTTTTCCGAGTTCCTGATTGACCAGCGCCGCGGCCTTTTTCAGGATTCCGAACGCGCGAATCAGCTCGGGCGGCATTTTGTCCGTGCCGATGTCGAAGTGGATCAGCGACCGCGCTGTCTGCGCGCCGTAGTATCGGTCGCTGGGCACTTCGATCTTGCCCATGCTGTCGGATTCAATCCGTGCGCCCGCTTTCGATGCAGGCGACGCTTTGCCGTCCACGCGGTGCCTCCGTATTTCGTGTATATCCAAAGCATACTGCGGAAACGGCTTCGCGCGCATCCTCGTGTTCGAGTGATTAGGGAGTAGTGACTGGTGTCCCGGCATCGCGTGTCCACCACGCGCCGGGATCCCGGTCCGTAGTCCGGACCGGGAATTCGTGGGTGGCACGCCGGGAAGCTCGCGCGGGTGAAGCGGCGCGAAAGGTAGTGATGCGAGTCCGTCGCTTATGGCGGGGTTAAAACCGCGCCCTACAAGGCGCAGCCTGATCTCCCAGACTCGCTTCATCTCCCAGGGTCGACTGGCCGTCGACCTGGGAGCCCTGTCCTGCGTCGACACTGGGAGCCCTATTCTGGATTTGTGTGTCACTTCTTTAGTGCGCCGATCGTTTGTTTTCAACGAGATAAGTCGAAAAAGACTTTGCACGGTGTGTCGAGTCTTTTGGAAGCCAGCCGCCTTCGTTCGCAACAGCGAACTACGGCGCGCCAAGGGGACGAGGCGCGAGGGAGAAGCGTAGGGTGCAACGGAGGCGACTCGTCGCAATCGTGGGCGAGCGCAATGTTCGCCGTGCACAACTCTCGGTGCTGCAACCGACCTCTCGTGCATGTTTCTGCTCCGTGGGGCGTAATGGTGCCCCGACCCACGTTAGCAAGCAGGAGACATGAAATTGTCAAGCGGCGCCTGTGGACTTTTTATTTCGGGGACGGGGGAAAATCCCCACCCTTCCTCCGCCGCGGCGGACGAAGGATGGGGCACCCGGAAGATCAAATGCTAACGTCCGGGCCACCGGCCCGCTACGTTCGCGGAAGAGAGGGATGTCCGGCGAACATGTCCGGCTGCTTTTTGGCTTCGTTGTAGGGCTTGTAGAGAGTGGACGGCTCATCAGGCTGCGCCGCCAGTACGCCGCGCACCGTGCCGTGATCGGGCGCCTGCGCCCAGCTCGTTTCGTACCGGTTGCGGAACACGGGCACAAGATTGGAATGAGCGATCCTCCAGCGGCCATCTTCCTTCACGTAATCCACGTAAAAAGTTCCCCAGATCCATGCGGCTGACGAAATGCTGCCGGCAGCGCCGGGCGATAGCCAGTGGCTTCGAGCGGATAATCCGTCGCTCGCGATCTCGATCACCGGATTGGCGGCCATGTGAAGGATGAAAAATCCCGGGATGGTTTTCGTCACGTCGAAAGATTTGTAAAGCGCGCGAACGCTTTCCAGGCCGCGGTACACGCCGCTATCGGAAAATTCGATGGACACGTCGGGCAGATTGTGCGCGAAGCACTCGTCCACGATGCGGTCGAAGCGCTGCTTGAAGAGGAGGTGAATATATTTCGATTGCAGCTGCTGGATTTCGAGCATGTCTTCCAGGTGGCGCACGCGCGCCAGCAGACCTTGCACGGTGCGCATCAGTTCATCGTTGTTGTTCGGGTTCATATGCAGGGCTCCTCGACGATTGTGTGGAAAGCGCTCCCAGGTCGCCGCAGGACAGGGCTCCCGAGGCCATGGTGAGTGGCGCTCGGGAGATCAAGCGAGCCTGGGAGATCAGACGCGCCATTGTAATCATTTTAGCGGGCGGGGAGTATCCCACCCTTTGTCCGCCGCGGCGGACAAAGGATGGGGCACCCGGTAAATCAAGTGCCAAAGCGTGGCCTGAAACTACGCGGCGCTTACAAGGATGCGCGCTTCCTTCCGCGAGCGGGGCTTGGGGCGAATGATGATCTCGACGTCGCGGTCGAGCGCGGTGAGGAAATGCATCAGCCGTTCCACTGAAAAACCATCCAGGCGGTAATTGGCGAGGGCGGAGATCTTGGGCTGATTGATTTTCAGGTGGCGCGCTGCCGCCACTTGCGATAGTTCCTGGCCCGCAATAATCTGATTGATTGCCACTACGAGCCGGACCTTGGTTTGCTTCTCGTCCGCGTTCGGCAGACGCAGATCGTTGAATACGTTGCCTGAACTCGGCGTGATTTCCGACCTAGTTTTTCGCCCGGCCATATCGCACCTCGTAAGTATCCTAATATTGGGATATATGGGTCAAGGGCCATCGTGACGTAAACCCAGCGCGGGGGGAAGCCCTTACTATCCCAGTCTAGTGATCGTTTCGGCCGTGCCTAGCTTGCCGTCTGCCAGTTCAACGTAGACGGCTGTCACTCCATCGGGTTCGAACAGTATGAAGCCCGATCTTCCACTTGAACCTGAAAGTAATAAGCTGAGCGCCGCTAGGCCGCCGGGCTCGCTAAGATTCTCAACGGTCAGGGTAAATTGGCACACGGCGCCGATGACCGTGCCGTCAAGAGTGTATTTCTCAGTGTGAGTCACCTGCGGAGTGCCAAGCTTGAAGGGCGGCGATCCATATCTCGGTTGGTTCGTCGTAACCACTGCGGAGCCTGTTAGACGACCATTGCTAATCGTCAAGGGCATGTCGCCAAACCCGAACTTCCAGGTCCCGTGCATTGGCGAAGGTGCCCTCGACAAACCGCGACCCATTCTCACCAAGAGCGATTTGCTAGTCTCAGCCGTTCTTAGCAAAGCGCTTTCCTTGACTTCCTCCTCCTGAGTGCGTCGGATGATTTCGGCCAGACATTTTTCAACTCTCGCCGCAGGGTCTTCCATCGCCATCGCTTGTTCAACAAGAGACCTCGCTTCTGCAGCCATGCCGCAATCCAAATATGCATACCCCAAATTCGCCGCGGAGAGTGTTTCACCCATCGAGAATGCCGATCGGTAGTGTTTAACTGATGTGATCGGCAACTTGGAGTCGGCGCACATAAGGGCGAGATTGTGGAGGGAACTCGAGTCTTCCGCGTTTCGGTCATGCAGAAACTTGAAGTGAAAGAGCGCCAGGTCGGTGAGGTTTTTTTGGTGGTAGTGAAGGCCAAGAACGAAACGAAGCGAAAGATGGGGATTCTCGTGGAGAGCCGCCTCGGCAGTCGCGAATGCCAAGTAATCGTTCCCAGAGTCCTTCAATAACATGTACTTTACACGAATGGCCTCTTCGCGCAGTTCGCCTGTTGCGACTTGAATTGCGAGCTCGACTGCTCCCGCTCCCTTCTCGAACTCTTTTGCCTCTCGGAAAGCCTTGGCCGCTTCCACGAGGCTCCGCACCCTAGCGTCTCCTGCTTGCAGTTCCGACGCCTCTATGTAGAGGACCGCCGACTCCTCGAACTCCTTGGAGCTTCCAAGGCAACGTGCCATAGCCAGTCTCGGCTCAGCGCTCTCAGCGTTCTCCCCTCGCAACGACCTCAAAGTCTCCAGACCGGCGGCGACGCCCGCGTCGAATCGAAACTCCTGGTACAGACAGTCCCAACCGAGTTGGTCGATCCATTTCTCGCCCTGGGTGATCAAATTCGTGCCGGCAGTCCACGCTTCCCCCATCGCGCCGAAATCGCGGCTGGCGCTTGCACGTTGCATCTCGAAATAGTGCTCGATGATTGTCTGTTCTTCGGGTTCGCCTTCCGGCACCTTGGCTTCCGGCTCCGGCTGGGCTGGTTCCTTAGCGACTTGGGCCTCGTCTGCCCTCTCACTGACAACGAGGCGTACTTCGATGCCTGCGGCTTCGGCCAGAAGTCTATGTATCATTTCGCTGAGCTTATGCTGGACGCCGGCGGGATTCGCTGGATCAAATGTGACGTACTCAAGATCGCCCTGTAATCCAAACACCTCGACTCCGGGTTCTTTCAGCAGAATCAGATTCTTGCCGCCGCGCAAGGCATAACCCGACTCTTGAAGCACCCAGGCCGGTGCGCTCCAGGTTTGCGGTTTTGGGTTCTCAAAGAGAATCTTGAGGGCGCCACGAATCCCGGACGGGAAGAGATGGACCGGATAACGCCTAGTGAAGAAACCGACGAACACCTGCCGCTCGTCGATCATGTCTCTCACTTTTTTTGAGACGGACTCGACTTCGGCACGGTCAGCGGATTCGCAAAGAAATCCCGCGTCGCGAAAGGTCCCCAGAAACTCTAGGATGGGTCGGATCCGTTCTTCGTCTTTGGGATCAAAACTCCGAGCTACAAATGCATTTAGTTGTGCCATTCGCAATTGCCTCGCAAGTTATAACATGACCGGAAATCCTAGACCTTCCCTGTCCAACATAGCAAGAACGTAAAGTTAGAGATGGAGTTGATTCTGGCAGCTGGCCGCGAACGCGATGGCAGCGCAGAGAGTGCCGCGCTACATTTAAATCTTGTAGCGTTGCGCGCGTTGGCGCTGACGGGTACATTATTCGCCCACAGGAAAATCGAAACGAAAACTGCGAGGAACAGGAGATAGCAATGGCGAAAAAGGGATATTGGATTGTTTTGCATGTGTCGGCGGCGGACGGAGCGGTGATGGCGGAGTATGCAAAGCTCGCGAGGCCGGTGATTGAAGGGGCCGGAGGGCGGCTGATCATCCGAGGCAATCCGGCGAAGGCGCACGAGGCTGGAGTGAACGAGCCAGCGATTGTGGTCGAGTTTGAGAGCCTCGAGAAAGCGATTGCCACGTATGAGAGCGCCGGGTACCAGGCGGCGCTGAAGGTGATTGACGGCAAGGTGAAGCGGGATTTTCGGATTGTCGAGGGCGTCTAACCAGAACCAATAGCCAGCCTTGCAGAAGTACGATCGCGGCCGCGCCTAACCCCCGGGTTTCGTCGAATTACAGCACTGTTAAAAATGCGCGGACAGGTTCCTTCAGGCTATGGCTGAGAGTTCAACTCGGTTTTAAGGCGTTCCATTGGCCGCTCGTCGCGACGGATTAGGCCGGTGCTTGGTGAATCGAGATCGGCGACCAGGGCGAGGACGATCGCGATAGTAACGGGAGCGAGGACGAGCGTGACCCAGAAGCCCCGCGTTAGCGTCAGGCCGCGGCTGAAGAATGCGATCAGGGACACGGACAGAATCAAAAACCAGACGGTGACTGGAATGCGATTCTCCACAGCAGCGATGCGCTTCTCACGAAGATCAATCGTCTCGTTGAGTGAATCAATGTACGTCGCCATCACGCTGGTACGGTCCGTTTGAGCAAGGGCAGCGGCGCCTCCCCAAAGCTGAGACTGGATTTGTGTCGAACGATTCATCGCCTCGTCGGACCGCGCCGTATCATCGCCGGCGTTGTCGTAATCGAGACGGGTATCCACGTATTTTCGCAACAGGTCCTGGGCGTTATCGCGATAGGGCTGAGGCAGTGTGCCGGCGCGGAGATAGGTCGTGCCGATCGAAGTGGCTTCTTCCACGAGTAGCGCATGGCGCTCGTTGTAACGCGGCACAGCCAGCGCCAGTGTGAATCCGAGCAGCAGGCTGACCAGGAGAAAGAGCCCATCGCGGATGGCGACGATTTGATCCTTGCGGTGTGTTTCGTCGTGCAGACGCGTCGAGGCGGCGGTGTATCTTCCCAATTCGATCGCGGCCGCTAAGGAGATCGCGAACACCAGGCCAAACCGCCACGGATAATCTAGTAGGTATGCCATTCCCGGTGTGATTCCCGGAACAGAGTGTATCCGTAACTGGGCCGAGGCTCAACTTGTGCCGATCTCTCCGCGGCCGGGTGCCGCACTTGTCCTGAGCGGAGCGCGCGCGGATTGCGCGTGCGAACTATCGCGCGTACATTATTCGTTCGCGGGAAAATCGAGAACGAAATTCGCGGAATGGAGCGATCAATGGCGAAGAAGGGATACTGGGTCGTGAGCTACCAATCGGTTTCGGACGAGTCCGTGATACCGAACTATGCTGCGGCTGCGAAGCCGGCTGTCGAAGCGGGTGGGGGACGTCCGCTGGTAGCGGGCAAGCCCGCGAAGGTGCATGAGGTGGGAAAGGCGGATCAGCGGACGGTCGTGATCGAGTTCGAGAGCGTCGAGAAAGCGATTGCGACCTTTGAGAGCGCCGGGTACCAGGCGGCGTTGAAGGCGCTCGGCAACGCGGCGAAGCGCGACTTTCGGATTGTGGAGGGCGTGTGAGGATTCGCACAGCGAAGGCGACGGCGCCTGTCGGCGATAGCAGTAGGTGTCCACAAAAGAACAGTATTCGTCCGGAGACGGGAACATCATCCGGGGATGCGCAAGAAGATCGTCAAAGCGGAGTCGAATAAAGCCGTCCTCGCGCGCGTGACGAAGGAAATGGCGGGGCCGCGCATGGCGACGTCCACCCGGAATGAAGTGGCGATTATCGCCAGGGCGGCGAAAAAGCGCCGCAAACGGCCGCGGCCCGCAGCTGCTTAGTCGTCCGCGAGATAACGTCCTGAGCGTCATCACCGCGCGAATGGGAACGAACATGCCTAGCGAGGAATGGATTAAAACACTCGAAGACGGCAGAAGAGTGAAATTCACCAACCAGACGCTGCCGGGCGTCGGCTCATTTATCACCGCGCAGATCGAAAAAAACGAAGTGGTCTATTCGATCGTGGCGGACAAGGTGACGGATCCGCTGAGCCGTGACGAAGTCGAAAACCGCTTCGCGGCTGAACTCTCGAAGAAGTAACGCCGCCAAAAGCGGAGCCGTCAGCTTTTCTTCGCGTCTTTCCCTGCAAACATGGCGGATTTTTCGAGCGCTTCCTGAGATTGGCGGAACGCAGCGGCAGCGTGCTCCATTGCCTGGCGCGCGTGCTCGTGTCCGGACTGGTGATCTTCCTTGCCGTGATTCGTCGCGGCCATGCGATGGGCGTGCGCGGCCATTTCGTGTATTTCAGCGGCTCTCTGATGCGAATTGTAGGGCATGAATTCCTCCGAAGTGCGCATGCGACGGTAGCGCGTTGCGGAAGCGATGTCCATGTTGAGGACGGGCGACGCCGCGCGCGCTTGACCTCGATTGCACGCGCGGATATGCTGAGGCGAAATTCGGGGGAACGCGTGATGAAATTCAGGGCTCTTGCAGTTTGCTTTGGGGCGATCGTGCTGGCGCTGGGCGGGAGCGCGCCGGCGCGGGCGCACCATTCGTTCGGCGTGGAGTACGACGCGAACAAGCCGATCTCGCTGACGGGCACGATCACGAGCATCGAGTGGACCAATCCGCACTGCTTCATTTACATAGATGTGAAGGACAAGGACGGCAAAATCACCAACTGGAAGATGGAAGGGTTTCCGCCGAGCGTGCTTTACAGATCGGGATGGCGGCGCGACGAAACTGTGAAGGTCGGCGACGAGATCACGATGACGGGATGGCAATCGCGCGTCGGCGGGCCGTGGGGACATTCGCGCGAAGTCACGCTGAAGGATGGGCGCAAATTCTATTTCGGTCCGCCGCCGGGAACCGGTGACGGCGGGAGTGCGCCGGGCGCGAATCCGACGCCGTCGGGACAGTCGCCGCCCGATGCGCCTCCCGCGGCGAAGAATTGAGGGAGCCGCTAAAATGAAAAACACCTTTACGATTGCGGCCATAGCGGCGCTGCTGATTTTTTCGGACGCGGCGGTATTTTCAGCGAGAACTGAAGCACAGCAGAAGAAAGATGATCCGAGCGCGAAGATTCCGCGCGCCGAGGACGGACATCCGGACATGACTGGCGTCTGGCAGGGCGGAAGCAACCGCATCGGAACGTGGGAAGAGGCGAACGTGGACGGAGGATTCGTCCCCGGCAACGTGCCGATGACGCCGTTTGCGATCAAGGACAAACAGCCGCCGCCTCCCTACCAGGAATGGGCGCAGAAAAAAGTGGACGAATCGTACGCGCGACGCGGCGTGGACGAACCCATGGTCCGGTGCCTTCCACCCGGAGTGCCGCGAACCACCCTGATGGGATTGTTTCCGATGCAGATCGTGCAGACGCCGAAACTGGTGGTGATGCTTTTCGAGGTGTTCCACGAATTCCGGCTGATCCCGATTGACGCGAAACATCCGGACGATCTCGATCCGAGCTACATGGGAGATTCCGTCGGGCACTGGGATGGCGATACGCTGGTCGTGGACGTGACCGGGTTCAACGACAAAACGTGGCTTTCGGGCGTCGGGACGATTCACAGCGAAAAGCTGCACGTGGTGGAGAAATTCACGCGCGTGGACATGAATACGATTCTCTACGAGGACACGGTCACGGACCCGGTGGTGTTTACCGGGCCATGGACGCGGCACGGGACGATCATGCTGCGTCCCGGAACGCGGCTGCAGGAATATGAGTGCGTGGAAAACAACGACGACCTGGTGCGGTACAACGAAATGCTGAAGGACGAGTCGGTTTTTCGCCGCAAGCCGTAGTTCCCCGCCGGGCCGGGCGTCCCGCCGGGACGGCTTGTGCTTTTGGGCAAGCTCCATTTTACTTTTCCATGTGAATAGGACGACTATGTTGCCTGAGCCTTTTCGGGTGCGACTCTGGCATCCGGCGGGGCCTCGTGTTTGCGGCCGGCGAATGCCCCAGCCTGGCGCCGCTTCAAATCGTTGGACCAAAATGCAGATTCGCGGGAGGCATCGTGTTACAAGCTGACACGCGCGCGGACAGACGAACAAACATAATGATCGAGGCGTGGAAAAACTGGGAAGGCCAGACGGCCGACGGGAAATTCCGCCTGCGCCAGTATCTGGGCGGGTCCGAACGCGGCCCCGTCTTCCTGACCGAATACGACGGGCAGAAGGCTGCGATCAAGCTGATCGCCGCGGACGCGCAGAACGCCGAAACACAACTGGCGCGGTGGGCAGCGGCAGCGAATCTGGCGCATCCGCATTTGCTGCGCATATTGCAAACTGGGCGATGCGAGGTGGGCGGCGCGCGCATGGTTTACGCGGTGACGGAGTGCGCCGATGAGGATCTGTCGCAAATTATTCCGCAGCGGGCGCTGAGTCCGGCGGAAGCGCGCGAAATGCTGCGGCCGGTGCTGGAGGCGCTCTCATACGTTCACGGCAAAGGGATGGTTCACGGGCATGTAAAGCCGGCGAACATCATGGCCGTCGGTGAGGAACTGAAGATTTCGAGCGACGGGATCAGCGCGGCGCGCGAGACGCGCGGGCAGCGCGGCCAGCCGACCGCGTACGACGCACCCGAGGTGGGAACGCGAGGAGCGTCGGCGGCGGGAGATGTGTGGTCGCTGGGCGTGACGCTGGTGGAAGTGCTGACGCAGCAGCTGCCGACATGGGAATGGAAGGGGCAAGAAGAGCCAGAGTTGCCGAAAGCGATTCCGGCGCCGTTCGGCGATATCGCGCGGCAATGTTTGCGGCGAGATCCGCAGCAGCGATGCACACTGGCGCAGATCGGAGCACGACTCGATCCAGACGCACCCGCGCTCGGAAAAGAGCAGCGCGTCGAACCGCGCGCAGTTGCGCAGCCGGTCGTGCGCGCGCCGAAGATGGCGGAGGTGGCGAAGCCCGCGAAACAGGCAAAACCAGCGGCTGCAGCCAAGCCGATGAGCGCAGCACCGAGCCGAGGCTTTGCGATTCCTACGATTGCGATCGGAGCGGTCGCGCTGGTGGTCGTGTTCGCAGGGCAGAAACTGTGGCATCGCAGCCCGGAGGCTTCGCCGGAACCGACGGCGTTGGCAGTGGAGCAGCCGGTAGCGCCGCCGAAAGCGAAACCGATCAAGCCGCAGCCGGCGGAAACAGTTGGCGCGAAGCGGTCGGATGCCGGCGGTGCGCAGCCGGTAATTTCGGCGCCGGCGCCGAAACCCGTGGCCAAGAGCTCGGCGGGCGAAACCGCGCGGGGTGCGGTGGTGCATCAGGTGATGCCGAATGTGTCACAGAGCGCGCTGAACACGATTCAAGGCTCGGTGCGGGTTGGCGTGCGCGTGCAAGTGGATGCGTCAGGAAAAGTGGTGGGCGCGGATTTGGATTCAGCGGGACCGAGCAAGTATTTTGCCGGGCTCGCGATGAAGGCTGCGCGCGATTGGCAGTTTACTCCGGCAAAAGTGGATGGCCAGAACGCGCCGAGCGAATGGGTTTTGCGATTTGAATTCGCGCAGGATGGGACGAAGGTGACGCCGGTACAAAAGGCACCGCTCGGCAATTTGTGAGCTTGCAGTGTTCTGGCCCAGTATTGCAGCACGTCCCGGCAAGCCGGGACGGCAGACAGCGGCGGCAAGCCGCCGCACTCCACATGGGCTGAGGCAGATGGGCAGCATTATGCCAAGCATGTGCGCCGGGCGTAGCAGTGCTATGCCCCTACGAATAAAAACCGGGCGCGGATGGGCGGCGCCGCCTCAAGCATGTGCGCCGGGCATCCGCCGCGGCGGACTGTGCCCCTACTAAGCCGTTGCTGGCGGAGGAGCGGCCCGGATGGGCGGCTCATCGCCAAGTAGCACCGCAAGACCCCCCCTTCGCTACGCGAAGGATGTGGCACCCGAAACATCAAAGGCAGTCGTTACTTTTTCGGGGTGAGGCGAAGGATGTTGCCGGCGTCGGTCAGGACGTAGACGGAGCCGTCGGAGGCTTGCTGCACTTCGCGGATGCGCTGGCCCAGTTCACCGAGCAAATGTTCTTCGGCGACGACGCGGTTACCATCGAGCACGAGGCGTATCAGAAACTTTCCGTACAGAGCGCCGACAAAAACATTGCCCTTCCAGTCCGGGAACATGTCGCCCGTATAGAACATCATTCCGCAGGGACCAATATCCGGATACCAATAGTAGATGGGCTGCTCCGTTCCTTCCTTGACCTGGGCCCCGCTGCCGACCACGTCTCCAGAATACTGCCGACCGTAGGAAACGTTTGGCCAGCCGTAGTTTTTCCCGGCGTGAATGATGTTGATCTCGTCGCCACCCATCGGGCCGTGTTCGGCGAGCCATAGATCACCCGAGGCGGGATTGAAGGCGACACCTTCGGGATCTCGATGTCCGTAAGAGAAAGTTTCCGGCAGAACGCTCGCCTGACCAACGAACGGATTGTCCTTTGGGATCGAGCCGTCGGAATTGATGCGAGCGACGCGGCCCGTGAAATTGCGAAGAGTGTCCGGATCACTGACCTGATGGTCCGTGGGATCGCCTTTGGCGTCGTAGAGCATAGAGCGGTCGGCGCCTGTAACGATGAGTGTTCCGTCTGGAGAGAAGAGGACGCGGCGGTCGAGGCCGTCCAGGAGAGGCTGCACGTGCTCGAGGCTTTTTTCGTCGTCGCTTAAGCGGGCGCGAGCGACGCGTTCGGTGCCGATGGGTTTGGCGCGGCGATCGGCAAGCGGCAAAGCCAGCTGCTTGCCGTAAAAAGAATTGGGCCACACGCCGGGATCTTCGCCGGGCGGCGGGGCGTAATAGGTGAAGTAGATGAGGCGATTCTCCGCAAAGTGAGGATCGAGCACCACGTCGTGCAGGCCGCCAGCGCCTACGACCTTGACGCCGGGCACTCCCGCAAGAGGAGCGTGGAAGACGCGGTTCTTGTCCGCGACGCGCATTTCTCCGTTGCGTTCGGTGATAAGGATGTCGCCATTGGGGAGAAACGCCATCGCCCACGGGCTATCGAGGCGGCTCACGACCGTTTCCACCGCGAGCGGAGGCGAGGCCTTCTGCGGGGCGGGAGCGCCCGTCTGGCCGGGAAACGCGGGCTTGGGCGCGGGATAGTCGGTGGCTTTCGGCGCCTGGGCGCGGGCGGGCGATGCAATCTCGATCGTTGAAACCAGTACGGCCAGCGCAAACGCGAGCTTCCTCATGAAGCCTCTCTGGATGGACCGCAGGCAGGTTAACCGGAGTGCGAAGATTAGGCAATCGCGCGGACGGACTGATGCCAAGCCAACGGGCGCCTGTCGAGCTGCCGCGAATTCGCGTTAACCACTTCACATTCTGGCTAACGGTTGCAGCACGTCCCGGCAAGCCGGGACAGCAAACAGCGGCGGCAAGCCGCCGCACTCCACATGGGCCGAGGCAGATGGGCGACGCTGCGCCAAGCATGGGCGCCGGGCTTGGAATGCCATGCCCCTACGAAGAAAAACCGTAGGCGGATGGCGAACGCTGCGCCAAGCATGTGCGCCGGGCATCCGCCGCGGCGGACTGTGCCCCTACGAAACCGGGGCGGCGGTGCGGGGGGCGGACTGCTTCGCGCGAATTGCGCCGCCGAGTGCGGCTGCGGGTATCATCAGGATCAATCCCGCGATCCACCACCAGCGCGGCGCCGGGTGGACCTCCGGGAAGGGCGCGGCGACCATGACGTAGACGGTGAGCGCGACCTCGATGGCTCCCATGATCGCGGCATGCAGGACTTTGGCATGGCTCGCGATCCAGGCGGTGAAGTAGCCGGCGACGGCGATGGAGAACAGGGTGTAAGCCAACATAAACAGGCGGGCCGCGAAATTCGCGCTGAGGGCGGCCGCGTCGGGAAGCGCGGTGGGAAACAGGCGCATCAACAGCGGGCCGGCGACTGCTTCGATACCGAATGAGACGATCGTTAGCACGACGATCCCCGCCAGTACCGCAAGAATGCTGCGAATCACGGGCCACATTTCATCGTCCTCCCAAAACTGACGCGAGCGACGCTGAACTTATCAAAATGCCCGCTGCCTCGAAAAGCGATTATTCGCCGGCAGCGGCGCGCTCGATCTCGGCGTTGATCTCTCCGCCGATCAGGAACGCGAGTCCTGCGACATAAAGCCAAACCAATAGAATCATTACGGCGCCGAGCGATCCGTACGTGGCGCTGTACGTATTGAAAAAATGCAGATAGATGCGCAAACCCACCGACGCCGCCAGCCAGAGCAACATACCGAAAAGAGAACCGGGAGTAACCCAGTGGCGGCGATACCGCGCCAGGTTCGGCCCGGCATAATAGACCAGTGAGAACGACATCATGACGAAAATCGCGGCCGCGGGCCATCGGAAGTCCTTCCACGCGACTGCGAGGAACGAACTCCAGGAAAATTCGGCCGCGAGCCAGTCCACAACCTGATTGCCGACGAACACCAGAAGCAGCGCCGAAAGAAGCAGAATTGCGATGGCCAGCGTGAGCGCCAACGCAATGGCACGCACACGGAACCAGGAGCGCGCTTCGCGGACGCGAAAGACCGCGTTGAGAGTGGAGATCATCGAGCTCATGCCGCCGGACGCGAACCAGAGGCCCGCGACGATGCCGAACGTGACTTTTCCTCCGTCGCTGTTTTTCGCCAGCTCGTCCACGATTCCATCGAAGAGCTGCGAGGCCGCCGAAGGAAGGAAGTCCGCGAAGTAGGAGAGAAGGCTGCTGAGAAGTTGGGAACCATGGGACTCGAAGAGGCCGAACAGGGCGAGCATGAAGACCATCAACGGGAATAGTGCGAGCACGAAATCGAAGGCGAGGCCGGAAGCGCGGGCGAAAAGTTCGTCCTGCGCGATTGCGCGCAGGACTCTGACGAGTAGGCGAAACGGAGTTAGGCCGCCGAGTTTCCAGAGGGAGTCGAAGCGCGGGGTTGGGACGGGCACGGAGGTTGTCACGTTGGTCGCGCTCAATATGACAGCGTTGCGGGATGGGAGGCAAGTCGGCAAGTACTTTTGCCGGGCATCCGCCGCGGCGGACTGTGCACCGACGAAGAGAGACGAGTCGCGAATCGCGGCACTGCCAGACAGCTGCCATGTCGCCAAGCACTTTTGCCGGGCGCAGCATGCTGCGCCCCTACGAAAGATTACTGCCGAGGAGCCAGGACGCTAGATAGCCCGGATTGCCGGGCGAGCGCCGAGTTGTTGCCGTGGCTAGACTTCGAACGGACGCGTCGCGCGTTGACGGCAAGCGGGCGAGTGCGTTTGCGAGGGACTCGGCCCAGGGTGCGTCTGCGCCGGGCACGGCGGCAGCGATTTCGCGAGCGTCGCCTGCGGCGCGAAGGCGATGCGTCAAATTTGTTTTCGAGCGACGGCCGTCGTGCTCGCCTTCGCAGAGCATGGTGAGATTGAGTTCCCTGCCGCAGGCTTGCGACACGGAAAAATCCGCGTAGGTTGTAAGACCTGCGACGCGGCCGGGATGCCGCGCGAGATGCGCGCGAAGCGAGCCGTACCAGAGCTGGGCGGAATCGGCGTTGGCCGCGAACGCGACGGCGCCATGGCGGACGAGAGCGTCGGCGAAAATCTTGCAATCGGCGTAGCGCTCGTCGTAGACGACTGCGGAGATCGGCGGAACGATGGGCGCGGCGGGCGTTGCGACCGGAGCTGAGCCCCAGAGCGCGCCGGGAATTGCGGCGGGGACAATCGCGGCGGCGCCTGCGCCCTTGAGAAAATCGCGTCTATTCATGGGTGGCTCCATTCGTTGACATTGGCGGCGGTGGTGGCGGCGGAGTCTGAGCACGCGCGGAGGCGGGCCGCGTGAGATATGCGGCGATCAGGTCCAGCTCGTTATCGGGAACTTCGATGCGAGTGTGCGGCGGCATGCCGTTGATTCCTACGCGCGTAATTTTCTTGACGTATTCGGCGGTGAGGTCGGTGCGCTGCGCGAGCAGGGCGCGGTCGTTGCCGAGACGACGGCCGAGCATGATTGTGCCCGTGCCTCCGGCGAGGTGGCAATAGCCGCAGCGCGCGTGGAAGAGCTTTTCACCCTCGGCGTAGCTTTGCGCGGAATCGGCGGAGGGTTTCGTCTGAGCGGCGCGCGGATAGCCCATTCCGATTGCGATCATGGTGGCCATGACCACAGCGAAACTGGTGTACGGCGCGAGCGAGCGGATGTGGAGATTCTGGATCATGCGCGGCTCCCGCGAAACGCCTTGGGCCAGATGCCCTGCTTGCCGGGAGCGAGAATTCCGTTGGGATCGAGCGCGTCCTTGACGGCTTCGTTGAGGCGAAGGAGCGCGTGATTGTTGTAGTCGAAGCTGAGCGCGACGTCGTCCATAAAAGAAATGTGCGTGCGGTATTCGCTATAACCTTCCTTGGCAGCGTCGGCGACGAGAACTGTGAACAGGTTGCGGACTTTGGTGGTCAGGGCTGTGTCGTCGCGGTCGTAGATCATCATGTTGACGTTGATGGCGTAGCGATCGAACAGGGTGAAGGAGCCGTAGTAGTCCACGCCAATTTCTTCGTAGCGCTTCTTGGTGCTGTGGAACTGCTTGAGGACGTGCTCACCGCCGGCCGGCAAGACGGGCGAGAATCCCAGGTGGCCGCCACGACCGCCGCGCCAGTTGATGATCTGAAGCGGGTTAGTGGTGGGAACGCCAGCGCCGGAATTTTCGATGGGATCACCGCGATGCCACTTCACGACTTCGAATTCCTGCTTGGTGTGTTTCGCGAAGGCGGCTTTGATTAATTTGGCGTTGGCTTCGTTGACTTCTTCGTATCCGAACAGCCGGAGGTTAACTCCCCACCAGCCGAGATTGTATTTGTTGAGAATGGAGCGCAGGACGTCGTCGGGGAGCGCGCCATCGCCGTCGTACCACTGGCTACGCGGAGTCCGCGTGGCTACGACTCGGAGGGAATTTCCGATGCTGGGGTTCTGCTGGAGGACGCCGTTGAGGCGGAGCGGCTGGAGCGCGTCTATGGCCCAGCCGATGTCGTCCGGCTCGGGGAGCTGCATGTTCAGACCCAGCGTGGCTTCCGGCTCCGGCATGAGCCACATGCCCATTTTAGTGACTACGCCGTAATTTGATTGGACGAAGACCTGGTCCCACGAGGGGCCGAAACCGTACTTGAACAGATGCCAGTTGGGGCTGTTGGTCATCGCACCAGTTCCGGTGCGGATCATTTCGCCATTCGGAAGGACGATTTCCATTCCGCAGATGTTTTTCGTGTTTTCGCCATACGGCGTGTAGCCGTAGCCGCGCTCGAGGGCGTTGCCTACGACGCTGCCCCAGGCGTTTGCCGGAACGGACATCCAGAGAGGAATCTTGTTTTCCTGGATATACGCGAAGAGATCGAAGAAGCCGACGCCCGGTTCGATGAGGCAATAGCCGTAGCGCTCGTTGACTTCGATGATTCGTTTCATGCGGCCGAGATCGAGGACAACGGTGCCGGGCATGTTGGGAGCAGCGGCGCCGTAGCCGAGATTTTTTCCTCGGGAGATGGGCCAGAGAGGAACCTTGTATTCGTTGGCGAGGCGAACGATGGCCTGGACCTCTTCGGCGGATTGCGGGCCGACGGCGGCGCTGGGCGTGTGCTTGTCGGCGTCGCCGGGAGCGTAGATGTCCATGTAGGTGTAGCGGTCTTCTTCCGTGGCGAGGACCCACTGGCGGCCGACGACGCCGGCGAAAGCGTCGAGGGCTTTCTGGAATTGTTTTTCGGATACGTTTGGTGGAAGCACCAAGGGCATTTCTGACTGCTCCTCTCAAGCCGGTGCGCCGTGAACCGGGGCGATGCGGAACCTTTCATATCACAAAGCAGCCGGTACGCTCCACAGGCGAGATGGGTGGAGGCGAGCCGAGGCTGCGCCGATCGGAAGCTAGTACAGCGAGGGTTTTGTGCCGCCGGCTTTTTCGGGCGCGATTGCAGCACGCGCGGGCAAGCCCGCGCGGCAAACAGCGGCGGCAAGCCGCCGCACTCCACATGTGCGGGGTTGGCGCGGACGATAAATGAAGGGCTAAATCGCGCCGAGGATGTTTGCCGGGCGTAGCATGCCGCGCCCCTACGAAAGCGGCGATGAATCAGATACGCGGAGCCATGGATTTGCGCCGAGCCGGCATGCCGTGCCCCTTCAAATTCGGCGACGGATCTGCGGAGCACAGCCAAGCATCTGTGCCGGGCGTCCGCCACGGCGGACTGCGCCCCTACGAAACCAGCGATGATCGTCAGGTGAGCCCCATCTTGCGGCCAGCTGTACGGGTATTGCACTCCTGGACAGGGGTTTTGCGACGGACGTCCGCGATATGCTGGCGGAGGGTAGACTTTAGGGGTAGAGGATTGCGAAAGGAAGGCCTTTCGCTTCTTTCCGTATGCAGGCTGCGTGCGCCGGGGGGCGGTCGCGTTGGCCGAGCTGCAGGGGAGCTTCTTCAGGATTTTCGAGGGCAAAAGGGTTCCACGATGGCGCCACTGTTCCAACGTCTGTTTGTGGGTGATGAGGAAGAAGAACGCCCGAAGGCTGCGAAAGAGGACCACCAAGAAGCGGCACCGGAACGAACCACACTGCAGGAGTCTTCCGGCAAGACGGCTCAGGAGACGCCCATCCTGACCCAAAGCGTTGTGCGGGAATCGGCGGAAGGTTTGATACCTGCGAACAAGCTGCCTCCGGCGGCGGACGCGCTGGCGGAACTTTTTGCGGAGGCACCCGCGGGTGAAAAGACGGAAGTCGTTGAGGCCGCGCAGCCAAAGAAAATCTCGGAGATGAAAGCCGAGGAATCGGCGACGAATGCCGCGCCGAAACGGCGAGGCATATTCGCGCGATTGCTGACGTTCAAGCGCGCACCAGCTACCACTCCGGAGAGGCAGTTCCCCACCGAACAGGATTCGGCGGGCGAAGCACGCGCGGAGGCTGCGGCTCAACCCGCGCCTGATCCAGGCGCGGAAACGAAGACCGAAATCGGCGGCGAACCGGCGGCCAAAGGTGCACAGCAAGAGATCGCCGAGCCTGCGGCGTCGGAATTCGCGCGTGTGATGGGTACCCCAGAAGCTCCGATCCCGGCGGAGGCACTGCCGTCAGCAGCGGACGATTTCGAAAAGCTGTTCCCCTCCGAGGAAGCTTCTGCAGCGGCGGCTGCGGAGGTTACGGCAGAGGCACTCGAAGAGATTCCGGAAGCGGTGCACGAAGAGGAATCCATCGAGGCTTTCAGTGAGGCGCCCGTCGAGGCGCTGGTGGAGGTCGTGAGCAACGCTTCCGTCGAATCCATTTCGGCGGAGGGTGTTCCGCCTCCGACAGCTACGTACGAGTCGTCTGGAGTTGACGATCGCGCGGCGTTCGGCGCGGAGACGGGGCGCGATGCCCAGGTTGATAAAACTTCGGTCGAGACCTCGGTCCGCGACCGGCAAGAAACTGGAAGGCTTGGCTCGCGCGAATCGGAGTGGCCATACGAAAGTCCATACACCGCGCCTGCGGAATCACCGAGTCGGGTGCAGGGGAACGAGAAGCACGCTGAGATTCTGGAAGAAGATTTGCAAACCGCGCCAGCGGAAAAACCTGAAGAAATCTTTGCGACGGACACGGCGTCACTGGAAGCTCCGCGCAGGCTTTACAAGGATTGGGCGTTTGACGAAAAACTTGCGAGCCATCGCGAATGGGTGGAATCGCATGGATTGACGGGCCAGCGCGCCGATCTTTCAACGGCCGAGCTGGAAGCGTCCGACCTGATCAGCGTCAATCTGCGGCTTGCCGATCTTCACGACGCGAATTTGCGGGCGTCGGATTTGCTGCTCGCGGACTTGCGCGACGCGTGTCTGGTGCGGGCGGACCTCGAGGAAGCGTGCCTGGTGGGCGCGAATCTGGAAGGCGCGAACCTGGAGGGCGCGTCGCTGGAAACAGCGATGGGGTTGGTGCCGCGCCAGTTCGCAGGAGCAAACCTGCGAGACGCGCTCCTGGCGCCGCAGCTGATGGAATTTGAGGCGGTCACGGCATTCGAGCGAGCGTCGCAAAACGCGTTTCACTATTTTTGCGGGATGACGGCGGCGTGCGTGGTTTCGTGGCTGGTGATCTGGAAGACGCGCGACGCGCAGCTTCTTACGGATTCGGCGATTATTCCGTTCCTGCACTCGCACGCAGCAGCGGCTGCTTTGCCCACGGCGGAATCGTACCTGATCGTGCCGGTCGCGCTTTTCATTCTGTATGTGCTCTTTCACTTTCACCTGCAGCGATTGTGGGATGCGGTGCTGGAGCTACCCGCCATCTTCCCGGACGGGCATACGCTCGGCGACCGCGGACCGGGATTGATTACGGGACTGCTGCGCACCCATTTCCGATGGATGAATCCGGATCCATCGTCCACGCGGCTGGTGGAAAAGGGAGTGTCGCTGCTGGCAGCGTACTGGATTGTGCCTGCGACGCTGCTGCTTTTCTGGGCGCGGTATCTGACGCGGCAGGAAATTCACGGAACGATCCTTCACGCGCTGCTGGTGGTGATTGCGACAGGAATCGCGGCCTACGCCACTACGAAAGTGGGACGACCACAGGAACGATGGGCGTTCGAGAAGAAGTGGATGCAGCGGTTGATCCTGAAAATCAAAGCAATCAATCCCATTACGTTGGCGGGCGTCCTTGGCGTCGTGCTGCTGCTGCTTTCGGCCGGTACAATTGCAGGAGTGCCGCACGACCGGACGCGGGCGCCGCAATACGGTGCGACGAATATTCGAAGATGGGCGCCGAACGCATTCTGGTGGCTGGCTTACGATCCTTATGCCGACCTTACGGAAGCGTCCCTTTCGCGGAGGCCGGCGAACTGGAATGGCGCGGACGAAGAGGTTGCTTCTGTTGACGGGCTGCGCACGAACAATGCGAAATTCCGATATGCGCAGGCGTACGGGGCGTTCTTTGCGAATTCTCATCTGTGGCAATCGGACTTTCAGGGAGCGTTTTTGTCGGAAGCGGACCTGCGCGGCGCAGACCTGGGCCATAGCAACATGCGATTTGCGGTGATGGACCACACGCAGTTGAATCACGCGAATCTCGACCGGTCGAATCTCGATGGGGCCGATCTTCGCAGGGCGGATTTGCGTTACGCGAACTTGTCGTACTGTTCGCTGGTGGATGCGATCCTGGTGGATGCGCGGCTCGATGGCGCGAGTTTTTACACGGCGCGTCTGACGGGCGCCACGATCACCCGGGCGAACCTGGAGAAAGCGGATTTGAGAGAGTCGTATCTCGACGGCGCGCATATGGACCACGCGGACCTGCGGAACGCTTACTTGTGGTCAGCGAAGCTGCAGGGAGCGGACCTTGGCGGCGCACAGATGGAAGGCGCGATTCTGATTGACGCGGACCTGCACGGCGCGAATCTGGGCGGGGCGCAATTGACAGGAACAGTGCTGAACGGCGCGGATCTTACCGGGACGAGCCTGGAAGGCGCTGACCTGCGCGGCACGCTGGGGTTGGGCGCGAATCAGGTGTGCTCGGCGAAATCGCGGCGGGGCGTGTTTCTTGACCCCGAGATGCAAACGCAGGTTGAAGCGCAGTGCGGGAAGTGAAGCTGACGAAGTCGAGCGGGTGATGTGGATGGCGCGATCGGGCCAAGCACTTGCGCCGGGCGCAGCATGCTGCGCCCCTACGAAAACATCCTTATGGCGGAGGGTGAGCTAGACGCTGGACCAGGGGCTGGCGGCTTTTAGGCGGTCGTTGACGTTCTCGATATTTTTCACGCCCTGAACCGTTAACCAATCCTCAAGAGCTTTCACGCCCTGCTTCGCATAGATCGGAATGGCGTCCTTCCAAGTGGCGCGGCCGCAGAGAACTCCTGAAAACTTCACGCCCGATTCAGCCGCGAGTTCGAGAGTCTCGCTGAAAACGTCGTTGCTCACACCAGCGGAAAGATAGATGAACGGCAACTTCGCCGAGGTGGCGGCCTTGAGGAAAAGCTGCTTGGCCTCGTCGCGCGTGTAGGCGGATTCACCCTTGCAGGCTTTGGCGCCGGCGACGTAGGCCATATTCACAGGGACTTCAACCTTGAGAACGTCTACGCCGTATCGAGGCTTGGAAAATTCCGCCATGCCGAGCGCGACGATTTCGGGCTTCTTGCGCGCGTACGCGATGGCCTTCTCGTCCGCGCCCTCTTCGTATCCAACCAGCTCGAGGAAAAACGGCACGTCCGCGGCGGTGCACTCGCCGCCGATGCGTTCGGTCCATGCGTGCTTGATTTCATTTATGTGGGGCGGATCGAACGGCGTGTAGTAGAGCAGAATCTTGATGCAATCGGCGCCCGCGCTCACGAGACGACGGACGGACCAGATGTCGAGAAGATCGGGAAGGCGGCCGGGACGCGTGTTGTCGTAACCGCTGTTTTCATAAGCGAGCAGCAGGCCGGCGTTCTTCGATCGTGCGGCCGCGGCGGGCAAGCCGTATTCGGGATCGAGAAGGATCGCGCTCGCATGCGGGGTGAGAATCTTCGTAACGGCGGTCTTGAACTCCTCGAGCATCAGGGTGGTCACGGCGCTCTTGTCCACGCCCTTTTCCTTGGCGATGGCGCTCTTGAGCGAGCCGCGCTGGTCCATGGCTGCGGCGGCGATCACGTCGCGCGAGTTGGAAACGGCTTTCATGCCCTTCAGTTTTCCCGGTGTGAGTTTCATAGCGTGCGGCCCTCCTGGGCGAACCCGCGAAATGAGGAATCGATACTTTAACATGCGGCGAAGGGCAAGTTTAGAGGTAAGAGTAAGGCGGTAGCAGAGAAAGGCAAGTCCACCGCACTCAGCGTGACGGGGCGCTCGAATGGCACACGATTGGCAAGCACTCGCGCCGGGCGTAGCTGTGCTACGCCCTTACAAGGAAAGAGCGCTAGATTGAAAGGACGTGGTGCTGATTGGCGCAGGAGCGGCCGTCGGCGGAGTCGGCGATCGAGGCGAGCGCGGTGAGATCGTCGAGAAGGCTGGGGCCGATCGAGGCGAGCATGGGAAGGGCGCAAAGGGTGCGTTCCTGCAAACCGCCGCTGGGATAGAGCGAATCGAGCAGGATGCGTTCCTTACGGTCGAGAATTCCCGAGCGGAAATTTTCAGCGCGGGCCACTTTTCCTCTTAGTTGCTCGATCTGATGGAGCATCTTGCGCTCTGAGGCATGGAGCGCCTCCAGAAGCGTGGAGTCGAGGCGGCCGAGCGGCTCCTCATAAGCCTTGAGCATGGCGCGAATGCCTGCTTCGCTGTCGTCGAAACGGCTAGAAAGCTCGGCAGGAAGCGACTTCTGTTCCATTTTCGCGCGAAGGCGCTGCGGCCCGGCAAGAAGATCGCGGACGTCGAGGCCATAGTGAGCGAGAAAGCGCGCGATCGGCGGCTCAATGATGGTGACGCTGACGCGTGGAAGAATCGCGGGCACGCGGCCGAGTATCTTGAGATAGACGACTTGCGACTGGGCCAGGTAGGCGACTTCCGCGGGGCCTCCGAAATAGGCAGCCGTGGGGAGAAGCGTATCCTGCACGACCGGACGCAGAAGGGCGCTGGGGCTGAACGATTCCGGCGCGGACTGAACCGCGGCGGTGAGCTGATCGCGCGTGAACTCCGCTTCGCCGGCGAAGAATTTTCCGTTGCGGCTGCGGAGCGGCTCGCGGCGGCCGGCAACTTTGTAAAAGAACAGCGTGGATTCGTGCGCAACTTTGACCTGATCATGGAAGCCGGCGGCAGCGAGTTCCTTTGAACGCGCGAGCAACGCTTCGCGAAGAGAGTCGGCTTCGTCCAACGCGCGCAAATAAACCGGCGCGGCGAGGCGATGGAAGCGGACATCGAGCGGGTCTATGAAGATAATCCCCCGCCCCGCGAATAGCCGCGCCATCAGCTTTCCGAAGGCCGAGCCGTACGTTTCACCGCGCGTGTAGGATTCGCGGAGCGCACGAGCGACGTCCTCGGCATAGGCGCCTTCGAGGGTTTGCGCGGCGGTCGCTACCAACGGCTCGATTTCGTCCCCGAGAACTACTTCGCCAACGTGCCGGCCTACGTCGGCATCTTTCGCGGGCAGGTCGTAGCGCGCGAGGCCGTTGCGCGTGTTCCAAAACGAACGATTGACCTCGGCGAGGTCGTGGTCTTCGGTGGCGAGCCAGAAAATTGGGACGGCATCCGTGCCGCGGCGCGAGGTGTCTTCGGCGCAGCGTACGGCAGAGAGGGCCTTATAAAAAGTGTACGCGGGCCCGGAGAAGAGGCCGACTTGCTGGCCGGTCACAATTGCGGCGGCGCCTGCCGCGAGGCGATCAAGGTTGCGCGCTGCGGTGGGATCAAGTTTCCCACCGGCCGAAAAGCGTTGGTTTTGTTCGCGCAGGATTTCCACCACGCTGCGGCGCACGGCGGAATCGAGACGGACTTCGCGGGCAGCGGCGTCAATGCCTGCGGCGGTCGGCGGATGAGCGTAGAAGGTCGAGACGCGAGCGAAATCTTCAAGAAAGGCGGAGAAAAGCTTGGTTGTGTGCGGGATTTCGCGGAATGGAATACAGTGAGACTCCATGGAGGCAGTCATGATACACGCGGCTCCGGACAGCGGCAACAGTAGTGGGCCACAAGTTTTGCAAGCTTGGCACTAGATTTCAGCACGTCTCGGATTGGATGATTGGGGGTGGCGAAGGATTCGGCGAACAGACGAAGGCTAGGAAAATGCATCACCGCAGAGGTGCAGAGGACGCAGAGAAAACCCTAATGCGAAGCATTCCTTAGGAATGGTCGGCGGCTGCGGCTGTGGATTTGCGACGGTGGAGGTCCTGGAGCGCGGCGACGTCGGGCGCGTGGCCTGCCATAGCGCGAATGCCGCGGGCGGCGGCGCTAGCAGCGGAGAGAGTAGTGATGCATGGAACATTGTAGCGAACGGCGGCGCGGCGAATGGATTTTTCGTCGTAGAAGGATTCGCGGCCGAGCGGCGTATTGATGACGAGATTCACTTTACCGGTCTTGATCAGATCCACAATGTTCGGGCGACCTTCGTTCACCTTGTAGACCGCATCTATTTCGACTCCCGCGCGGATCAGAGCGGCAGCCGTACCGCGCGTGGCGGTGATTTTCAGTCCGACAGCGGCGAGATCTTTCGCGATCGTGGCAATGTGGCGCTTGTCGTGGTCATTCACGCTGATAAAAACAACGCCGGATTGCGGCAGCCGCTGGCCGGCGGCGAGTTGTGCCTTGGCGAACGCGAGGCCGAAGGTTGAAGAGATACCCATCACTTCGCCGGTGGATCGCATTTCGGGTCCGAGAATCGTATCCACGCCGCGGAATTTATTGAACGGAAACACGGGCGACTTGACGGCGTAGAAATCGTGGACGGCGAGTTCCTTCACGCCATTCATGTCCACGACCGGGAGATTCAGGTCTTTGAGTTTGCGGCCGGTCATCAGCCGCGCGGCGACCTTTGCGAGCGGCACGCCGGTAGCTTTGCTGACGTACGGAATCGTGCGCGAGGCGCGCGGATTCACTTCAAGTACGTACACGGTGTCGTGCTGGATGGCGTATTGCACGTTCATCAAACCGACGACGTGAAGCGCGCGGGCGAGGCGGACGGTATAGTCGCGAATGTGGGCGAGGACTTCGGGCTTCAGCGTGACCGAAGGCAGAACGCAGGAGGAATCGCCGGAATGGATGCCGGCTTCCTCGATATGCTCCATGATGCCGCCGATGACGACGTCTTCGCCGTCGGCGAGAGCGTCCACGTCAACTTCGGTTGCGTCTTCAAGGAACTGGTCAATCAGAATTGGGCGCTTGGGATCGGTGAGCGAGCCAATCTGCGACGCCTGCGTGACGTATTCCTCGACAGTTTTCAAGTCGTAGGCAATGACCATGGCGCGCCCGCCGAGAACGTAACTGGGCCGGACGAGAACCGGCAGGCCGATTTCGGCGGCGGTAGCGACCGCTTCCTGCGGTGCGAGCGCGGTGCCTCCACGCGGCTGCGGAATATTCAGTTCCGCGAGCAGCGCGCCGAAGCGGCGGCGATCTTCCGCGAGGTCAATTGATTCCGGGTCCGTGCCAATAATCTTCGCGTGATTGCGCTTCAGCTCGAGCGCGAGATTCAAGGGAGTCTGTCCGCCGAATTGCACGATCACGCCCTGAGGCTTTTCGCGTTCGAGGACCGCAAGCACGTCCTCCAGAGTGAGCGGCTCGAAATAAAGGCGGTCGGACGTGTCGTAATCCGTCGAGACCGTTTCCGGATTGCAGTTGATCATGACAGTCTCGTAACCGTCTTCTTTGAGGGCGAGAGCGGCGTGGCAGCAGCAATAATCGAATTCAATTCCCTGCCCGATGCGGCTGGGGCCACTGCCAAGGATGACGACTTTGGGACGCTCGACCGCGCCGGATTCGTCTTCTTCCTCGTACGTCGAATAAAGATACGGCGTGAAGGATTCGAATTCGGCGGCGCAAGTATCCACACGCTTGTAAACCGGGATCACGCCGAGCTCGTGGCGGCGGGCGCGCACGGATGCGGATTTCACGTTCCACAATTTGGCCAGCTCTTCGTCGCTGGCGCCAGAGCGCTTCGATTCCAGAAGCAGCTCGCGCGAAATACCGCGGAGCGAACTGGCGGCGACGCGGCGGTCGAGCGCGACCATGTCCTCCATCTGGCGGATGAACCAGGGGTCAATTTTGGTGAGCGAGCAGACTTCGTCGCGCGACATGCCGCGCTCGAGGGCCTCGAAGAGCCAATGGATGCGGTCTGGGCCGGGAACATGGAGCTTCTCGCGCAGCAGCGCGGTGGTGACTTCCGCCGGGGCGCGCCAGGCGGTGCTCGGTTCGAGCGAGCGGATGGCCTTGCACAGCGCTTCCTGGAACGTGCGGCCGATGGCCATTACTTCGCCCACGGATTTCATCTGAGTGGTGAGGGTGGTTTCGCTGCCGGGAAATTTCTCGAACTGGAACTTGGGAATTTTGGCGACGACGTAATCAATGCTCGGTTCGAAACACGAAGGAGTCTTGCGCGTGATGTCGTTGGGAATTTCGTCGAGCGTCATGCCGACGGCGAGCTTGGCGGCGATTTTCGCAATCGGAAAGCCGGTGGCTTTGCTGGCGAGCGCGGAGCTGCGAGAGACGCGCGGGTTCATTTCGATCACGACCATGCGGCCGGTTTCGGGATCAATGCCGAACTGGATGTTAGAGCCCCCCGTTTCGACCCCGACTTCGCGAATGATCGCCGCGGCCGCATCGCGCATGCGCTGATATTCCTTGTCGGTGAGCGTCTGCGCGGGAGCGACGGTAATGGAATCGCCGGTGTGAATGCCCATGGGGTCCACATTCTCAATCGAGCAGATGACGACAAAGTTGTCGCGATGATCGCGCATCACTTCGAGTTCGAATTCCTTCCAGCCGATCACGGATTCTTCGATAAGCGCCTGATGGACGGGACTCGCGTCGAGCGCGCGAGCAATAGAGTCGGCGAATTCCTCGCGGTTGTAGGCGATCGAACCGCCGGTCCCGCCGAGCGTGAAGGATGGGCGGATTACCACGGGATAGCCGAGCTTGTCGGCAAGCTTGATCGCCTCGGGAATCTCGTTGACGACGAAGGATGCGGGAACTTCGAGGCCTATGCGGCGGCAGGCGTCCTTGAAGAGCAGGCGGTCCTCGGCGATTTTTATCGCGCGCAGAGAAGCGCCGATGAGTTTGACGCCGTATTTTTCGAGGATGCCGGCTTCGGCAAGCTCGACGGCGAGATTGAGGCCCGTCTGGCCGCCGACGGTTGGGAGCAGTGCGTCGGGCCGCTCGGTGGCGATGATGGCTTCGAGATATTCCTTGGCGAGCGGCTCGATGTAGGTGCGGTCGGCGATTTCGGGGTCGGTCATGATCGTCGCGGGATTGGAATTGACGAGGATGACTTCGTAGCCTTCGGAGCGAAGCGCTTTGCAGGCTTGCGTGCCGGAGTAGTCGAACTCGCATGCCTGGCCGATGACGATCGGGCCGGAGCCGATGATCAGAATTTTCTTGATGTCAGTGCGTTTGGGCATCGTCGAAGTGAACGAACTCATCGCGCGGTTTCCTTCATCAGTGCGATGAAATCGTCGAAGAGGTAGCGGGCGTCGTGCGGGCCGGGTGAGGCCTCGGGGTGATACTGGACGCTGAACAGCGGGAGCGAGCGGTGACGCATGCCTTCATTCGTGTGATCGTTGAGATTCAGGTGCGTGACCTCGACGTCGCTCGACGGGAGCGACTCCGGGTCCACGCAGAAGCCGTGATTCTGAGCGGTGATTTCGACTTTTTGCGTGCGCAGATTCTTTACCGGATGGTTCGAGCCGTGATGACCGAATTTCAATTTGAACGTTTTGCCGCCCAGAGCGAGGCCGCAAAGTTGATGGCCGAGGCAGATGCCGAAAATCGGGACGCGGCCGAGGAGTTTCTTGATATTTCCGACGGCATACGTGATCGGTTCGGGATCGCCGGGGCCGTTCGAAAGGAAGACGCCGTTCGGCTTGAGGGCAAGAATATCCTCGGCGGAGGTTTTTGCCGGGACGACGGTGACGTCGCAGCCGTAGTCCACTAGGAGACGAAGAATATTCTGCTTGATGCCGAAATCGTAGGCGACGACTCGATGGCGGCGTTCCTCTGGGGCGGAGGCGCCTTTTTTCTCTCGCGCTGCTGCGCCTGAAGCAGGCGCATGTGCAGGCGGCGCGGTGAGCTCGATCGAGCCTTTGGTCCATTCATATTTTTTCGCGGTGGTGACGCGGCCGGCGAGTTCCTGGCCCGCCATCGTAGGAAGCGCTTTAGCTTCGGCGATCAGCTGATCGGCAGGAGTGTCGTCCGTCGCGAGAATGCCGCGCAGCGCGCCGACTTCGCGCAGATGGCGGACCAGCGCGCGTGTGTCAATGTCCCCGATGACCGGGACGCCGTGACGTTCGAGGTATGCCTGCGCGGTCTCGCTGGAACGCCAGTTGGACGCAAGCTCGGAAAATTCTCGGACGATCAGCCCTTCGATATAGGGCTTTCCGGATTCCTCGTCATCGAGGTTGGTGCCAACATTGCCGATGTGGGGATACGTGAGGCAGACAATCTGCCCGGAATAGCTGGGATCGGTGAATACTTCCTGATAGCCGGTAAGGCTGGTATTAAAAACGACTTCGCCGCCACGACGGATGCGAGCGCCCGCCGCACGACCGTTAAATACTCTTCCGTCCTCGAGCGCGAGAGTCGCGCGTGTTGCGGGGGACTCGTTCAGTGTGTCCTCCAGAAGATGTCATCTCGATGCCGCGCTCACGGTTGAAGATGAAGTGAGCGATCCAAAGTGGTCCACGGGCCAGTAAGCGAATACCGCTTTGCCATAGATATACGGCCGCGGGACCGAGCCGAAAACGCGCGAGTCATTCGAGCTATCGCGATGGTCGCCCATTACGAAGTACTCGCCCGGCGGAATGCGCCGCGCCGGATAGTTCGATCCGTCGAGATATCCGGACGGAACATACTGGTCCGGCAATTCCCTACCGTTCACGTACACGTTGCCGGCGCGAATCTCGATCGTTTCTCCGGGCAAAGCCACCACGCGCTTGATGAACGATTTCGAGCGGTCCAGAGGATACCAGAAGACGACGACGTCTCCACGTTCGATCGGCTCGAAACGATAGATAAACTTGTTGATGAAGATGCGCTCCTGATCGGAGAGCAGCGGATTCATGCTGGTGCCTTCGACCTTTACCGGCTGGTAAAGGAAAATCATGATAACGATGGCGAGACCCAACGCAACGGCCAAGTCGCGCGTCCAACTGCGCAGCTCACGCCGCAAAGGAGGAAGAGGCGTTTCTTTAGGTGAAGCCGTCGAGCCGATTTGAGGATCATCCTGCATACTGTGCAATTTCATTTATACCATGGCGAGAAAGCAGAGGCAAAGGAGGCAACGAGCTGAGTAATGGATCAGTTTCCGGCCGAACACGCGAACGGTCCGTTACAGGCCCCGTTTGCATGGGTTCGCAATCCAGTGTAGTTTATGGTTGTCCGTGAAGGATGAAAAAGAAAGCTACGGCCAAGAAGGTGGGTGCATGAAACGTCGCGATTTTCTGATATCGGCTACCGTTGCATCAGCAGGACTTGCGTTCTCGAAGGCGGAGTACTTGTTTGCAGGCGACGCTCCTTCGGGCGCCTGGCGAACGTTTGACGTGACGACGCACGTAGAAGTGCTGAAACCTTCGGGGATCACGCGGATTTGGGTGCCCGCTGCGCTGATCAGCCCCACGCCTTTCCAGAAGACGCTCTCCAATAGATTCGAAGCGCCGGGCGGCAAGGTAAAGCTTGTCAAAATCAAGGCCGAGTCACTTGGAATTGTTTCCGCGGAGTTTCCGGCTGGAGCGAAGCCGACCCTAACCGTGACAAGCCGAGTCGCAACTCAGAACATTGCGGTTGATCTTTCCGCGCCGTCCAAAGGGGTGAAGGCGAATCACGCCGAATTGGAGTATTTCCTGCAGCCAACGAATTTCCTGCCGACCGACGGCATTGTAAAGGAAACGGCAGACGAGGCCACCGCCGGCGCCAAGACCGATGTCGAGAAGGCGCGCGCGATTTATGAGTGGATCGTCGTGAACACGTTCCGGAATCCCAAGACGCGCGGCTGCGGTCTGGGCGACATCCGCTTCATGCTCGAGACCAAGGACTTGGGCGGGAAATGCGCCGATCTGAACGCGCTGTACGTTGGCCTGGCGCGCGCGGCGGGCCTGCCTGCGCGAGACGCATACGGCATTCGCGTCGCTAAATCGGAACTGGGATACAAGAGCCTCGGGACGTCGTCCGAGATAGTCACGAAATCGCAGCACTGCCGAGCGGAAGTTTACCTGCACGACTACGGCTGGGTTCCCGTTGACCCGGCGGATGTGCGTAAAGTGATTCTGGAGGAACCGCCCGGCAACCGGCCGATTGATGACGACATGGTGAAAAAAGCCCGCGCCCGGCTATTCGGGTCCTGGGAGATGAACTGGATGGCGTTCAACTTCGGACATGATGTGGCGCTGCCGGGGTCGAACGGCAAGCCAGTGCCATTCCTGATGTATCCGCAGGCGGAGACTGCCGACGGGCGGCTCGATAGCCTCGACGCGGACGCATTCAAGTACGAGATCACTTCTATAGAGGGCACCCCCGCAAACGGTTAAGCGCGGTTCATCGCGCCAATGCGAATCCAAGAATCGCCATCGCGGCGAGGACGGCCGTTTCGGTGCGCAGAATGTTTTCGCCGAGCGAAACTTCGACGAAGCCTGCGGCGCGGGCTGATGCGATTTCTGGGTCCGTCCAGCCGCCTTCGGGGCCGATTGCGAGAGCGACGGTCGTCGCGTTTCCACGTGATGTGATACCCGAGGAACTCTGCAACGCGTCCCGGAACGAGGGTGCGTCCTGTCTTTCAGAGAGCAGAATCTTGCTGACGGCCGAAGACTGCGTGAAGGCTTTTTCCGGAGAAACGGGAGCATTGATCACCGGCGGGCGGAGGCGGCGGGATTGCTGCGCGGACTCCAGCACGATTTTCTCCCAGCGCGCCAGGCGCTTCGGCGCGGCGGCCACGAGCGGCTTGTCGGTGCGCGCGGCGGCCAGGGGAATGATCTCGCTCGCGCCGAGCTCCGTGGCTTTTTCGATGCACCATTCGAAGCGGTCGAATTTGATGAGCGAGAGGAGAAGTTCGATCTTCAGCGCTGGCTCGCGCGCGGGGATCGGCTCGACGAGAGCGAATTCGATGCGATTGTCGCCGCGTTTTGAAAGCGCCACGCGTTCAATTTTTGCGAGCCAGACGCTGTGGCCGTCGCTCAATTCGTAGAGCTGGCCGGGCTCGGCGCGCAGGACGCGGCCCAGGTGTTCGGCGGCGTCACCGCGAAGATTGGCGGAATCCGATTCGAAACGATCCACGAAGAAGCGGCGGCGCATGGTAGGGATTGTAACGCGAGGAGCGAGAAACAGCGGGAGGCAAAGGATGTAGAGGACAAAGTCAGAGAGAGTAGCCGGCGCCCGAGGGGAATGGGTGATTGGTTGCCAAGCATGTGCGCCGGGCACGGCGTGCCGTGCCCCTACGAAACCTCCCGCCGAATCGGCGACCGATTGCCAAGCATGTGCGCCGGGCGCAGCATGCCGCGCCCCTACGAAACCTTCCGCAATTTGAGCTTCCGGGTATTAGCCGAAGATATCTTTCACTTTGTCGAAGAAGCTGGAGGAGCGGTCGGTCGGCTTGTTTTCGACTTTCATGGTTTGGCCGAGCTGCTCAAGGGTGCGGCGCTGGTCGCGGGACAGCTTCGCCGGAATCACGACACGGATATTGACGTAGAGATCGCCGCGGCCGCCGTGCGGATTCGCTAGTCCCTTCCCTTTTTGGCGGAAGATCTGGCCGGACTGCGTGCTTTCCGGAATTTCGAAATCGGCTTCGCCCTGCAGCGTCGGAATCCTGATCTTCGCGCCTAGCGCGGCCTGCGGAAAGCTGACCGGAATCGTGCAGTAAAGATCCGCGCCGCGACGCTCGAAGAAGGGGTGCTCCTTCACTTCCAGGAAAATGTAGAGATCGCCGGCGGGGCCACCGTTCGTACCGGGCTCGCCCTGGCCGGTCATGCGGAGGCGCGTGCCGGAATCCACTCCGGCGGGCACGCCGACCTCGAGAGTGCGTTCGCGTTCGATGCGAGCCTGACCGCGGCACGTCTCGCAGGCTTCGCGGATCACCTGTCCCGCGCCCTGGCAGGCGGGGCAAGTGCGCGTGATGGAAAAGAATCCCTGCTGATAAGCCATCTGACCGCGGCCACCACAAGTCTTGCAAGCGGTCATGCCGGCGCCGGGCTTCGCGCCAGTTCCCTTGCAGGATTCGCAATTTTCGCGGCGGACGAGACGAATCTTGGTGTTTACACCTGCGGCCGCGTCCTCAAAACTGAGCGGCATGTCGTAACGCAAATCCGCGCCACGCTGGCCTCGCGAGCCTCGCGCCCGGCGTCCACCACCGCCAGCGGCCTGATCGAAGCCGAAGAGATCGCCGAGGATGTCGTGAAATTCCTCAAAAATTACGGAACTAAAACCGCCGCCCTCAAAGCCGCGGCCGCCGAGCCCCGCGTGTCCGAAGCGATCGTACACAGGACGCTTCTGGGGATCGGAGAGGACCGTGTAAGCCTCCGACGCCATCCGGAAATTGATCTCGGCTTCTTCTTTATTTTCAGGATTGCGATCGGGATGCCACTTGAGCGCAGCTTTGCGATAGGCAGACTTAATCTGGTCGGCGGAAGCGTCGCGCTCGACGCCGAGAATTTCGTAAAAGTCAGCCTGGGTATCTGACGCCATTGTTTCTTTGTTCCCTTTCAGAAACTTAAAATCGCCACCGCTTAGTGTTCGCGCTTGGAGGCGCGCGCGGACTTTGGCTCAGGCGCGCTGGCCACGCGGACCATCGCGGGCCGCAGCACGCGATCGTGAAACAAATAGCCGGGCTGCATTTCGCTGATGACGATCCCGTCGGCGTGCTCGGAAGTCTCCACGCTCTCAATGGCGTGGTGAAAATGAGGATTGAACTCCTGGCCGACGGATTCGATCCGCGAAAGTCCTTGCTTGGCAAGCGCCTCCCACAACTGGCGGCGAATAAGTTCGAAGCCTTTCCGGTACTCGGCGGTGGCCCCATCGTTATGACCGCCGAGCGCGCGATCGAACGTGTCGAGGACGGGCAGTATGTGCTCGACGAGCGACTCGACGCCGCGATGGCGATCCTGCTGGCGCTCTTTTTCAACGCGCTTGCGATAGTTTTCGAAATCGGCCTGGCGGCGAACGAGCGTGTCCAACAGCTCGCGTTTCTCGGCGAGGAGCTTCGAAAGCTCGTCGGGAGCGGACTCGGTGCCAGCGTCGGGAGTTCGCTCGGCGGAGCGCTCTTGCGCCGAATCGTCCTCGCGGGAAAAAGGAATCGGGTTTCGATCTTTGTTTTTGTGGTCGCTCACGGCGTCTTCGATTCGTCAGAATTTTCGGAGAAAAACTGGGCCATGAAAGCAACGGCGGTGATCACGCGCTCGTAGTGCATGCGCATGGGAGCGAGAATGCCGAGCGCTCCCTGCGCCTGGTCTCGATTAGAATACGACGCCGAGACAAGTGCGAGATGCTTTCCGGCGGTGGACATCTTGTCGAGGCCAAGCTCGACGTGCACCGGTTCCGGCGCTTCGATGCATCCGCTGAGCAGCTCGATGAGCTGGTCTTTTGCTTCGATGGCTTCGAGGAGTTCCCGCAACTGCTCCTGATTCGTGAATTCGACGGCGGAGGCCATTTGGGCCGCGCCTTCGACGTAAATCCTGCGCTCGGTGCTCTCGCCGAGAATCGCGGGATCGCAAAGCATCAGAGCGTCGCCGGCAATGCGGCCGTACTGTTCGCGATCGCGTTCGACTTGCGCGCGAAGATCGGCGCGCATGGCCGCGAGCGTCCAGCCGACGTAATGGCGGTTGAGATGGGTGGCAATGTTATCGAGATCGGCCTGGGTAAACGCGCGCTCGGGATGAATCACCTTGTCGCGCGTTAGGCCGCCGGTGGTCACAAGCACGACGAGCACGCGATGATCGGGCACGAGCAAGAAACGCACATGTTCGACAACGCTGCTTGCGAGGGGCGGCGAAATAAAAATTCCCAAGCCACGCGAGACTGCAGCAAGGACATGGCTCGCCCGCTCCATGACGGCTTCGGGCGTCTGGGCCGCAGCAAGTTCGCGGCGAATCCATTGGCGATCTTCGGGGCTGGCCGTCGCCTGCGCGGTCACCTGTTCGACGAAAAACCGATACGCTGCAGCCGTGGGAACGCGACCGGCGGAAGTGTGCGGCTGGTAGAGATAGCCCTCGCCCTCGAGATCGGCCATGACGTTGCGAACTGTCGCGGAGCTCAGCGGCTCAACGTGACGGTGCGCAACGCTGCGCGAAGAAACGGGCTCGCCCGTTTCGATGTAGTGGCGGACAACGTCGGTCAAAATCTGCTGATGCCGCTTCTGTTGCAGGACTGTGGGGCTCATGGATTCCTGTAATTCGTTCCTAAAACAAAATTCTAAACGGCGCGGAGAGCGGCGTCAACTTCGCTGCGAACGAATGGGGCGCGGGGAAGGAACATCGTCGCGGGCACATCCCGGCACCCGCAGCCTAAAAACAGCACCGGGCACAACCCCTTCGGATTGTGCCCGGTTGAAAATGAACGTGAGAACGAAAAAACTAATCAGGTACCGCGGTCGCTTCCGGCATCTGCAGCTTGGCTTTTGCCAGTGCACGAACGATGTTTGTTTCCACCGTCTGTTCGGTCGTGTTACGCACCGTTGCCAGCTCGCTCACGAGAAGATACTTCGCGCGTTCGAGCATCTTTTTTTCGCGGAAGGAAAGCGGCTTGGTCCTGCTGAGGGCAACAAGACCCTTCAGCACGGCAGCGACTTCCATCAACGAACCTGTGCGCATGCGGTCCGAATTTTCTTTGAAGCGGTGTTTCCAATCGTGATGAGATGCTGAGCGGCCTTTTTCGAGGTAGGAAAGAACTGCGCCGGCTTGGGTTGAGCGGATAATGGGTCGCAAACCCACGCTTTCGATATTTGCCTGAGGCACCATCACCTTCAAGCCACTCGAAAGAATCCGCAACATGTAAAAGCGTTCCGATCTTCCGTTCACATTACCAAAACTAATCTGTTCGATAAGCCCCACACCATGGTTCGGATACACGACTTTTTCGCCTAGCTTGAAGTCCATGAGTCTGAGTTCCTCCCCCGAACTGCGTCTTTAAATCTTAGGCTTATGGGAACGAGGACGTCAAGCTAATCCCATCAAATCGTACAGGATAAAAGATGGCGGAATAGGGCGTTTTTGGGCCAGTTTGGCAGCGCGATTGCCCTATAATGGGGCACGTGTTGACTCTAGCTCTGGATACGTCCTCTCCTGCTGGAAGCCTCGCCGTGCTGCGCGATGAAAGAGTGGTCGGAACCGTTTCGACCTGGACTGACGAAATTTACTCTTCGCGTATGTTTCGCCACCTTGAATTTCTTCTGAAGGACCTTTCCCTGGGGCTCGAAGAGTTTGATCTGTTCGCGGTGGCGGCAGGACCCGGTTCGTTTACGGGTTTACGAGTGGGGCTTGCCGCGGTGAAGGGCTGGGCGGAGGTTTATCGTAAGCCAATCGCGGCGGTAAGCGGGCTGGAAGCTATTGCCGCACAATCACATTCGCGCTCGTACTGGGTGGTACCGGTGCTGGACGCTCACCGCGGGCAGGTATATTTCGGAACGTACCGGCATGTGGGTGAGCCCGGCGAAACCCGATTAGCACTCGAGGGCGAAGAGTGCGTAATGACTCCGGAGGAATTTCTCGATTCGCTCCGCGCGCGCGGCGCTGCGACTGATTGCACGATTGTGACTCCAGCGCATGCTCTGGTTGCGGCGGCGGCGTCTCGTTATGAGACGGTCCATGCATGGGGCGCACGGATTTGCGTGGACGAAGTGTCAGCTATCCTTGCGCCCTACATCGGAAGACTCGGGTATCTGCGCGCGCAACGCGGCGAGGTCGTTGATTCCCTCACGCTGGACGCGAACTACGTCCGGCGGACGGATGCCGAACTCCACTGGAAGGCGCCGAAGGAATCTTGAGCATTCGCCCGATCGAGACGCCGGACCTGCCGTTCATCATGGCGATACAGTCCGCGTGTCCCGAAATCGCGCAGTGGACCACCCGAGATTACGCGCGTGTAGTGCAAGGCGAAATGGCTGGCTGGACGGCGCAAGAGAAAAATGAAGTCGCAGGATTCATCGTGGCGCGCCGCGTGGCAAGCGATCTCGAGATTCTCAACTTCGCGGTGCGGCCGGACTCACGGAATCGCGGAGTGGGCGTGGCGCTGCTTCGGCAAGCGCTCGATTGGGGAGCGACATTCCAGGGCGAAAAAGCGTTCCTCGAGGTTCGCGCTTCGAACCTGGCCGCGCTTCGATTCTACGAGCACCATGGATTCGAAATTACCGGGCGCAGGCCGCGCTACTATCTGGCGCCCATCGAGGACGCGCTCGTCCTGACGGCTCGGCTCGCGTCGTCGTGAACTCACGCAGCGGCCCGTCCGCTATGTTTGCTGTTAGGATAGCCGCGTGAAATCTTTCGACGTTGTGATCATCGGCGGCGGCGTGATCGGCGCGTCCATCGCGTTTGAACTGGCTGCCGAAAAGCTTCGAGTGGTTGTGCTCGATCGCCAGCAGCCCGGCCGAGAAGCATCCTGGGCGGCGGCGGGAATGCTCTCACCTGCTCCGGATTCAGTGCGAGACCTGCCACTGGTGCCTCTCGGACGCGAAAGCCTGAAGCTTTATCCGGAGTTTGTCGCGGCAATCGAGGAGACGTCCGGGGAGTCGGTCGGACTCGCGCGCGAGGGCACGCTGGAGATTTTTTCAGAAGCGGGCGGTGAAACGGATCGCGACTACAGGGTCGCCGAATATCGAAGAGTGGGACTGGCAGCTGAACCCGTCGCGCTCGACACCGCGCGGCAATGGGAGCCCGCGATCGGCCCGACCTCGCGGGCGGCTGCGTGGCTTCCTGAAGAGGGTACGGTCGAGCCGCGGTCGCTGATGAACGCGGTGGTGGTGGCTGCGAAACGCAGGGGCGCCGAGTTTTTCGCTCATTGCGGCGTCACGGATTTGATTCGCGAGAACGATCGCAGCACCGGCGTGGTCGCGGGCGGAGAAGAAATCTCCGCTGGCCACGTGGTTGTCGCCGCGGGATGTTTTTCCCGCGAGATCGCGCAGGGAAACGAATGGTTCGCGCGGTACGCGCCGACGCGGCCGGTTCGTGGGCAAATGATGGCGCTGCGTCCGGACGGCGTGGCACTGCGGCGCGTGCTGCGATCCGAGAAAGGCTATCTGGTTCCGCGCCGCGACGGGCGGATTGTCGCTGGAAGTACAACGGAGGGGGCTGGATTCGAGCGGCGCGTGACGCCCGCGGGAATGCGCAAAATCTTCGACGCCGCCATCGAGCTTTTTCCGGGACTTGCCGGAGCGGAAGTGCTCGAAACATGGTCCGGGTTGCGGCCGGGCACGCCGGACGATCTGCCAATCCTCGGACCGACCGATATTGAAGGTCTGCTGATCGCTACCGGTCACTACCGCAATGGAATTCTGCTTGCACCGGCAACGGCCAAACTCATTCGGGAATGGATCACAGGCGCGCGCGGAGGATTTGATGCGGCGGCTTACTCGCCGATGCGGTTTGCAAATCCTAAGCCGAAAACTCTGAGTGCCCGCTAGAATTGATGCCTGAATTCGGACCTTCGATCCTCAGCGGCTGAAGCCATCTCAATTTGCGATCATTACGGCACGACTGAAGTCGTGCCCTGACGAAAAACTGAAGTCATCGCGCATAGCTGTCAGCGCTGCCTGCCAAACAGAGGCGCAATCTGCAAACTAGAATGGGATTTTGTTTCGAGTGGGTTCGCGATTCGGCGGACCGGCAAGCGTGGATGCTTGTCCTGGAGTGGTGAACTGCACCTTATCCGCCTCAAGAAAGATCGAACGGTCAATCACGGCCTCGATGGTCGAGCCGCGCGGAAGTTCCGCGTCCGGTCCGCGAGATAGCAGCACTGCGCCCAGCCCGGCGACGGCTCCGATTCCAGCGCCGATCCCGGCTCCACGCGCGCCCCCCGCGATTCCGCCGATGCCCGCACCCGCGGCGGTTGATTTGATCACCGTGCCCGCGTCCGAAGCCTTGTCGGAGTCGCCTATCACTTTCCCTTCGTTGTTGACCGTCTCGCCGCCGCCCGACCCGGCGCTGCTCGGCATTGCGTTGAGATTCACCATGTACGAATTCGGCAGAATGATCGTGGTTAATTTGATTCCCAACTCGGCGCGTCCCTTAACTCGACCAGCCCGCTTTGCGTCGGTGACTTCCCCACTCATGTAAGAGCCCGCGGGGATTACCACGCGGCCGTCAATCATCACAGGAAAAAGCGTCTCGAAATAGACCGGGTCGCCGGGACGAGCGCTGCGCGTGGAAATCGCGTTGTGCAGCACGAGAGGAATGTGGGTGCCACCGGGAACTTCGATCATATCGCGCTTCGCAGCAGGGCTCGCGGGCGCGGCAGCGACAGTTGCGTTTGCGGGAGATGGAGCAGGAGCGGGTTCTGGAGCGCTCGCCGGTGCAGGCGCCGCGACTGGCGGAGGCGCGTTCTGGCCGGCCGGCATCGGTCCTGCGTCCTGAGACCACACGGGGGCCGCCAACCCCAAGGCGAGGACGGGAAGCGCCGCGCGAAGCGCGAAAATCATTCGGCTATTCATCGGATTTCCTCGAAACATCTCGGATCGGACTCAGATCAAGAGATGCGTTTCGTGCGAGTCGAGATGCTTGCAGGGTAAACCCACGCCTCCGGCTTTGCCACTCCATTTTGCGGCTGGGCGCCGCGCACGACGCGAGAGGTACTGGAGTGTATGACTGAGCACGGGCGCCCCCTGTCGAGTTGGGCCGGTTCACGCGGCCCCTATACTAGAGAAGCAGACTTAGGCCCAAAAACACTATGCGATATCGCGTGCGGACATCCCTGCGCAATAAGACGCTCTTCATCGTCCTGGCGGCATTGATTGGACTGGTCGGCGGCCTCTTTGTGCTGTCGCGCGCCGTCCTGCTGGGCGGATTTGCCCGCCTGGAAGCCGATTTCGCGACGGAAAACCTTGGTCGCGCAACGAGCGCCCTCCTGAACGAGATTGACACGCTGCAGCATACGACCGACCAGTTTGCAGACCACGATCAGACGTATGCGGCCCTCCGGGGCCCGAATCCGGCAGGAGTCCAATCCGAATTCCCGCCGCGGATCTTCGAGCAATTGCGGGTGAACTTCATCGTGGTTCTGGACAGCTCAGGACGCAAGGTCTACTCCAAAGGATTCAATCTTTCCGCGATGAAATCGGCTCCGGTTCCCGGTGATCTCGACCGACACTTGCTAGCGGGTTCCCCTTTGATGGGAAAGCCCGGGGAATTAAGCGACGTGGCTGGCATCGTGATGCTTGAGTCAGGACCAGTGCTGATTGACTCCAGCGCGATCCTGAACAGCAACTCCGATGGGCCGTCAGCAGGACGGCTGATCATGGGGCGGTCCCTGGACGCGGACGAAATCGTGCGCCTGGCAGAGATGACGCACATGCCGGTTGATATCCAGCGAATTGATTCGGGCGATATGCAGCCCGACTTCCGCCTCGCGGCGAATACGATCACCGCAGAAAACCCCAACTTGATCAGGCCCGATGCGCATGGCTCGCTTGCCGCATACCAGGAATTCGACGACGTGTACGGCAAGCCCGCGGCAATCCTGCGAATCCTGCTTCCCCGGAAGATCTACGAGCAGGGCCAAACCAGCTTGCTGCAGTTCCTTTTGCTTTTGCTCGCTGCCGGAATGGCCTTCGGCGCGGTCACTATGTACCTGCTCGAGAGATTCGTGATCTCGCGCGTCGGACGCCTCAGCGACGACATCACGCAGATCGGTGCGAGCGGAGATCTTGGACAGCGCCTCCATGTTTCCGGCCACGATGAGCTGTCCAATTTGGGCGACACCATCAACGGCATGCTTGAAGATCTGGAAATCGGCCAGGTCGAGCGGCATGCGGAGCGAGTCCGGCTCGCGGTGATGGTCGAGAAGATGCCCGCGGTGCTGTGGACAGCGGACAAGGAACTACAAATCACTTCCGCCATGGGCGCGGGGTTGGACGCTCTGGGGCTGCGCGCGCTGGAACCGATCGGCCTGCCGATACTCGATTTTTTCTTCACCAAGGACAACGAGGCTCCGCCGATTGCGGCGCACCGAAAGGCGCTGGAAGGGCTATCCGTCGCGTATGAGGTTACGTGGAAAGAGCGGCGGTTCGAATCGCACGTGCAGCCGCTGCTTGATGGTGAGGGCGCGATACAGGGAGTGATTGGCGTCGCGCTGGATATCACCGAGCGCGAGCGCCTGACCGATCAATTGCGCCAATCGCAGAAGATGCAAGCCGTTGGCGAACTCGCCGGAGGAGTGGCGCACGATTTCAACAATTTGCTAATGGTCGTCAAAGGCCACGCCCAGCTGCTTCTCGACCGCCTGCCGGAACCCTCGCCGCTGCGGCTGAGCGTCGAGCAGGTGGAAAAGGCGGCTGACCGGGCCGCGGCGCTTACGCGGCAATTGCTGGCTTTCAGTCGCAAGCAGGTTCTGCAGCCGCGCGTTCTGGATATGAACGACACGGTCGCGGGAATGATCAAGATGTTCTCTCGCGTGATCGGCGAAAACATTGAAATGGCATTTCTGCCCGGTGGCAAACTCGGGCGCGTGAAGGCGGACCCGGGGCAGATCGAGCAGGTGCTGCTGAATCTGGTCGTAAACGCGCGCGATGCCATGCCCACAGGAGGACGGCTGACGATCGAAACATCGAACGTCGAACTCGACAGCGGCTACTCCGCGGCACATACGAGCGTTGATCCCGGGCTCTACGTGATGCTTACCGTGACCGACACGGGCTGCGGGATGGATGCAGCAACGCAGGCGCGCATCTTTGAGCCGTTCTTCACGACCAAGGGGCCGGGCAAGGGCACGGGGCTTGGGCTGGCGACGGTGTACGGCGTGGTTAAGCAGAGCGGCGGATATATTTACGTGTACAGCGAAGTCAATCGCGGAACCACTTTCAAGATTTATCTGCCGCAGGTCACGGCAGATCTCGAAACGCCTACACTCGACAAAGAGAAACGGCGCAGTGCGCGCGGGACGGAAACGATTCTGTTCGTCGAGGACGAGCAAAGCGTCCGCGAACTCGTCCGCGACTATCTGGTGGGCGCCGGATATTGCATGCTGGAAGCTTCCGACGGGGTGCAGGCGCTGAAGGTAGCCGCAGCGCATCCAGGTCCCATCCACATGTTGATTACGGATGTGGTGATGCCGCACCTGAGCGGGCCGGAACTTGCGACGAAGCTGTCCGCTGAACGACCAGGCTTGAAGATCTTGTTTATCTCGGGTTATACGGACGACACCGTGTTTCGCCACGGCGTGCTGGAGGGCGGCGTTGCGTTCCTGCAAAAGCCATTTAACCTGAAGGCGCTCGCGCTAAAGATTCGCGAAGTATTGAGCGGACAGCCCGCCGCACTTCCCCGCGCGGACTTGATTACCAAGAGCTAGGTCGGGATTTTTCCCTCAAGGATTACAAAGGCTTTCGTAGCGGCACATCGAACAGCGCTAAATCAGGAAAACACTCTGACCGGTCAAATCGAAACGCTTGCGGCACTTCATATTCCGACAGGCTGCGAGATTATCCACGCGGACCATGTAGGAACGTGCCTTCGCAAACTGGCGTTTGTCCTCTTCGTTCGCTCCCGCCGGGCACTGCGCCTTCTTTGTACGCACCATCCAGCGCACCGGAAACGTAGTGTCCTGCCGGCAGTGCGGACAGACCAGCGCCTGCTGCTTGGTCTCTTCTTTCTCGTCGTAAAATCGCCGCTCGTCCATTCGCCCTCGTCCTACTAAATTCTACGCGAGAATTCCTGCGGTTGCATCTCGTCCAGCGTCGCGAAACGTATACCCGTGTCTTTCCAGCGCGGCAGCCAGTATTCAAGCGCCGCAACGGTGTGGCGGCGATCGGAATTCATCATGCGGTGATCGCCGTCATGCAGCAGGACAATATCCCCTCCCCGAGCGCGGCGCAAGCGATCAATCACCGCCTCCGCCCGCTGCGGCTTCCAGTCGCGCGCCCATGCGGACCACATCACCACGCCCGTGCCACCGCGGCGCCGCACAACTCCGTCGAGCAACGGACTGCGGTAGCCGAATGGAGGGCGCATCCAACGGGGCTTCTGCGCTGTCGCCAATTCAATGGCGTCGTCGCACCGCGCGAGTTCGTCGGTAATTCGCTGACGCGAAAGCAACGCGAGTGACGGATGCGTGTCCGTGTGGTTCCCGACTGCGTGTCCCCGAGCGGCAATGTCATGCGCCAGGGACGGCGCATCGCGAACCCATCCGCCGATCAGAAAGAATGTGGCTTTGACACGATGGCGATCGAGCAGATCGAGCAGCGCCGAAGTGACGGCGGGATTCGGTCCATCGTCAAAAGTGAGCGCGATCGTGGATGCGTCGCCCGTGCGCCGAATCGTCGGTCCGAAAAGCTGCGACGACGGAGCCACGGAGCCCCACGCGTATGTTCCGCTCGCGGCGAGTGCCCCGCCCGCGACACAGAGCGCAGGAATAGCGTGGACCATGCTGGAAATTTTCGCACCGCCGCGCACAAAACGCTACCTAATGGGATTGAGCAGTTTCATTTGATACGATGGCCGCGGAAATCGCCGAAACAATGGACACGACACGACCAGCGCCATTTAGATTCCCGGTGTGGATTCGATGCGCTGTGGTTGTTTGGCTGGCAATCTGGATTCCGGCGTACTGGCGGACATGGGGCGCGGCGAATTTCCTTCACCTTTGCGACGTCGCGGTGATCATCGCGTGCGTCGGAGTATTGACCAACAGCGCGCTGCTCATTTCAAGTCAGGCGGTTTCGTCGCTGCTCGTGGATGCGGCATGGGCGCTCGACGCGGGCTGGCGGCTCTTTCGCGGAAGAGCTCTCCTGGGCGGGGCGGATTATCTTTTCGACGGACATTATCCACTGTCGGTTCGGCTGCTTTCACTTTTTCACGTCGTGATGCCAATCCTGCTTCTTTGGGTGCTGCACCGGACCGGTTACGACAGGCGCGGCTGGGCGCTGCAATGCGCGATCGCGCTCCCGCTTTTCATCGCCGCACGATTCGCGGACCCAGCGGAAAATATCAACTACGCGTTCATAGACCCTTTTGTCCACCGCCAGTGGGGACCGGCGCCGATTCACGTGCTGATCAGCTGGCTCTTTATGGCGTTCGTGGTTTATTTGCCGACGCATTTGGTGCTGAAGAGAATTTTCCACGCGCCTCAAGCGCGCGTGTCGTGAAACGCTAATCCGTCTGGCGGAGCGAGCGGGGATCAATTCCAAGCTGCTGGCACTTTTTGTAGAGGTGGCTGCGTTCAAGGCCGAGCGCTTTCGCGGTGTTGGTCATGTGATGGCGGTTGCGCTTGAGTTCAGCGAGCAGCGTTTCGCGCTCGAATGATTCCACGCGCTCGGCGAGCGTTCCCACGGTCGCCGCGCCCAGTTCCAATCCCGCGCCGAGCGCCGCAACCTGCGGCAACGCTCGCGCGATCGTGCCGGCCTCGACCACGTCTCCGGTGGCGTACAACAGCACGCGCTCGACCACGTTGCGCAACTCGCGCACGTTCCCGGGCCACGCGTAGGCTTCCAGCGCCGCGAGTGCGCCCGGCGAAAAAGTTTTCGACCTCCAATGATTCTGTTCCGCCAGCTGGTTTGAAAAATGCTCGGCGAGCACGCTAATATCCTCGCGCCGGTCGCGCAGCGGCGGCAGCACGATCGGAAACACGAACACGCGGTGGTAAAGATCCTCGCGAAACGTTCCCTGGCGAACCTGTTCTTCGAGGTTGCGGTGCGTCGCGACGACCACGCGTACATTCACCGCAAACGGGCCACCGCCTCCGACGCGTTCAATTTCGCCCTCTTCGAGCACGCGCAGCAGCTTGGCCTGCATGGTCATCGGCATGTCTCCGATTTCGTCGAGAAACAGTGTTCCGCGATGAGCCTGCTCGAATTTTCCGATATGCCGGGCTGCGGCTCCCGTGAACGAGCCCTTCTCGTGGCCGAAAAGCTCCGATTCCATCAGCTCAGCGGGAATGGCGGCGCAATTCAGCGAAATGAACGGCCCGCCGTGCCGCGGACTTTTTTCGTGCAGCGTGCGCGCGATCAGTTCCTTGCCCGTGCCCGTCTCGCCCCGAATGCAAACGCGCGTCTCGCTCGCTGCCACCTGCTCGACCAGCGCCATCACGTCGCGCATAGCCGGGCTTGCCCATACGATCTGGTGGCGCCCAAGTCGGTGCTTCAGATCGCGGTTTTCCTGTTCCAGACGCGCCAGACGAACGGCGTTCTCAACTGTAAGCAACAGCTTCTCGGTCGAAATCGGCTTCTCGAGAAAATCCACCGCGCCCAATCGCGTGGCGCGCACGGCCATTTCGATGGTCGCCTGACCGGACATCATCACCGCCGGTGAGGTCACGCCGATATTCTTGAGGTCTTCGAGAAGCGCGATGCCATCGCGTCCCGGCATCACCACGTCGGAGAGGATCAGGTCATAGCGCTCGGCCTTAGCAAGTTCAAGAGCGCGGGCCGCATTGTCGCAGACGGTCGCCTCGTGACCCGCCAGCCGAAATGCGCGAGCGAGCGACGCAAGCGTGTTCGCGTCGTCGTCAATGATGAGGATGTGGGCTTTCAGTGACACGCGGGATTACGCTCCCTCACTCGGGGGCGCCTCGAATTGTTTGGCCTCTGGCTGCTCAACTTCGGAAGGCTCAGCTGCGGCCGGTGCACTCGCTTCGTGCGGATGCACGGAAGCGGGACGCAGCGGCGGCTTGATGGGGAGGCGGATGTGGAACGACGTGCCAACGCCCGTTTCGCTTTCAACGGAAATGCGGCCGCCGTGGTCGCTCACTACGGATTGCACAATCGCAAGACCCAGGCCGGTGCCGTGCTGTTTCGTGGTGTAGTACGGCGTGAAAAGACGCTCGCATTCCTCGGGCGTTAAGCCGCCGCCGGTGTCGGAGATTTCCAGATCCACGCTGCCGTCCTGAAGTGTGGTGCTCAACATCAAGACACCGCCAGCAGGCATAGCATCCATCGCGTTGAGTGTCAGGTTTTCAATCGCGCGACGCAGCAGCGCAGCATCGGCCTGAATCACGGGAAGATTTTCTTCCAGATGAAGCTCTGGCGAGATGGGTGGGCGTCCCACGGCGCCGAATTGGGCATCGAACAGTTTTATGACGCTGCGCACCACGTCATTCAGGTTGACCGGGCCCAGCTCCGGCTGGGGCATTTTCGCGAAATCGCTGAATCGGCCGACGATTTTCTTCAGGTGCTCGATTTCCGAGAGCAATATACCCGTGGATTCCCTGAAAACTTCCTCGAATTGCTCGGGACTTTGATCCTTCGCGCGCTGAAGATTTTCGACCGTGGTTTGCAGCGGAAAGAGTGGATTTTTCAATTCGTGCGCCAGCCGCCGCGCGAGTTCGCGCCACGCGGCCACGCGCTCTGCCTGCACCAATTGTTCGCGCTGCTCGGTCAATTGCGTGGTCATGCGGTTGAAAGCAGTGGCGAGCTGACCGATTTCATGGCGGCCGCGCACGTCCACTCGCGCGCCCCAATTCCCTTCCGAGACTTCGCGCGCGCCTTCTGCCAGCTTGCGTACCGGACGCGTGACGCGCGCCGCGCCCCACCAGCTCAGCAGCAATCCGAAGCACAGACCCATGGCCACGACCGCGAGCGCCACATCCCGAATATGTTGTTCGAGCTTTACAACTTCCTGCTGCGAGCTTCCCACCAATAGAACGCCCAGCAATTCCTTCTGCCGTCCCTGCAGCGGCAAAGCGTGGAACGCTTCCGCGCTCGCGGGATCGGATGTCCACGAAACCTTGAAAGTTTGCTCCTGGGGCTGCTGCCTTTCCTGCTGGATGAAAGCAGCGAGGCGGTCGCCGTCAACCACGGGACCGGATGTATCCACCAGGTTCGTGGCCTGAAAGTTCGGGTCCAGGTCCATATAGAGTAGCGCGCGCATTCCGGCCGGAAGCACGAGCGAATTCAAGAAATCTTTTCCGAGGCGCTCGCCTCCAACAATGAAAAGGTCGCGGTCGCCCACGCGAACGGTAGAAACGGCCATAAGTCCGAGCGCGGGGCCGTCCTGCGTATCCACTTTCATGAGGAACGAGCCGAGAGACGGCCAGTCTTGCGACTGCGTCAGCCAGTCCATTTTGTATCCGAAGCGCGCTGGCCATTCGTTCGAGGAAATAATCGCGCCGTCGGTCGCGACAAAATCGAGAAAGTCGAGCTGATGAGACTGCGAGACGCCGCGCGCGTCGTTCACGTAGACGGAAACGTCCGATTTCGGGCGGCTCAGGTCAATCGCCATGCGCACGGTGCCTTCCGCGTCGGCGATTCCCTGCACCCTGTGAACGACGTCCTGACCGCGCCGCTGAAATTCGCCCTCAAACTGCGCCACCAGCGCTTCGCTATGCTGGCGATTCAAATCATCAAACGCACGGCGCGCGACTATGGTGACGCCCGCGGCAATTACGCCGATGGACAGCAGCAGCGCGATAGTAAAAACCCAGAAAAGCTTGGAGCGAAATGTCACTGTGATTCCTGTTCCAGCCAGACATCGGCAAACGGCCAGCCCTCACCAGCTTCGGGCGCCTTCCAATCCCTGACGCGCGCTCCCAAACCATACACCCGCGGGAGCCACAAGAGCGGCACAACGCGATAGCCGTTTACAATCGCGCGTTCGCGTTCGTAAATCTGCTCGGACGACGCTGCGGCGGGCAGCGGAGTTGGATCCAGCCCCGCCACCGCGGGAAGCGCGAACTGGAAAGCCACGAGCGCATCACGAGGGCGAGACGAAGTCATTCGCAACCGCACCAAACGCGCGTCGTAATTTGCTGGCGATGCCGAAGGGCTCGCGATTGGCTCGGCCGAAAGCACGATTCCCGCGTCGCGCGCATTCACCGCGATTCGCTCCGCGAGCGCTTGACCGAGCGAATCGCCCAAATCATATCCCAACACAATCCTCGGTGAACCGGTGATTTGCGACCATAAATCCTTCGCGTCGGCAGCGTCCGTGGCCGTCGAGAAGAGAAACGCAGTGCCATTAGACCATTGTGGTAATAAACCGCCGGCCGGCTCGCCTTCTTTCTGCAAGATAAAATTGACAATTGCGACGCGGTCAATTGAGCGAGCCAGCGCTTCGCGGGCGTGCGAGTCTTCGGCAATAGGACGGCCCGCGACGAAAACCAGCGCCACAAGCTCCTCCGGCTTTGACGCGCTCACCCGCACGCCACGCTCGGAGGCATGCCGCGCTTCCTCGGGCGGGATTTCGGCGAAGTCCGCTTTGCCGAGTTCTAGATCGAGCAGCCGATCTTTTGCCGCGCGACCCATCTCAATATCAATCGAGTCTACGAATGCGCGGCCACCGCGAACGTTGTCGTTGGCGGCTAGTGCCACATGCTTGCCCGATTCCCACCCCGCGATGTGAAACGCTCCAGAGCCGGCGACGCCTGCAAATGATCCATCGGCGTTGCGCTGATCGTAGAGCAACGAGTCAATTTCGTTTGTTGCGGAGGCTTCCTCGGGATCCGCAGGTGCTCCCGCAGGATCGAGCGAGTGCAGGACCGCGCCAATCTCCACGCGCAGAGTTCCACCATATCTCGGCCGCCGCGATGATTCGAGGCGGCCTGCGTGGGTCAACGCGACGCTAATTACCGCAAGAAATAGACACAATCGAAGCTTCATACATTCCTGACTCGAGACTCCGGGAAACCACACGCGTTGATTTGCCATCGCCCACGGGCCACAGTGCAAGAATCGGCCCGGGAAGATCCATCGGCTGGCCAATGGGGATCGCTTTACGATCCCTGATTTCGTAAAGCTGAATCTGGTCCTTTCGCGTCCAGTCGCCAGCGCCCGTCACCAGCACTTGCCATGCCGATCCGCAGCCGCTCTCGATCGGCACAATGTCGCTGCCCCAGCCGTCGAAAGACGACGCCGGTTCAGCGGCACCGACGAAAAGCTGCGTTTGTCCGTCGAGACCAGCGACGATTCGCCGGGAAGAACTTAGGCCGGTCGTCTCCGGCGACGGAGAGGCCGACGAAAAAAATGGGGGATACTTCGCTTGGAGACTGTTTGAAAACGTGATGCTGCCCGAAAAATAATTTCGCGATGGGTTGGCGGTCCAGGTGACCGTTCCCATCGGCCACTGCTGGCCCGCATTCTCACGGCATTCCACAGAGAAGCTGGGATTCCATGAAGCGTCGCAGCGGACACCACCGGTAAATGCGCTCACATTCATCGCGTCCGCGACCATAAGGTGTCCGCGCAGATCGCGCGAACTGTAACGCCGGGAAATTGGCCGAGCTTCGCGAAGGACCTGCGCGCCGTCGTCAAATTCGTAAACCGCAAGGCGCTCGGGCTCGAGGAAGTACCAGAGCACGCGACGCGAGTCCGCGGGCACTTGCGCGAAATCGAGGAGCGGAGTGGCTTGCTGCCAAATAATCTTCCGTTGAATTCCAGGCTCGGGGCCCGGCTGAGGTGGCAGCTCTTCAGAGCCTCCGACCGGAACAACAGCAACCTGCTGCGCGTCGCCTCGGTGAATTTCCGCGACGAGGACAAAGCCCGCGACAGTCTGCGAAATCGTGACCTGCACTTGCACGTCCGCCGGAGATGGTACAGAGCGGTCGCCTCGCAGCGTGATGTCGTCTTCGAGCGTCTGACGGATACCCGCGAGTTCCACTGGCGCTGACGCGGAGACGTCCTTCACGTCGAGCGAAAACGAGTGCGAAGGGCCCAGCGCGGCGGCAATTTTTTGAGCGAGGGCGTACACCGCCTCACTCCACGCGTGAGGAAGCGGACCGGGGCCTTGCGCGAAAGGCGCGCGCGCGGCGCAGGCGAAAAACGAGACGGCGAGAATACAGCGCAGGATCGAGAGAAATATTCGGCGAGGCGGCCGCATCGGCTTGTACCAATTGAGCAACGCGTTCTTCGTGGTTCATCATAGCACCGCCTCGTTAATGGCCCAGATGTTGCGCCGGCGGGGGCTCCGTTTGGTACACATCGGACGGAGCCCCACGGCCCACCTCCCGAGTGGGTCTGGCTTCTATCCGGTCCCAGGCACGAACCGGAAAGATTCCAGACCGACCGGGGATCTCTACGGTTTTGCGAGCGGGTGCATCAAATTGCCGGAATCGGTCGCCATCGCGGACTTCAGCACGTCGTTGGTGAAGAAAAATTTCCCGTCATTCGGCACCATCATGATCTGGACGCGGTCCGACAGACGCTGCGCGACAGTGAGCTGCACAAGCAGTGGATTAACCTTGAGCGCCGCGGCCTGCAGTTGCATCTCTTCTCCCTCTGCCTGCGCGGTCAGGCGAATTCGATTGGCCTCGGAATCCGCCTGCAGCTTTTGGCGCTCTTGTTCGGCTTCTGCCGTGACGCGAATGCGGTTGGCTTCGGAATCGGCGAGTAGCTTCTGGCGATCCTGATCGGCCTGCGCGGTCACGCGAATGTGATTTGCCTCGGAATCAGCCATCAGGCCCTGACGCTGCTGTTCGGCTTTGCTGTCAATCACCTTGGCCTGCGCGGCGGCCTCGGCGTCCTCGATTGTGGTTTGCTTGCGCGCTTCCGCCTCCAGTCGCGACTGTTCGATTTGTTTCTGTTTCAGCGGCAGCGTGTATTGCATCGCGTCCGACTGCGCCTTGGCCATAATGACCTGCGCTTGCGCGTCGCCTTCGGCGCGCTTCACCTCTCGGGCTTTCGCGGCTTCCGCCTGCGATTGAGCGATGGCCACTTTCTTTTGCTCGATCTCGGCGTCCACAGAGGTGCGATCGTCCTCCTGCTCCTTCAGCAGAAGGTCTTCTAGACCCTTCGCGTATTCTTCCGGCAACTCGACTTTCTTGAGCAGCACTTCCTTGACGATGATGGCGTCGCCACCCAGGCGCGCGGTGATTAATTGTGCGGAGCGCGAGCGGAACTCTTCGCGTTTGGTCGAGAACAGGTCGCGAACCACGTAGTTCGGAGCGACTTCGTGAAATGCGGCGACGACGGTGGGCTCAACAATTTCGGAGTCCACGGGCTGCGGGACATTTGCTTGTATGAATGCGAGGCGCGACGGATCAATGCGGTAGCGGACAGTCACTTCCAATCCTACGGAAAGCCCCTCGCGCGCCTGCACCTCGAGGAGTTCCATTTTGTCGTTGCGGACGGCAAGAGCGGTGGTTGAGAAGACCCGGTCGCGGATATCGAACATCTGGACCCGATCAACCAGCGGGATGATGAGATGAGTCCCGGCATAGAGCGTTCCCGGCCGCACGCCGGAAAGCTGGCTGATGCGAACTCCTGCTTCGCCATCGGGAATAACCAGAATGCTTACTCCCAGAAGACCCGAAATCGCGCCGATGATGGCGAGCTTCGCGGCGGCGCCCCATCGGATTTGGCGACGGGTTCGTAGCGTCACCACAGGCGGCGTCGGAGCGGGTATTTCGCCGGTCAGCGAATTGTCCGACGGTTGCTGCCGCCGTCGCAGCAGCCGGTCGAGTTCGTATGCCAGAAAGATGTCGTACAGCACCATGCCTGCAACACAGGCAAACAGGCTGAAGCAAGTTGCTATCAATATGAATCTCAGAAACAGCATGGCACTCCTCCTTTACCCCGCGGACGGCCCTATCGGGCCCCCGAAAGGGTGTACCCGGCGGCTCACTGCCGAGACATGCCGGGGCGTTCCCTGCTCTAACGTTGGTGACCGTCCCGCGAATGGTCCCGCCGCGCAGGCATCAAACTGGTGAGTCCGTACAGCCCGACCCATTCGAGCCCGAGCGCCAATCCCAGCGCCGCGATGATTGCCCCTGCTACCTCTGCGAATCCGATGAAGCTTTCCATGGCCATCTTCTTTCTGGCTGGGCCTGCAAAGCTGTGCAATGCAGCTGCGTGGCCAGAGGGCGCGCAACTGGCGGGAAAGAACTTAGCGTTTTCCGCGGAACGTGAATTCGTGTTGGCGAAAACACGGCGTGGAAAATGGCACGCGATCAGACGTATCGCGACAATGGCCCGCGATACGGTAGAATGCCGGCCGAACAGCTGATCAATTTCATGAAGCCCGCATACAGATCATTCGTCCGGCGCGCACTATTCGCGGTTCCGATGCTGGCGCTCGCGTACAGTCTCGCAAATGCAAGCGCCGGCCAGCAGAAGAAACGTCCGGTCACACGAAAACCCGCCAGCGCCGCGACCACTGCGACGGACGACGCAGCGGCGCAGCCCGCTCCACCGACGGCAACCCTCGAGCAGGCGATCCGGGAGAACAATCTGGGCCTCGCGCTAATGGACCGGCACGATTTTCCGGGCGCGCTGGGCCGATTTCAGACGGCGTGTGTCATGAACCCGGACTCGGACACGGGCTGCCTGAACATGGGAATCGCTCTGCTGAATATGGGCCGGTACGGCGACTCCCAGACGGTGCTAGCCAAGTCCGTCGAACGAGATCCCCAGAGCGCGCGCGCCTGGTACAACGTCGCCTTGCTCGAAAAGGCTTTGGGGCGCGCCGACGCGGCGCGCGAAGATTTTCAGAAGGTGGCAGCGATTGACCCCGACGACGCGGGCACCCAGTATTTCCTCGGGTATCTCGCCTCGCAGACGGAGAAATATGACGAGGCGGTCGCGGCGTTCAAGCGCGCGATCGAGCTGGATCCACTGCTTGCATCGGCCGAGTACGGCCTTTCGCAGGCCGAGCAGCATCTGGGTGACGCCGACGGCGCGAAGGCGCACCTCGAAAGGTTCCAACGAATCACTGCGGAAAAACTGGCCAGTCCGGTGCGCTTCCTTTATGGCGAGCAGGGGAAGTACTCGCTGGGCCAGGAGATGGCAGCACCAGCTGTGCCCGTGCCGGCGGCGATTCCGGTCACCTACGTCAACGTGACTCCGCTTTCGGGCTTGCCGCAAGCGCGGCCTGTGGTCGCGGCCCCTTCCCGGCCGGGCGCCAAGCGCCGGAGCACGAGCGACGACTCTGGGCCGACCACATTGGCAAGCTTCCTGGGTAGCGGCGCTTGCGTCTTCGACTTTGACGGCGACGGCAAGCCGGACATTTTCCTTGTCAACGCGGATGGCAAGGGCAACGCAGCGTTGTATCGAAATGCTGGCAAAGGTACGTTCGAAAATGTGACGCGCGCGGCGAAGCTCGACTTTCACGGCGTAGGGATTGGCTGCGCCGTGGGTGACTACGACAATGACGGCCACCCGGACCTCGCGGTCACCTCCGGCGACGGCATCACGCTATTTCACAATGAGGGAAACGGGACGTTTAGGGACGTGACCGACGCTGCAGGGCTTCGTCCGGCGATTCCGCAGGCGGACCAACCGGTAACCCAACCGGCAAACCCAGCCGGCGACCAATCCGCTTCCCAGACTGCTGACCAGTCGAGTGCCCAGCTGCCGGCACCGACAAATGACCAATCCAACGCCCTCCCGGGCGCCCTCGCGATGGGCCTGACGTTCGTTGACTATGATGGGGACGGCGACCTCGACATTTATGTCACGCGGTTCAGTAACTTCCCTCTCGACGACAAAACGGAGCCCTTTACGTTTCCGGAGGACGCACCCGCGCCCGGAAACATCCTGTGGCGAAGCAATGGAAACGGGACGTTCGGAGACCGGACGAAGGATCTGGGACTCGGCGGCAGCACGCCATCGGTCGGCGCAATCGGAAGCGACTTGAGCAACGATCACGCGGTTGATCTCGTTGTGACAGGCTCGCAGAAGTACCCCAGCGCGCTCATGAACACGCGCGAAGGCGCATTTCGCGCCACGATCCCGTGGGCCATCAGCATGCCGGGGCCTGCAGCGGGCGTCGTGGCGGCCGATTTCGATCACGACGGATGGATGGACCTGGCGTTCACGCACTGGGCGTCGCCCGCTGTGACCATTTGGCGAAATGTGCAGGGGAAATCGTTCGAACGCGTGCCACTCGTAACGCCGGGCTGGATGCGCGCCTGGGGTATCGCCGCTCTCGATTACGACAATGACGGCTGGGTGGATCTGGTAGCGGTGGGCGAAACGTTTGCGGGCGAAGGACGAATCGCGCTCTTCCGCAACGAGGGGCCGGACGGTTTTCGGGACGTCACCCACGAGACGGGTCTCGATAAAATCATGCTGCACGATCCGCGCACGGTGATCGCATTCGATTACGACGGCGACGGATCGGCGGACTTGCTCATCACGCAAAACAATCTGCCTCCCGTGTTGCTAAGAAACATCGGGGGGAACAAGAATTCGTGGCTGAAGCTGGCATTGAACGGCGACCCGGATAATAAGACAGGAATTGGTACGAGGATTGACGTCTTCTCCGGCGTGCAACGGCAGACGTGGGAAGTCGCTGGGGCGTCCGGATATCTCGGACAAGGTCCGCCGGAAATTCTGATTGGGCTGGGCAGCGAGCGGCAAGCGGACGTCATCCGGCTGCTGTGGCCAACCGGGATTCTCCAGAACGAGATAACCGTATCGGGCGGCGCGCGCACGCCGATCGCGGAGAAGGAACCCGGCGATTCTCCCCATTGAAGGCTGGCTCCACGATAGGGAGGCATTCTTGAGTTTCACTCGTACCGGCATGGGTGCCTGCAATTCACTTTCCCTGTTGGCTCGAGATTCGTAGCGCAGGGTGGTGTCCTAATTTCGGAAGCAGCCACGAAAAGTGTGTCACTTTGTGGGTGTCGCTTTTCTTTATTTTCAAGGAGTTACGCGAGAAATTACTTTGCACGGTGTGTCACTTAATTTCGCGCAGTCGCAACCACCCGCCGAGAGATCCCTCGGCTCCCGTTGGTCGCTCGGGACGCCGATCCTGATCGGATCGTCGATTACTTTGCACGGTGAGTCACTTCTTTCGTGATTTGTGAGCGGCGGCAGGACGCAGAGTCCCATGGCTGAAGCCATGATTAGTTGGGGTGTGTTTCGTGGGCCTAAAGGCCCACGCTTTCACCGGAACTGCGCACTCGACTTCACCGTAACTGCGAATTAACTTTCGGCGGGACGGAGAGATCCCTCGGTTCCTCCGCCCTGGCGGACTCGGGAAGCTGATTGATCTCCCAGGCTCGCTTGATCTCCCGAGCGCGATCGATCTCCCAGGCTCCACTTGCCGTGGACACTGGGAGCCCTGTTCGCGTGGCCTCGGGAGCCCTGTCCTGCGTCAATCTAGGAGCCCTTTTTGATCGCACGGTCAGTTGTCAAAGAGCGATACGGCGCTCGTCGAGAGAGCCGGGGCGCACGGAGCGTCCGATAGCGGGGCTAAGAACTGCCCCGACTCACGCTAATTTATTTTGGGATCGCTGTCTATTGTGGAAAGTACGCATACCCGTAGGGAACAGAGCACGCGAGACTTACAGCGGCGCGGGGATCGAAGGCATTTTCCTCAGGGCGAGGCCCCCTCTTACCGGCTGTTATATCGGAGCTCCCTCGGCTGCGCTCGGGACAGGTTCAGCTCCGAGCCTCTAGAAAGCGCAAAGTTGCGAAGCGCGATTCGAAGTTAGGACACTACGTAGCGCCGCGATCGCTTGATTGCCGCGAGCGAAGCGTGCTAATTTCGGCGCGTAGCGTCTCACGTTCGTTCTGCCAACCATGTCTGCGCCCAAGTTCATGGAGTCAATTACAGATGGCCCCGCGCCAACCCAAGATTCCCCAGCGCTGGTGCGCGAACCCGTGTTTTGGAGGGTCGAGGGGAGCCTGCTGAATCTGACCGCCGTGCGGCCGGTCGCGTTCTTTACGTGGAATGCGCAAAGCTTTCTGGGACGGTGGGCTCGCCGCGGAACGATGGGCGTGCTCGCTGTTGCGCGGCCCTTTCTTTACGCCTCGGATCGAGTGTTCGCCACCCGCGTGCTGCACGCCGTCCTGCGGCACACCAGCCGGGATCGGCTCGACCTCCTCGGCGAGGAATTTTTCGAGTACTTTCTGAAGCCGCGCCTGAAGCCGCGCGGCGTCGAGGCGCTCGGGCGCGTCGTGGCATCGGGCGCGGAAGTGGTGCTGGTCAGCCAAGGGCTCGATCACGTTATGCGGCCGCTTGCGCAGCATCTGGGCGTCCGGCTGATTCTTTCGAATCGCCTCGATTTTCGTGACGGCATCGCCACGGGCCGGCTGCTCAATCCCGTAGTTCGCCCGCGCGGCCCGCTGGCCAAACTTCGTACTGATCGTCCGGACGGGACGATCGCGAGATCGAAGTTACTGCGCGACCTGGGCTTCGCGAAAAATCCCAAAGTGCTGAATGACACCATTCGATCGGCGCAACGACCATCGCCTCGGATCGAAGTTCCCGTGGTTCACTTCGACTCGCAGAGCAATCGCGCGCCTTTTTCCGTGCGGGCGACAATGCGCGGAAAGCAAATACTGCTCATCGGCGGCACGGGTTTCATCGGCAAAGTGTGGCTCGCAAATCTGCTGACCGAGCTTCCGGAGATTGGTCGCGTCCATCTGCTGATCCGGGGCCATCGCACGGCGACGGCGCTCCAGCGCTTTGAGCGTATGGTTTCTGAATCGCCGGTTTTCGACCGATTGGCAGAGCATCACGGCGACCGGTTTGCGGATTTCCTGCGCGATCGGGTGGAAGTGGTCGCGGGAGACGCAAGCAAGCCCGGGCTCGGTCTTGCTCCCGAAGTAAAGCAGCGCCTGGGGCGGTCGCTCGATCTCATCGTAAACAGTGCCGGGCTGACCGATTTCAATCCCGACCTTCGCGACGCTCTCGCGATGAACGTTCACGCGACGGATCACCTGCTGCATTTTCTGCACGAATGCGATCATGCGGCGCTGCTGCATCTTTCGACCTGCTATGCAATTGGACGCCGGGACGGGCGAATCCTCGAAGATTATTCGAGCAACTACAATCCCGCTGGCGTGTCCGGATTCGACGCGCGGAAGGAGTGCGCATCGCTCGAAGTCCTAATCCGCGAAACGGAAGCGCGCGCCGAATCAGCCGAGGTAGCGGAAGAACTTCGCCGGGCCGCTCTCGACAAGAGGCAGGCGTCCAGGAATTTGCAGGGCGTCGCGCTCGAAAATCAAATTCGCAAGAATCGCACGCGGTGGCTGCGGCAAGCGCTGATGGACGCCGGAACGAAGCGCGCGAACGAGCTCGGCTGGCCGAATACATATACGTTTACGAAGAGTCTTTCGGAATCACTGATTGGCGACTTCGTGGACGCAACGCCCGGCGCGGCGATTGCAATCGTAAGGCCGTCCATCGTCGAATCGTCCATCGAAAAGCCCTTCGTGGGCTGGAACGAGGGCGTGAACACGTCGGCCTCGCTCTCGTATCTGCTGGGCACATTTTTCCGCCAACTTCCCACGAATGAGAGCAAGTGCCTGGACCTGATCCCCGTGGACATCGTTTCGCGGGGCATGACTCTGATCGGGGCCGCGCTCGTCGCGCGGCGTCACGAGCGCGTCTACCACCTGGCAACGTCGGTGGCGAATCCTTGCGACATGCGACGATCCATCGAGCTGACCGGCCTCGGCCACCGAAAATTCTACCGGTCGCAGGACGGGTTCCAACAGCGCGTGCGTTTGAAGTTTGACGCTATTCCCGTCTCGAAAGCACGCTATAAAAGGCTTTCCGCGCCCGCTCAGAAAATGGTGGTGCAGGCGATCAACCGGAGCGTCGAGCCGTTGGGCTTCGTGAAGGCGCCACTCGCGCGTCAGGAACGCGACCTCGAGAAGGTTATCAAGCTGGTGGCTCTGTTCGAACCGTTCATCCTGGATAACGATCATGTATTCGAGGCCGCGAATATCGAGCGGCTGAGCGCCGCTTTGCCCGCGGACGAGCGCTCCGAATTCGGTTACGACGCCCGCTCGCTTGATTGGTGGGACTACTGGATCAATGTGCACATTCCTGCGCTGCGCAAGTGGTGCTATCCTCTGATCGAGGGCCGTCCACAGGAAGCTCGCCCGCTGCGTAGCGTGCCTCTTGCGCCCCGCACTGAAGCGAGCGCCGCGGGAGCCGCGGGATCAACTCCGGCGACGACGTCCTGACACCCGAAAATCGTGGCCATCCTCCTGACAGGGAGCACCGGATACATCGGTGCCCACGTTGCGTCGAACCTGCTCGCGGATCATTCCGAGCCGCTGAACCTGCTGGTGCGCGCACACGATTCTGAGGAAGCGCGGGGCCGTCTCTGGCGCTCGCTGCAACTCCACATGGATTTTCAGCAGTTCGATGCCTACCTGAATGGGCGCATTCGCATTTTCCTGGGCGACCTGACGGACGCGCGCTTCGGATTGTCCGAGCACGAGTACAAGCAACTCGTGCGGTCAACTGACTCGATAATCCACTGTGCTGCCTCGCTGAATCGCAAGTCCGAGAAAAGCTGCCTCAACGTGAATCTGCGCGGAACGCTGGAAGTGATCCAACTGGCGATGCGCTCTCGCGACGAACATGGCCTGCGCCGTTTCAGCCACGTCAGCACCGTAGCAGTCGCAGGCCATCGCGCGAACGAGGTGGTCGAGGAAGATTCAGCGATTGACTGGAGCCGTTCGGATTACGATCCCTATGCGCGCACGAAGAAATTCTGCGAGCACATGGTTCGCGAGCTGCTCCCCGATGTGCAGCGGACGATCTTCCGGCCGAGTATCGTGTTGGGCGATAGCCGCCGCCCGGAGACAAACCAATTTGAGATGGTTCGCGCGTTCGTATTTCTCGCAAGTCTACCGGCGCTTCCCTTTCGTTCGACGGACAAAGTGGACATCGTGCCCGTGGATTACGTCGCCGACTCAATTGCGACGCTGCACCAGAAAGAAAAACCGGCTCACGAGATCTACCATCTTTCTTCGGGCACCGGTTCCGAAACGTTTGCGGAATTGACCGGCGCGCTTGCGAAGGCGCAGGGAAAGCGCGGCCCGATGTACGTGCCGAGCCTCGAAGGACCGTCGTCGAAAATGGTCAATGCGCTGGCGGGCGGCGCTGGAAAAGTGGGGGGATTGGCGAAGCTCATGAAGGTATTTCTGCCCTACCTGGTATGGAACACGGTGTTCGATAATCAGCGCGTCGTGGCCGAAATGGGCCGGCGCCCCGCGCCATTTTCGCAATACTGCTTCCCGTTGCTTCAATTCAGCCGCGAGAATCACTTCATGTACAAATATCGCGATTGGCCTTCGGACGGCGCCGCTAAATCGCAGTCGGTCGCGGCGTTGCCGGGCTCGAACGCGCCGCAGGACTTCCGACGATGATGGATATGGACGTTGTGATCGAGGCGTGGGTAGCCAGCCTGATCGAGCTGAATAAACTGAAGTACGTGCTTGGCACGGGGGAACGCTGGAAGCCCGGCGAAAAACTGAAGCTGCTTTTCGCCGGGTACAACGGCACGCGCAATACGGGTTCCGACATCCGTGTGGAAGAAATCGTGCGGCAGATGCAGCGGATCCTGGGCGCCGAGAATGTGGCCGGGACGGTGATGACGCAGAATTTCGAGCTCACGCGCGGATATTTCTCCGGCTCGCAGCAGGTGCATCTCCCGGATGTTTTCCCGCCTTTCCTGCATTACGAAATCCCGAAACATGATGGCGTGGTGGCTTGCGAAGGCTCGATGTTCAAGAGCAAATTTGCCAACGCGCTTACAGCGATGATCGTGGGCTCGCTGGGCATCGCGTCGGCGCACAACAAACTGAGCGTCGCTTACGGCGGAGAAGCGGGCGCGATGGACCCGCTGCTGCAGAAAATGGTGAAGCGCTACTGTCACGATTCTCTGGTGATCACGCGCAATTCTGAATCGCAGGAGATTCTTGGAAAACTGGGCGTCGCGACCGAACTCGGGACGGACACCGCGTGGACTTTCCAGCCGCTCGGCCCGGAATATGGCCGCAAGACTCTGCGGGATGGCGGATGGGACGGCTCGACACCCGTCCTGGCGATTTGCCCGATCAACCCCTTCTGGTGGCCGGTCAAACCGTCGCTCGGAAAATGGCTGGCGCATTCCGTGGGTGGCGCATACGAGGAGAGCTACTACCGCACGATCTATTTTCACCGCTCGGGTCGCGACGTGGATGCGGCGTACGCAAAATATCTTTCGGCGATGGCGAGCGGAGTCCAGCGATACCGGAAAACGCGTTCGGTATTTCCGGTCTTGGTCGCGATGGAGATGCTCGACCGCGATGCGTGCGAGCGCGTATCGAAGGAAATTGGCGGCGCACCAATATTCGCGTCCGACGAGCGCAATATGTACGAGCTGGTGAGCATCCTGCGCGCCTGCGACCGCATGCTTTCGTCGCGCTTCCACGCGATCGTAACCTCCATGCCCGCAGGCGTGCCTTCGGCCGGCGTCACCATGGACGAGCGTATCCGCAACCTGATGCACCAGCGCGGCCACGAGCACTTGTTGATGGAAGTGGACGAGCCGGAGCTGGCGGACAAGATCGTTGCAGCGCTCGCGGCGCTCGACGCAGAAGCTGAGGAAATTCGCGAGGCGATGGGCCGCACGGTCGCCCGCAATCTGCGTTTAATGGCGCGCATGGGAGTCTATCTCGAAGAGCGAGTTGCACGGCAATATCCGGAGTTCCCGATTCGGACCGGAGTGCATGGCTGGGAAGAATATTTGCCGCCGCTCGGCTCCGAACTTTGCCGACTGCTTGAGGAACACAGCGGAGTGATGGCCGCATGACGTTCCTCGAATCCATTTTCGCGCGGCTCGAACGGGTAGCAGATGAACCGGTGCTCGGAGAAGTGCGCGACGGGCAAATAGTGTCGGTAACCGGCGCGGACTTGCTGGCCATGATCGCCGAGGCACGCGGATTCGCGTTGGCGCGAGGATTGAAGCCTGGCGACCGCTGTGCGCTGCTGGCTCCGAACAGCATTCGGTGGGTCGCGCTCGATCTGGCGCTGATGTCCGAAGGTGTGATCGTGGTGCCGCTCGACCCGCGGCAGACGGCTAGGGATTGGAAGGCGGTTATCAGCGACTCCACGCCCTCACTCATCTGTAGTTCCGATTCGGCGCTGGGAGCCGAAATTCAGGCTGGCGCGCCGCCAATCGTGTTCTTCGATGAGATTTTCGGCGTGGCGCAAGGACCGCTGATAACTTCGTTGCCGCGGCACCACGCCGACCACGACGCGGCGACTATCGTCTACACGTCCGGTACGTCCGGCGAGCCGAAGGGAGTGGTGCTGAACGCCGGGAACATCACGTTCATGCTCGGCTGCACGAATGCGCGCCTGAATCAGTTAATGGGTCCACAGGTGGAGCAGGAGAGCGTTTTTCAATATGCGCCGTTCTGCTTTGCCGCGGCGCGAATCCTGCTGCTTACTTCCTTGTCGCGCCACACGATGCTGACGCTTTCCACGGATTTGACGAAGCTGGCCGACGAGCTCAAGCTCGCCGCCCCGCATTATTTCGTGAACGTACCGATGTTTTTGGAGCGCGTAAGACGCCGCATCGAGGAATCGTTTCAGAAACGCGGCGGATTCGCCGCGAAGCTGTTCGAAATGGCGCGCGTCGAATACCATCGCCAGCGCAATGGCCAGACGCACCTGGTCGGGTCGCTGTGCCTGGCCTTGGCGCGGAAGATGATGTTCCCCGCTATTCGCGCGAATATCGGCCCGAATCTGAAGGCCCTGATTTGCGGATCGGCGCCGCTTGCGGCCGACACGCAGTCGTTTTTCATGATGATCGGTATTCCCGTGTTGCAGGTGTACGGCCTCACGGAAACCACCGCCATTTGCACGATGGACGAACCCGGAAAGGTCGAGCCGGGATGCGTCGGCCGCGCCGTGCCGGGCGTTGAAATCATGGTGGCCGAGGGCACCGGCGAAATTCTGGCGCGCGGGCCGAATGTTTTTCCCGGCTACTGGCAGCGTCCCGCGGAAACCGCGAAAGCGCTCGAAGGCGGATGGTTTCACACCGGCGACCAGGGTGAGGCCGACGCGAGCGGCAATTGGCGGATCACCGGGCGGCTGAAGAATCTGATCATTTTGAATTCCGGGCACAATGTCGCGCCCGAGCCCCTCGAACAGGCTCTCGGTGCGAGCTTGCCGGAAGCGCAGCAGATTGTGCTCCTCGGCAACCAGCGAAGTTTTCTCGCGGCCCTGGTCACCACATCGGGCGTGAACGGCTCGTCGAACGGCGCGAGTACCGCAAAAATTCAATCCGCCCTCGACACCCTGAACGTGGGGCTGCCGCACTACAAACAGGTTCGAGCATTTCAGGTGTTGCCTGAGCCATTCAGCATGGAAAATGGATTGCTGACGACGATGGGCAAGCTCAAGCGCGACGCAATTTCGGCGCGCTTCGCCGCCGAAATCGAAAAGCTCTACCAGAAGAAGCCCACATGAAAACATTTTCCGGGAAGGCGCTTTCGTGGAAGGCCGCGGGCGGCACCATCGAGCTGGTGCTCGATCGCGCGCCGTGCAATGAAATCGGCTCGGCCACGCTCGACGAACTCGAGCAGTTCGTCGACGCCCTGAGGTCGCTCGAAAAAGATTCACATGCGTTGATTATTTCCAGCGCGCGCACCGAGGGATTCTGCGCAGGTGCCGATTTGCGCGAGCTGTACCAGCGTTCGCAGGCGTTGCCCACCGTAGAACGTCTCGCGGCTGTGCGCGAGTTCCTGGAGAGAATCCATCGCGTGATGAATGCGATTGACGCCGCGCCGCTCACCACCATCGCGGCTGTCCATGGCGTCACTTTTGGCGGCGGCTTTGAACTGGCGCTCACGTGCGACCTGATCATCGCCGACAAAATGGCGCGGTTTTGTTTCCCGGAGCTGCGGCTGGGGCTGATTCCCGGTTTCGGTGGCATCCCTCGGCTCAAACGTGATCTAGGCAACGCCGTCGTGCGCGATCTGCTCCTTACCGGACGCAGCATCAATGCCACCAAGGCCCAGTCAGTCGGCCTGGTGAGCCAGGTGACGGCCGAGGGCGATGTGCTGCGGGTGGCGCGCGCCACGGCCGCACAGCTGAACAAATTTGATCGCGATACCGCAGCCGCGGCCAAGCGATTCATCAAGTCGGTGCCGCAGGAAGATCTCCGCCGCGAAATTGAAATCTTTTGCGATCTTTTCACCCGGCCTGCAGTGGAAGCAGGGCTGCGCAAGTTTGTCGAGAGCACCGACGCACTGCCCTATTTGCCGTAAGGTCAGTGCGCCGCGAGCGCAACACGCAGAGGCACGAATCAAAATGTGGCAAGATACGAAGCTATGAACGCAATCGAGAAAACAACCGATGACGTCCTGCAGCTGGCCGTCGGCACATTTTAAAGTGCCGCGCGAGCAACTTCGCGCCGATGACGATTTTTTCAAAACGCTGGGCATCAACAGCCTTCAGGCGCTAGACCTGCTGACGCGCCTCGAGCAGCATTTCCATATCGAGCTGCCGGACTACGAACTTCAGGGCGTCAGCGATTTCCGGACGCTCGCCGAACGTATACAATCCCGCCTTTGATGCTGGATCTAAGCCAATACAAGTGCCTCGGTGAAGCTCTGGGGGCGGCGCTCGACCGCTGGCCGGACGAAATCTGCCTGATCGAAGCTGATCGCGACCGGGAAAAGGCCAGGTTCACGTACCGCCAATTCAATGAGACGGCGCTCCCGCTCGCGCGTGCGCTCCAGGACGCGGGCTTTCAGAACGGCACGCGCGCGGCGATCATCATGACCAATCAGTCGAAGTGGCTGATTTCCGCGTATGCGATCTTCTTCTGCGGTGGTGTCCTCGTTCCGGTTGATTACAAGCTCACGCCAATGGAGCAAATTCAGCTGCTGGCGCACTCGAAGGCGGAATTCCTCGTTGTCGAATACCACGCGTGGAAAATGATCACGCAGGCCCAGAATTTTGCAACGCTGGCTGCACACGCACTCGTGGTCACGGAAGCGCCCGCTGGCGTTGAGCTCGCGGGAGCGAAGCGCTGGGAGGACTTCCGTGGCGCGGGTGAGCCAGTCTTTGTCGCGCGCGAACGCAAGGATCCCGCGTGCATCGTGTATTCCTCCGGGACCGCAGGGCGGCCGAAGGGATGCGTCCTCACGCACGAGAATTATCTCGAGCAGTGCATGGCCGTGACGCCGATTTTCCCATTCTCGCCTCGCGCACGGTACCTGAGCATCATTCCCACAAATCACGCGATTGATTTCATGGGTGGTTTCATTATGCCGTTCACGGGAGGCGGTGCGGTTGTGCATTTACGCACGCTGCGGCCCGAATTTATCCGCGACGCTTTTGCGCGCTACAAGATCACTTACATGGCGGTTGTGCCATTGATCTTGACCAATCTGCAGCGCGGCTTGCGCGAGCGGTTTGCGGCACTGTCGCCGATGAAGCGTCGCGTGCTGAACGCGCTGATTTCGATCAATCGCACGCTAACGCGTGGAGGCCCTCAACTTGGACTTAGCCGCGCGCTTCTGAAGGACGTTCATCAGGCTTTCGGCGGCAGTCTTCGCGCGCTGCTGGTGGGCGGAGCATTCACCGAGCCCGCAACCATCACGTTCTTTCACGATCTGGGCATTCCGATTTACAACGGTTATGGCTGCACGGAGGCGTGCACTGCAATCACGCTCAATGACCAGAAGCCATTTCGTCCGGACACCGTGGGGCGGCCAGTTCGCGGAATGGAAATCCGCACGCGGGATCAGGACGCGGATGGCGTAGGCGAAGTTGTCGTGCGCAGCAAGACGGTGATGTCCGGCTACCTCGACGATCCGGAAATGACGGCGGAAACAATCGTGGACGGGTGGCTTTTGACGGGAGACTTGGGCCGCATTGACACGGGCGGCCAGTTGCAGCTTCTCGGCCGCAAGAAAAACATGATCGTCACCGAGGAAGGGAAAAATATATATCCCGAGGACGTTGAGTCTTCGTTTGAGGGAATGGAGGCGAAGGAATACTGCGTGTTCGCGGCCAATTTTCTGTGGCCCGCGCGTACCATGGTCGGCGAGCAGTTGGTGATCGTGCTGCATTCCGAATCCGGTCAGCCTGTCGGGGAGCAGACTGCTGCGACGCTCGCCGAACGCAACCGGCGGTTGCTGAATTACAAACGAGTCAGCGGATATCTCATCTGGGACATGGATTTCCCGCGAACCGCGTCTCTAAAGATCAAGCGCGCTGAGTTGGCGGAGCAGATTCGGAAGGCCGTCACCCGCGAAGCGGTCGTACCGCTGTGACGTGCGAGCATAATGTCATCAATGAGGTTTTCTAGCCGTGGACTCGCGTTTCTATGCCATCGTCAATCCGGCTGCCGGAGGCGGACGCTGCGGCAAGCTCGCCCCGACCGCGCTCGAGCGTGTTCGCCAGGCAGGCATCGAACTAGAAATCGTTCAGACCACCCGTGCGGGCGAGGCCACAAAGTTGGCCCGAGCGGCATATGCGCAGGGTTTTCGGAATTTTCTCGCCGTCGGCGGCGACGGGACCTCGTACGAAATCGTGAACGGCCTTTTTCCCGAAGCGCAAACTCAAGGCCGTCCAGCGCTCGGATTCCTGCCGCTCGGCACGGGCAATTCGTTCCTGCGTGACTTCACGTCGCGTGGCGTCGAACACACGATTGAGGCCCTTCGGCAGAAGAACCGGCGTGCCTGCGACGTGATTCGTATGCGCCACGCGACGGGTGAAATCTATTTCATAAATATGCTGAATCTGGGCTTCGCCGCCGATGCCGGTGAAGTCGCCAATCGCAGATTCAAGCGCTGGGGCACGGCCAGTTATATTTTCGGCGTGCTGGCGACGCTCGCGCGGCTCGAGCATCTGGCCTTCCCACATCGTCTGCCGGGCGCGGGCGATTGGGATCGGCGTCCTTGCTTGTTTTTGGCATTCGGCAACAGCAAATTCACCGGCGGCAAAATGATGATGGCGCCTCATGCCAATCCTGCCGACGGAAAAATCGAGTACGTGCGCTGGTCTCCTCTCGGCCGGCTCCGCCTGCTTTGGAATTTTCCGAGCCTCTTCACCGGAGCGCACGTTAAGCACGCGCTTGCTTCGCGCGCTGCAGTTGAGCGTGCTGATTTTGATCTCGGCGGCCCCGTAAACGTGATCGTAGATGGCGAGGTACTTCGTCTGGACTGCCGCTCGGTGGAAGTCTTGCCGGCTGCGGTGGACGTCATCGTATGAGGAAGTCGTTGCTCACGGTTCGCGCGCTCGTCTTGTGGGCGATTAGCGGCATTCATTTCGCCCTCGTTGGGGGCGTGGCTCTGGCGATTGGTCTTTGCGTGGACCGGCGGAAATATGACTGGATCAATCGGGCCTTCTTCCGCAATATCCTGCGTCTCGCGGGCGTGCGATTCGAAGTGTGCCGCGCGCCGGGTTTCGATCCGCGGCCTACCAGCATATTCATCTGCAACCACGTGAACATTTTCGATCCGTTCGTGATCTACTCGGCGATTCCGCAGTACGTTCGCGGCTTCGAGCTGGAGTCGCATTTCAAACTTCCACTTTACGGCTGGATGATGGGCTGGTTTGGCAACGTCGCCGTGCCCGACACTCCTACGCGCGAGGGCCTTGAAATCATGACCCAACGCGCCAAGACGGCGCTCGATTCCGGCGTCAGCTTGATTGCCTTCGCCGAGGGGTCGCGCACGCGCGATGGCCACGTGCACGAATTCAAAAAGGGGATTTTCAATCTCGCGCAGAAATTCGGTGTCCCGATCGTCCCCATGAGCATCGTCGGCTCGTATCAGTTTTTTCAGACAGGCGACTGGATGCTGCACCCGGGGAAAATCACGGTCTATCTGCACGACACAATTGATACTTCGAAAATCCGGCGCGGAGAATTGGACGCGCTGCGCCGCCGAGTGCAGCAAATCGTGGCGGCGCCGGTGGAAGAATCGTTGAAGTCACCCGCGAAAACCTAGAACGACTGGGTAGCGCTGGCCTCGGGGAGCGACCTGCCGGCGCGCAATTCCTGCCAGGTGTACACGACACGGTGAACGACAGTGATCGTCGAAATCACCGCAACGACCCACAGCGCGGGCGCCATGCGATTAAACGCGCCGCCCAAAATCAGAAGGACCAGTCTCTCGGGCCGCTCCATAAACCCAACCTTGCACAGCGGAATCAACGATTCCGCGCGGGCGCGCGAGTAGCTGACCATGAACGAACTCGCCATCGCCACGGCCGCCAGCACCATGTAGAAGACCTGCCCGATCAGGGTGTAATAGACGACCAAACCCATATAGAGCGCGAGGTCGGAGTAGCGATCGAGCGTCGAATCCAGGAATGCGCCGAAGGCCGTTACGCGGCCGACGCGCCGGGCCACCTGGCCATCCGCCATATCGAGGAAAGCCGCCAGAAAAAGCGCTGCGGCGGCCGCGCGGAACTGTCCCATCGCAAATAACGCCGCGGCGCAGGAGTTCACCCCCAGCGCGAAGAAAGTAAACATGTTGGGCGTGATGCCGGTTGCGGCGAGGCCCGTGACCACGTGCTGAAGCAGCCAACCCGCTCCTTCGCCAATCCAGTAGGTGATCGGGCGTTTCAGGTCGGTGCGATCATTTTGCATCTGCTGGAGATAATACACCGAAACGGCACGAGCAGACATTCGACAGAGTGCCCGGGGTGGGGGTCGAACCCACACGACGCGTGAGCGTCAGGGGATTTTAAGTCCCCCGCGTATGCCATTCCGCCACCCGGGCGATTTCGCAAGAGTAGCGTTTTGAATCACCAACTGCAATACGACCGGTGGCCGGGTGTGAGCAACCCCTCTTGATTCAAGCCCCGCTTGAGCCATTCTTGCTCGCTTGCACGTCGGATCGAGCGGTCAGCGGCCGGGCTTGCTTCTCCTGAAGGCAATAAAGAACTAATTCTACACGGGTTGACACCCCGAGTTTTTCGAAGATGCGAAACATATAGTTTCGGACGACTTATTAGTCGAGCGGGGCTGGCCGATAATCAGAATTGTGCTCGCATTTTACGGGGCGACCGCAGCACTCGCGACAATCGGATTATTCGGCGCGCGAAGTGGATTGCCACAGTTCTGGGCTTTGGCAGCAATCGGAGTGGGACTGCTGACGGGTATCGGAATTCGGCTGGGTTCGTTGCGTGGAAACGATCTAAACGGAGGGGCTCGGGACTCGGTGGCGCATCCGACGGCCGAAGAATCCGGCGAGACTTCGCAAACTAACTAACCTTCCCTGTTGGTGCCACCGGTGGGAATCGTGCGGGTAGCGCGGCGGCTGCGCTCCTTCGCCGTCGTTTTTTTCTGTGCGCTGCCCAGCTGCACGAGCAGCTTGCGCAGCTTGGAGCGCTCTTCAAGGTCCATATCCACCACTTCGAACGCGCGGGCCTGGGTGTTCGCGTCGCGCACGATCGTCTGGGCTTTCACCGGTTTGTTTCCCGCATTAAATCGGATGTCAACCACGCTGCCCGGGTGCAGGCTCTGCTCGCAAACCGCGACGCCGCCGCCGAGCGCCATTTCCGGTATTTCCAGGCGGCAATTTTCCTTCAGGTTGGTTGTCGTGGCGGACATCGCATGTTCCAGCCGCAACCGTGGATACCGCCGCTGTCGGATGGCCGACGAATTCGGATCGGCATCGAGCAGTTCAATCGAAAAATCCGCAACGCTGAGCCCGCTTCGCGGAATAAAATCGCGAGACCACTCGGAATCGATCTTTTCCATCGCTTGCGCCGCGACCACTCGCAGCTCGGAAGGATTCGCCCAGCGCCATGCTTTCCGCGTTTCCGCGACTTTGCGCAGCACCGCTTCGGCGCCGGAAGTGCGCAGGCGTCCGAGAGCCTCAATCGCCTTCAGTCGCAGGAATTCGGTCGAGCCTCTCGGCAAGTCTCCTTCGGCAATGCGCAGCAGGCGCATGTCGGCCGATTTTTCACCGCTCATGCCGATCTCATCCACGGCTAGCGGCCGAATCAATGAGTCGAGGATGTCGAAGAGTTGAAGCAACAGATGCCCGCGTCCCGATGATCCGCTGGACGCGATTTGCCGGACCACGCGATCGTGCGCCGTCCGCTTCCATTCCCGCATCCGCTCCGGCAGGATCTTCTCGACGGTTTCCATGTCCATCCGCGCGAGAATTCCGACCGTGTCAATTGCGACGTTCTGGCTGCCGTCGCGAAGTTGATTGCGGAGGTGATCGAGACCTTCCGGCCCGAGCACTTCCATCATGGATACCAGCAGTTCGCAATCTTCGCGGAACCCCACGCGGCTGAAGCGAATCGCGACCTGTTCCGCCGCGGGTTCCGGCATTCGCCGCAGCAGATCCTTCAAACCGGAGGGAACGCTTCCGTTCTTCAGCGACTCTTCGATGAATTCCGGCAGCCGGGTCTCGACTCCAATGCGTGGCCGCAAACTCTTTCCGCTTCCCGGCCGCTCCGATTCCACGTAATCAATCAATTCAACCGACCGCTGAATGGCGGGATACGCGCGATTCTTCGTGGCCTCTTGCGACATCCGGACGAACGCCGCGCCGACCAGGCTCTGCAGCTGCGAATCCTTCTCCTCGGCGAGTTGCAAACCGATCTCGCGTATGGTGTCCACGAATAGCTGCTCGCTCGCCTTCGCATACAAACCGGCCAGCTCCGCGAGTCCCATGGCCGTCTGGCGCCGGCCTTCCGTGTTCTTGTGCTTGATGCCGTTCGCGTAATTTTTCAGGATGCTCTCGGCGGTATCTTTTTCGCCGCGTGCCAGCAGCGCGTCCACATGCTCGCGAACCCGAATCGGGGGGACGCACCACGCATCCGCCGATTCGAGTACCGTCTTCTTCCTGTCTTCCGGAACCTGCGACCAGAATTCCTGCGCCAGCACTTCCATATGCGACTGCGTGTGAATTCCGGCGCGCGACATTTTCTCTTCGTACACGCCGAGAATTTTTCGCAGTCCGTCGAGCTCGGTGTTCATTTCATCCAGCATCTGCCGTACCGCGTTCACTTTCAGGTCGCCGCGTTCGTAGCTTTCAAGCGCAAACCGAACGGCAATGTGTTCCGCGAGTTTCAGCAGCGTGGGTTTGTCCGATGATTCCGAAGGCGCCTGCGCCGCCAGCGCCGATAGCGCCTGGCTCACCGTAAATCGCGCGCGTCGTGGCAGCGTCGAAAGCCGGGATTGAAACGATCCCGGATCAAGCTTGTCCTTCGAGGCGTCGTTCGTTCGCGCAATCTGCGCCAGCACTTGCAGAATGCCCTGCAACTCGTCTTCATGCAGCGTCATCAACCCGGTTTCGACGGCCATCGAGCCGCCGCCGCCGCGCGCTGATCGCGTCGCGCGAATTCCCGACGATGCATTCGCCCATCGGCTTTCTGGTCCGGCATTCGGGCCACCACCACTCGGGATTTGATAGGCACCCGAGCCTGAACCATTACCGGGACCGTTTCCGGCACCGCTGCCGGGACCAGTTCCGCCACCACCGCCCGGGCCATAACCAGGTCCGTATCCGGGGCCGGTTGCACCTTTGTCCGTTCCAACTCCACCTGTTCCCGCTGTGACGCTGGCAACTGGTCCGCTCAAACCAGGACCCGGTGCCGCCGAAGCCGGTGTACCCGAGCCCGCAGCGTCATCTTTGTTCAGCCAGAAACCTCCCGCGTTTGGATCGAGCGGAACTCCGCCGCCACCGCTTGTTCCGCCGACAATGTTCCAACCCGAACCGGCGCCTGCCGTCGGATTTCCCGAACCATATACGGCGCCAACCGGCGCAGTCATCAGCGGTCCGTTTCCAGATCCACCGCCCGGCGCTCCACCTTCACTTCCGTTTCCATCTCCCGATCCAGACCCGCTTCCTGACCCAGACCCTCCGCCGGATCCTGTGCCGCTTCCCGATCCGGAGGCGCTTCCGCCGCCACTGCCCGCAACGCCACCTGCGTAATCGCCGCTGCCGTAGCCGGTTCTGCCGTACCCGCCCCGACTCGATCCGCCCGAGCCTGAACCACCACCGCCGCCCGGACCTCCGCTGCCGCCCTTCGTGCCTTCCGCAGCGACGATCAATTGCAGCAATTTCTCGGGATCATTCAGCAGCTGATCTGTCTGATCCGAATTCATGCCCAGCGTGCGCGCCGCAAGTTGCGCCGCCATGGTGGACTTTGCGACAGCGGAGTCCGCAGGCACGAAGCACACTTCGTTCACGTGGATGAAAGCGTCTCCCTGCAGTGCTTCCTTCAACTGCTCGGCGAGCTGGGCAGGCTTCGACCCGGAGCTGGTTGGAAACGCGCGGACAAATTTCTGCAAACTGGCGTGTGTGAGCTTGGGCGAAAAGTGAACGCTCGCGATGCCCGACGCGGAAAGCATGCGCGCGAAGCTTTTCTCGGCCGCGGCCGAATCCAGAGGTGTGCCGTCGAGCAGGAGCTGATCGCCGGAAACAGCCAATAGCATTCCGGCTTCGTCATCCGTGCCAAGCGCAACGCGCAATTCAGCCCAGGCGGTATCGTATTGCTTCACCGTGCGCGGATGCCCGAAGTCATACATTCGGGCGAACTTCAGCAGAATGTTGAGGCTGCGCACGAAAGCGCGGGCTGCTGTTTGCCGTGTGTTGTTGTCAGGCATGGTCCTCAGGCGTAACCCCGCCGTGATAGAAATATTGACGGTTGAGGCCTGCGCGGACAATGGTACTGGTGTCCTTTCCGGTACTACCTATTGGTCCTATACCATTGGTGGGAAGGAAGTTCTGGGTCTGCTGGCGGTCAGCCGCGCGCGAGCCAAGCCTCTAGCTCGCTGACGTCCCCGAGGATAGCCTTGGCTCCATGTGTTGTAAGCAAAGCACTTCGGGCGCGCCGGGCCTCGCTATTCCGAGGCAGGATGCCGAGGAACGGTATTTGCGCAGCTTGTGAAGCCAGTGCGTCGTCCACGTTGTCACCGAGATAGAGTGCGGTGGCCGGGTCGCGCCCCTTCAGGATTTTCAGCAGCCCTTCGGGATCGGGCTTCGGGCGGCGGACATCTTCCACCGTGACGATCTGGCGGAAGAACTCGCGAACCTTGCAGCGGTCGAGCGTGTAGTCAGCCTCGGCCCGAACGCGCCCGGTGAATAGCGCCAGCTCGGCGCGGCTCGCCAGGCGCCGCAGGGTCGCTCGGGGGAGCAGCCACTTTTCGCGCGCCACGTTTCCCTTGCCGTTCTTGCCCCAGTAAAGCTCCACGAATTTGCCCTTCACTTCATCGTACTCGGCCTTGCCGCCCAGCGATTGCACCCATGCGGTCGAGAGCTTCCAGTCGTCGTTGAAGCCCGAGCGGTTCTTCCAGCGCATGCAGCTCCGCGCGCGTCACGCGTTTCTTCGTGAAGAAGCGAACGGTTTCGAGCACGGTCGCGTGAAACGATCCGCGCACGTCCACCAGGACGCCATCAACGTCGAAGATGATTATTTCGGGCTGCCATTTCATTTTGCTGGCTGATTTATTGCTGGCTGGCATTTTCTTTGCGGACCCGGGCGCGCCGGAAGGAATGCGGGAGGAATTATTGGGAATGGGACTCGTCCGATTCGTCGGAGGTGTCCGTTGATTCGCTGCTTCAGGCGTTTCCGCAACTGCTTCGGATTCGGTTTCCAGCATGTCCGAGGACCACGCTTCTCCCGGCGCCGCGGCGGGAACCGCTGGCTCGTTCGATGGCGCAGCCGGCGCGGACGCAGCGGCAGGAATCGCAGCAGTCGCAGCGGCCGTTGCCTCGACCGGAGGCGCAGCAGCTTTCAAAGTCTCCAATCGTTCGCCCAAAACATCCGCGAGCAGAGCAATAATGATCTTCGCGCCGCTGCCGTCAGGATCTTTCGTGGGATTGTATGCGCTGACCTCAATCGCGGCGAGATGCTTTTGCTTCGCGAAGACCGCGAGCGCCTCGCTCACTTGCGCAAGCGTCAATCCGCCTTCGCCCGGATAATTCGTAGCCTGAAAGCCTTCGATGACATCCACATCGAAATGCAAAATGAACTCGTTGCCATTCCCGTGAATTCTTTCGATGGCGACTTGCGCGGCGGTCGCGGGACCGAGGCGCTGTACGTCCTTCGCGAGATATCGGCTAAGCGGCGTGCGATCGAGCACTTCCTGCTCCGCCGGGTCGAGGCGCGCGACGCCGAAGAGCGCCAGGTCCGGCTCGCGAACCAGCGGCGGCTCTCCCCAGAAACGCACCAGCTCCGCAGCCCCGCGCCCCAGAATGTGCGAGACCACCATTCCATCCACGCAGCCCGATGGCGACGTCGCCGGAATATTCAGATCAGCGTCGCGGTCCATGTAAATCATGCTGATGTGGCGAAAATAGCGGCGAGCGCCGGCAATCGTGGCAAGTGCTATCGAACAATCGCCGCTCAGAATCACAGGCAGCGCGCCGGATTTGACGGCCTGTTCGACGCGCGGCTTCAGCGCTTCGAGCGCCGCGATCACCCGAGGAACATTCCGCGCGCGCGGGCTTTCTTCGTCAACCTGGAAAAGCTGGACGGGGTCATCGCCGAGATCGGTGACTTCGTAGCCAATCGAGCGCAGGCGATCAATCAAACCGGCGGAGCGCAACGCCGCGGGCGCGCCTTCATGGCCCGCAGACATCGCGGCCGCACTGGTGGGCGAACCCAACAGGGCAATCTTGTTCGGCTGGCGGGCGATTTTAACCGCCACTCAATTGCTCCTTAAAGTTGGTTTGGTGCCGCTGGGCGAAGGCCGAATTAGTTTCAATTCGCGGCCCGGCCCAACTTGGCGGCCAGTTCGGCCGGAAGCGTGAACCGTACATCCTCGCGAATTAAATCCAGGTCGCGGTGGTTCGTGAATCCGAATCCGGAAAGGCGCTGGCTCACCTGCTCGACCAAAACTTCTGGAGCGGACGCGCCCGCCGTCAGGCCGATGGATTTCACGCCTTCGAGCGCCGCGGCGTCAATGTCGTTCGAATCCTCGATCAGCCGCGCGGCCACTCCCGCGCGCTGCGCCACTTCCACCAGGCGATTCGAATTCGAGCTGTTCGCCGAACCCACGACCAGAATCAATTCCACTTCGCGAGTGAGCGCCTCGACCGCTTCCTGGCGATTCTGCGTCGCGTAGCAGATGTCATCAGACGCAGGACCGACAATCGAGGGAAATTTCTGGCGCAGACGCGCCACAATTTCCTGCGTGTCGTAGAGCGAAAGAGTCGTCTGCGTGAGGAACGCAAGACGCGTCGGGTCCGGCACCTGCAGCTGGTCCACTTCCTCGACGGTGCCGACCACAATGGTCTGCTTGGGCGCTTCGCCCGACGTGCCGACAATTTCCTGATGGTCGCGGTGGCCGATCAGAATCAGCGTGCGACCCTCGCGCGCGAACTTCAGCGCTTCCAGATGAACTTTGGTGACGAGCGGGCAGGTCGCGTCAATCACCTTCAGATTCCGCTCTTTCGCCTCCACGCGCACGCGCGGCGGAACTCCGTGCGCGCTGAACACCAGCACCGCGCCCACGGGCACTTCCTCGATGGTTTCGACGAAGATCGCGCCGCGGCCGCGCAACTGATCCACAACGTAGCGGTTATGCACGATTTCGTGGTGCACGTACACCGGGCTGCCGTAGGCTTCGAGCGCCAGCTCGACGATATCCACCGCGCGCACGACTCCGGCGCAAAATCCTCGCGGCCGCACTCGGACCAGCGTCTTGGCTCCGGTCGTCGTTGTTCCCTGGATGTTAGTGAGCGTCAATGGCTTCTCCGCAATTCACAGTAATATTACCTGAAGCGTCGCTTCCCTGCCACTTTGTTCCGTCCGCTCATGTGCCTAATTCCTAGAATGCAGGATTGTTGCAGTCTCATCCGACGTGGCACCAGCATCCTGCTGGCGGTTTCGAGTTCTGCATGTGTTGGAGAAAAACGCCGCCAACATGGCGGCGCAACGGGCCGAGCTGACCTCTTAAAAGTGTGTCACTTTGTTGGTGTCACTTTTCTTTGTTTTCAATGGTTTACGCGGAAAATTACTCGGCATGGTGTGTCACTTAATTTGGTGATTGGGAACACAACTCAATGACGAGGGGCCTGATTGCGGCGACCGAGGAGTGGCCTTGGTCAAGTGCGACTCGGAAGTCATAAGAGCATAGACAAGTGTCTGTGCCACAAACTCCTGAAGTGCACAAACAAGTGTCTGCACCGCCGAAGTCTGAACCCCATATTCAGTTGTCAACGAACAATCAGCTCTCGTCGAGAGAGCGGACGACACTGGTCGTCATTAACACGCTGACAGATTGCGGAACGCGCGTCTACTGGCCTTTGGTCTAGGGCGGCGCACCTGCCCTTCTGATTCTTTGCGGCGACGAACGGGAGGTGAGCCGGGAGAAATGGAAGAACTAAACCGATTAGTGCGGGTGCAAGTGACCGGTAAAATAGAGGGCGAGAAGAATCACGATGGCCACACTGATGGCGATGGGGTAATAGCCCCAGTTCTTGCTGTGCGGCCAAATGGGAAGACTCCCCACAAGCGCGACGATTATCACTACCGCAAAAACGAAGAGGAGCGTCATGGTTTAGGAGCTTTCTTAGCCGAAGGCACACGGTCGCTCATGACCTCTCCTGTGGCCGATAGAATGCCGGGGCGCGAGGAGACGGTTACCTCGACGCGAGCGCCCTTCATGAGTTTCACATCGTCGCCATGTTCGTCAAGCAGCGTGTTTTCGATGCGCAAGTCCCGATAGAGACGGTCGGCGCCATCCACTGCTATCTGTGCCTTTTCCGGCCGCCGCGAACTTGAAGACGGGATGATTTTGTTGACGGTTCCGGGCATCGTCACACTTGGCCGTTCCGGAATTCGGTTACTGTCCAGATTCAGCTCCGCTATTCTCGCGGACCTGGCCATGTGCGGCTTCGCCATTTCCCTTTTGACGCTGGCAAGAGTGACCCTGTCGGATTGCTTTTTCGTCCTCTTACGACGCATGCAGTATCGTGGCCGCAAGAAACGGTCCGCGCTGTCCCATTTGGCACAGTTACGGAACATTCCGCCAAATTGCGCCCATGACGTCCCGGTTGAAACGCCAAAACCACGGGCTGAATCGACCGTAAACAAGCAATTGACTCGTACACGCGGGTGGGCAGCCAAGAAACGAGGCAGCTGGCAAACGAATGCAATGGGTGCGGTTATGCGGTTGCGAAAATTGATTTGCTCTTGCTCGCGTTCCAAACGTACAAGAAATTCTCGTCCGTGGCAGTCGCGACATTCAGTTTCGCATTTCGAGTAGCGCGGTTCAAAGCCGACCGGACATTTTCCTTGGTATCACCCAGATCGGCCAAAGGTACCCTCAGCGCGGAGCCGGTTTTCAGCTGGTCGAGGTCGCGGAGAATCATGGAAACGATCGCCTTGTGTTTGCCATTTCTTGAACGGGGAACATCTCCCAAATTCAGCGTCCTAAAATTGGATGCCGCGCGAATCGTTTTCATAGCCCGCCTCCGGCACCGCAAACGTAAAACTAACGTTTTCTAGTGATATCACAAGCGTAGCCCAACGTACAACAGAAATACGCAGACATAAACGTATCCTCGTGAACGCATGACATCTCGGGAGTACTGCATTAGTCGCGCTAACCCCTTCCAACTCTCCGCTTAAGAGACCCTGCGTTACTGCCGCGACATTTTAAAGATTCTCCCCGTATGACTTGCTCGTTGCTACGGTACGTGCAGCAACGAGGGAGGCTGTCATGCGCAACAGCGAAACACATTTCGAGCAGGTTCCCATTGAGATTGTCGAGAGCATCATCCATCAGGACACCGCGGTGAATAGAACGCCGGAAAAATCGCGCGCGCTGGCTATGGCATCAGGAAAGCAAACTGCAAAGGAAGTTCCAGATTCACGGAAGAGCATTCCGTCCAAGGGGCGACCATGAAAACGATGATTTGGATGAAATCCGCGCAATTCGAGGGCTGGACTTGCTCTGACTGCGCCTGGATATTCAATCCCTCGGGACCGCCGGTTGGCAACTCGCTGGAAGATATGAAGCAGGATTTCGAGCGCCAGCGCGATGGAGAATTTGCGTCTCATGTTTGCGCGCGGCACTCGAGAACCAAAGACGAAAAGCCGGGGACAGTCAGCCCCAAAGACAAACTTAAAACTCCCCGCAGGACCGAGGATTAGACGGGAGGCGTTGTCCTCAATGTTCCGACTGGTGTCTTAGCCTTCGCCGACGCATTCGTTCCAGAGTTCGGGATGCGCGCGCTGAAACTTGGCCATCATTTCGATGCATTCCTTCGAGGCCAGGTCGAGGATGTCGAATCCCTTTTCGCGCAGCCAGGCGACGCCGCCCTGAGCGTTGACGCTATCGCCGACGATGACCTGCTTGAAGCGGAACTGGTGAATCAGTCCCGTGCAATACCAGCACGGCGCGAGCGTAGTCACCAGAATCAAGTCGCGATATCTTGGCTGGCGGCCTGCGGCGCGGAAGGCGTCGGTCTCGCCGTGCATCGAGGGATCACTGTTCTGGACCAAACGATTGCGGCCCGCTCCCAGCAAAGTGCCGTCGGCGCGGAAGATCGCGCCGCCGACTGGAATGCCACCTTCGGAAAGTCCAATGTGGGCTTGTTCGATAGCGACGGCTAGCATTCCGTGAGCATCCAGGGCTGGCTTCATGCGCGGAGTGTAGCATCGGCGATCCGCTTGACTCAACGTGGCTGCGCCAGCAGACTAAGCGGTCCATCCGGCAACTGAAATCCGATTCGCGAGAGGGTCTGCCTTTGTCGCACGAAGCCGCACCACAGGTTCCACCCATCGAAGCCGAAACCGTCGCGGAAGCGAGCCAGCCTCACTACGGATTGCGGCGGCACGTGCTGGGCCCGCTGGAAACGCTCGCTCAATCAATCTCAACGATGGCGCCGACGTGTTCGGCTGCGCTGACGGTGCCGCTGGTTTTTGCCACAGCGGGAAATGGCACGTGGCTGGCGTATCTGCTTGCGACCGTTTGCACATTACTGGTGGCGCTGTGCATCGCGCAGTTCGCGCGGCAATCGGCGTCGCCGGGATCGCTTTACACCTACGCGACGTCTTCGCTGCCGCCGATGTTGGGAAGCGCCGCGGCGTGGGCGTTGCTGCTGGCGTACGTCGCCACGGGAGCGTCGGTCGTGGGCGGATTCGTTCATTATGCGAATGTCGTGTTGCGCGAGTTCGCCGGCTTCACCGCGCCCGGCGTGCCTCTCGCCGTTCTCGCTGTGCTTGTTTCAATCTGGATTGCGTATCGAGATGTGAAGGTCTCCGCGCGACTGATGGTATGGGGCGAACTCGCCTCCGTGCTGCTGATCATTGTGGTTTTCGCGATCCTCCTGTGGCGGCGCGGCCTGCATATTGATCCCTCGCAATTCTCGCTGCGCGGCGTGAATTTCTCCGGCGTGCGGCTGGGATTGGTCCTGGCGATGTTCAGCTTCGTGGGATTTGAAAGCGCGACGACGCTGGGCGAGGAAGCAAAACATCCGCTGCGCTCCATTCCACGCGCGGTGATTCAGAGCGTTGTTTTCTCGGGAATGTTTTTCATCATGGCGTCGTATACCGAGGTGCTCGGGTATCCGGCTTCGGCGGGTTCGCTGGATCAAAGCGCCGCGCCGATGAGCGTCCTTTCAACCGCGGCAGGAGTCAGCCGGCTCGGCCCGCTGATTGACATCTGCGCGATGGTCAGCATGTTTGCGTGCACGCTCGCATGCGTGACTGCGGCAGCGCGAGTCCTGCTGCTGATGGCGCACAACAGGCTGGCGAGTCGCTGGCTGAGCAAAATTCATCCACGCAACGACACGCCATACACTGCGGTGCTGGCCACCGGCGCGGCGACGATGCTGCTGGCTGTAGGTCTCGTGCTGGGCAAGGTCAGTGGCGAGACGATCTACGATTGGATGGGATCGCTCGCGACGTACGGATTTCTGACGGTGTACGCGCTCGTCGCGATTGCGCTGCCCTTGCATCTGCGGCGATTGCGAAGTCTGTCGCTTGGCGCGGTGCTGCTCGCAGTTTTTGCCGTGGCGGCCATGGCGATGGTGCTGGCCGGGACGCTTTATCCCGTTCCGGATCCGCCCAAGAACTGGCTGCCGTATCTATTTCTGCTGTATCTGGCAGCGGCGATTGGATGGCATGCGCTCAGGCCCGGGCGAAAAAATGACGGTCTACCGGTGGAGCGTTGAACACACCCATCGCGGCTCTCACCAACCCCTGATGACCTAATGTTATGATACCCGGCAAATAAATATTGGAGTGATCAGCATGCCCGACGAACCCAAAGGCTCAAGTTCGCAGATCGTTGAGCGCAAGCTCTCGACGATTCTTTCGGCGGATGTTGCCGGATACAGCCGCCTGATGGGCGAGGACGAAGAGCAGACGCTGAAAACTTTTCGAGGCCACAAGAAAGTATTCGAGTCGCTCGTGGCGATGCACCACGGACGCATTTTCAATACGGCCGGGGACGCGATTCTGGCGGAGTTCACGAGCGTGGTGGCGGCGGTGCGGTGCGCGACCGACATCCAGGCGGCGCTGCGAACGCGAAACGATCAGCTGGCGCCGGACCGGCAGGTGAAATTCCGGATGGGGATCAACCTGGGCGACGTATTGATCCAGGGTGACGACCTGATGGGAGATGGCGTCAACGTGGCCGCGCGGTTGCAGACGGCTGCCGAGCCTGGCGGAATCTGCATCTCCGGAAGCGTGCACGACCAGATCGTTAACAAGCTGTCGCTTTCGTTCCAGTCGCTCGGCGAAAAAAGCTTCAAGAACATCCAGATGCCGGTCCGGACGTTTTCGATAACCGAGGCTGAAGGACGCCGCGCTCTTCCGAGTCCGAAGCCCAGCGGCCCCCCGGGCGGTGCGGCAAAATGGATCGCCGGCGCGGTGGTGGCTGCTCTGCTTGCGCTCGGCGGCGGATATTGGGCGTACACGGTTCGCGAGCGGAATAGCGCAGCGCCTGCAACGGCCGCTGTCGCGCAGCCTGCGCAACCGACACCCGACGCGGCGAAATCGAGCGCAGCAGTGCCGGTTCCCGAGACGCCAGCTTCTGCGACAAACGCGGCGCCTTCAGCGGGCGCGCCAGTGGCGATGAAAGCGGCTGCTCCGCGTGAAACGAAAACGCGCGAGACCGCGACAACGCGCGCGAGTGCCACAGCAGGAACATCCGGCGCGCGCGTCCACAACCATGACGGCGAATACTCCGGGCAAATCTGCTATCTCGCGTTTCGAACCGAGCCACTGCAATGCCACGACAGAGCAGGAACCATCCACGGCGACAAAATCACGGGCGAATGGCTGGAGTCGGTCAGCAGAAATGTCACCATGAATCTTTCAGGTGACGTTGATCCTACCGGGCACATCACAATTCTGATGCACAGCCAATATCCCGACGGCACGGGCGTCAGCACGATTAATCTTTCCGGGACAGTTCACGAGAGGGTGCTCGACGCCAGCGGGAACTCCCGGCGGGGACGCCCGGTGACGATTTACTGGCAGAAAAATTCGAAAGACGCGCACTAAAACCGCGCTAGTGTGGCGGGCCCGCGACCGAGCGCGGTGCGTTCGGATCCGATGGACCGCTCGGCCATTCGCGCGGGCCGTAATGCGGGATCGGGCGGTCGAGCTCGTAGGCGCCGAGATCGGGAGCTTTGCCGGTGAAGTCGTCGTTGATTGTGGGCAGAATCGTGCCGGCGTCGATCGCGGGATTGGGTGGCTGAAGTTGACCCACCGTCATCGGGGGCTCGGTGAGTTGAGTGTATTTGATCGCTCCTCTTAAGCTAAAATCGAAATCTTCGGGGTTGTAGAGGCGTTGCGGATCGTTTTTGTCGGGAATTTTCGCGTTGGCGAAAATATCGTAGTCGAGTAGCACGCTGTGCTGGTCCTGCTTCGTGGCGTCCCGATATTCCTTCAGCGTTTTGAACGTGCGGGTGATTAGCTGCCCCGGAAGGCCCGGATTCGGCTCGCGCAGAACCTCAACATGGCCTCTGCCCAACGGCATGACTTCATCGAACGGCGGCGAAGACCATTCGAACGACGCGGTCGCGCCGGGATTGAGGTAGAAGCCGTTGTAATCGGAGCTGGAATAATTCGTGTACGTGCGCAGGTTGAAGACAGGATCGGCCCAGCCGTCGCCCAGAACAAATTGTTGCGGAAATGGACGTTGGAGGCGGGACCCATCAGGCGGCCCTGGCCGAAGAAGGTGTTCTGGTAGATCAGGACGCCCGCGGGCGTATCAATTAATTTCAGCGGGCCGCCAGTCGTATTGTCGTAGGCGATGTTTTGATAGAAGTACAGCGGGCCGCCGAAAGTGGGCTGCGCGCTGAACGCGCCGCCGGCTTCGTTGAAGCAGCGGTTGCGGAAGACGCGAATGTTGTGCGCGCCGCCATCGGCTTCGAAGCAATTGTCCGCCATGTTGTAAATGTCGTTGTTGTAGAAGTCTATGGAGACAGGCACGCGGTCGCGCAGTTCGTTCGGCGTGCCGTCGGGATCGCCATACGTAGCGATATCAATTCCGTCGTGCCAGTTGGCGACGTAGTTGTAGGCGACCACGTGGCCCTGGCCGTAGATCTTGATGGCGTACTCCGAAGTGATGAGCGCTGGATAGCCGGGAAATTTCGCCCATACCGCGGGCGTCCACCAGCTTTGTAATTTTGTGGGATCGTGGCGGCCGATGAAAACGTTGTCCGCGATGTAGAAATTCTTCGAGCCGGACCAATCGTCCTCGATCGCGCGGCCGATATTTTCGATGCGGGAATGCTTCAACGTGAAGCCGCTGGAACCCGCGATATTCTTGTACCCAAGCAAAAATGCGACGTTCGTATTACGAACAGTGATGCCTTCGAAATAATTGTAGTTCCCGCCCATCAGGTTGAAAAGATTCTGGCAGCCGTCGCCGTCGAAAATCACTTCCCCGTCGCCCGCGCCCTTGATGACGATCGGTTTTTCGGGCGTGCCGCTGGCGGTGAGGTAATAAGTGCCGTCAAAGGGAGTGCCGTACGCAGCGATGGTGCGATCGAAGCCGCTATAGACGAAGCGATTGTCCTTGTAGAGTCCGGCGTGGACCAGAATGATGTCGCCCGGCTGGACGCGCGGCGGAAACGCGTTCGAGTGGTCGGAGTGGTCGGAGCCCATGTAGTACGCGGCCATCAATCCGGTGAATGAAGGCTCCTGCCGCGTGCCCTTATATCCGAACGGATACACGTGATAGACGTGACCGCCTTCCGCAGGCATCGGCTCCTTGCGCGTGCGGACGTTGACGGTCTTTTCAGCTTTGCCTTTCACGCCGTCGGGATCGGCCAGCACGAAATGGCATTCGTATTCGGTGTCGGGCTCGAGATTCAGCAGGCTGCCCGCAAACATGTTGGGCGCTACGTAGCTGAAATAATGGCCGGAGCCTTCGCGCGGCGTGCCACCGGATACGATTTCGTGCTGCAGCCGCAATAGCGGCAATCCTTTGCGCCACTGCTGCTCGCCCTTCTTGCGAAATGTGACGTCCACGTGCGCGTTGCGATTGTCGTCGCCCGAAATGCGCCATTCGAATCCAAGAGAAACCAGCGTGGGAGGATCCACGAAGAAATCACCGGCGACGGTCTTCGTCTCATTTTGTGCACGCGCAGTCGCGGTGAAGAACACGCTTGATGCAATTATTGCGGCTGCTAACGCAAGAAATCTATGAGGTTGCGGACTCATGTCCTCTCCCAATGCTCGGCCCGGCGCCAGCAAGTTCGCCGTCGCGCGTTTTCTGCTTGCGATTCCCCCGAAGCGGGGAAAGAGTAGCAGATAATGGTGGCCCGTTGACATCACGCTGGGATTGCGTTAAGAAAACCGTTGCCGTGGGCACGTCCGCGCGAGACAATCTGCATCCCGCGAGTCGTGGGTGACGAATCGGCGGGACCCATTCGAGCTTAACTTTTAAAGCTTAACTTCAGGTCGTTGACATCGTGACCGAGGAAGGAATTCGCCATCGTTACGAATCTTGTGGTTCCCAAGACAGGCGGGATGAACACGACGAAAGTGACCATCGTCCGCTGGATTAAGAACGAAGGCGACGCGTTCAAGCAGGGCGAGCCGATCGTCGAGCTGGAGACCGAGAAGGTGAGCTACGAGCTGGACGCGCCGGTTGATGGCGTGCTGCTCAAGATATTGGTGCGCGAGCCCGCGGAAGTTGATGTTGGCGGAACGCTCGGATACATCGGCAAAGCGGGAGACGCTGTACCTGCATCCTAAGAAATTGTAAGCGGAGGAATCAGCGATGCCAAATTCAAGCCAGCTTTCGAGAGATCGCCTGATCTGGATGTTCACGCAGATGTGCCGGATCCGCGAATTCGAGGAGCGCGTGAAGCGAACGTTCGTCGAGCATCCCGGCGTGATTCGCGGGCACGCGCATCTGGCGGACGGCGCGGAGGCGAGCATCGTGGGCTGTCTCGCGACGCGCGCGGAAAACGATCTGGTGATGCCGAGTTATCGCTGCCACGGGTATCCGCTCGTGCTGGGAACTCCGGCGCGCGCGCTAATGGCGGAAATTTATCAGCGCAAGGACGGCGTCTGCAAAGGTTTCGGCGGCTCCATGCACCTGGCCGATCCGACGCGCCACTTTCCAACGGCCTCGGGAATTATCGGCCAGGGAATCGCGCATGCGGCCGGCGCGGCATACGCCGCGCAAGTGAAAAAAACAGGTCAGGTCGTTTATTCGTTCTTCGGCGACGGCTCATCGAAGCAGGGGGCGTTCTACGAGACGCTGAACATGGCGGCCGTGTGGAAGCTGCCGGTCGTATTCGTTCTCGAGAACAACGGGTATCAGGCGTACACGCACGTGAAACTGGAAGACGCGAACGCGAAGGCGGGCGATCCGCTGTCGCAAAAGGCGAAAGCGTTCAGTATTCCGGGAGTGACCGTGGACGGCACGGACCCTCTCAAGGTATACGACGCGGTGACCACGGCCGTCGAGCGAGCGCGAGCCGGCGAAGGACCGTCACTCATCGAATCGATATTCTATCGAATGAGCCCGCACGGAAATGCCATCACAGTGCCGCCCGTTCCGACGCAATTCCAGGAACACGAGTCCATCGAGGTCTACGGCAACAAAGCCGAGTACGAAGCGGCGAAGCAAAACGATCCCATCAAGAAGTTCCGCGCGCATCTGATCTCCGCGGGCTTTTTTGCCGATGCGGACGCCAAGAAAATCGAAGAAACCGTGCGCGCCGAGATGGAAGACGTGGTGAAATTTGCGCTGGCGAGCCCGTTGCCATCGGGCGCCGATGCGCTGAATTACGTTTGGGCGTAGAAAGCACGCTGGGAAATCAAGGAGGCAGGCATGCCGCGCGAAATGATGTTTGCTGAAGGGATCGCCGTAGCGATCACGGAAGAGATGCAGCGCGACGCGAACGTCGTGTTCTACGGCCAAAACATGGCGATGACGGACCGGGATCCATTCGTGCGCAAATTCGGGAAGGATCGCGTGCGCATCACCCCGATCTCCGAAACTGCCGAACTGGGAATAGCCATCGGCGCCGCAATGATGGGCCTGCGGCCGATCGTCGAACTCTACATGGCGGAATTCATGCTCGTCGCATTCGACGAAGTGATCAACGAGGCGCCGCGGTTGCGCTATATGTCCGGCGGACAAGTAAAAGTGCCGACGGTTTTCAAGGCGGGATTCGGATTCGCGGCGGGATGGGCCGGGCAGCATTCGAATTGTATTTATGGCGCGATGATGGGAATTCCGGGGCTGAAGATTGCGGTGCCGTCGAATGCGGCAGATGCGTACGGGCTGATGAAATCGGCGATACGCGACGATAATCCGGTGGTCTATTTGCATCACTACATGCTGATGCTCGACAAGTGCCCCGTGCCGGAGGGCGACTACCTGGTGCCTTTTGGCGTGGCGGACATCAAGCGCGCCGGAACGGACGTCACAATCGTCGCGACAGCGTGGATGGTGAAGAAATCTCTGGCCGCGGCGGAAATTCTGGCGAAGCAAGGAATCAGCGCGGAGGTGATTGACCCGCGCACGCTTTCGCCGCTCGATACCAAGACAATCATCGAGTCTGTGAAAAAAACCGGGCACCTCGTGCTGGTAGATCAGGCGCCCAAGCACGCTTCGGCCGCTGTCGTGATCGCGGGCGAGGTGGCTGAGCTGGGGTTCAAGTATCTGAAGGCGCCGGTAAAGCTGGTGACGGCGATGGATACTTCCGTTCCCTACAGCGAGCCGATGGAAAGCTTCGTCCTGCCGAACGAAGAGAAAATCGTCGCGGCGGTCGAGTCCGTGCTGAAGCAGCGGGTAGCGGCTGACTAGCTCGGAAATTGCGCGCGAGTAGTTTTGTAGACGCTCGTGGCTATCTGATCGAGCGTTTTCTTGCGAAGTTCCGCGTTGAGTACTTCGATTCCCCACGGGCCGGTATAGCCGGTTTTCAGCATCACCGCGACGAAACCCTTCACGTCGAATTCCCCGTCCCCGCAAAGCAGGCGATGGTTGATGGTGTCCTCGTGCATGCTCCAGGTGGATTCATACGTGCCGTCGTTGATTTCAATTGACGTGATGTATTTCCGGGGAATGCTCGCGACTTTCTGGTGAGGAATTTTCAGCTTGTCAATGTGCCAGAGGTCCAGGCAGATGCCGCCGTTTTTCGCGCCGGCGCCGTCCACGAGCTGGATCGCTTTCTCAACGGAGTCTATATCGCAGAACGGCATCATTTCGAAGCCGATGAGCGTGCCATGGTTGGCGCCGTCGGTGCAGAGCGCGGCGAACGATTCGATCATTTTCTGCATGGTGGCCTGGGTTTTTGTGAAGTTGCCGACCTTGATGTGGTGCGGGCGCAGAACGTCCGCGGCCTCGAGAAGTTTCTTGCGCTCGATGTCGGAGGCTTTTTTTTCTTCGCCGTCGAGGAACCAGCCTCCTAGGAATTCCAGCTCGATGTGCTTGATGCCGTTGTCGTCGAAGATCTGCTTCATTTCCTTCAGGCTGCGCTTCTTGAGCGTGTGGGCAAGATCGGCGTGCCAAATGCCCAGGCCATTGAAGCCCACTCGCGCGGCGGCTTCGGCGCGGTCCTTGATATCCCACGGACAATATTCATGATCGGTGTGCGGTTCAGCGCCGCCCCCCGCGAGAGTCCAGTACGAGCCGAGCAAGTCCACATTTGTCGCCATCTTTAATTTCCCCCGTGAGAAAAGCGCCGTGCGGCATCCTATGCCGCGGCTGCGGCTGAGTCAATGACTCGCGGGTGTCGCAATGCATGGTTCGGCAAACAACGATGAGCAATGTTATCCTCTGAAATTCATTCCGAGGGAGAACACATGCAGCTCAAGGGACAAGTGGCCATCATAACCGGCGGAGGACGCGGAATCGGTCGCGCCATCGCGCGGAGGTTCGCGGCGGAGGGCGCATCCGTCGTCGCGGCCGCACGGAGCGAGGGCGAAATCCGTCAGGTCGTCGCGGAAATTCAGAGCGCAGGCGGCAAAGCGGCAGCGGTGCAAGCCGATCTGGCGCGGGAAGCGGACTGCGAGAAAATCGTGGATGCGGCGCGCAGCGCGTTTGGCGCGGTCCACATTCTCGTCAACAACGCCGCGATCTACGGGCCCATTCAGCCGATCGAGAAATTTCCGCTCGGCGATTGGGACGAAGTGATGACCGTGAACCTGCGCGCGCCTTTGTTGCTCACGCAGCTCGTGCTTCCGGAAATGTACTCGCGCAAGTCGGGTTCGATCCTGAATATTTCGACCGTGGGAGCCAAGGCGGCGTTTGGATTGAGCGCGGCGTACACATCGTCCAAGGCTGGACTGATCGGCCTGACGCGCGTGACGGCCGCCGAAGCAGCACGCCAGGGAGTGCGCGTCAACGCCATCTGCCCCGGCCCCGTAACCGAAACGAAAATGTCGCAGGATCTGACGCGCGACTTTGCGGCACATTTCAATTCCGGTGGCGACGAAATGCTGAAGCAGATGATGCAGAATATTTTGCAGGGCAGGCCGCAGACGGCGGAGGAAATTGCGTCCGCGGCCCTATTTCTGGTTTCCGATCAGGCCAGCGCGATTACTGGGCAGACTCTGAATGTGGATGGCGGAATGGCTTTTTACTGATTTCCTCGAGCGTGCTGAAGCCGCGGCGCGCCGAACTTACTGCGACGCGAGCGCCCGCTTCGGCCCACTCCCGGCCGTTCACACCGATCGTGCCGACAACGTAGAAAAGACAGGCCAGCGCAAGCATGAATGCGAACATCATTCCGAATAGGAGTTCCGCGGCGATCAATTCGCGCACGAAATAAAGCTGCAGAACAAGGAAAATTGCCAGGCTCCAGCCCGTGCGGTTTCGCACTTTCGTGTTCTGCCAGAAACTGCTCGCCATCTCTTTCACTTCGCCAATTACGGTTTTCATCGATCCTCTCGTGACTTCCACTCCATTAGATGCACGGGTGATTCCAAAGGGACCAGCGCCTAAGTAGTTGAAATATCGGAGGCTTGCAAGACGGCTCTGCGGGTGGTGGAAAATGGTTTCCGCTTCTTAGGAAGTGCCGCGGGCGGCAAATCGTCCCATTTCGAGACGATGTGGGGCGACAGTTTATGTCACGACCAGAATGCGATTCGGTTTTGTTTCGCGCGAAGTAATATCACAGAGCGCTCAGCGCCCTTCAAATGGGTAGCGATCCTGCGCGAGAACTGCTTCGGCAACGCGAGTCCGCAGCGCGATCGTATCCACCGGTGCGTGCTTCGCGAGACGCCGCAACGCGGCAAGCTGCGTGGCGAGCGTGTCACCATCGGACGTCGCAGCAAGCGCCGTACGCGCTTCCTTCTCGATGCGATCCATCGCGTCATAACCGAACGAACGAGCGGCATCCGCCATCGGCGAATCCGTGGCGCCGGATTTTTGCGTGCGCCGCAAACTGGATTCCATTGCGTAAACGTCCATCACGATATTCGAAAGCGCGGCGATAATTTCCTGATGCTCCGCAAGCTTGTCGCGGAACTTCTCGACCGCGGCCCCGGCGGCCAGCAGAAATACTTTCTTCGCCTGCGCGAGCGAACGTTCTTCCTCGGCAAAAGTGCCCGTGGGCGCTTCTTCAAACGACGGCCCGGCGAGCAATTCGTCGGCGAGTTTCTTTGCCGCTGGAATCAGCGGCAGAGCGCCCGCCATCGCGCGTTTCAACAGCATCTGAATGATCAGCATGCGATTGATTTCGTTGGTGCCCTCGAAAATCCGATTGATGCGGCTATCGCGATAGGCACGCGCCATCGGATAATCCTCGTGGTAGCCATAGCCGCCGAAAATCTGGAGGCCTTCGTCCACGCAATAGTCCAGCGTCTCGCTGCCGACGACTTTGGTGATCGAGCTTTCGATGGCGTACTCCTCGAGCACCTGCATGGATTGTTTGATCTTGTCCGCGCCGCCCGCGGAAATCGCGGCTTCCATCATTCCCGCCGTCCGATAGATCATGGACTCAAGCGCGTAGATGCGGATCGCCATCTCGCCCAACTTCGCCTTGATCAGGCCGAACTCACTGATTGTTTTTCCGAAGGCAACGCGTTCATGCGAATATTTCGCAGCGTCCGCGAGCGCTCTCTTCGATCCGCCCATACAGGACACCCCCAGAGTGTACCGTCCCGCGTTGAGGGTGTTAAACGCAACGATGTGCCCGCGGCCGATTTCGTGGAGCAGATTTTCCTTCGGCACCGGCGCATTCTCGAAAAAGAGCGGCACGGTAGAGCTGCCGCGAATGCCCATCTTGTTTTCCTCGGCGCCCACGGTGAACCCGGGCGTGCCGCGCTCGACGATGAAAGCCGAAAATTTCTCGCCATCCACCTTTGCGAACACGATGTAAACGTCGGCGAATCCGCCGTTCGTGATCCACATCTTCTGCCCGTTGAGAATCCAATTACTTCCGTCCGGCGAGAGCACGGCCCGCGTGCGCGCCGCGAGCGAATCCGAGCCAGCCTGCGGCTCCGACAGGCAATAGGCGGCGAGCAGTTCGCCCGAGGCAATCTTCGGCAGGTATTTCTTCTTCTGTTCCTCGGTCCCGAAACTCGCGATCGGGATCGTCCCGATTCCGGAAGTGCCGCCGAACGCAACCGCAAACGAAGCGTACACGCTGATCTTTTCGGTCAACACCGTCGCCGAGATTTTGTCGAGCTCGGAGCCTCCGAATATTTCCGGGATTCCCGCGCCTAGCAGACCGATCTCGCCGGCCTTCTTCAGCGCGTGCGCCATCAAGCCTTCTTTGTGTTTTTCGAGCTCGGGTATCAGCGGGAGGATTTCCTTCGTGACGAATTCCGAGGCCGTTTGGCCGATCAGGCGCTGGTCGTCCGTGACGTCCGCCGGCGTGAAGATTTCCGCCGGAGTGATGGGCGTCACCAGGAATGCGCCGCCGCGATTCACGGACTGCGAAACGGTTGTCGTCGCCATGATTCTTTCTCCCTTCGCGTTTCTACCGAATCAGGCCGCGCGCTCAAAAATACCAGCCGCTCCCATTCCGCCGCCGATGCACATTGTCACCAGTCCGTAGCGAGCATTGCGCCGCTCGAGCTCGCGCAGAATCGTGGCCGTAAGCTTCGCGCCTGTGCATCCGAGGGGATGGCCAAGCGCCACGGCGCCGCCATTGACGTTCACGCGCGCGGGATCGAGGCCCGCAACCTTGATCACCGACATCGCCTGCGCCGCAAACGCCTCATTCAATTCGATCACGTCAATCTGATCGAGCTTCAATCCCGCGATCTTGAGCGCTTTCGGAATTGCATAGACCGGGCCGATTCCCATCTCTTCCGGCGGAGCTCCGGCGGTGGCGTACGCGACGAATCTCGCCAGCGGCTTCAGGCCCAATTCACGCGCGCGTTCGGCACTCATCACCACGGCCGCCGCCGCGCCATCGCTCATCTGCGAGCTGTTCCCCGCCGTCACCACGCCACGCACGTGAAACGCGGGTTTGAGCTTGGCGAGCGCCTCGATAGAAGTATCGCTGCGCGGACCCTCGTCGGTATCGAACGTGACATTCACCGTTTTCGGCTTCGCGCCGTTCGCGGAACCGTTCGCGCTCGCTTCAAGCACCGTGTAGCTGACGGCCACCGGCACAATCTCATCCTTGAACTTGCCCGCCGCAATCGCCGCGAGCGCCTTCTGATGGCTCGCGAACGAAAATTCATCCGCCTGTTCGCGCGTGATTCCGTATTTCTTAGCCAGATTTTCAGCAGTCAAGCCCATGTTGATGTACGCGTCCGGATAATTTTCCATCAGCCACGGATTCGGCGCGATTTTGTGTCCGCCCATGGGAACCATGCTCATGGATTCGGCGCCACCGGCGATGGCGATATCGCCCTGCCCGGCCATAATTCGTTCGGCGGCGATCGCGATGGATTGCAAACCCGACGAACAAAACCGGTTGATGGTCATCGCGGAGACGCTGACGGGCAATCCCGCGCGCAGCGAGGCGATTCGCGCGATATTCATTCCCTGTTCCGCTTCGGGCGTTGCGCAGCCGATGACTACGTCTTCGATATCTTCAGGTTTGACGCTGGGCGCGCGCTTCAGCGCTTCCTTAATCACCAGCGCGGCCAGATCGTCCGGACGAGTCGTACGCAGCGTTCCCTTCGGCGCCTTGCCCACAGCCGTTCGCACCGAGCTCACAAGCACCGCTTCTCGCATGGCTCACCTCAGAGGAAATGCCAGCCTTATCGCCGCAAACTACTCCATTGGATGCCACTGGGCAAGAAAAAGCAACCGCGCGAGAACGCAGAATTATTCTGCGGAGCCGCGTCCGCCTCAATGGAATTTGAGAAGTTACGGACCGTTATTTGTGGAACTGGATGGTCACCGTGATCTGCACTCCGATCGGATCGCCGTTAAGCGTCGCGGGCTGATATTTCCACCTGCGGAGTGCATCCAGGGCGGCCTGGCGAAGAATCGGCGGGCCAGAGATTATTTTCGTGGATACAACATCGCCGTTCGGCCCTATCGAGGCTTCCACCACGACGCTACCTTCAACACCGACTGATTTCGCGATCGCGGGATATTGCGGAGGGACCGAGGAAATCAGCTTCGGCGGCTTCACGTTTCCGCCAACACGGAGCGGGGGCGCCGCCGGAGGCGGAGGAGGCGCCACGTCGGAATTGGCCGCGATTCCCTGAAGCTCGCCATTCGAAATCGGTGCGCCCGATTCAACAGACGGTGCATCTGCGTCGGCCGAAGCAGCACGCTGCGCGGAGACGGGATGAGCGTTCAGCGTCGCAGACATGTCGGGCATGACTTTCGCGACTTTCTGACTGACAGGAGTGCCGGGTTGTACACGCTCGGCCGCGGGAACTTTCTCAGCATTTAAGGGCGTCGCGACGCCAGGGCCGCTCGCGGGTGCTGCGCCATTCGTAGTCTGCTGGTTCGTCTGCGACACCGGATTCGAGGCAGATGGCTGGCCGGAAAAGCTTCCTCCGGGAGACGCGGTAGAGAGCGCAGCAGGCGGAGCCGCCGGAGCAGATACGGAGGCTGCCCCCGGGTTTGAGTTAGCAGCGGGCCACAGGTGGAAGTAGAAGGCACCTCCCGCGGCGACAACAAACAGTGCTGCGATCCCAGTCGCGATCAAAAACCAATTTGGGCCTGAATTCTTGGGCGCGGCGGCGGCTTCGTCGGAAACGCCGAGGGCAGTTGAATCGAAACGTGCGCCGAAAGCCTTCTGCGGCGCGGTATTCGCGCTTGCAAGACTCGCGCTTGCCGCTAGCCGGCCGAATGGTGCCGGCGCCTTTTCCTGCGACGCTTCCTCGAGATCATCGGAAAGATCCGTCATCTCGCCGGGAACTCCGGCGCCGAGCGAAGTGGAAACGGGCGCGGCCACGTGCGCATCGCCGCGCAGCTCGGTCATCGAAAGAGACGCTACTGGAGCGGTGATTCGCTCCACTCTCTTTTTGTGGGAAGTCGCCGCGGCCGCCGGCTGCACATCCTCTTGCGCGCCGATCGCAACGAACGAAGACTCGGGCTTACTCGTTTGCGCGGTGCGTTCGGGCGGCGGACCGACTGGCTTCACAGGAGGTGAAAAAACAGGCGGCTCGGCGAGCTTCGCTGCCTGCGGTTGCAGATTTACGGCCGGCGCCCACGAAATCTGCGACGCGGGTTTCGTTTCGATTCTTTCGGCCGGCGCCTCGGCAACGAAGGGAGCGGGCGGGGGGGCCGGAACAAACGCCTTCGCGGGTTCAACTCCGTCGCCGGCGAATTGAACGCCCCAATATCCGGGCTGGCGATTCGTGAATTCCAGCTCGACGTAGCTCTGCGTCTGCGCGTATGCGCGCACTTTAATAACGCGGCAAATTGCATCGTGGCCGGATTTCAGATTCGTGAGCACGACCATTTGCCCGGCGGTAACGGCAGTGGCCATCCGCAGCACGCCGCCCTGAGGAAACACAATCATCGTGGATGTCTGCTCTTCGAAAGGTTCGGTGTGCGGCGTAATCCCACGAACCACGTCCGTTACGCGCGATCCGTGGACCTTTACGGGCACGTCGAGCGACACGGCGTCGGCGCGTAGGTGGCCGGATTCCGATTTCGGCCGCTCGCTCACTTGCACGGTCGTGGTTTCGGCAACAGGCGCGGTCGCTTCCAAAGTGTCTTTAAGTGGCGTCATGATAGTACGAACGGTTTCACGCCGTTCCCCCTGAAAAGGCCTGAGTTATCACTGCAATTGTAATTTTCGAGGTCAGGGACGGACTGCGGCAATAGTACCTTCGTACCCCCGGGGAACATTCGGCGAGGAACTGCTCAATAACCGAATTTTCGGTGATCTGGATGCCGAAAGGTTCGTCGCCGAAACGCTATCCAACGACATGCGAGCCTCATGCCGCTCTGCGCGATAAAACTCAAGCACCTTCAGGCAGGCTTTAAGGTCCACACGCGAATGGCCTTGGACGGACTGGTGGGGCAAACGACTTCACACGCCCCGCAGCCCGTACATTTATCATTGACCACTGGGTAGGCGTTGTATTGCCCTTCGTCCCATATGATTTTGACCGCATCGTACGGGCACGCCTGCTCGCACGCGTCGCATTCCTTCTTGCCGAGAGCGGTGAGGCAGACATTGTTATCAACGAGCGCCTCGCCGATCACGTATTTATTCTTCTGCGGCAGACCAAGCGCCGCCAGCGCCCCGGTCGGGCAAACCTGGGTGCAGGCGTTGCACGTCTCCAGGCAGTATTCGTAGTCCCTGTCAAATCGAACGATCGGCGCCCCGAAGCCAGCCAAACCACCCTCATGACCGGTATCCGGGTGAATGATTTTCGACGGGCAGGCGTGCACACAATTGTTGCAGCGGATGCACAGACCGGCGAAGCGATCCTCTGGCACGGCGCCGGGAGGACGCAGCAGCGTGTCGCTCTTGCGATATCGCGCCGCTCCAGTCCGGCGCGCCCAAACCGCGAGCAGTGCGCCGGCCGAGCCGGCGAAGAACACACGCCGGGCGATATGGAATTTCTGCGCTGGCGCACTCGCAGCCATTTTGGTCCAGAGCGCCTTCCGCATCGAAAACAGCATGTCCTGCATTCCGCTGAGCGGACAAATGCGTACGCACCAGAGCATCCCGAAAACCAGTGTAGCTGCGACCAGAGTGCCCAGACCGAGACTTACGAGAATGACGGATATCGTGTTCGTCGCCTTGTTCACCGCAAAGGGGCTGCTGAAAATGCACAGAGGATCCATCCACAGCAGCACCGGATACCCCGCCACGGCGCCGACCAACGTGAGTATCGCGACATATCTTCCGACCGGCGGGCACTTGGTCCACCAACTTGCCTTGCGCAATCCCACGTGCGAGGTATTTTCGAGCAGGAAACCGGTTGGGCAGAGGTACAGGCAGAACCAGCGCTTCTTGAATGAACTCGCGATGGCTACGACGAGCGCGAAAACCACTCCCACGCTGACGGACCGCGTAGCAATACTCGATGAGAGAGCAACGAATGGACTCGCTTGTACGAAGGATCTTGGTGCAATCGCCCAAGGCACTACGGGCCAAACCAGCACGATCGCGCCGACTAAGCAAATCAGCTGAATCACTCGCCGCGGAACGCGCCGGAGAAATATCATCCCAAATACGCCCCCTGCTGCCGGAGCAGGTCTTGCAGCTTCGCCACATTTACGTCGCGAGGCTTGCATTTATTTTGGATGCACAGTGCCGCAGCCAAACCTGCAGCCTGTCCCGTGACCCAACAAACAGGGATGAGCCGCGTGATATCTGCAACTTCGAAATCGGCCGATATGCATCGTCCGGCCGCCAGGACATTCTCGACCTTCGAGGGAACGAGCGTGCCGTAAGGAATCTGGAATTCGGGAGCGTTCGCATAGGCGCCGGAATATCCAATCACATCTTTAAACTTCGCGCCGCTCCGGATTTCCTGGACTGTAAGCTTCTTGACGCCGCCAAGGAGTCTGCTGAGCCGCACGCCCAACTGAGGAGCTGTTTCGGCCAGAAAAACCTGTTCGTCTCCCGGCTTTTCACGAAGCTTCTCAACATTGCCCCATGTTCCGCGGCGATGCTTGAGTTCCATGGAGGTCAGGTCCGACACGTCCAGAGCGTCGCCGACCGGGCCTTTCATGTTGAGCCAGTTCACGTGTGGAGCAGGCGTCGAATTCCCGGCGTGACCGTTCAGGTCGTTCACCCTTCCCTTCGAGGGCCGCCCTGTTCCGGGCTGGCCAGTAGCAGGGTGCTCCGGGTCCTCCGATCCTCTTGTCGGAGCCATGTCAACTTCATCAATGTTTCCAATTCGGCTGATCAGTCCGATGTTGGTTTTGACTTTTTCGAAAGCCGCACCCGCGGCCGCGTAAATATCACCGTCTCCCGAAGCGTCAATCACGATATCGGCGAGGATCGCCTGTCGCCCCGACTTGCTCTCGAAAACCGCGCCCCGCACGCCTCCTTTGGAATCCACAATGGCGTCAACACCCCAACAATCCAGGTAGGCGGTGATTCCCGAATCGAGCACCATATCGGCCAGCACAAACTTGAATGCCTCCGCGTCTAAGGTCGGGTAGATCGGCGCCTTGTTCCGATCAATGATTCCGTACTTGAGGACGTCCAGTTTCTTCATCAGCTCTTCGCCGATGCCGAAGATGACTTGCTTCTTGTTTCGATCGTAAAGCGGAAATATTCCCAGGACGAGGCCGCCAGTTGCGAGCCCTCCGAGATATCCGTACCTCTCTACAAGAGTGACGTCCAATCCCAATCGCTTGGCCGAAAATGCGGCAGCCGTCCCAGCCGGACCGCCTCCGACAACCAGGATGCTTGTCTTTTGCAAGACCGACAATTCCCTTCTCGGTTGTACAACCTTGCCGTTAACGATCGTCGCGGGAACCCTGGTTTCGGTTTGAGGAGTTGATTGTCCGGCAGTTTGATCGGCCGGCGTCGCCGAAACGGGCATCATTGATCCGGCCGCAAACAAGCCGCCTGCGGCGATCGAACGGCGCATTAATTCTCTTCGTGTGAGGTCCTTTGGCATGGGTCCACTCGTCGGGCGGTTAGCCGATCCGAACCCAATTTTCGGGTTCCAAGTCTATTCGGCGCCAATACTATCCCAACGCGAACGCGCAGCCAACTTCTGGTATGCCGGATTGCGGGACATCCGGCACGTTGACGGCGCACAAGTACACGGATAACATCGCGGCCACGCAAGTGAACGGACGCCCGGAGGTCAACCAGCATGAAAGTGAAGCTGTCGTTCATAGCGGCGGCGTCTATTTTTTCGGCCCTGGTCATTTTCGCTCCCTGTGCTTCGGCACAAGGAAGCTGGTTCCAATGCAGGTCCTGGGGCGAAAACGGAACTCATGAAACCGTGTACGTCACTCCGTTTATTCATACGGAAGCGGCGGCCGGCACCATTCAACAGGCGTATTACACGTACATGCATCGGACGTATCCGGTGGACAAGCTGGTGCGAGAATCCGATCTTTGCCGCCAAGCTTCCGGTGATCCGGGACAGCGGTCATTCATGCTGAGTACCGAGGAGCAACAATGGGCGGCGAGTAAGTGGGAGGTCATCCACATCAATTGGACGTACACGCCAAGTGCGGGCGCTGCCGCCGGGCCGCCTCCTGTAACTTCCAATTCCGCCTCGTCCGCAAGTTCAGCTCAGGAGATCCCGAAGACGGGAAATGGGTGGGCGCAACAAGCCGGGAAAGTACACCACTATTATTGTTCTTCGGACCAGGGCCAGCCCACGATGTATTTCAGCGCCGTCTTTGACACCACGGACATGACACCGGGCAACATGGGGGCAGGCTATAAGCAGTTTCTCGTGCAGAAATATTCTTACCAAGGCCCGGTGGCATGTTTCGGTGAATATCCGACTTTGGACGCCGTCAGGGCGGACGAGCAAAGTCGAATCACCAACATGCGCGCGACCAAGAAATGGAAAATCATCGAAACCGGCTGGACTTGGGCAGGTAGCGCGCCCTAGACAAGCATCATCGCGGCGATGCCCCGCGACCGGCGGGCATACGCGACCTGATCGCTCCGGGTTTCTCCGATCAGCCCATTCTGTCGTATCGCCCGACGTGTTGCTCCTGGTACTCACCTGCTGGGTATGCGCTGATAACCGGCCATCTCGACTCCGACGCCAATCAGCCGTCGCTTTGTCACTAGTCGGGCGCAGTCTCTTGCCGCTAGAGCGAGCTAGGACTGGCAGCGGCGAGCTGGTTGACGGTGCTCGATATCGCGCGAATCGGAGTGGATAAGTGCACGGTCTCGCTGGCATCGTCCAGGTCCACAATAATCGAGCCGCCTGATTTCGCAACCTCCACGTGTTCGCCGGGTCCTTTCGCCTCAACAATCACGACATCGTCTGAATCTTGCAAACCGTCGAGTGCTGCGCAAATCATCGGCATGTAAGGCTGGATTTCCCGAGCCGCTTGCGCAAGAGCGCTCCGCGGCGCGAGGTGCACGGCAATAGGAGCCAGAATCGCAGGAGCGATCACGTGGATGTGAACGCCCTGCGGCTGCTTCTCGATCACTTTCACGTTGACGACGCCTTCACTGCATAGAACCCCGACGCTTGCCAGCCCCGCACCGGCCAATCCCAACGCAATCTTTGCGAACACGATCATCGTCGCACTCCGATCATTCGTTTTTGTCCACTCTTCGCTGTTCTGGTCTTCGAATGGACTCAGTCCTGCGTATTCCGCGAATCCACCCAGACGCGGACCTTTTGGCTGGAGTCCTCCACACTCACCAACACGACGTCACCCGCATCACTCAAGGCTCGCAGCGCAGCCGCAATGTCCAGTTCGTCGTTCTTCGAAGTGGCAAAGAGCGCGTCAACGATCTTGAGGGGAACCGTGACGTCAACCTGTTGCTCTTTATTCTTCTTGTCAATCACGTGAATGATGATATTTCCGTTCGCCTTGGCCACGCGCACGTCCGAATTCTTGTCCTTGACCGTGACGAACTCATTGTCTGGAGCTGTCTTCACCGCGTCCAGCAACGCCCGAACGTCCACACCGTTCATTTCCGCGTGATGGATCGAGACCTTGCCGTCGTGCAGATCGTGATTGTTGATTGTCGGCAAAACCTTCTCGGCCATCGAGAGCGGCACATTAATATTGACGCTCTCGCCGTTCGTCGAATCGTTGACGTTCACGTGCAGGTATTTGTCCGGAGGCGCCGCCATTGCAGAGTCCACCAGAGTCATCATTCCCGCCGCGAGCAGACAGAGCACCGTCGCAATTTGCGTTCGCCTTCGCTTAATTATTTTCATTTTGTGTGGGCCTCCTAAGCCCTTCTTGCACAGTAATACGGAGTAAGCCCGCGAAATGTTCCCTGGAATTCGAGTCGCACAGCCGGTACTCGCAGCAAGCCGCGGGCGCTTCAGGCAGGCAAAGAACGAGCAGTCGGCCCCGAAGCCTCGATGGAAGCTGCTTCGGTCACAATATTCTTGAGTCGAGGAATCGAGGGACGTATAAGATACGCGGGGTTCGAGTCGAAATCGGAAATCCTGGCTAGGGTGTTCGAATCATTCGCACGCAGGGGAGACTGACAAATGAAAAATTTGGCGAGGGCGTTTTTCCTGGCGATTCTGCTATCAAGCGCGGCCTACGCGCAGACCAACGCCGGCGATCAGAATCCGGACGCCGACCTTCCCTTCACCATGACGCAGGTGGCGAGCTTTGACCTTCCGTGGCGCATCGCGTTCCTGCCTGATGGCCGCATGTTGGTGACCGAAAAAGTCGGCCGCGTCGAGCTGGTTACACCGCAAGGCGCAAAGTCCGACGTTGGCGGCGTCCCGGTTGTCTATTTCCAAGGCCAGAACGGAATGCTGGGAGTATTCCTCTCGCCGCATTACGCCACCGACAACAATGTGTATCTCACCTATGTCGAACCAGGTGATTATGGCGGCGGCCTTGCGCTCGGCCGTGGCAAGCTTGTGTTTACCGGCGAGCGCGCTAAGCTGGACGGGTTTCAGGTTCTGTGGCGCCAGATGCCTAGGGGTAAAGGTGGCCAGCCGGGCGCGCAGATCGCCTTTTCACCGGATGGCAACTTCCTTTTCCTCACCGTGGGCGACCGTCAGCGCTTCACTCCCGCACAGGATCCCAACCAGCCGGAAGGCAAGATCCTTCGGCTGACGCTCGATGGCAAGCCAGCGCCGGGCAATCCGATGGAAGGCAAAACCGGCGCCCAAACTATTCCCTTGATTGATCCGGCGAGCGATACCGAGGCAGCTAAGACCGCGCCGGTGGTGAGCACTTATACCTTCCCCACGCCCAACCTGACGCCGGCGGAAACTTGGACCAGCGGCCACCGCACGCCCTATGGCCTCGCCTTCAGTCCCACTGGCCAGCTCTGGGAAGCTCGAGCATGGCCCGCGCGGCGGCGACAGACTGAACCTGATCGAGCCCGGCAAGAATTACGGCTGGCCGCTGGTTTCCTATGGCGCGAATTATAACGGTGTGCCGATCCCCAGCCCCGATACGCGGCCCGACCTCGCCAAGCCCGTCATCTATTGGGTGCCGGTGATCGCGCCGGGCAACATCATGTTCTACAAAGGCAGCGTCTTCCCATGGGATGGCAACGGCTTGATCAGCGGCTTGGGTCCCAAGGCGCTCGTCCGCCTCACGTTTGACGGCAAGGGCGGCGCAACCGCAGTCCAGCGCTGGAGCGTCGGGGTGCGCGCCCGCGATATCGAAGAGGCGCCAGACGGCTCGCTTTGGATGCTGGAAGACGGCAATCCCGGCGGTCTGTACCACCTCACGCCGAAATAGTTCGACGCCACGGCCCGAGGCAAGTCCACACCATTCGTGTGTTTGCTCACCTCTTCGGATACGCCGTGAAAATGTAATCCTTTGACGCCGCAATCGTGTGGCACGCGGCTCCGCACCTTGCGTCGTTCCCCTGTGGCGGCGTGTCCGTTGCCGTCAGAGGCGCGAGCAGATCGGTCGCGGGATCATACTTAAAATCTGCATATCCCCATCCGTGCGTGTCTGGAAATCTCTTGCTGTCCTTCACGATGAACTCAAGCGCGTGCAGGGTGCCCGGCACCGTGTCCGGCGTGCTCGCGGAAAAAGGGGCATCCGTGAGCTTCTTCGGTTCCCACTCGATCTTCGCGATCTTGGAGCCGTCGGGAAAAGGCTTGCCATTGCCCGGAACGCCTTCCTGGTACGCCTTGATCATCACGGGATTGGCAACGATTACTCGAATCACGTTCTGGGCGTCGGTCAGGCTCGGGCCAACCACCTGCCAGCCCTCGTATCCTCTGAACTCCGAGAGCGCAAGGCCGCCCGTGACTTTCACGGTGTCCTTATTCTGCTGTGCCGCCAGGCCGATACCAACCAGACTGGCGAGCACCATTCCAACGATTAGAGCGGGCCGGATGATCCTCTTGTGCTTCATTTTCCTTCCTCCCTGTTTCTGCTGGAATTATCGAACGCTAATGCGAAATGTTTTCTGCGAAAGCTCTTGAAAGTTGTCGCACCACGAGTGATGGGTCAGGAAAAAGGCTGGGATCGCCCGGACGGTTTCGATTGATGTCGTGCACAAAGTCTCGTCGGCAAATAAAATAATTCAGAGAACATGAACCTGCCGGAGAGCGTTGTCAAGTGCCTGATCAGCCGGATCACCAGACAAGTTAGTTCCATGAACCACTTGTCAGGCCAGCGCTGCCAGCTCAACCCGTCGATGCAACATTTTCTCGGAGCCCACTCGCATCGCATCTTCGTGCCCCCGGGGGACATTTCGCGTGGAACGCTTAGAGAAGCCTAATTGCATAGGAAAGCAGCAGCAGAAAACTCGTAACTATGTGGTCCGAGGACTTTTGGTGGCCGCCTATTAGTCCAAATTCGAGCGGCGGGTAACGGGAAACCAGGAACGGATCGAGCGCAGGTTAACGATTAATCCGTAGAAACGCCAATTGCAATCCATACAGCGGAATGGTCGCACGGGTAGAAACACAAACATCTCAAGGACTCCTTGCCGGCTCGATCGCAGGGTAGCTACGCTCCGACATTTGGGGCAACTATGTGGCCTAACACCCGACTTGAGCCAAACGCGTTGGCGATGGCCGCCGTCAGCCGATCCCGCTGGTGATCGGCGAACCGAGGACGAGCGCGGTGCCGACGAGCGTTTGTTTGCAGATTGGTTTGGTTCGCGGCTGCTTCGTGTCGCGTCCATGGGGAACTCCGTCCTGCGCAGGAGCTAGATCTGCGAGATGGCGATGAGGAGAAGGCAATCCGATCCCAGTTCTAAGTTTTCGTCCTCCCGCAACAGCTACCTCGACATCCTAGTAGCCGTTACATCCGGAAGTCTGTTCAAAACGGCACACGTTGTAAATCGAACCCAGTTGATCGGTTTGGCGTAGCGGCTCGTGCCCACAATTCGACTACGACGATCTGCGCGGTTTGAGTTTATCGGCGTGTATTGGAGTTCGCTTGCGGGTTCGTAAGGACGAATGCGCTAGTTTCGAAGGGGTTTCCCAGTCTTGAGGGTGTGCGCGATGCGCTCCTGAGTCTTGCGTTCGCCGCAAAGGCTGACGAATGCTTCGCGCTCGAGATCGAGGACGTACTGCTCGGGGACGTTTTGTGCGGCGGTGATGGCGCCACCAGCGAGGATGCACGCAAGCTTGCGCGCGACCACGCCGTCGAACTCCGTGGCGTACCCGCCGCGAATCATTCCATGCACCCCTAATTTAGCGAGCGCGAGAAATTCCTCGCCAAGCACGCGAATTTCCGCGGGAGCCGGAGGATGATACCCGGCGCGAACCATCGCCAGCGCCGTCTGCTTCGCGTCCGCGATTTGCCGGTCGCGATTCATGGCGATCAGATCGGACGGGCGAAGGTAGCCGAGCGACCGCGCCTCCTCAGCGCTGGTGGACACTTTAGCGGTGGCGATGTTTTCGAAGATGGGTCGGAGCGCGTGAGTTAAGTCCAGATTGTCGCCGCCCGCCGCGTGCTCGTTTGCGCGGATCATCATCTCTTTCGTCCCGCCGCCGCCGGGAATCAGGCCCACGCCCACTTCGACCAGGCCGATGTAAGCCTCGGCCGTGGCGTGAATCCTGGCAGCGTGCAGATTGATCTCGCATCCTCCGCCGAGGGCCATTCCCTGCGGCGCGCTCACGACCGGCCGCGGCGCGTACTTGATTGCCATATTAACGCGCTGGAATTGGCGCACCGCGAGGTATATGTCGTCCCACTCACCCTCCTGCGCGGTCATCAGCAACAGCATCAGGTTTGCGCCGGCGGAAAAATTGGGCGCCTGGTTACCGATTACCATGGCTTCGAATTCTGTTTCCAGTCGTGCGATGCCTGAATGCAGCATCGCGACGAAATCTCCGCCGATCGCGTTCATCTTCGAATGGAATTCGCAGCAGAGCACGCCGTCGCCCAGGTCAATCAGGCTCGCGCCCGAATTTTCCTGCACCACCGGCGTCCGCTCCTTCAGCGACTTCAGGATCAGTATTCCCGCGGGGACCGGCTCCGGCACAAGCGCACCCGATGCCAGATCGAAATAGCGCGTGCTTCCCATCTCTGTCGCGTAGAACGATTTCTTCGGCGAGGCGAGTACTTTGGCTACAAGCGGCGGCAGAGATTTCCCTTCGCGCTCGAGCGCTTTCGCCATCGGCTCGACGCCGATCGCGTCCCAAATCCCGAATGGCCCGATTTCCCAGCCGAATCCCCATTGCATTGCGTGGTCCACGTCCACAATCGTGTTGGCAATTTCCGGAACGCGCCGCGCGGCGTAAAGGCACATCGCGCTCAGACCCGACCACAGAAACTGGTTCGCTTTGTCGCCGCTCTTGCCTTCCAGCACCGGTCCGACCAGCATCCGCAACCGCTGGCTCGTGTCTTCGATGGCTTTCCCTGCTTCAATCGAGGGGATTTTCGCCTTTTGTTGAGGCCGGTATCCCATCTTCTGCCAGTCGAGCGTCAGGATTTCCGATTCGCCTCCCGCGCCCTTCACGCGCTTGTAAAATCCGCTGCCGGTTTTCTCGCCGAGCCAGACGCGCTTCATCATTTCCTCAAACAGCGGCGGCACGCGAAACATTTCGCGCGATTCGTCATCCGGGATGCTGTCGTAGATGTTGCGGATCACGTGGACAAGCACATCGAGCCCGACGATATCTGCCGTGCGGAACGTCGCCGACTTTGGCCAGCCCACGGCCGGCCCGGTGCATGCGTCCACTTCCTCAATCGTCATCTCGAGCGCAAGCATTTGCTGAATCGCGTTGAGCATCGAATACGTGCCAATGCGATTGGCGATGAAGTTCGGCGTGTCCTTCGCGAGCACCACGCCCTTACCCAGGCGCACGTCGCAAATTTCATCCAGCGCTTCGAGCACAGCCGGCAAAGTTTTTGGTCCGGGAATCAGCTCGGCCAATTTCATGTAGCGCGGCGGATTGAAGAAATGCGTGCCCGCCCAATGCTGCTGAAAATCTTCGGAGCGTCCTTCGGCGATCAGCCGAATGGGCAGGCCCGACGTGTTGGACGTGACGATCGTTCCCGGCTTGCGCACCGCATCCACGCGCTCGAGCAGCTTGCGCTTGATCTCGAGGTTTTCGGCGACGGCTTCGATGATCCAGTCCACATCGCCGCACCACGCGAGGTTGTCGTCGAAGTTGCCGGGCGTGACCAGCCGAGCAGTCTCGGGAGTGAAAAACGCCGCGGGCCGCGATTTCTTCGCCGCATCCAGCCCCGCAAGCACGATGCGGTTCCGCACCGCGGGTTTTTCCAGCGTCAGCCCCTTGCGCTTTTCATCGGCATTCAACTCCGGCGGGACAATATCGAGCAGGTAGCACGGGATTCCAGCGTTGGCGAGGTGAGCCGCGATGCGCGCGCCCATCGTGCCAGCTCCCAGCACCGCCGCTTTTTCGATGGGGCGTCTCATCAATTTCACCCTCTTCCAGGGGACATGGTTGCAAAAGCGCCACCACCGGTCAACCGGAAACGCCCCGCATCCGTGAAGTTTGCTAGAGTGAGCGGTAGATGCGGGGGCATCCGATGGGAACCGCGACGAAATGGCTCAATAAAGCTGTACAAGGCCTGCGGTCGTTCGCCTACGCGGGTGAAGGCGTGCGTCCGAAGGTAGGACTGGCCCTCGGCGGCGGATTCGCGCGCGGCATTGCGCACATTGGCGTCCTGCGCGTCCTCGAAGAAAACGAGATTCCGATTGATTGCATCGCCGGGACCAGCGTGGGCGCGCTGATCGCGGCCACCTACGCCAGCGGCACGCCGCTCGACGAAATGGAGCGCCAGGGATTTGCCACCCGCTTCAGCGACTTTGGCCGATGGACGCTTTCGCGCATGGGCATGGCCTCGAACGAGCGCCTCGAGCACTTTCTCCACAAATTCACGCCCGCAGAATTTTTCAGCCAGATGAAAATTCCGCTGAGCATTGTCGCGACGGACCTGACGACGGGCGAGTCTGTTCACTTTACTACTGGAGAAATCGGCCCCGCGCTGCGCGCTTCGTGCGCATATCCCGGATTATTCTTGCCGGTGGAATATCGCGGCCGGATTCTCGTGGACGGGTTCCTCACTGAAACAGTCCCAGCCGAAGCGGCGCGCGACATGGGAGCGGATATCGTAATCGGTGTGCACCTCGAACCGGGCCTGCTCCGCTCTGCGCCGCGCAACACGATCGAGGTAATCAGCCGTTCGTTTTCGATTATCCAGACTGCCGCGTCCCAGCTCTGGCACAGCGACGTGGACGTGCTCATCGAACCCGAGGTACATCACATCCTGTGGGACGAATTCGTGAAGACTCCGCAGCTCGTCGCCGCCGGAGAAGCAGCCACCCGCGCCGCAATTCCCAAGATCCGAGCCGCGCTTTCTGCGGAGCCCGGAAAGTTCCCTCGTATCAAGCGCGTACCGAACCGCTCGACCGATGAACGCTAACTAGCCGGCTGCCGCCGCACACCCTCGATTCCACCCGAGCATTCGTCACGTGTGCTAACCATCCGCGCGACTCCGCGTCAAATCACACAGAGAGCCGAACCTCTCGCGACGTGACTTTTGCAACGCCCCAATCATGCGACGGGGGCGTTCGGCTCTTGTTTCCTCTGCACCAGCCCAGCCTGCGATTCACTTTGACTCGCGAAGCTCCACCACCACGGCTGCGCCGTTCCCTTTTCCGCGCTTCGTGAACCATTCGCTCATGGCCGCGGCCAGCTGCGCCGGGTCAACGCTCAAGCCTGCTTCGAGCAGCCCCTCGGCCTTCGGCAAAGTGTCGTCGAATTCCGCGGAGCCGGTGAAATTTCGCATGCAGAAACTGTCGAGCCATTCGAGCGGCACCGGGCGCCGTTCGGTGCCAATCGTCATCTCCGCCGCCAGCTTTCTCGCGTACATTTCGCCGGAAGTATAACATCGGGCACTCGCGCCCGGTTTGCGCGACGCGCTAACCTTGCATTTCCGGGCCACGTGCCCTAGAATTTTTTATTACAATAAATAAGAAGACTGTGTCATTTTCGGCGCGACGCGCGAGAACCGAGTCACACCGAGCGGCGTCCCTGCGAAAAAATCCCGGGAGGTAGGGTGTCCACACCATTGGAAAGCTGGGTTGAAGAATCAGCGCGCCTGACGAAGCCCGCGAAGATCGTCTGGTGCGACGGTTCCGAGGCCGAGAGCGAGCGCCTGACGGCGGACATGCTCCGCGACGGCACCTTCATCGAGCTGAACCAGAAAACCCACCCTCGCTGTTACCTGCACCGCAGCAACCCCAACGACGTCGCCCGCACCGAGCAGCTGACTTTTATCTGCACGCGCAACAAGGAAGATGCCGGCCCCAGCAACAATTGGATGGCTCCGTCTGAAGCGAAAGATAAACTCCGTCCGCTTTTCGATGGCGCGATGAAGGGCCGCACCATGTACGTCGTGCCCTATATCCTCGGCCCGGCGAAATCGCCCTATAGCAAAGTTGGCGTCGAGATCACGGACAGCGCCTACGTCGCCGCGAATATGCGCATCATGTCGCGCATGGGCAAGGCCGCGCTCGATCGCCTCGGAAATTCCGCGGATTTTGTTCCCGGACTTCATTCGCTGGGCGATTTGGATCCCAGCCGCCGGTTCATCATGCACTTCCCCGAGGAAAAGTTAATCTGGAGCGTAGGCTCGGGCTACGGCGGCAACGCCCTTCTCGGCAAGAAATGTTTCGCTCTGCGAATTGCCAGCTGGATGGCGCGCGACCAGGGCTGGATGGCCGAGCACATGTTGATTCTCGGCCTCGAAGATCCATCGGGCAAAGTGACGTACATGGCCGCGGCATTCCCCAGCGCCTGCGGCAAGACGAATCTCGCCATGATGGTTTCCGCGCTCGAATCGCAGGGTTATCGTGTCTGGACCGTCGGAGATGACATCGCCTGGATGCACATCGCATCGGACGGCACTCTGCGCGCCATCAATCCCGAAGCCGGATTTTTCGGCGTCGCCCCCGGCACGAACGCGAAAACAAATCCCAACGTGATGACCGCCGCGAATCGCAACACCATCTTCACCAACGTCGCCATGACGCATTCGCGCGAGCCCTGGTGGGAAGGCATTGACGGCGCGCCCTCCGACGGGCTCATCAACTGGAAGGGCGAGCCGTGGACTGCGGGATCGGGCGCCGCGGCGCATCCGAACGCTCGCTATACCGTGCCCGCTTCGCAAACGCCTTCGCTTTCGAAACATTGGGAAGATCCCGAGGGCCTGCCCATCTCCGCGTTCATTTTCGGCGGGCGCCGCGCGCGCCTTGCGCCACTCGTCTATGAATCTCGGAACTGGCAGCACGGCGTTTTCGTCGGCGCGACGATGGCTTCGGAAACAACCGCCGCTGCCACGGGCGCCGTCGGCGTCAGCCGACGCGATCCGATGGCCATGCTTCCCTTCTGCGGCTACAACATGGGCGACTATTTCGGCCACTGGCTGGCGATGGGCGCGAAGCTGAAAAATCCGCCGAAGATTTTCCACGTCAATTGGTTTCGCAAGGGAGCGGACGGCAAATTCCTTTGGCCGGGCTACGGAGAAAACGTACGCGTGCTGAAGTGGATGCTCGACCGCATCGAAGGCCGCGCCGCCGCCACGGAAACGCCCATCGGCAACGTGCCTACGCCGGCGTCTCTGACGCTCGATGGCCTTTCGATTTCACGCGACACACTGAACGAACTGTTGAGCGTGGATTCGAACGATTGGCTCGCTGAAGATCAGGCCGTCGGCGAATTCTTCGCCAAGTTCGGCAGCCATATTCCCCCCGCCGTCGCCCAGGAACAAAAAGCCCTCGCCGACCGCCTCACTCGCGCCGCGGTCTCCGCAAAGTAAAATTCCTTATCGCATTCGCAGCGGCCAGCCCCCATGATTCGCGTGTCAGGACACATCGTGTCGCGCATGTAGACGCCTTACGGTGAAGGCGTGGGGCTTCAGCCCCACGAAAAGTAAACCAACATTTCCCGGGCTTTAGCCCTGGCGCCTTACTACCGCCGCGCGAACCGCGCCCTACTCCCCGTTAATTTTCGTGTACGCCAATTGCTGCTTCACAAGGTCGCGCGGATACGTGATCGTCACATCCATCTTCCCGCCCGCGCCCCTGCGGAGTTCGAGATCGGGATTGATCCCCGACCAATCATTCGGAATGTCCAGCGTTTTGTAGCGCGCCACCACCTCATCGCGCCACGCCTTATTGAAATGGATTCCGTATTGCGTGATCAGCGCTTTCGCTGCGTCGTAGTCGCCTTCCGCCTTGATGCGCATCAGCTCCGCCAGCAGCATTCCAACGCCCTGGCGCATTTTCGCGTAGTCCGTCACCACCAGATAAACTTTGCCATCTTTCTCGACGGGCTGGATCGCTCCGGTCTTGTCGCGAATATAATTGACGATCAGCTGCGTTCCCCGGCGATGATCTTCCTCGATCGTGTCAGCAGTAGGAACTTCGTGTAGCTGCACGAGCGCCGCGCGCGCTTCGGTGTCGTAGGCCGCTTTGGCGACATCGTCATTCGGCATCACGCCCATTTGAATGAGCTTCGGATCCCAGAAATTCCACAATGCCATCAGGTCCGCGCGCGATTCCTCCAGCGTCGAATAATATTCCTTGATGTAATACGCCGGCTCATGCGTGATTTTCGGGCTGACCTTGCCTGAGCCATGGCCGATCACCTCGTGCATCGCGGTCATAAGATTCTCCGCGAGATCGCCGTATTGCTTCGCCCGGTCCTTTTCCTCCTGCGTGGACGAAAACTCTCCCGAAACCTCGTACCCCGTGGCGCTGAGGAACGCGCGGATCGAACCGGTCATCACGAAGCTTTTCGACCCGTACTTTGCGTGAATCTCTTCTTCGTTCGGCAGGTTGTCGCCGATGGTGGTCACATTGAAATCGCCGGTTTCCGCGAGCATTTCCACGGCATTCACGATGGGCGGCTTGGGATTTGGATTCTTGTATTTATCGTCCCACGGCGCGCGCTGTTCGAAGTAGCCCGCATTCGCCGCGAATCCGGTCATCATATGATTCATTTTCTCGTCCACGACGGTGACAAATCCCTGAATCGCTCCCTTCGCCCCCCGCGGATCCTTGTAGACTTCGACGAAGCCGTTTGAAAAATCAGGATTCGTTTTGTCCTGCACCCAATCAATTCCGCATCGAATCCAGTCCGCGCGTTCGCCGGTCTGGTAGTAGCGGATCAGGTCGTTGATCACCTTCGTCTGCTGCGGCGGCGAGTAACGCAGCGCCTGCTGCAGATTTCGGATCGCAAGCCCCAGTTCGCGTGCGTAGCGGCCGGGTGGCACCGTTCCATCCGGAGTGCCGGTGCGATAGACGTCTTCCACAAGTTTGCCGTCCTGCATCGTCAGCCGCGAATTCAGCGCATAGTGTTCGGTGAACCCGACTAGATCCTTGAGCGCTACTCCGGAATAGAAATTGTTGCTGCTGGCCACCAGAGGGTCAGCGCCGTTCGCCGGATTTTTATCGGTCAGCATCGGCTCGAACGCCGGATCGAACAGAGGTTTGTCGAGTTCTTGAAGCTCCTTCGCCAGCCCCGTCGCTGAACCGAGCACCGCGCCGTTCTTGCTTGCCTGCTCCGCAGCCGCGCGCAATTCAGCGGACGTAAAATCTGGCAGGAATTTCACAGAAGTATTCGCTTTGTGATTCCCGTGGTTCCCCCAGAAAAGCATCGTGTACTCGGTGATCTTTTTCAGCACCGCCGGGTCAACTCCGTTCGGGTGCGTCAAAATGGATTCGAGCAGATGCTTCTCACGCAAGCCATCGGCGGAATTTTGGTCGTAACCGATGGGGTCAACTGCAACGGCCGCCCGGTAAAGCCAGTAGGCGTCCATCTTCTGCTCTTGAGTAAGGCTGTTGAAACTGTCCGCGGTCAGCTGGATGAATCCTGTGTCGTGAACGCGCGCGACCAGGCTCGATTGCGCCGATTGCGGCTCAGCCGCCTGGGCGTCGGCCGTATGCGAACCGCAAATGAACATCAGACTCAGAAGCGCAAACGACAGCAGTATCTTTCGCAAGTGGAATTCCTCCGTGGCTACCCGTTGGACGGCGCGCAACAGGATTGGTCACCCGTGGATCTGGCGCTCCGTCCTGATTCCCCAACCCCTGGGGAATATACACCGCGCCGCCTGCAAATAGAACGCGACACCGCTCGCCCGGCGAGCCCGGGCGCGCCGCGATCGCAGCGTTGGCGGGAATAACCGAGGTCTTTGCAGCTCGCCATTTCGAGCTGACCGCTCGGTACTTGCCTTTTCGCTCCGTCACCGGCAGTTCACCATCGCGAATCTCTCGATGGGTTGTGGGTCAGGGCTTCAGCCCTGACATACAACAAGACGGCGCGCAGCGCCTTCCTATGCGCCGTCCCTGTCGCGGCAAGCAGTTTCTTTACTTTTTCGAAGTTGCCCGTTCGTTCCCGCATTACCAAGCCACCGACACGTCCATTCTTGCTACTATCGCTCATGTTTATCCGGCTCGGGTACGATATTGAGTTCAGCCTGGCGCAGCCGGTCGCCATGGTCGCCCTCCTGAGCGTTCATCCTTCCCGCGAACACGATCTGCGCGAGCCGGACGAAGTGCACGTCGAACCTTGGGTCAAAATCGAGCGCTACCTCGACCGGTTCCAAAACCGATGCACGCGGTTCCTCGCTCCCGCAGGAAGGGTACGCCTGTGGAATTCCACGTTGATCGAGGATTCCGGCTTCGAAGATCCGATCAAGTTCGACGCGTATCAGCAGGCGGTCGAGGATTTGCCGGCGGAGAATCTCGTCTATCTCATCAACAGCCGCTACTGCGAAGTGGACCGCCTCTCTAACGTCGCCACCGATTTGTTCGGCTATACACAGCCTGGTTGGGGCCGTGTCCGGGCGATTATTGATTGGATTTACAGCAAGGTTGAGTTCGGATATCAGTACGCGCGTGCGACCAAGACCGCGCTCGACGTCTATACGGAACGCACCGGGGTCTGCCGCGATTTCCAGCATTTGGCCATCACCTTCTGCCGCTGTATGAATATCCCCGCTCGCTATGCCACCGGATATCTCGGAGACATCGGCGTCGCTGTCTCGCCGACTCCCATGGATTTCAGCGCGTGGTTCGAAGTTTATCTCGATGGCAAATGGTGGACCATGGACGCGCGCCACAATCATCCGCGCATCGGCCGCGTCCTGATAGCCACTGGCCGCGACGCCGCCGACGTTGCGATGACTACCTCCTTCGGCCGCACCGATTTGGTCAAATTCTCCGTCGTGACCGATCTGGTTACCTGAGTCTCCTACTCCCTCCCTGACTTGGGGCGAAGCGAATAGCCATCCTTCAAATTAAGCGGGCCGACGCCGCTCGTTATGCTTTCTCTGCTCCTATTCTTCCTTTCCGAATATCCTTATTTTCCCTTTTCGTGAGTCCGCGCGCCGCTGAAATGGATGTAAGATTACAAATGTCCTCGAATCCAGGACGGGGAACCTGGATTCGATTCGCCCCCAGCCAGCCTGTTGTTCCAAGGGAGTTCCCAATCCAGTTCTCGATAGGAGGAATTATGGGACCTAAGCAATGGACGGTGCTCGTCCTGGCCATGTTGGCCGCCGTTTCGACGGCGCGCGCGGACACGCTCCTTTTGAAGAGTGGAGATCGCCTCAGCGGAACCATCGAAGTTTCCGACGCCAAGGATGTCACGCTGAAAACGGACTTCGCCGGAGAAATCAAAATCCACTGGACCTCGATTCAGGACGTGAAATCCGACCAGTCCGTCTATGTGGTGATGCCGGACAAAAGTACCGCCCATGGAGTCCTTTCGACCGACGGTGCGAATCTTGTGGTTCATCCGGCGAACGGCGCTGCCGTTCAATTGCCCATGGCCGCTGTCACCGCGGTGCGTTCATCCGATCAGGAGACCGCGTACGAAAAGACGCTCCATCCTAGTCTTCGTGAAAACTGGAAAGGTGGCGTCAATATCGGCTTCGCTCTGGCACGGGGCAATAGCGAAACCACAAATCTCAACACCGGATTTACCGCGGACCGCAAGACCCTCCACGACGAGATCACTTTGTACGAGTCTTCGCTGTATTCCACCAACGACCTTCCGGGCGGCGGCGTTACCGCGAATTCCGTTGTCGGCGGAGCGAAATACGACCGCAACCTTACCAGCCGTGTTTTCGCATTCGTGAGCGGGGACTACACCCACGACGAGCTCCAAGGTCTGAACTTGCGACAGATTTATAGCGGCGGGCTCGGTTTGCACGCAATCAATACTCCGAACACCACGCTCGATTTTCTTGCTGGCGGCAATTACACCCGTGAAACCTACTCCGGCGGCACGCCTCCGAACACGCAGATAGACCGCAACCTTGCCGGCGTCACGCTGGGCGAGAATTTCATGCACAAGCTCGGGAAAACCACCACGGTCAACGAAGTCTTTTATTTTTATCCCGACCTCACCAACACAGGCCAGTATCGGTTTTCTCTCGACGCGGCGTCCGTAACGAAAATCAATACGTGGCTAGGCTGGCAGATGTCGCTCAGCGACCGTTACGTTTCAGATCCGCCAATCTTGGGTACCAAGAACAACGATGTAATCTTCTCGACGGGAATTAACATTTCTTTCGCCCACTAAGAAGGCGCCGTTTCAAGTCCCGAACAGGCGAAGCGCGGCCCGGGCTTCGGACTTGGTTGGTCCGGAGGTTCGTTCAACCCCTGGAAAAAGTCCACACAACTCCGCGCTTGCGCTTCGGCGTTTCTGCAATAAGATGGGCGCGTGATTGGAACGCCTATGTTCGGTAAGTGGTCCGGCGGCTCCGGAACGCCGAGCGGCGGGGGTACTGCGCTGCCTCGATTACTCGACACACCGCGCCGAGTAATTTCGGGGCTAAGTTATTCAAAACAAAGGATGGCGACCACAATTACTCGACACACAAAACGAGGTAGTTTCGTTCGAATTTCCATTTTCTCTTTTCTATTTTCCGCCCTGATCGCCATCACCGCCGCGACCGCTTTTCCGCAAACGCCCCAGAAACCCGTAATCGCCACGGATCTCGCCGCGCGACTCGCGAAGTTCAAGCCCATCAAGATCTCTTTCGATTCGAGCCACCTGAGCGATCGCGAAAAACAGATGGTCGCGAAACTCGTGGACGCCGCGGGGCTGCTCGATTGCATCTATTGGCGGCAGAGCGATCCCGACGGCCTCAAGCTTTTCCTCTCGCTTGCGAACAGCACGAACTCACAAGATCAAATGCTGCGCGAGCTTCTGAAAATCAATGGCAGCCGCTTCGATCAGATTGACGACAATAAGCCGTTCGTCGGCACCGATCCGATGCCTCCGGGCCGCGGATTCTATCTTCCGCACGAGACCCGTGCGAACCTTGAGCAACAGATAAGCCGCGGCAGGTTCGAAAGGTCCGCTGTCTATTCGCCCTACACGATCCAGAAGATCTGTGCGGTCGGAACAGATGCGGAATACTACGGCCCCTGTTTCGATCCGTATCACGCGGCTTTCGGCGATTTTCTGAATCCGATGGCGGCGGATTTGCGCGAAGCCGCGGCGCTCAGCGACGACCCGGCATTTGCAAATTTTCTGCGCCTCCGCGCGGACGCCCTGCTCTCCGATGATTACTATCCGAGCGATCTGGCCTGGATGGATCTTGAGAATCCGAAATTCGACGTCATCTTCGCGCCTTACGAGGTTTATCTCGATGGGCTCCTCGGCGTAAAAACCTCCTACGGCGCGTCCATTATGATTCGCAACGACGCCGAAAGCCAAAAGCTCGCCCTATTTCAGAAGTACGTGCCCGAATTGCAGGAATCGCTCCCACTCGCGCCCGCAGACTTGCCGTCCGAGCGCGACAAGCATCAGCCCATGGAAGTGGTGGACGCAATCTATCGCGCGGGCGACCTGCTGCATGGCTATCAGGCCGTGGCGGATAATCTACCGAACGATCCGCGCATCCATCAGGAAAAAGGCAGCAAGAAAATCTTCTGGAAGAATTTCATGGATGCCCGCGTGAACTTCATCATTCTCCCGCTGGCTGGACGCCTGATGCCGGCCGATCAAGCGAATATGGTCACCGGAGAAGGAACGCTCGATTTCGTGATCCTGCACGAAATTTCCCACGGCCTCGGCCCCACATACGTTCACGGATCCAAGACCGGCATCGGCGAGGCCATCGGCCCGCAATATTCCGCTCTCGAGGAATCCAAGGCCGATATCACTGGCATGACGTGCGTGAAATGGTTGGTGGATCACGGGGCGATTCCCAAGGAGAAGCTCGACGGAATTTATGCGTCATTCCTCGGTGAGACTTTCCGCACCATTCGCTTCGGAATCGCCGAATCGCACGGCGCCGGCGCGATGATGGAGATTAGCTACCTCACCGAACAGGGTGCGATCCATCGCGACCCATCCACCGGACTGTATGCCGCCGATTTTCAGAAAATGCCCGGCGCGATGGCTTCTCTCGCGAAAGAACTACTCGAACAGGAAGCCACCGGCGACCGCGCGCGCACCGAGAATTGGTTCAAGAAATACGCCGTGATGCCGCCCGAACTCGCCGCGGCGCTCGCAAAAGGTTCCGACATCCCCGTGGACGTTGACCCGGACTTTGACTTCCACCCGCCGGTTCACTAGTCAGAAATTTTTTGAGTTTTAGAGTACGGATTGAATTTCGGAGTCTATCGAAACGTGGCTCTGCGGAAATCCGTTGATGGCGTAATTCGCGCCGGCCGCGCACTGGAAGTGGATGAAGCGGCTGATGTGGTAGTCTTCGTCGAACTGACCGAACGTGCGCTCGATTTCCTCGCGCGATAGGCCGAGCAATGCAAGCGCCGCGGGTTTGCTATAGCCACCCGCGACCGCCAGGTATTTCTCCACAAGCTCGCGCAAAGTCATCGCCTTGTCCTCGGCCGAGTCAGCCGAAAGCAGCCGTATCGTACCAGAACGGCAACAGAAATTCCCAGATGAGCGGTTCCAGCGCTCTCCGGAGACGGTCTTGCGTTTCCGGGGCGTCGAAGCTTATACTAGGGCGCTTCCAGACAGGTCGCACAAACCAGTGGGCGCGAGCCCACTTTTTTGTTGGCCGGGGGTTGTGGAAAAGGCGCGGGAGCCTCTGGCGGGTATAAATGCCGCCCTTAGAAGAGCATGGACCTCGATCCGATTCGAGACGCGGCAGATCGGGTGGCCCGTTCGTTGGGGCTTGAGATCTTTGACGTCGAGTGGAAGGTGGGCAAGCAGCGGCTTCTGCGGGTCTATATTGACCGCCCGCCGGACGCGGCCAACCCCGGTTACCTGGGGAATGGCGCTGGTGTCAGCCACACGGATTGCCAGAGCGTCAGCGAGCAGTTGAGCGTGATTTTAGATGTGGAAGACCTGGTACCGGGACCGGCCTATACGCTGGAAATAAGTTCGCCGGGGCTGGATCGGAAACTGATCAGGCCGGGCGACTATGAACGGTTTACCGGACGGCTGGCAAATATTTGGCTGAACGAACCGGTGGAGAATCAAAAGTATTTTCAGGGCCGGCTGGCTGGTTACGCGGACGGGATCGTGAAGCTGACGGTACGCGATCGGGAAGTCGTGGTGCCGTACGCCGGGATTCGCAAGGCGAATCTGGTGGTAGAGCTGTGACGGGTGGGAGCGAGGAGAAACGCGGATGGCGAGTCTGCTGTACCAGACAATCGAGCAGATCAGCCGGGAGAAGCACATCGAACCGGAGATCATCGTTGCGGCCATCGAGGACGCGATGGTCGTGGCGGCGCGGAAATATTACCGCACCGAGGAAGATATCCGTTCGAAGTTCAATGCGGAGAGCGGCCAGATAGACGTGTTTTCGGTGCACACGGTCGTAGAAGAAGTCGCGGACCCATTGCGCGAGATTTCCCTCACAGACGCTCGTAAACAAAATCCAGCCATCGAAGTGGGCGGCGAGGTCATTGCGGTGAAGCCGACCGACGTGCTCGGACGAATCGCCGCACAAACCGCCAAGCAGGTGATCCTGCAAAAAGTGCGCGAGGCGGAGCGCGACACAATCTACAACGAATTCCACACGCGCGTGGGCGAGCTGATCAACAGCGTGGTGAAGCGAATGGAAGGCCCGGACCTCATCGTGGACCTCGGGCGCACGGAAGCGCGGCTACCAAAGCGCGAGCAATCGCGACTGGAAGCCTATAACGTGGGCGATCGCCTGCGCGTAACGATTCGCGCGGTCGAGCGCGCCGCCAAAGGGCCGCAGGTAATCGTTTCGCGCGCCGACCCTGCCCTGGTGCAGCGACTTTTCGAAATGGAAGTGCCGGAGATTTACGACGGCACGGTGCAGATACGCGCCGTGGCACGCGAAGCCGGCGAGCGCACGAAAATCGGCGTCGAAAGCCGCGACAAAGATGTGGATCCGGTGGGCGCGTGCGTGGGCATGAAGGGCATGCGCGTCCAATCCATCATCCGCGAACTGCGCGGCGAAAAAATAGACATCATTCCCTGGAGCGAAGAAACGATCGCGTTCGCGCAGAAGGCGCTCAGCCCCGCGAAAGTCACGCGCGTGCAGATCATAGACGCGGAGGAAAAGCGCCTCGAAGTAATCGTCGAGGATACGCAGCTTTCGCTCGCGATCGGCAAAAAGGGCCAGAACGTTCGCCTGGCCAGCAAGCTGATCGGCTGGAACGTGGACATCAAGAGCGAAGAAGAAAAGCGCCGCGAGATCGAGGCGCAGATGGCCGCTCTTACCGCGCCGGGCACGCCTCTTACGGAACTGGCGGGCGTGGGTCCGAAGACCATCGAAAAGCTCGAAGCGGCGGGGATCACGTCGGTCGAGAAGCTTGCCGATATGACGCCGGAACAGCTTGTTGAGATTCCGGGCATCGGCGAGAAAATGGTCGAGAAGATTCATCAGTCTGTCGCGGCGTATTTCGAGGCGCTGGAATCGCAGGCTATCGCGCCGATTGAGCCTTCGACCGAAGACGAAGCGGCAGCCGAGAGCGTGGCACCGGATCCCGAGGCCGCGGCGACCGAAACTATCGAGGCAACTGAGTCGAGCGAGCCGAGCGCAGCGGAAGCTAGCGAGGCAACGTCAGTCGAAACGGAAGCGAGCGCCGAAGTAACTCCGGAAGACGAAGAGACAACTCCGGCGGACGAGGCTGCGGCGGCAGTGGTGGATGAAAGCGCGGGAAAGCAGGAAAGCTCTGAGTAGCGAAGTGAGATTCGAAAGATAGAGGCTGATGCCAGATTCCAAACAAGTCCGACTGAACGAGCTGGCGCGAGAACTCGAGATCAAGGCCAAGGTGTTGATTGACTTCCTGCCTGAGATCGGCGTCAATGAGAAGAAGACGCACTCGAGCTCGATTGATATCGAGCACGCCGAGCTAGCGCGAAAACATTTCCTTGGTCTGGTTGCGGCGGAAGCTGCAGCCGAAGCCGCGAAGACCGCGGCAGCCAAAGCGAAGACCGCGCGCCCTGCCCCGGCAGCGGCTCCGGCCGCAGCTGCGCCGAAACCGGCCGGGCCAGCAGCTGTGCCATTGCGAGGAGCGCCTGCGGCACCGGCTGCTCCCTTGCGCGCTCCAGCGGGAACGACGGCAGCGCCAGCGGGCGCTGCACCGAGCGGCACCCCAGCGCGGCCAGCAGCAATTCCGTCTGCACCGCCTTCGACAACTGGACATCCGACAACCCATCCAACAGCGGCGAGGCCGGGTGTTGCACCTGCGGCGACGGCTCCAAGACCCGGCGTACCGCCGGTGCAACGCCCAGCCGCGGCCGGCCCAGCCGGAGCGCCGGGTACGGCGACGGGAACTTCTCCAGCTTCGGGTGCGCCACGTCCGGCAGGTGCGCCACCAACAGGACAAAGATTTCCTGCGCGTCCGGGCCAGCCAGCTCCTTACCAGAATCGTCCGGGCGCCCCGCAAGGAATGCGTCCGGCAGCTGCACCGGGCCAAGTCCGGCCGAGCGGTCCGCCGAGACCCGGGGGACCACCTCGTCCGGGCGGTCCGCCATCGAGATTTCCGCAGCGGCCCGGAGGCGGAGGACGCCCCGGAAACGAACCGATCGGCAGCCAGCGGCCCGGCGCTACGGGCGGAGTTCCGAAGGCTGAACCCGGAAAGCCACTGTATGCGCGCAAGCCTCCCGCTTCCCGCGGGCGGCCGACGATTGAAAAACGATATGCCGAAGGTGAACGCAGGCTTCATCCGGTGCGCACACGCGCCGGAGTGGGAGCGGGCCGCGCCTCGCACGTGGAGCCAGTCGCGCCTGTACAACGCGAGCCACGCGCAGTAACGGTCACCGAAGGAATCACGGTTCGCGAACTCGCCGAAAAACTCGATATCCGCGCGAAGGAATTGCTGAAGACGCTGCTCGATAAGGGGGTATTCGCCAGCATCAACCAGGCGCTGGACGTGCAGACCGCGACGACCCTTGCCGAATCGTTCAATGGAATCGTGCAGGTGGTGACGTACGAAGAGCAGCTCGTCGAAGAAGAAAAAATCGAAGAAGGGCGCACCGGAAATCTACTGCCGCGCGCTCCGGTTGTCACCGTGATGGGGCATGTGGACCACGGCAAGACCAGCCTGCTCGACGCGATTCGCGAAACCGAAGTGGCCGCGGGAGAAGCCGGCGGAATCACGCAACACATCGGCGCGTACGAAGTGCACGCAGGCGATCGCCGCATCGTGTTCATTGACACGCCGGGTCACGAGGCGTTCACGCGCATGCGCGCGCGCGGCGCGAAAGTGACCGACATCGTGGTGCTGGTGGTGGGCGCGGACGACGGCGTAATGCCGCAGACCGAAGAAGCCATCGCGCACGCGAAGGCTGCGAACGTGCAGATCGTGGTGGCCATCAACAAAATTGACAAGCCGAACGCCGAACCCGAAAAAGTGAAGCGCCAGCTCGCGGACCGCGCCCTGATGCCCGAGGAATGGGGAGGCACGACCGTGACGGTGGAAGTTTCGGCCAAAACGAAAAAGAATCTGCCGAAGCTGCTGGAAATGATTTTGCTCGTGGCCGATATACTCGAGTTGAAGGCCGATCCCGAAGCTCCGGGTAGCGGCACGGTGCTGGAATCGCGGATGGACAAGGGCCGCGGTCCGGTCGCCACGGTGCTCGTGCAAAACGGCACGCTCAACGTGGGAGACGTCTTCATCGTCGGCGCGGTGTACGGCAAAGTTCGCGCCATGTTCGACGATCGCGGGCATTCCATCCTGAAGGCGGTTCCCTCCACACCGGTCGAAGTGCTCGGTTTGCAGGGCGTGCCCGAAGCGGGCGATCAGTTCCAGGTGGCGGACGAAGCGAAGGCGCGGCACATCGTCGAATACCGCCAGGGAAAACAGCGCGAGGCCGCGCTGGCGAAAACAGCATCATCCGGGCGCCTCACTCTCGATCAATTGCACGCGCAGCTGCGCGCGGGAGAGGTGAAAGAGCTGGCGGTAGTGGTGAAGGCGGACGTGCAAGGCTCGGTCGAAGTGCTGAACGAGATGCTGCCGAAGCTTTCAAACGATCAGGTAACGCTGAAGGTGATGCAGGCCAGCGTCGGCGCGGTAACGGAATCGGATGTGATTCTCGCGTCCGCCTCGAACGCAGTCGTGATCGCGTTCAACGTGCGGCCGGAACGAAAAGCTTCCGAACTCGCTCAGCGCGAAGGCGTGGAAATTCGCCAGCACACGATCATTTACGAGTTGCTCGACGAACTGCGCAAGGCCGTGGCCGGATTGCTGGCGCCAGTGATCAAGGAAGTTTTCCTGGGACGCGCAGAGGTCCGCAACACATTCCGCGTGAAGGGTTCAGGCGTCATCGCGGGATGCTCGGTGCAGGACGGTATCATGAAGCGGGACGCGGAAGTTCGCGTGCTGCGCGACGGCGCGGTGGTTTACACCGGACGCGTGAGTTCGCTGAAGAGATTCAAGGATGACGCCAACGAAGTGCGCGCGGGATTTGAGTGCGGCGTGGGAGTTTCGAATTTCAACGATGTGAAAGTGGGCGACATCCTGGAATGCTTCAAGATCGAGAAGTCGTCGCCGCTCGACGGGATCGTGGTGCCCGATCGCGGGCGTCCGGAAGCCGCTGAAGCGCGGCGCAATTAGAACCGTAACGTTTCAATCGTCTCCGCTGGGTTTGGACGGGCGCGCATGCCGATCGGCCTCCTCACTCTGGAAATTCACATTCCCGACGCGCAGTCGCTGAAGGATAAGCGGCAGGTGCTGCGCAGCCTGAAGGACCGCTTGCGCGCCCACTTCAATGTGGCCGTTGCCGAGTTGGAACATCAGGAATTGTGGCAGCGTTCGCGAGTGGGAGTGGTGAGCATTTCAGGCGACGGGAAGCATCTGGAAGAATCGCTGCAGGCGATTGCCGAGGAATCGGAGCGGGTGCTGGGCCGCGACCTGGTGTCGCAAGAGATTGAATACTTCGAGGATGAATCATGACGGTCGGGGGATTCCGCCCGGAACGGATTGCGGAAGAAATCCGGAATGAAGTGATGCTAATGCTCGCGGGAGAGTTGAAGGATCCCCGCCTCGCTGTGCCGCTGATCGTCACGGAAGTGCGCGTGGCGCCGGGCATGCGCACGGTGCGCGTGTTCATTCAGCTCGAAGGCGACAAGAAGGAACGCGCGGAGGCGCTGGCGGGATTGAAGGCGGCGTCGAAATACGTCCGCCACGAATTGGTCGAGCGGCTGCGGCTGAGGCGCGCGCCCGACGTGCTGTTTTTTCCGGACGACTCGGAAGAATACGGCCATCACATTGACGAGCTATTGAAAAAGGTGAGTTCCCCGGAGAAATCGTAGCGGGGCGCACAGCCCTAGCGGTTGGCCGGCTCAAATCCGGCGCTACGAAGTGAAATGCCAAAAACTCAAAATCCTGCGTCCGTTGACGGAATCCTTGTGGTTGACAAACCGCGCGGGAAAACCTCGCACGACGTCGTGGAAACCGTGCGCCGCCTGATCGGTTTCCGGCAAATCGGTCATCTGGGCACACTCGATCCGCTTGCGACCGGAGTGCTGGTGCTAGCGCTCGGCCGCGCCACGCGGCTTGCTCGCTTTTACGGTGGGCGGAGAAAACGTTACACCTGTTCGGTGCGCTTCGGATTCGCGACGGATACCTACGACGCCGATGGCGACGCGGCCGGCGAAGATGCGGCGCCGTCAATTGACGCGGAGGCGATACAGGCGCTGGCGGACGGATTTGTCGGGAAAATTCAGCAGACGCCTCCGGCGTTTTCGGCGAAAAAGATTCACGGGCGTCCCGCGCACGAGCTCGCGCGAAAACAAAAGCCGGTGAAGCTCGAACCCGTCGAGGTTGAAGTCAGCGAATTCCGGCTCACGAGCGTGGAAGGATCGGCCGCGCGATTTACGGTGGAATGCGGATCGGGGACGTACATACGTTCGCTGGCGCACGATCTGGGAAAGCTGCAAGGAACCGGCGCGCACCTTGCGGAAATCGTCCGCACGGCGGTGGGGGAATTTACGCTCGACCACGCAGTGACGCTCGCGGAGCTGGCCGAGGACGCCAAGGCCGGGAAGCTGGATGCGCGCGTGATTCGCCTGGAAAACATGCTGCCGGAATTGCCGCGCGCCGTGGTGCTGCCGATTGTGGAGAAGCGCGTGCGCCACGGCGCGAAATTCAATCTATCGCTTGCTCAGATTCAACCGGGGCATGTTGTGGCCGCGCAGGGAGCGCCCGCGCAACTGGATTCCGGCGAGTGGCAGCCGTCACGGTTGCGCGTGTTCAATCAGCAGGGTCAGCTGATCGCGATTGCGGAGCCGGTGGTGCCGCGCACGTACCAGCCTGTGGTCGTCCTCGAAGTTAGGCCGTAGCCAAATTCCAAGAAATTTTCGCGTTTAACCCGCTGCCTATTGTTGGGGCGGAGGCGGCTGCACAGGCGCCGGCGGCTGAGGCACAGGCTCGATCGGCGGCGGTGGCGCGGGAGCAGGTCCCGGCGGAGGCTGCTGGGCGGGCGGTGCGAAAACCGGCGACGACCCGGCGCCGCCGGCGCCAGGCCCTTCGAGCGATCCCTGTCCGGCGTACACAACGTGATCCTTGCGTTCGGAAAGCCGGACGAGGCGCGGCGTCACGAGAATCAGTAGCTCGCTGTCCTGATTCTGGTTGTTCTCGGCTTGATCAAGCAGGCCGATGCCCGGAATGTCTGCAATTCCCGGATTGCCGGTGATGGCGCCCGAGAGTTGCCTTTCGCGGAATCCGGCCACGACGGCTGTTTCGTTCTCTTTGAGGCGCACGATCTGTTGCACCGTCTCGTTGCTGATCACCGGAATCGCGTTGAAGCTCTGCGAGGTCAGGCTGCTGATGTCGAACGAGAGATCGAGCGTCACCTCGTTGTTCGGATGAATGCGCGGCGTCGCTTTCATCTTTAGCCCGATGTCGAGATATTGAGCGCCCGGGAATTGAGTACCGCCGCCGCTGACGCCCGTACCAAAGAGATCGAGAGAATTCAGGATTACGGTCGCTTCGGCAGCGCCGTTGTCCGCGGTGGCAGCGTCCGGCCTGCCGTCTGCGTTGAAATCAGCCGACACGATGGAAACGGGAGCGGCTGCGACAGGTATTTCGGGAGTGGTTGTAGTGAAGACGCCGTTGCCCTGATTGAAAAGAATCGTAACCGCATTGTCGGCTGTATCCGCTACCGCGAGGTCCAAGAGACCGTCCTGATTGTAGTCGGCCGCGGCGAGCGATGAGGGTTCGGTTCCGGCAGCGTAAGCGGTCTGGGTGGTGAACGTACCGTTCCCCGTATTTAGCTGATTCGGATTCGGGTTTCCCAGCATGATAGAAACGCTATTGCCCGTTACGGCGGTGCCATCGGTTGCCGTCGAGGGCGCTCCGCTATTGGCGATCGCAAGATCGGTGACGCCATCGCCGTTGAAATCACCCGTCGTCACAAATGCGGGAGTGTTGCCCACGAAGTAGGCGGAGTTATTTGGCTGAGTGAACGTGCCGTCGCCGTTGCCAAGAAGAATCTGAACGATGCCCGGATTGTTCCCTACGATGGCTTTTTCCGTGACGGCCAGATCCGTGTGGCCGGTGTTCGTGAAATGCCCCGCAATGATCGAGGTTGGTTCGAAGCTGGCAGGAAGCTGAGTGATCGCCGGCGCCTTGAATGTGCCGTCGCCATTGCCCTGATAAACCGAAATCGTCTTATCAACCTGATTGGCGACGGCGAGGTCCAGGAAGCCGGTTGCTGCAAGATCGTAAAATGTAGCGGCGGCGGCGGATACCGGCACGTTTCCGGTTGGCAGGTCGGCGCCGGCGACGAAGCTGCCAGTCGCTGTACCCGTCGAGTCATTCTGCCCCAGAAGAATCGAAACTGTGTTCGAGCCCTCGTTGACGACGGCAAGATCTATGGTCGGGTTATTGATCGTGTCAAACGAGCCGGCGGCGATCCAGACTGGATTGGTATCGCTGGGTGCGTCCAGGGTATAGGCGATTTGATTCGCGAAGGTGCCGTCGCCATTGCCGAGCAGGACCGAAACCGTATTGTCCGCGGAGTTCGCGACGATCAGATCATTGAAGGCGGCGGTCGCGCTATTGGCGCGCAAGATGGCGGTCGTGATGAAGGACGGCGAATTCCCGGTCGCATAATTCACGAGTGGATTGGCTATCGAGCCGGCGGATTGTGAGGAGCTGAGAAGACTGGGAGAGAAAGTGGTTAGCGAAACGGGGATGCGGTCGCCGACGAAAAAAGTGGCGGGCTGGCCATCCTGCGCGCGCAGAAGCACGCGACGCCCTTGTCGCACGAGCGTGAGCATCTGGGCGTAATTGGCGACGGCGCCCGGAAGCGGCGAGAAAAAGGTCGTATTGCCGCCACCGAAAGCGATCACGTTGGGATTCACGGTCCCCAGGACTTGCTGGATCACGTTGATGAGGCCTTGCTCGGACGACTCGGCCTCCTGAACCTGTTGCGAGCTGAGCAGGAACGCGCTGACTGTTTGCGGCTGGGTGATGCCGAGCTGCAGCGCATTCGTGCGGTCCACTTCGAGAATTTCGACTTCCAAAATCAGCTCGCCCGTCGGCCGCTCGAGATCGTCAATTAAATCTGTAGCCAGCGCGACGGCTTGTGGCGAGGCGCGCATGGTGAGGGTGCGGCTGGGCACATCGAGATCGGCGCGCGTGATGCCCGCCACTTCGCGCACCAGGCGCGTAATTTCCGTCATCTGATCGGTCGTTTCAGAAGCGGGAAGCAAAACCGTGCGGAGGACGGACGCCTCGTAATCCTTGCGCTTCTGCAAAGTATTTTCGGTGACGAAGAACAGGCGTGACGAAAGCGGCCGCCAGAAAGTTGCGGTCATGTCGCCGAGGAGTCTCGCGGCCGTCGGGAAATCAACATCGTCAGCGCGGAATCGAATCTGCCGCGCGTGCAAATCCACGTCGAAGGCGACTTCCACTCCGAATTGGCGGCCAAGTTCCTGGTAGGCCCCTTGCGTGTCGCCGCGATAATCAAAGCTCTTGTGAACAGTTAAGTATTCGAGGCGAGGTTCGCCGGCCAGTTCGGCGACGGCCGTCTTGGGGAGCTGGCCCACCTCGGCGTTAGCCAACTGCGCCAACCGCTGGCGAACCGTCGGGCTCAATGGATCGAGGTAGCTCGCGCTCAAAAGTTCCTTGAGCGCATCGTCGAGACGGCCGGAAATCGCGTCGCGCTCCGCCGCGTCCATTTTGGATTGCACCAGGCGACTCTTGGCAATTTCGCGGTGCAGGACGTACTCGCGATTGTCCGGCGCCCAATTTGCGGCATCGGTGTAGTCGGTGTAGGCAGCGTCCCAGTCTTTCTCCCGCTCGGCTTTGGTTCCCTGCTCGTAGGCGGCCTTGGCCTTCTTGGCGTCCGGCTTGGTGGTGGAAACCGGCTGCTTGGATTGAGCCGGAGCCTGCGTGCGGGCCGGCGGCGCTAGAAACGTCGCGACGATGATCGGCACCAGGATGGCCCTCGTCCATGCGCGCAAAGTGCGCGCAGCATGAGAGCGATCGGCGGTGTAAGTTCTGGTCGCCATTGTAGCTAGGATGCATATTGTACAGGGATTGCCGTTCGCGGGCGGGGGGCTGAATGTGCTTGATATTGCGGAAACATGAATATAGACTGAAATCGTAGTTGAAAACCGTTTACAACTGGAATAATCATGCTTTCCGCTCTTTTGGTGGCCCTCCGGGAAGGCGTCGAAGCCGCGCTGGTCGTCGGCATTGTACTCGTCTACCTAAATCGCAGCGGCCGGCGCGCCCTCAAAGTGTACGCCTGGGCTGGCGTCCTGCTGGCCTGCGCAGCGAGCGTTGCCGCTGCCCTTCTCCTCCAGCGCTGGGCAATCAACGAAGATGGCTTCGAAGGCCTGCTGATGCTGCTTGCGTCGGTGCTCGTGGTGACCATGATCGTATGGATGAACCGCGTGGCGCGCACGCTGCGTAAAGACATCGAGCGTCGCGTCGAAGCGTACGCGCACCAGTCCACGCGCGCAGCAGGATGGGCCGTGGGAGCGTTTGTATTTTTCATGGTGGTGCGCGAGGGCGCCGAGCTCGTCCTGATCCTGCGCGCCGTGGAACTTTCGACCGCCGGAGTGCAGGTCTGGATCGGAACGCTGCTGGGCATCGCCATCGCGGTCGGCGTGGGATTTTTTTTCTTTCAGGGAACGCTGCGGATTCCGCTGCACCGATTTTTCACCGCGACAAGCGTGATTCTGATGGTGGTCGCTTTCCAGCTGGCGCTTACGGGCGTTCACGAGTTGAGCGAAGCGATGTGGATCTGGTCGAGCAAAACGGAAATGGCATGGGTCGGGCCGGTCGTCCGCAACGAGGTTTTCTTTTTCGCAGTAATTCTCGGTGTTGCGGCGCTGGTGGTGTTGCGCGAATGGTTCAGCGCCCGGCGGCCGGCCGACGATTCAGCCGCAAACCCGGCCGAGCGGCGCATGCGTGAATGGGAATTCCGCCGGCAGCGGCGATGGAGCTTTGCTGCCGCGATCCTCTGTTCACTCGTAGTGGTTTCGCTCGCCGCCGAGTTTGCCTATGCCCGCACCATGAACGCGCCCACGCCCGGGAAAATGCTCGTGGCGGAAAACGATCAGGTCCGCATTCCTCTTTCAGAGCTTACAGATCAGAGCTTGCATTTCTATACCGCCGACGTGAATGGCACGGTGATTCGCTTCCTCGTGATACACAAAACGAACGGCGACTACACGACTGCGCTCGACGCCTGCCAGATTTGCGGCCGTTCGGGATACCGCCAGGAAGGGCAGAACGTGATCTGCCGGAATTGCGGCGCGTCCATCTACGTCCCTTCGATCGGCGATCATGGTGGCTGCAATCCCATCCCTGTGAAATCCAGCGTCGTGGGGGGAGAGGTGATCGTTGATCTTTCGGCGCTGGCCGGCGCCGCCGCAACGATCCACTCCTAAAATGTTCGCACGCCTCGTACGCGAATCCTTCGTCCGCAATCCGCGCCGCAAGGTACTGACAGCCGCTGCGCTTGTGGTAGGCATGGCTGTGGCGACGGCAACGCTGACAGTGGCGCTCGGAGTGGGCGACCGCCTCGCGCGGGAATTTCGCAGCCTGGGCGCCAATCTGATCGTCACGCCCATATCAGACACGCTGCCGCTGGAAATCGGTGGCGTGGACTACCGCCCGGTGGATGAGGGCGCGTATTTGTCCGAAGCCGACCTCGGAAAGCTGAAGACAATTTTCTGGCGGCACAATATTCTTGGTTTCACACCATTTCTCGATGTACCTGTGTATTCCTTGCCGCAATCGGATTCGCAACACGAGACAGCAGTGACTCTCATCGGGACTTGGTACGAGCACGCCGTGCTGGTTCCGGACGGGACTACATTTGTGACAGGTTTGAAGTCCACGCATCCGTCGTGGCAAGTTCAGGGTCGCTGGTTCCACGACGGCGCAAATGAATGTGTGATCGGAGACCGCCTCGCGGCGAAAAATACAGAACAATTTGCAGTGGGAAAATCAGTCGCGCTATCCCCGACAGAGTTTCTAAACGGAATGCCGTATTTCTGTGTCGTGACAGGCATCGCCTCAACCGGGGGCTCGGAAGATGACGCCATTCTCGTACCGCTGTCCGTCGCGCAAAGCATTTCCAATCATCCCGGCCAATTCCGAACGCTTTTCATAAGCGCCCTGACGAAGCCTGCGGATGCACTCGCGGAGCGGGATCCGAAATCGCTGACGCCCACGGAGTACGACCGATGGTTCTGCTCGCCATACATTTCTTCCATCAGCTATCAGATCCGACAGGTGATTCCCGGCGTTGATGTGCGCGCGATCCGAAAGGTAGCGGATTCCGAGGGAAAGATCTTATCGCACGTGAGCACGCTGCTCTGGATCGTAACGCTCGCGGCGCTGATTGCCGCCGCGCTCGCCGTGGCGGCGACGTCCGCAACAACCGTGATCGAGCGGCGCCGAGAAATCGGCATCATGAAGGCGATTGGGGCGACGAACGCGACGGTCGCGGGACTTTTTCTGGCCGAGCAACTGATGCTCGCAATCGTGGGCGGCGCTATCGGCTTTCTATTCGGAGCGGGCCTCGCGAGAATTCTGGGCGCGAGCGTGTTCGGTACGCCGGCTGCGCCGCGCATCGTGCTTCTGCCCGTGGCGCTTGGAATCGCCGCGCTCGTCGCTTTGATCGGCAGCTTGGTTCCCCTGCGGCGGGCGGCGCGATTCAATCCCGCGCCGATTCTGCGGGGAGAGTAATGTTCGGGCGCCTTCTCTGGAAATTACTTCGAGGCAATCGCGGGCGCCTGACGGTGGCGCTGGTCGCCGTGATCAGCGGCGCCGCTGTAATCTCCGCGCTGCTGAATCTTCAGTTCGACGTAGAACGCAAACTCACGCAGGAATTCCGCCTGCTAGGCGCAAACATCGTAATTTCGCCCGGCAACTCCGCGCAAACAAACGACGCAGCGAGCAATTCGCCTGCGACGTCCGCTTCCCCTGCTCTGATGAGCGAAGCAGCGGTCCTGCCACAGGTCGAGCGCATGCGCACGAGTGACGTGGTCGCATCGGCGCCCTACCTTTATATCGTGGCGCGAACACACGACACCCCCATCGTGGTCGCCGGAACGTGGCTCGATGAGGCACGCAAGCTCGAGCCGACCTGGAAGCTCGACGGCGATGCAGTCTCGTCGCGCGATGACGCAACGCACTGCCTGGTAGGACGTGACGTGGCGCGGCTATTCAGTTTGACGCCCGGCGGTGAAATTGAATTGGACTATCAAGGACGAACGGCACAGCTAAGAGTCGCGGGGATCGTGGATGCGGGAGGCGCCGAGGATAGTCAGGTGTTCGTGAATCTGCCCGTAGCGCAAAAGCTGGCTGGCCTCGAAGGACAAATTCAGCTTGTGCAACTGAGCGTGAGCGGAACGGCCGGAAGTATCGGCAGTTATGCCGTGCAGTTGGCGAGTTTCCTGCCGGGCTACGACGTGCGCCCGATCCGGCAGGTCACTGAGGCGGAAGGCACTTTACTGAGTCGCACGCGACTGCTAATCGTTTCTATGGTCGTGCTTATCCTGGTGCTCACGGCGCTGTGCGTGCTGGCGACGATGGCAGCGCTGGCGATGGAGCGGCGCGCCGATGTGGGCTTGATGAAGGCGCTCGGCGGAACGATCTCCCGCATTGTAGGGTTGTTCCTCGCCGAAGTGGGCGTGCTCGGCGCTGTCGGAGGTTTGGTCGGGTGCCTGGCAGGCGTGGTATTGGCGCAATGGATGGGACACCGGGTATTTGGCACGTCCATCGCGCCGCGCTGGGAAATTTTCCCGATTACGATTGCGATGATGGTCGTGGTCTCGATGGCGGGGGCTTTGCCGCTGCGAAGACTCGGCAAAATAAAGCCGGCTGTGATTCTGCGAGGCGAATAGTGGCGGCGCTGGTTCAAATCGAAGACCTGCGAAAAGAGTTTGGGAACGTGTGCGCCCTCGACGGCGTGACCTTCGACGTGCAGGCCGGCGAATGGATTGCCATCATGGGGCCTTCAGGCTCCGGCAAGACAACGCTCATCAATATTCTGGGCGGGCTCGACACGGCGACTGCCGGCCGCGTGATCGTGGACGGCACGGACGTCGCGCGGCTCGATGAAAGCGGACTCGCGCGGTTTCGCTCCGAGAAAATCGGCTTTGTCTTCCAGCAATTTCACCTTGTGCCGTATCTGACGGCGATCGAGAACGTGATGCTCGCGCAATATTTTCACAGCACGACGGACGAAACTGAGGCGCGCGAAGCGCTTGGTCGTGTCGGCCTGACCGATCGCGTCGAGCACCTGCCGGGGCAGCTTTCCGGCGGCGAACAGCAACGCGTCGCCGTGGCGCGCGCGCTGATCAACCACCCCAAATTAATTCTCGCCGACGAGCCCACGGGAAATCTCGATGAAACTAATGAGGGAATCGTCCTGAAGCTGCTGCGCGAGCTGCACTCCGAGGGGCACACGATCCTGATGGTTACGCACGCGGCATCGATCGGCCAATTGGCCGACCGCCGAATTGATCTTGCACACGGGCGGCTGGCAGCCGAGCACGCGACGCCGCACCCCTAACCGCCGATCAGAAATTTGTACTGCGCGCTCGTCAGAGGCACAACCGAAAGCCTTCCGATCCGGACGAGCGCCGAATCGGCGAAAAGCTTGTGGGATTTTATTTCCGCGAGGGTGACCGGTCTCGCTATCGCTTTTCCGGCCTTAATTTTGACCTTCGGATTCCTGGGATCTGACGCGTCCAGCGACACTACTGTAGCCGTGCCCACGGCGCTCTTGCGATCACCCGTCTCGTAAATGATCAGCCGCGCTCCCCGCGTCATCTCCCGTAGATTTTTCACAGCCGTGGGATTGGAAACGCCGTCCCACACAGTGCCGCCGTCGCGTTGAAGATTCTCGAACGAATATTCCGACGGCTCGGTTTTTAACAGGTAGTCAGCGGACATGGCATCCTCGCTTCCAAGGTATGACGCGGTATTATTCTACATGCGACCTTGGCATTCGTGAGCAAGAGTAGAGTGCGCCGCTCGATCTGCTAGAATGATGGAGAAATGCCGCTGCCGATTGATCCGCGAAAAAAACCTGCCGATGTGAAAGTATTCGTGACGTCGGGCGAGGGCGTTGCGATCACATGGTCCGACGGCCATGCCAGCCGCTATACGTTTCCCTATCTGCGCGACGAGTGTCCCTGCGCGACGTGCCGGGACGAGCGAGAAAAGAAAGCTCAGGAGAAACCGGCTGCCGCGAATCCCCTGCCGATGTTCAAGCCGCGCGTGACCGCCAAATCGGCCACGTCCGTCGGCAACTACGCGATTCAGATTCAGTTCTCCGACGGGCACGCCACGGGAATTTACAGCTTCGATGCGCTTCGGGAGCTGTGCCCCTGCGAGGCGTGCGCGAATGAATTCCGCCAGACCGCGAAGGAAACGATCACATAGGCATCCCACGTCAATTGAAACGAATGATACAACTGATTTAGGAACCCGATATTGATTGAAGGATGTAGGACCACCTTCCCTTTGCGCAAATTTCCACGTATAGTTTTTTCGCGCATTTATTAAATCTTTATGTCATCAACTCCCACGGGATCTTCCCCGTCAACGCCGGGTCTCCGCCCCGTCACGAAGGTGTTGGTCGCCACGACGGCGATGTTGGCTTTCATTTCCTACTGGCGGGCAGCGGCAATCGTACTGAACGACCTCGCTTCATCGGCCTATTACGCGGGCGGTGAGGCCGAGCAGTTCATCGGTAAGTCCGCGCCGTGGTTCATCTTCGCGACCATGCTGCTTTCCTATGCGGTTTCCCAGCTCTACGTCGAAAGCTGCAGCATGTTCGTGCGCGGCGGCGTCTATCGCGTGGTGAAGGAGGCGATGGGCGGAGCGCTGGCGAAATTTTCCGTTTCGGCGCTGATGTTCGACTACATCCTGACCGGCCCGATCAGCGGAGTGGCGGCCGGACAATACCTCGCGGGTTTACTGAACGAACTCCTCGCCTACGCGCACATCCATTTCACTTTTGCGCCCAACGCGACGGCGGAAATTCTAGCGGTGGCCGCTACACTTTACTTCTGGTGGCAAAACATCAAGGGCATTTCCGAATCGAGCGAAAAGGCGCTGTGGATTATGCAGCTCACGACAGTAATGGTCGTGGCGCTAATCGCCTGGTGCGGCTATACGCTCTTGGTGCGCGGAGGCCACCTGCCTCCGGCGCCGGTGCCGCGCAATATCGTGATGAGCGATCACGCGCTGGGATGGCTGGCGCACAGCCGCATTCCTCAAATGTTCACGCTGGTCGCCGTGTTCATCGGCCTCGGCCATTCGGTGCTGGCGATGAGCGGCGCGGAATCGCTCGCGCAGGTGTATCGCGAGATCGAACATCCCAAGCTCAAGAATCTGAAAAAAGCGGCGCTGGTAATTTTCATTTACAGCATGGTGTTTACATCGCTTGTGTCGTTTTTTGCCGTGATGATCATTCCCGATAAGACTCGGCCGCAATTCTTCGAGAATCTGATCGGCGGTCTGGCCATGAGCCTGACCGGGCCTTTCATCGCGCGGCTGGCATTTCACACTTTCGTGGTCGTGGTCGGCACGTTGATTCTTTCCGGCGCGGTGAATACGGCAATCGTGGGATCGAACGGAGTGCTGAATCGCGTGTCCGAGGACGGCGTGCTGCCTGATTGGTTTCGCCAGCCGCATCCGAGGTTCGGGACTTCGTACCGCATCATCAACATGGTCGTCGCGATGCAAATCGTGATGATTCTCCTGAGCCGCGGCGATGTCACGTTTCTCGCGAACCTTTACGCCTTCGGCGTCATCTGGAGTTTCGTGCTGAATGGCACGGCTGTATTCGTGTTGCGCTATACGCAGCCGCAGCAGCGCGAATTCAAGGTGCCGCTGAATTTTCATATCGGCAAAACGGAAATCCCTCTCGGCGTGGCGCTCATCACTTTGATACTCCTTTCGATCGCGGTTGTGAATCTGTTTACGAAACCCGCGGCGACCGTTTCCGGAGTTGCTTTTTCCGCGGCGCTTTTCGCCGTGTTCGCGATTTCCGAGAAACGGATCCAGGCAGGCCAACGAAAACGGGGCGAGGGGCACGTCGAGCTCGATCAGTTCAATCTGGCGCAGGCGGGCGATCTTTCGCTGGCCAATGTGGGAGTCAAACCGGGGAACATTCTGGTTCCGGTGAGCACGCAGTACGCGCTCTATCCCCTGGCGGCGGCTCTGCGCCGCGCCAAACGAAGAGAAGCCGAAATCGTGGTGCTGCACGTTCGCATTTTGCGGCGCGCATCCACCGGTGAGTACGACCTGTCGCCGGATCAACTTTTCAGCACCATCGAGCAGTTGCTGTTCACCAAGGTTCTATCGCTCGCGGAAAAGGAAGGCAAGCCGGTGCGTCTGGCCGTCGCCGCTGCGAACGATCTGTGGGAAGGCATTCTGCGCACGGCGGACAACCTCCAGTCGGGCACGGTGGTGGTCGGTGGCTCGTCGAAAATGGGTCTAGCCGACCAGGCGCGAGATATCGGTATCGCTTGGGAGCGGATGGGCGAACCGCGGCCGCGGGTTACGCTCGAAATTCTTACATCCTCGGGCCAGGAGCAAATTTTCTATCTCGGGCCCCACGCGCCACGGCTCACGCCGAAGGAAATTGATCTGCTGCACAGGGTATGGCTCGAACTGAGCGATCCCCTACCCGGCGAAGAGATTCACCACCACGATATCGTCCACTTTGCGCTGGCGGAAGTGGAGCGGGAAATTGCCGAAGGTCAGAGCGCCGCTGTTTTCGAACGCCTGCGCGAACATCTGAACGAAATCAAGAGCCGCCGCCAGACCCCGTAAACCACGACCTCGCGAAACTAAGTAGCGCGAACTTCCGATGTGCATGCCGGGCAGCGCGTGGCCTTCAGCGGAATCGCCGAAACGCAGTAGGGACATTCTTTGGTCGTCGGCGCGGCGGCGGGAGCGGGCTTGCTCCAGCGGTTTACCTGGCGGACCAGCATAAAAATCACCAGCGCCACAATCAGGAAATCGAGAACCGTGTTGAGAAACACTCCGTAGTTGATGGTCGCCGCGCCGGCGGCTTTCGCTTGCGCGAGCGTTGGATACGACGTGCCCGAGATATTCAGGAACAAACTCGAAAAATCCACTTTGCCGAAGAGCAGGCCGATCGGCGGCATGATGATGTCGCTGACGAACGACGAAATGATCCGGCCGAAAGCGGCGCCGATGATGATGCCCACGGCCATGTCGAGGACATTGCCACGCATCGCAAACGCTTTGAATTCTTTGAACATGATTACCCTCCCGGAATCGTGCGTTTCAGCGGACGAATGTGACGGAGGAAATATAGCCTAGAACGTTCGTCTCGATCGCTACGACCCAACTGCGCACGAGGGTAGCGGGAACCGGCAATGCTGACAAGCACAAAGGAAACGCAGCGGGCAATTCAGGTTCGGCGTGCCAGCAGGACCCCGCCCACAAGACCTCTGATCACCAGCACGCCACCCGCGACCGCCAACAGAAGCGCCGCGCTGCGCGGCGGCACATAGCGTATCGCGAGCACCAATAGGCCTACAAGCACCAGCGACCCTGCGCGAATTCGAGACTGCAGCCGATCGGCATCCGCCCCTGACCGCGCGATGGCGCGAGCGCCCCAATAAATCAGCACAACGCCAAGAATTACCATAGCCACCGGGCGTCCCGGAAGCCCGACGGATCTGATGAGCGCCAGCAAAATCAACAACGCGCCAAGCAACAGAACGATAAACTCGCTCAGCAGTCGAAAGAGGGTCGCGGGGGTCGGCATCGTTGTGTCCGGATCGGGCGGAATTATCGCGCTTGCGGGCTGGGCACGCAAGCCGATGGCAGGTCGGGAGCGAGATTGCTATACTTGAGTGGTTTGGGGCGCTGAATCGAAATACCGCCTGCAGGAATCCAATCGCACAGGAGATTCAATTGCATAAAGTGATCATTATCGGCAGCGGATGTGCGGGATTGACTGCGGCGATTTATGCGGCGCGCGCGGATTTGAAGCCCCTCGTGTTGGACGGCTACGAGCCGGGCGGGCAACTTGCTCTGACCACGGAAGTTGAGAATTTCCCGGGCTTCCCCGAGGGCATTCTCGGGCCCGAGCTGATCGAGCGAACGCGAAAGCAGGCGCAGCGATTTGGCGCGGAGTTTCGCTCCGGGTCGGTGGCTTCTGTTGATTTGAGCAAGCGACCCTTCACGATCACCGCCGGTAAGGAAACTTACGAGAGCGAAACGCTGATTGTCGCGGCCGGAGCCTCGGCGCGAATGCTCGGTATCGAATCCGAGCGGAACCTGCTTGGCCACGGAGTTTCCACCTGCGCGACGTGCGATGGCGCATTTTTTCGCAACCGCGACATCATCGTAGTCGGCGGCGGCGATACGGCGATGGAAGAAGCGACCTTCCTAACGAAGTTCGCCAAGAAGGTAATGCTGGTGCACCGGCGAAACGAATTTCGCGCCTCGAAGATCATGCTGGATCGGGCGCGCGCCAACGAAAAAATCGTATTCATGACACCGTTTGAGATCGCGGAAGTGCACGACGTGACGAAGAAATCCGTCGAGCTGGTCACGTTGAAAAACACGCAAACTGGCGAGCAACATACGGTTGCCACCGAGGGCGTTTTCGTCGCCATCGGCCACGATCCGAACACGAAAGTCTTCAAGGGCCAGCTCAATATGGACGAGAACGGCTACCTGCTCACCCACGATGGCCCCAAGACGAACGTCGAGGGAGTTTTCGCCGCGGGCGACGTGCAGGATCATCACTATCGCCAGGCAATTACGGCCGCTGGCTCCGGCTGCATGGCGGCGATCGAAGTGGAGAGGTATCTCTCCGCCGCGAAAAGCTGATTGCGTTTCCTATGCGACGAGTCTCGCCGGTAGCGCGGGTTACCGTCCTGATCTTTTTGGCCGCCAGCCTGCTGGGCGCTCAGGAGACAGCATCTCAGAAGGATTTCCTTCAGCGGCTTGTCGCCGCCGCCGTCGAACGAACCTCGCATCACGTACGCTACGATTCCTCCTACGTCCGAATTCCCTATCCTGACGGAGACGTGCCGGCCGACACCGGCGTTTGCACGGACGAAATTATCCGTACCTATCGGGCAGTTGGAGTAGATCTCCAGAAGGAAGTCCACGAAGACATCGAGCATAACTGGGGCGCGTATCCCCACGATAGCCGGTGGAGGCAGACGCGTCCTGATTCCAATATTGATCACCGCCGCGTTCCCAATCTTGCCGTCTTTTTCAGCCGCAAGGGACAGGCCCTTCCGATTACGTATGGCGCGGACGATTACTCTCCCGGCGATCTGGTTACGTGGGATCTGGGCGGAGGCATGCCGCACATTGGAATCGTCGTGGATCGCAAATCGGCGCAGGGCGAGCGCTATTTAGTGGTCCACAACATCGGCGAAGGTCCTCGAATGGAGGACGTGCTGTTCCGTTGGAAAATTACGGGTCACTACAGGTATTTTGGGCCCACGCTGTAAAATCACTTGGTTCAATTGCCGGCGTAAGTGGATGTGCTTGGGCGATCCTGAGAAGTTCCAGTCAGTAAGATCAAGCGGATCGCCTGCACGAAGGCGTCTTTCGATTTCTGCCCCACAAAATAACGGGCCAGGTGTCCGTCGCGTGCGTAGAAATCCGTCTGCGGCATCGTGCCTCGCCAGTCCGGATTCACGCCCTGATAAAATGCATCTGCATCTATTCCCGGTTTCTGACGATAATTCAGAAATCCCGGGTGGCTTTTGTCGAGGAACTGGCGAACCAGGCCGATGTCCGCGTCTTCGTCCAGGCTCACACCCACCACGGCGAGTCCCTGCGGGCCGTATTCCTTGCCGAGCTCAATGATCATGGGATATTCCTCGCGGCAGGGCTGGCACCAGGTGGCCCAGAACGTGACCAGCAGCCCTTTGCCCTGATACTTTGCGACTACTTCTTTGTAGCCGGCGAGGTCAATGAGCTGGGGATCCCCCGCGAGCGAGTCCGTATGCGAAGCGGAGTTGGCCGCGGCGATGGGTGGTCGTGCAAAGCTGAACGCCCCGAGAGCGACGATCCCAAGCGTCGCCACCGGGAACAGCCATCGCCGTGAGAGGCGCATGATCTCTATCCCCCAACTGATATTCTATCGGTTCCCCACTGGCGACGGCAACACAGGCGGCGCATACCAGTAACGGGCAGGCAACGCAGATGTCCCGCTGATCGTGCAGCCCGCCACGCTTCGGCCCTGCTTTGGCGGCGCGAGAGACCCTATTGCGCTGCCGAATTTGGATATACAAAAATTAGTTTCAAGGTTGTATCCTTGGATACAGCGCGAGCGTCTCTTCAAGGCAGCGCACACTTTAGGAGAAAGCTAGATGGCTTACGTAATCGCCGAGCCGTGCATCGGAACCAAAGACTCCGCCTGCGTGGATGTCTGCCCGGTGGACTGCATTCATCCTCGCAAGGACGAAGCGGAATTTGAAGCTGCCACGCAGCTCTACATCAATCCCGACGAATGCATTGACTGCGGCGCGTGCGTTCCCGTCTGTCCGGTGACGGCGATTTTCGCGCTGGAAGATCTTCCTGAGAAGTGGACCAGCTACACGAAGATCAACGCCGACTATTACAAGAAGGCATAGACCGCGCGAGGCGATTTCCAGAAGCCGTCACGATAACGAAACGATTGAATACGAACGCGGCGGACTCTTTCATCCGCCGCGTTTCTTTTTTTGCGTGGCCTGTGCAGCGAGTCGGATGCGAGGCGGATCTCCCGCTCCCGAATCATTTCCAGCGCTCGATACTTCCACCCATTTTTGCGCCTCAGCTCGCAGCCGTGCGAGCGCAATTCCGCGATGATCGTCTGGAAAGCTCCTCAACTTGGCAAGCCCGGCGGCGAGCAGCGATTGCATGCCGCGCGGATTTCCGCGGCTGTGATGATGGCAGGCCGCGGCCACCTGAATCAGCCCCTGCAGGAAAGTCTTCTCAGGTTCAGGTTCGAGCAGCCACAGTTCTTCCCATACCTCATGCGCCTCGAAAAATTTCCGCGCGTTGAACAGCGCGATGCCCCGCCGGAATCCTTCGCTTTCTTTCATCGCGCTCTCAACGAATTCCCGATAGAATTTCCTCGCTGTGGATTCATTGCAATCGGCAAGCGAGGTCTTGCATGAGCATCGCGATAGTAGCAGCCCACGCGCGATCGCACGACGGTTCAAATGTCTTATCAAGTCCTGATCTGTGTTCATCTGTGTTGATCTGTGGCTAAAAATGGAAATTAAAATCGAACTACCGGATGTAAACCTGGGCATCGTCGAAGCCGACGGTGTGCGCGTCGCTCCAGCCGACGAAAGTCTCGCGCGCCTAATGGACGAAATCTGCGACCGAAAGCGCCGCGAGTTTACAATCGAAAGTCTCGCCGAGGCTGAGCCGACCCGCGCCGTCCGCGCGATGTTTCGCTCCTGGGACATGGACCCATCGAAGTACCGCCCGTCGTCTGAGGCACTGCTGAGGCGAGTGGTCCAGGGAAAGGGATTGTATCGCGTCTCTAACGTCGTGGATGTCGGCAACGTCGGCTCGATCGAAACCGGCTGGCCCTTCGGATGTTATGACCGGGCCCGCATTACGCCGCCGATCGCTTTCCGACACGGAGCCGCCGGCGAAAGCTATGAGGGCATCGGAAAGCGCACGTGGCACCTGGAAGGGCGCCCCGTTCTCGCGGACGCCGCTGGCCCGTTTGGCAGCCCGATTAGCGATTCGACGCGCAGCATGATCACCGAGGCCGCGCGAGACGTGCTCATCGTAATTTACGCACCTGCGAGCGCGTCGCATGCGTCCATAGAGATGGCAATGGCGCGGCTTGGCGAACGCCTCGCGCAATTTGCCGGGGCGAGCGCCATACGCGCCGCCACTTGCGCTTAGCCGATTCGCGCCAACGTGGACAAAGTCTGTGTCCGCGCTTCGCGGCAATCGGGTTATCCTGTAAAGCATTCCCGAGGTCGCGTTGCGGAAATTCGAGCTGGTTCTCCTCATCCACGCGCACCAACCGGTCGGCAATTTCGACGACGTACTTGAACGCGCCTACAAAGATTCCTACCTTCCTTTCGTCGAAGTGCTCTCGCGCCATCCCTCGATTCGCATGGGACTCCATTATTCGGGCCCTCTGCTCGAATGGATCGAGCGCGCGCATCCGGAATATTTCGATCGCATCCGCGCGCTGGTCGCGAACGGCCAGGTGGAAATAGTGGGCGGCGGATTCTACGAGCCGATTCTCGTTACCATTCCGCCTGAGGATCGCCTCGAGCAGATCGCGCGGCTGGCGGCCTACGCCGAAAAGCATTTCAAGTCCCGGCCTCGCGGCGCGTGGCTTGCCGAGCGCGTGTGGGAGCCGCAACTTCCTTCGTGCCTCGCTCCCGCGGGCCTCGAGTACACGCTGGTTGACGACAATCATTTCCTCGGCGCCGGATTCGAGCTTGAACAGCTTTTCGGCTATTACATCTCCGAGGATTTGGGCCACAGCGTGAAACTCCTGCCCGGGTTGAAATCCCTGCGATACCTGATCCCCTTCGCCGACGTTGGCGAGACCGCGAACTTCTTGCGCGCCGCCGCGAACCGGCATCCGGGCGGTTTTGCGGCCATGGGCGATGACCTCGAAAAATTCGGCGTATGGCCGGAGACGAGCAAACTTTGCTACCACGACGGTTGGCTCGACCGTTTCTTCACGATGCTGGAAACAAGTGCGGACTGGCTCGCGACGTCCACCCCCTCCGACGCCGTAGCGTCGCACGCGCCGCTCGGCCGCGCGGATTTGCCCGCCGCCTCCTACACGGAAATGATGGAGTGGTCGCTGCCGACGCCTGCGCGCGAGCGCTATCACAGCCTTCTCGACCAGTTTGCGTCCCGAACCGACGTGTTGCCTTTCCTGCGCGGGGGAATCTGGCGCAGTTTTTTCACTAAATACGCCGAAGCGAACCTGCTGCACAAGAAAATGCTGCATGTTTCGCAGAAAATACGCCGCCTTTCGCGCAGCCGCCGCTTCGACCGCGCTTTCAAGAAGGCGCGTCAGGAGGCCACTACGCTCCTGCTGCGCGGCCAGTGCAACGACCCCTTTTGGCACGGCGTTTTTGGTGGATTGTACTCGCCTCACCTGCGCACCGCCGTCTGGCGCTCGCTGGAGCAGGCGGAAACGATCGCGGACGGGCTGGTGCATCACAAGAAGCCCTTCGCTCATGCCGCGACGCTCGATTTCACGGCCGACGGGCACGACGACGTTTATCTCACGTCGGACCGCTACGCCGCCCTCGTCACTCCCGAGGATGGAGGCACGATCGCTGCGCTCGATTTTCGTCCGCCGAATGTGACGCTGATCAATTCGCTCCAGCGCCGGCTCGAAACCTACCACGCCAAGTTGCGAAACCTTTCTTCGCAGCGCCACCACGGAGCGCAATCCATCCACGAGCAGACGCGCGTTAAGGAACAGGGCCTCGAACGCTGGCTGAACTACGACCGCTGGCCGCGAAATTCCTTCCGGCTGCTGGTTTTCGGCCAGGGAAAGTCCCACGACGATTATGCGGCCATTCGATTGGAAGAGGATGCGGCGCTGGCGGGCGGACGATATCGCGTGACCGGTTCGTCTTCGATCAGCGTCGCGCTTGCTTCCGAGGAGAGTGCCGATTGGCTCGCCGAAAAAAACATTTCGTTCGCTCCGACTCCGGCGGGATTCGACATTATCTGCGACGTCGCCCTGCGCCGCACGGCCACGAGCGCGGCCACAGTGAACGTCGGGATTGAGGTCGTCGTGAATTTCCTCGCGCCCTCGGAATCGAATCGCTATTTCGAAGTGAATGGCAAGCGATCCCCGTTGCGATTGTCCTCGGCGCCGGCGGTGAGCGAGTTACGCGTCGTGGACGAGTGGCAGAAAGCCGCCGTCGCGCTGGAAGCGCCCGCGGCGCGGAATTTCTGGATTGCTCCGATCGAAACGGTCTCGGAATCGGAAGACGGCTTTGAGCGGATTTACCAGGGCTCGCAAATCGCCGCCGTTTGGCCCGTGGAATTGGCGGCTGGCGCGGAATGGAAGGGTCAATTGATACTCCGAGCAGCGTCTATCAGCTGAAACAGGCCTGGCGAGTGCCACGCAGCTGTTCAGCCGCGCGCCCCCCTGCTAAAGTGGAAGAACACAAGTCGTTCGCGGAGGGAATACATGTCGGTATCGAAGGAACTGCTCGATATTCTGGTTTGCCCGGAATGCAAAACGCCGGTTACTCCGACGCCGGACGAACAGGGCTTGAAGTGTGCGACCTGCAAGCGCGTTTATCCCGTTCGAGGCGACATTCCGGTCATGATCGTGAGTGACGCGAAGGTTGACCCGGCGTAACCCGCAGTCGTCTACGGCTTGTCGAACTGCGGCGGCGGAAATTCCACCGAGCGGTCCTTGAACTGAACCCACAACCGAACTTCCTTCGATTTACTTTGCCGCAGCGCGTCGTCTTTTTCCGGAAATGGCTGGTAGGGGCTCACGTCCACGATCACCACGACGCCGGAAGACCCCGCCGGCGGCCGATATGTATCCGTAACGTTGAAACTTTTCACTGGGCCGTAGTATCCGTCAGGCCCCCAATCGCCCTGAAAATCGGTGAGCGAGTAGGAAGGCGATGGACTCCACAAGTTGTACGCCTGCTGCATATTCCCGGCCACGACCTGGTTCAGGAAGTGATACACCGCGGTTTTCTCCGCGTGGTAGCGTAGCTTCCACCAGACAAAACCGCCGCCGAGCAGTATGAAAACCAGAAGCGTGATCAGGTAACGCCGCAGCTTTGACGCCGGATGTTCTTCAGTCGCGTCCAGGATGCCCATGTGACTCCTTCAAATTACAATTGGCGCTTGAACAGCGCCATGATGCCCGTGATCATCAGTGCCGAGAATCCACTCAAAATTAGCACGTCCATGTAGATTCCTTCAAATCCCGTGTTCTTGAGCGTCAGATTCCGCAGCGCGTGCACCGTGTATGTGAATGGATCAACCACCGAAATCCAGCGCAGCCACGCTGGAAACGCTTCCGTGGGATAGACGGCGCCCGATGGGAAGAACAGCAGCATGTTGAGCACGCCGAAAATCGCGCGCGGCACGAGCGGATCATCAATGCGCACCATTACCAAAAACATCAAGCTGATCATCGAAAGCGACGCGACCAGGATGACGAGCGAGAGGTACAAAAATCGCAAGGGATGCCACAGCCCCGTGATCCCCGCGATCAGCCCGCCGATAATTGTTAACGACATCCCCGCCATGAACGCCTTCAGCGTCCCCGATGCTATGAGTCCCGCGACCAGTTCCGATTTTCTGATCGGCGTCAGAAGATAGCCTTCGTGCAGCCCGCGCGTTTTGTCGTCAATATATGTGATGCCGCCGCCGATCATCGCGGTGATGAAAATTCCCATAGCCGTCGAGCCGGCGAGCAGGTATTTGATGTACTCGATGTAGGGATAAACCTCGACCACATTGAGCTCGACCTGTCCATCAAGCCGCGACGCTGCGACGTCCGGCGTGTTCAGTTCCGTCGTCATGTCCTGCACGCTGGCGAGAAGCGAACTCGAAATAAACTGATCGGTATTATCCTCGGTGAAAACGAGCCGCGGCCGGTCGTGCTGGTAATAGCGGCGCGAGAAATCGTGTGGGACATCCACCACGGCCTTCACGAAGCCCGCGTGCAGATCGTCCACCGCTTGAGGAAACGAGTTGTAATTCACCACCCGAAATGTCTGCGGGCCCGCCTTGATTCCGTCGAACATTTCCTCGATCCGGCGCGACTGCACCGAATGATCTTCGTCCACGAAGGCGATGTCCGCGTTCTTGATTTTCCCGCCGAAGGCATAGCCGAGCACCACCAGCTGCACGAGCGGAAAAAGGAGCGAGCTCAGCATCAGCGCGGGGCTGCGGAAGAATTTCCGCATGTCCCGCTCGACCAGTGCCGACACTCGATAAAGTTTCATTGCTGATGATCCTCCGTGCGCTCAGCGGGAAAACGGGCTGGGCTGGTGCGTCGGCTTCTGCGGCGCGTCGCGCAACGCATTGCCCGTGTAGTGCAGAAACACATCGTCGAGCGACGTGCTCTGCACGATCACTCTCTTCACCGTCACTTTGCGCGCGCGCGCCAGATCCATCAGCGCCGCCACCGTCGCCGGGCCGTCGCTCGAAGTGATGTGGACCACATCCTCGCGCTGCGTTACGCCCGTGGCGTGCGACAGTCCGCGAAGCTGCTCGATCCAGTCCGGCGGCTCACCCACAAATTCCGCCTCCACGATTTCGGTTCCGGGCACGTTGTCTTTCAGTCGCGAGGGCGTATCGAGCGCCGCAAGCTTTCCGTGGTCCACGATCGCGATTCGGTCGCAAAGTTTGTCGGCCTCATCCATATAGTGGGTCGTCAGCAGGATGGTCAGCTCGGACCGGTCGCGCAGCGACCGAATCATCTCCCACACATTGGTGCGCGAAACTGGATCGAGGCCCGTGGTCGGCTCGTCGAGAAACATGATCTTCGGCGCGTGAACCAGCCCGCGCGCGATCTCCAGCCGCCGGCGCATGCCGCCTGAAAATGTCCGCACCAGCGCGTCCCGAAATTTCAGCAGCTCCACCGATTCCAGCAACTCGTCAATCAGCGCGTCGCGTCTGTTGGCAGGCACGCCGTACAGCTTCGCGTGAATCGCCATATTCTCTTTCGCGGTCAGCTCGGGATCGGACGTGAACGCCTGTGGAATTACGCCGAGCGTGTTGCGCACTCCGTCAGGATCGGTGCGCACGTCGTGGCCGCCGATCCGCGCCGTGCCGGAGGTGACCGAGAGCAGCGTGGTCATCATGCGAATCAGCGTTGTCTTCCCCGCCCCGTTGGGGCCGAGCAGACCGAAGATTTCCTGCTGCGACACGTTAAAGCTTATGTCGTTCACAGCGACGAAATCGCCAAACTTCTTCGTCATGTGATCCACTTCAATCGCGTTCATACTCGCCTTCTCTTCCATCGCACCCGCTCAATCTTCTCGCGCTGTCGCGCCGCCCACAGTCTTCGTAGGGGCACGGCATGCCGTGCCCGGCGCCGATGCTTGGCAGCGCGCCACCATCAACGCGGCGTCGCGATTCCTCAGCGCATCCTTAGCTTCTCGCTTTGCCGCCGGATTCATCCAGGCGCCGACCCGTCCGCCGCCGCGCGTTGCCTTCCGGCCTTAGTGGGTCGCACCTTCAGGTGCGACATAAAACGTCGCGCGCAGCGCATTCCGATGCGCAGATTCATCCGCAGCAAGTCCTCGAGCCTTCCGCTTCACAGCCGCGCGAACCAGCTTTTCTTGTCAGGCGGAGGCAGCAGCACCGTCGCCGTCATGCCCGTGAACAGCCTTCGGCCTTGATTCGGCAGCGACACTTTGATTGCGAAAGTCTTGATGTCGCGCTTCGTGCGGCTCACATCCCGCTGTGTCGCGAAATCGTTCTCCACTCCCTTGAAAAATACCTGCCCCTGCACAATGTCACCCGAAGGAAACTTCACGCGCAGCGTTTGGTTGAAGCTCACCGAGTCTATATAGCTTTCCTCCACATCCGCGCGCACCCACAGATGGTCCACATCCACAATCACGACAATCGGCGAGCCTTGCGCCACCACTTCGCCCTGCTTCGCCACGCGCACGGACACGATGCCATCAATCGGCGAGTAAATCTTCGTGTAGCCGAGCTGCGTCGCGGTCTGCGCCGCCGACGCGCGCGCCTGCTCCAGTTGCGCGATGGTCGTAGCGATTTCGCTCCCGCGTACATCCACCTGTTTGCGGTTTGCCTGCGCGACGCCGAGAGCAGCCTCCTGCGCATTCACGGAATCCTCAAGCGATTTCACATTGGCCAGCGACGCATTCAGCGTCGCCTGCGCGTGGTCGCGGTCCTGCGCCGATTCGACGCCGCTATCGTAGAGTTTCTGCATCCGGTCGTGATCCGTCTGATCGCGCCACAGGTTCGCGCGCGCCTGCTCGAGCTGCGCCCGCGTGGACGTAAGCATCGCCACCGCCTGCTTCACCGACGCGCCGGTCTGATCGTCGGTCATCGAATAATTATGATTTGCCTCGCCGACTTGCGCTTGCAGGCTGGCCACGTTCGCGTTGGCAGCCGCCAGGCCCGCCTCAAGCTCCTTCGGATCCAGCTCGGCAATCAAGTCTCCCTTTTTCACATCCGAGCCTTCGTCAACCGTCAGCGTGATGATTCGTCCCGTTATCTGCGGACTCACGATCACTTCATTGCCGTCCACGATGCCTGTGAGCGGAATTTCCTTCCCCCACGGCGTCGAAAACAAATAGAACCCGAGTGAAATCACAAACACGATTCCGATAATGGCGAATGTTTTCCGGCTGTTCATCAGGCCTTCGCTCCTTGCGGCATCAATGCGTGTTCGAGAAAATCGAGCAACGCGCGTTTCCGCGCCGCGATTGCCTGCGGCGCCAGCAAATCGTGCCCCACCACTCGGCTCAAAATCGCCGCGCCGGCGAAATAGGACGTCGTCATTTGTAGCGTCATCTGAGCGGTCTGGTCGGGATCAACGTCCCGAAACTCACCGTCCGCTATTCCTTCCGCGACTGTGCGCGCAAACTCGCGATGCAGCGGGCGAAAGAATTCCGTCACCATCCATTTGAATCCGGGGCCGGCTTCCATCGCCTGCCGCTGAACCAGCCGCGGATAGTTCGGGTGCGTGGCCAGAAAGTCGAAATACCCGTTCACACCTTCAAAGAATCTGTCGCGCGCGGGAAGCTCCTTCCTGAATGGAGCAAAAACCGCCACGCGAAGCTGCCTCAGCAAATTTTCCAGGACCGCTCGATGCAGCCGGCGCTTGTTGCCGAAATAGTAGTAAAGCATCGCCTTGTTCGCGTGCGCGGCCGTGGCGATTTCCTCCGTGCGCGCTCCCGCCAGTCCCTGCGCGGCGAAATGCTGCTCGGCCGCGGCCAAAATTCGCCGCGCCGTCGCCGGGTCCTCAACTCTTTTACGTCCGCTGGCCATGATTGTTTCAGATCCCCAAGCGGTTCATGTATTCCTCGGGATATCGCGCGCCCACGGCCGCGCCCCGCGGCGCCATACTCTCAATCTCCTTTAGATCGGCCGGTGTGAGCGAAATCTCCAGAGCGCCGAGATTCTGGTCGAGATAGGTGCGGCGCTTCGTGCCAGGAATCGGCACGATGTCGTCGCCCTGCGCCAGCACCCATGCCAGCGCAAGCTGCGCAGGGGTGCAGTGCTTTTCCTTGGCGATCTGTTCGATCCGCGTGACCATCTCCAAATTCTTCTGAAAGTTCTCTCCCTGAAATCGCGGAGACATGCGCCGGAAATCCTTGGGACCGAATTCCGCGCTCTTCACCTGCCCGGTCAGGATGCCGCGGCCCAGCGGACTGTACGGCACGAATCCGATGCCCAGCTCGCGACACGTCGCGAGAATTCCGTCTTCGGGATCGCGCGTCCACAAAGAGTATTCGCTCTGCAGCGCCGTGATCGGATACGTCGCGTGCGCCCGCCGTATCGTTTGCGAACCCGCCTCGGAAAGCCCCAGATAGCGAACTTTCCCCTGCTCGATCAGCCGTCCCATGGCGCCAACCGTTTCCTCGATCGGCACGTTCGAATCCACGCGATGCAGATAGAAAAGGTCAATCGTAGAAATTTTCAATCGCTGGAGACACGCCTCGCACGCGCTCTGCACATATTCTGCCTTCCCATTCACGCCGAGAAACCGGCCGTCCGGCATACGCATGTTTCCAAATTTCGTCGCAATCACCACTTCGTGTCGCCGCTTGGCGATAGCGCCGGCCAGCAGCTCCTCATTCGTGCCGCCGCCGTACATATCGGCCGTGTCGAGCATGGTGATCCCGCGATCAATCGCGTGATGAATAGTGGCGACGGATTCCTGATCGTCCGGCGTGCCGTATGACTGCGACATCCCCATGCAGCCAAGCCCCAGCGCGGAAACCACCAGCGAACTCTTGCCCAATCGGCGGTATTGCATGACCCCCTCCTCAGCGGCAACGTATTCTTCAACTAAACGGTTAGTTTAATCATGCGCAGCGCCCGTGTCAAGCGAACCCACCCGGCTGAGCTGGCAGCGCAGATCAGCCGCTCACCACTGGTCGCGATCCAACGAAACGGCTATATTGTCACCTCGCACGCGCTCGGCGCAGGTTCGGAGTCACTCGGATGATCTTCCCGCAGTTGGCGCGCTTCACCGATGTCGCGGCATAAGAGCCGTAAGTGCGACTTTGTCTTCAGCCGTCACGCGCTTGAATAGCGCACACATTGCATGGCAGCAATAAATGTCCCGACTCAGGAGGCAGCTATGAGCACGAACGCAGTCCGTGGTATCGAAACCAGTGTCGCGCCAGTTGACATGAAGTTCGAGATCGTCGTCATCCCCGTCTCGGATGTTGACCGCGCCAAGGAATTCTACGCAAAACTCGGCTGGCGGCTCGACGCCGACTTCGACAACGGCAAAGACTTCCGCGTAACCCAATTCACGCCGCCCGGTTCCAGCTGCTCGATCATCTTCGGCAAGAACGTCACCTCGGCGGCGCCCGGTTCCGCCCAGGGCCTGTACCTGATCGTCTCCGACATTCAGTCCGCCCGCAAAAACCTGCTCGACCGCGGCGTCCAGGTCAGCGAAGTGTTCCACTCCGCCGGCGAGTACGCTGGCACCGACGAGCCTTACTTGTTCGGGCGCGTTCGCGTGAGCGGCCCGGATCCCGGCCATGGCAGCTACCGCTCGTTCGCCTCATTCCGCGATCCCGACGGCAACGGCTGGCTGTTCCAGGAAATCACGTCGCGGTTGCCCGGTCGCGTTGACCCTGCTACGACGACCTTCGCGTCAGCAAGTGATCTGGCTAACGCCCTCCGCCGTGCCGAAGCCGCACACGGCGAGCACGAGAAGCGCACCGGCCAACACGACGCGAACTGGCCCGACTGGTACGCCGCGCACATGGTGGCGGAGCAGGCCGGGACCGAGTTGCCGAAGTGAGCGGAGCCGAAGCGAGCACGTCCGGCGTGAGCCGCGCACCGGCACTAACCGGGCAGACCGTCGTCGTGATCGGCGGTAGCTCGGGAATCGGGCTGGAAACGGCCAGACAGGCGCGGTCCGAGGGCGCCAACGTCGTTCTCACTGGCCGCGACCCGAAACGCTTGGAGGACGCCGCACGCGAGCTCGGCGCGCTGAGCACTGCGGCGTTCGACGCCACCGACTTCGAGCAGCTCGCACGCTTCTTCAACGATCTGCCCGGTTTCATCAATCACGTCCTGGTCACCGGCCCGGGTCCTTACTACGCGTTGTTGGCGGATTTCGACCTCGAAAAAGCCCGCCGCGACGTTGAGGCTCATCTGTTTTTGCCGTTGCAAGTGGCTCGTAATGCCGCAAAAAAAGTTCGCCCGGGAGGAACGCTGCTCTTCATGAGTGGAACTGGCGGCCGCCAGGCAGCGCCGGGAAACACTCTCATCTCGGCGCTCACGGCTGCGATGCCGGCCATGACGAGGAACCTCGCACTCGAGATCGCGCCCGTGCGGGTGAATCTGATCGCGGCCGGGTTCGTGGACACGCCGCTGTCGGCATCGCTGCTCGGCGGTCAGCTGGACGCGCGTCGCGAGCACCTCCGCACCACGCTGCCAATCCAGCGCGTGGTCGGCCCGGCCGACATCGCCATGCTCGCCATCCATTTGATGACGAACACCGCAGTCACCGGAGCAACCTACGACATTGACGGCGGCCAGCAGCTCCTCGATGGTTGAGCCCGCGATTCACCGAAGTGATCCCGGCGCCCGATTATTCGGATTGCCGCACGAGTCCGTGCTCGACCGCTTGTCCGGTTCACGCGTTGAGCCTACGAAAATGCAAACCAGCTGCGTCAGATTTACATGGGTCCGGCGTCGGCGTACTTCTTGAGCCAGCGATAAAGCGTGGTCTTACCGATCTGAAGCAGGCGGGCGGCCTCGATCTTATCCCCTCTCGTTTCCAGCAGCGCTTCGAAGACGGCATTCCGCTCCAGCTGCGCCAGAGCAAACGGCCGACCGATATCGGCAAGTCTCCCGGACGAAGCACCGCTAGGAACTGATCTCAAGTCGTCCGCCGTCAGAACGCCGTCAGAACCTAAAGCCACCGCACACTCGATGGCGTTTTCCAATTCCCGAACATTGCCGGGCCAATCGTGAGCCTGCAATCGCCGCAAAGCATCATCCGAGATTGTACGGACCGGCCGTAACGGGTCCGAGAATTTGTTCAAGAAATGGGCAGCTAGAAGAGGGATGTCTGACTTGCGTTCACGGAGGGTGGGGAGCTTGATTTGTACGACATTCAATCGGAAGTACAAGTCTTGGCGAAATTCCCCGTCCCTGACCTGCGCCTCGAGGTCTCGATTCGTGGCTGCGATGACCCGCACGTCAATTGGAATTCGCGCCGTCGATCCGATAGGCCTTACCTCTTTTTCCTGCAGAGCGCGTAGAAACTTGGCCTGCAAGATCATCGGAAGCTCACCGATCTCGTCGAGATAAACCGTTCCCTCGTTAGCGGCGTGAAGTAGACCTTGCTTCGAGTAGCCTGCACCTGTGAAGGCACCTTTGACATGCCCGAAGAGTTCAGATTCGACTAGGGTCGGTGTCAGCGTTGAACAGTCAACAGGGACGAGTTGCTTTTCGCGACGCACCCCGGTGAAGTGAATGGCGCGTGCCACCACTTCTTTTCCGGTCCCGGTCTCTCCAAGGAGAAGAACTGGAGAATTGCTCTGGCTAACCTTTCCAATCAGCTCGCGGAGACGAAGCATCTGAACAGATTCACCGATCAACCCGCTAAAGCACGGTTCACTGCACAACGTCGCGCGCGAGAGGTTCGCGAGAGTTTCCATTTTTTCGGCTTTCCTTCTTTGAGCAAATGTCTATCGCGACGATTGCCCGGGAAATGAAATCGGTTCAACACTTTCGATCGCCTGACATGGTTCGCCAACTCCAACGCGGACTAAGTTTTCAAAATACACCTCGGCCGTGGCTACGCCGGGCGACGGGAATAAATTGGCGGGAGCGATGGAGCAAAACTCGGTGGCGTTGAACCGTATCTGGGTTCGTTGAAAGCATGATACGGCTGCTAGTGCAAGTTAAAGCCCACAAGCGGGACAGTATTGTTAAGTTTTTGTAATCTCAGACGGTACTCGAAGGCATCGGCAGATCCTCTGCCTGGATTTGATGATGCTCTTCCGAGAGAACGAACGCTCGCTCGATCCAGTGTTGCAGCTCTCGCACGTTCCCAGGCCAGAAATGGTTCTGTAGCACGTCTATAGCTTCCTGGCTGAACACTTTCTGGGGAATATGATCCTGACAGCAAAACATTTCTAGAAAATGCCGAGCAACGGGGAGAATATCCTCGACGCGGTCGCGCAGCGGGGGCAGATCGAGCGTGAAAACCGCGAGTCTATAGTAAAAATCTTCACGAAACTGGTTCTCGCGCACCCGCTTAAGCAGGTCCGCGTTAGTGGATGCGATTAGTCGCACATCCACGCGGAAAATGTCCGCGCTCCCCAGGCGCTGCACTTCTCCCTCCTGCACGAAACGGAGAAGCTTGCACTGCATGCTGACGGGGAGCTCACCGACCTCGTCAAGCAACAAAGTACCGCCATTCGCGGCGTGAATGCGGCCCAAGCGCGATTGATCCGCGCCAGTAAAAGCGCCACGCGTGAAGCCAAAAAGTTCCGCCTCAAGCAACGTTTCCGGTATCGCGGCGCAATTTACCACGACGAACGGGCGCTGGCTTCGACGGCTCAGTTGATGAATACCACGCGCGACCAGTTCCTTACCCGTTCCTGTGGGGCCCACTATCAAAACCGCGGTGTCGCGCGGAGCTACCAGCCGAGCTAGTCGATAAATCTGCTGCATCTTGCGGCTCGCGCCAATCATTCCCGGAAACGAGTCGACTTTGGCTGGCGGCTCCGCGACAACGCTTTCCGGTAAATTGGAAGGCTTGGCCCATAGCGCTGCGATGGGACCATCGGGGTGGCTGACCTTGACCTCTGCGGCCGCCGGGGGATCGTTCCAAGGCTGCCCGGATTTTTTCTCCCGGTCCAAGACCATGACATTTAATTCAGGATAGCGCGTCCGAATCGTCGCGACCAATTCTTCAGTGTGTAAGTCCTCGATATTCGGATCGAGCAAGAGAGTGCGGAAATCGCTCTCCCTCAACTTCAGCAAAGCGTCCGCACCTCCAGTCACCTCGGTGGCGGGACGAGATTCGGGCCCGAGGCTATTGAGGATTTTGTCCCGGAGCTCCGCATTCGGACTAACAATCAGGACTTTTCCGTGTCGCTTAGTTATTAAGATTGGCCCGGCAGCTGACATTTCGAATACCCCTTGCTTAACCCCAGTCTCGTGCAACATATCCCCAGTAATAAGGCTCTGGATTGCACTCAAGATGCAGGAGGACTATGCTGCGTCCGCGCCTGCAGCCTGTAACCAACGCCACGCACGGTGTGAATTAATCTGCAATCTGGCGACAAGTCCACTTTCCTACGGAGATAGTTGATGTACACGTCCACGATGTTGGTCATCGTATCGGAGGATATATTCCAGACGTGCTGAACAATTTGCGTGCGAGTGACATGCCGGCCGGCATTACGCATGAGGTATTCAAGCAGCGCAAACTCCTTGGGCGTGAGCACGATTTTCCGCCCGGCGCGCGCGACAGAGTGCTCCAGGCGACTCAACTCAAGGTCATCCACCCGCAGCACAACGTCAGGGAGGTGGCCTCCGCGGCGAAGCAGCGCACGCACGCGGGCCGACAACTCGGCAAAAGCGAACGGTTTGAGGACAAGATCGTCCGCACCTAGATCAAGGATTTGCGCGTGGTCCTCTGGCCGCGCGCGGACCGTGAGCAATAGAATTGGCAGCTGTTCCTGCCGCGCGCGAATGTCTCGGAGGACATCGAGACCATCCTGGCGCCGAAAATCGAGGTCGAGGACCGCGACATCATACTTACGCTCCTGCACTAGTGAATTTGCTTGCTCTCCGTCCACTACAAGATCAACGGCGAAGTGCTCGGCGTCGAATTCCCGCTGGAGGAACGCTCCCAGTGCCACATCACGCTCGACGACGAGAATGCGCATCGGGCCTCCTTGTAGAACAGGAATACGACAAAGGAACGTCTCTCATTAGAGAATCCCCAAGGGCAATATGAATTCAACGAGATACAAAAAATGTATAGAAAAGAACTATCTTCATTAAAGCGCCATAAAGTTCCAGAAGAGAGAATACCCATGGTAACCGTACCTACAGCGCCATCTGTGACGGCCCGCAGTTGACACCGCGTAGGCCCCCGCCAATTGGCCGTCTGTCGTGGGGAGGCGGTGTCGGCGATGCAGAGTACCAACAGCGGATCCCCGCAGATATGCGTGCGGTTACTACGTATTGACAAGCAGCGGCGCAGGATGTTAACGGTCAAGATGAGGAGGACGAACCAAGTCACGTGAGTTGCACTGCGGTCAAACTGGTTCATTACCTCGTTGAGTAGTAATGTCAGCTGGAGTGCGCCATCAGGCATTTCCGAGTGATTGGCGGATAGCCTGAAAACAACAGTTCGGCTCCGGAATAGAAGCGGGATTCCGCTTCTCCGAGCTTCGCTGAGACTATTGGTTAAATGATTTCATGGCTGGAACCAGACCCAAGAAGACATCTCGATTCGACCTTGAGAAGTACCTGTACACAGCCGGGATTGCGAAGAAGATCGTAAGTTACCTCAAGGGAGAGACTATTTTTTCGCAGGGGGGCCCCTGCGACTCCGTGCTGTATCTCCAACAGGGTGGGGTAAAACTCACTATTACATCCCCTCGCGGAAAAGAAGCAGTCATCGCATTGTTATACACAGGTGATTTCCTGGGCGAAGGAAGCATCGCGGGTCAGAGTTTCCGCGCCGCGACCGCAATCGCTCTGGAAAATACGACTGCACTGATGATAGACAGGCAGGAAATGATTCGCGTGCTCCACGAGGAGCGCGAATTCTCGGACCGCTTTGTTGTTCACATGCTCAAACGCAATGTTCGCATCGAAGAAGACCTCACCGACCAACTTTTCAACTCGTCCGAAAAGCGTTTGGCGCGCATCCTTTTGTTGGTCGCACGATACGGTAAGACAGAACAGCCGGAGAAGATCGTCGCCAAGATTTCCCAGGAAACATTGGCGGAAATGGTGGGCACGACCCGTAGTCGGGTGAGTGTTTTCATGAATAAGTTTCGGAAGCTGGGCTACATTAGATACAACGGAGGGCTGCACATCAACGGCTCCCTGTTGCGCGTTATCCTTCACGAATAGGGTTCTCCGCACGGTCTAAACTTGTCGTCCCCGCCTCAGTAGCGAACGGTTAATTCAACGACAAACCTGCGGCCAGAGTAAGGCCCATTGAAATCATGGCAGAGTTAGCTCGGCCGAGCATTCGGCCTCAGCCGTGACAGCTAACTCCTGATCAGTCGTGCCAGCTCAAGTGGTCAGTCAACAGCTCGCAAACCGACTTGCCACCCACGAGCGGGACGTGTCGTACGTTGAGGAGTCGTCAGGGCACGGAATGCCGCATCTCCCGCGTCCTCTGCTCCATACATGCATGCGTACTTTCCACAATTGACAGCAATTCCAAAACGAATTAGCGTGAGTCGGGGCGCTTTTCCGCCCCGATGACAGGGCTCCCAGTGTCGCCCGCCGGTCGTCTTGGCGGACGAGTCTGGGAGATCGGTCGGACGCCCCGTGCGTCCCAGCTCTCTCGACGAGCGCCGCATGTTCTTTGAAAACTGAATACGCAGGTAAGGTTTTGTGGCACAGGCACTCTTGCGTGTGCACGCCAAAACAGGCAACCGTTCTCTGCGTAGCCAAGCCCGACCGGAACTCGACAGCCGTTTCTTTCCCTTCCTATCCCTCTGCGCGTCCCGATGAAAGCGTCGGCCGTAGCGGCCCGTCTGAGAATCCGGACTCGTCTATCGGAGCGCCGTAGGCGCGGCAGAAGCTAGCCCCGCCCGGCAGGGCGGGGAAACAGGGTCGTGGAACCCCGAGCGCCGTAGGCGCGACACATTCTGCCTTCGGCGTTCCGGTGAAAGCGTGAGCCGCAGCAGTCCATGTGAGAATCCGGACTCGTCTATCAGAGCGCCGTTACGCGCGGCAGAAGTTAGCCCCGCCCGGCAGGGCGGGGAAACAGGGTCGTGGAATCCCGAGCGCCGTAGGTGCGACACATTCTGCCTTTGCGGTTCCGGTGAAAGCGTGGGCCTTTTTATCCTGAGCGAAGCCGAAGGGCAGGCCCACGAAACAACACCCCACATAATCATGGCTTCAGCCATGGGCCTCCACGCTGTGCCACCGCTGAAGTTGAATGTGCAGTTCCGGTGAAAGCGTGGGCCTTCAGGCCCACGAAACACACCCCAGCTAATCATGGCTTTAGCCATGGGCCTCCACGTTGCGCCACCGCTGAAATTGAATGTGCAGTTCCGGTGAAAGCGTGGGCCTTTAGGCCCACGAAACACACCCCCGTAATCATGGCTTTAGCCATGGGACGTTGGGTCGCGCGACCGCCCACAAATCACCAAAGAAGTGACACACCGCGCAAAGTCTTTTGCGGCGTAACTCCTTGAAAACAAAGAAGAGCAGTACCAAAGAAGTGACACACTATTTCGACGAGTAACGCCTACGCGTCGAGGGCCCCGGCAGCGCCGGGAGGAAGTTCAATCGAATATTTCGTGCGGGCTTTTTCGCGGTGCATTTCGAACGCCAGTTCGATCAGGCGATCAATCAGCTTGGGATACGGCAGCCCGGACGCTTCCCACATCTTCGGATACATGCTGATGGAGGTGAATCCGGGAATCGTATTGAGCTCGTTGATGAAAATCTTTCCGGTGCGATTTTCGAGGAAAAAATCGCAGCGCGCCATGCCCGTGCCGTCAATCGCGCGAAAGGACCGCACCGCGTAATCCTGAAACGTGGCGACTTGCTTCTTCTTCAGCGGCGCGGGGATCAGCAGCCGAGTTCCCTGCTCCAGATACTTCGCCTTGTAATCGTAAAATTCGCGATGCGGCAAAATCTCGCCGGGAATGGACGCGCGGATATCATCGTTGCCGAGAACCGAAACTTCGATTTCGCGGCCGGTGACAGCTTTCTCGATCAGAATCTTCAGCGCGAATTCTGCCGCGGTATCAATTGCCGCGCCCAATTCGTGCGCCGCTTTCACGCGCGTCATTCCCACGGACGATCCCAGCGTCGCAGGCTTCACGAACAGCGGAAAGCGGAATTTCTTCTTGATCGCCCGCACGACCTTCACGCGCTCGCGCTCCCACTCCGGGCGCCGAATCGCAAGGAACGGAACGATCGGCAATCCGGCCTCGGCAAACAAGCGCTTCTGCACGTCCTTGTCCATTCCCACGGCCGACGCCAGCACGCCCGCGCCGACGTACGGCAATCCCGCTAGCTCCAGCAGCCCCTGAACGGTGCCGTCTTCGCCAAACGTGCCGTGCAAAACCGGAAACATCACGTCCACGGTCACGCTGGGATGTCCCGGAGTTGGAGTCAGCGGGACCAGCGACGCGGCGGTCGGATCGGGCGGCAGCGAAACACGTTCGCCGGATTTCAGAACTTCGGCGAGCAACTTCTGAGCGCTGCCACCGACGAGCCAGCGCCCGTCTTTCGTGATGCCGATCGGCACGGCTTCATATTTTTCCGGATCGAGCGCGCGAATCACCGACGCCGCCGAAGCGAGCGAGACTTCGTGCTCGCCCGAGCGCCCGCCGAAAAGCACGCCGACGCGCAATTTTTTCTGAGTCGTCATCACAGAATTTTCTTCCCCAATCCCGAAAGGACCAGTTCCACTCCAAGCAGCGCGGTCGTATTGTGCAGATCAATCACGGGGTTGATCTCGACCAGCTCGAAGGAAACCATCGAGCGGCTGTCGGCAATCATCTCCAGCGCGAGATGCGCTTCGCGGTATGTGACGCCACCACGCACGGGCGTGCCAACTCCCGGCGCGTCCGACGGATCCACGAAATCCATATCCAGGCTGACGGCAATTCCCGCCGTGTCGTCTCCCGCAAATCGCAGCGCCTCGGCCATCACTTCGCGCATGCCGCGCTCGTCAATATCGCGCATGGTGAAAACGTGCACGCCCGACTCTTTTGCGAATCGCCGTTCTTTCGAATCGAGATCGCGAATGCCAACCAGAACCACATTTCGCGGCTGGACCATCGGCTTGATGCCGGCGAGATCAATCAATTCCGGCGGGCCGTAACCCATGATCGAGGCGAGCGGCATCCCGTGAACATTCCCGGATGGCGATGATTCCGGCGTGTTCATATCGCCGTGGGCATCGAGCCAGATCACACCGATTCGCTTTCCGGTTTTATTGAAGTGGGCCGCGGCTCCAGCAATGGTGCCGACTGCAATTGAATGGTCGCCGCCGAGCACGAGCGGAATCATGTCCTCGTCCAGTGTTTTGAGGACCATTTCCGCGAGGCCTTTGCAGGTTTGTGTGATTTCGTCGAGGTAGCGCGCTTTTTTTTCGCCGTAGGGCTGCTCCTCGGCCTGCGGCACGGCGACGTTGCCGACGTCCTCGACCTGGCGGCCGAGCTGCTTCAGGCGCGACTGCAACCCCGCGACGCGCAGCGCCGAAGGCCCCATATCCACGCCACGGCGGCTGGCGCCCAGGTCCATCGGCACACCGATGATGCGTATTTTTTCCGGCATTTGGCTGATTCTTCTCGCGACTCTGAAGGGACGGAAAGACCCCGAGGGCTCCCCCAAGTCCATCTAAGGATAGACGCGATAGAGCATTCGTGGGAAGGGGATGACTTCGCGGATGTGCTCCGTTCCGCAAATCCAGGCGACGGTGCGCTCCAGGCCCAGGCCGAAGCCCGCGTGGGGCACGCTGCCGTAGCGCCGAAGGTCGAGATACCACTGAAACGACTCCTCGGGCAGACCGCTTTCGCGGATTCGCCGGAGAAGCGTCTCGTAACTTGATTGACGTTCGCCGCCGCCAATGATCTCGCCGCCGCCTTCTGGCGCGATCATGTCAAAGCTGAGCGCCAGGTCCGGCCGCACCGGGTCTGTGGCCATGTAAAAAGCCTTCATGGCCGCGGGATAGCGATGGATGACCACAGGCTTCTCGAATTCTTTCGACAGCAGTGTTTCCTCGTCGCCGCCGAAATCATCGCCCCACTTTGCAGGGTTGCCGGCTTTCTGCAGAACCTTGACCGCCTCGTCATAGCTGATTCGCGGAAATGGCGGAACGATTTTTGCGAGTTTCGCAACATCGCGGCCGAGCGTGGCGAGTTCCCGCGCGCGATTTTGGACGACGCCCTGCACGATCGCGCTGACGAGACCCTCGCCGAGTTCGATCATGTCTTCGAGGTGAGCATAGGCTGCCTCGGGCTCAAGCATCCAGAATTCGGTCAGGTGGCGGCGCGTTTTCGATTTCTCGGCACGAAACGTGGGCCCAAACGTATAGACCTTGCCGAGCGCGGCAGCGGTGGCCTCCACGTAGAGCTGGCCGGATTGCGTGAGGTAGGCCTTCTGGTCGTCAATGTAGTTCACTTCGAAAAGCGTGGTGGTACCCTCGCAGGCCGCGGGCGTAAAGATCGGCGCGTCGGTGAGCGTGTAGCCCTTCCCGTCCATGAAATTACGCGCCGCGCGAACCGCTTCGGCGCGGATGCGCAGGATCGAAGCCTGGCGCGGCGTGCGAATCCACAGATGACGCTGGTCGAGCAGGAAATCCACGCCGTGTTCCTTGAGTTGAATCGGGTATGGCTCGGATTCGGACACGCGCTGAACTACTTCGATCGCGCTGATGTGGATCTCACAGCCGCCGGACGCGCGCGGCTCCGCTTGAATTTTTCCAGTGACGATGACGCTGGATTCCTGCGTGAGCCCCTTGAGCGCGGCGAACGCCTCGGGATTTTCCTTTAGCGAGACGACGCCCTGCATCACGCCGGTGCCATCGCGAAAAATCGGAAAAAGGAGTTTGCCGGATTCGCGCATGTTGTATAGCCAGCCGCGAATGGTGACCACGCTGCCAACATGCTGCGCAGCGTGCTCGATGGCAATTACTGGAATGGGTGCTTGCGCTTGCTGGCTCATGGATTCATCGGAAGGAGGCATCAGGTGCGGGCCGGCCCGGAGCGGGCGGAATCGGCGCCTTTCTCGTCGAGGTGCTTTTCGAGTTTGTCGAATGCGGTGCGAATGTCGTCAAACGATGGCGAACCTGGCGCGGTTTCCTTCAGCTCAACAACCAGCGGAACCGGCTCGGCCATGCTCGCAAATTCTCCCAGCGCGGCGTCCCAATCAATCGTGCCTTCCCAGGGAAGCAGGTGCTCGTCCTTTTCGCCGTGATTGTCGTGGATATGCGTCGTTACGATGCGTTCGCGCATGGCATGAAAACCCGGAACAACGCCACCTTCGACATGCGCGTGCCCGATATCGAAACAGAAACGCAGATCGCTCAGGTGCGTTTCCCGGACGAATTGCGTCAGAGACGCCGGCGTGCCAATTTCACTGGGCGTGTTTTCAAGCGCGATCGTAACGCCACGGTGCTTCGCGAAAACAACCAACTGCTCGAGCGAACCAAAGGCCGCATCCAGATTTCGTTGGTCAGCCGGCTGGCGGCTGCTGCCGAGATGCTGGACCAGATATCGAAAAGGAATCGTTTCCGCTACATCGAGCGCGCGCTTCACCTCGTCCACGGCCTCCTGGCGCCGGATGCGCTCAGGCTCGGAAATCGAGACCGATAGACCGCTGCCCGGCCCGCGAGTGGAATTGCGCTCGGTGGGCGCGTGAAGCGATTGCAACTTCAGGCCGTATCCCTCCAGCGAATTCGCAATCTCGCGAACCGATTGGGGATCGCCGTAGTTGAAGTGGAAGGCGCTGCAGAATATCTCGACGCCGGAGACGCCCGCCCCAGCGATCCCTTCCAGCATCGTCGGAGTCAGCTGCTGGTTCACATATCGGTACGTCGAAAGAATGCGCTGCATCCCGCCCCCAGTGCGGCATCCGCACGAGAACATCCATGGTCAATGGAAACCGCTCCGGCGTCAATAGTTTGGAAGGTCTCAGGCGGTAGCTTATTGGACGGTGATGGCGTTCGGGAGCGCGCCTTCGAGTTGCTGCCAGGCATCAGGCGCGTCGCTGGGGCCGACCAAAACCAGCGAATAGGTTACAGAGCCTTTGTTAAGGACCACGAGGGTTAGGGAAAGATTATGCTGCTGGGTCGCAAACGACATGACACGCGCGTACCGGCCATTTATTTGCATCGCCTCCGATTTTTCGAGCTTCCAACCGGCGGCCACGGAGTAGGCCGCACTAATGATCTGTGCTTGCGTGTCAACCTGCGAAGGCACTCCGGTAAAGACCGGCCAGAACATGGCGTCAAAATGAGTCGCCCCTGAATCGGGACTGCCGCCGAGCGTCACAAAGCAATTCATCGGTGGCCGGACCCGAGCCCATTTGCCCGGCAACGTCAACGCGACCCCGTAGGGTGGATTTGTGTAGGTCGTGACTGGGGTCGGCGATTGGCCGAGATCGAAACTGAGCGTCTCATGCGACTTGTCAATGTTTGTGTACCTGGCTGAATAATGGATCCACAGGAAGGCCGCCGTCCCTGCACAGCCCATCACAACGACGATCACAAGACAAATCAGTACAACTACGATCTTGCGGTCGGCTTTGTCGCGTTCGGAAACAGCAGGAGGAATGTCCGGAGGCGGGCCCGAGATACCTAAGACCGACATACTCATCGGTTTACTCCCCAAGGGCGTTGCGATGGGCCGAGAACCTATGCGTTTCCAAGCGCGAGCGTCAGGCGGCTTCGGAAAGAAAATCAACCTTGAAAGACGGCGAGACAAGACCGGCCGCCGCTCCGCGCGCGAGTAATTCCCGGACGGCGCGACGCCCTTCCTCTCCGTAATCGAGCGTCCAGCGGTTCACGTACATGCCGATGAATTTATCCGCGAGCATGGGATCCATGTCGCGCGCGAACTGCAGTGCGTATTCGACGGCGGCCTCGCGGTGATCGAGCGCGTAGCTGACGCTTTCGCGAATGATGCGCGCCACCTGCCGGCCCATGGCCGGACCCAGGCTGCGCCGAACGGCGTTTGCGCCGAGAGGCAGAGGCAGGCCGGTGGATTCCTGCCACCACTGGCCGAGGTCCACAACTTTGGTGAGTCCAACCTGAGAAAAAAGAAGCTGCCCTTCGTGAATCAGCAGGCCCGCTTCGACTTCCTTGGACTGGACAGCTTCCATAATCTTGTCGAACGGCATCGTCACCGTTTCGACGTTGGGTTCAAAGAGCTTCAGGGCGAGATAAGAAGTCGTTCGCGTGCCGGCGACGGCGATTTTCTTTCCGGCCAGCTCCGTTTTCTTGATCGGATGGGAGGCGACGACAATCGGGCCGTAGCCCTCGCCGAAGCTCGCGCCACAATCCAGCAGGACGTATTTGTCGGCGACGAACGTGTAGCCGTAGAAGCTAACGGCCGTGACGTCGTAGGTTTCCTTGAGCGCGGCGTGGTTCAGCGACTCGATATCCGAGAGAATGTGGGTGAATTTCACGCCGGGAAGACGGACCTTACCGGTCGCCAGGGCATAAAACATGAAAGCGTCATCGCTATCGGGCGAATGCGCCAGTTGGAGGGAGACCGTTTCAGATGCCGCGGCTGGTGTGGGCATATTCGTGACCGTCCTGGCGCTCCGGGGAAGCCCATCCCTAAGCTGCATTCCGGGGACACTTGAGCAGCGAGTGTTTAATTCCGCTGCGGAGCCCTAGAAAAAAGCTGCTTCGGTGTGAACGTCTTCCTGCGCGAGTACCGTGTGAAAGCGACCAAGGATACCACAGCGGCTTACCGGAGGTACAGGTCTGGCCGCGTTGGGTGATGCTCCAAAGCCGCGCTGACACCCTTCAATTGATAGCCGCGTTACAATTAAAGGGTATGGATGACCACCTCACTCTGTATCGAGTATTTCCCCTACCACTCACGTCGCTTCAGCCATGGAAGCCTTGAGCTGCCGTCTCAGAAATTTGGATTTGGTCTAACGCGATCAGCAATGGCTCGAGGGGCCATTATCGTAATCATGAGAGCAAGAAAACGATGGTTATCGAGAATTCCAGAACTAGAGGAATATCCGCAAGCATTCGCGCTCAATTGCCCAAGGGGCGGGTTTGACCGTATTGTTTCGGCCATCCGCGATGGAGGCGGTCAAACGTGATTCCACGCGCTCGCCTCTTCGAACTGATTTCGGGAGCCGATGCCGACTTTTGCATCCACATGGGCCAACGTCGCGATCCGTCTTCGTGAACAATTTAGATGAAAGACACAACTTTTCGGTCTTAAAGGACGACCCAGCGTTGCGGGCCTGTGGCGCGGCGCGACGCAAGTCCGGTAGAATGCCGCAGGAGATAACCGATGCCTCCATTTCCCGGAGTTGACTTCCTCGACTTCGATTCCCTGCTGAGCGACGAAGAAAAACTGGCACGGAAGTCCGTGCGGCAGTTTGTGGACGAGCAGGTGCTGCCGATCATCGTCCAGCACGATCGCGAGGGAACATTTCCGATGAATCTGGTCCCGGAAATGGCGAAGCTGGGGCTTTTTGGCGCGAATCTGAAGGGTTACGGATGTGCGGAAATGTCGAACGTGGAGTACGGCGTGGTCACGCAGGAGCTGGAACGGGGCGATTCCGGCCTGCGGAGCTTCGCATCGGTGCAGTCCGCGCTGGTGATGTATCCGATTCACGCATTTGGGTCGGACGCGCAGAAGGACAAGTGGCTGCCGCTGCTGCAGCAGGGAAAGGCGATTGGCTGCTTCGGGCTGACCGAACCGCAGTTTGGCTCGAATCCGGGCGGAATGCTGACGCGCGCCGTGAAAAAGGGCGATAGCTACGTCCTCGACGGCGAGAAAATGTGGATCACCAACGGGTCCATCGCGGATGTGGCTCTGATCTGGGCGAAGTGCGAAGACGATAAAATTCGCGGCTTTCTGGTCGAGAAGGGCACGCCGGGATTCAAGGCTTGGACGATTCATGGCAAGCAATCGTTGCGCGCGTCGGTGACTGCCGGCCTGGCTATGACCGACTGCAAGATTCCCGCTGCGAATCTTTTACCGGGAGTACAAGGGTTGCGTGGTCCGCTATCGTGCCTCGATCAGGCGCGGTACGGCATCGGCTGGGGCGCGATCGGCGCGGCGATGGCGTGCTACGACACGGCGCTCGGCTACGCGAGACAACGCAAACAATTCAATGACCGCCCGATCGCGTCGCACCAACTCGTGCAGGAAAAGCTGGTATGGATGATTACGGAGATTACCAAGGCGCAATTCCTCGCCTTGCAGGTGGGACGGCTGAAGGATCAGGGGCGCGTGCATTCGTCGCATATTTCGATGCTGAAGATGAATAACGTCTGGATGGCGCGGGAGACGGCGCGCATGGCGCGGGAAATACTGGGCGCCAATGGCATCGTGGACGATTACTGCATCATGCGGCACATGAACAATCTCGAGTCCGTGTACACCTATGAGGGCACGCACGATATTCACAAGCTTGTCATCGGCGAACGGATCACGGGCATTGCCGCATTCGTCTGATCTTTCCAATTGCCGGCTGAAAAATCACTTCGGCTCAGTAAGAATTGAACTATCATTGCGCCGGGTGGCGGTCCCTTTCCGGCAGGACCCTTAAACTTCAAGGAGTCAACGTGGAGACAGAACTAAGCCTGGAATTCTTGCGCGTCGTGGAGCGGGCGGCAATCGCGTCGGCACGCACGATGGGACTCGGAGACCGTCACGGCTCCGATCAAGCGGCGGTTCACGCGATGCGCTCCGAGATGGATACCGTGGGGATGGATGCCACGATTGTGATCGGCGAGGGCGAGCGCGATGAAGCCCCGATGCTCTACATTGGCGAGAAAGTCGGCGCCGCAGTCCGCGACAAGAGCCGCAAGTATCCTCAGGTTGATATCGCCGTGGACCCGCTCGAAGGCACCAATCTTTGCGCGACCGGCGAGCCCAACGCCATCGTGGTGCTGGCCGCAAGCGATCACGGCGGCCTTCTGCACGCTCCCGACCTCTATATGGAGAAGATCGTCGTGGGTCCGGCTTGCAAGGGCGCGGTCGAGTTGGACGCTCCAGTGGCCCACAACGTGGCCGCAATCGCGAAAAGACTGGACCGCAAGGTCGAGGACTTGGTGATTATCGTACTCGAACGCCCGCGCCACGAGAAGCTGATTCAGGACATTCGCAAGACCGGCGCGCGAATCCGGCTGATTACCGACGGCGATCTTTCGGCTGGAATCACCGCAGCGGTTTCGAACATGGGCGTTCACGCCGTGATGGGCATGGGCGGAGCTCCGGAAGGCGTGCTGACCGCTGCCGCGCTGCGCTGCCTAAACGGACAGATTCTTGGCCGGCTAGTGGCCTCGAAGCCGGAGCACCACGAAAGGCTGGCGCAGATGGGGATCAAGGACGCGAAGCGAATTTACGACACGCAGGAACTGGCGCCGGGCAAAAACATCATTTTTGCGTGCACGGGAGTTACCGGCGGGAATTTGCTGCGCGGAGTGCGGTTCTTTGGCGATGGGACACGTACTCAATCGCTGATCATGACTCTCGATCAGCGCCAGGTTCGATTCATTGACTCCGTCCACCTCGAAAAGGGAGCGGACGTGAAGGTCCGGTTCTACTAGTCGGCAAACAACTCGGCCAGCCGCCCGCAGCTGCGGACGACCGGCCGTCTTTGATTTCGTGGTTGCCGCTAGCGTTCTAGCGGTGAATGGCGGTCGCGACGTGTCCTGGCTGGGCCTGCCGCCGGGGCACATTAGGCATCCGTTCTGTAGGCTGAGGAGCCAGCGGGCGCACTTGATGATTCGTGCTGACGTGCTCGCTGATTGCCTGCAACCTCTTCAGAATGCCCTGCCACTGAGTCCAATCCAGCTGCCGCAAGAACGGACGAAGCCCTTGAATGAACGGGTCCTCGAGAACCGTTTCACCGTTTGTCTCCGGCACGAAGAAGCGATTCAGGCCAACGCCCAGTGCTTCAGCAATCTTTTCCAGAGTGCCGAGGCTGGGAGTCATCTGCCCGCTCTCGATCCGTGACAAATACGAGCGGGAAACGCGTGAGCGAGCTTGTAGCTGGCTCTGCGTCATGCCGCGCGATTCTCGCAACTGCCGGATACGCTGGCCGATATTTTCGACAGTTTCGCGATTCGGCCAGTTCTCAAACAGTTGACGATCATCCCCTGGCAAGTCTTGTGGCGACGGCGTCGGGATGACGAACGTCACCTTCGGGGGCAGCAAGCGCAGGCAGCGACGGCAATTGCCCGTCCGCGTGCGGTACTGCACCAACCCGCATACTTGACAGCGGATGACTTCTCGATCCAAATCCATGCTGGTTGCTATGCTATCTTTTTCCGCCACCGGTCTCCTCGCAGACTATTTTCCGGCGATGCGAAAGGGGAGGAACTACCTCAGGGGGAAGGCAGAAACGGCGCGCAGTGCATTCTCCATAGGGTGCCATTTCTTGTCAAGCCTTTTCTCCCTGCTCCCAACATATAATTTTAGCCCCGCGCTGTAGGGTATTTCAAATCAAACGTATGCTGCCGGCCGAACGCGACTGGAGGCGTCCTTGAACGGCGATGGACACCGTCTGTCTGTTCCAAAATGGGCGGCCCAGACATATTTGCGCTCCTTTTCGCTGTGCTATGATGGCTTTCACTGGCATCGTGGTCTAGTTTTGTTGGGGGGAATTTGTTCATCCCGAAGAACGCTGCAACGACGATTGGCTTGTTCGCCGCGATCCTGCTAGCGTCCGCGGGTCTATTTACGGCGCAGGGGCAGACGCATGGTCCGGCGACGCTCGAAAGCGTCTACCGGCAGATGGATGGCGAGGCCAAGGATTTCCGCAGCGTCTCCGCTGACATCGAGCGCACCAAGGTCACTGTGGTGGTCAACGATCGCTCTACGGAGTCAGGGAGCCTCCAGGTTCGCGGCGACAAAATGTTGCTGGAGATGAAGGCGCCGGACCAGCGCACGATCCTCCGGTCCGGAGACAACCTCTTCATCTATACGCCGGGGCTGAAACGGGTGGAAGAATACAACCTGGGCAAGAATCGCGCGCTCGTGGATCAGTTTCTGCTGTTGGGCTTCGGTACCGACAGCAAAGAAATGCAGAAAAGCTATCTGGTCACGCTGATGAAGGAAGACAAGATTGACGACCGGAAAATGACCGTGCTCGAATTGACTCCGAAAGTTGATGCCGTCCGCGCCCAGATTTCGAAAATCCAGATCTGGCTGGACGAATCGAGCTGGTTGCCTGTGCAGCAGGAATTTTACGAGGCCGGTTCGGGCGATTATTCCATCGTCCGATACTCGAAAGTCGTCCGGAACCCAGATTTGCCGGACTCGCAGTTCAAACCGCACTGGCCCAAGGGTACCGAGAGAATCAAACCGCAGGACTGAGCTGTAGCAGGCAAGACTGTACGACACACCCCTCGTCGGCCCGCCCTCTTATTGACGCGCCGCTTTACCTTCGTTTTCGAGCAGCGCGCGCTTGCGACTGATTCCCCAACGATAGCCGGCTAGATTGCCGTCCTGCCGAACCACGCGGTGGCACGGGACGACGATGGAAACGGGATTTGTAGCGCAGGCCCGCGCGACGGCGCGGATCGCGGCGGGGCGTCCAATGGCTCGCGCAACTTCAGTGTACGTCTTCGTCGCGCCGTATGGAATCTTTCGTAGCTCTTCCCAGACGCGGCGCTGGAATGCGGTGGCCCGCACGTCGGTGGGTAGGTCGAGGTGAGGCTCCTGGCCCCGTAGATGCGCGAGGATTTTGCCGACCCATTCTGCGAGATTCCCGCGACCGCTGCCATCGGAGCTCTTGGAGCCGTGGCCGGCGTTGTCGAGCAAAAGGTCGGCGCTGGGATATTCCTTGCGCAACGCGGCGCGAAGCATGCCGTCGGATTCGCCGAGATAGAGTGCGCTGATGCCACGGTCTGTGGCACCCACAAGCAGACGTCCGAGCCGCGAGCCGACAATTGCGTAGTGAATTTGCATTCCCGCGCCGCCGCGACCGTATGCAGCGGGCGTCATGCCCAGGTGAGATGGAGCGCGTTCGTACAGACGGCTCGACGAGCCATATCCTGCTTCATAGAGTGCTGTGGTCACGTTATCTCCTCGTTTCAGTCGCGATTTTAGCCGGCGCATTCGCTGCGCATCGGCATATTGCCGCGGAGTAATGCCCATCGCGCTACGAAATGCGCGATCGAGCTGGTGAGGACTCATGCCCGCGTGCGCGCTGAGCGCTCCGAGCGTTAGTTGCGCGTCGCTGCGTACGTCAACGCCGGAATCGGCCAGCACGCGGGCCTCGATTTCGCGGCAGACCCGCGCGACCGTGGCGATTCTGGCGTCACGCATGGGAAGCGCACGCGGACGGCAGCGCCGGCACTCACGAAAACCCTTCTGCTCGGCGGCTTCCGGCAACGGGAAGAAAACAACCTGCTCTCGCCCGGGCTTGCGCGAAGGGCAGGAGGGGCGGCAATAGATTCCGGTGGATCGGACGGCGTAAACGAAGGCGCCGTCCGCGGTGCGGTCGCGCGACTGCACCGCTTGCCACCGGGAGCCGGGACCGCGTCCGGTGCGACCGGTTCCCTGCTCTACCCGGTTTCGATTTCGCGGCATCTCTTAAGCGCTCCGCTTGAATTGAACTGACGCGCTGACAATAACCGAGCTCAAATTCGCGGGCTATCCGATTCTCGCGCGCAATATTCACGCCGGCCGCGCCGTGCCGGGATTCTAAGAATCCTCTAATTATGGCCGTATGAGGCTAGCGCCTAGAGGGTTACATCATACGGCACATTTCCCTTCGCCTTGTTGACGCCTAGCCTCGCCTCCCGCATATTCGGACAACCTGACGGGGGTCATCAATCGGCAGGTCTTGGGGGAAGTGTCATGGGAGCTGTGCCGGAACGCGACGATCGCGTCGCAGTTTCTCCGCTTCATGAACTCGAAAGTCGAACAGAATCAGTAACAGCGATATCAGGAAAGCCAGGACCGCGCCGCTTTGCGCGCGTGCCGACGCACACGATTGGCGTGGCGTCCGAACGCCGCCGCTATCCGCGCGCTTCGCTTTCGCTTCCCTTGCGCCTGACTCGAATCGGCAACGCTGTCGAGCCGATTCCCGTGACGCTCGTCACCAGAAATATCAGCTCGAGCGGCGTTTGTTTCCTCGCGCCTCGCGATATCGAACCCGGCACCGCGATTGAGCTGGAGGTCGCGCTGGTTGACCGGCCGCTTGGCTTCGGCCGGGTGCAAATGTGCACCGCAGCTCATATCGTGCGCGCCGAAGAAACCGAAACTCCGGGCTGGAGAGCATACGCCGCGAGTTTCGACGATTTCGCACTGCAGCGCGACGATGTGCTGCCGATGCGCTACAAAGTGGGCTAACAAAGATTACTTCCCGCTATTGATTATTCTCGCGACTCGAATTGAGACGCCACAGGCCCGCGCATACTTCTGATACGATCCTCCCGTCTTGAATCAAAAACCATTCCACGCGCGCATCGTGCTATTTGACTGGGACGGCACTCTGCTAAATTCCTACGCGGCCGACCAAAAGGCGTACCTCACGATGTTTCGCGGAATGGGAATCGAGTGGGGAGTTGACGAAATTGACCGGCACTATTCCCCTGATTGGTATCAGGTATATCGCGCTGCGGGAATTCCACGGCCAGACTGGGAACGCGCCGACCGGATGTGGCGCGCAGCTTACCGCTCCGAGCGTCCCGCCCTGCTTTCGGGCGCGCGATCAGCGGTGCGCATACTCGCGCGCCGCTTCGTGCTCGGACTTGTGACCGCCGGGAGCCGAGGACGTGTCCGTCGGCAGTTGCGTGAGTTCGGTCTGCGAGATTCGTTCTCGGCCCGTGTTTTCAGCGAGGACTCGCCGCGAAAAAAACCCCATCCCGCGCCGCTTCAAATCGCGCTAGAGCTTCTGCGCGCGAAACCCGAAGAATGCGTGTACGTGGGCGACTCCGCGGAGGACGTGCAGATGGCGCGAAACGCGGGAGTGCGGGCCATCGGTGTGCTTGGTCCCTTCCCTACCGCCAAGCGGATTCGCGCAGCAAAGCCGGACCTGCTCCTAAGCTCGATTCGCGACCTGCCGCGGTATTTGCGGCGCGCGGACTAGTTTTTCGGCGAGGCGTTTGGCGAGGGAGCCGTTGGCGGCGCGGCCGATGCGTTCGGTTTGAAGTCAGTGGAGCGGATGACCAGTCGCAACTGGAACTGATCGTCTGGCGAAGTGCCAATGAAATCGTCCGAGGTCGTGTAAGTGGGCAGCCAGTATTTGTCCTGGAAATTTTCGCGGTAGGTCTCGAACAAGCTGAAGGGCAGCTTCGCGCCCTCCTCGATCACTTCCGTCACAAACTTCCCGTAAGTCTCCACGATGGCGAAGTCGTGGTCGTCCACAAACACGACGCCTTGAAATAGGCGCTGCGAGCGGCTCAGTTGTTTCGGCTTCACCTGAAATACGTAGGTGTTCAGCTCGTCCAGCTTCTGTTGCCCGGCGTAGAGAAAGTCGTAATTCGAGATCTGGTCGGAGGTCAGGAAAAAAATCGGCAACGTGGTGATCGTGCGGACGTCCTCAAACGAGTAGTGCGTCAGCTTGAGCGTTGATTCGGCGGGCTTCATGACGCGCCAGAATCGCAGGCCATCGGGCCGGGTATATTCTTCGCCCGTCACCGTGAATTGCCCTCCGGGATTGCTCATCTCCTCGATGCGAATGGTCTGCTGGAAATCGTACGTCAGATATACCTTCTGGGCCGTGTCCTCATTCGCCGCGAATCTGCGAATGATTTCCTGTTCCGGTATCGGCGGCGGTCCGGGATGCGGCACCGAGGGGATGCGCTTCACTTCGAATTTAGGCGGAGGCCCCAGCGGACCGGCGTCGCCCTGCGCGCGAGCCGTGAGTGCGGTCCCGAAAACGCAAGCGATCAGCAGGCCGATGATGGAAAGCGTTCGGTACATCGTCGAATTAGATGCGCGGTCAGGCTCTCGCGTCCAGCGCGACCGCAACAGACTGCCAGCGAAAAATATCACACATGCTTCGAAACCAGATTCAAAAAGAGAAGCTCGCACCGGCTGAGGCTCTGTTAAAATCGCGCGTTTGCAGTTCCTGGGCTGGATCCGTCGTGCATGAAGAACAGAACGCGAAGCGCTATTACGTCAGCGGAATGGTGCAAGGAGTAGGATACCGCTACTTCGTCGAGCGCGCTGCCAAGTACCTGAAATTGGCAGGATACGTGAGAAATTTGCGCGACGGTCGCGTCGAGGCTTATGCGATCGGGCCGGCCGAGTCGCTGACCGCGCTGCGACAAACGCTCGAACGAGGGCCGAAGGGTGCTTCCGTTACGGACGTGACCGAGGAAGACGCAACGATCGAAATGAATTATGCCGATGCGTTCTCGATTGAATACGACGCCTAGGGCCGTGAAGAGGAGACGATGGACGATCTGAAAACACTGATCCGCGAGATTCCGGACTATCCGAAGCCCGGAATTCTATTCTACGACCTCACGACTCTGTTGAAGGACGGCAAGGGATTTCACGATCTTGTGGACAAGCTGTGCGATCACTACGAAGGCAACCACGTGGACTTGGTCGCAAGCATCGAAGCGCGCGGGTTCATCTTCGGGCCGGCTCTAGCGTATCGCCTGGGCGCAGGCTTCGTTCCCGTGCGGAAGCCGAAAAAACTTCCCTGGAAAACAGCTTCGGTGACATATCAGCTTGAATACGGCACCGACCAGCTGGAAATCCATCAGGACGCTGTGCAGAAGGGACAGCGCGTCCTGATCTGCGACGATCTGCTGGCGACAGGCGGCACCGCTGCAGCCGCGATCACGCTGGTGCGCCAGTTGGGGGGAGATGTCGTCGGCGCCGTGTTTGCCGTGGAATTGAGTTTCCTGAATGGGCGCTCGAAGCTCCCCGGCGTGGATGTGTTTTCGCCTTTGAAATACGCCAGCTAAAGCAGACCGGCTCTGCATAGACGTACTGACATGAGCATTTCCGACGATTACGCAGTAGCTGCCGAGCGCTTTGGCGTTGTTGCCCGGAAATACTGCGATATCGTTGATTCTTCTTCAAGTTTGGAACGATCCGAACTAATTAACCGAATTTACGAAGTTCTTCCGACATTGATCGACGCAGCTATTCACCTGCCGGACGCTGGTACACTGGTGGATGTCGCGGAAGATGAATTGAACAAAGACAGTGCGGATGCGCATCGAACACTCTACGTCGACGCCGACGTAAGTACAACCTGCCGGACGCTGGTACACTGGTGGATGTCGCGGAAGATGAATTGAACAAAGACAGTGCGGATGCGCATCGAACACTCTCCGTCGACGCCGACGTAAAGTACAAACGCTATCGATCGCTTCAGGAGAAGTTGGGTGACGCAGATACGTACTTGATGGCGTTTAACGCCGCGAGAGACACCGACGCGATCCATGGAAGCCTTGCAGACGACATTGCCGACATTTATCGGGACCTGAAAGACGGCCTTGTTCTCATGGAGAAGAACGCGGCGGCGCCTCAAAATGCCCTGTGGGAATGGCGCTTCGGCTTCGATTTTCATTGGGGCCGCCATGCTATTAGCGCGTTGAAAACGATTCACGACATTCGAAACTACTGACACCGCGATGTCAGTTTATGGCACGCCGCTGGCGGACCGCCTCGAATAGCATCACACCCGCGGCGACGGACACGTTGAGGGAGCGCACCGGGCCAGCGGTGGGAATCGAGACGAGAAAGTCGCAGCGCTTGCGCGTCAGCTCGTGTAGCCCTTCGCCTTCGCTGCCGAGCACGATTCCGACGGACGCCTTCAAATCCACCTCGGTGTGCGTTTTTTCCGCGCGTTCGTCGAGGCCGACGAGCCAGTAGCCTGCTTCCTTGATTTCCTCCATCGCGCGAACCAGATTCTTCACGCGCGCTACCGGCAAGTGCGCCAGCGCGCCCGCGGAGGCTCGTTCCACCGTGTCGCTCAAGCCCGCGGCGCGCCGCTCCGGAATCACCACGCCCTGCGCGCCCGCGGCAAGCGACGTACGCACGATCGCGCCGAGATTGTGCGGGTCCTCAATTCCATCTAGCAGAACAAGGAGACCCTGACCGCCCTTCGCGGCGAGCAAGTCTTCCAGCTCGACGGCAGGCTTCGCGGCGCCGAGCGCAGCAACGCCCTGATGCTCGCGCGTTCCAGTGGCGCGATCCACCTGCTGACGATCCTCGAAGCGAACCGGGACGCCGCGCGATTTCGCGAGCCGCACCAGTTCCTCAACTCGATCACCGTGCCTGCCTTTTGCGACCAAAATGCGATCGAGCGGCCGCCCGGCCGCGAGCGCTTCTTCTACCGCGTGAAATCCTGTGATCCAATTCATGAGTTTGGTTTCAGCTCCATCAATCGAGCGCCGCGCAAAATTCGAGCATGCGCTGTCGCGTGCCCTTCACGGCCACGGTGAAAGGCAATCTCGCGGCGGCATCGAGCAGCAAAATCACGCGGTCGAGCTCTCCACCGCCCGCGCGGCCAGCGAGCGCCACGCGAATTGGATGAAAAATCGCGCGGCTGCGGTACGGCACCACTGCCTTGATCCCCTCGACAATCTCCTTGAAGCGATTGGAATCCACATCTCCGCCTTCGAGCCCTCGATTGGCGAGCTCGCGAATCACGTCGCGCGCACCTTCGCGCGCGAGGACGGCCTGATTCGCAGCGTCCTGCAAGATCGCCGCAGCGTCATAACTGAAAATCAGCGCGAGCAAATCCGCAAGCGCCGCGCGATCGGCAGCCTGCGGACCGAGCAACTCGGCCGCACGCGCGAGCCATGCCTGCAGCGCGGCGTCCGCTGCAGCTTCGTGCGTGGCATCGAGCCAACCGTTTTCGCGCAGAGTGGCAGCGATATCCGCAGTCGCGAACGAATTCGCAAGCGCGAGCGGCGATTCGGCTGAAGTATCTTCCGTCATGTACGGGAATTCTAGCGCAGTTGCGAGCGACGTCGCGCGTTTAGTGCTGGCGCACCGTGGCGATCACGTGAGCGGCAATCGCCTCGCCGCGGCCGACCGCGTCAACGCCTTCGTTCGTCTTGGCCTTCAGATTGATTTTGTCGCTCGTCAGGCCGAGCGCCTTCGCCAACGCCGCGCGCATGGCTGGAAAATGCGGGCCGAGCTTGGGGCGTTCGCAAATCACGATCCCGTCCACATGAACGATGCGAAGCTGACGGTCGTGGAGCATCTTGGCGATGCGCTCGAGAAAAATCAGGCTCGATGCGTCCTTCCATTTCGGATCGGTGTCCGGGAAATGCGTGCCGATATCGCCCAGACACGCGGCGCCGAGAAGCGCGTCGCACAGTGCGTGCGCGAGCACATCGCCATCGGAGTGCCCCTGCGAGCCTTTATCGAACGGCACTTCGACGCCGCCGATCATGAGCTTGCGCCCTTCGACGAGCCGGTGAAGATCGTAGCCGATTCCGGAGAATGTCATTTTGCGTTCCGCTCCTGTTCGAGATAGAAGCGCGCCAGATCCATATCCGAGGGCCGCGTGATTTTGATATTGCGCTCGGAGCCGAGCACGACGAAAACGTCGTGGCCGAAGCGCTCGACGAGCGCGGCCTCGTCCGAGGCGGTGAAATCGTCCTGCTGCGCCTTGCGAAATGCGTCGCGCAGGAGCGTGTAGGAGAAAGCCTGCGGCGTCTGCGACAGGACAATGCGCTCGCGCGGAATGGTCGTCGAAATCAGCGCCATATCTTCCGGAAGGCTGGAGCGTTTCACTTCCTTCACCGTGTCAATCGCCGGAATACCGAGGATGGCGGCGCCGCGGGTGCGCGTTTCAGCGATCAGCCGCTCGATCTGTTCACGCGTCACAAATGGGCGCACCGCATCGTGCACGAGCACAATTTCGGTGGACGGATCCACTTGCGCGAGGGCGTTGGCGACGGATTGCTGGCGCGTATCGCCGCCGTGAACCACGCGTGCGGGGCGCCCAAGTCCGGCCTTCGAGACTTTATCTTCGAGGAACATGACGTCATCCGCGCGAGTGGCGATGAAGAAGTCGGTAATGGCGGGGCACGAGGCCAGGCGGCGCAGCGTGAAAATGATCAGCGGCAGGCCATCGAGTTCGAGAAATTGTTTCGGCTGGTCGGCGCCCATGCGGGTGCCGAGACCGGCGGCCGGAATGATCGCAGCAATTCGTGTCATCAGAAGCCCAGCAGTCTAACGCAATCGACGCGCATTCGGAGCGAGCCAAAGGCATCGAAGCGTCTATCACGAGCGCCCGGACTCCGGATAGAGCGGCCGGGGCGGACGATCGCCGCCGGGAGTCGCGCCTTCGGAGGCGCGGCTCGCGCCGTGAGATTCAACCGGAGCGACGGGCATGGGACGAGGCGATTGCTCACCGCGCTCGTCGTAACGTCCGAAGATCATTTTGCCGGCCGTGGTCTGGTGAACGGACGTGACGCTGATGTCCACCGTCTTGTTGATCATCTTGCGCGCTCCGTCAACGACCACCATCGTGCCGTCGTCGAGGTAGGCGACGCCCTGATTGAATTCCTTGCCTTCGCGCAGAATGAAGACGCGCATGATTTCACCGGGCAGCACCACGGGCTTCAACGCGTTCGCGAGCAGGTTCACGTTCATGATTTCAATTCCCTGCAGCGTGGCCACTTTGTTCAAGTTGAAATCGTTGGTCACCACTTTGGCGTCGTAGCGCTTGGCGAGCTCGATCAGTTTCATATCCACATCAGGGATATGCGCAAAATCGTCCTCGGCGATTTGAACGTCGAGATGCGGCATTTTCTGGATGCGCTGCAGCACTTCTAGGCCGCGGCGGCCGCGTTGGCGCTTCAGCGGGTCGGCCGAATCGGCTACAAGTTGCAGTTCGCGTAACACAAAGTGCGGAATCACGATTGTGCCGTCGAGAAACAGCGCGTCGGCGATATCCCCAACGCGGCCGTCAATGATCACGCTCGTATCCAAAACTTTGAACGAATGCTTCGTATTGCGCTCGCTGCCGAAGACGCCACCGAACGCCTGCAGGTTGAGCATGTCGCCCTTGTTCGCGCCCAGCACCATGCCCATATAAGTCAGCACCAGAAACACCGCGAGACTGAAAAACGACCTGGTGCTCTCCGGCATTGTGGTGTGCGTGAAAATCAGCGAAATCAGGTAAGCGCCCAGAATGCCCAGAATCGAACCCGCGGAGGCGCCCATCAGACGGCGGAGGCTGATCCTCTGCAAGCGCGTTTCAAAGAAAATGACGGCGAACGCGAAAAACAGGCCCGCGGCGGCTCCCGCCAACGTGGAAATGCTGAAGGGACGGAAATGGTACCCCACCACCACGCAGACCGCGGTGAACACGATCTTGAGCGCCAGCATGTCCCAAAACGAACCAGGTCGTTCCTGAGGCGATCGCGCGACTGTGGAAGGTCGGGCGAAGGATTGATCTACTTGCGCGCCAGCCGGATTTCGGCCGGGCAGGTTCGAAGGCTTTGCCATGGTTGCACCCTGTATAACGTATAAAAATATGAGTCAGCATGGACCCAACTACTTCTCTCGCCGGCTGTAAGAAAATGCTCCGTCGGAGCCGGATATGAATCGGGGCCGGGTTTATAAAGAAAAGCTAAATAATAAATCTCAGTATACCACCGTGGGCAAAGCGGGAGTCAACGCAAGAGGGTTAGCGTTTGGAGACCTTGCAACTAGACGTAGTAGCGCGGAACGCGGCGGCCCAGCGCGCAAAGAAGATCGGAGGTGACCGTGCCGATTTCGGCGGCCACGTCAGACACCTTGATTTCGGCGCTGCCGTCGCGGCCATAAAGGGTGACGATGTCGCCGAGGGTTGCGTCCGGCACGCCGGTGACGTCAAGCGTGGTCAAATCCATGGAAATCGCGCCCACCAGCGGCACGCGGCGTCCGCGGAGGAGCGCGCATCCTCGATTCGTCCGCTGCCGCAGAATTCCGTCCGCATAGCCTGCGTTGATCACGGCGATTCGCGACGGGCGTTCGGTGACGAAGCGTGCGCCGTAACCCACGGGCTGACCTGCCGGCAGCTCGCGCAGCGTGATGATACGAGCGCGCAGCGAGAGGCTTGGCTCGACGGGCAATCGGTCCCTGATCTCCTGCCCCTTTTGCGGCGGATCGAACGATTGGTAGTAGCCGTAGATGATCGCGCCGGGCCGGACCATATCCGCCCACGTGCTCGGCCGAGCGCAAATCGCGCCGCTATTCGCCATGTGCACGATTCCCGGCGAAATTCCAAGCGCGCGCATCCGGTTGAGGCACTGTCGAAATGTTTCTTCCTGCTCGTCGGTCTGGCGTGCGCTGAAATCCTCGGCCGAAGCGAAATGTGTGAACGTGCCTTCGAGTTCGATATGGCGGCTATCCGCCAGCGCGCTTGCGAAGGCGTCGAGTTCCGACGGCAGCAGCCCCAGGCGGTTCATGCCCGTATTGATCTTCAGATGAAATCGCAGTCGGGATTTTACGCGCGCCGATTTTGCTGCGCGCTCGAGGCCGCGCACGTCTTCCAGGCGCGTCACGCTCGGCGTCAGGCGATTGACGATAAACCGCTTCTCTTCCCCCGGCCAGAATCCCGTAAGAACCAGAATAGGTTTTCGAATCCCAGACTCGCGCAGCTCGACGCCTTCATTCGCGCAGGTAACGCCGAAACGTTCTGCTCCGGCCTTCTGCAGCGCCTTCGCCACCGGGACCGCGCCCAGGCCGTAGGCGTTCGATTTGACGACCGCCAAGATCTGCGGCTTCGGCCCGATGTGCCGGCGAATCGTGCGCAAATTCCGCGCGATCGCCTTGAGCGAAACCTCCGCCCAGACTGGCCGTCCCAATACTCGTATTCCCTTCGTCATGTTCATTTAGGATGCCAGACTCTACCCCGCCCGGGCGACGCAAATCCAAGTCCGTGAACCGCCTCGCACCGTTTAGGTAAACATGCCGATTGTGCAGTTGCAGACCGCGGGCCAGTCGCAATCTTGTCCCTTTACGTAGACGCAGATCGCGAAAAACACAGGAGATGGAGGCTTTAATCGAGATTAACTTGTCACGACGAGCTTGCAGGCCCACGCGGCTAACGCGACACAGTTGTGGCTGCCCGACGACGCGCCCAGCCTATTCCTCGCCCCTGCTACTCCAAGCGTCCGGCGCAGCTTCTTCAAAGCGCGTGTGGCGGCTGAGGAACACGAAATTGAGGCTGCCGGTCGGGCCGTTGCGCTGTTTGGCGATGATCAGCTCGGCCTTGGCGCGCTCTTCTTCGGGAATGTCGGTCTTGTAGAAATTCGGGCGGTTGATGAACATTACCACGTCCGCATCCTGTTCGATGGCGCCCGATTCGCGCAAATCGGAAAGCTGCGGCTTGCGGTCTTCGCGCTCAGGCGCGCGCGTCAACTGGCTGAGCACCACCACGGGAACTTTCAGTTCCTTCGCAAGCGCCTTCAGCGAACGCGAAATGCTCGACACTTCCTCCTGCCGGTTGGCGTTGCGCCGGTTCGTGCTGGGCACGACGAGCTGAATGTAGTCCACGATCACGAGCGATAGGCCGCGGTCGCGTTTCAACCGCCGCGCCTTCGCGCCCATTTCGAGCACGGTTGAAGACGCGGAATCGTCAATCCATATCGGAGCGTCGCCCAGCTCCGCAAGCGACGCGGTCACTTTCGTCCAGTCGTCGCGATTCATGTGGCCCGTGCGGAATTTGTGCGCGTCCACACGCGCGTGCGACGCAAGCAAGCGCAGCAGCAGGGACTCCTTGGACATTTCCAGACTGAAAACGGCCACGGGCTGTCGCTGCCGCAGCGCCACATTCTCCGCGATGTTCAGCGCCAGCGCGGTCTTGCCCATCGAAGGACGCGCCGCCAGAATAATCAGTTCGGAAGGCTGCAACCCGGCGGTTTCGTTGTCGAGGCCGGGATAGCCGGTAGCAAGTCCGGTGATCCGGCGCCCCTCGCTGAATATCTTTTCGAGGCGCTCGAAGCCGTCCTTCACCAGATCCTTGACGCCGATCAGGCCGGCCTTCACGCGATCTTCCGCCAATTGGAAGATAGAGGATTCGGCGCGGTCCAAAATCACGTCGGCGTCGTCGCCCGCCGCCAGCGCCTGCTCCTGAATCACGGCCGCGGAGTGAATCAGGCTCCGCAGAATCGCTTTCTCCTTCACGATGCGCGCGTAGTGATCCACGTTCGTCACGCGCGGCAATCCGTCCGCGAGCATCGAAAGATACGCCACGCCGCCCGCGGCTTCGAGTTCGCCCGTGCGCGTCAGGTCCTCCATCAGCGTGATCAGATCAATGCCCTGACCGTCGAGGACTTGTTGCTTTTCGCCGAGGTGCACCATGCGATCGAAAATGTGACGATGCTGCTGAAGAAAGAAATCTTCCGAGCGCAGGACTTGCACGGCCGCGTTCAGCGCGTGATTATCGAGCAGAACAGCGCCGAGGATGCTGCGCTCCGCTTCAATATTGTGCGGAAGCGGACGTTCGAGTGTGGTGTCGGTAGCCATCTTTTAGAGTTCGCCTTATCTTCGCCTAGCCTGAAGTTCCGCGCAAGAGCCAGTTTTCAGCGCCTCGCGCGCGCTTTTTCGATTCTCAATTGTCGGTCGGATTCGCCCGAGCGGACACGAGTCTGCTCATGCGGAACGCGCGCGTCAACTGGTCACGCCTGTGGACATTCTCGCAAAAGTGGAAATCGCGCGCAATTAGGCCTTGGTGTATAGTCTGGTGCGAATGCGACTCAACTCAAAAGCAATTGCTCCTCAGTTCTTTCGGATGTGGCCGCGCGCGCTTTTTCACATGCCCGATGGGAAAAAATTCATTGACGATCACTTGTCGGGACCCGGTGTGTACGTCTTGTATCGCAACGAGAGGCCCTACTACATCGGGAAAGCCGGGGGCTTAGTGAAGCGTCTCCGGCATCACGCTCTTAAGCCAAACGCGAGGTATTACAATTTCTGGAATTACTTCTCTGCATTTACGATAGAAGACCCAAAAGATAGGGGAATAATCGAAGCGATACTTATTTCCGCGATGCCCACGGCGAACAGCTCCCGCCCAAAGCTTGACCGAAAGAAGGTCGGCAGGGAGGAAGCGAAAATGCTAAACCGATTACAGGCACGAATGTTGAACGGCGCTGACGATCAAAGCGGAGAACTCCAGCCGGAAGCGACAGATGAGGAGGACCACTAAGTCACCTTTCTTCCCGCTCCTCAGCCTTCCTTTTTCACCGTCAGTTTCACGCCGGCGGTGACTTCACGATGAAGCTTCACGGGAATTTCGTACTCGCCCACGACCTTGATCGGCTCGGCGAGCGTGATCTTCCGCTTGTCCACCGTAAAACCCTTGGCGGCAAGCGCGTCGGAAATATCGGCGTTGGTAACGGAGCCGAAAAGCTGATCGCTGTCTCCGGCTTTGCGCGACATTTCGAGCGAAACTCCAGCGAGGAGCCCGGCGAGCGTGGTCGCTTCGCCCTTCTCGGTTGCTTCCTTCTTGGCAAAGTTGGCGCGCATCTTCTCGAGACGCTTCATGTTCCCCGCGCTGGCCTCCAGTGCGAGTTTCCGTGGCAATAGAAAATTCCGCGCGTAGCCTTCGGCCACTTCCACCAGCTGTCCGCGCGTGCCGAGCTTTTCGACGTCTTCCTGCAAGATAATTTGCATGTTCCTCAACCTTTCGCGTAATGCGTGTCGTTACAGTTCGGCGGCAAATGGCAGCAGCGCGATATTCTGCGCCCGCTTGATGGCCACGGTGAGCCAGCGCTGGTGGCGCGAGCAGGTTCCGGTCATGCGGCGAGGAAGAATTTTCCCCCGCTCCTGCAGGAACGGAGCCAGAATTTCGGCTCGCTTGTAGTCAATGTAGTCGGACTTGTCCACGCAGAAGCGGCAAACTTTCTTTTTGCGGACAAAATTCCGCTTGCCCCGCTTTGCTGGACCGCCCGGACGTCCACCTGGCCCGCCCGGCCCTCCCTGCGGACGCGGTCCGCCCGGGCCGCCGAAGCGTCCCGGTGGTCCTGAATGTCCTCCGCCGGACGGTGGTCCGGAGTGTCCACCCGAAGGTGGCCCTGAATGTCCCGAAGGTCCTGATGGCGCGGCCGGCGGAGCCGGAGGGCGCGGTGCTTGTTCATCTGCCATTCGTATTCTCCCTGATCCTGAATCTTAAGATGCTGATGCGGCGGGTTCACTGCCGCCCGCTGCTGCCGGAGCAGCCGCTGGGCCAGCCGATGGAACCGCCGACGGGACGGTCTTGCGCGGGCGCCGAGCGGCGCGCTTGTCGCGATGGCGTTTCAGTTTGTCCTGCCGCTTCAATTCTTCATCCACGCGCACGGTGATGTATTTCATCACCGGATCGGCGACCTTCAGCCGCCGCTCGAGTTCCTTGACCACTTCGCCCTGGCTCGATCGCACCACCATGAACACGTAGAATCCCTCGCGCAGCCGCTGCACGCGGTAGGCCATGCGCTTCCGGCCCCACTTCTCCGTCTTCTCGATCTTGGCGCCTTTTTCGGTGACCGTGTGCTCGATCGTCGCGATTACTTTGTCCACGTCCGCCTCGGGCGTATCCGGCCGGCAGATGAAAATCACTTCGTACTGACGCTCTTCCATGTGTCCTCTCGATTCCTTGCCTGCTATACCGCAGCAACCAATTCCCTACTCCGAACTTTCATCCGCCGGCGATGCCTTCCGGTTGTACCGCGACATCGCTTTTTCCGTGCCCTCAACCAAAATCATTTCCACCGCGCTCACCGCGTCTATCAGCACATCTTCCGCGATCTTGCGTTCCTCGCGGCCCATCTCGCGGAGCACGTACTCCCTGCGATCGCCCCACAATTTCTCGGGCTGCACTCCGATTCGAACGCGAACGAATTCGTCGGTGCCGAGCGCGCTGATAATTGACTTCAAACCGTTGTGCGTGCTGTTGAGACCCTTGTCTCGAATTCGCAGCATGCCCCACGGCAAATCGGCCTCGTCAATCAGCACAATCAAATCGGCCGGCTTGCCCTCGTACCGCTCCAGCAGCATTCGCACGGACACGCCGCTCAGATTCATCATCGTCTGCGGCTTGGCCAGCACCACTTCGTGCCCCGCCACTTTGCCGAGACCCACGAGCGCTTTCGATTCCGGTCGCGTGATCCGGATTCCCGCTCGCCCCGCCAGAGCATCCACCGCCAGGAAGCCCAGGTTATGCGGCGTCCACTCGTAATCGGGACCCGGATTGCCAAGGCCGACGATCAATTTCATCTATCGCGCTCCGCGAAGCGCATGGGCGCGCTCGATACGGCCGCCTGGCGCCAGACTGCGACGCCGCGGCTACTTCTACTTGCTCTTCTTTTCGGCCGCTTTCGGAGCGGCTTCGGCAGCGCCTTCGGTTTCGCCGTCTTCGGTTTCCTTCTTGCCCTTCTTGATGACCTCGGGCTCGGCCGGAGCAGCCTCCGCCGCTACCGCCGCTTCCGCCACCGGCTCCTCTTCCTTCTTGAGCATCACCACATGAGCAAGGACGCGCGTTGGATCGGTGAGCAGCTTGATCTTCGCAGGATCAATCGGCAGGTCGCCGGCGCGCAGTTGCTTGCCGATCAGGAACTCGCTGACGTCCATCCGGTATTCCTCCGGGATGTCGCCCGGCAGGCACTCGATTTCGACTTCGCGCGTGACCGTTTCAAACACGCCGCCCTGCATCTTTACGCCTTGCGGCTCGCCAAACGTGTGCACCGGCACGCGGACGCGCATTTTCACGTCCATCGCGATGCGCAGCAGATCCACATGCAGCAGCGCGTTGCTGACCGGATCTACCTGCCAATCCTTCAGCATGGCCTTTTCTTCGCTTCCGCCGGCCACCTTCACGCTGAAAATCGTGTTATGACCGGTTTCGGAGCGCAGAATTCGCGCCACTTGTTTTGCGTTCACCGCGAGTGAAATGGATTCCTTGCGCGCGCCATAGAGCACCGCCGGAACCATCCCGGACATGCGCGTTCTGCGCGCGGGGCCCTTCCCGCGTCCTTCGCGGATTTGTCCTTCGACTGTAAAAGTTTCCATGTGCTTTACCTTGTGCCTCTCAACTTCAAATTTGTCATCCCGAGGGCCTTCAGGCCCGAGGGATCTCTCTTCGTTTCTCGCGCCGCCTCAGATAAACAACTCGCTGATCGAAGTCTCTTCGTGAATTGACTGAATGCCCCGCGCCAGCAGCGGCGCCACGCTCAGCACCTTGATCTTCGGCAGCATCGCCGCCTCCGCGCTGAGCGGAACTGAATCGGTGACCACCACTTCCTCAATCGCGGACTTCGTCAGCCGCTCAACCGCTGGCCCCGAAAGCACCGCGTGCGTGGAAGCCGCAAACACCTTCGTCGCGCCATTTTCCAGCAGCGCTTCGGCCGTTTTCACCAGCGTGCCGGCCGTGTCAATGATGTCGTCAATTACCAGCGCGGGACGCCCGGACACGTCGCCGATCAGATTCATCACTTCGCTGACGTTCACGTCAATCCGCCGCTTGTCCACGATGGCCAGCGGAGCGTCCATTCTTTTTGCGAATAGCCGCGCTCGCTCCACGCCCCCCGCGTCGGGCGATACCACCGTGACCGGCCCGAGCTTTTTCTTCTGAAAATATTCGACCATTACCGGCGCGCCGTACAGATGGTCCACCGGAATATTGAAATATCCCTGAATCTGCGGCGCGTGCAGATCGAGCGAAAGCACGCGGCTCGCTCCGGCGGTTTCCAAAAGATCCGCCACCAGCTTTGCCGAGATCGCCACGCGCGGGCGGTCCTTGCGGTCCTGCCTCGCGTACGGGTAATACGGAATCACCGCCGTAATCCGCCACGCCGACGCGCGCTTGAACGCGTCAATCATCAGCAACAGCTGCATCAGGTGATGATTTACCGGGCTGCAGCACGGCTGCACGACGAAAACATCCGCGCCGCGCACGTTTTCCAATATCTGATAGCGCGACTCGCCGTCTGAAAAATGACCGTGCTCGGCTCTGCCGCGCGGAACTCCCAAATACGCGCAAATCGAATCCGCCAGGGCGGGGTTCGCCGTTCCGCAGAAAACCTTACACCTGTCTGTAAGCAAGAATTTCCCTCAGCCGGCCGCATTCCAACCCATGGCACGGCCATACTTTTCCCTGGATAGGGTTTCTACGACGAAAACCGAATCTTCCGGAAACGCTCGAGCGGCTCGACGCGCACGCGCTGGGTTTTGAAATACTCCAAACACCGCCGACCCGCTACCCGCCAGCGCGGCATTCGCGGCTCCTCGCTTGAGCAATCCGTCCCGAATTTCTCGGAGTCGCGGATGGCGGCTGAAAACAGGTCCCTCGAAATCGTTCGAGACCGTCTCCTGCCGGCTCCAGCACAGAGCGCAGAACCCCCAAATTCTATTGGGTTTCGCTAGACTTGTCAATTCCGCCGAAAGCCACTGATAGGCGTCCTTCGTGCTGACGCCGATATTCTTCGGCGAGACCACCACGATGGTTTGCTTCGGCCCGTCTTCCACCGGATAGATTTCGTCGCCGCGATTCACCGCCAGCGCCCGTCCACCGAAGAGAAAAAACGGCACGTCCGCGCCGAGACCGGCTGCGATTTCCATCAGCCTCGCCAGCGGCACTTCCGATCCGGTCAAGCGCATCATTCCGATCAATGCCGCCGCTGCGTCGCTCGACCCGCCACCTAACCCGCGGGCCACGGGAATTTTCTTTTCCAGGTGCACGTAGACGTGACCCTCAAACCCGACCTCCGGACTGATGGCTTTGATCGCGCGCCACACCAGGTTGTCCGGACCCGTGGGAACCGTGGGAACCACCTCCGGTCCGTCAACGAACATTTCGATCGAACCACCGGCGGAATCGGGCGTGATTGAAAGCTTCAACGTATCGTGCAACGAGATCGTCTGAAAGATCGTGCGCAGCTCGTGGTAATCATCCGGACGCTTGCCGAGCACCTGGAGCGACAGATTGACCTTCGCGAACGCGCGGACGCGCAGCGATTTCCTCTTCCCTCTGGAATTTTTCGCAACGGGCATGTCGGGGAGCTTACTGCGGTTTGGCGGTTTCCGCAGGAGTTTTCTGCGCGAGGTGCCGCTTCAAAGTTTTCAATTGCGCTTCAATCGCGGTGACTTTATCGGCCTCGTAATCCGCAGGCGACGCCATCTGCCACGCCGCGAGCGAACGTTCGAATAGTTCCGCAGCGCGCTCGTTCTGCCCGAGCTTCAAATAAACATCGGCGAGGTGGCCCAGAATCGTCGGATCGTTGCCTTCGCGATCAATGGCTTTCCGCAAATTTTCTTCGGCCTCGACGAGCTTGTTCTGCTTGTAATAAGCCCAGCCAAGGCTGTCGAGGTAGGCGCCATTATTGGGCTCCTGCTTTAGCGCGCGCTGGATCAGCGAAGTCGCTTCGTCAACGCGAATGCCGCGATCGGCCAGCATGTATCCGTAATAGTTCAGCACCGGACCGTTGTTGGGATCCGCATCCAGCACCTTGCGAAACTCCTGCTCGGCATCGTCGAATTTTTTTTGCCGCTCGTAAATCGCGCCCATCACGAACCACACCGTTTCCTTGCCTGCAGGTTCGTGCGCCAATTGCTCGGCCTTTTGGGCGGATTGTTCCGCGTCGGCGTATTTCTTGCCGCGCGACTCGACCTGCGCGATGTTGAGATAGACCTCCAAGTCAGAATCGTTTCCCTTCAGCAGGCCTTGAAGCAGCTGCGTTCCCGCGGCGGTGTCGCCTTTCTCGCCGTAAAGCATCGCCAGCGTAATCGTCATGTCCGGAGAATCGGGAGACTCATCAAGCGCCTTCTTGGCTTCGGCGATCGCGCGGTCAAGATCGTGATTATCGCGGTAGGTTTCAATCAGTAGCATCGTCGCGCGCTTTTCGGAATCGGGGTTGAGCTTCCCCAATTCCTCGAACGCCTGTATCGCAGCCGGATAGTTGTGCTGCTCCTTATAAGCGTGGCCGAGCTGTTCATACAGGATTGCTAGCGCGCTCGGATTTCCCTCGCCGCCTGTCTGGCTCTTGATGCCGGCGATGGCGTCGGTCAGCACTTTGACCGCTTCGTCGTAATGTCCCTGATCCTCGTCCAGCAACGCTTCGTTGTAGAGAATCTCCAGGCTACCGGGAGCGAGTTGCTTCGCGCGCGCGAGACTTGCTTCGGCCTGCTCGAATTCTCCCAGCCGCCGGTAGAGCTGCGCGGCCCGCAGAAAATTTTCCGAAGTCCCAGGCTCCAGCTCCGAAAGCTTGTTGAATTGATCGAGGGCTTCCGCGTATTTGTTCTCGGACAGCAGCACCTGCGCGAGTCCGTGGCGATGCCCCGGATCGTCCGGATCCCCATCAACGGCCTGCTTGTAGGCCTGTTCCGCCTTCGGATAATCCTTCGCCTGCGCGTAGGCGTCACCCAGCAGGTCGTAAATATCAGGCGACGCGGAGTCGCCGGCCGCGCGCGTCAGCAGCTCGATGGCCTCCTGCGAACGCCCCTGGTCAATCAAAAGCTGGCTTAGCTGCTCGAGCGCCGGCCCGTTATCAGCATCGTGCGCAAGAATCCTGCGGAGCACCTTCTCTGCCTCGGCATGCTGATTCTGAAACCGGTAGAGGCGCGCGAGCCACAGCAACGAATAGGTGTCGTTTGGGTCCGTCTTCAGGATCGCCTGAAACTGATCAACGGCTTTGGTCAGATTTTCCTGCTGGACTTCACCAGCGCTCATGTCGCCGAGCGTGCGTACATAGATGCGCGCCAGCAGCCTGTGCGCGTCCACATTATCCGGATCAATCTTCAGCGCTTCCTGAGCCTCGACTACCGCGTCCCGAATTCGCTGCGACTTCGCATAAATCTCGGCGAGGCGCTCCATGATCACGGCCGAATCCGGTTCGATCGCCAGCGCCTTCTTGTACGACTCGACGGATTCCGTCGCCATGTCGGCGTTGCTGTTCATCTCGTACTGCTGCTCCTGCAGATGGCCCATCGTGAAGTAGTAATACGCTTCCGCGTGGACGGAATCAGTCAAAGGGTTCGCCGAGGCGGCAGCTTGAGAGGACGATTGAGTGGAGGTCTCCGCCGGCGCGCTATGCGCGCTCAAAAAGATAGCCAGGACAGTGGCACTGAGGATTGGTTTCATGTGTAAGCGACGAACGTTGATTATCGTACAGGAGCAAGAAGGCGTCAAAGTTTTCCCCCGCAGCCCGTTCCCGGCCGCCAGTCCCGATTATTAAGACGCGCGCGGCGATTTTCCGGTTGTGTATTAATATAGATCGAGGGGAAATCCGCGATTTGGACCCAGCCCCTGGTTCGCATGACCACCCACCAAATCATTCGATTCGTTTCGGTTACTCTGCTTGTGTCGGCGACGATTCCAGTGGCGACCCTCGCCCAACAACCGACCGGCGCAGGTACTCAATCCGCATTAGCTTCCCCTGGCGGCAGCGCTGCCGCGTCTGCGTCCGAGGATGTGTCAAACACTGCGCCAGCCCCTAAAGTTGCGCTGGCTGACTTTGCGTGGCTCGCCGGACGATGGCAGGGCTCCTGGGGACCGCGCGTCGCGCAACAGGTTTGGACCGCGCCAAAGGCCGGCGTGATGATGGGCACTTTCCAGCTGGCGGAAAACGACAAGACGCTCGTGTTGGAATTGTTCACCGTCGTGGAAGAATCCGGAGGAATCAAATTCCACCTCCGGCACTTCACGCCTTCGCTGGTGGCGTGGGAAAAACCCGGCCCAACCGTTTTGAACCTCGCGAGCGCCGACGCAAAATCCATCGTCTTCGAAAATTCGCTCGACGGCCAACCCAAGCGCACGATCATCACGCGAGTTGACGCCGACACATACATCTCGCGCTCAGAGGTCGTTCCGGAAAAGGGCGACTTGCAAGTAACCGAAATCACCTACCACAGGCAAAAAGAAACGCCACCCGCACACCACTAGCGCGGGGCTCCCGCCCGATTCCAAAGAATTTCGTAGGGGCCGCCGCGGTGGACCCGGCAAACGTGCTTGGCACGGCCGTGCCATTCGAGGCTACCGAAGAATTGGACCGTTGGGTTTTTCCTAAGCGACAGGAACAGCCTGATTTTTCCGACTCTGTTTTTCGACGTACAGTGCGTGGTCCGCGCGCTCGAGAAATTGTTCCGGTGTTTCGCCCATCCGGTAGTCCGTCCAGCCGCCGGAGAAGCGAAACTGGATTTTCTGCGCTTCAAACTGAACCTCCAGCGCGTCCAACCGGTCGAGAACGAGCTGAACTTGGTGCGGATCGCATTCCGGCAGCAGCACCACAAACTCGTCGCCACCGACTCGCGCAGCCAGATCCGATCCGCGAATCGCTTTGCTGAGGCGGTCGCCAAACGTTTTCAGTACCAGATCGCCCGCCGCATGGCCCCAGTTATCGTTGATCCGCTTCAGCTCATCCAAATCCACCATGAGAACCGTCAGAGAACTCTTGTGCCGTTGCGCTCGCGCAATGTCCGCAACCAGCCGGTCCTGCGCGTAACGCCTGTTGTGCAGCCCGGTTAACGGATCGAGCATGGCCAGCTTGAGATACGACTCGGCTAGCATGTGCTGTTCGGTTGAGATTTCCACCTGCTCCGCGAGCCGGCGGCGCGTCCTCATCAGCTGGAATTGTTGGTACAGGGTGTACACGCTAAACAGCAGTACCATGCCTACGAGCCCGCGAACAGCCTGGCTCATCCGAAAGTGATAAAACGGGTCATGCGCATCGAAGATAACTGACATCGAAAGCGTGGCAATCGCGAACGTCAGCGACAGAGCGATAACCACGGCCAGGAACCATAGCGACCAGTTATAACGGCCGATTTTCCGGAGGTTTCTCCGTATCTCTTTCGCGCGTTCTTCTACCCCCGCCTCGGGGAGCGTGAATAGTTTTGTACTCATCTGAAAGGGGGGCACCTGTCCACAGTTGCCACTTTCAAAGGTAATATTTAGTGGCGGACCGGGTCAAAAGTTTGCCGGATCGCGTTTCCACTTAGGGTACTCCTATCGCACTGTCGGCCGTCAGCGCCGGCTCTGTTAGAATGTGTCCGCGGGCCTGTAGCTCAGATGGATAGAGCAGCGGTTTCCTAAACCGTTTGTCGGGGGTTCGACTCCCTCCAGGCCCACCATTCTCCCTCCATTATGCCGCGGCTTTCGACGAAGCCGTCTTAACGAGGACAGCCTTGACTTGAACGGTGCCTCCCAATAGGATCACCCCAATTAATAGGCCTGCCGGACAGGTTGAGATCTTGATTCATCGAAGAGGGTGCGCTCCGTGGCCCCAGGAACGAATAATGTCTTCACGGTTCGCGAGACTCATGGAAGAGTCCTTAGGCCCTATAACCGCCTAATCGCACACAGCGCTGAGGTGGGCTGGCGCTCCCTCTATGCCGCCATCATCGAAGAAGCCCCTTTTGAGGCAACCGAATCGGGCGTCCGCCATCCTTTTCTGATCTACCATTTAAGTCATCCAACGGCCGTCACGCGCAAGATCTCCGGGGCTTCGCGCGAGAGAGCTCTCATCGGCCCCCGTCGCATTTGCCTGACGCCTGCTGGAACTACCGCCCAGTGGCAGCATTCTGGGCATCCCGAAATTCTTCAGGTTTATCTGCGAGATTCGATTTACGCAGCCGCGGTCAATGAAATGTACGGATGCGAGGCATCATCTGCCCAGCTTGTGCCTCGGTTTGCCGTCCTGGATCCATTGCTCGAGCAATTGGCCCTGGCTCTGGTCATCGCGCTTCAGGATGGTAGCGTGCGGGATGGGCTCTATATAGATACCTTGGCGCAGATGATGGCCGTGCATCTCGCGCGACATCATTCGGCGCGGTCCTCACCCGAACGCGCGCCGACTGCGAGACCCGTATCCAATCCGAAAATGAGGAGATTAGTTGATTTCATCGAGGAAAATCTCGACCGCGATCTCAGCCTCGAGGTGATTGCGGCAGAGGCTGAGATCAGTCCACTTTACTTGCCACGCGCCTTTAAGACTGCCGTCGGTCAGTCTCCACATCAATTTGTCCTTCGACGCCGCATTCAAAAAGCCAGGAATCTGCTGACGAACACCGATGCCCCCATAGCCGACATTGCTTTGGCCGTCGGCTTTTCGTCACAAAGTCATCTCTCCAACTGGTTTCTGCGACTCGTGGGAGTTTCTCCTGCTAGCTATCGGCGACAAGGTATCTCTTAAACTCCGCGCATTGGCTTCGTGGCGATTCGGACGAAACAGCATCGCAAGTATCAGGTAATTGGCGGGTCAATATTGCCGATCGAAAACAATGAGAAGTCGTCTTGCGGCCACTGCGTAGGCTTCAGTTTCTCCGCGCCCAACTGCCGATATCTTCCAGCATAAAATAGTAATGGTTTATCGTCCCGCGATTCGAAGTGCTCCACCCGGCCGACGTACAACGAGTGGTCGCCGGCCGGATGCGCGTCAATCACCTGCACGACAAAATACGCGACCGCGCCTTCCAGTAGCGGAATATCCTTCCGCGTTGTGAACCGAATTTCGAGCCCCTCCACCGTATGTCCCGCGAAGTGATTGCTTAACACTTCCTGGTTTTCTGCCAGCACGCTGACCCCGTAGCGGCCAACGCGTGGCAGTATCCGATGCATGAAAGAGCGATTGTCCAGTGAGACCAGCACCAGCGGGGGATCAAGAGACACAGACACGAACGCATTGGCAGTCATGCCGTGCGTATGCTCTTCGTAACGCGCCGTCACGACGGTAACGCCACTGGCAAATCGCCCTAGAGCGTTTCGGAACTGCACTGGATCGAAAGAAGGAGCGCGTTCGATGGGAGGTCTCCTCTGGCTTGCCTACGTCTTTCGATATCCGCCCTTCATTACCGCACTGATATCATCCGGGTTAATCAGATCGGGCACCGTCCAGCCGTCCAGGTCGTACTCCTCCATGCATTGTTCGGCGAAGCCCTTGTATTTTGCGGATTGGCCCATTGATTCGGCCACCATCAGGATTTCGAAACGAATGCTCTCGTGATTGCCAAAGTAGTTGCGCTCGTATAACTCATGTCGTCCGCCAAACTCCGTGCCCATCGCGTCCCACATCAGCTTCATCAGTTTCACGCGATCCACGGCCGAGTAGCCGTTCGAGCCTCGCACGTATTGGTCGAGGTGCTTGCGGATTTCTGGCTGCTTGAAGTCGTTGGCGTGCGAAGGCAGGTAAATCAGCGCGCTGGCCAGCACATTCTCGATGATCTCCTTGAGCCGCGGATAGGCCATGCTGGACATCACCCGATACGCCAAACCGTAATCGAGATTGGGCAGCACGTAACCCGGCGTCCACGGAGTGGTCGTACGAGCCATCGCATCGGTCAGGGCCCAGAACAGGTTGCGCCACGCCAGCACTTCACCCACCTGTGCCTGTACGCCCCGAAAATCCTTCGCGCCGGTAGCGTCAACTCCCTTCAGCAACAGCCCGGCGATAAAATCAAGCTTGACGGCCAACCGCGTGCAGCCGTGAAACATGAAGCGCGGCAGGAAGCCCGAGCGCGGAAAGAAGTTATTCACCTTTTCGATGTCGCCATACGCGAAGACATTTTCCCACGGGATAAAGACCTTGTCGAAAACCAGGATTGAGTCGTTCTCATCCAGCCGGCTCGAAAGCGGGTAATCGAACGGACTACCCATTACTCCCGCAGTCATCTCATACGACGGTCGGCAGAAGAGTTTCAGGCCCGGCGAATTCGTCGGCGCGATGCATACGAAGGCAAAATCCTTCGTCTTGATGGGCAATGCGCCGTTGTTGGCAATAAAGTTGTAATTCGTCAGAGTCGAAGTCGTGGCGACAACCTTCGCGCCACTGACGATCAGCCCTGCATCCGTCTCCCTTTCGACGTGCATGTAAACGTCCCGCACCTCGGCGAGTTCCTTGTTGCGATCCACGGGAGGGTTGACGATGGCGTGGTTGATAAAGGTGACTTCCTCCTGCACCTTCTTGTACCAGCGGCGGGCATTTTCCTGATACGGCGCATAAAACTCCGAGTTCGCCCCCAGCGTGGCGAGGAACGCGGCCTTGTAATCCGGGCTGCGCCCCATCCAGCCATAGGTCACGCGCGCCCACTCCGCGATCGCATCGCGCGCGCCCACCATTTCTTCCACGTTTCGCGATGCCTTGAAGAATTTGTGCGTATAACCGCCGCTTCCCGTATCGGTGTCGGCGCAGAGTATGCTCTTCCTCTGATCGTGCAGCGCTCCATACAGGCGCGCCATCATCCGAACCGTATTGCGGAAGGCCGGGTGCGTTGTAACGTCTTTCACGCGCTCGCCGTAAATCCAAATCTCGCGCCCGTCGCGCAAGCTCTCAATAAATTCTTGCGAGCTGAATGGCCGCGTCCGGGACGCGCCATTCGGACCGGCGACCGGGGTGTTCTCGTTGCTCGCCATCACGATTCTCCTTGACGTTTTCCGCCTGAGTTCGCTCTCGAGCCTTCGAGAGGCTCGGCGCGACATTCCGTTCGATTCTGATCGCGGGAATCTAAACTAGCGCAGTGTTCACCCTCCGGCTTGCAGGAACGCCACTCCAGTGAACAGAATCGTGACTTGCGATAAAGTCATGAATCTGTCCATTCAAGTGGAGTTTCTGCAATCACTCTTGTTTGACCATCTGGTATTCGTGAAGTTCAGGTGGGGGTGTACCAAGAGGAGGATAGAAGATATTATTTCCGGGCATCCGCGGGGGATGGCTCCCAAGGTAGCCCTCTCGCGCGCTTCATCGCGGCGCGCGCCACCAGGAGTTGGGAATGAGCAATCTCAACCGATTCAAGTTATTGGGCCTCTCGCTTCTAGCAGCAATGCTGCTAGGTGGCCCGGCGCTCGCCCAAACCGATCCGAGCGGCGAATGGGAAAACCGGTTTCACGAGGACGAACCTGAACGAGTTCCCGGCCCCGAAATCGGCGACTATCTTGGATTGCCCATCAACGACGCTGCACGCCTCCGAGGTGACACCTGGGTTGCCACACTGCTGGAGCTGCCCGAGAATCAGTGCAGGCCACATCCCTCCGACTACGCGTGGCGAGGACCGGCTCTGCTCCGAATCTGGAAGGAAGTGGACCCGCAAACCCAAAAGCTCGTCGCTTATCACACCCACATCTCCTGGCAATCTCCCGAGCAGACAATTTATATGGACGGACGCCCGCATCCCCCACCCTACGCGCCTCACACATGGCAGGGCTTTTCCACCGGGAAATGGCAGGGAGATATTCTCACCGTCACGACCGACCACCTTAAAGAAGGTTGGATCCGGCGAAACGGAATCCCTCGCAGTGCGAATGCCGTCGTCACAACCTATTTCTTGCGTCACGAAAATTACCTTACCGTGACGGTTCTCATCTCCGACCCCGCCTATCTCACCGAGCCATTCATTCGCACCACGGATTTTGTAAACGCTCCGCAACAGCAGCTTGCACCATATCCCTGCGAGGTTGTGGACGAAATAGACCGGCCGTTGGGCTTGGTGCCCAACCATTTGCCGGGGACGAACCCGTTTCTCAACGAGTTTCCAGCCGAATACGGGATACCTCCGGAAGCGGCCAGGGGCGGTGCGGAAACGATGTACCCCGAGTACCAAATAAAGCTGAAGACCATGAAAACGCTTCCGCGACCGCCTGGGAAGCACTCAGACCGATAAAGAAAAAGTGCCTAACACTTCAAAATCACTGGCGTCGCTCCTCACGGTTGCAATCACCGTTTTCTTGTCGCTATTCCTTTTGCACTCGGCTGCGAATGCTCAGCAGAACGTAAATGCGGGCGATGCAGAAGTTCACATTTGGCCTGTGCAGGGCAGCGTCTACATGCTGGTCGGTGACGGTGCCAATATCACCGTGCAGGTAGGCGATCAGGGCGTGCTTCTCGTGGACACCGGGCTCGCCAGGATGAGCGATAACCTCCTGGCCGCCGTGCGAACTCTTTCCGACAAGCCGATTCGCTACATCATTGATACGAACGACGATCCAGACCACGTTGGCGGAAACGAGAATCTTGCGAAGGCCGGCAGTACGTTAACGGGCGGGAACGTCGTCGGCGATATCGGCGCGAGTGCGGGCGACACGGCCGCGGTAATCGCATTTCAATCCATACTCGACCGAATGAGCATGCCCAAAGGAAATCAGTCAGCGATTCCCCAGAGTGCGTGGCCCACCGACACGTACACGGCTGCTAAGAAAAGCTTCTGGTTCAATGGCGAAAGTATTCGAGTCTTTCACCAGCCGGGCCTCACCGATGGTGACAGCATGGTTTATTTTCGTCGCTCGGATGTCGTGAGCACTGGGGATATCTTCCGTACCGATAGCTACCCGGTTTTCGACCTGAAAAGAGGCGGCAGCATTCAGGCAATTATCGCAGGTCTCAACCGCCTTCTCGACTTGACCGTCACGGCGGACGACAAAAGCAAAGATGAAGGCGGCACGATGGTGATCCCCGGCCACGGACGGCTTTGTGATCAGGCGGACGTTGTGGTGTATCAGGAAATGGTCACGATCATCCGAGACCGCATTCAGGACATGGTGAACAAGGGCATGACGCTGGAGCAGGTCAAAGCGGCCAGGCCCACCATGGACTACGATCCGATTTACGGCACAAACACGGGTCCCTGGACTACTGACATTTTCGTCGAGGCCGTGTACCGGAGTCTCAGCGAGAAACACTAGGTCGCGCGGAGGCTTCGCTCAGCCGCGACTTCTTGGAAAGGAGGATTGGTGAAACGCACACCGATTGTGCTGGCCATGGCTGTCGCGGCGCTGTCGCTCGCGCTACCTGCTCGGCTTGTCGCCCAGTTCGGCTATCCTCCGCCGGAGCGCCCCGCCAATCCACGATCAATTGCGCCGCTCGACCTCACAGGCTATTGGGTTTCCGTCGTCACCGAGGACTGGCGCTATCGCATGATTACGCCGGACAAAGGCGATTATTCGAGCGTGCCTCTGAACTCCGAAGGCAAGCGCGTTGCCGACACGTGGGATCCCGCAAGCGACGAGGCCAGCGGCAATCAGTGCAAATCGTACGGAGCGGCCGCCATCATGCGCGTGCCCGCGCACCTCCACATTACTTGGGAAAACGACACGACCTTGCGGATTGATATAGATGCCGGAACACAAACTCGCCTGCTTCATTTCGGTGACTCGCCGCCGCAACCCGCAGTCCCGCAATGGCAGGGCTTTTCGGTCGCTACCTGGGATGGCCTTAGAGAGCGCGGCGGTGCGAATCTACGAGGTTTCGGAGCGGCGCCCGGCGAAGGCCCGGCACGAGAGGGATATCTGAAAGTCATTACCACCCAATTGCGCCCGGGTTACCTGCGGAAGAACGGAGTCCCCTACAGTGCGAACGCGATCGTAGAGGAGTTTTTCGATAGCTTCAAAGCGCCCGACGAACAAATGTGGCTCGTGGTCACGACGATTGTCACCGATCCTCAATATCTAACTGAACCGTTCATTACCAGCTCGCATTTCAAAAAGCTTCCCGATGCCTCGGGCTGGAATCCCTCCGCCTGCAGTTCGAAGTGACCACGAGAGAGTTCGACTTTCCCCAAACCCACTACCAGGAATCACATTTTCTTGTAGCTGGCCCCGCGTCGCACTTCAAACAGGCGCGAATTCGGCACCAGCCACCGCATCGGATTGAACGGTTGGTTTAGCCACTGAAGTATGATTGCCTTTTTTCGTGGCCACTCCGTTGACTCAGCCATCGAGCGAAATGCGCGCGGCAAAACGGGCCACCTTGAATACAACGCCTGGATCGAAATCAATGGCCGCCTCAGAAAACGGAACAGCGTTGCACTCATTAGCCGCCAATTCGGCGAAGCGGCTGCGGACAAGAAACGATCTCTGCCTTTTTCGCTCCAGCGGACCAGAAAAATGCGAAAGGCCATAAGCCCGTTCGACGCGGAGTCAAAAGGAATTAACTTCGCTATGGTCTTAGCCCGAGCATATGCGGCCTTCGCAGGGCCGGAAGCCTGATCACGACTCGATGCGAGCCAGCGCCCGGCTCCCCCTTTCGCTTCCACCACGCGAATAAGAGGCGAGGACGCGGGCGGCGTCCTTTCCACCGCTAATTTCGCAAGCAGGTGGTAAGCGGCAGCAGAATCAAATGCAGTCGAGCCCGCGGGCTGATGGACCGCTATCGGCGCCGGCGCGAACGCCGCCAACGCTGGAGCTGAAGCGCTGGAGGCACTCGAGGATTCCTTGACTACCGTGAGAACTGAAACCTTTTCACAATCCGGAACCGTCGCAGCATGTTGATATGCCGGGCCCGGAGCAACATCCGCGACGATGAACGGAGCTGAAATCTTTTTTATCGAAACGTCTAATTGCATCTGGCGCAAACGCGGTTCGGTCAATTCAGGCGACTGAAACGGCACGCTCTCCAACGCTAATTGCGTAGCGAACGCATCCGGGGACACGCTCTCCGCGGAATCGAGCCAAGGGCCAACCGGTTTGACATCGTCGAAGTAAAAGTCGTGCGCGATTTCTTCGATGATCCGCGCCGGCACTGGCTGGACCTGTTCGACGTACGAATTGATCAGCGCGTGTTCGCAGAGCAGGTTCACCACCCGCGGAATCCCGCGCGAATAAAAATGCACGGCGTCCACAGCTTGGGATGTAAAGACCGGCTTGCCATTTGCGCCTGCAATGTGCAGGCGCGCCCCTACGTAATCGCGAGTCTCCTCTGAAGAAAGAGCGGCGGTTTTGCAGCGAACGGTAATTCGCTGTTTGAATTGCCGCAGATCAGGTTGCTGAAGCCGCTCCTCGAGCTCTGGCTGGCCGACGAGAACGATCTGTAACAGTTTTTCATGCGGGTTCTCCAGATTCAGCAGCAGTCGAATCTCTTCCAGCAGATCAATTGGCAGGCCTTGCGCCTCGTCCACGATTAACACCGGTGTCTCGCCCGCGCGATATCGCTCGACCAACCACTGATTCAGGCGCATCAGCGCGTTGCCTTTCGATTCCGTGCGGGAAGGCACGCCAAAATCCGCCAGCACAAGCTCGAACAAATGATTGATCGCCAAATGCGAATTGAAAATGAAGGCCGTCGGCGTCTGTTGCTGGCGCAGAGACTCGAGCAGGCAGTTGATGAGCGTCGTCTTGCCCGTTCCGACCTCGCCCGTGAGCACGATGAGGCCTTTGCGGGCCTGAATTCCGTACGTCATTTCCTCGAGCGCCTGCCGCGATTGCGCGTTCAAGAACAAATACCGGGGATCCGGATTGGCGTTGAAGGGATTTTCACGAAGTCCGAAAAATTGCTTGTACATGCTGGGCTACCCCGCCGACTCGCGACTGCCTTTGTCGCGTCAATCTGAACAACAAACTGCACGTAGCCGTCAATTGACGAACGGCGACCTTTCAGATGAGTTGCCGCTCATCCGTCTCAAGTGCTTGCAAGATCCCTCCGGATCCTCTGCGTCCTTCTGGCGCTGAAGCGCAATCGCCGCCAGCTCTATGACTCGCTCGATTAGTTGGAATTCAGCAGGAGCCGGGCGTCGTTGGTCGCAGCAATAAATCTGCAGAGTTCCCAGGAGTTTTTTCTTGCGCGAGAGAATACGTGTGAACGAAAACGGATTTAGGCCGAATCTGACGGCGCTCTCGGTGATGCAACAGAGGTGACTTTCCTGTTCTTCCGGTAGCGAAATGAGCGATACCACGTTCCCGATTTGAAGGTCTATTGCGGTGCACAGTTTGTTCAAGATCCCCGGGAGCGGCGCGCCAAGTGAAATCAACTCGACGACCTGCCTCTCTCCCACAAACTGCCTGCGCCTGTTTTCCTTACCATGCCGATGCAGCCAAGACTCGCCTCGCGTTCCTTTGGAGCGTGATTCGTTGTCGCTCATCTCGGCCTCCTTCCGCCTTTGTCGCCTCGCGCGGCTGGGGACTGCATTGTAGAAAGCGCCAAAAAGCCTGTCTGTTCAATTCAGAACAGTTTTGTTTTCGCTCGATTTCGAGATGCAATCTTGTGCTGGTGGAACCCTTCGATCAATCCCCTGTTTACGGTATTTCAGGGCATTTCTTCGAAGCCGATCGGATCAAGCGTTCCGGTACGTATGGTCCCGCGAACGCTGGTTACCGTCGTACAAAATTTCGAGCGCGACGTGCCGAACATTTCCCGTTTCGGGCTATCGAAAATTCGAATCGCGGGTATACAAGCTGAGGCGTTGACTCCCGGCTGGGCCGCCGTATAATCGTCCTTCACGCCGCCTGTTGCCGGGACCCCAAACAGGCTGCACCGAAAGCAGGTTAGCGTTGACGCCGTCACTCATCCTGGCCCTGATCGCCGTGAGCAGCAACCCGGTGACGGTCTATTTTCGACGGCTGGTTGATCCCACCTTCCGCGGTCTCTACCAAGCGAACGCGTTCGATGTTGCGATCATGCTGCCGTACTTCCTGGTGATGTCCATCCTGGCGATGTACGGCATCCATCGCTACGCGCTGGTCTATAACTATTTCAAGCACCGCAAAAATGTTCCCGGGCCGCCGCCGGAAGTCGCGGTCTGGCCCAAAGTCACGGTGCAGCTGCCGATCTACAACGAGCGTTACGTGATCGAGCGGCTGATCGAGACCGTCGCGCAATTCGATTACCCGCGCGAGCTGCTCGACATCCAGGTGCTCGACGATTCCACCGACCAGACGCAGCAGGTCGCGCGCGATTGCGTCGAACGCCACCAGGCGCTCGGCATTCCGATCACCTATCTCCATCGCGACAATCGCGAAGGATTCAAAGCCGGGGCGTTGCAGGAAGGATTGAAACCCGCGACCGGTGAATTCGTCGCCATCTTCGACGCCGATTTCATTCCGCCAGCGGATTTTCTGCGGCGCACCGTGCCGTATTTCGCCAATCCGCAGATCGGCATGGTCCAGACGCGCTGGAGCTACGTGAATCGCAACTACTCCACGCTGACCGAAGTGGAAGCGATTCTGCTCGACGGGCATTTCGCGATCGAGCATTCGTCGCGATTCCGCAGCGGACTATTTTTTAATTTCAACGGCACGGCCGGAATCTGGCGCCGCACAGCGATCGAGGACGCCGGCGGCTGGCAGCACGACACGCTGACCGAAGACACCGACCTTTCCTATCGCGCGCAAATCCGCGGCTGGAAATTTCTCTATTTGCCGGAGATTGATTGCCCGTCGGAACTTCCGGTAGAGATGAACGCCTTCAAATCGCAGCAGGCGCGCTGGGCCAAGGGCCTGATGCAGACGGCGAAAAAAATCCTGCCGCAGGTGATGCGCTCCGATGTCCCCGCGAAAGCCAAGGTCGAGGCGTTTTTTCACCTGACGGCGAACATCAGCTACCCGCTGATGGTTTTTCTTTCCATCATCTTGCTGCCCGCGATGATTGTGCGGTTTTATCAGGGCTGGTTCCAGATGCTGCTGATTGACCTGCCGCTGTTTTTGGCTTCGACGTGCTCGATTTCGTCGTTCTATCTCTGCGCGCAGCGCGCGTTCTATCCCAAGGCATGGAAGCGGACGTTTTTCTATTTGCCGGTGGTGATGGCCGTGGGCATCGGGCTTTCCGTCAAGAACGCGGTTGCGGTGATCGAAGCGATCTTCGGCGTGAAATCGGAATTCGTGCGCACGCCGAAATATAGAGTGGAAGCCGGCGCGAAAAATTCCAGCGGGTGGGCGAAGAAGAAGTATCACAAGGGCGCTGGATATTTGCCTTACGTCGAAGTGCTGCTCGGGATTTATTTTGCAGGCGCCGTTGTCTACAGCATCCAGAACTCGAACTTCATCACGGTTCCCTTCCTTCTGCTTTTCGTTTGGGGCTACCTCTACACCGGAATAATGTCCATCGCGCAGACTTATGTGGATCGCCTGCGCTTCGGCGGGAAAGAATCCGGCGTGCCAGCTGCCGCCGCGCCGCTCGCTGCGGCTGTCTCCGCTGCGGTCTCCGCCGCTCCCGAAGTCCGCGCCGTTTCCACCGACTGACATTTTTCGCCGCCCCTGTAGCAGCAGCCCGCGACCAATCCGAGCTTGCGGTTGCGCGTTGTTACCCGGAAGTCGTAAGAGCACAGACAAGAGTGTCTGTGCCACTCGGATCGATCTCCCAGGCTCGACTAGCCGTCGACACTGGGAGCCCTGTTCTAAATCGTGTGTCACTTCTTTGGGGTCGCTTTCCTTTGTTTTCAATGAGATAGAGGAGGAATTACTTTGCATGGTGTGACACTTTATTTGGAGCGAAGGGGCGCCCAGTTCGAGAGATCCCTCGGCTCGCGATGCTCGCTCGGGACGCCGATCCTTGTCGGATCGTCGATTACTTTGCATGGTGTGTCGAGTCTTTTCGGAGCAAGGAGTCTGGGAAGCAAGGAAGCACGGAACCGCGCCCCCGATCTTGTGTCGGGTAGAGGGTGTCCCGGTGCTTCGGGACGGTCTCCGTTCCGCCACTGCGCCGATCGCTGCTCTGCGTCGCATGTGCTCGTCCTCATCGTTTGAACAGCAAACTTCCAATTTAGCGTGGCACGACGCCGCGAGAGTTTCAAGAGTTTACGCCGAGAAAAAAGGACAGGTTATAGGACTGGACCAATGGCCAAGGGATTAGCGAAGAATAAGCACCCGGCGGACCTCGGAGGTTGTGTCGCGCCTACGGCGCTCGGAACTTCGTTGTTGGATTTCCCAGCCCTCCCGGGCTGGGCTAAATTGTTTCGCGCCCCCGGCGCTTGACGGGTGGCCGATAACTCGGCAATTGCCGGAGCGAGAAGCGAGGCAAAATCCCCACCCCTTCCGCCTTCGGCAGAAAGGATGGGGCACCCGAAAATTCAAGCGACAAGACGTGCGCCGCCGGCCGTATGGGGTGTGAGGGAAAATTCCCACCCTTCGCGATACGAAGGATGGGGCACCCGAAAATTCAATTGCCGAGACATGGGCCGCGCGCCTGCTGCGTTACAATCTGGCACATGGGCACGGGCAAAATACATCTGGGCACATCGGCGTTTACGGCGGCCGGTTGGGAGAGCGCCTTCTACCCTGCGGGCATGAAGCCTGCGGAGTACCTGACCTACTACGCCACGAAATTCGACACCGTGGAAGTGGACTCCACCTTTTACCGCACACCCGCCGCGTCCACCGTTTCCGGATGGGCGCGCAAAACGCCGGAGCATTTCATCTTCTCCGTGAAAGTGCCGCAGCAGATCACACACGAAAAAATCCTAGTGGATTGCGATGCCGACTTCAAGCATTTCGTGGATACCATGGACCTGCTCGGCGACAAACTCGGCCCGATGCTGCTCCAGTTTCCTTATTTCAATCGAAGCGTTTTTACGAGCGGAGCGCAATTTCTCGCCCGGCTGAAACCTTTCCTGAAATCGCTGCCGAAAGATTACAAATTCGCGGTCGAGATCCGGAACAAGAACTGGCTCGACGCCACACTTTCGAATCTGCTCCGCGACCACGGCGTGGTGCTCGCGCTGCAGGACCAGAGCTGGATGCCGCTCCCCGCCGAATACAAATTCGATCCCATTACCTCCGACTGGGCGTACGTCCGCTGGCTCGGCGACCGCAAAGGCATCGAGAAAGTCACCAAGACGTGGGACAAGACGGTTGTTGACCGCTCGGCCCAGCTGAAGTCCTGGGTGGACTATCTCCAGCCCATCACCCGCCGCGGCGTCACGATATTTGCGTACGCGAATAATCACTACGCCGGATTCTCTCCGGATACGGTGAAGCTTTTCCGCGAATACTGGGACAAGAAGAAGTAGTCGCTGAAGCTGCGGTGCGATTCCTAGTATCACGAGGGCCGCGCACCCTTCCGGGTTTGAAGGGTGCGGAACCCAAATAGGGGCACGGTTCGAGGCATCTACCGCGGGTGTGCTAATTGTCGCCTGGGCCAAAACTCGGCGCGATTAAATGCCTCCGACATGAAAAGGTGGACCACCCGCTGCCCTTGAGCCTCGCGGCGGCATAATGCCGTGGTTAATCGAGATCAGGCTGCGAATCTTGAACTTATAGAACTGCTTTTGCTCGTAGGCAATTCGCGGCGTGCGAGGAAGGTTTTGGAGAGTTTGAAGTGAGGGTTAATTAGACTATAACGTTACCTCAGAAAAGGGCGAATATGCCGCGGGAGGACGTTGTGAACTGGAAAAAAATGCTCGGCATGTGGGGTATCGCGATAATCGTTGGGCTCTATACAACGTTCGTGCTCCAAACTCTGTGGAATTGGTTCGCGGTCGAAGGATTAAGCGCGCCGCATATTTCGTACTGGGTGGCGTACGGGTTCGTGTTGATCATTCATCTCATCATTGACGAACCGCCAATCGAAAAGCAGGAAATATTCGGGCGGCTGGAATATCTGATTAGAGCCTGCATACCGGAGGAAAGACAGGAGGCTCTGACTGAACAACTTCTGGAAGAAGACAGAGGTCTGCCTTCACGACTGGGTTGGGCCGTGTTTGGTCAAGCGTTCGGAGTAACACTAACGTTAGGCATCGGATGGGCCGTGCACATCTTCCTTACCTGATTTCTTCAGCGCATAAGGTACGCGAAGAAAGGCGGACATATGTACCCAGGCGAGGAGTGGCTTATCTTCGCAGCGCTCTGCGCGGTGGGATTCGTGATTGCGGTGTATAGGCGCCATATCAGGCGGGGAATCCGTGGCGACCTTTACTTTTGGGCGGTGTTTTCTCCCACGATGATATTCTTCGGGATTCTGATATTGGCTGGGAAATATGCCAACGGCTCCGATAGGATCATAAAGTTCGTAAACGATTTGTTCGATCGGGCGATAGGCATCACCGGTCTTCGATTGACGCAAGTCGGCATCGCTTTGATCGTCACGGCGCTTGGATTCGCAGCACACTATCTGAAGAAGATAAATCAACTTTGGTACGGCGGGGTTGAGATAGTAGTCGGATTTTTCACGGCTTTGTTCACTGCCGGGACACTTACCCCGGGCCATCTCGACGGTTCAAAATGTGCAACGCTGGCCGCTGCGGCATACGTGATCGCGAGGGGATTGGGCAATCGTCGAGAGGGGAAAAAGTCGGCTGGCGCGCCGGCAGCTGTTTAGGGCGACCAGAACTCCTTTTGTTGGCGGAATGTGGCGGGTGGCCCACCCTTTTGGCGCTCTTCCACAACGCTATTTTCATCCACCGATGAGCAAGGCACACCCGCGTTGCTTCAAGCCACGCAAAACACCTGAGGGTGCCGCACCCTTCGTTTCACCGAAGGGTGCGTCTTTGTCTTCCATCGCCCTCAATTACGCGAGCGCACGCCAACATTGGCACACCACGATGCAAATCGCTGAGGGCATGTCGCCCGCCGGTGGGTCCTTACACCTCGAGCCGAAGGGTGGGCCACACGCCGTTAGGCAAGGGCCTTGGGCGGGTAGGACACCCGCCGTAATCAGCGCGAAGTGGCGATCATCGTGACTTGCCCTGCGACCGAGATACCCCAGTCCGTAGTGGCCTCGAAACTTATGAACCTGCCGCGGGTCTGAACGTCGAAGTGCGACACGATCCGGGCCCGCTGGATCAGAAGTTCAAATTTGATGTTAAGGGCTACTCGCTCCATGTCCTTGCCGTTGACCACCAGTTCGCCAGCAGTGAAGTCCCTCGTGCCGCTTGCCGCGTGAGGATACACACCTTCCGGCAGAGGTAAAGCCTGCAGTGCTATTATTTTCTCGGCGCCGATTTCCTTGGCCCACTCTTCGATTAGCCCTCGCAGTCCAGCGCCGTCGCCACGATAGATCGCCTCCGCGTCGAACACATCCAGCTCTTGCGGATTCATTCCGTCGCTTCCGCGACGAGTGAACCGACCGTCGATGCGTGTCATTCTGGGGAGTCGAACGAATAGGTCCGGCAGGGCTGAAGTCAGTCTCGGGTCATTTTCGGTCACCGTAATGAGTTCCATGCGCGCATCTTTGAGCGCTTGCGCCTGAGCGTCGGCCGTGAAGGTCTTCGCTACGAAGTAGCCCCTTTGCGCATTCGCGCAGCCGATCTTTTCGGAGAATACGATGATCGCATTCTTGTCGACCGGGTCTCTCAGATTCTTGCACTCGAAGATGAAGACTGGCGTATAGCCGCTTGCCACGTTGATCGTCACGAAGACATCAATTTCGTGGTGAACGTCGCCGACGTTGATGATCTTCTTCTGTTCGATCAGGAAAGTACCCTCGCGGAGCGCGGGCGAGGTCTGGAGGATCATCGTCTCGATTGCGGCAACGGCTTGCTCGAGGGCGTTACCCTTCTCGTGCGGCGTGGCCAAGATGACGCCATTGTAACGCCGGCTATTCCCGACCGCCAGCAGCCGGGCAGACCACCCGCCTGTTATACGGGGGAGAAAACGACCTGCACGGTCGTGTCAACTTCCACCGGCTGGCCGTTCAGCATCGCGGTAGAATCGGCCTCGCCGGAAAGCTTCTGCACGCATCGGGGGGCGCCATGATCGCTCGTGTAACGCGCTTTCGAATTCGTCTGGGGAAAGTGGAAGAATTTGCCACCAGGGCAGAGGCTCTTACCGCCGCGATGGATAAACTGGCCGGATTTCGTGTTCTGTTGCTTCTGCGGGGCGAAGAGCCGGACGGACGGGACGCTATGGCGATTTCGGTTTGGGACTCCGCTGAGGACCTAAACAACAGCGAGAACGACGCGTTTTATTACGACGCGCTCGCCCATGTAATGAATTGTTGCGAAAGCTTCTCGCCGATGCATCAACATGAAGTGCTGAAAAGCAAGTTCGCAATTCCATAACCGGACAAGTTCTTGCGGTGATCTACTTGTCCGGTTCGTGCGTTGATCCTGTTATACGAGCGAGAAAACGACCTGCACGGTCGTGTCAACTTCCACCGGCTGGCCATTCAGCATGGTCGGACGGTACCTCCATTCCTTCACTGCGGTGATCGCCGAGGCCATCAGCAGCGGCGGCCCGGAAACGTACTGGAGTTGCTCGATCGAGCCGTCCTTGGAGATGATGGCGCGCAGGGTTACCGTGCCCGAAACGTGGGCTGACTTGGCGATACTCGGATATTGCGGCGTGATTTTCTTGACCAGCGATGCGGATTGCACTTCGCCGCCGACCTTGATGCGCTCCGGTGGGGCGGACGGCGGTGGCGGAGGCGCTACTCCCGTGCCGATTCCGCCCAGCACGTCGCCCGTGCCGCCGGGTACTCCCGGCGTGTCAGACGTTGCCACGGAGGGAGGTGCTTCGTCCTTCGCGATTTCAATCTGCCTGGGAATCATCGTCGGCGCGACCATACGGTTCACCGCGAAAGTCTTCGGCTGGACCTGCTTCACCACGGCCTGCTGCGGCGGAGGAGGCGGCGCGGGCGGCGGCGGCGCGACCAGAAACGTATTGATCATCGCGTTGGGCAGCGTCTGCGTATAGATCAGCGGAATCAATAGAATCGCGCCGAGAATCGCCGATTGAATGATCACGGCAAGGCCCACGGACCAGGGCTTGCGCGATTGCTGCATTTCAGCTGTGTTTCCTGAAACTATGAGTTCGTCAAACATGGCTTGCCTCCTGCTTCACTTCTTGATGCTTCGGTTCTTCGCTGCCGGGGTCGCAGCTCATGATGATAGAGGCAGGTGGCGCGCCAAATCGCGTCGCGCTAAGTGCTTGATTTGCAGCGGCGTATGGTACGAGGTCGTACTAGTCCCCCCGAAGTAAGTGCACGGTTCGCGGCCGGTCTTACGTAGAGGCTGGGCTAGCCGTCCTTACAGCGAATCCTGTAAGGACAGCAGGTGTTCGCCAGCCCGGCGCTTTCCGTTTTCCGTTATGATGAGGCGAACGAAATGAGACTTTCCAACTCACTGCGCGCGCGACAACTTGGTCTGGCGCTGCTGGCGCTCGCGTGCGCGTGCTGCGTGGCGCAGGCGCGGTTCCGTCAGCCGAGCGAGGAATACCGCGAACGACGGGACGTGTTGGCTGTTGCCGTCGATGGTCCCATCGTGATCTTCGGTTACACGGGGCACGAGGACGCGTCCGAGGTTGCTGTCTTTTTTCAGGAGCCTAACTTTTATTATCTGACGGGACATGATGAGCCGGGCGCTGCGCTCGTGATTTATCCGAGACGACCGCAGCCGGGCCAATCAGGCGTCGTGGATTACGTGACTCCAACTGCGATTTTGTATCTGCCGCCGCGCATTCTGGATCCGCACAACGGTAAGGGAGAACTGTGGGAAGGACCGAAAATCGGCCCGGACGATGCGGGCGTGCAGGAGAAAACCGGATTTGCAAACGTCGAGCCGATTGCCAACCTGAAGGGCGATCTCGAAAAGCTCGCCAGGACCTACAAGAGTTTCTACACGCTGCTGGCGCCGAAAGATGAAGAGGGCTATCCGCACTTGACGAATTCGGTCGCGGAGATTGGCGACATGATTCCGCACGCGACGCTCAAGGACATCGCGCCGCAACTCGACGCGATGCGCCAGGTGAAGTCCGCGGGCGAACTCGCGCTGATGCAGAAGGCCATTGATGTGTCGGTTGACGCGCAGCTCGACGCGATGCGGCATATGCGGCCGGGACTTTACGAATATCAGATCGCCGCGCGAATGAAGGAAGTCCACGAGATGGGCGGCTGCTCGCGAGAGGCGTATGCGCCGATCGTCGGCACGGGATTCAATTCGACGGTGCTGCACTACGGCGCGCTCGACAGCGAGATCAAGAATGGTGACGTGGTGGTGATGGACGTGGGCGGCGAATACGGCGGTTACGCCGCGGACATCACGCGGACGATTCCCGCGAACGGCAAGTTCACGCCGCGGCAGCGCGAGATTTACGACATCGTCCTCGGCGCGCAGAATGCGGCGATGGCGGCGGTGAAACCGGGCGCTGTGCTTTACGGCGGCAAGGGCAGCCTGCAAGCGATCGTGACTGATTACATCAACACGCACGGGCACGACAAAGACGGGCACACGCTCGGACGATATTATCCGCACGGCGTGAGCCATCATCTTGGGCTCGACGTGCACGATCCCGGCGATCGGAATCGTCCGCTCGAGGCGGGGATGGTCGTCACCGTGGAGCCGGGGATTTACATTCCGGAGGAAAACATCGGCGTGCGGATCGAGGATGACGTGCTCGTCACCGCCGACGGCTACCAGCTGCTGACGGCGCGGCTGCCGCGCACGGCCGACGAGATCGAAAAAATTATGGCCGAGGCGCGAACCGACGCGAAGGCACAGCCTTGACACTGCGCGCGGCGAAACCTTAGCATCTATGATTGTTTGCGTGCCGGCGTGGCTCAGTGGTAGAGCGAGGGTCTCATAATCCCTAGGTCGTGGGTTCGATTCCCGCCGCCGGCACCACTTCTTTGTTTTCTCCGAATTTCCAGACGGCAGAGGCAAGTCGCTCAAATCAATCAACTAGACAGGCATAGGCTCTTGTTGGATAGTATGCGGCGGGGGTTTGAATGCCAGCCACCGCTATTGCCGCTGAGAACGCGGCGCGTTCCCCGTTTACGAGCGTCTCGACCGACGGGATCAAAGTGTCGGACCGGCGCGACTTCTGGCAGGCGTGCACAGCTTCCGTTTGCGGCTCGCACGAAGTCGAGCTGATGGGAAGCCAACCATTCAGCGCGGGGTTCGAGCACGCCGAAGTCTCCAACCTGGTGTATTCGCGGCTCAGCCGCATGACCCCCCATCGCGTGGTGCGAACGAAGCTATTGGCGCGCCGCGACAATCAGCATTTCATTAAAGCGGTGCTGCTGACGGCGGGAAGCTGCGTCCTGGAGCAGAACGGCCGTACGACCCGCCTGCGGGCCGGGGAGTGGAGCATCTACGACAACGCGCAGCCTTATCGCATGACGGTTCTGTGTCGAACCGAGATGTCTCTGCTGCTGATTCCGCGCGATAGATTCGTGGACCGGAATTTCGATTTGCAAAACCTGGTGGTGCGGCGGTTTCCGGCACGCCGGGGATTGGGCAAATTAATATGGAATCTGATTTCAAACACATTCGATCAGATTCCGCAGATCCTCGACGCGACCAGCCACGATGTGGCGGAAATTATTATCCAAATGGCGCGGCTTGCGTTGAGCGACGTTTCGCACGAACGCGGTTCGGTGGACTCGAAAGCCGCGCTGCGAGATCGCGTGAAACTTTATGTTGCGAGCCATTTGGGCGATCCGGAACTTTCGATCGCGAAGCTCGCCACGTTAACGGGATGCACGAAGCGATACCTGCACATGGCGTTCCGGCCGGAAGAAATTTCGATTTCGGATTACATTTTGAAGCAGCGGGTGGAGCGCTGCCGCGAAGACCTCCTCAACCCCTCGCTCGCGCACAAGTCCATCACCGAAATTGCGTATTCGTGGGGATTCAATAATTCAAACCACTTCAGCCGTTGTTTCAAGCAGGCGTTCGGAATTTCCCCTCGCGGTTCGCGCAGCGAGTTCGCTCCCTGGCTCGCGCACGGGCCGGAAAACCATCTTAAAGTTCGCTAAGCGTTTCGCTGGCGATCCCCCAATGGAAGGCCACTTCGCTCTGGGATAGGTTTTTCTTCCCCCTCAGGAGAGACCTTTCGACGGCAGTTTTGTAGCTTTCGCAAAGCCGTATGGGCGGAGCTGTGCGGGGGGGGTCTTACCCGGGTGGATTGACGGATCCTAAGCACGAGGTACCGCATAAGAACTTGACAACCAGTTGCTTGGGCGTTACACATGCTTAACTTGTAAGCTTCGGTCGGGATGGGTGGTGGCGCCTGCGGAGCTACATTGGGTAGGTGGTACCTCGAGGGGGAAAGCACATGAAAGTACGTTTGGGTCTGTCGTTTGTCCTTGGAATTCTGCTTTTTGCCGGATGCGCCAATCTAGCGCTGGCCCAGGGCGGTTCTTCCGCCGCGTTGCTGAACGGAACCGTGACGGATGCGAGCGGTTCTTCCGTCGCTAACGCCTCGATTACCGTGCGCAACACGGACACGAATACGACGTCCACCGCGACGAGCAATGACCGAGGCTTTTACACCTTCGCCACTCTTGCTCCCGGCAACTACGAGCTCAAGGTTTCGTACACGGGATTTGCTGCCTATACGCAGACAGGAATCGTGCTGACGGTCGGACAAGCCGCGACGATCAATGTCGGCCTGCAAGTTGAGTCGCAAGGCGCGCGAGTCGTGGTGACAACCGAAGTACCAGAGATCGAGCCGACCAAAACGGAAGTCAGCCAGATAGTCAACACCCAACAGATTCAGTCGCTCCCGATCAGCGGGCGCCTGTTTACGGACTTCGCGCTTCTGACTCCCGGTGTGGCCACAAGCCGCACCAGCCTGGGCACCACATTCACGGAGTATGAGTCCACACAAATTTCTTTCGGCGGCATGCGCTCGTTTAGCAATGAGATCACGGTGGACGGCGCGGATTTCGTCAACACGGCCAGCGGCGTGCAACGTTCGACGCCCCCGCAGGAATCCGTTCAGGAATTTCGCGTGGTGAACAACAGCTTCGGCGCAGAATCCGGACGAGCGCTCGGCGGCATCGTCAACATCGTAACCAAGAGCGGAACGAACGACTTCCATGGCTCGGCTTACGAATATTTCCAGAACAGCTATATGGATTCGCGCAATCTCCTGCAGAAGCCCGAGCCGGAGTTGCAATCGGTGTTACTACCGCACACGTTGCAGCAAAACCAGTTTGGCGGCACAATCGGCGGTCCCGTTCAGAAGGACAAGACCTTTTTCTTTGCCAACTACGAAGGCAAGAGGAGTGCGCAATCTCCGCTCTTTCCTCCGGACCTCGTAAATAACCTCGATATCATTGACGAAGCAAAGGCGCTGATGGGCCTTGCACCGGAAGGCTGCGCTACGGGCCTCGCCTCGTGCAACCTTTCAAATCAGGCATATCTGAATTCCTTCGAGAAGACATCGAATAATGACACTGGTTTCGTCAGGCTCGATCACGTATTCAACGCCAATAATCGGATGGCGATCCGCTACAACATAGAGGATTCGCGGAACTCCGGCGAACTGGTCGGCCAGACGCTCGATGGCGGCGGCATCGGCACGCCGAGCGGCGGCCGCGATCTTTTCATCCGCGACCAATCACTGGTAGCCACGGTTGATACGGTCCTCAAGCCCAACCTGGTCAACACGGCTCTCTTTCAGTACGCCCGGCGGCATTACAACTTCCCGGGTATGACCGGTCAGCCGGACTTCAGCATTCTGAACGACCTCGAACTTGGGCACAACTTCGGAACCAATGACCGGCTCTATGAGAGTCGCGTGCAAGGCGCTGATTCCTTGTCATGGGTTAAGGGCAATCACACCGTGAAATTCGGTTTCGATGGCAACTATTTGTGGAGCCTCGAGAATTTCCCGGGATTTATGCCAGTGCGGACCCTGGTGCCGGGTGTTTCTTGCCTCTCAAACTTTGCCGAGTTTTACAACGGCCCCTTTACCGGCAATGATATTCCAACCTCGACGGCCCTCGATGATTCTGCAGCGGGGTGTCCGGTTCCGCAGGATGACGGCATCGTGTTCACTTACGCGGGTATTCAAGTTCCTGCGAGCCCCACTTTCACCGCGGGACCGCCGCTTGTCACTACCACCAGTCCACTCAACACCGCGACTTGGGCGAATGCGTTCCCGCCGGACCTATTCAACACTTTCGGCAAGGAAATTAACCACGGTTATTGGGGCTTTTTTGCCCAGGATCAGTGGCGGCTAACGCCCAAGCTCACGCTGAACTTTGGCCTTCGCTGGGATTATGAGTCGGGCCTCTCCCTCTACGTAAAGCCGGACTACGGTAACTGGCAACCTCGTGTTGGCCTCGCTTGGTCGCCTGATAGCAAGACAGTTGTGCGGGCGGGCTTCGGCATGTTTGATGACCGCTACAACCTGACGTTCTTCTTCGTGCCCAATACGCAGAAGGTGGTTCCGGGACTTGGGTGCAATCCGCAGCTTCCTCCTTGCTTGGCTGGGGGGGCGATCACCGGGCAGGACATTACTGTGTCGCCACAAATGCTTCCCATGACCAACATCGGACAGGCCAAACAGGGATATCAAATCTTTGGTTTCCCGGCCGGGGCGGGCGCAGCTGGATATGCAGCCAGCGTGATCCAAACTGGTGGGTACACCGCGGGGCCGGAGGGCCAGACGAATGTGATTTCGTTGGTCGGCACGTGCGACACAACTTTCGCGTGCGGCGTCGGCGCGGGCGGAATGGATCACAATGTCAGCAAGACTCCCTACGCCGAGCAGGCCAGCCTCGAAGTTGATCACCAATTCGGCGGGGGCTTCGCGGTGAACGCTGCTTACCTGTTCGTCGGGGCGCACCGATTGGTTCGCGGAAACAACATCAACGTGCCTTGCCCGCTGGGCACGACGGATCCCTCGCAGGATTCAGGAATAGCGAGTGTCAATGGGCCCCACTTCTCCAACGTGGACCCGGGCACGTGGCCCCTGGCGCCGCCGATCTTTGCGGATGCCGTTCCAGGGTTGTTGAATCCGAACGGTTCGTTCTCGAAGTGCGCTCAAGGCACTCCTGTACTTGGAACTGGCGCGCTCGCGGGATTGGGTCCATGGTTCGCCGGCGCCGGCCCGGACGCCGGGTTGCAGAGCATGAGCTACGGGCTTCTGGACTACAACAACGGCGTCGCGAATGCGTCGTATAACGGCGGAACGCTCACAGCTATCGAAAGAATCAAGAATTTCAACCTGACCGCCAACTACACCTACTCGCACACGATTGATAACGGCAACTTCACAACGTTCATCAACCTTCCACCGAATCAGTTCGATTACAAGTCGGAGCGTGGCAACTCCAACCAGGACGCTCGCCACCGATTGGTGACGAACTTCACCGCGACGGGACCGGAGGACACATTCGTCCGGCACTTCACGCTCAGCAGCATCATCACGCTGCAATCCGGACGGCCTTTTACGATCTTCTACGGCTCGAACACGCTCAATGACGTTGCGGGCGGCGCAACGGACCGCGTGGGCGGCAGCTCGGCGATAAACGTCAGCTGCAACTCGACTTCCACCTGCGCGACCATGATCGGAAGGAATACGTACATCGGCGATCCTCTCTATGCGTGGGATCTGCACCTGGCGCGTTATTTTCAGCTCAAAGAGGGGATAAAGCTCGATCTCAGCGTAGACGCGTTCAACCTGCTCAACCGCTCGAACGTTGATGAGGTGACCTCAGTTTACGGGTCTCCCGTCTTCTGCGGCTCTCCTGCCACGATCCCGCACCACTATAGGGACGCGACCAGCCAAGCCATCCAGGCACAATCGGGTTCCACGGCGTGCCCGGTAGGCGACGGCCTAGCGATTCCCGGCGTTGGCAGCTTTGCTTCGACTCCGATCACGACCTCGACGCTGGTAGGCGGCTCATGCTCGGGAGTGGGGGGAAACCCAAACCCGTTGGCGAATGTGTCTTCGACTTGCCTGTTCATCCCGGCCAAGCCGAACGCTACCTTTGGATTGCCGAGGACGATGTTCAACCCAAGGCAGTTCCAGTTAGCGGCTAAATTCTCGTTCTAACGGTCAGCTGATTAGCGAACGTTGAAGAGGGCCGGGCGAAAGCCCGGCCTTTCTTCTTGCGCCGAATAGCTACGAAACGGTTTCCCGACCTACGGCCTCTCGCGTTCATTCCCACTTCGGTTCATGAACAAGTCTTGACAGAACTCGCCGCGTCGTATTGACTAGCAAACGTAAAAATCTGGACGAGGACTTCACATGAATGCGATTCGGTTGCTGTGTTTCGCCGGCACGCTGCTGATACTTTCCGGACTCGGATTAGGCCTGTTGCATGCATCGCCGCAAGGACCTCCGCCGCCTCCTCCGCCAGCTCCAACGGCGGTCGCGCCGCAGGAATCCCCAGCGGCGAAGATGACGCCGGAAGATGTCGCGACGGGAAAACAGATTTTCGCGGCGCAGTGCGCCGGTTGCCACGGATTTGACGGCAGCGGGCAGCTTGGGCCGAATCTGCATGGAGTGGAAGCGCGAAGAGGCGACGCAGGAATTTTTTCGGCGATTCGAAACGGAACCGGCGCGATGCCACCGGTAATGTCTCTGAACGATCAACGCGCATGGCAAGTGGTGGGGTACGTTCGGACGCTGGGAGACATCGGACCCGTCGAAGCGGCGAAAGGTGATCCGACGAAGGGCAAGGCGGTCTACGACGCGAATGGCTGCGTGGTCTGCCATGCGATCGGCATGACCGGCGGAGGAGTGGGCCCGCAACTGACGACGATCGGGAGGGCGCGGCCGCCGAAATATTTCTATGATTTCCTGCGCGATCCGGGGAAAAATCCGCCGGCGGGCTACGAGCTCGTGCGCGTGGTCACGAAAGACGGACACGAAGTGACGGGGATTCGCGTTACCGAGGATACGTTCACGATCGTGCTGCGCGACGTGGGCGGGAACTTTTATACTTTCGATAAGACGAGTCTGAAGACGATCGAGCCACAGCCGGGAAAAACGGTGATGCCGAGCTATGGCAGTCTTTCGGCGACGGACATGGACGATCTGGTCGCGTATCTTTCGAGTTTGAAGGGGGCCCAATGAGAGCCGCGAAATATTTGTTGATGGCGATGGCGCTGTGCGGGGCGCTGCCGAGCTTCGCGCAAGTTCCCTACGAGCGGCTGGTAAAATCGGACGCGGAGCCGCAGAACTGGCTGATGTACGGCGGCAATTACGGGTCGCAGCGGTTTTCCGGGCTGAAAGAGATGACGCCGCAGAATGCGAAGAATCTGCGCGTGGCGTGGGCTTATCAGATGCGCGGAGGCGGCGTGATGGAATCGTCGCCGCTGATCGTGGACGGGATCATGTACGTGACGGAGCCGCCGAGCAACGTGACGGCGCTCGACGCGCGCACCGGAAAACCGCTGTGGCATTACGTGCCGCAGGTGCCGCGGGACTTCGTGCCGGTCGGGCTTTTCCCGACAAATCGCGGCGTGGCGATTCTGGGCGACAAGCTGTATCTGGCGACGATTGACGATCATTTGATCGCGCTGGACGCGAAAAACGGACTGGTGCGGTGGAACACGTTGATTGCCGACAGAGCGGACGGCTACGCGATCACGCAGGCGCCGCTGGCGATCAACGGGAAAATCGTGGTGGGGGTGGGCGGAGGCGAAGCGGGCGCGCACGGATTTCTGAGCTGCTACGACGCGAACGACGGAAAGCTGCTGTGGCGCTTCTATACCGTGCCGCGCAGCGCGAGCGATCCGGGAGCGGATACGTGGGCGGACGGAAGCTGGTCGAACGGCGGCGGGACGACATGGAACACAGGTTCGTACGATCCAGAGCTGAATCTGGTTTATTGGGGCACAGGGAATCCCGTGCCGGACTGGAACGGCGAGGGGCGCATGGGCGACAACTTGTTCACGTGCTCGCTGATTGCGCTGGACGCGGATACTGGAAAATTGAAATGGTATTTCCAATTTTCGCCGCACGAGACGCATGACTGGGATGCGGCTGAGCCGCCGATTTTGTTCGATGCGACTGTGGGAGGAAAAACGCGGAAATTGGTGGCGCTGGCGAATCGCAACGCGTTCTATTACGTGCTGGATCGCGCGACGGGCGAATTCATCACCGGCGTGCCATTCGCGAAGCAGACCTGGGCGAAGGGGCTCGATGCGAAGGGACGGCCGATCAAGTTGGCGGCCGAATTGATCGAGCCGAGCGCCGAAGGAACGCTGGTGTATCCAACGCTGACGGGAGCGATCAACTGGACTAGCCCGTGCTATAGCCCGATCACGGGACTTTTCTACGTGAACTCCCGCGACGGGGGCGCGTATTACGTCAAGGGCGAACGGAAGTTCGAGAAGAATAATTCCAATGGCATCGTGGGCGGAGGAGGAGGAGGAATGCGCCCCGGCCCAGCGGATGAGACGACCACTTCGATTCGCGCGCTCGATGGCGTCACCGGAGAAAAGAAGTGGGAATACAAGATGGTCGGCGATTCGTGGACGGGAACGCTGGTTACCGCGGGCGGGCTCGTGTTTTCAGCGGATGCGGCCGGGAATTTCTTCGCGTTGAATGCTGAGACGGGCGAGGCGCTATGGCATTTGCTGCTGGGATCGTCGGTGCGGTCGAATCCTGTGTCGTACGCGGTGGACGGGAAACAGTACGTCGTGGATTCGGCCGGAAATGCGCTTTTCGTATTCAGCTTGCCGTAGGTCGCAGGCGGTCCCGGCGTCGCAATTTTCGTGGCGGGTGGTAGGATTGCGCGCGGGGCAACGTCGAGAGGGGCAATTGGGAGAATGAGAATGACTGCAACTCGCTGGTTGTGCACCGCCGCGTTCATTTTGGCGATATCCGCGGTGAGCGCGATGCCTGCGCGCGGGCAAGCGAGCCCAGCGGCTCCGCCACACTCTCCGCCTCCGAAAGCAACTCCCGAAGGCATTGCCGCGGGCAAAGCGATTTTTGCGGGCACCTGCGCCGGATGTCACGGTGTGGACGGCAGCGGGTCGAACGGCCCGAATATTCGCGGCGTGGGCGCGCAGTTGGGACCGGAGGGGGTGTACGCGCGGATTCGAGGCGGCCCAATCGGATCAGGGATGCCGGCGTTCACCACGCTGGACGACGCGACTGTCTGGAAGATCGTGGACTACGTGATGACGCTCGGCCACGAAGACATGGGCGTGGCTACCGGCGATCCGCAAAAAGGCAAGGAGATCTACGAGTCGAGCAAATGCGCCACGTGCCACGCGATCGGCTCCGAAGGCGGCGACCTGGGACCGGATCTGAGTCACATCGGCGTGCAGCGGTCCATCGTCTCGCTCGCGGACACGCTAAACGATCCGGGTGCCAATCTGCCGCTCGACACCAACCTGCAGGAACGGTCGGCGTACACGGCGTACGTTGTCTATCGCGCGGTGACCAAAGACGGCAAAACGATCGAGGGGACGCGCGTGAACGAGGATTCGTTCACGATTCAATTGCGCGACGCAAACGGCAGGCTGCATTCGATCGAGAAATTCGACGTGAAGAGCATCGAGGCCGAGCCGGGCAAGAGCTTTATGCCGAGCTACAAGGACAAGCTCTCCGCGGCGCAGATCAACGATCTGGTGGCTTATCTTTCGAGCCTGGGAGAAGCACAATGAGGGCGGCTAAATATTTTCTGTGTGGCTTGGCCTTGGCCGCGCTGGTGCTGGGGAGCCGGCTGGAATCCGCGGCGCAGAACGTGACGTATGACGAAATTCTGCACTCCGCGAGCCACCCGGAGGACTGGCTGACCTACGGCGGCAATTACGCGTCGCAACGATTTTCCGAACTCAAGCAGATCAACAAGACGAATGTGGACTCGTTGAAGCTGCGATGGGTCTATCAGCTGCGGCGCCAGGGCATATTTGAATCTTCGCCGATCGTCGTGGACGGAATGATGTACGTGACCGAGCCTCCGACGACCGTGACGGCGCTGGACGTTCGCACCGGGCGCCCGGTCTGGAGATGGAGCGCGGACCTGCCCAAGAATCTGCTGACTATCGGACTATTCCCCACCAACCGCGGGGTCGCGATCCTGGGCGATACGGTATATGTGGCGACGATTGACGCGCATCTGGTAGCGCTGGACGCGAAGACCGGCACGATGCGCTGGAACGTGGAAATCGGAGACAACAAGAAGGCTGTGGCAATCACGCAGGCTCCGCTGGCGATCAATGGAAAGATTATCGTGGGGATGGGCGGAGGAGAAGGCGGGTCTCCGCGGTTTCATTGATGCGTACGATGCGAAAGACGGCAAGCGGCTCTGGCGGCTTTACACGATTCCAACCACCGGCGAGCCGGGCGTGGAGACGTGGGAAGGCGACTCGTATAAATACGGCGGCGCAACAACATGGAACACGGGCGCGTACGATCCCGAGTTGAATACTCTTTACTGGGGCACGGGCAATCCAGCGCCGGATTGGAATGGAGACGCGCGAAAGGGCGACAATCTCTACTCCTGTTCGCTGCTGGCGATAGACGCCGACACGGGCAAGATGAAATGGTATTTCCAATTCACTCCGCATGAGACCCACGACTGGGACGCTTCGGAACCGCCGATTTTGTTTGACGCGACGATCAACGGGCGGAAGCGGAAGATCGTGGCGCAGGCGAACAGGAACGCGTTTTACTATGTGCTCGATCGCATGGACGGGGAGTTCATCGCCGGGAAAGCCTTTGCGAAGGAGACGTGGGCCAAGGGCCTCGACGCCAAGGGACGGCCGATCGAAAACCCCGATATTGATCCGACCACGAAGGGGAATTTGATCTATCCGAGCATTACGGGAAGCGTGAACTGGACCAGCTCGTCCTATAGCCCGCTGACAGGACTTTTCTACGTGAACACGAGGGAGCAGGGCGCCTACTACTACAAGGGCCATCCGGAAATGGACCCTTACAATCCGAATGACATCGGCGGAGGAGGCGGGCAGAAGCTGGTGAATGGCGATGTGGCGTATACGGCGGTCCGCGCGCTCGAAGCCACGACCGGCGACCGGAAGTGGGAATTCAAGATGATCGGCGATTCCTGGACCGGCACGCTGGCGACGGCGGGCGGATTGGTCTTCTGCGCCGATAGCCAGGGGAATTTCTTCGCGCTGGACGCTGAAAATGGAAAGCCTCTCTGGAATATTCAGCTCGGGAATGCCCTGCGCGCGAATCCGATCACGTACGCGGTGGACGGAAAGCAGTATGTCGTGGGCGAGGCCGGCACGTCCATTTCGGTTTTCAGCCTGCCGTAGGGCTATTTTGCGGTTTTCTTGTGCGAAAGCTTGAGGACTAGCTCGACATCGCGGCGGGAATCAAAGCTCGAAACCGTGCGGGTGGCCGAAGTCATGTCTTCGTGCTCGGCGTGCACTTCGTAATCAACGTTGGGATCGAGCCCGCTGAAGCGGTAATTGCCGGCATCATCCGCGATATAGGTCTTGACCGCCTGCGTCTTCACGTTGAGAAGGTAAACCACGCCTGAAGGTCTGGGCGTTTCGTCCTTGTCGAGAACGGTGCCGCGGATCGTGCGAAGCTGAGCGTCGCTCTTCTTATCCTGCGCGGCGGCAGGCAGCGCAAAAGCGATTCCCAGCGCCAACAAGAGAGCAAATTGGAAGATCGAGCGACAAAGTCACTCGCTCCTCCTCGTCCTCATCTTCAATTCCCGGCTCGTCGTCGGCGTCTTCCTTCTTTGTTACGGCTGCGTCTTCCTCTTCGTCCTCATCATCATCGTCATCCTCATCTTCGGAGATGACAATGAGGTGCACGGGATGAATCTGCGTCACTTCGAGCTCAGCGTCGCATTCCGCACAGCTCACGATTTCGCCTTCTTCGACTTCGTCTTCGTCCAAGTCGATATCAGCGTCGCATTCCGGGCACTTGGTCACGGGAATCTCTCCTCCTGAGTGTAGGTTCTACCGGACGTCGTATTATATAACGCAGGTGTCAAATTTTTCGGCGGAGGTTCCTGAATAGGTGCCCGATAGCCGCGAATACCCGGAACGCCCGATGGCGGGAGTGGGCGGAGTTGTGATTTCGAACGGCCGCGCGCTCCTGATTCGCCGCGGCGGCCCACCGCTGGAGGGGCAATGGTCAATCCCCGGCGGGATGCTCGAAGTGGGGGAGACGATTATCGAGGGAGTGCGGCGCGAGCTCGCCGAGGAAACTGGAATTGAGGTGCGCGTTGGCGGCCTGATCGAGGTATTCGAGCGCATCAGTCTCGACGCGGCCGGAAAGACAAGATATCACTTCGTGGTGCTCGATTATCTGTGCGAAGCAATTCGCGGAGAAGCGCGCGCGGGAAGCGATGTGACGGATGTTGCGTGGGCCAGCCCCTCGGAACTGAAGAAATATTCGCTGACGGAGACTGCGACGCGGGTGATCGTCAAGGCTTTTGAAATGGCGAGAGGGCGCGACGCTTTGCCGGGTCAACGGGACTAAATCTTGAACGAGAATCCGTCAGCGGACGTACGGGTAAATCTCGTCGGCTATCCAGTAATTCGCGATTGCAATTGCGAAGATCATCCCCAGCAGCCAGAGGCTCCACCGCCAGCGACGCCAGGTCACTTGAAATAGCGAGTATTGCATCGGAACATCCGCGAGGTAAGCGGCGCAGTAGCAGACGTTGGCCAGCATCGCGAGTAGGAAGAGAAAACAGAGCGACTGCAGCGTAAGTGCACTTCGAAAGTGTGGCCAGGTTGATACGAGCCACGCCAGAACCATGGTCGCGAGCATGAGGTTATAGGGGACACGTCGCCGCTCCCAGTATCGAATCGCATCACTCGCGATTTCCTGGAGCGAGCTGCGTGATTTACGGCCGCCTGTAGATTGGATCGAATTTTGCGCGTCCATGGAGATCCTCACGAGCTGGCGCGACTAGCTCGCCGCTGCGGCTTCGGGCAAGCGCCCGAAGCGGCGCTCGCGGCCGAGAAAATCCTCGACCGCGGCTTCGAGGTCGGTTGAGTCAAATTCGGGCCACATTCGCGGAGTGAACAGCAATTCGGCGTAGGCACATTCCCACAGCATGAAATCGCTCAGCCGTCTTTCGCCGCCCGTGCGAATCAGGAGATCCACGTCCGGCGCGGAACCGCCTCCGTGGGTGACCTGACCAAGCCGCCGCGCGAATTCGCTGTCGGATACTTCCAGGCTAGACATCATCCAGCAGGAGGCGCGCAGAATCGCTTCGCGCGACGAGTAATCGAGCGCGATGCGCAATTCGAGCGCGCGCCCGGCGGATGTGGCCCGCTCGGCCGATTCGATGGCTTCGATGAGCGTCGCCGGAATGCGGTCACGCCGGCCGATGACGCGCAAACGGATACCCTTCGAGTTGCACTCGGCCGCCTCGGCGCGGAGATAGTCTTCCAGCAGAGCGAGCAACGCGGATACTTCTCCCGGCGGGCGATCCCAATTATTGGCCGAGAAGGCATACAGGGTGAGCGTGCCGATTCCAAGCGCAGGAGCGGCGCGAACCACGCGGCGCACAGCCACCACGCCCGCACGATGGCCTTCGGAGCGCGAGAGGCCGCGCGCAGCGGCCCAGCGACCGTTGCCATCGAGCAGAATGGCGACATGAAGCTTGGGAGCCGGAATGACTCTGGATGCGCTGTTACCCATACGAAGTCGAAAAAAAACCCTTTCTATCGCTCGCGCGTCGCGCGAATCAGGGCTTCCATATGATCGAGATACTTTTCCAGCGCCCGGCGCCCTGCGGGAGCCAAACGGTATTCCGTCTTGGGTACGCGCCCGGCAAACGATTTCGTGCAGCCGATGTAACCGGCGTCCTCGAGCTTGCGGGCGTGGACGCTCAGGTTGCCATCAGTTACGCGGAGGAGCTGCTTAAGCTCATTGAAGGCCAGCGACGCGTTCACGGCCAGCGCGCTGACGATGGCAAGGCGCGTACGCTCGTGAATCAGGCGGTCAAGGCTCGACGCCTCAGCCGCGGCCGGACGAGTGGCTGCGCTTCCCTGCTTGTTTTTCTCCTCCCGCGCGGCGCGGAACACTCCAGACTTAGCCGCCATATTTCCTCGCAATCACACCCCCGAAAATCAGGTGCAAGCCGCCGAATCCCCCGGCGAGAAACGCATTGCCCCAGCTCGCCGGACAAAAGAGCGCCACGGTGCCCAGGACCATGAAGCAGAGTCCCATCAGCGGCACCACGCGGATTGAAAAGGCTCCGCCGGTCACCACGGCCGTTCCGTACAGGAGAAGCCACACACCGGCCACTTCGTCAATTGATCCCATGCGATAGAACAGCATGGTCAGCAGCACGCCCACGAAAAGGGGCGGCGCGAAGCTATATACGAATCGGCGGCCGGGACCGGAAAAGAGCGCCGTTTCGGCCTCGCGCGCCTTCGTGTACGTCGTCCACAGCGCAATCCCGATGGCCACAGCGGCTTCGCCAATCCAAGTGAGAAGCCATGCCAAGGTGGAGGCTTGCCTGGAGGCGATCACTGCTGCCCCCAACGCCGTAATTCCCATGGCCATACCGCCCCAACCTGGCACGGCGGTAAAGGAGCCGGCACGCTCCATGGTTTCGCGAATGAAGCGAATGTTGTCGCGGGCGCGATCATCGAGTGCCACAGGAGTCTCCGGGCGAACAGGCCGACGTTGGAACGGTTGCATAAGGCAAGAATAGCATTCGCTCGATGCCTGTCAAGTACTTTGCACTGCAAAGTAAACCCCCATCCTGCAACTCGTTACGAGCCGCGTTGCCCCGCGAGACAGATTCGCTTGTGCGGCAACATCGCGCGGACTATCCTTGGGCCGCACGAAATTTACCGGAGGCGAATCAATGAAACGAGTCTGTCTGGCAATCCTGGCGCTGGGGTTGATACCGTTCGCGGCACCCGCGCAGCAAGCACCCGCGGCCGATGCAACACAAACTGCGCAGGCGGAAGCGAATCCAGTTTCAAACGGATTCCGGAAATTGGTAGCGACGGAATCGAAGGATACCTTCGAGGCAATCGAGGAAATGCCGGCTGACAAATTCAACTTTCGCCCGACGCCGCAACAAAACACATTTGGACACCTGGCCGTGCACATTGTGCGCGTGAACTACGGACTGTGCTCACTGATCGCGGGCGTGAAAGCTCCGAAGATGCCTGACTTGAAGGACGACGATCCGAAGGACACGCTCATGGGACCCTTGAAGGCATCGTTTGATTTTTGCAACGAATCGCTGGCGCAACTCGACGATTCCAAGCTGGGCGAACAGCTGCCCTTTTTTGGCGGGCGAATCGCGTCACGCGGCTACCTGATCGTGACGATGTCGGAGGACTTGGGCGACCATTACAGCACGGCGGCCATGTATCTGCGGCTCAACGGTCTGCTGCCGCCTACGGCTCAGCCGAAAAAGTAAGTGTGTCAACGACGCTTGACCGGATAGCGGCCGAGCAGCCAATTCCAGCGGATATAGACGAGATCGCCGAACATCAGCAGGCTGTCGCGGATCATGTGGACTTTCGTTCCGGGATCATGCGCCCAGCGAACCGGCACCTCAACCGTACGCAGGCCGTGGCGGCGCGCGAGAAACAAAATTTCGGGGTCAAATCCGAATCGCTCGATTCGCTGCTGCTCGAAGATTACGAGGCATCGCTCGCGCACGAATGCCTTAAATCCGCACTGCGTATCCTGAAATGTAAGGCCGGTAACGACCTGAACGAAAGCGTTGAAAATGATGCCGGCGGCCTCTCGAAAACGGGACTGACGACTAAAGATCAGGGAGCGATCCAGCGCGCGCGATCCGATGGCGATGTCGTTGCCCACGCGGATGGCGCTCAAGAGTTTTTCCGATTCCCCGATCGGCGAAGATAGATCGGCATCGGTGAAGAGAGCGACGCGGCCTCGTGCCTCCAGCATTCCGTGCCGAACGCTATAGCCCTTTCCGCGATTCTCCGGATTCGAGACGAGACGAAGGGACGGCATGTCGCGCGCCCAATCCTTTGCTGTTCGCGCCGTGTCATCGCTTGAGCCGTCATCAACGACGAGAATCTCGATCCCGGCCATGCCGCCGGGCTGGCTCGCGAAATATTCGCGGATCCGCCAGAGGCTCCGACCGAGGCGCTCCCCTTCGTTGTATGCGGGAATGATGATGGAAAGTTCCGGTGGCATCTGGGCTATTGGGTGCTCATTCGCAATGGATTCCCCGTGTGATCTAACGCCAGCCGAAACGGCCGACGAGCGGTACGAATCGGCATGGGAACAGGTTCTGCTCCTTGGTGTGGTTCCCTTCCTTTACGATTCGAAGCAGGTGCTGGTGATCGGTCTCGCCGACGGGTATGACCAGGCGTCCGCCCTCGGCAAGCTGATCCACCAACGGCTGTGGAACAGCGGGCGCGGCGGCAGAAACCAGAATCGCGTCGAACGGAGCGCTGCTCGGAATTCCCAGCGAGCCGTCCCCTTCCTCCACGCGTACGTTTGAGTAGCCAAGCCGCGCGAGCCGCTCGCGCGCTGATTCGGCCAGCGTCGGAATCGTCTCGACGGCAATCACTTCGCGAGCGAGCAGTGAGAGCACGGCGGCTTGATATCCTGTCTCGGCGCCGACTTCCAGGACGCGTTCGTCGCCTTCGAGAGCCAGCGCCTCCGCGCTTGCCGCCACAACGTAAGGCTGCGAAATCGTCTGCCCTTCGCCGACCGGCAGCGCTTCGTCGGCATAAGCGTCGGCGACGCGCTCGAGCGGTACGAACAGGTGCCGCGGGACAGCCTCCATCGCGGCAAGAACGCGGACTGAGCAGACGCCGCGTTCGCGAATCTGGCGAGCAACCATATCGTGCCGGGCGAGTTCAAAGTTCGCGCCATCGCGCAGTGTGCGAGTGCCGTTGCCATTCATGCGTGCCGAAATTATCACAACGGAGTCCAGCGCTGCTATCGAATCGCTGTTTGCGGCAAATTGATAATGGCGTGGCCATTCGCTACGATGATCGGGCCGGCTCGATAGGGCAGGAACAAAATTCGAAGCGAGGAGTACCGAGGAGAATTCGATGAAATTTAGAACTGCTCTAATCGCTGCCGCATTTCTTGCTACCAGCCCCTTGCTGGCGCAGACGCCGTCAACTGGCGCGCCCGCGAAACCTCCCGCGCATCAGCCGGGCGTGCCGGCGCAGTCGGCCACCGCCCCGGCACGCGCGGACAAACCCGCCGCTCCAGCGGAAAAAATTGATCCCGCGAAAGAAGCCGCCATCCGCCATCTGATGGACCTTACACAGACCTCGAAGATGGGTGACAGCCTCACCTCATACGTCACGAACCAAGTGCGCCAAGCTTTGAGCCAGGCGATTCCGCCGGACAGATTGACGAAATTGATGGACGGATTCAGCCAAAAGATGGTCACGGCCGCTCCCGCGACTGGGGTTACTGACGCCGTGATTCCCATCTACGCGCGGGCATTTTCGATGGAGGATATCCAGGCAATCACTCAATTCTACGAATCGCCGCTCGGGCAGCGGATGGTAAACGCTCTTCCCCAGGTGACGCGAGAGTCCGAGGAACTCGGCATGCAGATGCAGCAGAAAGGCGCGATGAATGTGCTGCAGGAAATGTCGAGCGATTATCCGGAACTCAAGCAGATGCTGAAACCGGAGCAGGAGAGCGAGCCGGAAGCGGCGCCCGCTCCTGAGAGAACCCCCGTGCCCGCGACAAAGCCAGCTCCGGCTCAGCCATCAAAATGAGGCGGGCTCTGCCGCAAATGCTAGGCCGAAAACAATCGTTCCAGATACAATCCAGTGCCGATGGCCCCGACTGCACTGGCCGCACAGATCGCCGCGAGCACACCGATAGACTGGTCGCCGCTGTGGATATCGCTTGAAACCAGCGTCACGGCGACGTTGATCACTCTCGTAGTAGGCCTCGCGGCGGCAGCGTGGCGCCAACGGCGCACGGGCCCGGCGATGGCGCTGGTGGATGGCGTTTGCCTGCTGCCACTTGTGCTGCCGCCTACCGTAGTCGGATTTTTCCTGCTGCTCCTATTCGGGCGCAATGGACCGCTGGGAAAGCTGCTGCTACGGCTGGGCGCGACCGTCGTATTTTCGTGGCCGGCCACGGTGATTGCAGCGTCCGTGGTGGCGTTTCCGCTGATGTATCTGACCGCGCGGGCAGCTCTGGAGCAGGTTGACTCGCGTTTCCTGGAGGCTGCGCGGACGCTGGGCGCTTCGGAATGGCGCGTGTTCAGCGCTGTGGCGTTGCCGCTGGCGTGGCCGGGCGTGCTTGCGGGAACGATTCTCTCATTTGCGCGAGCGCTCGGTGAATTCGGCGCCACTTTGATGCTCGCCGGCAATATCCCCGGAAAGACAGCCACGATTCCGATCGCGATCTATTTTGCCGTGGAAGCGGACGACGTGCAACGCGCCGTGGCATGGTGCCTCGCCGATGTGGCGATTTCTCTCGCGCTTCTCGGCGGACTCTATTTCTGGACGCATGCACAAGGGCGCGCGCGATGGGACCGGCGCTGACATGGCCCTCGAAATTCAAATTGAAAAGAAATTGCCGGAGTTCACGCTCGACGTATCATTCACGACGGGTAATGCACCCCTGAGCATTCTCGGACCCTCCGGCGCGGGCAAGACGATGCTGCTGCGGTGCGTTGCGGGTCTCGAGCGCGAGCATCGGGGCCGAATCGCACTCGACGGCCGGGTGCTGCTCGATACGGCGAAACGTATTCATGTGCCCGCGCGCGATCGGCGCGTGGGAATGCTCTTCCAGCATTTCGCGCTGTTCCCGCATCGGACCGTGGGCGAAAATGTCGCGTTCGGGTTGCAGAATCTACCAGCCGCGGAGAAAGCGCAGCGCGTGACGGCGCTGCTTGAGCGAACGCACATCGGCGGCCTCGAGAAACGCTATCCCCGACAGCTTTCCGGCGGCGAGCAGCAGCGGGCGGCGCTGGCGCGCGCACTGGCCGTGGAACCGGAAGCGCTGTTGCTCGACGAGCCGCTATCTGCGCTCGATACCCACTTGCGCAGCCAAATGGAAGCGCAGCTTCAGGAAACGTTCGCTGCCTACCACCGTCCCGCGCTGCTGGTGACGCACGACATCGAGGAAGCCTACCGGCTCAGCGACCAAATGCTGGTGCTTTCGCGCGGCCGAATTGCCGCGTTCGGCGCCAAAGAAGAAGTTTTTCGGCGGCCTCCTAGCGTGGAGGTAGCGCGCCTGACCGGCTGCAAGAATTTTTCGCGCGCGCGGGCGGTTTCGGAGGGCGTCATTGAGGCACTCGACTGGGGATGCCAGCTGCGCGTGGCACAGGCGTTTGTTGGACCGATTGCGCACGTCGGGATACGCGCGCATCACATTGATTTCGTGGAAGCGGGCGCCAAGCAAGACAACGTCTTCCCGTGCTGGTTGGTGCGGTCGTCCGAGACGCCCTTCCGCATCACGCTCTATCTGCACCTACACCGGGCGCCCGGCGAATCCGGCGAAATTCCGCAGATTGACCTTCAGGCGGAAGTATTCAAGGAGAAGTGGCAGCTCTTCCGCGACCGACCGTTCCCGTGGCATGTGCGAATCGCGCCGGAATCGCTCTTCGTGATGCCCGATTAGCCCGCGCGAGAGTCTAGTTGAAGTGTTTGACGAATTTGACGTCGCAGCCGTACGTGCCGTTGATGTCCCTCAGAAAAACGATGGAAAGGCCGCGCTTCACCGTGTACTCGACCTGGATCAACTGGTACTGGTTGGAGGTTGCGGCGTTGGTTGAGTAAGTGATCGAGAGATCACGCGTCACCTGCTTCTGGATCGTGACGCGCGCGGCGGCGTTCGATTCCGTGGCCGTGCCCGCTATGAACGGATCAACGCGAAACGAGCTGATTCCGAACAGGTGCTCGATCCGGCCGCCTATCCCGCTCGAAATGGCTTCGGAAAGCAGCGCCGTGGCACCGTAGTTCTGCGTTGCTCCGGGCGCCGAGCGCAGCCCGCTTCCCTCCCCCGGACTCCCGAGCGCCAGCAACGCCACGATGTCCGAATCCGGCAGCGGAGGATCGGACCGGTAATTCAGCGCCAGATGGCTTGCAGGACCGGAGAAGTCAATCGTGACCTGATACTGATTGATCGTCGAGGTTGCTTCGACGTTGAGCACCGGGTCCAGCCGGAACGGATTCGAAAAATCAATATCGCCGCGCGTGAGTTCAAAATTGTTTCCGCGGAAAGGCATCTCGCCGCCGAGCAAATGGATGTGTCCAAGCAGCACTGGCCGGTCCCATGTGCCGCGGAGCCGGACATCACCATCAACGTCTATGTGCGCGCCGGCCCATTCGATGCGCGCGCCCGGGTTCGTCTGCCCGCTGACATCGAAAGTCAGGTTCTGCAGAAACGAGGAACTCGAGGATGGGCTGGGCGTATTGTCGGACGAGGACGCGAAGAATGATGCGACGTCAACGCCCTGCGCGAATAGCAGGCGTTCGACCTGCACATGACCGCTGACGAGCGCCGCTTCGCTGGTTCCCGAAAGTTGCAGCGTGCCGCCGGCCAGCCAGCTCATTCCCGCGGGGTACCGGATGCGGACCGTTGACGTGGCCGCGCTGACTTCGTAGCGCACGGGTCCTTCGCCGTAGGTAAGGCTTCCGTTGAGCGTCAAATGGCCGCCGCCGGAGTCCGCAGTCACTTTGTCGAAGAGCAGGCGGCTCCGGTCAAAGACGAAATCGCCATTCACATTGCTGAGCCCAACCGGAAATTCCGCGTAATGTGCTACGACACCTCGCACGCTCGCCCTCCCCGTAACGCGCGGACGAGCCATTGTCCCTTCGACGGTAACGTTCGCGTCAGCGCGACCCTGCGCGTCGAGATCCGGCAGGACGCTTTTCAGCAGCCGCAAGTTCACTCCGCCCGAGAGCGTGAACTCAATCCGGCGATCCCGATCGAAGCGCGCCGATCCGCTGAGCTGGACGTCCGTGTCGGGACCATGCAGCCGGGCTTGCTCGATGCGAATTTCGTTGCGGCGGTAGGTGAGGCGGATGTTTTGATCGTTGGTCAATTGCACGAATTCGTAGTTGAAGGAAAGCCGCGCGATATCCGCGTCCACCTGGATGGAGTCGGGCTGCCGCAGTGCTCCGGAGAACGTGAACACGCCATCGGCGCTGCCGTGGCCGGTGAGCTGAGTCAGATGTAGTCCCGCGGCGATCAGCGGATCCAAATCGAACTGCGTGACAGAGAGTCTGCCGGAAAGCTGTTCGTCTCCGCCGAGCCCGATGGTCAAGTCGCCCTGTAGCTTTTCGTGTTCTGGTTCCGAGGTCAGCGTCAGGTGCGCATTCTGACCATCTGACGCGAGCTGGGCGTGGAAGTCACCCTCGGGCTCCGTCCCGAGCTTCAGGCCTGTGACGCGCACATCACCTTGCGCGAGAGGCGTCCGCACCGAGCCGCCGCCACGCAGATTAAAGTCGAGTTGCCCGGCGACCGGAAGCGAAGGTGACTGTAGAGATTTTATTTTTTGGAGAGCGATGCCAGTACCGGTGATGTTGAATTCCGTTTGCTGTTCGTCGGGCCGGTAGAGGACGTCGCCCGCCACCACTCCGCTGGTCCCGCGCAACTCCGCATGCGATAACCGCACCTCGTCATGCTGCCAGTGCAATTGGCCGCTGAAGCGATCGAAATGCCAGCCTCCGGCTTCGATATCATCAATCGCGAAGTTGGCGTCCAACAGCGGAGCACCGCGCGTGCCGCTGCCGTGAATCTCTCCGCCGACGTGGCCAGTGGCTGGATAGCTCGCTCCGGCAATCGCCTGGACGTCGTCCGCCGTCGCATTTTCGATCCGCGCGTCCAGAGTCCACGGACTCGCGTCGAGAAAATTCCAATCGCCGTCGAATTTGAGGGACAAATCGAGCGTCGCCGAGGTTGGTCCGCGCGCCATCGTGGTATTGCTCAGATGAAATCCATCCGGAGAGTAGTCCATGTCGCCGTCGAGTGTGTCCCAGGCGAGTTGATCGTAGCTTGGGCTGGTGGCGTGCAGGTGCCCCACGAACGAAGGCCCGACCAGCGGCCCCAGAATGCGTCCCCGCCAGGCAATTTTGCCGGCGACGCGATGCGTCCCGGCCTCCGGCCCGCGAATCGCGCTGATGAAATCGTCCCACTCAACCAGAGCGTCCGCGCGGAAATTCAGTTCGAGCCCGGAATCGAATTCGCCGAGCGGACCTTCGAAATCCAGCTGCGTCTTCGGCGTGGTGATTTGGCTCGGCAGCAGCGAAACGATCTCGTTGTCAGTTCCGTAATCGAATTCCACGCGCGCGCTCGCCGGGATCATGCCAGGCGCCAGAGTTGCGGGCGGGGACCATAGCATCTCGCCTGCGGTATGGAAATGCTTGAAGTTCGCGTTCCAGGTGTTCACGGAATCAATCGCGATCGCGCCGTCCCAATGCAGCGATTGCACCGGGAAATCGCTGTTTTCGAGCGCCGCCATTACCCCCGCAAGGCTCATTCCGCGCAATCGCGTCTGCGTGCGGAATGCCAGGCCCTTGAAATCCATTTCGAGGCGGCCGTCCACGCTGCCGCCAAACGCGCCCACTTTCAGATTTGGCACCACAAGCCGGCGGTTCGCCACCTCGTAATTTCCCGACGTCGCCATGCCGCGATCGTGAAAATACTTGTACGGCAGCCGAACGTCGGTGCTCGAGTAATATCCGCTCGCCGTCCACGTACCGTCGGTCCCTGTTCCGCCAGCGTAATGAGCCTGGCCCGAAAAGTCCGCGTCGCCATCAGGCGTGGTGGGTTGGCGCGTGATTTTGCGAACATCGGCCAGCGAAAGCCGCCCGCGATATTTTAGATTCCAGTCAGACCGCGCAAAGCTCGGCAACTCGGCGCTAAGATTCAGCTCGGAATGCAGCACCTTGATCACGATCTCATCGGCCTCGAAGGAGTCACGATGCAGCGTAAACTTCGTCGAAAGATCGAATGGGAACGGCAAGTCTCTACCGGATGCCACGCTCACTTGCTGCCAGGTTAAATTGCCAATGTAGGAATCGGCGCCTCCCGCCGGTGCGTCATAGTGCAGCGTGAAGTTGAAATTCTGCCCTTGAATGTCGAGCGCCGTGCGCTGGTTGTTGAATTGCGCACCGCCGTCATTCAGCGCGAGCCGGCCGATGCGCAGTTGAAAGAGGGTCGCGCGCCAGGGACGATTGTTCGCATGGGATGGGGGAGCGGGAATGTTGCTTCGGCCGTTGCGGTCAATTCGCACCACCGCCTCGGGCCGCTGAACAATCAATTCGTCGAGCGCGATCTGGCGACCGAAAAACGATATGATGCGAATGGAGGCGTCAACGCGGTCGGCGTGAAATAGAGGGGGCTGATCGGCGGCTTCCAGACCGTGCAGAGTCAGGTTATCAATCTCGGCTCGCAGGCCCCAGAGTCGAAAATGAAACGCGCCCATTTCCACGCGCGCTCCGGTTCCCTGTTCGATCTCATTGATCAACGCGATGCGGATCCAATGCCCGGCGAGGCCCGTCGCAATCAGGACGATTGCGACGAGAACAATCGCCACAATCGCAATTGCACATCGCCGAGTCCACCGCTTCAGGCGCCCGCTCACGGCTGCGCTCCGTCGGACATGACATCAATCTTCAGCCGGCTGCGAGTGTCCTCGAGCCACTGCGTGGCGCGGTCGTTGATTGCTCGCTGGATCAGCACCTCGCGGATTGTGTCTTCCACGTCGTCGAGCGGAGGGACGGGTTGATTCTTCGCCTTCAATTGCGGGGCGAATTCATCGTTGTAGTACGCCTCCAACTGCTTCTGGTCAATCTGCGCCGCGGGCCGAAAGCGGAAATCGAGGAATCGGGAAAAATAGAGCTGCTCCACGATCAACCGGCGGACGGCCGCCTCAGTCAGCCCATCTTCCGCGCAGCGCTTGGTGAATTCTTCGGGTGACGGAAACTGAGCTTCAAGCCGCGCATAGGCGCGATCCGCGTCCTCTGAGGATGGCGGCGGATATTTTGCGTTTTCGATTTCGCCGCGCACAATCCACTGGTCCGCCAGCTCGCGAATTCGTTCTGTTCGCGGCTTCTCATCGCCTTCCACCAGCTTTTGAAACGCGCCGAGCTCGCGGACTTCGCTTTCCGTGAGGATGTCATCCTCAATGCGTGCCGCCACGCCGTCCACCGTTTGACCGCCATCGGCCGCAGCGGCAGCCGGCGGCACCTGCGCGCCCGCGCACTTCACCATCGGCCCCGAGAGCCAATACGCAAAGACGAGAATGAGGAGGACGTAACGCATTAAAAGATCGGCCCTATGTTGAAGAAGAATCCGAAATGCGGAAGACGGAGCGTCTCCAGTACCCCGACCGTCCCGCCGTGCGGGATTACCGTGGCTTGATAGTAGGCAGGGTTGAGTTGGTAGCCGAAATCCACCCGCACCGGTCCGATCGGCGTGGGGTAGCGCAAACCAAATCCCACGGTGTGCGAAAAATAGTTGAGGTCCGTGATCGAAGGCGCCTTCCACGCAAACGAAATGTGATTTACGTCGGTGTAGACGTTGCCGCCATCGTAGAAGATCGTTCCGCCGAGGCGGTTCCCGACGATAGGCAGCTTCATCGGAAAGCGCAGCTCTTGATTGAATATAAGCATCGCCAGCCCGCCTACGGGAAATCCCGTGCAAGGGTCGCGCGGTCCCGCCTGGTTCAGTCCGAATCCGCGCAATGAAGTGCCGCCGCCTGCGAAAAACCGTTCCGGCAGCGGAATTACGGGAGGACTGAACGGCGGCGGCGGCTCCGTGCACTGCGCCGGGTTGAACGGCCCATTGTTGTCTCCAACCGTATTGCCGTATGGCACCTCGACGCCGAATCGAACCGACCGCGCGAACACGAATGCCCGGCCGAACGAGTGGAACGACGAATTCTGGAAGTAACCGCGAAAGAAACTGGCGCTCGATCCGATGGCTTCGATCGCGTCGCTGACGTCAATGGTATTGAAGGTGCCCCGCGTCGCGTTACCCGGGTCGTCGCGGCGGTCACGCGCATACGTGAGGCCAAACCCCGAGACGAGCGTCGGCTGGCTCAGGAGTGGAATCTGTTCCTCGTTGATCGTCGAGACCAGATTGGAAGCTTTTACGCGCCGGTAGAAATAGCGATAGATCAGCGAGCTGGTGGGCGTAAGCTTCTGAATAACCTGGAACCCACCCTCGAATCGGGTGGAAGTGAACGTATTGACGTCCTGTGTTTTATCCGCGAAGCCGATCAGCTGAAGGCTCAGATGCCGGTCGGCAAGAAAATTGTCCGCTGTGTAGTCGAGCCCCACTCGATACTCAAGGGTGCTGACGCGCGCCTTGAACGATAAAGTCTGCGCCCGCCCGAACATATTGTTGCGGGCAATCTCAAATATGCCGCGCGGGCTCGCGCCGATGGTCGTCCCATTGGGATTCGTGCTGCCGCCCGAGATTCGCTGCACTTCGAATCCGAATCCATAACCGATCGTATAGCGCTGCCCCTCCTGCATCGCGACGACGACTGCCTTATCCGGATCGGTGCCGTCCGGGTTTTGCGGCGCGATCTGCACGCGGTTAAAGACGCCGAGGTTGTAGAGTTGCCGCTGTGTCTTTGCGACATCGCCTTCGCGCAGCGGACCGCCAGCCTGGACTGCGATCTGGCGCGCGATGATTCCGGGGCGGGTGAATTGGTATCCGGTCAACAGCACCTTGGCTACGTTTACCTGCTTTCCCTCGGTCACGTGGTAGACCAGGCTCACCTCAGTCGGGCTGCTACCGGGGACCACGTCCTCATGGAATCCCGCCTCGGGAAATCCCTCGTTGTAGTAAAGCGCTAGAATATTGTTCCGGTCGCTCGCGACTCCGGAGTCCGAATACGGCTCGCCCTTGGTTGAACCGGTCACACCGAGCAGTTCATCCGTGGAGATGGCGTGGTTGCCGTCTATTTTCAGGTCGGTGATGCGAGTTTGCGCGCCCTCCACGACATGAAATGAAACGAATAAATTATTCTTCTTGCCGCGATATTGATCGTCCACCGTGGACGTGACCTGACAATCGCGAAAACCGTTGGAAAGATACACGCCGCGAATCGAATCGGTGTCCCCGCGCAGCAAGAGCTGGCTGAAGCGGCCGCTGGAAGCGAACGAAGCCGTCTGGAGAAGCAGCCGGCGCGAGAGCAAATCGTTGCCGAAATACTTGTTTCCGTCGAAACCGATGCCCGCGAGACGGAAATGTTCGCCGCGCGTGATGTCGTAGTGAATCACGCGCTCGACGGGCTTGTCGCTCGATTGTGAACTCACCTGCACGTCCGCATTAAAGTATCCCTGGCTCTGCAGGTAGTCCCGGATGTTCCGCCGACCCTCCTGCAGCAGGTCGTCGTCCACAGCGCCCTCGGCGAAAATCGGGAGCAGCTTCTGCTGCCGTCCCTTGCTCAAGCGTGCGCCCGAAATCTCGATGCGCACGCGCGGACCTGTCTCAACGGTAAGCTTCAGCGGCACGCGATTGGATTGGGGATCGTAGGTTTGCACCGTTACTAAAGCGCTCGCGCCCAGATAGCCCTGGTCAACGAGAAATTTTCGCAGCTTGTCCGAGCTGCGAGACAAGCGCGCGGCCGTCATTTGAACTTTGGTCGAAAGCTTTAAGCGATGCAGCAATTGGGCGTCTGGATAGGGCGTCTGATTGTCAATCGCGATGTCGCCAACCAGCGCGCGCAGTCCGGGATCCACGGTTACCGTCACATCCATCTGGCGCGTGTCTTGGTGCGGGATCAGCTGCCAGGTGACCTGCGCCTGGTATAAACCATTGTCGTGGAGCGTTGTCGTAAGCCGATCCACCGCTTCCCGGACCGCACTATCGCGGAAGGGCTCTCCCAGGGTGAGCCGCAGAGACGCCAGAGCCGCGGGCTCGCTCGGTGGCTCTTTCAGGCCCTCGATACGAATTACGTTGTTGAAGAAATTTCGCTGTACGATGAAATTCACACGCAAGCCGCCGGTTTCGGGCGCGGCGCTGACGCGAATGTCGGAATAATCGCCCAGCCGGTAGAGTTCGCGGAGGCTTTCGCGTTCCGCGGCGTAATCGAACGGCTTTCCGGCTTCGAGGGGAAGGGATGGTATCTTCTCCGTGACCTCAGCCCCGGATTCGTCAACGACGTGGATTTCTTTGACGAGCTGGCCTTCAATCGGCGCCTGCTGCGCGCGAATGGGCGGGAGCATCAGAAAGAGGAATGCAATCGCCCCGATGCCCCATGCGGCGGACCTGGGGACCGCGCCGGCACGGGAACGCGATGATTTGAGAGGGATTATCATTCGCCCCAAGGACTAACAAGAAAGGTTAGCATAGCCGTATTGCCTGCTCCGCGCGAAAAGGCGATATCATGGGTTCGATTTCGGAAACAAACGGATGAATCGCGAGCAATTGGAAAAATACTCTCGCCAGATCCTGTTCGCGGGAATCGGCGAAGCCGGCCAGGAGAGCTTGCTGCGAGCGAGCGCGGTACTGATCGGTTGCGGGGCGCTTGGCACGGTCGCCGCGAACCTGCTGGTTCGCGCGGGAATTGGCCGCCTGCGCATAATTGACCGCGATTTCGTCGAGCCTTCAAACCTGCAGCGCCAGACGCTTTTCGAAGAAGCTGATGCCCGCGACGCGCTGCCCAAAGCCGTAGCCGCCGAGCGCCGATTGCGCGCTATCAACTCTGATGTCGAGATCGAAGGAATTGTTGCCGATGTCACGCCAAAGAACGCCGCGGAATTTCTAACCGGTTTTCCGATAATTCTGGACGGGACCGATAATTTCGAAACGCGTTTTCTGGTGAACGACGCGGCTATTTCGCTCGGCATTCCGTGGATTTACGCCGCAGCGGTTGGAAGCACCGGCGTCACCATGACGGTTCGACCCGGCCTCACCGCGTGCCTCGCGTGTATGGCCGAAATTGGCGACGAAACCTCGGCGAACGGTTCGCCGTTTGGAAATGAAGCGACATGCGATACCGCCGGCGTGTTGGGCGCCGCCGCGGGAGTTATCGCTTCGATCGAGGCGACCGAAGCTATCAAATTCCTTGCCGGCAAGCCGGAGGCGCTCCATGGGCGGCTTGTTTCCTGCGACGTATGGTCCGGCAAATTCCAATCCATTCGCGTGGCTCGCAATCCGGCGTGCCGCGCGTGCGCCCGGCGCGAATTCACGTTTCTCGACGGCCACGCACAGCCGCACATCACGATGTGCGGGCGCGACTCCGTGCAGATCCACGAACGCAGCAGGCGGCTCGACCTCGGCGAGCTCGGGCGCCGGCTCACCTCCGCCTCGGCAGCCGAGGTCCGCGGCAACGATTTCCTGCTGCGATGCCGCATTCCACCTTACGAATTGACGGTCTTCGCCGACGGCCGCGCCATCGTCAAGGGCACGCAGGACCCCGCGGTCGCGCGCTCGCTCTATGCGCGCTACATCAGCGCGTGAGGAATGTCTTGAATTGTTCGGGAAATTTCAGCCGGCGAAACGGCGGAGAGCAGACTGCCGCATCGCTGCTCGGTCCATGTTCTCGCGGCAATTCATTAGCGTCAGTAGAGTGCTGAGAATTCGCGCCTTCAATTCGTCGCTCATCGGATAGCCGCTCATGGCCACGTGGACCAGCATCTCGCCACGATCGGCGATTTTTTCCATGAACTCTACCTGCCGTTCCTGAGGTTGCTTATTCAGCGCCGTTTCGCGGCGCATTTCGGCGCATTCCTGTTCGATAAACAAAGTGAAGTGGAGAATGCACATGTGCACGGGGGCGAGTCCCGCTGGAACTGCTGCTTTGCAACCTTTTGAAGCGCACGGATCCGGCACGAGCACACCTCTTCAGTCTCTTTTTTGTAACATCATCACTCCCAAGTTGCCAGTTCCCAGCAAGGGTGTTGCAACCTATCCGATATCATTCGGCCGCCCTTGCACGCCGCTCACCTGCACTTTTCGAGATTACGTAACGCTTACAACTAGGGACCGCGCAACCACGTCTAATCACTTGTAGTCGGTTGTAACCAACACTTGAAGGAATGGAGGATCAGATGAGAAATCTCGGCTCGAAATCGGTCATAACTTCAGCTATCTTATTCTTTTCATTACTACTTACGCTCGCTCCTGCCGCCAGCGCATTCGCGGCTACCCGCGAAAAAGTGCAAGCCCCGGCGCCGGATTCGGCCAATTATCAAGCATGGCTAACCAACCAGGTGCGTCACAAGTTGGTGATGCTTCCCTTCTACTCGGTATTCGACAATCTTCAATACCAAGTAGAGAGCGGCAAGGTGACGTTGCTCGGCCAAGTGAAGACGCCAATGCTCAAGAGCGACGCGGAACGTGCCGTCAAACAGATCGAGGGAGTGGAAGCGGTGGACAACCAGCTCGAAGTTCTGCCGCCCTCACCCTTCGACGATCGAATCCGCCGCGCCACGTATCGTTCCATCTACTCGTTTGGGAGCCTGCAGATGTATGGGGTCCGCAGCGTACCGCCGATTCACATCATCGTGAACAACGGGCACGTGACTCTCGAGGGGGCCGTGGCTAACGAAACCGACAAGAACGTCGCTGGAATTCGAGCAAACTCGGTTCCGGGTGTCTTCTCGGTGACCAACAACCTCCGCGTGGACAATAGCTAATAACGCGGACTCTCCAGCACTACTGCGCGGGCTGCGCGATGTGTTCGGCGATCCGAAATTCAGTCCAGGGTCCGGCGTCCATGTCGCGCAGCACCGGAGACTGCCATGAGTATTCCGGATGATCGTTCAGAAATTTCGCCGCGTCGAATTTGATTCCGCACGGGTGTCCGGTTCGCGCGACGAAATCCATCGCCTGCGCCATCTTGCTATCCATCACCTTCCCCGAAACGGCCCCGAAGGGATCGAAAGGCTTGGAGCTCGATCCCGGCATGGTATCTGCCATCGCGTCGCCGTGGCCGCAGAGAGTGCGACGATTAGCCCCTTCCTTCTTCGTGAACGTATCAAAGTGGTCCGAGAGAAATATCTCCGCTAGCGAGGTATCAATCTTCCCTTTGTTGCCGTTCAGGAGTTGATCCCACCGAATCTTGCGGGCGTTCGGCCCAGTGGAACGATCGTTCGGATCGTAGGTGGTTTCGTCCTTAATCACGTCGGGATCGCTCGGAAAATTTGCACCGGAGTAATAGCCGTCTTTCGTGCGCCAAACTTTCGTGTGTTTCAGGCCGAGCTCGAATCGGGCAATCTCGCCGGTCTTCCGGTCACCAAGCAGCCAGTCGTTCGCGTACCCGCCGTTGTTCCCATCGAGCATGATTTTCACGTAATCATCAATCGAGTTCGCGTATTGCATGGCCTTGCGCGCGCGGACGAACTCGGCTTTGCCGTTGGGATCCCAGCCGTGAAAGTAACCCATGGTCGTTTCACTGATCATTAATCCGCCGGAGTTGACGCCGAAATCGTCGTCGCTCGTGATCACGCCCGGAAAACCGTCCATTAGCATGCGATAGCCGGTCTGCGGAACGATGTCGAACATGATGTTCCAGCGCTCGCCATCCATGTAGCTCGTCCAGTTGCTGTGAGCCATGACTATCTGACGATCTTTGGTCCAGCTCCCGTTCGCAATAAATGCGCTGCAATGTCCCGCGACCTCTGGGCGCTCCCGATTGGAGGTTTGGGTCTGCGCGTCGAGCCACGGCACGTAGTAGTCGGGCAGCTCCTGAAACGCGTTTAACGCGACGATGTCGTCTAGATCGAGTTTGGTCTTGTTCGCGTTCAGGCCATCAACAATCCCTTGCAGCTCGGCCTGGTATTCGGCGTCAATCTTGGGCCACAGCATTTCGCGCGCCGCGCGCCGAAAAAACTCCCAATCCCGGCCCGAGTTGTGCGTCGCTTCCAATCGAACCGTAGCGAAGGCTTCGGAAATCTCAGGCGCGAGAAGAACTCCATGCTGATAGCCGATATCGTGCGGCGACCCTTCCAGATGGACGTAAATCCATCCGCCGCGATTGAAGCGATATCCCTTGTCCTGCGTAGTCTCGTTAACGCTGTCTTTGGTTTGCTGGGCAGGTTCCGACTTTGGCTGCGCCGCGCGCGCCAAGTTGCTGGGTGCAGCTCCGGCCAGCTGGGCGAGGAGCAACGAAATTGCCAGAATTGATCTCAGATGTCGCAAATGCCCCCCTCTGAAAAGTCGCTTGATCGAAATTTTAGGTCAGACAATTCATCTTAGGCAGACGTGCGGTGGAGTGCAAGCGGTAGCTGGCGCGCATTCTTGCGAGGGCCGTAAGCTGTGACAGTCCCGAGTAGGTTACAAGCGACCTGAAATTCCTGCTGCAATATGCCTCCAATTGATAGATAGTATGGGCGTCCTCCGGGACTGATGTCCGCAGCCAACCGGAAACCCAACACACAAGCTAAGTGTCCGAATTTTAGGGCACAGGTCCGCACAGGCGCTTGGGAGACCTATGAACACTGGCAGCAATATGCGTATTGGTCCGTTTGAGGTCTTCTACCCGATCGAGTCCGCCGCCCCGCGACTGCGACACAGCGGCGATCAGGGTCTCCCCGGGAGGCTCTTCGTCGTCGAAGGAATTGACGGTTCGGGCAAATCAACGCAGCTCAGCCTGCTGCACAAGTGGCTCGAATCAAGGGGATACGGCGTGGTTTTCAGCCAGTGGAACTCTTCCGAGCTGGTGAAAGACACCACGAAACTGGGCAAGAAAAAGAAGATGCTGACGCCCGCGACGTTCTCATTAATCCATGCGACCGATTTCGCCGATCGCATCGAGCGAAGCATTCTCCCCCTACTGAAAGCCGGCGCCGTGGTCCTGTGCGACCGGTACATCTATACGGCCTTTGCGCGAGACGTGGCCCGCGGCATGGATCGCCAGTGGGTTCGCGATCTCTACGACTTCGCCGCGAAACCGACGGTGGCTTTCTATTTTCGTGTCCCGCTCGAAACAGCCATCGCGCGACTGATCACCGGACGGGACGGATTCAAATTCTATGAGGCCGGCTTGGATATCGGCCTCAGTGACGACCCCACCGAAAGCTTCCGGCTATTTCAGGGGCGGATCGTGGACGAGTACGAAAAAATGATTCCGGAATTCGGACTGACAGTTGTTGACGCCACCCTGCCGGTAGAGGTGCAACAGGCGCAGGTTCGGCAGATCGTTAGGACACATCTTGAAAGAGCGAAGGACTTGAGGGTGCGACCATGAGACAGACCTATGGAAAGTTGTTGCCGGGCATGAAGCTCTCCGACCTTGCCGGCAAGCTGATCGTCGTCGAAGGAACGGACGGTGCGGGGCGCTCGACTCAGATCAACATGCTGAGGCCATGGCTCGAGGAATTGGGCCATGCGGTCCTGGATACCGGCATGACTCGCTCTATGCTCGCCGGCGAAGGGATTCGCCGCGCGAAAGAGGGCAACAATCTCGGGCGCATGACGCAGAGTTTGTTTTACGCGACGGATTTCGTGGACCGGCTCGAGAACGAAATGATACCCGCGCTTCGCGCTGGCTTCATCGTGCTGACGGACCGCTATATCTATTCTTTGATGGCAAGGGCAATCGTTCGCGGAATGGACGCGGGATGGATTCGCGGCATCTACAGCGCGGCGCTGGTGCCCGACGCAGTCTTCTACCTGCGGCTGGACGTGGAGCAGCTGATTCCGCGGGTGATTTTCTCGCGGGGGTTCGATTACTGGGAGTCCGGCATGGATGTATTCCCGGGGCAGGACATGTATGAAAACTTTCGAAGCTATCAGGCGGCGCTGCTGGCCGAATTCGACCGGCTCAGCGTCGAGTTCAACTTTGAGACACTGGACGCTTCCGCAGACGCCAAGCTGGTGTTCGCGCAGCTTCAGGCCAAAGTCCAGCGCATCCTGGACGCTGATTCTCGAAAGACATCGTTCACGAGGGCTTACGGACACGCTGCTACGTCGGCGACGCGGGGAGAGCATTCCGTCACACTTCCGCGAGAGGCCAGCGCAAAGCAAAGTGATTGGGCGTTTCATCCGGTTGCCGCAAACCTTTTCCGGGGAAACGGCCGAAATATTCCCGAACACAAATAGATCAAGAGACGTCGGATTCGCACGACTTAAATTTGGAGGGATCAGAAATGAAGGGCATGCGCACCGTCGTAATAGCACTCATGGCCGTGACGGCAGTGGCCTCGCTGTCGTTCGGACCCGCGCGGGCGCAGACGCCGTCGCCGGCTGCTGCTCCGAAGGCGCCGCCCGCCAGCGCGAAAGCGGCTGCTCCTGCCCCTCAGGTTTACGCAAATCTTGCGCAGCTGATGAGGGGCATCATGTTTCCCAATTCGAACGTCATCTTTTTCGCACAAGACAAGAATCCGGCCGACGTAAAGCCCGCCGGCGATCCATCTCTCGCGACAGATCCCCTGTCGGGTACCTTCGGAGGATGGGCCGCGATCGAGAATAGTTCTCTCGCTCTGACCGAGGCCGCAAATCTTCTGACGATCCCCGGACGTGTCTGCTCAAACGGTCTGCCCGTTCCCGTGAAGAACCCGGATTGGTTGAAATTCGTCCAAGGCCTCCGGGAGGCCGGAATCACCTCCTACAAGGCTGCTCAGTCGAAGAGTAACGAAAAGATGCTCGACGCCGCGGACGTGGTCACCACAGCCTGTTCGAACTGCCACGACCGCTATCGCGACAAACCCGCGGGCGTGGCGGACCGATGTAAGTAATCAGATGACTGATGTTGATTTGCGATTAGCCGCCCCGGCCTGCTACGCCTTATCGAACGCAAAATGATCGCCACACGCGTTTCGGGCCTAATTATGGGTCCGCCCTCCCGTGCTAACGTCCTGCGGTATATGATTGCAGCGAAGACCCAGTCCATGATTCGTAGACTCCTGCATTGGAATGCGCGCGCCGCCATCGCGTACGCAGCGGTTTTGATCGCCCTTATCGCGATCACGGATTGGCAAGTCGAGATTAACGCCACGCTCGGTTTTCTCTATATTTTCCCGTTGGTCCTGCTTGGAACTGTCCTCGAGTGGTGGCAAGTGCTTCTGGCCGCCCTCTTCTGCACTCTGCTGTCAGACAGGCTTGATCCGTTCCCGATGGAAATGGAACTGGCACGAGATGTTTTGATATTTCTGACTCTGTCCGTCACAGGACTGCTGTCAGTGAGTCTGACGAAGAGTTACCACCGCGAGAAGGAGGGCCTTGCGGTACAGCGGGCAGCCGAGGAACAGCTCAAGTTTCTAATCGAGAGCAGTCCCGCGGCGATCCTGACGATGACCGCAAGCGGGGAGATTCTTCTCGGCAATCCTGCAGCTCATCGCTTGTTCGGGGTGACCAACGGCTCGCTATCCGGCAAGAAAATTGCGCGCTATATTCCTGCGCTGGGATCAATCCCTTCAGGCGACGAGGCTACGAAAATCTTCCGCACGGAGATGCAAACTCGCGGCCAACGGGATAATGGCGAGGTTTTCCTGGCTGACGTGTTCTTTTCTACGTACAGCACGCCGGCCGGACCGCGGCTTGCGGCAATGGCCGTTGATACTTCCGAACATCTGCGCGAGCGCGAGGAGGCCAGCCTGCAACAACTTCTCGCCGGATCGCGGATTCTGGTCGCTGCGGTATCTCATGAGATCAGAAATGTTTGCGGCGCCATTGGCGTCATACATGAGAACCTGGTGCGCAAGGGTTCGTTGAAGGGCGATCAAGACTTCGAGGCTCTAGGATCTTTGGTCGAGACGCTTAGTAAAATCGCTTCGCTCGAACTTAAGCGAAGCGTCGACGATTCCGAGTCGAGCAGCACGGATTTGGGTGAGGTCCTGACGGATTTTCGGATCGTGCTGGAGCAGATGTGCGAGGAGTCCGACATCCAACTACGTTGGAGCGTGCCGGAGAAGCTTCCGCTTGCACAGGCGGACCGTCACAGTCTGATGCAGGTCCTGCTGAATCTGGCAAAGAATAGCCAGCGAGCGCTCGAGCCGGTGACCCAAAAGGTGATCGAGCTTTCCGTCGCCTCGAAGGTGGACGGAGTGTCCATCCGGTTTACCGATACCGGGCCAGGCATTCCGGCCGATCAGAAAATCTTTCAGCCCCTGCGAAAGGGCGCGGACGCTACGGGCTTAGGCCTTTATTTGTCGCGCGCCTTCATGCGTTCGTTTCGGGGTGATCTGCGACACGACCCACGGCACCCGGGATGCTCGTTTGTTCTGGAGTTGGCTGCACTGACAGAGTTTGCACAGGGAGACGATGCAACGCCTACGAGTCCTACTGCTTGACGATCACGTGTTGTTTCGTGAAGGCCTGCGCCGCCTGCTCGTGACCGAGCCGGATTTCGAGACCGTTGCTGAGTGCGGAACGCCGGCCGAGGCGGTGGAATTGCTTTCTCGAACCACGGTTGATGTCGTATTGCTCGATTTCGATCTGGGAGACGAAACAGGCACCGGTTTTATTGCGCGCGCAAATCAGGCTGGTTACAAGGGCAAAATTCTGATGGTTACCGCGGGAATGATTCCCCTGGATGTAACCATGGCGCGAAATCTTGGCGTGTCGGGAATATTCCTGAAACACAACTCCCCCGCGATGCTTCTCCAGGCGATTCGACACGTTGCCCTCGGGGGTGAGTGGATGGATTCCAGAGCGATCTCTTCGGATTCCGCAGCGAACGATGAGGCCGGTTTGCAAGCGAAGGCGCCACTGACCCCACGCGAACTCCAGGTTCTGCGCAGCGTTTTCGAGGGCCTCACCAACAAGGAGATCGCTCACAAGATCGGCGCGTCGCAGAGCTCCGTAAAGGCAACCCTGCAGCGGCTGTTCGAGAAAACCGGTGTGCGGACCCGAGCGCAGCTCGTTCGCATTGCTATCGAGCGGTCCTTGGAGACGGTCAGACTATCTTGACCCCTCCGGCCGCCGGGCGCGCCTAATTCCGATACCTGCGCTCCTCTCCCGTGATTGGTCCAGTAATTCTGCGCTGCATCGCTGCCCGGTAATACCATGGCGGATCAGGGGTTTAGCGTTGTATCCGCCGTGCAATGGCCAACAAATGGCCAAAAGATCACTTGTTCGCCGCGAAGCAGACCGATAGCTTGGAAAGTAGATGGTTAGGCGAACAGAAGGCGTCGTTCCAGTTGACGCACTACCGGAGCTTCCGGAGGAGTCCGTCAATTGCCGCACGATGAGGCAGGTAATTCTCTGCGTCGTGTTCTTGTTCCTGGGCTGCCTTCCTTTTTTCTGCGCGCAAGCCTGGGCTGCCACCGGAGGAAGTGTTTCAGGCACTGTCAAGGACGCCAGCGGTGGTGCAATTCCCAAAGTCAGCGTGATAATCCGCAATTCGGCAACCGGAGTCCAGCTAAGCACCTCCACGAACGACGAAGGATTCTACGCGTTCCCAACTCTTGATGTGGGTAGTTACGAGCTCGAAATCGTGTTCCCGGGCTTCAAACCTTATAAGCGCACCGGCCTCGTTGTTGATGTTGGTACGAAGCTTGAGGCTGATGTGCCTTTGGAGGTTGGCCAGCAATCCCAGCAGGTGACTGTTTCCGATTCGGGGTTGCACGTCGAAACGGAAAGCAACCAGATGGGTGAAGTACTGGGGAGTACTCAGATCGAAGATGTTCCGTTAAATGGCCGGGCGTTCACCGATTTGTTGGGTCTGCAGCCAGGCGTGATTCCCATCAGTACTGGTGCACAAAACCAGATCGTCATGGCGGGTCTCACTAACACCGCGCCTTCAGGGGACTCCAATCCTGGAAACCAGTCCATTAACGGCCAGAAGGAAAACGCCAACGGATTCAGCGTCAATGGAAGTAATGTCGAAGAAGCCGTCAATATGGGCGTTGCGGTATTGCCGAATCTTGATTCAATCAGTGAGTTTCGCGTCCTGACCAATAATTTCGACGCCGAACACGGCAATTACATGGGCGGTCAGATCGTCGTCGTGACGAAATCCGGATCGAATCAGATTCATGGAGACGTTTTTGAATTCCTACGCAATACAGCGCTCGACGCCAGGCCTTTTTTCTCGCTTACCAGGGCGGAGTTCGATCAAAACCAGTTCGGGGGCACCGTGGGCGGCCCGATCAAGCAGAGCAAGATCTTCTGGTTTGCAGATTATCAGGGAACGCGAACGACGCAGGGAGTTGATACAGGTATCCAGAGCGTCCCGTCCCTGGCCGATCGTGCCGGCAACCTGTCCGATTTGGCGAGCACGCTCAGCGGCGCCGTGAGTACCGCCTACATGGCCAGCCAGCTTAGTAGCAGGCTGGAATACACGGTGATCCCGGGCGAACCCTACTACAATCCGGGCTGCGCCGCGACCGGTTCAAATGCATGCGTATTTCCAGGGGCGGTCATCCCGCAGAGCGCGTGGGTTGCACCGGCGAAATTCTTGTTACCGTACATCCCGCAGCCCAATATCGGCGCTAACGAATTCGATAGCACGAGTTTCGACCAGATCGTCCGCGATGACAAAGGCGGCGTGCGGCTCGACGCAAACACGCACTCCGGCAATTTCTTCGTCTACTATACCGGCGACAATTTTTTCCTCGACAATCCGTATCCGCAGCCACAAGGCGGTGCCAATGTCCCCAGCGGCCTGGGCGGATCATTTAATGCCATCTCGAACGGTTTCGCTCAACTCATCGACCTGGGTTACGTGAAAACTTTCAGCAGCACCGCTGTCAACGAATTTCACTTCAGCTACTTGCGCTACGCCAACGACATTGGGCGGCCGACCGGCGGCGTAGGCACTCTGCTGGCTTGCCAAGGTTTCGTGACGGCAGTGGACGAATCCGCCAAGTGCCCCGACGCACCTCCGTTCGGCCCGACCGGCATCTATCCCCTCGATCCGAGTATCGAAGGCATCGAAAACGTTTCCTTGCAGAATCTGGGCATCACGATAGGCACTGATATCACTAACGCCGTTCAGCGCCAAAATAGCTTTCACTGGACGGACACCTTTTCCAAGATCATAGGCACTCACTCGCTGAAATTTGGCGGCGAATTCCACTACGACCAGGTAAATGAAATTCCAAACGCCACGTTTAACGGAAGTTTTCAGTTCAACGGTTCGGAAACAGGCTCGGACTACGCTGATTATTTAATCGGCGTTGCGAGTACCTACGTGCAGGCAGACCAGGGAGGCTTCTATCCCAGGAATCGATATGTCGGCTTTTTCGCGCAGGATACCTGGAGACTTAGTTCGAGCCTCACCTTAAACTACGGTCTGCGTTGGGACATCATCAGTCCTTGGTACGAAAAGTATAACCAGCTGCAATCTCTGGTCGTCGGCGAGCAATCGGTCACTTATCCCGGAGCGCCCACCGGCTTTCTAGTTCCAACCGATCCCGGAGTTTCCAGGACAATCGCTCCAATTGACTACAAGAATTTCGGTCCGCGCGTGGGCCTGGTTTACGCTCCAAATTTCCAGAACAACCCATTGAGGAAAATTATTGGAGACGGCAGTAAAACCAGCATTCGCGCCGGCTTCGGAATGTTTTATACGGCCATTCCGGGGCTTACGGCTGCGATCATGTACTCCATTCCTCCGTACGGCTACAATTACGTTCCCAACTCGGTTCTGTTCACGCAGCCATTTTTGAGCACATCAGGCACGCCGGAAATTCCAGCCGTCGTTCAGCCCTTCCCGACTCAGCCACCAGCGTTCGGTGCGACGGCCAAGAAACCGAACGATACGGTGGATTGGAGCAGGCTTCAGCCCATAGACGGCGATCCTGCATACAACAACAGGAACAAGGTGCCTTACTCCGAGCAGTGGAACCTGTCTATCGAGCGCCAATTGAATGCCAACACGCTTCTGAGTGTTAGTTACGTTGGGAACCAGGGCCATCACCTGCTTGCGATAGTTCCGTTTAATTCGGCCGATCCCGCAGAATGCCTGGCCCAGAATGCTGAAACACCGGGGTCATGCGGGCCAGATAATGACAATCAGACGCGACCGCTCTGGCCCTTTTTTGGCGGCGATAGCCTCCAAAGCACTATTTCGAATTCCAGCTACAATGCGATGGAAATAAACGTCCGCCATACCGGAGCGCATCAGTCGTTTCTCGTCGGCTACACCTGGGGCAAGTCAATGGATGATTCTTCGAGCATCGGCGAAGAGGTCCTGGCGAACGATCTCCACTACACGCATGCTGTTTCGGCGTTCGACATGACGCAAAACTTTGTTGCCAGTTACCGGATCGATCTGCCTTTCAATACTCTATTCCACCGCAGCAATCGGCTCACCAACGGGTGGAGTGTGACCGGCATCACGAGATTCGCCACGGGCTTTCCCGTTACCCTGCAAGATCAGAACGATGATTCGCTGCTGGGCACGAATCCCAATGGCGTGAACAATAATTACATCGATCTCCCGGATTGCGCCCCGGGGCCGTTAGAGATCAACACGAACGGGCGCAATGGCTTGCCCGCGTTCAACACAGCCCTTTTCAGCCGTCCGGCACTTGGAACCCTAGGGACTTGCCCTCGGCGGTTCTTCTACGGTCCAGGAATTAACAACTGGGATCTGACACTACAGAAGATGATTCCGATCACGGAAGGCAAAACGATTCAAATCCGGGTGGAAGCATTTAACGCTTTCAACCACGCGCAGTTCTATGGAAACCCGATTACAGGCGCCCCGGCCGTGAACGGCAGCATTGGCAGTCCTGCCTTTGGGGCCATCGAGAATTCGGCGGCTCCGAGACTCCTTCAGTTCGGAGCCAAATTCTTCTTCTAACTTGACGGCATTCGGAAATTGGCGGATCTCAAGAGTGTGTTGTAATCGAAGGTCCGCTTCAGCACGCACGCGGCATCATTGACGGAGATGCAAGTCTCAGAGTCCAAAGCTGAACATGGCTCTCCAGACTGGCCCCATGGGCCGCCGAGCGTCCGCCAAACGCATTCCCAGTAGACTCGCTCGTGGAATGCCAGCTGTCAATGCCAACGGACCCGGCGACTCGGCGCAGGGTTGAGTTGCCGCGTGGGTAGCGCGGTGCGATAATGGCCGCGGTCGGCGCGAGCTGCGAAGCAGCGGCGGGTGCGATCGGAGGTTCCAATGGCTTTGCGAGACGAATGGATCGAGAAGCGTGCAGCGGCAATGAACGGCGGCGCGAGAAACTTTTCGCAGATGCACTACGCGCGTAAAGGCATGATCACCGAAGAAATGCTTTACGTCGCGACGCGCGAGAAGATTGCGCCCGAGCTCGTGCGCGATGAAGTGGCGCGCGGCCGCGCCATCATCCCTGCCAACATTCATCACCGTAACCTTGAACCAATGGGCATCGGCGTCGCGTTCTTCTGCAAGATCAACGCGAATATCGGCAATTCCGCCACAACCTCCCACGTGAACGACGAGCTCGAAAAACTGCACCGCGCCGTGCACTATGGCTCGGACACAGTGATGGACCTTTCCACCGGCGGCGATATCGCCGGGATCCGCAAGGAGATCATCAACGCCTCGCCCGTGCCGATCGGCACCGTGCCGATCTACGAGGCGCTTTCGCGCGTACGCCGCGCGGAGGATTTGACGATTGAAATCATGCTCGAAGTGATCGAGGAGCAGGCCGAGCAGGGTGTGGACTACATGACCATCCACGCGGGAGTGCTGCGCGAATTCCTGCCCCTGGTGCGAAACCGCATCACGGGAATCGTGAGCCGCGGCGGGGCTTTACTGGCTCAATGGATGAGCTTTCACAAGAAAGAAAACTTCCTGTATGAGAATTTCGATGCTATCTGCAAGATTTTCCAGAAACACGACGTCAGTTTTTCGCTAGGCGACGGGCTACGTCCCGGGTGCCTGGCCGACGCAAGCGATGAAGCACAATTTTCCGAGCTACGCGTGCTGGGCGAGCTGACGGCCAAGGCCTGGGAATACGACGTGCAGGTAATGATCGAAGGCCCGGGGCACATTCCGCTCGATCAAATCGAGCTGCAGGTGAAAAAAGAAAACGAGCTGTGCCACGAAGCGCCGTTTTACACGCTTGGGCCGCTCGTCACCGATATCGCACCCGGTTACGACCACATCACCAGCGCCATCGGCGCTGCGATGATCGGCTGGCATGGCGCGTCCATGCTCTGCTACGTTACGCCAAAGGAGCACCTGGGACTGCCGAACGCGGATGACGTGCGCCAGGGCGTGATCGCGTACAAAATCGCTGCCCACGCCGCCGACATTGCCCGGCATCGCCCAGGCGCGCGCGATCGCGACGACGCCTTGAGCTACGCGCGGTTTCTTTTCGACTGGAACAAGCAATTCGAACTGTCACTCGATCCGGAAACTGCTCGGGCGATGCACGACGAGACGCTGCCGGACGATTTCTACAAAGAAGCGAAGTTCTGCTCGATGTGCGGCCCGAAATTCTGTTCCATGAACGCCACGCAAATCGCCGAAATCTATCAGGGGCTCGACCAAAAAGACCGCGAGGCGAAGTTCGCGGAGTTGCTTGCGAAAGTTGGCGAGCCGCCCGCCGCAAGCAAATCGCAAGTCGCGGGACGATGAACTTGGGTCGCGCGGCGTGGAATGCGACAGCAGCGCTCTTGCTGTGCGTCGCCGCTGCTCCGCTCTCGCTTGCCGGGCGGCCGGACGCCCCGACTTATCGCCAATCCGTCGAAAAGTGGCGGCAGGCGTATGAGGCTCAGCTGAAATCCGATGATGGATGGCTGACCGTCAGTGGGCTTTTCTGGCTGCACGATGGCGAAAACACTTTCGGCTCCGGCCCGCTGAATGACATCGTTCTTCCCGCCTCTGCTCCGGCCAGCGCAGGCAGCTTCGAATTTCATGCCGGGCATACAATCGTCCACATCAAATCGGGCGTCCACGCCATCCTGAACGGCAAGCCGATCGAATCCGGCGAGATGCATTCAGATTCGAACTCCGACCAACTTGTGATCGGCGATCTCACTCTGTACGTTCATTCCAGCGGCGACCGTTATACGATTCGCCTGCGGGACAAGAATAGCCAGCTGCGCAAGGATTTCACGGGCACGCGCTGGTTCCCTGTGGACGAATCCTATCGCGTGACCTCGCGGTACGTGCCCTACGACAAACCCAAGCAGATAGAGATTCAGAACGTGATGGGCGACACGCTGCAGGAGACTATTCCCGGCTACGTCGCATTTACGGTGCAAGGGCAGGAGCTTCGCCTAGACGCCGAGGTAGACGGCTCGGACGCATCCTTTGTGTTCCGCGATTTGACCAGCGGGCATGAGACCTACGCCGCATCGCGCTTCTTGGACACCAAGATCGAGAAGGACGGCAGCGTGATTCTCGACTTCAATCAGGCCTATAATCCTCCCTGCGCCTATAACCCGTATACGACGTGCCCGCTTCCCCCGCCGCAGAATCGGTTGGCGGTGCGTATCGAAGCGGGGGAAAAGATATATCATCACTCGGCTGGCTCGGTCGGCCACTAACGGACGATTTCGAGCACTTTGAAAAGAGGTGAAGCATGGCTTTTGTGCGCGCGGCAAGGAAGGACGATATTCCCGCTGGGAAAATCTACGAGTTTCAGGTCGCCGGGCAGGCCATTGCGATCGCCAATGTCGCGGGTAAGTTCCATGCTATCAATAGCGTATGCGCCCATGAGGGTGGCCCACTTGGCGAAGGCGAGCTGGAAGGCACGGTAGTCACCTGCCCCTGGCACGCCTGGCAATACGACGTTACCACCGGCAAAGTGGTGCAAAGCAGCGCCGTAGGTGTGGATTGCTACCCCGTCGAGGTTCGCGGCGACGATGTGTTTGTGGACGTTGGATAGCCGAGTCCGCGGCGCATTCGTCCAGATGGGTGCCGCTACAGCAACTCCTCGAAAAATCTCCTGTAAAATCTTTGCATTGAGGGCTTCCATTTATTTTATCCTTGCGTGTATAGTGCGCGCGGCACTTCTTGACGGATGACGCAAGCTCCCACAAAACCAAGGCGTTGGCTGCTGGCCGTTGACCCCCGGGTCTACCACTGGGACACCCTCTTCGTGAAGGGCAAGGAGATGTGGAGGCACGCCGGAAATCGCCCCGACGCCGCTCGGCAGCTCAAGCAGGTCCACAAGGGCGACCGTGCCCTCTGCTACCACGGCAAGCCCGAGCACTCGCTCTATGCCCTGGCCGAGGTCACGCGCGATCCCTACCCCGACCCCGAGGAGCCGGAGTCCAAGAAGATGGTAATGGACCTGCGCGCGATTGAGCGCCTGCCCCGCGTGGTCAAGCTCGCTGAACTGCGCGACGACCGCCTGCTGCGGAAGATCAAGTTCCTTAAGAACACGCGGCTCACTATCTGTCCGCTTACCGACGAAGAGTACGCCGAAATCCTGCGAATGGCGGGCATCGTCGCTTCGCCCGGCATTCCCCTGCCGTAAGCCCACGTTTGCGGGCTGGACAGCGCGCTGTAGGCCAAAGCTCAAAATCCGAATCGCGATAGAATGGGCACGCATCTGACGGTCCATGCCTGAACTTCCCGAAGTCGAAACCGTTGTTCGCGGCCTTCGCGCCGTGCTGCCCGGGCGGCGCATCCTGTCCGTGCGCCTGGGCAAGACTAACTTCATCGAGGACCCGGCTGCGCTCGAACGGGACTTGCCCGGCAGCCGTGTCGGCAGCGTGCGCCGGCACGGAAAATTCATAGTCATTGAACTGGAAGCTTCGCGAGACGCTGCAGAAGAATTCTCGCTGTTGATCCATCTGGGCATGACCGGGCAGATCGTCGTCGGGCCCGCTGAGGCGCCCGTCGCGCCGCATACCCACGTGTTTTTCGCTCTCGACGATGGACGCGAATTTCGCTACACCGACGTTCGCCGCTTCGGCAAGATGCGGCTGCTTTCCGGCGGTACGCGGGAAACCGCTCTCGGCAAGCTCGGCCTCGATGCGCTCGATGCGACACAGGCGGAGTTTTTCGCGCTGGTGAGATCGCGGCGCGCGCGTATCAAGGCGCTTCTGCTCGATCAGCGCTTTCTGCGCGGAATGGGAAACATCTACACCGACGAAAGCCTGTGGCGCGCGCGCATTCATCCGAAACGACTCGGCACAAATTTGAAGGATGCTGAGCTGCGCCGTCTGCATCGCGCGATGCGGGAAGTGCTCGAGGAAGCCATTCGAATGCGCGGGTCGTCAGTCTCCGATTATGTGGACTCCGAGGGGCAGCGGGGGACGTTCCAGCAGCGCCATCGCGTCTATCAGCGCAAGGGGAAGAAGTGCTTTCGCGGCGATGGGGTGATCCGCCGCGCCATCGTCGCCGGCCGCAGCAGCTACTTTTGCCCGGCCTGCCAGCGTACGCCACGCTCTCGCCGCAGTACTGGCCGGTGAGCTACTGCGACGAACGCCTTACCGGCACAGGCATGTACAATCCGGCGTCGGCCGGCAAACCTGCGCGCTCAAACTGAATCGTGGTGTGCGTGATCTGAAAATCGTGTGCCAGCATGTCGCGGATATTCTTGAGAACTCGTTCGCTGTCTTCCATGTGCATGTCCGGGATGCAGACGTGGCAGGAGAGCGCCTGAAGATCGGTGCCGAGCGTCCAAATGTGTATGTCGTGGACTTCCTGAACTCCTTCGACGCGCAGCACCGCCGAGGCGACATCTTCCAGGCGAATCTCGCGCGGCAGGCCTTCCAGCAGGATGTGGCCGCTCTCACGCAGAATTCCCTGCCCCGACCACAGAACCATCGCGCCGATTCCTATCCCGATCACCGGGTCCACCCATTGCGCGCCGGTCCAGCGGATCGCCAGCGCGCCGACAAAGATCGCCACGTTCGATAGCGCGTCGCCCAGGTTGTGAATCCAGACCGTGCGCATATTCAAATCGCGCCGCCCGCGATGCACGGCCAGCGTGATGCCTCCATTGATCGCGAGCGCAAGGACTGACACCCACATCATCAGCCCCGTGGCTACGGTGACCGGATGCCGAAGCCGGAGGATGGACTCGCCAAGCACGAAGAGCGAAGCGAGCGCGAGTACCATCGCGTTTACAAACGCCGCCAGGATTCCCGCGCGATGATACCCATACGTTTTTTCGTGCGTGGGAGGGCGCTTCGCCCATCGCGTCGCCAGCCAGGAAATCACGAGCGTCGGCACGTCCGTCAGATTGTGGACGGCATCGCCCACGAGTGACATCGAATGCCCGGCGTAACCGGCCGCCAACTCAACAGCGACCAGCGCAAGAGTGGCCACGACGGCCGCGCCCAGGATTCCGGTGGCGCGATCACCCAGGCCTTGGCCGTGGTCATGACTATGATCGTGGCCGTGACCGGACCCGCCATGTGCGTGGAAGTGCATTGCCTGAATTCTACCCGCAGAAAGCCCTCGACGGACAGTGGCGCCGCCCTCATGTCGCGAGTGATGCAACTGGACGTGCGTTTCTCGCTGCGCGAGCCAGAAACTCAATTGACTCACTCGCGGCACGCCCCTACCATGAAATTGATAGATGGCTTTCTGCAAAATTCAGAGAAGCCGACGGAACATCGGGCCAGGAATGGCCCCTCCATGCCTCAAAACAGCGCCAAATTGATCTTCTGGGGAGTTCGCGGCTCCACGCCAACGCTCGAGCGCGACACGTATCGCTACGGCGGCAACACCGCGTGCCTGGAATTGACTGTCGCGGACGGTCCGCACTTCATTCTGGACTGCGGCACCGGCTTGCGGATGCTCGGCAATCACCTGCACGCACAGCACAATCGCTGGACGCGATGGCAGGGCGACGGCGGGATCGAAGCCCACGTCCTGGTGACCCACTATCACTGGGACCACATCCAGGGCCTTCCTTTCTTCCATCCGTTTTTTGAATCGCAAAACCGCTTTCATCTCTACAGCTTTCAGTCGAAACATCTGGGCCGCAACAGCCTGCGGCAGGTTTTGGAAGCCCAGTTTGCGAGTCCTTATTTTCCGGTGGACCCCGGCATGATGTCCTCTGCGCGTTTCTTTCGCGAAATCGAGGGCGGCGAAAAATGGGATGTGGACGGAACACATATCTCGACCGCATGGCTGAATCACCCGCAGGGCTGCCTGGGCTACCGGCTGGATACGCCTGTCGGCTCGATCGTTTACGCGACGGACAACGAGCCCGGCGTACCGGAATTCGATAACAATCTGCGCAAGCTGGCGCAGGGCGCCGACGTGCTGATCTACGACGCGCAGTATTCGCCGGAACAACTTGCGTCCACGCGCAAAGGCTGGGGGCATTCGTGCTGGCTCGAAGGCGTGAAGATCGCGCGCGAATGCAAAGTCGGAAATTTAATTCTCTTCCATCACGATCCGGATTCTTCCAGCCGAATGGTGGACGGCTTTCTCTCCGCGGCGCGCCAGGAATTTCCCTCAACCTGGGCGGCGATGGAGGGAATGTCCGTGACGCTGACTGAGCGCGGCGTGGACGTCGCGCTGCCGGAATCACGCCTGGGGCAGCGCCGACGAATCCGATTTGCCGCCACCGTGAGCGGCCAGACCGAGGACGGAGCGTCGTTCGAGGAAAAGGCAACGCTGCGCGATATCAGCCTGCTGGGTGCCTATCTATCTTTGAACAACCGGCCGCGTCTGCAATCGGAATTGCGCGTGGTAATCGAAGCAGCGGGCGAACAGAATCGGACGAGCACGCTCGCACTGCGTGCGACAGTCGTGCACTGTGCGCCCGGCCGCGAGGAAAACCAGAACGGCGTGGGGGTATTCTTCATCGAAGACGCGGAATCCGAATCGCCCCGCGACTAGAAGAAATTAAGCAGATTTGTCGAGAGCGGAAATTTGCGCCTCGATGTCAGAGAGGGCGCGAGTCAGCAGATCGCGATAACGCTGGTCCTGGCTCAACTGCAAATCTCGCTGCACCCGCGAGCGCGAAAGAAAGAGCACTTCCCTCCTTCGCCGGGTGTCAATCTGCGCCGGAGTGAGTTGCACCCCGCGTTTTCCGCTGTCCTGCGACTGCGAATCCTCGACCTGACTTTCTACCGACTTGCTTTCCCACCCTTTTGCCATGCGGAGATTTTACGGCGGCAGGGGCCTTCCGCAGTGCGTTATTTTGAATTTGTTTCGTATCGGAAGCACGCCCTCGCGTGACAAGGCCCCGGTGCGGTTGCATTCAAATCGGCAAATGGCCACAATTCGGTTGAGGGACCGGAACCCGATCGGGCCGAATGATCAAAACCTCCAGGACGATCACAACGCTTCTTTCCGCGCTCGCGTTCCTCGGCGGCGCTGCCTCGACCGAACATGCGCAGACCGCTCCCGACAGCAGTGCTTCGCGCGCCATCGGCACACCAACGTTTAACCGCGACGTCTTGCCCATTCTGCAGCGGCACTGCCAAAGCTGTCATCGAGCTGGCGAAATTGGACCAATGCCGCTGGTGACTTATCAGCAAGTTCGGCCACTGGCGCACGCTGTCGCCGATTCGGTAGCCCGGCGCAAAATGCCTCCATGGTTCGCGGATCCGAGCGTCGGCCATTTTTCGAATGACCCTTCCCTTTCCCCAGACGAGATGAGCACGATCGAGGCATGGGCAAGGTCGAATGCTCCCTCTGGAGATTCGCATGGCGCTCCGCCGCCGCGCCAGTGGGTCAACGGTTGGAATATTCCTGCGCCAGACCTCGTGGTTCAAATGCCAAAACCGGTGCCAATTCCCGCTCAGGGCGACGTGGAATACACTTACGAAATCGTTCCCACCCAATTCACCGAAGGAAAGTGGGTAAGCATGTCCGAAATCCGGCCCACCAGCCGGGAGAATGTTCATCACGCCGTCGTCTACATCCGCCCGCCGGATTCGAATTGGCTGCGGCACGCGCCGATCGGCGTTCCGTTCACCGCGTCGGACATGACGGACGAGCAGGATCGCCATGATACGCACACGACGAAAGCCGACATTCTTCTCGTCTATGCACCGGGCAGCTCGCCGGACAATTGGCCTGCCGGCATGGCGAAGTACATTCCCGCAGGTTCCGATCTTGTCTTCCAGATGCACTACACGACGCACGGCCGCGCGACTACCGACCAGACCAAAATCGGGCTCGTCTTCTCGAAGCAGCCGCCGGCCCAGCGCGTGTTGACCCTGCAACTGACCAATAGCGACTTCGTGATTCCGCCCGGCGTGGATGACTTTCGCGTCGAGGTGCACGGTTCGCTGCCGAACGACGCCATGCTCCTCAGTTTTTTTCCTCACATGCATCTGCGCGGCAAGCTGTTCGAATACAACATTCTTCGCCCCGATGGCAGCACGGTGCCTTTGCTTCGCGTCAATTACGATTTCTACTGGCAGTTGAGCTATCGCCTCGCCGAACCACAACCGCTAGCTGCGGGAACCACGCTGCAAGCCATCGCATGGTTCGACAATTCGAAAAACAATCCGCATAACCCCGATCCCACCGCCGCGGTGTACTGGGGCGATCAAACCTACGATGAAATGATGGTGGGATTCTTCGACGTCGCCGTGCCCGCGAATATTGACAAGACTCAATTCTTCATCCGCTCAAACGCGATGAAGGATCACGCCCATTAGCACGTCGGGTTCTGTTGGCTTTCTCGCCAACAGCGTTCCGCCTGGCAGGCCATTTCAAAACAAAAACGATTGCAAATTTCTGCCATCTGATTTAGCTTGCTGGCTTACAGAACCGTTTTGGGAGTACTGGGACGTCAAGCGGCGCGGCGCTTTTCGCCTCGCCTCTGTGTATCTGGTGTCAGCTGGCGCGACAAGGCTGCGCAGCGCATGGGGGTAAGTCCATAGTGAGTGCGCGTGGGTATATTTGTAGCCCGGCCATTGACTTGAAGCCCGTGCACAGTCTCGCGCCCGCTCATCATCGGCGTGCTTCGGCCTTCGGCGCTCTGATGTTCCTTGCCCTCATTCCTCCTGCGCTCAGCGCGGGAACGAATAAGCCGGATCCACACGCAACCCCTCAGCCCGTTGTTTCCGCGTCCGCCCACGTCCGCCAGGTGACGGTGGCCCAAAATGGTCCGACGACGCAGGTCGTTGTCACAGGCGACGGCCATCTCAGCTATCACGTCATGCACTTCACGAATCCAGAACGCGTGGTTCTCGACTTTTCCGGAACGCGGCTTGGTCTGCTTAAGAACAGTTCCGCGAGCCCGATGGATCCCGTCATCCAGATTCGCGAGTCGCAATTCAAGCCGTCGGTCACGCGTGTCGTGATTGATCTCGCACGGCCGTCAAAATTTAACGTCGAGACTCATGGCAATGAAGTCGCCGTGAATTTCGCGACCGAAAAGCTCTCGGCGGAAACGGCGCCGGGTGCATCGGCTCCAGACGCCGTCCTCTCGAATTCGAATCAGCCGCCTTCGGCGCCCCCTGCTACACCGTCGGAGGCCGAGGCAACGGCAGCGCAGCAGGCTTCCGGGGCGTCCGGCGCGGCGCCCTCAGGTCAGGGCACCCAGACTACCCAAACTGAAAGCAGCTCAGGGAATCGGCCTTTCGCGTCGCAGCAGCCCCAGCCGGCGGGCGCCGGCAAACCGCGAAAGGCCACGAAAAAGGGCGCGAATGCGGTGGACACGCGCTGGCGGACTTACGACCTCGATGGCTTTCCGCAGTACGGATACCACTTGTGGGACACCTACAACCAGAACGTCATCAAGGGCGACTTCCCTCTTACGGATAAGTGGTTTACCGAAACCGACGTCTTTCAGAACTTCACGTACAAGGCTCGCCGGAATCTGGACTACACCAAGGCGTTGCCTGAAAATAAATTCATCTCGTACAACAATTTTGAGGATAACGCCACCATTTTCGGCACGGAAATCCGCCACAATGACGACCGTTTCTTCCCCGCTAACTTTCGCTTTCACGTTGACGGCGCGGTGGACTGGAAAAACGACATCAATGCAGACGAGGCCGCATCGGAAGGTCACGCGAACCTTTTCGATGCGTTCAGTGATGTTCAGCTGCACAATTTCGGAGCCGTCAATTTCAATCAGATGTTTCTGCGCGGAGGCCTCCAGAATTTCAAGTCCGATTTCCACGGCCTGATCTTCAACGACGTGGGCCTGGGAGGCCGCATCTTCGGCAATTCGCTTAGCAACCGGCTGCGCTACGATTTCCTCGTCCTGAAACTCTTTCAGAAGAATGCGGTATCGGGATTGATTAATTTCTCAGCGCCCAGCGAGCACGTGGTGATGATTTCCCGGTTTACCTGGGAAGATTTTCTCGTAAAAGGCTGGAACAGCGAGTGGAGTGTCCATTGGAACCACGACCCCCGGAAAATCAATGGGAGTGACTCGAACCAGCTCAACCTGGACACCTACTACATCGGAACCACGCTAAACGGGAATCTCGGCCGGTTCATTTTCAATCCTGCAATCTACGGCGTTTTCGGCACGGCCGACCACCTGATTGACGGAGAAAAAGTTCAGCACGACGTGCGCGCATGGACGAGCGTCTTGGATCTCGAATACCCGATAGACTTCTGGAAGCTGCGCGTGGGATACGTCTACGAATCGGGCGAAAACGGAAATTCAAAATCCACAACCGACACCGGCTTCGACGCGATCAGTGACGCGGTGACGTTGTTCGGCGGCCCGATTAGCTACTGGGTCGGCGAAGACATTAAGTACGGCAAAGGCGATTTCACTCGCGCAAACAGCTTCGACCCTTCGCTCCGCGGTACGAACAATCAGGCCAACTACATCAATCCGGGACTGCAATTAGTTAACACCGGGTTCGATGCAACTGTGACGCCCCGCGTCGCCCTTTCGTTCAATTTGAATTGGCTCTATTTCAATAATATTGGAACATACGCCACCAACAACATCGTCGGCGGCGTCGCTACGACCACTACGATCAATCACCATAATGCCGGCATTGAAGAACTTGTCTTCATCCGTTGGAAGCCGTTCCTCAAGCAGATAAACGACTTCGTCATCGTTGACACAGGTTTTTCCGTGCTGCAGCCGCTCGCTGGCATCAAGGACGCGTTCGGAAGCAGTCGTCCGGTTTATACGTTTCAGGTCACGCCACGCGTGATTTTCTGAGTTTTAGGGATGGGAGTAGAGATGAGTGTGATTAGGTCGGTCTTGCAGCGAGCTTCGAACAAACGCTGGAGCCTAATTTCGGCGTTGCTCGTTGGATGCGCGCTGCTGGCGGGAACCGAAGTAGCAGTGGTCCGCGCACAGGATACCAAGGCGGCCGCGAAAAAACCGCCGCATCAGAGCATGTGCGAGACCTGCCACGTGGGAATCGAGCCGATGCATGCCAATAAGACCGACATTGCGTGCGTGGATTGTCACGGAGGCGACGACACGGCCATCACGAAGGAAGGCGCCCATGTGCATCCGCGAAAAGGCAGCATCTTCGCGAATGACGCAAGGCCTGCGGACGCATTTTCCTATCTGAATCTCGAGGGCCCCGATTTCATTCGCTTCCTCAACCCATCGGACCTGCGCGTCGCGGACAAGAGCTGCGGCGACTGCCACAGCGACATAGTGGATTCGGTGAAAAAATCCATCATGGCGACCAACGCCATGGTGCACAACGCCGTGTTCTACAACAATGGCGCGATCGCGTCCAAAACCCCCATCTACGGTGAGGGTTTTGACATGACCAGCCATCCGATGGCGCTTCGCCCGGATCCGCAGCCCACGCCGGAACAGCAGAGTCGCGGCGCCCTGAGCAACTTGCATCCTCATCCGAATTTCGACGTCACGAAGATTACGGACCCGCTCCGCATAGCCGAGGTTAACAACAACGAACTGGGCGATCGCGGTCCCGGAACCGGCGCGCGTATTGCGGCGACATACCTGAACGTGCTGAAGACGCGCTTGAATGACCCTACCCTGTGGTTTCTGGGCGTAAATCAGATTGGCGGCGACTACCGCAGTAGCGGTTGCGCTGGCTGCCACGTGATCTACGCGAATTCACGCGACGAGGCTTCGGGCGAATACGCGAAGTTCGGCAACATGGGCGTTAGCGCCAGCGCCGATGCCGCAATTCAGGGAAAACACGGATTCCCGATCAAGCATCAGTTCACGCAGGTGATTCCCGCCATGCAGTGCCTGACCTGTCACTACCATCAGGGCAATGGCGCGCTCGATACATATATTGGTGCCGTCTGGTGGGATCGCGAATCCGATGCCGACCTCATCAAGAAATATAAGGGCGAGGACGAGTACGGCCCCGGACAGAGCAGCATCTGGGACCATAACGCCGAGGCCAAGAATACCCAGTTCGAGGACTACCACGCGCACGGCTGGAATATCATGCAGGTATTCAAGCGGAACGAAAAAGGCCAGCTTCAGGATGCCGCCAACAACGTAGTCCCAGATACCGACCCCGATAAATTCAAGAAGGCCGTTCACCTCGCGGATATTCACTTCGAAAAAGGCATGGACTGCATTGATTGCCACACCGAGCAGGACATGCACGGCGACGGCAACATGTACGCGCAAATGACGGATGCGATCGAAATCCGCTGCGAAGATTGCCACGGCTCGATTAACAATCGCGCCACGCTCGTCACCAGTGGAATGGGAAAGAGCGGCGGGCATAAGTTGAAGCGCGCGGATACGCCGTTTGGCGGGAAGCAATTCGAAGTGAACGATGCGGGCCAGATCATTGAGCATTCGATGAAGGATCCGAATCGCTCGTGGGTGGTGAAGCAGGTTGTGGACACGATCAACCCGGCGAGCCCGGACTACAATCCTCGCGCCGCCTACGCCAAGCTGGTTCTAAAAACCGGTTCGATCGGCCGGGGAAGCTCCGATCCGGAAGCGCTGGCGCACGCAAACACCAAGATTCAGTGCTTCACATGCCATACATCCTGGCAGACCACCTGTTCGGGATGCCATTTGCCGCTCGATGTGAACGTGAAGTCGCGCGACCTTCACTACGATCCGCAATTTTCGCGCGCCTACGCTCCATACTTGCGGCAGGTAATTCGCACCGACCTCTACTTCTTCGGAATTGGCACGTACGACCAGGGCCAGACGGTTTGGCCATTCCGCCCGGCGAGCGCCGTGATCGTCAGCGCGAAGGACGGCGACCGCAACAACATCGTTCACCAGCAGCCGCTGGTTTCCACGCCCGGCTTTAGCAACGACGCCATGACTCCGCATCCGCCTCACACCGTACGCGCGACGGAGACAAAGCACTGCACCGATTGCCACGTGAGCCAGGACAACACCAACAACGCGCGCATCGCTTCCTCGCTCGGCTTCGGCGTCAACGCGCTGAATTTCCTCGGGGAGTTCGCTTTCATCGCCGAGAACGGCCATTCGATCACGGCGGTGAAAGTCACGGAGGGTGACGAGCCGCAGCCGGTTATCGGCAGCGCCTTCGATAAGGTTCTCTATCCCGATAGCTACGCGAAGTTCGAAAAGGGCGGCCGCAAGCTGACTCTTTCGCATCGCCGACTCGCGCCGAAGATTGTCGGCCTGGCGCTGCGCGGCGAATACGTGATCGCCGCCGAAGGCTCAGCGGGGTTCAAGCTCTACGACATCGCCAACATCAACAACAAGCAGGATGCCCAGCGGATCGTGCAGCATGTGAACTCGCCGCTCGGTGAAGGCTCAGTGGTGCACAGTCCCGACGCAACTTCGATCTATTTCCCGTCGTCGCTTCCGATGGCGCTCGATCGCGTCGTGATGCCCGAGAACCGGGAGCAGCGGATTCACGAGCTTTATCGCTACGCGCTCGCCACCGATCGAAAGGACGGGCTGCTGCTGATTGACGTCAATACCCTGACGGACGACAATCCTGAAAACAACGTTTTGCGAGCCAAGGTGCGTTTCAATCCCGATGGCCAGCTCACCGGCGCCATGAGAGTGCGAACGTGGGGACACTACGCCTACGTCGTGTCCGAACAGACGGGCCTGAGCGTCGTGGACATCAATGATCCGCTGAAGCCGAAGATGGTTTATCACAGCGCCGCCGGCGAACTGAATGGTGCCCGCGCCGTCGAACTTCAACTCCGCTACGCCTTCGTGCTCGATAGCAGCGGCATGAAGACCTACGACATCACAAATCCTGAGCAGCCGCGGCTTGTCCCCGGGTCCGCCGTCCAAATGCCGGACGCGCGTGGCTTGACAATCTTCCGCACGAAGGCTCTTGTCGCCGCAGGAAAACAGGGTCTCATCATCATTGACGTCGCGAATCCGGAGCAGCCCGGCAGTCCGCAGATTTTCGATGCGGGCGGCAAACTGAACGATACCTTCGACGTGCAGGTGGCCGAGACAAACGTCAGCTACTTCGCATACGTCGCTGACGGCAAGAACGGACTTCAGATCGTCTCGCTGATCGAGACCGATAATCCGGGCTATCAGGGTTTTGCGCCGGATATAACGCCGCGTCTGATCGCCTCGTTCCCGACCAGTGGACGCGTCATGGCCGTGGCCGAGCCTTCCGTTCGCGACCGGTATGTGGACGAGTCGGGCAATCAGATCGGCGTTACCAGCCGCATGGGCTCGCGTCCGTTCAACGCCGATGAGATTCGCTCAGTTCTCTTCTATCCCGATGGAAAGCTTCTGAAGGTCAACAACAACCCGCCGACTGCGCTGGCGAAGCCCAACGACGCCAATCCAGTCGCTGCGAAACGCTAAACACGGCCAGCAGTCGGTGTTGATTCCGGTTCCTGCGGGCGAGTACAATGCTCGCGCTGTTCGGATCTGATCTTCCAAAGCCTCGCGTTCTTGAAACCCTGGCTCCTGAGGGAGGACCATGAAACGCTCTACCACTCGATTGGCTTTTTTTCTCGCACTGCCGCTGACCTTGCTCCTCGCCGCCGCGCCCGCCCGCGCACAGAAGGGCGATCCCGACGATGGCAAGGACGTCTACAAGAAGAAGTGCCAGAGCTGCCATGGCGCAAACGGGGACAAGACGACCTACAAGGACGTAACATTCCCGGCGCTTACGGATAAGGGAGTTCAGGCGCAAAGCGACGCCGATCTGAAGAAGCAGTCAGTCTCGGGCAAAACCGGAAAAATGGGCAACATCGCCGGGCTTTCGAATCAGGACCTCGCCGACGTGGTTGCGTTCATGCGTTCTTTGGCGCAGTAGAGGTCGGAGCGCGCTTCGGAAATTCGTTCGGCAGGGCTTCTGCTGGAACTCACGTTCTCCAGCGGTTCGGCTTCGTAACTAGGGGCGGACCGCTTGGAGAGTGAGCGCGCCGAATGGCAGGATCCACTTCGGTCGTTCCCCCGTCACCTGATTTAGCTTTACCTTCCCTTCGATGGTCTTTTCGTGCGGCCAATCGTGATAGACGTGGCATTCCACGCATCGTGATTCCGCATGTTCCGGCTTGTGGCAGTCCTGGCAAACCTTAATGCTCGGCAAGTTCACATCCACGCTTGCTTCGCTCGTCGGAATGCTCGCATGGCATGCCAGGCAGTTGAAGCTGCGGTGCGCGTCGTGGCTGAAAGCTGCCTTCTTGTACCAGCGGGTTGGAATCTGCGCAGGCTGAATCTTGGGGAGTTTCCCGCCGCTGTAGTCAATGTGTTGGTGGCAAACCGTGCAATTGTTCACCCAGAGGTGCTGCTCGGCGTTCGCAATTTCTCCCGCAGCGCCGCCATGGTTCTTCGTGAACCACGCGTCAATATTTTCCGGCGTGTCGTGCGGGGCCGAATCCCCGAACGTGGTCTTGAAACTCATCGAATCGTGGCAGGAGGCGCAGTCGTCCGCATATTTGATCGGAGCCATGAATGCATAGCTCAATGAAGGCCTGTCGCAGGCCGAACCCTTCGGGGTGCAGGGAGGCGCGTCGCTCGTATGGTGGCAGGTATCGCAGGTCGCATTCACCTTTGCGCCCATATGGAGTTCGTGGTTCAGATTGATCGTGCCCGGATCGGGATCTTTCAGCTCCGGGAATTCCGGATGGATCGTATTGAAGTTTTCAGCCGCGGGAGTCAGCGTTTTGTGGCAGGAAGCGCAGTTCGAAACGCTTACGGCGACCAGCTGCGCCTTGTTGCCCTGATGTTCGACATGGCAACCGGTGCACGCGCCGACGGGTGATTCCTTGCCGTGCCGCGGCCCATCGTGGCACGAGAGGCACGCCTTATCGGAAACCAGCATCCGCTTTGCGACGCCGCTGCCTTCAGTGACGTGGCAGAGTTCGCACCGGTCGCCGAAGGCCGTGTGGACATTGGCGAGCTTTCCGGGGCTGTAAGCCTGATAGCTGTGCCTCACATGGAGCGAAAGCACCCACAGCGCAGCCACCACGACGGCGGCGATAGAGAGATAGAACCTCCATCGGCGCATCCCCTGCGCGCGCTTGAAATAATTCATGTCAATGCGGCGCGCTAGATTTTTCGCTGTACGGCCCTGATCCGCCAAGTCTGGCTCCCTCTGCGGCGTCTCTTATCGGCGCGCCACAGGTGGTCCCCCCTCGCGCTAATCGCAGATCGGGGCCACAACAAGAAATGCCGCTCGACGCGCCGGATTGTACTGAAGTGGCGGCCACAGCGTCATCAGTATTCTTCAGCGGATTTTCCCAGCGAGAAACCTCGGGCGCAAAGTGGGATGTGATGGCTGAAGGGCGGGACCGCCCGCTCTCAAAATTTCCGTGAATCAGCTGGCGGGGGAATCACGTGGCGCATTCGAATCTTCCGCGCAATCCTCACAAATACTATAAAATCACCGAATTACACGCGTGGGGCCCGTAGCTCAGCTGGTTAGAGCAGCGGACTCATAATCCGTTGGTCCAAGGTTCAAATCCTTGCGGGCCCACCAATCTTGTCAAGCAGGCGCAGTTCATCAGCGTCCAAAGCATTTTCCGCAGGTTGCGCCGCGTGTTGCTCGACTGCGTAGGATACTTCCCCGAGCGCGAGGCGCCGATCGAAGTGGCAGCGCCTTAGAGCGAACGAACCGCCGTTTGATGGCAATCCGTCAGTATCGGTGCCGCCGATGCGGCTCGTGTTCTCACGGCTACGATAAAAACCCAAGTCTCTCTTTTTCTTGCGACGCCGGTAGTTTTGTCTCCTGTACCGGGAGGCGCGCACCGTAACCCACAAAACCGACTCGTTGATTCACATTGGAATATGGACGTCGCTGATCTTCGCCAATTTCGACGAGAAACGGCCCGCAGAGCAATGCGAAAGACCATTTCGATTGGCCTACAGGAAAGACAGTATTGTCCCATCACCCTCAATGAAGAATTATGTGTTCGTGGAAACAAATTCCTTCGCCAAAGCGAATGACGGAGTCCGGAATCCCCTCGCGTGAGGTTTCAAATCTGATAGAAAGGCAATGCCATGATTCTCCGAGCATCCGATAACCAGGAAATCCGGCAGCGACCAAACCCGCAATCCGGTATGAATGCTGCGGGGACATCGTTGATCGTCCCAAGCATCTTAATAGCGACTACGGATCCGGATATTCGCCACACCATGGCCGAGCTTTTACAGAGCTACGCCATAAATACGGTGTGGGCGACTGGGATGGAAGAAATTAAATCCGCGCTCGCGAATCAAAATGTCGCGGCCTGTTTCTGCGGATTTTGGCTCGTGGATGGCACCTATCGCGACGTCGTAAGACACCTCAAGCGCCAGAATGCGGAAATGCCAGTGATCATTGTGTGTGCGCCCACATGTCCCCACGAGTACCGCGACTATTTGGCAGCTCTCAACATTCGAGCATTCGATTTCATGTGCCACCCTTATCGCCGAATGGATTTGGAAAGAATTCTTAACTCCGCGATCGCGTTTCGCGATCGGCGAGCCCAAACTTCGATATCCGCGCTGGCCCCCCCAGGTGGTACCCTTGATACCTCCGCGCTCCTCCCAGCCAGATAACGCGGAAGAAGCAGACAACCCCGCGCAAAGTTTGATGTGGGACGCCCGACTTCGTGAAATTCCCGCGTTTGGCCGGGGACACCGCATCCGACCGTGGACAGCCTTCGCAGACACGAGAGCCGTATTTTCCCCCCGTGTTCGTGAGCCAGTGTAAACGCCGATGCTTCGATAAGACATCAGGTCGCAACGGAGGCCGTACTTCGAGGAAACGATGCGCACCGCCCCACCCATCAGCGTCGTTGTGGAACTCGAAGAGCCCATTCTGGGCGAGCTCTTTAGCGCCGATCGCATGGAACAGCACGCCGAAAGCCTCGCCGCCGCGCAGGCGATTTCCGACGATGCCGGCGCCGGCAAGCCCCTCATTCCGCGCGTCGCCGAAAACGGCCGATTATTGCTCGAATATTACCGCTCGACCGCTCGCGCTTCCCAGCGAGAACAGGCCATTACTCCCGCCGCACAATGGCTCGTTGACAACTTCTACATAGTGGAAGAGCAGCTTCGAGAGATTCGGGATCACCTGCCGGCCGGTTTCTACGAAAAATTGCCCAAACTTGCTTCCGGCCATCTGGAAGGCTATCCGCGCGTTTATGGCGTCGCCTGGGCATTTGTGGCTCACACGGACAGCCGTTTCGATCCGGAAATGCTGCGCCGGTTTGTCACCGCCTACCAGCGCGTGCAACCGCTTTCGATCGGTGAGCTCTGGGCTGTCGCAATCACGTTACGCGTGGTGCTGGTTGAAAACTTGCGGCGGCTAGCTGCACGCATGGTATTCAGCCGCGATGCGCGCAACGAGGCCGACGTTCTAACCGACAGGCTTCTTGGCACGGGCGGACAGTCGGTTGTCTCCACTGCCGCAGTTCTCCGTCAGTTTGAAAAAAAACCTCTGGACCGGGCATTTGCTGTCCAGCTCATCCAGCGCTTGCGCGATTTGGATCCCAAGGTTGGTCCCATCTTGCTTTGGCTCGACGAGCGACTGGCAGCGCAGGGAATGACCGCTGACGAGATAGTGCGCGCCGAACATCAACAGCAGGCAGCCACGAGCGTTACGGTGCGTAACGTTATCACCAGCATGCGCCTGACTTCGGCGTTCGACTGGCAGGTTTTTTTCGAGAGCGTCAGCCTCGTTGACCAGGAATTGCGCGACGACCGCACTTTTCGCGCCATGGACTTCGCGACGCGGGACGCTTATCGGCACGCCATCGAGGAACTCTCTCGGGGATCTGGTCGTTCCGAGCTAGAGATTGCCGAAGCCGCCGTTAACCGAGCCAGGCAAGCGGGTGGCAGCGCTCAGCCTGGTTCCGCGCGCACAGAAGCCAGGCGCTCGGATTCAGGCTACTACTTGATCTCGGACGGGCGTCTTGAGTTCGAGCGCGAAATTGGTTTTCACGTTCCTGGCAGACGCTGGCTTCAGCGGCTTTATGAACGCGCTTCCGTCGGTTATCTGGGCACGATCGCTCTGCTAACGGCGGTCATTCTGGCTATGCCATTGGTACGTTCGGGGGAATTGGGCGCCAGCATCCCCCACCTTGTGCTGTTCGCGCTCCTGGGGCTGATTCCGGCGTCGGAACTCGCAATTGCTCTCGTCAACCGCGGCGTCACGGACTTGATCGGCCCTCGCCCTCTCCCACGACTTGAAATGGCCCGCGTTACTGAGGAACTGCGAACAATTGTCGTGGTTCCCACGTTGCTGACCTCAGAGGACGACATCAGCGAACAGGTAGAGCGGCTCGAGATCCACTTTTTGGCGAATTCTGACGGTGACTTGCGTTTTGCGCTACTTTCCGATTGGGCCGACGCGAAAACGGAGACGCTGCCGAATGATGAGGATTTGCTGGCCGCTGCGACCCAACGAATTGCCGCCTTGAATAAACGTCATGGCGCTGCACCCGCAGGCGGTGACCGATTCTTTCTCTTGCATCGAAAGCGCGTTTGGAATGAGTCGGAAGGAAAGTGGATGGGCTGGGAGCGCAAGCGGGGGAAGCTTCACGAATTGAACTTGCTGCTCCGCGGCTCTCTAAACACAACTTTCATCACGTCAACTCTGAATCCCCCGAATTCAATTCCAAGGATTCGTTACGTCATCACGCTGGACGCAGACACGCGTTTACCGCGCGGAGCCGTGGCGCGTCTTGTGGGCACGATGGCTCATCCGTTGAATCAAGCGACTTTCAGCCCGGAGGAAGGGCGGGTCGTGGACGGTTATGGAATCGTTCAACCCCGTATTACGCCGTCGCTGCCGGGCGATCGGGAGGGATCGATCTTCCAAAGAATTTTTTCCGGTCCCAGCGGAATCGATCCTTATTCGGCGGCCGTTTCAGACGTGTACCAGGACCTTTTCCGCGAAGGTTCCTACACCGGCAAGGGGATTTACGACCTCGATGTCTTTGAGTCTGCCCTAGCCGGCAAAGTGCCCGAGAATATTTTGCTCAGTCACGATCTGTTTGAGGGAATCTTCGCGCGGACGGCGCTTGCCACGGATATCGAGCTGTTCGACGAATTTCCGTCTCACTACGAAGCCGCCGCCGCCCGCCAGCACCGCTGGACTCGCGGGGATTGGCAACTCCTGCCGTGGATCCTCTCGGGAGTTGCCGGCCCCCCGGGCGGCCCGAAGTTCAAGATTCCCATCGTGGGTCGCTGGAAGATGCTGGATAACCTCCGCAGGTCTCTTTCGGCGCCCTCGATGTTTCTACTGCTCGTCGCAGGTTGGTTGACGCCGGGACTTTCCCCCTGGCTGTGGGCACGATTCGTGCTCGCGGCGATCCTGATTCCGGCGCTGATTCCCTTCCTGGCCGGTGTAAACGCGCATCTGGAAGGAATTTCAAAGCGAAGCCATTTTCGCGGATTGATTTCGGATTTTTCATTGGGCTTATCCCAGGCAGGTCTTAACCTCACCTTCTTGGGTTACCAGGCATGGCTGATGGCGGACGCGATCGGGCGGACGCTGTGCCGTCTGCTTTTCACTCACAAACATATGTTGGAATGGGTCACCGCTGCGCAAGCCAAATACCGGGTAAATCTGAATCTCTACAGCGTCTTCAAGCGCATGGCGGATGGTGTGATTTTGGCATTCGCGGCTCTCATGGCCGTATGGTTGGTGCGTCCCCACGCTTTGTACGCCGCTTGCCCTTTCCTGGCTCTGTGGATGGCGGCGCCGGCAGTGGCGCACTGGATCAGCCTTCCGCCTCGAACCTCTGACCGCGAAATGCTTTCTCCGGAGCATGTGCGAGCCCTACGCGCCGACTCACGGCGCACATGGCGATTCTTTGAAACGTTTGTCACGGCCGAGGAAAACTTTCTGCCTCCGGACAACTTTCAGGAAGATCCTGCTCCCGTCGTGGCTCATCGCACCTCACCAACGAACATTGGCCTGTATCTGCTTTCTACCCTTGCCGCGCGGGACCTGGGATGGCTGGGAACTCAGGACGCGTTGGAACGAGTCGAGACCACATTTAACACGATTGACAAACTCGAGAAATTCCGCGGACATTTATTCAACTGGTACGACACGCACGATCTTCACCCTCTGGATCCAAAATACATCTCCACGGTTGATAGCGGAAATATTGCAGGTGATCTGCTGACGCTCGCCAGTTGTTGCCGCGAGCTGATTCAGAAATCGTCCGTGGGACCTCGCATGTTTACTGGAATCGAAGACGCGATCGGTCTGCTGCGGCTGGCGCTGACAGGGGTCACGGACGCTCCGCGCTTGCACTCCGTGACGAGGAAACAGCTCAGTAACGCCGTTGACCTGCTGGCCGCGTCCGTTCGTTCAGTACCTCGCCATCCCTCGGACCTGGGATTGAGAATTGCCGAGGTTTCCGGGCGGGCCCACACAGTTGCAGACATTGCCCAGACTCTGGCGCAAGAACTTGGAAATTCCGCGGATTCAAAGTTGCGCATTTGGGCTGAGGCGGCAAAAACGTGTGCGGATAGCCATTTGCGCGACGCGAAGATTTTTTTCCCCTGGCTCCGCCTGAGTTCCGGCGACGCTGCGGCGGTTGCCGGAGGTCGTGCCGCAAGCAGCGCGGAATGGACGGCAATCGAGCCTTTCTTCCCGAACGATGCCACGCTCGCCGACGCTCCAGATAGATTCGAAGGCGCCATGAACGAGTTGACGCTCTTGCGTGCGCGCTTGAGCGCCGACGCCGGTTCGTCCGGTGAACAACTCGCGCGGATTCACGCTTTGATTCAAGCGATGCAGCAGTCGGCCTCGGAAGCCGCGTCCTTGCACCGCCGCCTTCTGGCCGTCGCCCAACGGTCGGAAGAGATGTTTGCGGAAATGGATTTCCGTTTTTTGTTCGACGACACTCGCAAGCTGCTGTCCATCGGATATCGCGCCGCCGATGGACAGCTCGACCCCAGCTGCTACGACCTGCTCGCCTCTGAAGCGCGCCTTGCCAGCTTCGTAGCAATCGCGAAAGGCGACCTTCCCTCGTCGCATTGGTTTCGGCTGGGTCGCCCCTTGACTCCCGTTGGCCGCGGTTCGACGCTTATTTCCTGGTCGGGTTCGATGTTTGAATACCTGATGCCGGCGCTCATCATGCGCTCGCCGGCCAACAGTTTGCTGAGCCAAACGTACCGGCACGTCGTTACCCGCCAGATCGAATATGGAGCGGAACGCGGCGTGCCGTGGGGAATCTCGGAGTCGGCGTATGACGCGCGCGATACCAATTTCACCTACCAATATTCCAGCTTCGGCGTCCCGGGCTTGGGACTCAAGCGTGGTCTGAGCGAAGATTTGGTTATCGCTCCATACGCCACTGCGCTTGCTGCGATGATTGATCCGTCCGCGGCACTCGAGAACCTCGACCGACTCACCAAAGAAGGCGGTCTGGGACACTATGGTTTTTACGAGGCGCTCGATTACACGAGCTCTCGGCTCCCCGAAGGACAGAAAGTCGCAATCGTTCGCGCTTACATGGCGCACCACCAGGGCATGTTTCTGGTCGCCCTTGCCAATGCGCTGAATGATGGCGCGATGTGCAGCCGGTTTCACGCGGTACCAATGGTGCAAGCCACGGAACTTCTCATGCAGGAGCGTACCCCGCGGGATGTGCTCGTGGCGCGGCCCAGAGCCGAGGAGGTATCCGACGCGTCTCAGGTGCGTGATTTGGTGCCGCCCGCCGCGCGCCAGTTCAAGTCTCCTCACGATGCCACGCCTCGCACCGAGCTTCTCTCCAATGGCCGCTATGCAGTGATGCTGACGTCGGCAGGATCCGGATATAGTCGCTGGCGCAACATCGCCATCACGCGCTGGCGTGAAGACGCAACCAGGGACTGCTGGGGCACATTTATCTTTCTCCGCGACGAGCAGACTGGAGATGTTTGGTCGGCTGGTTATCAACCAAGCGGTGTCGAGCCGGATTCCTACGAGGCCTCTTTTTACGAAGACCATGCGGAAATTGTCCGCCGCGACCGCTCTTTGACAACGTCACTGGAAGTAGTTGTCTCCTCTGAAGACGACGCGGAATTGCGTCGGATCGCAATCACAAACACGGGATTGCGCCAGCGGGATATCCAGGTGACATCCTACGCGGAGCTTTCGCTTACGACCCAGGCTACCGACGCTGTACACCCGGCTTTCTCAAACCTCTTCGTGGAGACGGAGTTTGTTCCAGAAGCGGGAGCGGTCCTCGCGACGCGCCGAAAACGGTCCGAGGGTGAAACCTCCGTTTGGGCCGCCCACGTTCTTGTCGTAGAGGGCGATTCCGTCGGCGAGCTGCAATATGAAACAGATCGAGCGCGATTCATCGGACGCGCCCGCGACCTTAGAAATCCCATCTCCGTAATAGATGGTAGACCGCTTTCCAACACGGTGGGTTCCGTGCTCGATCCGATGATGAGTCTGCGTCGCACGGTACGTGTTCCACCGGGGCACACCGTGCATCTGTTTTATTCGACGATAGTCGCGGCAACTCGCGATGAAGTATTAAACCTTGCCGACAAATACCGCGATGCGAAAACCTTCGAGCGGACCCGTGCGCTCGCATGGACGCAGTCGCAGGTCCAGATGCGCCACCTGGGCATCACCGCGGAAGAGGCGCATCTCTTTCAGCGGCTTGCCAATGCCGTGATCTATTCGGATTCCACACTGCGACCGAGCTCGGACGTTTTAAGCAACACGGCCCTCGACAGATCGGCCCTCTGGGGACAAGGAATTTCAGGCGACCTTCCTATTGTCGTGGCGCGGATTGATGACGCGGATGATTTCGACATGATCCGTCAGTTGCTGCGCGCCCATGAATACTGGCGCATGAAGCAGCTATCTGCGGATGTCGTGATCATCAACGAAAAAGCCGCATCGTACGTGCAAGAACTCCAAAACTCCCTTGAGACGCTCGTCCGCGGCAGTCAATTAAGGCTTTCGCCGGACACTGGTGACGTGAGCGGGAAGATTTTCCTTCTTCGCGGGGATCTCGTCTCGCCCCAGGCGCGAGGCCAGTTACAGGCTGCAGCGCGAGTGGTACTGCTCAGCCGTCGGGGCACGCTTGCGGACCAGATCGCGCGATCGCAGCCCGAGGAAGTTGCTCCCCCTCCCGCAATCCGGCCAAGTCGGACCACTCCGCATCAGAACGTGCTTACGCCGCCGCCAGCGCTTCAGTTTTTCAACGGCCTCGGCGGCTTTGCCGAAAATGGCCGCGAGTATGCAATCGTGTTGGAAGAGGGACTGCGGACGCCGGAGCCATGGATCAATGTGATCGCGAACGAGAACTTCGGCTTCCTGGTTTCAGAATCAGGTTCGGGCTTCACGTGGTCGCTGAACAGCCATGAGAACCAGATTACGCCTTGGTCCAACGACCATGTCGTAGACCCTCCGGCCGAGGCATTTTACCTGCGCGACGAAAGCACCGGCGAAATCTGGACGCCCACTGCGCTCCCTATTCGCGACGAAGAGGCCACGTACAAAGTGCGTCACGGTCAGGGCTACAGTCGTTTCAGCCACGCGTCGCATGGCATTTCGGTAGAGCTCGTTCAATTCGTTCCGCTAAACGATCCCATCAAGATTTCCAGGCTGACTCTGCAAAACGATTCAGGACGCGTGCGGCGCATTTCGATTACCGCGTACGTCGAGTGGCTGTTGGGCAGCTCGCGCCCCGCTTCCGCTCCGTACATTGTGTCGGACCTCGATTCGACGACCGGAGCTATCCTCGCCAGAAGCGCATGGAGCGGAGAATTCGGTGGGCGCATCAGCTTTGCCGATATCGGCAAACGCGCGAGTTCCTTCACGTGCGACCGGGCGGAGTTTCTCGGTCGAAATGGCACGCACGAGCACCCTGCGGGATTGGAACGTAAGCGGCCACTTTCCGGAAAGCTCGGCGCCGGCCTCGATCCGTGCGCTGCATTGCAAACAGTCATCGAACTTCGCCCCGGAGCGCGTGTTGAAATTCCATTCTTTCTAGGTCAGGAGGAAAACAGGGAAAAGGCGCGCGAACTCCTCGCGCGGTATCGAACTGCGGATCTCGACCAGAAACTAAATGAGGTAACGCGCCAATGGGACGACATCCTCGGCGCCCTTCAGGTCACCACGCCTGACGCGGGCATGGACTTACTGCTCAACCGATGGCTGCTCTACCAGACGCTCGCTTGCCGCGTTTGGTCGCGCGCGGCCTTCTATCAGTTGAGCGGAGCGTACGGCTTTCGCGATCAGTTGCAGGACGTCATGGCTCTAACGGTGGCGAAACGATCGGTGGCTCGCGAGCACTTGCTGCGCGCGGCCGGACGCCAATTTATCGAGGGCGACGTACAGCACTGGTGGCATCCGCCTTCCGGCCGGGGAATACGCACACGAATGTCCGATGATCTTTTGTGGCTGCCCTATGCCGTCATTCATTTTATCGAAGCCACGAACGACATGACCGTCCTCGAGGAGCAAGTGCCATTTATCGAAGGCAATGTGCTGGCCGAAGGACAGCTGGAGTCGTATTTCGAGCCCCGCACTTCGGAAACTCGGGCAACGCTTTTCGAGCACTGTGCGCGCGCCCTGGACCGGAGTCTCAATGTGGGCGCGCACGGACTTCCGTTGATGGGCACCGGGGATTGGAATGACGGAATGAACCGCGTGGGTCAGGAAGGCAAGGGAGAAAGCATATGGCTCGCTTGGTTTCTTCATACGATCCTCTGGGAGTTTGCCAAGATCGCGGACGCGCGAGGTGAACGCAAACGCGCAGAGAGTTGGCGCCTGCACGTCAGCGCGCTGAAGGCGGCGCTCGAACGTGATGGATGGGACGGCGAATGGTACCGTCGCGCCTATTACGACGACGGCACGCCGCTAGGTTCCGCGACGGACTCCGAATGCCGCATAGACTCAATCGCTCAGTCATGGGGAATCATGAGCGGCGCCGCTGAACCCGCTCGAGGAGTGCGGGCGATGGCGGCCGTGGACCGTCAGCTGATTCGCCGGCCGGACGGTTTGGTACTGCTGTTAACGCCTCCCTTTAATCACACGCTGCATGATCCTGGATACATCAAGGGATACGTTCCCGGAATTCGCGAGAATGGCGGGCAATACTCGCACGCAGCAGTCTGGACGCTCATCGCATTCGCGGCGCTGGGTGATGGCGACAAGGCAGCCGAGCTTTTTCGCATGCTGAATCCGATCAACCGCTCGAGTTCGCGCGCCAACGCCCAGCGGTATAAAGTTGAGCCGTACGTCGTTGCCGGAGATATCTACGCAGAAGCTCCTCACATCGGGCGCGGTGGATGGACCTGGTACACGGGCTCTTCAGGCTGGCTGTATCGCGCCGGCATGGAATGGATTTTGGGATTTCGCGTGCGCGGCATGACTCTCACGCTTGACCCTTGCATCCCACGGAGCTGGCCGAGCTACTCCATCGTCTTCCGCTATCACTCGGCTACTTATCAGATCAGGGTGGACAATCCATCTGGCGTTTCTCGCGGCGTCGCGCTCACAGAATTGGATGGCAAAGTGCTTCCCGGTTCCGCGAATGTCCCGCTCGTGGACGATGGCGCCGTGCACCAGGTCCACCTTGTACTGGGGTAACCACCTGTTGTCCGGCGAACGACGGCCAGCTCAATGCTTCGGACGCTCAGCGACGCTTGGTGTATTTCGCGGGAAAGAATAGAGGTCCGCCTCGCAGCGCACGAGGCAGCGGCTACTTTTTCTTCTTCAGGTCTTCGCTGAGGATGATCGCTTCAGCTACTTCCTTCATGGACTTCCGCCGCTGCCTGCTTTCGCGCTGTAGCGTCAAATAAGCATCCTCTTCGCTCAGCTGCAGATCGCGCTGCAGAATTCCCTTGGCGCGCTCGACGATTTTTCTGGATTCGAGGCGTTCCACGAGTTGCGCATTCTCGTTTCTCAGCCTCGCTCGCTCAATTTCGGCGCCGGTGAGAAGACCCAGGGTAGCGATCAGGCTGATTTCGCGGGAATCGTGCGCGTGTTCGGTGCGGTTCTGAACATTGATTACGCCCGCCAACCGCCCGCCGCTCAACATCGGGATCGAGAGAAATCCTTCGGGGCGGCCCTCGACCGACTCGCCGAAGAACACTTTGACTCGAGGATCGGCAGCCGCTCCTCTCACCACGGAGATCAGTTCCGGATCGCCCGCGCCCCAACCCGTGGCCCCGAGGACCGATTTGACTTTCACCAGACTGGCGGTCTCGGGACTCACATTGCTCCAGGCGCGCAGGACGAGATCCTCTCCTTCAGCAACGTACACGGTGCACGAGTCGCAGTTCACCGCGTCAGCCAAGAGCTCGACCACCTCGGTCAATATCTCGTCAAGCGGTGCCGAAGACGAAATCCGGCTGGCAAGGCGATACACCAGCGCGATATCCGAATTCAGATGCGCTCCTCCGGTTGAATCGTTGGGAAGCGTCGCGACGGATGGAGTCCGTGTATCCACCGAATAAGCTGTCCAGGAGGTTTTCATAATTGAACCTAGCAGGACGGGAGAATTCGAACAATTATCCCTTGGTATAGGGTCCTTGAAAGCTTCCACGAAATGCGCAAGAAGTTCTATCTGCGAGGTCGCGGCTTCAGCTTCTCCGCCATTATGACCAGCTCCGCCAAAGAGTCCGCCTTCATTTTCTGCATCACGTGGCCGCGGTGAACCTTGATCGTAATTTCCGTAACGCCAAGCTTCGCGGCGACCTCCTTGTTCATCAGCCCGGTAACAACGAGTCCCATTACCTCGCGTTCCCGCTCGGTCAGGCTGTCGAACCGCGTCCGCAGCGTCGAAAGCCCGGCTTCCTCCGCGCGGATCGTGCGATCGCGCTCCAGAGCCTGGTGAATCGCCTCCAGGAGTTCTTGCTTTTGAAATGGCTTCGGCAGGAACTCGACCGCGCCTGCCTTCATCGCCCGCGCGGTCATCGGAATATCCCCTTGCGCCGTAATAAATATGATCGGTATGCGAATTCCAGTCTTCTCGAGTTCCTCCTGGAACTCGAGCCCGCTCATTCCCGGGAGCTTTACATCGAGAACCAGACAGCTGGGCAGCTGTGGCCGCGCGGCCTTCACGAATTCTTCGGTGGAACCAAACACTTCTGCGCGCAAACCGACGGACTTCAGAAGGCTTTTCACCGCGTCGCGAATGGACGCGTCATCATCAACCACAAACACGATGGATTCGGATTGCGCGGTCGGCATCTACGACTCGATGGGAATGGTGAATTGAAAGACGGCGCCACCGGAGGCGCCCGGCGCGGCCCACAACCGCCCCGCGTGCGATTCCACAATCGAGTGGCTGATAGAAAGGCCCATGCCGATGCCCTGGTCCTTGGTCGTGAAAAAAGGCTGAAATATTTTCTCCGCGATCTCCGGGCTGAGCCCCACTCCGGAATCCTCCACGACGATTCGGATTCCCGCGGGGTCCTCCCTGCGCGAGCGAAGGCATATTTCTCTCAAGGGACCGGGCGTGCTCCGCATCGCTTCCATCGCGTTAATGATCAGATTCAGCACCACCTGCTGCAATTGCACGCGGTCGCCCCGCACGCGCGGCAGATCTACGGCGAGATCCGTGTGCAACGCGAGGCGACGATTCAGTGCCTCGCCGCGCAAGAACACGGTCAGCTCCTGAATCACGTCGTTCATATCCAGCCAGTCTCTCGCGGGAGCTTCTTTCCTGAAGAGTGAGCGAATATGGCCCAGCACTTTGCCCGCGCGCGTGCCGTCCTGAATGATCCGCTCCGCCGATCGGCGAGCCTCCGCCAATTGGGGCGGATTCGCGGAGAGCCATTCGACGCAGGCGTGACCGTTTGTCACCACCGCCGTCAGCGGCTGGTTTACCTCGTGCGCGATTGACGTCGTTAACTCGCCCATCGTGAACACTCGCGACAGGTGCGCCAGGTCTGCCTGCGTCTTCATCAGCGCCTCCTGCGCCTTGCGGTGCTCCTCGATGCTCCTTCGCAGCTCCTCGTTGGATTTCCGCAGTTCCGTCGTCCGTACCGCCACGCGGTATTCCAGCTGGTCGCGCGCCTCGGTCAGCGCTTCTTCGGTCTCCTTTTTCGCTGAACTGACCCAACTCGCCACCAGCACGCAAACTACAAACGCTGCAAAATAGGTCGTGTCCGCCGCGCTCATCCAAAACGTGTTGAACGGAGGCACGACGTAGTAAGCCACCACAAGCGTTGACAGCACTGCCGCGAAGAATCCCGGGCCCGCTCCTCCGATCCACGCGCTTGCCATCACCGCGACGAAAAATAGATACAGGAATGGATAGGCGAATACGCCCCGCATTAGGATGGTGAAGATCAGTGCCGCCGCAACCAGCAGCACCGAAATCGCATAGGCTCTCACCTGCGATTTCGCCTTCCATGCCAACCCGCGCCGCCCCGGCACTGGCATCGACCCCTCCGAAGCATGGCTCTCCGTCTCCGCCCCGATCTCGGGCGCCGCGCCGCTATTCCAAGTCCGTTTCGCCGACGGCTGCAAGGCCATCTCGCCGTGCTTGAACTCAGCAATCATGGATGAGTTCCTCAGCGGGGGTGCCGCTGTTCAGTTGGCAATCCTTCAACCGCCCGCAGAGTACCAAGCCGCGGCGGCGCTGTCTAATCCGACGTTTCAATCTGGACAATCGGTCTTTTCCAGCTGCCATTTCCGCCCTTGCATCGACGGTTTCCGGCTGCTACTATGAATACGGTACTGGTTTAGTGCTATATGTTTCATAGGGGGACCAGATCATGGTAAGGCTCGGTAAATTAACGGACTACGGGCTGGTCCTAATGACCTGCATTGCGCGTGATCAGGAAGCACCCCTGCGCACGGCCCGTGACCTGGCCCGCGAATCCAAATTGCCGCTGTCCACGGTCAGCAAGCTTCTCAAAGAGCTTTTGCAGAGCGGCCTGCTGGTATCCCATCGCGGCATCAAGGGCGGCTACATCTTGGCGCGGGAACCCCACGAGATTTCGGTGGTTGAAATGATCGCTGCGATCGAGGGGCCTATGGCTCTCACCGAATGCAGCACCGAGGTGACAGGGCTGTGCAATCTGGAGCCGTGCTGCCCTATCAAGAGCAACCAGCAGATCATCAATCAGGCAGTCCGAGGAGTGCTCGAGAAAATCACCCTCTCCGACCTGATGCATCCCATGCACCTGACAAACATCAAGGACGCGCGCGGCAGAGTTGTGACGACGATTGCGTCTGGGGGAATTCAATGAGTTCGAGCAACGAGGCAATCAAGGAACTGGCGCAGCAGGAGTACAAGTGGGGCTTCGTAACAGATATCGGCGAAGACCGCGCGCCCAAGGGCCTGAGCGAAGAAATCATTCGCTTCATCTCTGCGAAAAAGAATGAGCCTGAGTTCATGCTCGAATGGCGCCTCAAGGCGTTCAAGCATTGGATGACGCTGGAAAAGGCGCACGCCGAGCCGAAGTGGGCCAACATCCACTACCCGCCCATAGACTATCAGGCCATCTCTTACTATTCCGCGCCGAAGCAAAAGCCGAATCTGAAAAGCCTCGACGAGCTAGATCCGGAAATTCTGCGCACCTACGAAAAGCTCGGTATTCCATTGGCAGAGCAGAAGATGCTCGCTGGCGTCGCCGTGGATGCAGTATTCGACAGCGTCTCCGTCGCCACCACGTTCAAAGGAAAATTGAGCGAAGTCGGAGTCATCTTCTGTTCGTTTTCCGAGGCCGTGCAGAAGCACCCTGACCTTGTGAAAAAGTATCTCGGCTCCGTCGTTCCCCATACGGACAATTTCTTCGCCGCGCTGAACGCAGCCGTCTTCACCGACGGATCCTTTGTGTACGTGCCCAAGGGCGTCAAGTGCCCCATGGAACTGTCCACATATTTCCGCATCAACGCCGCGGAGACGGGCCAGTTCGAGCGCACTCTGATCGTCGCTGACGAAGGCGCTTCCGTCAGTTATCTCGAGGGCTGCACCGCTCCGATTCGCGACGAGAATCAGTTGCACGCCGCAGTCGTCGAACTGATCGCGCTCGACAATGCGCAAATAAAGTATTCCACCGTGCAGAACTGGTATCCCGGCGACAAGAACGGCAAGGGCGGAATCTACAATTTCGTCACCAAGCGCGGCGCATGTCGCGGCAAGGACTCCAAGATCTCCTGGACACAGGTGGAAACCGGATCGGCCATCACCTGGAAATATCCGAGCTGCATCCTGCAGGGCGACAATTCCGTCGGCGAATTCTATTCGGTTGCGCTCACCAACAATTATCAGCAAGCCGACACCGGCACGAAGATGATTCACATCGGCAAGAACACGCGCAGCACGATTGTTTCCAAGGGAATCTCCGCCGGCCACGGTCAGAACACCTATCGCGGCCAGGTGAAAATCATGAAGGACGCCACAGGGGCGCGAAACTACACCCAGTGCGATTCCCTTCTGATCGGTGACAAGTGTGGCGCACACACGTTCCCATATATCGAAGTCAAGAATTCGACGGCGCGTATGGAGCACGAGGCATCCACTTCGAAAATTGGCGAGGACCAGATGTTCTATCTCCGCCAGCGCGGGCTCAAAGCCGAAGACGCCGTCTCCATGATCGTCAACGGCTTCTGCAAGCGCGTCTTCAAGGAACTGCCCATGGAATTCGCGGTCGAGGCGCAAAAGCTCCTAAGCGTGAGCCTGGAAGGCAGCGTCGGATGACCGCGCGAACAAGGTTGGCAGTTGTAGGGGCACGGCATGCCGTGCCCGGCGCGGATGCTTGGTGCCGCGCCGTCCATCGAACATCGGTTGCCGTAAGACTTAAATGTAGCGCCGCGGCCTTTAGCGCGGCACACCCCGGGTCGCAAATCACGAAAAGAAGTGACACACCGTGCAAAGTAATTTCGGGCGTAAGTTACTGAAAATAAAGGACGGCGAACCACATTACTCGACACACTATTTAAGGGTCGCCTGAGCACTCAAAAAAGGGAAAAATTAGAATGAGCTTGCTGGAAATTAAGAACCTGCACGTCAGGGTCGAGGATCGCGAAATCCTCCGCGGCGTGAACCTGACGATGAATGCAGGCGAAGTGCACTCGATCATGGGGCCCAATGGCTCGGGCAAGAGCACCCTCGCGCAAGTGTTGGCCCGCCGCGAAACGTACAACGTCACCGCCGGCGAAATTTTGTTCAATGGCAAGGACCTGCTCGCGATGAAGCCCGAGGAAGCCGCATGCGAAGGGCTTTTCCTCGCCTTCCAGTATCCCGTCGAGATTCCCGGGATCAGCAACGCCTACTTTCTGCGCTCCGCGCTCAACGCCGTCCGCAAGTATCGCGGCCTGGACGAAATGGACGCCATGGATTTCCTTCCCATGCTGCGCCAGAAACTGAAGCTGCTCGACATGGACGACAAACTCCTGAACCGCTCCGTGAACGAGGCATTTTCCGGCGGCGAAAAGAAGCGCAACGAAATTTTGCAGATGGCCGTGCTTGAACCGAAGCTCGCCATTCTGGACGAAACGGATTCCGGCCTCGATATTGATGCGCTGCGAATCGTCGCCGAAGGCGTCAATGCCATGCGCAATCCCGAGCGCGCCATTCTGGTGGTGACTCACTATCAGCGGCTGCTGAATTACATCGTCCCGGATCGCGTTCACGTGCTGGTCGAGGGGCGCATTGTTCGCTCCGGCGGACCCGAGCTTGCGCTGGAACTCGAAGACAAAGGTTACGGCTCGTACGAAGCGGGAGCGGGCGCCGGCGCATAAGGCTTTGGCCCGGTTTGGTCAGGTGGAAGCGTGGGGTTTCAACCCCACGAAAAGGCGACTCTGCCGCCCAGGGCTTTAGCCCTGGGAATTTTGAAAGGATGATCGAGTGGCAAGCGCGACACAGGCAATTTTGAGATACGCGGAAAGCTTCGGCGGATTCGAAAAATCCGCGCCAAGCCACAATATCGCCTGGCTAAAGAAGCTTCGCCAGGAGGGGTTTGCTCGCTTCAGCGAAGCCGGTTTCCCGACCACTCGCGACGAAGATTGGCGTTTCACGAATCCGAACGCGATCGCGCAGACTCCTTTCCACCTCGTCCGGAACGGCCATTTCCTGCCCTCGCAGATAGATATAGACCAGTTCCGCATGCCGGGCGCCGGCTCCCAGCTTGTGTTCGTGGATGGACGCTTTGCGCCGGGACTGTCCGCGATCGGCAAGCTTCTTGCCGGAGTCACCGTGGGCAATCTCGCCGCGGAAATCGCGCGCAACCCGGAAGCGATTGAGAAACATCTCGGCCGTTACCTCAACATGCAGCGCGACTCCTTCGGCGCGCTGAACACAGCGTTTCTCGAAGACGGCGCGTACGTGCATATCGCAAAAGGCGTCGTTCTCGAAAGCCCCGTTGTCATTCTGTACGTTTCAACCGAGCACGATTCTCCCGCGGTGAATTATCCGCGCAACCTCATCGTGGCGGAGGAGAACAGCCACGCCACCATTGTTGAAGACTACGTGTCGCTCGGCGGCGGCCAGGCCTTCAGCAATGTGGTGACGGAACTGGTCGCCGGGGACCACAGCGTGGTTTCGCATTACATGATCGAACGCGAGCACACCGGCACGTTCAACGTCTCCACGCTTCGAATCCAGCAAGGACGAACGGCTGACGTCGCGTCGCACTCCGTGCTTTTGGGCGGAGCGCTGGTGCGCAACAACATCCATCCGGTTCTTGCCGGCGAGGGCGGTGAGTGCCTGATCAACGGCCTATTCATCGGCAACGGCCGCCAGCACCTCGACAATTACATGCTCGTCGAACACGCCAGCCCGCACTGCGGCAGCCGACAGTTCTACAATGGAATTCTCGACGGCCACGCGCACGGCGTATTTCACGGCCGCATCATCGTGCACAAGGACGCGCAAAAAACCGACGCGAAGCAGACCAACCGCAACCTGCTGCTCTCCGATACCGCGCAGATTGATACCAAGCCTCAGCTCGAAATCTACGCCGATGACGTGAAGTGCACGCACGGCGCGACCATCGGACAAATGGAAGAAAATTCCCTGTTCTATCTCCGCTCGCGGGGAATTGACGAAATGTCCGCGCGCAGGCTGCTGCTGGTGGCGTTCGCGAGCGAATGCATGGACCGCATGAAGGAAGGTCCTGTGCGCACGCACATCGAGAAGCTGATACACGACCATGCGTTCCGCCTGGCCGCGGCTTCACTGGGACGAGTCGCATGACCACTGCCGCCCGAAAACTCGACGCGGAACAGCGCCCGGCGCCGTCTAGCGCCGGACTAGACGTGGTGCGAGTTCGCGCGGATTTTCCGATCCTTCAGCAGAAGGTTCACGGAAAGCCGTTGGTTTACCTCGACAACGCCGCCACATCGCAGAAGCCGCGCGCGGTGATTGACGCCATCGTCCGCTACTACGAGGGAAGCAACGCCAATATCCATCGCGGCGTGCACTACCTTTCCGAAATTGCGACGGCAGACTACGAAGCGGCGCGCCGGACCGCGCAAGAGTTCATCAACGCCCCGCATTCCCGCGAAATCATTTTTGTGCGCGGCACCACCGAAGGCATCAACCTCGTCGCCCACACCTTTGGCCGCGCCCGCATTCAATCCGGCGACGAAGTGCTCATCACCGCCATGGAGCACCATTCGAATATCGTGCCCTGGCAGATTCTGTGCGACGAAAAGGGCGCCAAGCTGCGCGTCGCTCCAATCAACGATCAGGGCGAACTGCTGCTCGATGAATTTGCAAAACTGCTCGGACCGCGAACGAAGCTCGCGGCCGTCACCCACGTCTCCAACGCACTTGGCACGATCAATCCGCTCAAGCGCATGATCGAACTGGCGCACGCTCAGAATGTGCCCGTGCTGGTGGATGGCGCACAGGCCGTGCCGCACATGAAAGTGGACGTTCAGGCGCTCGATTGCGACTTCTACACGTTCTCCGGCCACAAAGTGTACGGGCCAACGGGTATCGGCGTGTTGTGGGGTAAATCCGCGCTGCTCGAAGCCATGCCCCCGTATCAGGGCGGCGGCGACATGATCAGCTCCGTCACCTTCGAGAAAACGAGCTACAACAAACTCCCCTACAAATTTGAAGCCGGCACACCGGATATCGCGGGCGTGATCGGTCTCGGCGCCGCAATCACCTACGTCAACAGACTGGGCATCGCCAACATCGGCGCTCACGAGCACGACCTGCTGGTGTACGCAACCGAGCAAGTCTCGGCGATCCCGGGGGTTCAGTTGATCGGCACCGCAAAGGAAAAGGCCGGCGTACTTTCCTTCGTGATCGAGGGCGTGCACCCTCACGACATCGGAACCATTCTCGATCAGGAAGGAATCGCGATCCGTACGGGACATCACTGCTCGCAGCCGCTGATGGAGCGCTTCGGCATTCCGGCCACCGCGCGCGCGTCATTTGCCGCATACAACACGCGCGAAGAAGTGGATGCGCTCGTTCGGGGCATTGGAAAAGTGCGGGAGGTGTTTGCCTGATGTCCGATCTGCGCGATCTTTACCAGGACGTAATTCTGGAGCACAGCAAGACGCCGCGAAATTTCCGCGAGCTGCCGGCGGCGAACCACAAGGCCGAGGGCTTTAACCCCCTCTGCGGAGATCGCTTCACCGTGTACGTCACTCTCGATGGCGATACCATCCGCGATATCAGCTTTCAGGGTTCAGGTTGTGCGATTTCGAAGTCTTCCGCATCCATGATGACGCAGAGCGTGAAGGGCAAGACGCTGGCGGAAGCGGAGAAAATCTTCGAGCGCTTCCACCAGATGGTGACGGGACACGCACCCGCCGACCGAAAATGAATCCGAGCTGGGCAAGCTCACTGTATTTTCCGGCGTCTCCGAGTTCCCCGTTCGCGTGAAATGCGCCACGCTCGCGTGGCACACGCTCAACGCCGCCCTCGAAGGCAAGCAGGACCCTGTTTCAACGGAGTAGCCGTATGAGCGAATTCATCCAACTAAAGCGCGAATGCGCGGCGATCGCAATTCCAAGCGGCAATCCCTCGATCCTGCCAGCAGGCACCGGCGTGAGCGTGATGCAATTTCTAGGCAGCAGCTGGACAGTCACCAGCGCTCACGGAATGTTTCGCATTGACGTGAAGGATGCGGATGCTCTCGGCCTCACGCCTCCAACCGCAGCTGAAGCGCCCGCCGGCGAACCGGCTGCGTTGAGCGAAAAAATGGTGTGGGATCAGCTGAAGACCGTGTTCGACCCCGAGATTCCAGTGAATATCGCCGACCTCGGCCTGATCTACTCCTGCGTGACCACGCCGCTCGAGCAGGGCGGCAATCGCATCGAAATCAAAATGTCCATGACCGCTCCGGGCTGCGGCATGGGCAACGTGCTGAAAGCGGACGTCGAAGGAAAGCTTGCGAAGCTGCCGGACGTGAAAGAAGTGGACGTCGAGATCGTGTTCGAACCGCCGTGGGGCCCGTCGCGGATGTCCGAAGCAGCCAAACTCCAGCTGGGATTTGATCTTTAGGACGACGACGGCGGTAAGCTGACGCGGGCTTTCTCGTACGTCGTGCTCGAGGATTTCGCGGCGTGTCGCGTCATCAGCGTCCGTGCGCCGGTCCAGACCAGCTGAAGTCCCGCAAAAATCGCAATCAGCGCGATCACCACTTTCAGTTTTCGCGCAGGCACCTTCTTTGCGAGCAAGCATCCGATCACCACGCCGGGAATTCCACCCTCAAGCAATCTCACCAGCACCGGACTATTGATCGCGCCGAATTTCCAGTGGAACGCGCTGCCGAGCACCGCGAGCACAAGCCCAAATAGAATGTCAGTCCCCACCACTTCCGGCGGCGTCAGCTCCGAATAATTCAGCAGCAGGACAGTCCCAAGCGCGCCGGCGCCCGCGGACGAAAAGCCGGCTTCGACTCCGATGGGAAGCGCGAGCCACGGAAGCCAGCTGGAATTCTTGCGCGCGAATCCCTGATATTGAACGCGCGGAATAAATGTGACGCTGGAAGAAGCGGTAAGCAGCAGTCCAAGCAGGATGATCACGGTGGGGCTGTTGGCGTTGGTGCTGAGCAGCCGAAGGCCGTACGTGCCGATGGCCAGCCCTGGAACCGCACCCAACGTCAGCAGCCACAAATATCGCCAGTGAATGTGCCGCCCCGCGAGATAAAACGGTCCAGCGATGAGGCGCAGAACTCCGGCAAACACAAACGCGGTCCCCACGGCAGCGCCGGCAGGCAATCCCACTATCAGGACGAGCGCCGGCACCGTGAAGCTCCCGCCGCCGATACCAGTCAGTCCAACCGCGAGAGCAATCAGAAATCCGATCAGATAGTGCATTAATCGGATCGTTTCGATTCAGTGTGAATCCCGCACTCAAGCTTCCCTCCGGCCCATCGGCCGGATCGCGGATCGGCCCCTGCGGCGGGGATGGCGGTGCACGGCTCGCAGCCGATGCTGCGGTAGCCTGCGTCGTAGAGCGGCAGAAATTCTATTTTCTCGCGCGAAGTGTGCTCCCAGACCTGACCCCAGGTCCAAGCCGCAAGCGGACTGGCCTTCAGAAGCACCTTCCCGCTCGGCAGCTCGTGGTGCTCGATGATTTTCAGATTCTTGCGCGTCGGCGATTGCTCGCGGCGCAGGCCGGTGAACCAGACGTCGAAGTTTTCAAGCGCCTCGAACAGCGGTTCAACCTTTCGCAGATGGCAGCATCGGCCCGGATCGGTGCGATTGAGGATGCCGAATGCGGTTTCCTGCTCCGGAACGGATTGCTTCGCCGCGAGATTCCGCACGTTCAAATTCCATTCGTGCGCCATGCGGTCTCGATACGCGTAGGTTTCCGCGAAGTGATAGCCAGTATCGAGAAACAGCACGGGAATATTCGGCAGCCGCTTGCGCAGCAGATCCAGCACGATCATGTCCTCGGCCTGAAAGCTGCAGGTGATGCACACGGAGCCTTTCTTCACGGCAGCGGAGTTTTCGGCGAGCAAGCGGTCAATTACCGCATCGGGGGAAAGCACCTCGAATTCGGCGGCGAGCGCAACCGCGGTCATGGCTTTCCCTTCTCCGACTCCAACGAATAATTGTCGCGCCACTTCCGCAGCACTTTCATGATCCGGTCAACGGCTTCTTCGTCCGTGTCGTCGGTGATGCGAACGGCGAAGAACGAATCGGGGCCAAAAATCGCCCGCACCACCTGCTTTTGATCCGTGCCGTCATCGAGTGGGCAAAAAACGGTGATGTATCCGGAAAGACGAAACGCCTTCGCCACAGTCACGAGCTCGTGCGATAGAAAATCGTTCGAGCCTGCCAGCTGCACTTGCCAGCCCTCGTCGAATAGCCTGCGCTCCACAAGTTCGGCCACGTGGGGGCGTCCCTTCAGCCAGACCGCGGCCGCCGGATGGCCGAAGCGGAGGATGCGCTCCTCTCTGGTGCTGTGCTTGCGATGCGCAGCGGTGGCGCGCGAACCGCGTGCCGGATCTATGGAGCGCTCGATGATTCCAGCGGCGACCGTCGCATTCGTCAGCGGATCAATCACGATAAAGCTGCCCGTAATACGATTCACATGATACGGATCGAAGAACAGAGGCAGCGTCGTTTTCACGTCCACGGCGGCAATCTCGTTCAGATCGAGCTTTGTAGCCGGCGCGTGCTCGAGCGTGTTGATGTCCACGCGGTAGCGAATCTGATTGACGCGGGCGCGCACCGTGCGCGTGGTGTGCTTGAGAAGATAAATTTTGTGCGGATCAAGAGGCTCCGAATGCATCCACACCAGGATCGCTTGAAACTCCGTGCCGGACGCGGGAGGATTCGCTTCGCCGACGAGCATGTCACCGCGGCTCAGGTCAATTTCGTCCTCAAGCGTGATCGTAATCGAGTCTCCCGATACCGCGGATTCGGGCTCATCCTCAAACGCGACGATGGATTGGACCTTCGTCTTGACGCCTGAAGGCATCGCTACCACGCTCGCTCCGGGCTTTAGTTCGCCAGAGACGAGTTGGCCGGCAAATCCGCGAAAGCTGGCGTCCGGCCGAATCACGTACTGCACTGGAAAACGTAGCGGCCCCGAAGCTGAGCCCAGCCCGACGGGGATTTGCTCAAGATGTTCCAGCAGCGGCGGACCTTCAAACCACGGCATCCGCTTGCTGCGTCGCACCACGTTGTCGCCTTCGAGCGCGCTGACTGGCACCGCATAAACATTGCGAATCCCCAAATGATCGGCGAACTCGCGGAACTCGGCCGAGATGCGGTCGAAAACCTCCTGAGAGAAGCCGACGAGGTCCATCTTATTTACCGCGGCGACGATGTGCTGCACACCCAGCAGGTGCGCGATGTAGGCGTGGCGCCGCGATTGCCGCAGTACGCCCTTAGTCGCGTCCATCAGGACTACCGCAGCCTCCGCGGTGGAAGCGCCGGTGGCCATGTTGCGCGTGTACTGCTCGTGACCCGGCGTATCGGCGATGATGAATTTGCGGCGCGGAGTGGAAAAATATCGGTAAGCGACGTCAATCGTGATGCCCTGTTCGCGTTCGGCGCGCAAGCCGTCGGTGAGCAGCGAAAAATCAATCGGGCCGCCCGAGCGATTGATCTTGCTCTTCTGAACGGACGCGAGCTGATCCTCGAAGACGGACTTACTATCGTAGAGCAGGCGCCCGATCAGAGTGGATTTGCCGTCGTCCACGCTGCCAGCGGTGGAAAACCGCAGCAGACCCAGGGCGTGCGTCAGCGATCCCGCGGCGCCCTCTGCATTGAAGGGCAAGGCGGCGGCTGATGGCGCGTCTGTAGGCTCTGGCGTGGCGGTGGACATCAGAAATAGCCCTCGCGCTTCTTGATTTCCATCGAGCCTTCCTCGTCGTGGTCAATGGCGCGGTTTTCGCGCTCGGAGCGGCGGAACGAAATCATCTCGTTGATAATTTTAGGAACGGTGTCGGCATCGGAGCGGATTCCGCCGGTGCAGGGCGCGCATCCCAGCGAACGCATGCGGCACTTCACGAGTTCGGTCTTTTCCCCAGGAAGCGCGCGAGTGCCAGCCTGGAGCAGCAGAATCTGTTCGCCGCGCACGATGGCTTCGCGTTCCTTCGCAAAATAGAGCGGAACGATTGGAATTTTCTCAGCGTGAATGTAGAGCCAGACGTCGAGCTCCGTCCAATTCGAGAGCGGAAACACGCGAATGCTCTCGCCCTTATGATGGCGGCTGTTGTAGAGGCTCCAGAGTTCCGGGCGCTGGTTCTTCGGATCCCACTGGCCCAGCGCGTCGCGGAAGGAATAAACGCGCTCCTTGGCGCGCGATTTTTCTTCGTCGCGGCGCGCTCCGCCGAATGCGGCGTCGAAGCCACCTTCCGCCAGGCCGTCGAGCAGCGAGCGAGTCTTCAGGAAGCCGCAGCACTTCTGCGTGCCCAGCGAATAGGGGTTGGCGCCATCGTCGAGCGCTTTCTGGTTCTTGTGCACGATCAGCTCGACGCCCACATGCTTTGCGTACCAGTCGCGGAATTCGATCATTTCTGGGAATTTGTAGCTGGTGTCTATGTGCAAAAGCGGAAATGGAATTTTCCCAGGATAGAAGGCCTTCTGCGCCAGACGCAGCATCACCGAGGAATCCTTGCCGATCGAGTACAGCATCACCGGACGCGCGAATTCAGCCGCGGCTTCGCGCAGGATGAACATGCTCTCGGCTTCGAGCATTTTCAGGTGATCGAGTTGGCTGACTGCGGCCACGGCTCCGTCCTTTTCGTAGAGGTCCAGCCTGAATTCGCGCAACGCCATAAAAAATCCCGCCTCCCGGTCTAACTCCGAGGGCGGGTTGAATTCAAGCCTGGCTTTACTTTGAACCTAGCTCATGAACCCTGGCGCCCCCGAAAACGCACACATCTGCGTTGTGCTACAACACGTACAACACGGATTCGGAGGCATTGAAATCATTGGGTAATGACTCAGTCTAGTCTCGCCTGTTGCCACTGTCAACCTGAGTGCCAACAGCGTGTTGCGGCACTCGCATATTGGATGCGCTTGAACCCCCGATTGACTCAGGAGCAGGGAGTACGCTAAAACCGTCCCTGATGGCTAACACTACTCGACCTTCCCGGCTGCTAAGCCCGCGCGATGCCGCGAAAATTCTGGGCATCAGCTATCCCACGCTGAAGCAGTGGATCTACAAGAAAAAGCTGCGCACGGTGACGACTGCCGGCGGCCACCATCGCATTCCCGAATCTGAGTTGGACGAATTTCTGCACCTGCATTCGGAGCGATTGCCGGTCGAATCGCGACGCCCGAATTTCCGCCAAATAAGCGGCCGCAATCAGCTGGCCGGGCGCGTAACCGAAATCAAGGTTGACGGTCTGATCGCTCAAGTAGCGCTTTCCATTGGCGGCCAGAAAATCACGTCCATCATCACTGCGGATGCGGTCCGGGAAATGCGCCTCAAGGTGGGAGACAAGGCTTCGGCCCTGATCAAGTCCACTGAAGTGATGATCGTTCGCAATTAGATCGGTGTGGGGCTTGCGATTCACGCCCCGCAGGATCGTCGGATCCAGTTTCAATAGTCCGAAATGATCCATACAGATTTGACGTAACGCGCGGAATCGTGTTAATTCGTATAGCGCGCTGATAATCGCCCGCCTTTCAAGTGCGCCGCAAATTCTGGGAGGATTCTCCTGATCCGCCGGATTTCACGATCGCTGCTCGCTGTCTTGTTGGGACTTTCGCTCTTCACCGCAGGCAGTTTCGGAGGCCGCCCCGCGCCGCAGGCAGGCAAGGCCGATCTCACGGTTTCGGCAGCGATCAGTCTGAAGGATGCGCTCGATGAAGCGAAGCAGACTTACATCGCCGCGAATCCAAATGTGAAGATCGCAGCGAACTATGGCGCTTCGGGAACTCTGCAGCTCCAGATCGAGCAGGGCGCACCTGTGGACGTCTTTCTCTCCGCCGCGCCGAAGCAGATGGATGCGCTCGAATCAAAAGGCCTCTTCCTCGAAGGCACGCGCAAGAATCTGCTGCGAAACGAGGTGGTGCTAATCGTCCCGAAGGACTCGACCGCCGGAGTATCGTCGTTTCAGGATTTGACGCGCGCGGATGTGAAGCAGGTCGCGCTCGGCGAACCAGCGACCGTGCCTGCGGGACAATACGCGAAAGAAGTGCTGACGTCGCTCGGAATCTACGACGCCGTGAATTCCAAAGCGGTTCTCGCGAAAGACGTGCGCCAGGTGCTGACCTACGTGGAAACGGGGAACGTGGACGCAGGCATCGTTTACGCGACAGACGCGATGTCGTCCACGAAGGTAAAAGTGGTCGCCACGGCTCCGGCAAAATCGCACGCGCCGGTAATTTACCCGGCAGCGGTGATCAAGGCGTCCAAAGATCCGGCAGGTGCGCGGGCCTTCCTCGATTTTCTGGCAAGCCCGCAGGGCCTCGCCATATTTCAGAAGTACGGATTCGCTTCCGCGACTCCGTAATCGAAGCCGCTGGCACGCCGCCCGCTAGCGGACGGCTCAAGATCAGGCGATGCGCCGCTCCACGGCAAGGCCAATCGCGCGAACTTCCTTCATCATCTGCGTGAATTGGTCCGGGTAGAGCGACTGCACGCCGTCGGACATCGCACGCTCGGGATCGGGATGCACCTCGATGATCAGTCCATCCGCGCCTGCGGCGACTGCCGCGCGAGCCAGCGCGGTTACCTTGTCCCGCTTTCCCGTGCCGTGCGACGGGTCTGCCATCACCGGCAGGTGCGACAGGCTCTTCAGCACCGGAATCGCGGCGATATCCATCGTATTGCGCAGCGCCGTTTCAAATGTGCGAATTCCCCGCTCGCACAGGATCACTTTGTAATTCCCGCCTGCCATGATGTATTCCGCGCTGAGCAGCAGCTCTTCGATCGTGCCGGACATTCCACGCTTCAGCAGCACGGGCTTGTCCACTTCGCCAAGCCCGCGCAACAGATGATAATTCTGCATGTTGCGCGCGCCGACCTGCAGCACGTCCACGTACGGCAGCATGATTTCGATCTGCGACGGGTCCATCACTTCGCTCACGACGAGCAGGCCGTTCTTGTCCGCCGCATCGCGCATCATCTTCAGTCCCTCGACGCCTAATCCTTGAAAACTGTACGGCGACGACCGCGGCTTGAACGCGCCGCCGCGCAGCAGCTTCGCGCCGGCCTTGGCCACGCTCGCGGCAACGCTCGCGATCTGCTCGGGGCTTTCGATCGCACACGGCCCGGCAGCGACGACAACCTCCGTTCCGCCAATCGTCACGCCTTTGCCAAGATCGAGCACCGTGCCTTCGGGCCGCATGCTTCGCGCGGCGAGTTTATACGGATGCGAAATCCGCACGATTTCCTCCACGCCCGGCGCGGAGCTCAACGCAAGCAGTTCCTCCCGGCGGCGATCGCTGTTGCCCACGACTCCGATCACGGTTCGCTCCTTGCCGCGAATCAAGTGCGCCTCGAAGCCGCATTCCTTGATGCGTTCGACGATATGGTTGATGTCGTTGTCTGTTGCCCCGCCCAGCATGTTGAAAATCATTTTCGAGTCCTCGCAGATTCCTGAGATTTCGTGCTGTCCGATCGCGGCGCGGAAACGTACGATCCCAGAATCCGCAGATCCACCACCAGATTTTCCAATTCGCCCAGCGCCGCGGCAACTTCCGGATCGCGCCTCGACGCCTGCAGGTCCAGATAAAAACGGTACTGCCACGGGCTCCCGTGCACGGGCCGGCTCTCGATCTTCATCAGATTGATACTCCGCCGCGCAAAGGGTTCGAGCGAGTGAACGAGCGCGCCGGGCCGGTGATCGAGCTGGAAGACGAGCGAAAGCTTGTCCGCATTCTCGACCACATCCGGCGAGGCCGAAAGCAGCAGAAATCGCGTGTAATTCTCGCTGTTGTCCTCGAGATGCTCGCGCAGAATCAGGCCGCCATAAATCTCCGCCGCTCGCCGGCTCGCAATCGCCGCGCGCGTGCGATCACCGGCGCGAACCACGGCGCGCACACTGCCCGCAGTGTCCTCCGTCACCACCCTCTTCAGTCGCGGATTCACGCTGAAAAACTGTTCGCACTGCGCCAGCGCAACCGGATGCGATTCGACCACGGCGACTTCGTCGAACGAACCGCCCGGCGCTGCGATCAGGTTGTGCGCGATCGGTATCACCACTTCCGCCAGAATATTCAATCGGCTGTCCACCAGCAGATCGAAAGACCTGTGAACCGAGCCTGCCAGGCTATTTTCGATCGGCGCAAGAATGTAATCCGCGACGCCGTCTGCAATCGCACTGAACGCAGCCTCAAAGGTCGGGCGCGGAACGAGCGAAATCTCCTCGCCGAGAAGTTTCACGGCGGCCTCTTCACTGAAAGCGCCGCGCTCCCCCTGAAACGCCACACGCGCGTTTTTCGCGACTTTCATTGTCGCCCTGATCTCTTGGGCGGCCGCTGCGGAGCGCCGCCAAAACCGTGCTGTTGCTGCGTACGAATGGATTCGTCGAGGATCACCTGATAGATTTTCGCCACGGAATCAATCGCCAGCGGACCGGGGTTCAAACTTTTCATGCGGGAAAGAATTTCCTGTTCCCTGCCGGGGACGCGGAGCGAGACGCCTTCGTCATCCTTTAGCTTTCCGACCTCCAGGGCCAGCTCGGCGCGGAGATTCAGAAGTTGCAGCAGGACTGTATCAATCGCGTCTATTTTGCCTCGCCAGTCTATAATTTTCATGACACTCGCGTCGCCTCCCCGGCATCGAACCGGAACAACAAAAAAGCCGCGCCCTCTCGTCGAGGTTCGCGGCCGGTATTCGAAACTTTGTGCGGCTTTTAGCTTCTGGTCTTGTCCGCGCGCGTTTCGCCGGCCCGCTCCCCCGCGAAGGGGAAGCGGTAAGTAAAGGCGAAATAGCTAGAGTACAAGTGCATCACGCGCTCTCGGCTATCCTTTGCAATTACTTCCGATTCAAATATCGAAGCGCAACTATACAAAACGCCTTCGGGACGCGTCAAGCGATTCCTTGCCCGAAGGCACCATAAGCAGCGCTTATACCGGAAGCAATAATTGGAAATTTGACTTATCCTGCAGATTCCGGCTTACTAGGTTTTGTGGCGGGAGTTCTTCGCGAGGGAACATTCAGCGCGGCCGCTCGAAGCAGAGGAAACCGATTGTCCATTGTGGAATGAGACGCTACTCTATGACGCGACCAATCAGCCATTCCGTATATGTAATCGTAAGGTGGGGGCGACCCGTCTGAGCCGCGCTTAGACGAATGCGCCCCGCACCTGGAGACAGGTCGCGGGGCTTTTTGTTTTTGGGAACGCGCGAAAGGTCAATTCGAGATGCAGAGTGACGCAATAAAAAAAGGAATCGCACGGGCACCTGCCCGCGCCATGTTGAAAGCCACCGGCCTCACGGACGCCGACCTGGCGCGGCCGCTCGTCGCCGTGGCCAACACGTGGAGCGACGTAACTCCCTGCAATTTCCATCTGCGCACACTCGCGGAAAAGGTGAAGGAAGGCATCCGCGCCGCCGGCGGCACGCCCATCGAATGCAACACCATCGTGATATCCGACGGAATCACGATGGGCACGGAGGGCATGAAGGCTTCCCTCGTCTCGCGCGAAGTCATCGCTGATTCCATCGAGCTTTTTGTGCGCGCGCATGCGTTCGACGCGGTGGTGGCGATCTGCGGCTGCGACAAAACGATTCCCGGAACCGTGATGGCACTTGCGAGACTGAATCTACCCGGGCTGGCGCTCTATGGCGGCTCGATCATGGCCGGACGATTTCAAGGCCACGATGTCACCATTCAGGACGTATTCGAAGCGCCCGGCGCTTTCGCCGCAGGAAAAATGACCGCGCAGCAAGTGACGGAACTCGAAGACGGCGCGTGCCCCGGAGCCGGCGCATGCGGCGGCCAGTTCACGGCCAACACGATGGCCACGGCGATTTCGTTTCTCGGAATTTCTCCCATGGGCGCAAACGAAGTTCCCGCCGTTGATCCGCGCAAGTTGCAAGTCGCGGTTGATTGCGGCAAAGCCGTGATGGAGCTTCTTCGCAGGGACCTTCGCCCGAGCCAGATCATCACGCATGCGTCGCTTGAGAACGCGATCGCGTCTGTCGCGGCCACCGGCGGCTCCACGAATGCGGTGCTGCACCTGTTGGGAATTGCTCGCGACGCAGGCGTGCCCTTGAAACTCGACGAGTTCGATACAATTTCGGCGAAGACTCCCATACTTGCCGATCTGAAACCCGGCGGCCGCTTCACCGCCCCGGACATGTTTCACGCCGGCGGAATGCGTCTGCTGGGAAAGCGCCTTCAGGAAGCTGGTTTGTTGCACGACGGGCCAACGGCTTCGGGACGAAATCTCTTCGAGGAACTTCAGAGCGCCAAAGAATCGCCCCGCCAGGAAGTGATTCGTCCGCTCGCGAATCCCATCAAGAAAGATGGCGGCTTGGCGATTTTGCGCGGCTCGCTCGCTCCGGAAGGTTGCGTTGTAAAGCTTTCCGGCCACGAGAGGATCTTCCATTCCGGCCCGGCGCGTGTATTCGATTCCGAAGAAGCCGCGTTTGAGGCCGTGCAAAAGCAACAGATCAAAGCAGGCGACGTGGTGGTGATCCGTTACGAGGGCCCAAAAGGCGGTCCCGGGATGCGCGAAATGCTGGCGGTTACTGGCGCGCTTGTCGGCCAGGGGCTGGGCGAATCCATCGCTCTGCTCACCGACGGGCGCTTCAGCGGCGCGACGCACGGTCTGATGGTGGGACACGTAGCGCCGGAAGCCGCGCAGGGTGGCCCCATTGCATTCGTGCGCGATGGCGACAAAATCACGCTCGACGTGAAGGCGCGACGCCTCGACGTCGAAGCCGATCTCGACGAGCGCCGTACGCAATGGAAACCGCCCGCGCCGCGGTACAAATCCGGCGTCATGGCGAAATACGCGAAACTCGTTTCTTCGGCGTCCGAAGGCGCAATCACTAACGCCTGACAAATTGAAATTCTGCAGTTCCAAGGAGAATACGAATGGCAAAGATGTTCTGGGAAAAGGATGCAAACCCGAGGGCGCTGGAGGGCAAGCGCATCGCGGTGATCGGTTACGGCAGCCAGGGACGCGCGCATGCGCTCAACCTGCGCGATAGCAAGCTCGACGTGGTTGTCGGACTGCGCCGCGGCGGCGCTTCATGGACGCAGGCTGAAAACGACGGGTGGAAGCTCTCGGCTCCGATCGAAGCCTCCAAAGGCGCAGACGTTGTGATGATGCTCGCGCCGGATACTTCGCAGCCTCCCATCTATGAGAAAGAGATTGCGCCGAACCTGAAGGCCGGAGCCATGCTCATGTTCTCCCACGGTTTCAACATTCACTACGGCCAGATCACTCCGCCAAAGGAAGTGGACGTCACCATGGTCGCACCGAAAGGACCCGGAAATCTCGTCCGCCGCCAGTTTGAAGCTGGCCGCGGAGTTCCCTGTCTGGTTGCTGTCCAGCAGGACGCCTCGGGACACGCATTCGATCGCACGCTCGCCTACGCGCACGCGATCGGCGGCACGAGGCCCGGCGTGATTCAGACTACATTTGCCGAAGAGACCGAAACCGACCTGTTCGGCGAACAGGCCGTCCTCTGCGGCGGCGCGCGCGCACTGATTCAAGCCGGATGGGAGACGCTGGTTGACGCCGGCTACCAGCCCGAATCCGCTTACTTCGAATGCCTGCATGAACTCAAGCTGATCGTGGACCTGATTTATGAGGGCGGAATCGCGGAAATGCACAAATTCGTCAGCGAGACGGCGAAGTATGGCGACCTCACCCGCGGAAATCGCGTGATTGACGACCACGTCCGTCAGAACATGAAAAAGATTCTGGAAGAAATCCAATCCGGCGCATTCGCTAAAGAATGGGTCGCCGAAAATAAAGCCGGGCGGCCTGTCTATACCAAGCTTCTGGAGAAGGACAAGAATCATCCCATCGAGGCAGTGGGCAAGGAACTGCGTGCCCAAATGTCCTGGATCAAGCCGGAATCAAGCGCTGCAGGCGGGAGCAAGAAGTGAACGTTCGCTTGCTCGCAATGGCGCGGATGCCGCCTGTATGACGGGCGGCAACTGAATCATGGCGAGCGCAGTTCCCTTCCGCCGGGTAGCGATTATCGGCACGGGCCTGATTGGAGGCTCGTTTGCCTTGGCGCTGCGTCAGCTATTTCCCAGCGTTTCCTTCGTTGGCTATAGTCGCGGGGGTTCGTCCGGACGCGCTGGGGCTGCCGGCGTGGTTGACGAAGCTACGTCCGATTTAGCGGCCGCGGTGCGCGGAGCGGACCTCGTATACATCGCCCTGCCCATCGGCGCATCCATCGAATCGCTGGGCGTCATCGCGAAATCAGCCGAGCCGAGCGCACTGATCACCGACGCATGCAGCACCAAAGCCGTGATCTGCCGCGCCGCGAAGGATCATTTTCGCGGCGGGGCGCGGTTTTTCGGCGCGCATCCCATGGCGGGTAAGGAGCAATCGGGTGTCGAGCACGCGGACGCGAAACTTTTCCGCGGTGCGCCCTATGCACTGATGGGACTCGAGAGTGACGCCGACCCGCGCGTAAAATCATTTGTCGAGATCGTCCGCGCCATCGGAGCACGCCCGATCTGGTCCGATCCGGAAACGCACGATTGGGCGGTGGGCGTCGTTTCGCATTTGCCGCAGCTTGTCTCCGTGGCTCTTGCGCGCGTGGTAGCGGATGAAACGGACGAGACCGGCCTGCCGCTCACGCTTTCGGGCTCGGGGTTGCAGGATATGCTGCGGCTCGCGGGAAGCCCCTACGACATCTGGCGCGACATCCTGCTGACAAACACCGACAATATCTCGCGCGCGCTCGACCGCCTCGCCCAAGCTGTGGATCACCTGCGCACGAATCTGGCCAGCAGGGAAATGCAGCAGGAATTCCAGGCCGCGAACGACCTCTATAAGCAGCTCCGCAAGCCCTCCTGATTGACATTCACGCCGTCCCGGCCTACAAGAGAGCTGGGTCCCGCGCCAAAATCCTCTTTAGGAGAACCATTCGATGAAACTTCGAATAGCCGTCGCTCTGCCCATCCTCGTGCTAGGCCTGGCATTGTCCGCATGGGCCGCGGACATCACCGGGCAATGGACCGCAACTTTCAACACGCAAGTTGGCGAACAGCACTACACCTACACATTCAAAGTGGATGGAGAAAAACTGACGGGCACGGCGAAGTCCGACAACGGAACGACCGCGATAGAGAATGGCACCGTGAAGGGCGACGACGTCTCGTTCGTCGAGAATCTGGATTACCAGGGTCAAAAACTCGCGATTACCTATGTCGGGAAAATCTCTGGCGACGAAATCAAGTTCACGCGCGACGTTGCCGGAGCAGCGAAAGAAGACCTGGTCGCAAAGCGTGTGAAGTAAGTCACGGCCCGCAGGCTTGTGCGGCTAAATTCAGGTCAGCGCTTGTGCGCCGTTTTTCCTTCGCCTTCGCCGCCCGCTGTGTCGTTAACGCCGTGGCGCGCCAGCGCGACGAATGCGGAAGCCGAACGCGGGAGCGTGCGGTCGCGCCTGTAAACCAGTCCCAATTCCCGCCAGACTTCCATATCGGAGACGGGAATTAGCTTCACCTGACCCGCGCGCACTTCATCTTGCGCGAATCCTTCGCTGATCAGTGAAACCCCCAGCCCGGCGGCCACGAAGCGCTTGATCATTCCGACGCTCGCCAGTTCCATGGTGATCCGCAGCCGCGACCGGAAGGGACGAAACTGCTTGTCCAGCACCTGTCGCGTGAAACCCGTCTTGGGGAAAATTAGCGGCTGCCCGGCAATGTCGCTGGTACGCACCGTCTTGTAGGACGCGAGCGCGTTTGCCGGGCTGACCATCAGCATCAGCCGATCGCGGTAAATCGAATGCACCTTCAGGCTCGGCGACTTCACCGGCATCGTCACGATGCCCACGTCCACCGTGCCGTCCTCGACCTTCTCCAGAACCTTGTGGCTGAAGTTGCGATAGATGCTGATCTGCACGCCCGGAAAGCGGCGGTGATATTCGGCAAAAATGTCCGGCAGCACGTAGAGGCACGTCGCTTCGTTTGCGCCGATCGCCAGCGTACCGTGAGGCGAGCTGGATTGGTCCGCCACGGCGCGCAGCGACTCGTTGCGAAGTGTCAGGAGCTTTCCCGCGTATTCAAGAAGGGCCTCGCCCGCCACCGTCAGTCTCACGGACTTCCCTACCCGGTCAAAGAGCTTCTGCCCGTATTCCTGCTCCAGCTGGCGGATCTGGGCGCTTACGGCAGGTTGCGAACGGTATAGCTTTTGCCCCGCGCGCGAGAAGCTGCCCTGTTTGGCGATCTCAAGAAAAGTGATGAGGTGATCGAAGTCCATTGTTTAGTGAGGCAAATTATAGCAAAAAGCGGGGCTACCCCAGGACTAAAGCAAAAAGTTACCCTTATTTCTTCTCTGCCGCTCGATTTGGGCCGTTGCCGCTGGCGGGATCGCGCCATTCGCGGCCGTCTTTCCGCAGAAGTTCGAAGGATTTCTCGGGTCCCCAGGACCCCGCGGCGTAATTGGGAAAATCGGTCGCGGGAGTGGCTTTCCACGCGTCCAAAATCGGCTGGACGACGGCCCAGGACGCCTCGACCATGTCGGCGCGCTGAAACAGGGTCGGGTCGCCCATCATGCAATCGTAGATCAGCGTCTCGTATCCGGTCTGCGGTGTGCTTCCGAAATACTCGGAATACGCAAACTTCATATTCACCGCGCCCAGGCGCACGACCGGTCCCGGAACCTTGGCTTCGAAGTTCAGCGAGATGCCTTCGTCCGGCTGGATGTTGATCACGATTTCGTTGGGAGCGAGTTTCTCGACCGAAGTATTGCGAAACAAAATGAACGGCGGACGCCGGAACCGCACCACGACTTGCGTCGCCACCTTCCCCATGCGTTTGCCGGTGCGCAGATAGAACGGCACTCCGGCCCAGCGCCAGTTATCAATGTGCAGCGCCATGGCGACGAACGTGGGCGTCTGTGAATCGGGCGCAACGTGCGGTTCACTGCGGTACGCGACGACCGGTTTTCCGTCGATTGCTCCGGCTCCATACTGGCCGCGCACGGACTCTTCCAGAACCGTTTCCGGCTTGAGCGGCTGAATCGCGCGCAGAATCTTCGTTTGTTCGTCGTGGACCTCGTGGGCCGCGAAGGAAATCGGCGGCTCCATCGCGCACAGTGTGATCAGCTGAAAAATATGGTTTGGCACCATGTCGCGCAGGGCGCCGGCCGTTTCGTAGTATCCGCCGCGCTGTTCCACGCCGAGTGTCTCCGACACCGTCACTTGCACGTGATCCACGTAGCGCCGATTCCACACCGGCTCGAAAATTCCATTGGCGAAGCGAAAGGCGATGATGTTTTGAACCGTCTCCTTTCCAAGATAATGGTCAATTCGAAAAATCTGCTTTTCCTCAAGCACTCCAAGAATGGTCTTGTTGAGGGCGATTGCGGAGGGAAGATCGTGCCCGAACGGTTTTTCGATCACGACGCGCTTCCACTTGTCGCCTTCCTCTGTGGTAAGTCCGGCCGCGCCGAGCTGCTGCACGACCACCGGGAAAAAGTCCGGACTAATCGCGAGATAAAAAAGACAATTGCCCTGAGTTCCCTGCTCCCTTTCCGCCTGCGCGAGTGTCTCCTTCAGCTTGGAATACAGATTCGGATCTTTGAAATCACCGGCAACGTAATAGATGCGCTTCCCGAACCAGTTCCAAAGTTCGTCGGCAACTTCTCGCGTCGCAAATTGATGAATGTCCTTGGTGGCCTGCTCGCGAAATTGCTCGATCGAAAAGTTCTCAATCGCAACGCCCACAATGGCGAACTGCTCCGGCAGCAGTTTCCCAGCCGCAAGATTGTAAATTGCGGGAATCAAAAGACGCTTCGTGAGATCGCCGCTCGCGCCGAATATAACCATCGTGCAAGGACCAGCCGGCGCACCAAGGGTATCTTGCGTGATGTTCGTCGAGTCGGTCGTATCCACGGATGGTCCTCCGGAAAACATCGAGCCGGTTTAACTGCGGAAGAATTGCGGCTACGCCAACGCCTGCTGGACCGCTTGCGCGAGCTTCGCGAGTCCGGCCGCAACGTCCGCGCCGAGATGCACGCGCAACGCCCGCCGATTGCGTTCCGCGAGCACCTGAAAATCGCCGCGCGCCTGCGCCGCCTTCACGATGCCGAACGTATATTTCTGGCCTGGCACCGGAAGATCGGCGGCATCGTCGCAGGTGATCTGCAGAAACACGCCCGAGTTCGGGCCGCCTTTGTACGCTTGTCCGGTCGAATGCAGGAAGCGCGGCCCGAATCCGAGACACGTAGCGACGTGCCGCTTGTCGCGGACCGCATGCCGAATCGCCTGCAGCGCCGATTCGTGCGCGTCGTTCATCTGGATGTAGCCGAGCACCGCAAAGTAATCGCCCGCGCGCAGACGATCCAAGTGCGCGCGCAAGTAACCGGCGAGTGTCGCGTCATTTCCCGCGGCCTGTTTCAGGGCCGCCGCGTTCTTTTCGTCGGTGAAAAGTTTTATGCCGCTATCCTGCAGCACGGGAGACTCCGCGGGGAGCGATCCGGACTTTTCGTACGCATCCGTCAGCTTGCGCGTCTCAATCTTGCTCGCTTCCACGTCCGGCTGATTGAACGCGTTGATGCCGATCACCGAGCCCGCGACGGCAGTAGCAATTTCCCAGCGGAAGAATTCCTGGCCCAGGTCGTAAATTTCCGGCACCGCAATCCGGATCACCGGCTGTCCTGCGGCCTCCAAAGCCGCGACGGCCGCATCCTGCTTCGCGTCCGGAGCAGTTTCCAGCCGAACGTAGACGAACAACCGATCGTTCCCGTAAACACTAGGCGGACCGATATGCTCGCGATCCACCGGAATAATCCCATGGCCCTCTTTGCCCGTGGATTCCGCAAGCAATTGCTCAAGCCACGCGCCCAAATCCGAAATTCCGGGCGAAGCGAAAATCGTGACCTTGTCCCGTCCGCCCTTCGCCAGCGTCCCGAGCGCCGCGCCAAGAATCACGCCGGGGTTTTGATCGGCGGGCACAGCAGCGCCGCACGCGCGAACCATCTTCTCGGTGCGATCAAACAATTTCCCGACATCAATTCCCTGTATCGCTCCCGGAATCGCCCCGAAATCCGATAGCGCCGAATAACGCCCCCCGATGGACGGAAGCCCGAAAAACACGTGGCGAAATCCGCTGGCCTCGGCCACTTTCTGCATGTTGGAGCCCGGGTCCGTAACCGCGATGAAATGTTTCCCGGCCTCGGCCGCGCCAACGACCTGCTTCACGCGCTCATAAAAATACTGTTTGAAAATATTCGGCTCCAGCGTGCTGCCGGATTTGCTCGACACGATAAAAACCGATTTCGCGAGATCAAGCTTCGATTCGACAGCCTTGATTTGCGCCGGGTCCGTGGAATCGAGCGTCGAGATTTTGGGATAACCCGGAATCTTGCCGAACGTAAGCTCCAAAACCTCAACACAAAGGCTCGACCCACCCATGCCGAGAAGCACTGCGTGTGTGAATCCGGCCGTGCGAATCTCTTCTGCGATCTGCTGGAAACTTTTCCGTTTCGCCAACTGCTCTTCCACAATCCCGAGCCAGCCCAGCCACTTGCCTTCGTCCGCGTTCGTCCATAGCGACGCGTCGTGCGCCCAGAGGCGCTGCACTTTGTCGTTGGCCTTCCAGTCTTCGAGCGTGGCCTTCACAGCCTTGGCGAGAGCTTCCGGAAATTTTTCGATCATCGCGGTGAGGAGCCGCCCGTGGCAAGCTTCGCCTGTTTCTCGACAGCGTCGAGGAGCTTGCCGAAGGCTTCCGCGAACAGTTTCACGCCATCTTCGGTCAATTGGTCGGTCACTGCCTTCATGGAAATCCCGGAGCGCCCCAGATCGAGCATCGTTTTGTGGGCCTCGTCGAGATCTTCTTCCAGGCTGGCGCGCGGTTTGCCGTGATCGCGAAACGCGTCAAACGTGGCGGGCGGCACCGTATCCACCGTATCGGGTCCGATCAATTCCTCGACGTACAGTATGTCGCTATACGCCGGATTCTTCGTGCCCGTGCTGGCCCATAGGACGCGCTGGGTTTGCGCGCCGCGATCGGCGAGCTTCTGCCAGCGCGGGCCGCTGAAGATTTTTTTGTAAAGCTGATACGTGAGCTTGGCATTCGCAATCGCGACTTTGCCTTGCAGACTATGGAGCAATCCTTGATCGGCCGTGGCCGGCGGATTCTTCAGCGTCTCCGCAATCTTGCCGTCAATCAGCGCGTCAATGCGGCTGACGAAAAAGCTCGCCACGCTGCCGATGCGGCTCAGATCGCCTCCGCGTCCGGCGAAATCCTCAAGGCCCGCGATATAGGCGTCGGCGACAGTTTGATACACGTCCTGTGCAAAGAGCAGCGTCACATTGATATTGATTCCGCTCCCGATGAGTTCGCGGATCGCCGGAATTCCCTCAGGCGTGCCGGGTACTTTGATCATCACGTTCTCGCGACCAACCGCCTTCCACAGGCGCCGCGCTTCCTCGATCGTCTCCTGCGTTTTGTGCGCCAGATAGGGAGAGACTTCCAGGCTCACGTAACCGTCGCGCCGCTTGGATTGGTCGTACACGCCGCGCAGCGCGTCGGCCGCATCCTGAATATCGCGGATCGCGAGATGTTCGTAGATACCTTTGGCGTCTAGGTCGCCGCGCTTGGCAAGTTCCGCGAGCGGCTTCGTGTAGTCCGGGCTTCCCGCGATCGCCTTCTCGAAGATGGTTGGATTCGAAGTCATGCCGCGCAATCCGTCGTCTTCAATCAATCGCGCCAGCTGGCCGGTGGTAATCAGGTCGCGGCGAATGTAATCGAACCACACCGACTGGCCGAAGCGTAGCAGCTCCTTCAGCGGGTTCTCGGGTTGCTTCGCATCCTGGGGGGTGGGGGTCGTTTTCGCGGTTAAGCTCATCGTCTCCTCCTGAACAACGCGCGCCCATTTTAGCGCACGTGGCGCGCGCAGGCGAGGTTTCCTTGGCTGCGGCCCGGGCTCGAGCCGAACCCGCTTGAATTATTCAGTACTTAACATTACAGGCTCGCGACAGATCCGCCATCAACTCGATAATTCGACCCCGTGATGAACGAGGCCTGTTCGGAAGCCAGGAAAACACAAATTCCAGCCGTCTCGTCCGGTCTGCCCGCGCGGCCGAGCAGGATGTTGGGCCGAAATTCGCGCAGCATGACCTGTTCAGCCTCGTCCATACTGATGCCTCGAGCCGTCGCCTGCTGCGCCAGCATGCCGTCGAGCAGCGGCGTCCGAATGAAAGCGGGCGACACCGTGTTCACCAGAATTCCGTCTTTGCCATACGCCTTCGATAGGCTTTTCGTCACGCTATTCAGCGCGGATTTGGAGGCGTTGTAGTGCGGCATCATGGGATCGGGCTGCACGCCGGATTCCGACGAAATGTTGATGATGCGCCCCCATTTCTGCTTTTGCATCTGGGGAATCGCCGCGCGCGTGGCGCGAACAGCCGAAAGCACATTCAGATTGAATGCGCCCAGCCACTCATCGTCAGTGAGGTCGGCGAACGTCCCGAAGCGGCCCGCGCCTCCTGCATTGTTGACCAGAATGTGAAGTCCGCCAAAGTGCCGCACGGCCTCATGAATCGGCCGGATCGCGCCGTCGGCATCGGTCATATCGGACGCAACAGCATGTACCGTCGCGCCCGCGTTGCGCATCTCAGAGGCAGTTGCAATGAGCTCATCCGCGTTGCGGCTGTTGATCACCACCTGCACGCCTTCGCGTGCCAGCGCCTCCGCGATCGAACGCCCGATTCCCTTGCTCGATCCGCTGACGACCGCGACTTTCCCTTTGAGTCCAAGTTCCATTTTCAAGTTCCTCCGCGATTCAAATCATTACCTGTACTTTTGCAAATATTTACTTATGCTCGGCGGGGCGCCCGCCGGACGATCCATACTTGCGCCAAAGTCGAAGCGGGCGCAACACCGCATACAGCGGAATCAGCGGACGCGGCAGCTGTATCATCGCGCCGTCTTCGTCGGCGGGCTGCGTCGCGAGCCACATCGAGTACCGCCAACCAGAAAGCGTCCCCTTCACCATTCGCCGGCGAAAATGGAATCGCGCGGCCGCGTCGCGCTCGGGCGATTCGCGGCCGAAATGTCTGTGCGCCACATCGGCCGCGACCGCCACTGCGACCGAATCGCTTTTCACGCGTGCCGTTACCTCTCCCGGCAAAGGCGCGGCTAGAAGTTTGGCCGCGAGCGCCAGGCCGATATTCAACATCCGCCCCGCGCGAAGTGCGTCCGCGCGCCGGAACACTTGATCCCAATCAAGCCGCGGATTCGCCTGAACGAATTCGGAAATATCTGCAATCCACGAAATTCTCTCCCAGAAATCCTTCGATCCATGAATGCAGAGAAGCGGCAGCATATCCTCGGGCCCAAACGTTGGAATTTCATGCCCGCTAAGCGCGACAGAAACCAGCCGCCGCGCCATATCGTCGAGGTCCGGACGAATCGGAAAATGGCGCAGCGTCCACTCCGTATGAAGTTCCACGATCAACCGCCGTTCTTCATCGCGGTAATTGTATTCGCCGGGGATCACGGACGATCCGCCGGACGCGAAAATCCACGGAAAGCGCGGGCGGTATCCGGCGCCCTGAATCGCGTCGTTTGCCTTCGCCATGTCGCGCTGGCGCAAGACGATGTCGAGGTCGTCGAACTCGCGTAGCGTCACGTCTCCATACGCCTGCACCGCGAGAACCGGGCCTTTGTAAGGCATCGCCTGAATTCCCTGCGACCGGAATAGATCCATGATCTTGATGAGCTCGGCCGTCAGCACAAGGCAGCGCAGGGCATTCGCACGCGCGCCGTTCTTTAATCGCTCGAGCTGGTTCGGAGGAACGGCGTCCGCCGCGACAGCGGAAATCTGCCGCGCGAGTAGCGGCAGGATTGAGTTCTCCGCAGCCGCCGTAAGAAGAAAATCCCAATCAAGCGAGCCAGCGGCCAGCTCGCGTATCTCCTGCGCTGTCCTTGGCTCAAGTCTCGTTCGCGCACAGCGCACCAGCAGCCGCTTTTCCGGACATCCGAGATCGCTGGACGAAAGGGTCATCAACGCTTTGCAGTGGGGTCTGCGGGGAGATTCTACGATATTCCACCGCGCAATGGCCGGAGGAATCCCTGCGGTGCGGGCCTTCAACCTGGATGCGAGTGCGACCTACCGCGCGACTGCGGGGTCCAGAATCTCGCGCAACTTCATGGTTAGCGTGGCCAGCGTGAACGGCTTTTGAAGAAGAGGCGCGTCCGTTCCCAGAATTCCCTGATGCACCACTGCCTGGTCGGTGTATCCCGACATATAGAGGATTTTGATCTCCGGGCGGACGGCGATCACGCGTTCCGCCAGCTCGCGCCCGCCGATTCCCGGCATCACCATGTCCGTCATCAGCAGATTAATGGTTCCGGCATGCATGGCCGCCAATTCGATAGCCGTATGGCCGTCGGGCGCCACGATCACGGTATAGCCGCTCATCTCCAGGTATTCCCGAGCCAGTTCGCGAACTCCTATTTCGTCTTCCACCAGGAGAACGACTTCCGAACCCCTCGGCAAGGAGGCGGACGACGTGCTCCGTTCGATCCCGGCAGAGGCCATTTCATCCTCGATGCGCGGCAGATAGATTTTGAATGTCGTGCCATGTCCCGGCTCGCTGTACACCCAGACGTAGCCGCCGCTCTGCTTCACAACTCCGTACACGGTCGCGAGACCAAGTCCAGTGCCCTTCCCTTTTTCCTTGGTCGTGAAGAACGGCTCGAAAATGTGCGTCTGCGTCTTGGTATCCATTCCGCAGCCGTTGTCGGTCACCGCGAGCATCACGTACTTGCCCGGCGCCACCACAGCGGGTGAATGCGAGACTGACGAATCGAATTCCACGTTGGCGGTTTCAATCGTGAGGCGCCCGCCCTTCGGCATTGCGTCTCGCGCGTTCACCGCCAGATTCATCACCACCTGCTCGATCTGGCTGCGATCGGCTTTCACGAGCCACAGGTCGGGCTTCGAGGATGTTTCCAGCTCGATATCCTCGCCGATCAACCGTTGCAGCATCTTTTCCATGTCGGCGACCACGCTGTGAACGTTGAGTACCTTCGGCGCCAGAATTTGTTTGCGGCTGAAGGCCAGTAATTGTTGCGTGAGCGCGGCGGCGCGCTGGGCGGCGGTTTGAATCTGCTCCGCGTTTCGATGCAGCGATTCGCCCACCGGGAGACGGTCTGCCAGCAAATCGGCGTAGCCCTGTATCACCATCAATAGGTTATTGAAGTCGTGCGCGATTCCGCCGGCGAGACGGCCGACTGCTTCCATCTTCTGAGCCTGGCGGAACTGTTCCTCGAGCTGTTTGCGATCGGTGACGTCGAGCGCCATGCAAATCGCGCCCTGCACCTCGCCTGCGGCGTCACGCAAGGGTTCGACGTGACATGCGTACGAACCTTTTTTCCACTCGACCGGAAAGGTGACAGGGTCGCCGGCGACCGCACGAAGGTGGGCGGCAATCGGCGTAAAAGACTGATCCCTCGTTTCAAAGTAGTCAGATAGCGACATGCCCACCAGCTGATTCGGCTTGAGTCCCAGCCGCGCCAGACCCGATCCGACGGCGGACGTGAAACGAAGATTCCTGTCCACCGTCCATAGGACGGCGGGCAATTGCTCGACCAGCAGGCGGAGGCGCGCTTCGCTTTCCCGCACGCGTTCTTCCGAGCGCTTTCGCTCGATCGCGAGAGCGATCTGTCCGCCCACAGAAGAAAGAAATTCAAGATCGCGCGATGTGTAGACATTTTCGCGCTCGTAATTCTGGACCACCAGCACGCCGATTGTTTCCGCGGGCGTCCTCAGCGGCACTCCGAGCCATGACGGGCAAGGAGTACCCACCAGTTCCACTTCGCCCTTGCTGGCGAGCTGATCGAACCGGTCCTGCGAAATCAGCATTGCCTGCCCGGTGCGAAACACGTAAGACGTGCAGCTCCGGTCGAGATCTTCCATTTTGTCGGGAGCGGGTGCTGCGTCGTAGCGATCCACGAAGAACGGAAAGTGGAATTTCCCGGTCGAGGCTTCGCAAAGCGCCACGAAACAATTGCCGGCGTCGAGCACTTTTCCCAGCGACGCGTGAATCAGCCGCAGCAACGCATCAAGGTTGTCCGTGACGCTGACCGCGTGGATGATCTCCGTGGTGACCTGGCGGATCAGCTCGGAGCGCTTCCGGTCCGTAATGTCTTCCGCCGTGCCATCGTGGCTGACGATCTTGCCGCTCGAATCGCGGATTGCCCGCACGTTCATCGAAATCCAGATCATGCTGCCGTCCTTGCGCAGCAGCGGGCACTCGAATCCTTCCAGGATTCCCTTCTCTTCCAGTCCTCGCTTCAGGTCATCCCGCGTGACGGGATCCACATACAGCTGTTTGCCAATGTCGTGAATCTCTCGAACCATCTCGGCGGCCGAAGAATAGCCGGCGATGCGCGCCATGGCAGGATTGACCGTCACAAATCGCCCTTCTGGCGTGGATTCGAAAAATCCTTCGACAGCTCCTTCGAAGAGACGGCGATATTTTTCTTCGGCGCGATGTTGCGCTTTTTCGGCTCGGCCTCTATCGGTAATGTCCTCGTAAATGCCGAACGTTCCCGTTTGCTTTCCGCTGACGATCAGCGGCACGCCGATGATTCGCACGTCCACGAGCGACCCGTCGCGCCGCCTGCGTTTGCCGACCAGACGTATGGTCTCGCCGGTCATCACGCGTTGCACCAGTCCCATCATTTCGCCCTGCTCGCCGCGAGGCGCGATCAGGCTATCGAGTTCCTTCCCGGCGATCTCGGCCAGCGAATAGCCGAAAAGACGTTCGAACGCGCTGTTGCACGTCTGCACCTGCCGGTTCAAATCGAGCGCGACAATCGCGAGCGGGCTGTTCTCCGTCAGTGCGCTTGAAAACGCAGCGTGCTCCGCAAGTTTCTGCTCGGCCGCGCGTCGCGCGCTGATGTCCTGCGTGACGACCAGTACGGCGTCCTTACCGCCAAAGGAAATCGTTCGGCTGGTGACCTCGACGTCGAAGATCTCTCCGTTCTTCCGGTGATGCCGCACATGACCCACACCAGTCGGAGTGGTTCCGTGCTTGCGAATCGAATTGAGGAAGTTGGGCACATCCGCGGCCGGGCGTATCTCGGTGATTTTCATGCGCAGGAATTCGTCCCGCGAAAAGCCGTATTGCCGGATGGCCGCCGCGTTGACCTCAAGAAACTCGAGCGTTTCCTGGTCGGCGATATACATCGCCAGCGGATTGGTGGAGAAGACGACCTCGAATGGCCCGTTTGCAACGGCTCCGTTGCCGCCCGGCGCTGTAGCGCCCGTTTGAGGAGGTCCGGACTTGCCGTCCGCACGCTTCAGGGCGTGCGACGCACCATTCTGCTTCGGGCGAAGTGTCGCGTTTCTGGTGGACATGATGTGTAGACGGCTGTAGGGCCGGAGTTTACACAGCACCCCGCACGAATGTACCCCGCATCCCTTTATAGAGGCGGGTACTGGCCCTCACAATGGTACGTTGGTACTACATGGTGCGGTTCTTAACAGCGGGGTTCACATCTGGTCAACACAGAACTCATTGATAAGTTCGAGGCGCCGTACCGAGCCCGAGGTTTGCCGCTGCGCGTCGCGCTCCGGTAGTAAGATGGGAGCGCGTGAGCAAACCTGAGAAGCCATCGAGCGCGACGAAGCCAGTTGCCAGCAGCTTTCCGGATGAATTGGAAGAGCTGCTCCGCGCAGAGGAATCGGACCCGTTTCGCACGCTCGGCCCGCACTGGGTCGAACGCGACGGCAAGAAAGCGTTGGCCATCCGCGCGATTCGGCCGGACGCTCGCGAGCTGAGCGTCGTATGGATCGCCGGGCAGATGGCGCATCCCGCGGCGAAGATTCATCCCGCCGGAATCTTCGAGGCGGTGATTCCGGCCAGCGCAATCGGACTCGCCGGCGGAGAAGCCATCGCGCCATCCGCGTATCGGCTGCGCTTCCGCTTTCCGGACGGCGTCGAATTCGAAACCTACGACGCCTACGCTTTTCCGCCGATCCTCACCGAGTACGACCTGTATCTTTCAGGCGAGGGCACGCATTACCTGAAATACGAAAAGCTGGGCGCGCACGTGCGCGAGGTCGCGGGCGTCACCGGAGTTCATTTCGGCGTGTGGGCGCCGAACGCGAAGCGCGTCAGCGTGGTCGGCGATTTCAATTCCTGGGACGGGCGCGTTGCCCCGATGCGCAGCCGCGGCTCGAGCGGCATCTGGGAAATTTTTCTGCCAGGCCTGGATGTGGGTGCGCTGTACAAATTCGAAATTCTTTCCCGCGTCGGTGGCGAAGTCGGGTTGAAGTCCGATCCCTACGGATTCTTCGCCGAGCTGCGTCCCAAGACCGCGTCGGTCGTCTGCAACATTGACCGCTACAAATGGAACGACTCCGCGTGGCTCGAAGCGCGCGCCGCGCGCGATTGGCTGCATTCGCCGATGTCGGTTTACGAAGTTCACCTCGGCTCCTGGCGGCGCAAAGCCGACGAAGGCGACCGCTGGCTCACCTACCGCGAACTCGCCGACACGCTGATTCCCTACGCGAAGCAGATGGGCTACACGCATCTGGAATTGATGCCCATCATGGAGCATCCGTTCGACGCGTCCTGGGGCTACCAGACCGTCGGCTACTACGCGGTGACGAGCCGCTACGGCACGCCCGCCGATTTCATGTTCTTCGTGGACCGCTGCCATCAGGAAGGTTTGGGCGTGATCCTCGATTGGACGCCCGCGCATTTCCCGCGCGACGCGCACGGCCTGGCATTTTTCGACGGCACGCATCTTTACGAGCACGAGGACCCGCGCCGCGGCGCGCATCCCGATTGGGGCACGCTGGTCTTCAATTACGGCCGCAACGAGGTGCAGAATTTCCTGCTCTCGAACGCGCTTTTCTGGATTGATAAGTACCACATAGACGGCCTGCGCGTGGACGCGGTCGCCTCGATGCTTTATCTGGATTATTCGCGCGCTCCGGGCGAATGGATTCCCAACGCTTTCGGCGGACGCGAGAATCTGGAAGCCATCGCGTTCCTGAAGCGCCTGAACGAAGTGCTGCACGTGCGGCATCCCGGCGCGCTGATGATCGCGGAGGAGTCCACATCCTGGCCGGCGGTTTCGCGGCCCACATACATCGGCGGGCTCGGCTTCGATTTGAAATGGAACATGGGATGGATGAACGACGTGCTCTCGTATTTCGCGCTCGATCCGATCCACCGGCAATTCCAGCACGGCAAGCTGACGTTCTCGATGCTCTACGCATTCCACGAGAATTTCGTCCTGCCGCTTTCGCACGACGAAGTGGTGCACGGGAAAAAATCCCTGCTCGAAAAAATGCCGGGCGACGATTGGCAGCAGTTCGCCAATCTGCGGCTGCTCTTCGCCTATCTTTTCGCGCATCCGGGGAAAAAGCTTCATTTCATGGGCAGCGAACTCGCGCAGCGCAACGAATTCTGGGAGGCAAGCTCGGTGGATTGGGCGCTCGAGGCTTCGCCCTCGCATCGAGGCGTCCAGCGGCTGCTCGGGGATTTGAATCGCCTGCACGTCAAAGAGCGCGCGCTGCACGAAGTTGATTTCGAATGGTCCGGCTTCGAATGGCTGGAAGTGAACGATGCCGCCGCCAGCGTCCTGTCGTTTCATGCGGCGCGCGAAAAACGGCGAAGACTTCGTGGTGGTCGTCTGCAATTTCACGCCGGTGGTTCGCGAGAATTACCGCATCGGTGTTCCCCGCCCCGGCTTCTATCGCGAGATCCTCAATTCGGATTCCAAATATTACGAAGGCACGGACATCGGCAATTCCGGCGGCGTCCGCGCCGAGCCGTTTCCGTGGAACGATCGCCCCTACTCGATCAAGCTGAAGCTGCCCCCGCTCGCAGTCGTTTACCTCAAGCCCCAGCGCGATTGACAATTCGATTAGGATTGCCGGACTGATGAAGTCCGCCGTGGCAGACTGCGCCTCCCGCCGCTCGCCGTCACGTATTTCAAGCTGCAGAGAGATTGATTTGGTCCCGAGCGCCGGCACCCGCCAGATTATTCGCAAAACGCTGCGGAGACGGACGTCTCGACCCCTTTGAGGTTAAGAGAGTTTTTCGGTGAATCGTCGTCTTCTAGCCTTTCACTCGGCAGACAGTCTTAGCTCCCACGGAAACGCTAATTTCTGGTCAAATTTACTCGGAATGGACCGTCCTTCAGGCTGCCACGCTTTTCGTATATTTGCCCCATCCGGGTCAGGATAACCGAATCGCAAATCGTACAGATCATAGAGACGCTTGAAGAATCGTGAAAAATGGACTGGACTGTCGGACGGCGGATAATTAGGCCAGATCTCAGCCCGGGAGCCTTGGCATCTGTAAACCAAGAGCCCCACCGATTCGTAGCGCATGCCGGGATCGGTAATCGCGTGCCGCCCGGACAGCGCCACCAGGACTTCGTGATACCGCTTCATCAAAGGTAAAGGCTCGTCATCCTCTGCGAAGGATGCATCTTGCGGACTACGCGTCTCCGAAGCTTTGCTAAACTTAATCAGATGTAGAAACCCGAACACAAAGCCGGGATACATTAGATGGACGTTGGTGCATTCTCCCAACGCCTCCTCCATTCTATTGGTCAGATTCCTAAAAGCGTTGCCCGTGCTCTTCGCAGAAATTCCAATCGCAGGTCCCAGATCGTTGACCACGGCGGTCACGTCTACGCTCTTGTACTTAATGCCGCCTAAGACCCTTGTCTCGGATCCGCTCTCTGCGGATGCAGAGTAGCTAAGTCCGTATGTCGCATTACTTATTCGCTTGGCGAGAAGGGGAGGCCTGGGACTGATCCATTCGGGAAGAATCCCGCCCTCCAACACAAGTCGCGCAGCGCAATACGCGTGGATCGCCTTAATATGTTTGCCTGACTGAGTTCCGACGACTCGGCTGAGCGGTTCCAGTGCATCAGTTAAAGTCGGTGCATACGCTGGTACGCTCACTTGTGCATCCGCCAATTCTCCAATTGTCCCGCCGCATCGCGAAGCACTGTGCACTCCGACTTGCTGAGACCGAGCCTTCGGCGCAGCACAGAATCGTCCGCTAAGTCTTGGGCTCCCACAGAATTGTCCTTGCGCAGCAGGCTGTCCAATTCAGTGACGAGGCCGACTGCATCCCTCGGATAAGGTAGAGCGATCAAAACGCGCTCTGCCTCTGATGGCTCGAGTTTCAGCATTCCGCCACCCAAGGGATGGCCCTCTATCTCGCAACTTAACCTTGTTAGTGAGGAATGCCAGCCGGCGACGAACGGTTTCCATTGCCGACCCGAAGCAAACCTCACAATGTGCAATGTGTTCGGAGCAACGAATCCTGATCCGTTCCGAACAAGCTTCGGTGAGGAGCCTGACATGTAAGACAAAAAGCCATCACCAACCCTCACATGCGGTACGGAGTACCATGTTTCCCGGACACGGCACTTGAAATGTTCCGCAACTCGCCGCTCCTTTCCATGGGCAATATATTTCGCAAGTCCGGCCGGGAGTTCCTCAACCTTCGATGTTTGGATTTGTAGCAGATGGGTCTTCTTGCCAGACGCAACGAGCTGTTCCCAATCAGAATGACGAAAGATCGTTCCCCGGAAGCCGCCCAACGACGAAACCGCCGGCGCTAAGTAACGGGGAGGGATTCGCCATGCTCTCGCTTCGCCGGTTGTTAGATGAAAATAGTCATTACATCCCGTTACGTAACCAATCCCCACGTCCGCAACCTCTCCCAGCCGCACTACACCACTCTGCGTCGCGATACCTTCGTACAAGTGACGCGCCTTGGCGGGAAGTAGATACCGCGTGAGACGATGAGCCCCCGATCTAATCGCTTCGATGTCGACCGGAACGGTATACTTTTCATCAGATCGTGCGTCCTCGATACAGGTCGCGGGTGTAATCGAAAACCAGTCGCAAGAGTTCCCGAAGTTTTCACACAAAAGCAGCACTGTGTCTTCGCTAAGTTCCTGGAACATCTTTTTCTGAAACATGCGCACAGTAATTCGCCCAAATCGCCGAAGCAGGAATCGGAGAACCTCGCGTGCATATTGCGCATGTATAAGTTCAGCAGGCGCCACCATTCCTAAACGCCCGCCTCGTGTCAGAAATGTTGCCGCGTGCACAATAAACGGCGCCCAAGAAGAGCATAACTTCGGAAGTTCCACGCCAGCGTCCAACGCACATCTGAGAGCTTCCGCCCGCAACTTGCCATTGAAAGTTTGATATCGGATGAACGGCGGGTTCCCGACGACTGCAGTCACTGGGGGGACGTCTCCGGCCCGAAGCGAAAAAAAACTTCCCTCTAGGAGATTAGCTTCAGAAGATCGGACATGCGAAACGCGCAGAGCCGCCGGGTCAACATCCACTCCCCAAATTCGCGGATGGGGATTGCCCAGGTCACGAATACGCTCTGTCGCAGCTTGAAGAAACACGCCAGCACCACAACTGGGGTCAAGGACGATGTCGTCAGCCCTGCGGACCGCCCAACGGACCAAGAATCTCGCGACTGGGTCAGCGGTATAAAAGGCGCCAAGCACCTTCTGTTGAGCGGCAGTGGCCATAAGACGTAGAAATCTCCGAGCCTAAACTTCCGAGAAGCTATCCCTAGACTTTATCGAGTTGCCATACAAACTGTTCGCCGGTAGCGAACAACCATCTTTTGCGAGACGTGGGATCAACGTTTGCGGATCTTCTGAAAGAAACAATTCGGGCGGCACAAATGCGGACAGATCTGTCGCCTTCTCAGGCGGCGTAGTCGCTAGCTTGCGTTTCGCAGCTACAGGCATGGGCTCAATCTAAGGGCCTGAGTATAGCAACTCGGAAAGCCAAATGCAGTCTCCTACCCCTCCGACCGACACGATTCGAGAGAAGGCGGCCGTTCCGACTCCAATTCGTACAGCGTGTCGGCCCTGTACTTTTTCTAGACTTTGTCCCAGCTTCTTCGCGTCACGAATTCTGCTAGCGTCATTCTCGCGTTATGCGACACGAACACAAATTTGGCGCAACACCCACCGGCGACACCGGGATGCACCCGTGCGTCCCGGTCGCTTCGCGCGCAGTGGATTTCGAGTCCCACCGGCCACGCTCTACTCGACACAGCATGCCGAGTAGTTTTCGCTCTATCTCTTTGAAAATAAACCATCGACACCATCGCTACTCGACACAAAAAACGTGGTGCCGCGAAGCCAATAATAGGGCTCCCAGGTCGACGGTTAGTCGAGCCGGGGAGATGAGCCGGGGTTTAAACCCCGCCGTAAGTAGTGCCCGCAAGACGCTACCTTGCTGCCGCAGGCTTTCGCGAAGGTCGAAGACCGAAGCGAATCCGAGGTTTACGCCGTGGAGGTTGGCGGGCGGCGCACGAAGCGCCGAAAGAGAAACTTCCGCCAAACGGTACGCGCTATTGCGCGATCCATCGAACGTCGCGGCTAAAGCCGCGACCTACAAAACGAAAAACCCGGCCGAAGTCGCGTCGCTGAACTCGCAAATTAAGTGTCACACCATGCAAAGTCTTTTGCGGCTTATCTCATTGAAAACAAACGATCGGCACCCTAACAAAGTGTCACACTATTTCAAGACAGGGCTCCCAGTGTCGACGGCTAGTCGAGCCTGGGAGATCAGATCGGCGCAGACAAAAGAGCCGGCAAGATGCCGGCGCTACGAAGACGACGGCGCGCTACACTGCGGTCAGCGCGAGTTCTTTCGGTTCGGCGAGCGTGGCGCTGGGCCAGCTTTTCAGCTCGGGCATGCAGTGCTTGACGAAGCAGGCGATGTTGCGCTGGACCTCGTCGTGCGGCATGCCGCCGAAATTCAGATTCGGCATGATGCCCTGCATGTCTATCAGCTGCTTGTAGCCGGCGAATTTTTCGAGGACCTGCTGCGGCGTGCCCCAGGCCATGAGCTGGATGTAATCCTCGACGGCTTTTTCCTGGCCGATCTCGTTGAGGTACTTGCTCATGTCGGCGTAGCGCTCGTAGCCCTTGAGCTCGCCGAAGTGTTTTCCAAGCATCTCGTAATGCTCGAGCGCGGTGCGATAGTTCAGTGCGAGATATTTGCGAGCGAGTTCTTCGGCGCGATCGGCGCTCTCGTCCACGAATGTAAAGCCGGAACAGAAGGGCTTGGGCGGCGCTTCGTTGGGATGAAATTCTTTCCAGAGCGCGTGATAGCGCTCCATGTCGGCGGTCACGAGCTTCCAGGATTTCTGAATGATCACGAGCATGCCCAGGCCGAGTTTTGCAACCACGGGCACTGAATCCGCCGAAGCGGCGGCGGCGAACGAGCGGCCCTTGAATGATTTGAACGGACGCGGACGGATTTCGCGGCGCGGCTGCTTCACGGTGGCTCCGCCTTCCATGAAGCCGGTTTCGAGCGCGTCGAGGACGAGCTGCGCGTATTCGTCGAAGCGCTGGCGGCCTTCGTTCTGGTCAATGCGCAGGCCTTCGAATTCGCGGCGCGCGAGGCCGCGGCCCATGCCGAGGATGTAGCGGCCGTCGGAAACGTGGTCGAGCAGCGAAATCTGCTCGGCGAGGCGGATCGGGTCGTGCCACGGCACAACGATGACCATCGAGCCGAGCTTGATGCGCTTCGTCCGGCCGGCGATGTAGGAAAGCACCTGGCACGGGTCCGGGCTGATCGAGTAGTCGTCGAAGTGATGCTCGGTGACCCAGACGGACTCGAAGCCGAGATCTTCCGCGCGGACGCAATTGCCGAGTTCCTCGCGCAGGAACTGGCGGTCCGAATAGCCGCCCAAGTGCTGAAAGCCCGCTCCGTAGCCGATGTGCATGGACTGCGTCTCCTTCGATGGCTGCGCGCGCTGCATGCTGCCTGCGCGCTGGCGCGCTGCGTTCCGTTCGATTCCCCAGTGCGGGGAATATATCAGATTGGGGGCAGCGGCACTAGAAGCGCTCGGAATGCGGCGGGGCGGTGTACAATCCACCGCTCTGGCCACCGCTCTGAAGTTGAGGCGGGAGCCGGATTGAGCGCGCATGCCTGACAAGGGCCAACATTTTGTCGCGGTGGTCGGCGGAGCCATCTCCGGGTCGGTGGCGGCGGAAATTCTGGCGGACCGCGGCATACGAGTCGCGGTGATCGAGCAGAACAAACGCCCGTACGGAAAAATCGAGGACGGGCTGCCGCGATGGCACGTCGAGCAGCGCAAACAAGAATACGGGCGGATTGACGCGCGGCTGAAAAAGCCGGGCGTTTACTACGTGCCCTCGACGAAGCTTGGGCGCGATCTGGAATTTGGAGATTTCTGCAACAACTGGGGCTTCTCCGCGGTGATTCTGGCGAACGGCGCGTGGCGCGACAGAGATTTGGGAGTCCCGGGCGCGCAGGAGTTCGTGGACAAGGGGCTCGTTTACCAGAACCCGTTCATTTACTGGTACAACCACAAGAACGAGAAGGACTACACCGGGCCGCGCTACGAGACTCCCGACGAGACGATTGTGGTCGGAGGCGGGCTGGCGTCCATTGACGTGGTGAAAGTGCTACAGATTGAGAATTACGAGCGCGCGCTGAAGGCCCGCGGGATTTCCGTCAGCATGCACGAGCTGGAAAAGGGCATACCTGCCGCTTGCAAGGCGCATGGGGTGGACCCGCAGTCGCTCGGCGTGAAGGGATGTCTGCTGATTTACCGGCGGCGCGAGCAGGATATGCCTCTGGCGCAACCGCCGGATGGGGCGACGCCGGAACAGATTGCGAAAACCGAGATGGTGCGGCAGAAAATGCTGCGGCTGGCGCGCGACAGGTATTTGTTTCGCGTGCAAGATCGGCGGCTGACCACCGGCTTGATCGTCGAGAATGGGCGAGTGGTCGGCCTGAAGGTGGCGGAGACGAAAATCGAAGGGCGCAAAGCGGAACCGATTCCCGGGTCCGAGCACGAGTTGCGCGCGCCGCTGGTGATTTCGTCCATTGGCTCAGTGCCGGAAATTCTGCCGGGCGTCGCGATGAAGGGCGAGTACTACACTTTTAGTGACGAAGATTTGCCACGCTATGCGGGGGCCGATCGTGTCTTCGGCGTGGGGAACGTGGTGACCGGGCAGGGAAACATCCGGGTGTCGCTCGTGCACAGCCAGAAGGTTACGAAACAACTTGTAGATGACTTCCTGCGCGCTGGCGACGACGGCGGGAGCGCGTCGGCGTCATTTGCGTCGGCGGAAACGCGCGCGGCGGGACAAGCGCAGGCCGTCGAGAAAACTGTGGAGGCGCTTCCCTCTCTCTCGCAGGAGCAGATTGCGGCTATCGAGCGGCGCATTCGCGCTCGGCAGGGGCAGGTGGGATATACCTCGGACTATGACTCATGGATCGCCAAAGTAACCCCACCCGACCTGGAGTAGCCGCTCGCTGCTACTGATTGGCCTGCTGCATCATCATTTGCGGACTGAATGGCACAGGCGTGCCGACGATCTTGTCGCGCGCACCGGTGATCTGCTTGGTGAGTACCATCGAGGTAGTTTTGGTCTGGGACTTCACCACTCCAAACGGAACCACTTGCGTGCTGACCCACGTGTCCGAGCTGCCGTCCTTCGATCGGTAGTGGTCGCACATGAATGTGCCGGCGGGAGTTGTGACGGATTCCTTGCCGACGTCTTCTGATTCGCCGCGAATGTCCATCTTCGGAGCAGGCTGGCTGCCGGGGCGGGTCATCTGCGCGGGCATTTCCATCGGAGGGCGTCCCGCCATCTGCATGATGATGCGCGAGGTAACTCCGTTCGAGGACTCTGGCGCGAGCAGCATCTTCATCACCATCTCGCCCATGCGTGCCGAGGTCATGGTCCACTCGAGCCAGTAGGCGTCCTTGCCCTCCACGGTGTCCTTGCCGACGACTGCATATTCGATCGTGGACTTGGTGCCGTCGGCCGCCGTCATCTCATATTGCGCACCGGAACCGACCGCGCCGGAGAAAATGCCCGCGGGCATAGACGGGCGCATGCCCATACCCATCTGGGCGCTTGCTGAGGCCGCTAGAATGGTGAAATAGAACGCGCAAGCCACTGCAATCCTCAAATTCTTCATGATGTCCTCGTTTGTGTGAAGTATTCGAAGCTGGGATCCGTCAATAATTTTAACGTAGGCGGGGCGCGGTGAACTGCAAACTATCGAGGCTAGTTCAATTCTCGATAACTGATGAGGCGGATGGAGTTGGCTTCGACGGCGCGCCTCGATTCGGGCGCCAGAAGGGCGTCGAGTTCGGTTTGACGCTGCTGCTGGAGGCGCGAGCCGGACTTCACCAGATCGGCGTCGTAAATTCCGGGATGCAGCATGATTTCCGTGCGGCCTTCGGGAACTGTGTCTATCAAGCGACACAATGCCGCGGCGCTCAAGCGTCCGGTCACGGCCAAGCCGAGGAAATGATCCGGCGAGCGCAGCCCGTATTTTCGCGCGATCGAGTTGAACCACGAGCCGACGGCTCGAACGGCGAGCGAAGCTGCCATATTCCCTACCAGGGGCGCGTTCTCGATCCGCGCCGTCCTCCACGAATCTCCGACATTCTCGATGGGATTTCGCACGCGGGTGATTCCGAACTCCTGCACGACCCGCCCGACCGCGCCCATTACTCTCGGATGGACATGCGTGTGCTTGTGCGTATCCACATGAGTCAGTTCGATGCCGGCGCGGCGGATTTTATCGAGCTGAGCGCGCAATTCCCTTTCGATTTCGTTCATGCGCACGCTTCCGACGCTCACTCTGGTCACAAGATCACCCAAAGATCGCGGCAATCGGCCTTCGGCGTCCGCAAGCGACGGAATTTCTTCCTTCGGAGCGACGGAAAAACCTCCGGTGAGAACAAGATGGCATCCGATTCCCAGTTTCGGATTGGATTTAGCGCGCTCGACGGCGTCATCAAAGGCGCGTCCATTGGCCATCAGCGTGGCGCTGGTCAGAATTCCGTCACGATGGGCGCGAATGATTCCTTCGTTGACGCCCGTGGTGTATCCGAAATCGTCCGCGTTGAGAATTAACTCTTTCATTTTGATCGGAGCGCAGCTTCCGGCGGGAGAGAATGTTATCACGCCGCGCCGAAGTGGCGAGACTTCGGAGACTGCAATGAGTCGCGGGACCGAAGCAATTTGCGCGCCACACTTCCGAACGAAGCGGAACTTTTGATGAACACTTTGTAAAAGTTTTCAACAGTTCTGTTGAAAACCGTGTGGAAAAGGTCCGGCGGCGATTCGAAAACTCTCGCCACGGTTAGGCTTAGTCCTCTTTGCACAAGTTCCGGGCAGAATTCGCTGCCGCAAAAATATTTTTTCGGATTTCCGGATACATCAACGTAATTCTTTCAGAAAAGGAAATTACCCAGCGGAATTTCCCAGAAAGGTCAGCGCGGAGATTTCTCAATACCAGTGAGGCGGCGGGTCGAGCTTGATCGCAACGGATTCTTCTTCTTTGTCCATGTCGTACCATTTGCCGAACGTATGCCAACCTGTGGCGATCACTTGAATCATGATTTTGCCCTGCGGTATCGCCGGGACTTTCACTGAGCCCTCTTGATTTGTTTTGAAGCTCAATTCGGCCAGCTTCTCATGCCGCAGGAATCCGCCGGACTCGTAGTAGCGAACATACACGCTGGCGTTGGAGACAGGATGATCGTTCGCATTGGTGACCTGAATGCGTATCTTCGTGGTGAGGGAATCAGATGGCTTCTGGCCCTTTTGATCCGGCTTGCTCGATTGACTCTCGGGCGGCGGCGAAGTGGATCCGTCCTGACTTGGGTGCGTGTCCAGAGCGGAACCGGTTGCGACGCACAGCAATCCGGCTGCCAGCGCCGCGCCGCACCGAAGATTCAGCCAGAAAGGTCGACAATTTATCTTTGATCTCATGCCGTCTTGTTTTTACCGCAATTAAACGCGTCGCTCAAGCGCCAGATGCAGACAAATCTTGAACTACGATGCCCGTAGGAGGTAGAGCGGCGAATCGTGTCACCTTCTCGCATGTTCGACGGACTCCGAAATCCACTTCAGATAGTCGCGCGAACCGCCAAGAATCGGCAGCGCGATGATTTCAGGCACGTCGTAGGTATGCAAGGCCCGAACGGCGCGCTCGACGGCCGCAAATCGCTTCCGGGAAGTCTTCAGAACGAGCAGAAACTCGTTCGCCGACTCAACTTTCCCCTTCCAACGGTAGATTGACCGCACGGGCGCCTCGACCACGTTGCCACAAGCGGCGAGCCTGGCCGCCACCAGCGAGCGGGCGATCTTCCGCGCCTGCTGTGCCGACGCGCAAGTGACCAGGACCACGATCTTGTCCGTCATCTCGACCTTTACTCTTGAGACGCTATGTAGGGCGATTACCCGATACGAGTGGGTTGGGCGACAAGATACAATAGCGCCGCGTGACGAGCCAAGCGATCCATTTCGGGACATCGGGCTGGCGGGGCATTATCGCCGAAGATTTCACTTTTCCAGGCGTGCGCCGCGCGTCGGCCGCGATTGCTGGCCACGTCCTTGCGCAAAAGAAATCTCCTACGCTGATCGTCGGCTACGACACTCGTTTCTTCTCGCCGGAGTTTGCGCTGGCCTCCGCTGCTGTGCTGCGATCACACGGTTGCAAAGTGCTTCTGTGCGGCGAGGCGACACCGACCCCGGTGATCGCGCACGCCATCCTGCACGGGAAGCTGGACGGAGGCGTGAACATTACCGCCAGCCACAATCCAGCGGCTTACAACGGACTGAAATTTTCGGGACCTGACGGCGGCCCTGCGCTGCCCGAGATCACAAAAGACATCGAGAAGCGCGCGGCGGCGATGGCGGACGGCCCGGCCGATCATAACAAGGTAGAGAACGATTTTCCGGGCATCAATCCGCGCGGGCCATATTTTGAGCAGCTTCGCAAAATGATTCGATTCGACGTGCTCGCAAAGGCAAAAGGCAGTTTCGTGTGCGATGCGGTCCATGGATGCGGCGCCGGATGGCTCGACCGCGTGCTCGCGGATCACGGCATTGCCGAAACCGAGATTCGCGCAGGGCGCGACGTGCTGTTTGAGGGCACGGGGCCCGATCCTTCCGAGGAGAATCTGGCGCCATTGATGAAGGCGGTCAAAGAAAAGAAGGCGCTGGCGGGACTGGCGACAGATGGCGACGCCGATCGCTTCGGGATCGTGGACCGCGACGGATCGTTCGTATCGCCGAACCACATTCTCGGGCTCGTATTCGACTACCTGCTCGAGACGCGCGGATACAAGCTGGGCGCTTCGCGAAGCGTTGCGACGACGCAACTGATTGATGCGGTCGCCAAGCTTCATGGCGTGAAGGTCTATGAGACGCCGGTCGGCTTCAAGTACGTTGGCCCGCTGCTTCGCGAAGATAAAATCGCGCTCGGGGGCGAGGAAAGCGCGGGAATGACGATTCGCGGCCATCTCCCGGAGAAGGACGGCATCCTCGCGTGTCTTCTCGTCGCTGAGATGATCGCAGCGCGCCAATCATCACTGGCCGATCAGCTTCGAGACCTTTTTCGACGCGTCGGCCGCGAATTCTGGCCAGTGCGCATGAATTTACATTTGCCGGACGAGACGCAGTCGAAATTGCCCGCTCGCTTGCGCGCCGACTTCAAGGACTTCGCGGGGCGCCACGTCGCGCGCACGGACCGCACCGATGGATTGCAACTCACATTCGACGACGGAGCTTGGGTACTGATGCGTCCCTCGGGCACCGAGCCGGTCGTACGGATTTACACCGAAGCGGCCACGCAGGCAGAAGCTCAAAAAATTGCCGAAGACGCGCGCGCATGGATCGTACAATGACGGAACCAACGATGAGCTTTGCCGAGCAGCTGCGCGAATTTCTCCGCCGGAACGCGACGTGGTTCCTCGCCGCGGCGCTGAGCCTGCTGCTGCTCCAGGATGTTTTCGGCACGCACGGAGTGCTGGCCATGCGGCGCGCGCAAAAGGAAGCCGCAAGCGTCAAGGCAGAAATCCACCAGATCAACGAAGAGAACCAGCAAATGCAGGACCACGTGAACTCGCTGAAGACCGATCCGCAGGCGATCGAACGAATTGCACGCGAGGTATTGAGACTGGCCCGGCCGGGCGAATTCATTTTCGAGACTTCGCCGAGACCGTCCGATGGGTCAACATCTGCTCCGCAAACTGCCGGGCCGCCGAAAAATCCCTAGCTGCTTTGGGCCGCCCGCGGCGCTGGCCGCATGCGCGCCAGGATGTCTCCGCCGCGCCCTTTCCATCGTGTTCGCGCCATGGCCAGCAGCACCATCGCGACACAAATCACGAGCAAGCCGAGCGTCGCCATCGGGATTGTCTGCGCTCGTTTGTGCAGGATCGAAAATCGTCCATAGACGAATTCGATGTGCACCCAATAGACCAGCAGCGACGCCTGACCCAGCTGAATCAGCGGGCTGAATCCGAACTGGCCCAGGCCCCAGCGGCACCACGCGTACACGGCCCAGGTGATGACCATCAGAACTCCCAGCCGCGCGAGAAAAAAGTTCGGGCTGGTGTGCCAGTAATCGTAAACGGCATACAGGTGCAGGGGCAGCACATCGAACCATGAGGACAGATAATAGATTGCAACGCCCGCCGCGCCGAAAAGCGCGGTTGCGCGGCCCGGATTCTTTGCCGGCCAATCGCTGAACAGGAGAAATCCGGCGGCCAGTCCCGCGAATGCGAATGCCGTCCAGGGGAAAATCGGGAAAAGCCACGCCTGCGGCACGTTGAAGGTGTGGACGCCGTTGATATACGACTCGAGATACCAGGGCAGCCATCGCGGACGCCACGTCGTCCACAGCGGCGGCGTCGCGAGCGAAATCCCGAGCGCGACTGCGGCCGCCAGAATCACGTTGGCCGCGCGGCTTCGCGCGATCCAGTTCACGGCGCCCATGAGCATCAGCGAGATCCCGATCACGTTGAGCACGTCCACGCGCAGTAGATCGGTCCATGGCGCCCACGGCTGGCCGAGTATGAACTCCTGCAGGCGAAAGAGCAGCCCCAGTCCGAAGATTTCAGCGCCGCGACGAATCGTGGTGACCGCAATCGCATTTGGCGCAATTCCCTTCCGCCGCATGCGGTCCGTGAGCAGCGCGCTGGAAATTCCGGCGAGAAAAAGAAACAGCGGAGCGGGCAGCGTGCCGCCCAGCTGCGACCAGCGAATGAATGAGGTATCGCGCGCCGGGCCGCCGAGCCACGAATCGTAGCTGTGCGTTTGAAACATCAGGACGCAGGCGAGGCCGCGCATCCAGTCAATATAAGCGAGCCTTTGCTTTCCCGAAGTTGCCGGAGCGGCGGGAGGATTTGGCACGCGACAGCATCGCCGAGGGCGGAAACCAAATCAAGTTCTTATCGCCTCACGCGCGGCGTCCGGTAAAATCATCGCGCATGGCAGCGACCGGAAAATCCTGGCAGATGAGTTTCACGGCGGCGCTTGTGGTCTGGGCGCTCGTCGTGGCAGCAGCGGCGTTCGAAGGTTTTCGTCTCGGCTTTCACGGGCGCGCGTTCTTTATCGCGCTCGGAATGGCGGCGCTGCTTTTTGCGTTCGAGCTGTTCCTCGCAGCACCGCGCGTTCTCGCTGCCGCTCAACGCATGCTCGGTGGACGCGGCGGGCTGCTGGCACCGCTCGTGCCGCTTTTTGCCGTCCTCGTCTATTCGCTTGCGGTGACGGGCGATTGGAAAATGCTGCTCGTCGGCGCGGCCTGTGCTGTTCTGCCGGCGCTTCTGCTCGCAAGCAGCGCTGGAAAATCGCCGGGCACGTGGGAAGACTACGCGGCGCTACTAATCATCTGGCTGCCGGTCGCGCTTCCCGTTCCGTATCGGCTGATGTATCGCGTGTTCCCGTACCCTCCGCCGCTGACACATGCGCTCGCGATTCTGATGGCGCTTAGCACCGCGGTTGCCGCGTTCGTGCTACTGCGGCGGCTCGACGGGGTCGGCTACGCCGTGGCATGGGGACGCGGCTTCACAATGAATTTTGCGCTGCACTTCGCGATATTTGCGGCGATCGCGATATCGGTCGGAATCAAGTTGGGATTTCTGGTGTTTAGCCCGTCGCTGGCGCGGGTGCGCAGCTCTCCGCTGACGGCGGTGGGGATTTTATTTTTTACGGCGTGGCCCGAGGAATTTCTGTTTCGGGGATTGCTGCAGAATCTGCTTTCGAAGGCGCTGAAGAATCAGTGGGCGGGGCTGATCGCCGCGTCGGTGATTTTTGGATTTTCGCACATCTTCCACGCGCCATTTCCGAACTGGAAGTACGTGCTGCTGGCGACGATCGCGGGATTTTTTTACGGGCACGTGTGGATGAAAACGCGATCGCTGCTGCCAGGCACTTTTGTCCATGCGCTGGTGGATATTTCCTGGCACATTTTGTTCCGATAACTCGGAGATTTTTTCGGAGCGTGGATTATCTGCGCTGGCCGCGGCGCGCTGCGAGTTGGCGAGCACGGCGCTCTCCAAGCCACTGACCAACATAGAGAGCCAGATTGATGGCGCAAAGCGAGAGAAAGAGCAAAAGAATGGTGCGACCGCGGGACATGCCTAATTTGTGCTCGTTCCAAAAGTAGTAGCACACGAAGCCGTTTGCGAGGAGGAGGAGAAATCTGGAGGCTGTCGTCACTTTACGACACCACTGAGCGGGCTCGAAGCAGTGGCGTACAGCTTTTTCTCGATGCGCCCGGCGAGGAATGCTTTGCGTCCTGCTTCGACGGCCGCGCGCATCGCTTCGGCCATGAGTACGGCGTCTTGCGCGCCGGCGATCGCTGTATTCATCAGGACGCCGTCGGCGCCCAGCTCCATCGCAATCGCCGCATCGGAGGCCGTGCCCACGCCCGCGTCCACGATCATCGGGACTTCGGTGATGCGCTCGCGCAGGATGCGCAGGTTCGCGAGATTTTGAATTCCCATGCCCGAGCCGATCGGCGCGCCGAGCGGCATTACGGCCGAGGCGCCGGCGTCAATCAGTTTGCGCGCGACGATCAGGTCGTCGGTGGTGTACGGCAACACGATGAAGCCTTCCTTTACGAGCGTCTTTGTGGCTTGAATCAGCTGCTCGGTATCGGGAAAAAGCGTCTGTTCGTCGCCGATGACTTCGAGCTTCACCCATTCGGAAAGGCCGACCTCGCGGCCCAGCCGCGCCGCGCGCACGGCTTCGTCCGCGGAATAGCATCCGGCGGTATTCGGCAGGATGAAAACTTTCTCGCGGTCAATGTAATCGAGCAGCGATTCCTTTGTGCGATCGGTCAGGTTCACCCGACGGACGGCGACGGTGACCATGTCCGCGCCCGATGCGGCGTGCGCGCGCGCCATTTCCTGAAAGCTGCGATATTTTCCCGTGCCCACGATCAGCCGCGACTTAAAGGCGCGTCCGGCGATCACCAATTGGTCTGTCATCTAATTTGCTCCACGTTCATTGTACCGTCTGAGGCTTTCAGTTCGCTATGCCGTGCGTGTCGGGCGCGGTTCTTCGACGTCCGCGTAGAGGCGCGCGATCACGTCCTGATAGCGCTGCTCGATCACGCGCCGCTTCAGTTTCATCGTGTAGGTCAGCTCGCCGCTCGCGTAGGTGAAGTCCTTTTCGATCAGCGCGAACCTTTTCGGCTTTTCGTATTGCGCGAGATGCGCGGTCAGCCGCTCGAGTTCCTTCGTATAGAGGTCCCGAACCCACGGGTCGGAGAGCATCTGCGCGTGCGTGGAGAATTCGCGGCCGGCTTTGCGCGCTTCCTCCTCGATTCCCGCGAAATTGACGACGACGAGCACGGACGTGAATTTTCGCGTATCGCCGACGACCATCGCGTTCGCGATCAGCGGCGACGTCTTCAGCAGGTTCTCGATGGGCGCAGGCGCGACGAATTTGCCGCCGGCGGTTTTCAGCAGCTCTTTCTTGCGATCGGTGATGAGCAAGAAGCCGTCTTCGTCAATGCGCCCGATATCGCCGGTGAGCAGCCAGCCATCGGGAGTGAAAGTTTCCCGTGTCTGATCGGGCTTGTTGTAATAGCCCTGCATCACGCAGGAACCTTTGACGAGAATTTCGCCATCCTCGGCAATCTTGACCTGCACGCCCGCAATCGGCTTCCCCACCGTGCCCACTTTGTACGTCTTCGGATTGCTCGCGGTCACGACCGGCGAGGTTTCCGTGAGCCCGTAGCCCTGATATATCGGCAAACCGATGGTCCAGAAAAATTCCAGAAGCTCGACCGCGAGCGGGGCGCTGCCGGAGGTAAAGGTGCGAATTCTGCCGCCCATGCCCGCACCGATTTTCGAGTAAACGAGCCGGTTCGCCAGGCGCCAGCGCAGCTTTACGGTCCAAGGGACATTCTTGCCGTATGCGCGCCACGGCGCGGCTTGCGTGGCGACGCGCAGCGCCCAATCGAAAATCGCGCGCTTCAATCCGGTTTCGCGGTGCCCTTTTTCGATGATGGTCGCGTAGATTTTTTCGAAGAATCGCGGGACCGCCGCCACCATTGTCGGATGAACCTCGAGGAGCGCTTGCGACACCAGCTCCGTCTGCTCGATATACGCCACGGTGATGCCGCGAAAAAAATAGGTGTAGTCCACCACGCGCTCGTAGACGTGCGAGAGCGGCAAGAACGACAGTCCCACGTCTCCGGGCAGAGTTTCGGTATCGTGCGCCGAATCGAGCGCGTTCGACGTGAGATTCGCGTGGCTCAGCATCACGCCCTTCGGCTCACCGGTGGTGCCGGACGTGTAGATAATTGTCGCCAGCTGTTTGCCGGTCACTTCGGCGGCGCGGCTCCGGTACTGAGCGATGTCGGCATCGCCTGCCGTGGCGATCAGCGCCTCATAACGGAGGATATCGCCCTGCAAATCGGCGGGAGGCGCAACGGAAATTACGTGCTCGAGCGCCGGCAACTGGGCGCGGCACTCAGCAATTTTTCGCGCCTCCTCTTCGCCCGAGGTGAAAACCACACGCGCGCCCGAGTCCTTGAGGATGTACGTCAGGCGGTCGAGCGACTCGTGGAAATAAACGGGTACGCTGACCGCGCCAAGCCCCTCGATGGCAAAATCCGCAATCGCCCACTCGGGACAATTGGGCGCGAATAGTCCCACGCGATCGCCGGGCCGAATGCCCAGCCCAGCGAGCGCTCTGGCTACGCCCGCGACGCGGCGCAGCATTTCCTTTGCCGAAATGGATTCCCAGACCGCGGCCGCCGAGCCATGTTGCGTGCGAAACATCTGCGCACGCGGATTCGCAAACATGTCCACAGCGTCGAGAAAACACTTCGTGATCGCGGGATACTCGGAACTCATCGCCGCCACTCTAGCCCATTGCCCGCGAGTGGCGCAATGCGCCGTCCCGCTTCCGCGCACTAAGTCGGAGGCTGCTCTAGCCGACGCTTGCACTCCGTGTGTTCCGTACTAAGATGATCGCGTGAACGTTCGATCCGAATGCGGGTCACGGCAGGAAGTGTACGCATGGCTAAACTAGCGACTGACGAGGCCACCGGATACGTACCCGTGCGCGCGCCGCGCGGCACTGCGCTTTCGTGCAAGGGCTGGCAGCAGGAAGCGGCGCTGCGGATGTTGATGAATAACCTCGATCCAGAGGTCGCCGAAAAGCCGGAAGATTTGATCGTTTACGGCGGGCGGGGCAAAGCGGCGCGCAACTGGAAATGTTTTCACGCCATCGTCGCGTCGCTTCGGAGCCTCGAAAATGACGAGACGCTCCTCGTGCAATCCGGCAAGCCGGTCGGCATCTTCCGCACGCACTCCTACGCGCCGCGCGTGCTGATCGCGAATTCGAATCTCGTAGGACACTGGAGCGACTGGAAGAATTTCGACGAGCTCGACCGCGCAGGCTTGATGATGTACGGCCAAATGACCGCCGGAAGCTGGATCTACATCGGCTCCCAGGGAATTCTGCAGGGCACATACGAAACATTTGCGGCGGCCGGGCGAAAACATTTTCAGGGCGATCTCGCCGGGAAGCTGATTGCCAGCGGAGGCATGGGCGGAATGGGCGGCGCGCAACCGCTGGCAGCGACGCTGAACGGCGCGGCTTTTCTTGGAATTGATGTGGATCCCGAACGCATCAAGCGGCGCGTGAAGAGCGGCTACTGCGATGTGATGGTGAACGACCTCGATGAGGCGCTGCGCATCCTGAAAAATGCCGTCCGCACGCGCGACGCGACATCGGTTGGCCTCGTCGGAAATTGCGCCGACGTGATTCCAGAGCTTGCCCGCCGGGGCGTGGTCCCCGATCTGCTGACCGACCAGACGAGCGCGCACGATCCCGTAGGTGGGTACATTCCGCAAGGACTAAACGTTGAGCAGGCCGCCGAGCTGCGCGAGGCCGATCCCGAGAGTTACCAGAAGCGCTCGCTCGACTCCATGGCGCGGCATGTGGAAGGCATGCTCGCGTTACAGAAGCTGGGCGCGGTCACTTTCGACTACGGCAACAACATCCGTACGTTCGCATTTCAGCAAGGCGTGAAAAACGCATACGATTTCCCCGGCTTCGTACCAGCGTATATTCGTCCACTTTTTTGTGAGGGCCGCGGCCCCTTTCGGTGGGCCGCGCTATCCGGCGAGGCTTCGGATATACATCGCACTGACAAGCTTGTCCTTGAAATGTTTCCGCACGACGAAATCCTCTGCCGGTGGATCGCGCTGGCGCAAAAGCGCGTGAGATTTCAGGGATTGCCGTCGCGCATCTGCTGGCTGGGCTATGGCGAGCGCGCAAAGTTCGGCATGGCGCTCAACGATCTGGTGGCGCGCGGCGAATTGAAAGCGCCCATTGTGATCGGGCGCGATCACCTGGATTGCGGCTCGGTCGCCTCGCCCTTTCGCGAGACCGAAAAAATGCGCGACGGTTCAGACGCCGTGGCGGATTGGCCGCTGCTCAATGCCCTGCTCAATACCGCGAGCGGCGCGAGCTGGGTTTCGATTCACAACGGCGGCGGCGTAGGCATCGGCTACTCACTGCACGCCGGGCAAGTTATCGTCGCCGACGGAACCAAGGAAATGGCAGCGCGCATCGAGCGCGTCCTCACGAACGATCCGGGCATCGGCGTCGCGCGCCATGTGGACGCGGGCTATCCGGAGGCCATTGATTTCGCCACTAAGTCCGGCGTCAAAATTCCGATGCCCTGACGGGCGAGCCACGCGTTGCCATAGTGTTTTGGAAGATTGCGCGCTAGTATCGGTTTCGCCCTACCATGCCCGATTGGCTGATCACCGGCTGCTCGGAGCTGCTCACGCTGCGGGGTTCTGTCCCGCGACGCGGACGAGCACTTGCAGAACTGGGCCTGATTCGCGATGGCGCGCTACTGGTCCACGGCGATCGCATCATGGCAGTCGGCACGCGACGCCGCATCGAGCGGCTGAAGGAAGCGCGGCGCGCCGAGAAACTGGATTTTGGCGGACGTGTGGTACTGCCGGGCTTCGTTGATTCGCACACACACCTGATTTTCCCTTCCAGTCGCGCGGCCGAATACGAACAGCGCAATGCCGGAAAAACATACGCGCAGATTGCGCGCGCGGGCGGCGGAATCCGCTCGACCGTGAAGAACCTGCGACGTGCTTCCTCGGATTCGCTCCGCGACCGCGCCCGCGCGCATCTTCGCCAATTCGCCGCGCACGGGACCACAACGCTCGAAGGCAAGAGCGGCTACGGCCTCGATTGGAAGAGCGAGCTGAAAACCCTCGACGTGCTGCACCAGCTGCATCAACAGCAGCCGCTTGACATCGCGCGGACATTTCTCGGCGGGCACGTCGTGCCAGCCGAGTACCACCGGCGGCCGGACGCGTATGTGGACCTGCTGGTGAAGCGTTGGATTCCGACGGTCGCGACCACGGGACTCGCGGAGTTCTGCGACGTCTTCTGCGACCGCGACGCATTCACATTGTCGCAGGCGCGGCGGATCCTGACGGCCGGCCGCGCGTGCGGGCTCGTTCCTCGCATTCATGCCGAGCAACTCTCGCGCACCGGAGCGGCTCGCCTCGCGATCGAAGTCCACGCCGCGAGCGCCGATCATCTTGAAAAGATAGATGGCGGCGATATTCGCGCTTTGGCTCTCTCGAATGTCGTTTGCACGCTGCTGCCCGGCTGCTGCTTTCATCTGGGACTGACGCACTTTGCTCCGGCGCGCGAACTGATTGACGCCGGCGCTATCGTCGGGCTCGCCACCGACTTCAACCCCGGCACCAGCCCGACGCTGAACATGGCGATGATTCTGTCGCTCGCGTGCACGCAGATGAAGATGACTCCGGCCGAAGCCATCTCCGCCGCGACGATTAATCCTGCCTATTCGCTGCGGCAGCACGACCGCGTCGGCTCGCTCGAGGTTGGCAAGTATGCGGACCTGGCCGCGTTTGACGTGGCGAGCTATCGCGAAATTCCGTATTATTTTGGCGTGAACCTCTGCAGCCTGACCATGAAACGCGGCGCGATTATCCACTCCAAGAAACGCTGACCCATGAAACAGCTCGTCGAGTGCGTTCCGAATTTTTCCGAAGGCCGCCAGGTGGCAAAGATAGACGCCATTGTGGACACCATGCGCGCCGTTTCCGGCGTGTATCTGCTGGCGCGGGAAAGCGACGCGGATCACAATCGCAGCGTGGTCACGCTGGTCGGCGAACCGGAAGCGGTGCGCGAAGCGGCCGTGCGCGGCGTCGGCAAAGCCGCCGAATTGATTGACCTGACGAGGCAGACGGGTGCGCATCCGCGCGTGGGCGCAACGGACGTAGTTCCGTTTATTCCCATCGAGGGCGTGACGATCGAGGATTGTGTGTTGCTCGCGAACGAGGCCGGGCGCCAAATCTGGGAGCGGTATCACATTCCGGTATATCTCTACGAAGCGGCTGCGCAATGGCCCGAGCGCGTGAACCTGGAAAATATACGCCGCGGCCAGTTCGAGGGCCTTCGCGAGGAAGTGCTTCGCAATCCGCAGCGCGCTCCGGACATCGGCGAGCCACGACTACATCCCACGGCAGGCGCTACGGTCGTCGGCGCACGCAAATTCCTGATCGCGTACAACATCAATCTGAATACTGCCGATCTCGATATCGCGAAGCGCATCGCCAAGACAATCCGTTTTTCGAGCGGCGGAATGCCCTGCGTCAAAGCCATGGGAGTGGACCTGCGCGCGCGGAATCTGGCACAGGTCTCGATGAATTTGACGGATTTCGAGCAGACGCCGATCCATCGCGTGTTTGAAACCGTGAAGCGCGAAGCCGAACGGCTCGGAGTGGGAATCGTGGGCAGCGAAATCGTGGGCTTGATCCCAAGGCGCGCGATCGAAATGACGGCGGAACACTTTTTGCACGTCGAGAACTTTTCGCCTGCGCAGGTGTTGGAGAATCGTCTGGAAGAATCTCTCCTTGAGGCGGCGGAAAAGAGCCCGGTGAAGCTTTCCGCGCTTGCGCAGGGGTTCATAGACGCAGTTGCCAATCCCACACCTGCGCCGGGCGGAGGTTCGGTGGCGGCGCTGGCCGGCGCTCTTGGCGCTGCGCTGGGGCAGATGGTGGCCGGTATTTCCGCCAAGAAAAAATCTCTTGCGGCGCATGCCAAACCGCTTTCGGAAATCGCCGATGAACTCCGCAAGGCGTCGAAGGCGCTCGCGGAGGGAATTGATCGCGACGCGGCGTCGTACGAGTCCGTGCTCACCGCGCACCGTCTGCCTCGCGAAACGATCGAAGAGCAGGAGCGGCGCAATCGGGCGATTCAACAGGCGCTCATGGCTGCGGTTGAGGCGCCGTTGGAGATTGCGCGCAAAGCGGCAACGGTATTCGACAAGCTCGGGCAACTCGAACCTATGGCGGGGACGTCTATGCTCTCAGATGTTCGCGTGGGCCGAATGATGGCTGCGACCGCTGTTCGCGGCGCCCTGGAAAATGTGGACACCAATCTCGCATCCATCACCGATGCAGAATTTTCGGGCCGCGCACACGCCGAGGCGCTATCGCTTGCGTCACGCGTCAGCGAAAGTGCGGCGGCGACAGCGCAATAAGGCTATCTTGGAAGTTCTGAGGTAAAAACGTGAAAAACGCACTTCGTTGGTCCGCCGGGATCGGAATGCTGGCAATCGGATTTCTTTTGGCGGCGCTGGCCATTGCTCCGCAGCCCAGCTCCGCGGGATCGCTCAGCACGGCGATCATTGGAATGTTTCCCAAGGACGTTGGCGAATTTACGTACGCCGATTTGAAGACGGCGCGAAAATATCCGTGGTTCCCCCAGCTTCGCGAGCAACTGCTGCCCAGCCGCTTCCGCGACTTCGAGAAGTTCCTCGCATCGGCAGGCGTTGACCCAAACGCGCAGGTTGACGAGGTCGCCTGGGCCGGCATCTCGGCGACGAAAACGACGGGCGAAGAAGTCGTGGGCGTAGCTCTGGGGTCGTTTGACCCTTCCTCGAGCGAGATTCGCTTCAAGGCCCAGAAGATGCCGATGATTGATGTGCACGGCTACCATCTTTATGCATTTGGCAGCGGCAGCGGCGCGGACGATATTTTGTTCATGTTCATTGATTCGAACACCGCGGCGTTCGGACATCGTCCCGCGCTCGAAAAGCTGATTGACGTGCGCACCGGCGTCACAGAAAGTCTGCTGACCAACGACCTGCTTTTTCCGCTGATCGGCGAAGCCAACGGCAACGGGGTTATCTGGGCCGTGCTCGACAAAACGTACGCGCACATGGCCATGCAGCAATTGTTGCCGGAGGCCAGCCAGTTCGCACAGGCAAGCCCCATTCTTAATCGCGTCCGCGGGATGACGATTACCGTCAGCGCCGATAGCGGCATTGATGCGCATTTCCAGGCAGTGTGCAGCTCGTCGGACGACGCCAATCTGCTTGCCGCGGGCATGCAAGGCGCGCTGATGATGCGCCGCTATCAGGAGGCGCAGGATCATCCCGACCTCGCGGGCGCGCTCGATCAGGTTCGCGTGTCGCCGGCCGGCGACCGGCTGAAAATAGAGGCTCCGGTCACACAGGACCAACTTCTCTCATTGATCAAGACTCGCGCCTTCGCAGCGCCGATGTAGGAGTTGTTTTGAGCGGAAATTCGGGCGGATGTTCAAGCGGATGTTGCGGGCAGAGGTTGCGAACAGATAAATCGGTACTCGAAGCTAAGTCGTCGAACCAGACTTTGCCGTGCTGCGCGATTTCAGCAGCGTGACTCTTACTCGCCCTTCGCGTCCATCGCAGCGGACACGATCGGCGACCATTCCTTCCAGGCGCTTGTTAATTTTTTCAGGCTTCGCGCATGCCGACGATTCAATCGTCACTTCCAGGCGGTCGGAAAATTCTTCAACGACAAGCTTGGTTTTAGAGGCGCCGCTTCCCTTCTCGTTCGCGGGAATCAACATCTCGCGGGACGCCTCGACCACGGCGGCAGCGGCATCATCTTGCGTTTTTTCCGGAAGCCCGGCTCGCTTCGCGGCGTGAGAGATGAGGGGGCCCAGCGATGCGATTAGCCGCGGATCGTTATCGAAAGTGCATTCGATATGGCTAGTTCGAGCGGTCGGGACCGCGGCAGATTTTCCAGCGGGCTCAGTGTTCATTTGTGATCATCCGTCTCGGCCACTCGCACGTCGCAGGCTTCGCGACAATCCGGACAGTAGTAAAGGCCATCTTCACACAGGCGGACGCCCTGCTGCGACTGGCAAAAGCAGCAATACTTCTCGCACGTGCACTGCGTTTCGACTTTGTCGCATTGCATGCAAACGGTCGTCACTGTGGCGGTCCTTCCACTGTGGCCGGCGTCACCTGACATTCATACTAGGCCACACCCAGCCGCGAGACAAGCGCTGCTGGCGCAGCGATTGGCTTCGTGAATTTCATGGCGACGGGAAATCGCCGGTAGAGTTCCTATCGTTTCTCGTTCCTGGCTTTTTCCACAGGCAATGCGCGCTGAGCAGCCATCGGCTGCGTGACATCCGAAGCCGCGGTCGCAGGTGAGGGGAACGAAAGCTCGCGGCCATCGGAGATCGCTGCGGCGGCTACGGCTTCTGTTTCGGGCACGGGCGAAGTCATCGGCACGAGCGCTCCTTCGGCTTCCTTCATAAACGTCAAGCCGTTCTCGCCGCCGTTCCAGTCAATCGAGAGCACGTCGCCCAGCGACACTTGATTCGTCGCGAGCAAGCTCGCGAGCGGATACACCACGTAGCGCTCGATCGCCCGCTTCAGATGGCGCGCGCCGTATTTCAAGTCCGTCCCTTCGCGCAGCAGGAAATCTCGAGCTGGTTGCGTGACGCGGAACAGGAATCTGCCCCGGGCGGTTTCCAGCACGCGCTGCTGAACCATGCCCAGCTCGATTTCCAGAATCTGCTCGAGCTGCCGCGAGCGCAGAGGATGAAATACGACTACCTTATCAATGCGGTTCATGAACTCAGGCGAGAATTTCCGCTTCGCAGCTTCCGACGCGGTTCGCTCGACCTTTTCGTCCAGGCCGACCTGGGTTTCGGGCCGCACCAGAGGAGCGAATCCGAGCCCGCCGGTCATCAGTTCGGTGATTTCGCCGCCGCCGAGGTTCGAGGTCATGAAAATCATGGTCGCCGAAAGATCCACGCGGCGGTTGTCGCCGAGCGTGAGTGTGGCTTTGTCGAGTATGCCCAGCAACAATTGCCACAGCGCGTCGGACGCTTTTTCGATTTCGTCGAACAGCAGGAAGCTGATTTTCAGTTTGTCAGTATGATATTGGGCGAGCGCCTCCTGAGTGATTAGCGGATGCGTTTCCCGGTGCCCGAGGTATCCCGGAGGCGACCCGATCAGCTTCGCAATCTCGTGCGAGTGCTGAAATTCGGCGCAATCCACTTTGATCACCGCGCGTGGATCGCCGAACAGCACTTCCGCGGTCGCTTCCACGACACGCGTCTTCCCCGCACCGGTCGGGCCGAGGAAAAGGAGATTCCCTACCGGGCGCCCCGGCGAATTCAGACCGGCGCGAAACACCTGGTACAGGTCAACGACGGCCTGCACCGCTTCGTCCTGCCCTACGATTTTCCGACGCAGCCCACCCTCGAAATCGCGCGACTCCACACTGCGCAGGGTTGGGTCAAGTTGTAGTGCTTGCGCGCCCATGGTCGTACTCCCTACCGGAACTTTCTGCCGCTTTCAGGATTGCGGGGTTCGGAGCGCTCGAATTGATCGAGTTTGACGTCCACCGTCGAACGCAGCAATCGCAATTGCGTGACCAGTTCCCGGCTCGAATTGGCTCGGTCCGTCAGCACCAGCATCGGCGGCGACAGATCGGCCAGGTCCAGGTTAAGGTTTCGAAGCGAATGCATCAGGTTTTGCAAATATAACGACCGAATATTGAAAAGCTCGACTCGGCTGCTCACCCGCTCGCGCAGGTGCGACCAATCCAAATCGAGGGAAGGGTGGCTCCGCGAAACGGTGCGGACCACGTCGTCAGTAATACGCGGCCGTTCACCCAGCCGCGCGAGTTGCAGCTGCTGCACTTTCCCCTGCCGGCGCACGTTGTGCACCAGGAAATAGGTGTTGCCTTTTCGGCGAACGAAAGCCACAACAGTCTCCTTGCTGGCCGGGCACAACTTCCAACTGCGCCGTAGTGTATGGCCCATCCACTACACCGTCAATGGTACGATGCAATAGATAGCGCGAAGTTGCATCGAATTGGTTAATGCTAGGCAGGAAATTGCGTTCGTTCCAGGAACGCTGCAAACAGGGGTTTTGCGGCCCTTTTTGGGTGGAATCGGCAGGCCAAAATCTATCGTAGTCATTTAGATGCTGAATCGAGGGGCCGCGTGGCCCGCGAGGAGCCGCAGTTCATGTCCTGGGATCCCGTCTACAAGCTAGTCAAACGAATCCCGCGCGGGCACGTAACCACGTATGGAGAGCTGGCGCGAAAGCTCAAGTTTCGCGGTGGCGCGCGGGCGGTTGGCTACGCAATGGCTGCGTGCCCGAGCGGACGAGGCATACCCTGGCACCGCGTGGTCGGCGCAGGTGGACGACTAATCATTCGCGAGCCGTATGGCAGCTTGCAGCGGCGTATGCTGGAAACCGAAGGCGTTAAAATCAATGGCGCGCGAATTGATATGAAGCGTTACGCGTGGACGCCGAAGAAAAAATCGGCCGCGCGCAAACCGTCGAAGAGGCGCTGATTCGCGCGGCATCGGGATTGTGTTATAGAATTACGTCCCCGAGACAAAGGGATTCATTCCGTGGGCGAGCCAATCATACAGGTCGAGGATCTTTACAAAAGCTACGGCGCGGTGGAAGCCGTGCGTGGCGTCAGCTTTGCGGTCGAGGAGGGCGAAGTATTCGGCCTGCTCGGGCCGAATGGCGCGGGGAAAACATCCTGCGTGGAAATCCTTGAAGGGCTGCGCACGGCGGATCGCGGCACGGTGCGCGTGTGCGGTCTCGATCCGGAAACCAGCGGAGAGACTTTCAAGGAAAAGATCGGCGCGGTCTTGCAGTCCACTGCACTGCCGGACAAGCTCCGCGTGCAGGAAGCGATCGAGCTTTTCGCGCAGTTCTACCGCAAACGCGCCAACACGGATGAACTGCTGCGGCGATTCCAACTCGACGAAAAACGGACGGCCTTCTACAGCCATCTATCCGGCGGACAGAAGCAGCGCCTGGCGCTGGCGATGGCGCTGGTGAACGATCCGGATGTGGTGTTTCTCGACGAGCCGACGGCGGGACTTGATCCACAAGTACGCCGCGAGATTTACGACATTATCGAAGAACTGAAACGCGGCAAAAAGACTGTTTTGCTGACCACCCACTATATTGAAGAGGCTGAGAGGCTGTGCGACCGCGTGGCCATTGTGGATCATGGCCGGGTGATCGCACAGGGCACGCCGCGCGAGCTGAAGCAGCGCTCCGCCGGGCAAACGCGCATCGAGGTGCGCGTCGCGAAGCCGCTCGTAAACGGCACGCTTGCCCATCTCGACGGCGTTTCGGACTGCCGGGAGTTCGACGGCACCTACTTTCTGCGCTCGTCGCGCACGCCGCAAACGATTGTGGCGCTCGTGAAGCAGCTCGAAGCGGAAAACAACGAACTGCAGAGCCTGGAAATGTTTTCGCCATCGCTTGAGGACGTGTTTATCGAATTGACCGGCAGGCGTCTGCGCGAATAACGCGAGGGTGAAACTGGAATGAACGCCTTGAGACACACCTGGACACTGACGAAGATTCGCATCCGGCTGGCGATGCGCAACCGCGCGTTCTTTTTTTTCAGCCTGGCGATGCCGCTCATTTTTCTGGTAGGCGCGGTCGTTTTCTTCGGCAAGCGAACAGAGTGGGTGGGCTACATCCTCGGCGCCATGCTGACGACGACCGTGATGGGAAGTTTCTGGGGCTTGAGCGTCCAGCTTGTCACTTTCCGCGAGCAAGGAATTTTGCGGCGCTTCCGGCTTCCGCCCGTTGGCGCGGGACCAATGCTCGCGTCGAGCATTCTTTCGAACTACTTCATGGCCTTGCCCGTGGTCGCGGTTGAGATTCTGGTTTGTCGCTGGGTGCTCCACATGCAATCGTGGGGAAACCTGTGGGCGATTTTCGTGCTTGTGACGATCGGATCCGCGACGTTTTCCTCTCTCGGGCTTATCGTTGCGAGCGTGACCAACACCATGCAGGAAACGCAGATGATCAACAACCTCATTTGGATGGCGTTTCTCTTTCTTTCCGGAGCGACGATTCCGCTCGCAATTTTCCCTCACTGGATGCAGCGAGTGGCGCTGTTCATTCCGGCGCAATATTTGGCCACGGGCCTGGAATCGGCCGCGACGAGAGCTTCGACGCCCGCCGAAGTTTTGGAGGATTTTCTCGCGCTCGCGCTGGGATTCTGGGTCGCGTTTGAAGTTTCACGCCAGCTATTTCGTTGGGAACCGGAAGCCAAATTGCCCCGTCGCGCCAAGTTCTGGGTGCTCGCGGCGCTGGTGCCTTTCCTGCTGTTCGGGAGTTGGGAAAACGCGAGGGGCACGAGACTCTACCGCGTGAACGCGAATTACCAGGCGCTGCGAATGGCGGCGTCCGGCGCTCAACAATTGCCTGCGGATAAATAATTCCGCGGCGTGATGACATTCGCGGAATCCGTCATACCGCGGCCTACATCCAAGACTGAACGACTGGAGAAGTCATGAAGGCGATTCGCATTAAGGAATTCGGCGGGCCTGAGGTCATGAGGCTGGAAGAGGTGCCCGTCCTCAAGCCGGGCGCGGGCCAGGTCGTCGTTCGCCTGCGCGCCATCGGCGTCAATCCCGTTGATACGTATATGCGTGCGGGCACGTACCCGCGAAAACCTTCGTTGCCCTGGACGCCGGGCACAGACGGTGCCGGTACGATCGAATCCGTCGGCAGCGGCGGCGTGCGCTTCAAGCCGGGCGATCGGGTATATATCGCTGGCAGCCTGAGCGGCGCTTACGCGGAGCAGTCGCTTTGCGAGGAACGCTTCGTATTTCCGCTGCCCGCTAATGTTTCTTTTGCGCAGGGCGCAGCCATGCACATTCCCTACTCCACCGCGTTTCGGGCCCTCTTTCACCGCGCACAGGCGCGCGGAGGCGAAACGGTCCTGATTCATGGCGCGAGCGGAGCCGTGGGAATCGCGGCCGTGCAACTGGCGCGAGCCGCGGGGCTGCACGTGGTGGGCACGGTAGGCTCCGATCGTGGTCGCCAGCTGGCGCTTGCGGAGGGCGCGGACGAAGTTCTCGACCACAAAGCGCCGGGCCATTTCGACGAGGCCCTAGCGATCACCGGTGGCCACGGCTATGACGTGATTATCGAAATGCTCGCCAATGTGAATTTGGGGCGCGATCTTCCGATTCTTGCACCCAGGGGGCGCGTCGTGGTGGTGGGCAATCGCGGCACTGCGGAAATTGACGCGCGCAATACCATGACGCGCGACGCCGCGATCCTGGGCATGAGCATGTGGAATGCTTCACCGGAAGACGTGATCAGCATCCATTCGGCGCTCGTCGCCGGGCTCGAGAACAAGACTCTCCGTCCCGTGATCGGGCAGGAAATTCCGCTCGCCGAAGCCGCGCGCGCCCACGTGGCGCAGATGGAAGCGGGCGCGTACGGCAAAATCGTTCTAATTCCATAGATTTTTCATCCGCACGGAGGTCCGCCTCATGCAACGAGCAGCCACAGCCGTATGGAACGGCACACTGAAAGAGGGAAAGGGAGCAATCTCGACCGCGAGCGGCGTGCTTTCCGATACGCCGTATTCCTTCTCCACGCGCTTTGAAAATGGACAGGGCACAAATCCGGAGGAGTTGATCGCCGCGGCCCATGCCGGCTGCTTCACGATGGCGCTTTCGGCGCAACTCAGCACGATTAACTTCACGCCGGAAAGTCTTCGCACCAAAGCTACCGTCACGCTCGAAAAGCTCGATGCCGGCTGGACGATCTCGAAAGTTCATCTCGACGTCGCCGCCAAAGTTCCCGGCATTTCGCAATCGGCTTTTGAAGCTGCCGCAGCAAGCGCAAAAGCGAATTGCCCCGTCTCGCGATTGCTGAAAGCGGAAATCACAATGACGGGAATTCTGGAGCAGGGAGCATGATTCTTCCCGCCGTCGCGGGCGTCCTTATCATTGTCATCGTGCTATGGGAGGCGTTCGAGACCGTTGTGCTCCCGCGCCGTGTGAGGCGCCGCTTTCGACTGTCCGTCTTCGTCTATCGCAGCACGTGGATTCCCTGGAGGGCGGTGGCGCATCGCTTCAGGGACGCGAAATCCCGCGAGACTTTTCTTAGCTTCTACGGTCCTCTTTCGATTTTGATTCTGTTCGTCGTCTGGGCCATCGCGATTATTTTCGGCTTCGCGCTGCTTTACTACAGCGGGCGCACCCAGGACACAACGCACCCGACGTTTGAAACTTGCGTGTACCTCAGCGGCACTACCATGTTCACGCTGGGCATCGGCGATGTCTTGCCGCACACCTGGGCGGAGCGCTTCATGGTCGTCTGCGAAAGCGGAATCGGGTTCGGATTCCTCGCGCTGGTCCTGAGCTATTTGCCGGTGATCTACCAGGCGTTCTCGCGCCGCGAGGTAAATATTGTGCTGCTCGACGCGCGAGCGGGTTCGCCTCCCACTGCCGCCGAAATCCTGCGGCGCCACGCGGGGCCGCGCGGGGCGGAAGCGCTCGAGAAGCTTTTGTACAACTGGGAGCATTCTTCCGCAGATATCCTCGAGAGCCACGTGTCGTACCCGAGCGTCTGTTACTTCCGTTCGCAGCACACCAACGAATCCTGGATCGCCGCGCTTACCGCGATTCTCGATTCGTGCAGTTTCTTGATGGCGTATGTGGACACCACGGCTTCGCGACAGGCTCGCCTCACGTTCGCGATGTGCCGCCACACCGTTGTTGATCTCGCGCAGCTATTCAACGAGGCGCCATCTGCCAACGACGGGAATCGCCTGCCCTCATCGGAGCTGGCGCGCCTCCGAGGGGTCCTCACAAAAGACGGCTTTCAGCTGCGCGACGACGAGGCGTCGCATCAGAAACTCATCACTCTCCGCTCGATGTATGAGCCTTATCTCCATGCGCTCTCGCGCTTCCTTTATATGGAAGTTCCTCCGTGGATTCTGGCGAAGGAAATCACGGATAACTGGAAAACCAGCGCGTGGGGCCGCATCTCCGGCATCGCCGGCCCGGATTCCCAGGGCCCCGACGATCACACCGACTGAAGCTTTGCCTCCGGCCGATACGGGGACAGCCAATTTGGCCGTGTTTTACGCACGTTCCGCAACATGACCTGCCTGCGCATGAAATTCCGTGTGCTATAATTTTGCTTTCACGAACTTACAAAAGTTTCTTTGGATGGTGCGGAGAGATTCATGAGCCTGCCGAAGACCGAGAAGATCTGGCACAACGGAAAATTCATCAAGTGGGACGACGCTACGATTCACGTGCTGTCGCACGTCGTCAGCTATGGCTCGGCGGTCTTCGAAGGCATCCGCTGTTACGACGCGCCGCAGGGCCCGTCCATTTTTCGTCTCCGCGAACACATGCAACGCCTGATCAACTCCGCGTACATTTATCGAATGGAAGTTCCCTACACGCTGGACGCGCTTTGCCAAGCGAGCCTCGAACTCGTGCGCATGAACAAAGTGCCTGCGTGCTACGTGCGTCCCATCGTGCTGCGCGGATACGGCGATGCGGGTGTCAATCCGATGGGCAATCCTATAGAGGTTTACCTCGCGTGTTGGGAATGGGGAAAATATCTCGGCGAAGAAGCGCTCCGCACCGGAGTGGATTGCTGTATCAGCTCGTGGAATCGCCCGGCGCCGAATACGTTGCCGCAAATGGCTAAGGCGGCCGCGAATTACATGAACTCGCAGCTGATTCGCATGGAAGCAAAAGTGAATGGCTACGAAGAAGGAATCGCGCTCGATACGAACGGATACGTCAGCGAAGGCTCGGGCGAAAATATCTTCGTGGTGATCAACGGATCGGTCTCCACGCCGCCGCTCGCGAATTCCGCGCTCCCCGGCATCACGCGCGATTCGATCATGAAACTCTGCCGCGACCTCGGCATTCCGGTTGCCGAACAGGTAATTCCGCGCGAGATGCTCTACATTGCGGATGAGGTTTTCTTCTGTGGCACTGCCGCTGAAGTCACGCCGGTTCGCTCGATTGACCGCATCAAAATCGGCGCCGGCGCGCGCGGCCCCATCACCAAGCGCATCCAGGACGACTTTTTTGGCATCACCAGCGGCAAGATACCTGATCGCCATGGCTGGCTTTCTCCGCTGAACGTGCCGAGCGCCGCTCTCCGCTAAGGCGCGGCGGACACACGCAAGAATCCTCTGCACGGCGATCGGCCGCGCGCGACTGTCGCTTTCTTTGACTCCCCCTCTCCGATTCAGTAGAATCCGCGCGGTCGAGGTGGGCGCATGCATAGTCTTCCGCAGAAACTGGTAGCCGAATTCATCGGCACGTTCACTCTGATTTACATAAGCGCCGGTTCAATCTGCGCCGATCAGTACCTGACCTCGACGGGCCAGAGCGGCCTGGGGCTGCTGGGAATTGCCACAGCCAGCGGACTCGCCTTCGGCATCATGGTTACGGCCCTCGGGCACATTTCCGGCGGCCATTTTAATCCTGCGATCACGATTGGCTTCTGGGTCACGCGACGTTTGAGCACGTTCCACAGCATTTCGTATTGGATCGCGCAGCTGCTGGGCGCGACGGCTGCGGCTTACCTGATCAAGCTCACCATCCCAGACACCACATGGACCGCCAAGGCGCTCGGCTCGATCACTCCAGATCTTGGCGGCGACTTCACGCGCGCGCACGGAATCGCGCTCGAAGCAGTGTTGACGTTTCTGCTCGTCTTCGTCTTCTTCGCGACGGCCGCTGACGCCAAGGGCGCTTTCAACAAGATCGCAGGCTTCGCCATCGGCCTCACGATCACAATGGACACCCTCTTTGGCGGTCCCTTTACCGGCGCCGCTATGAATCCGGCGCGCGCCTTCGGGCCCGCGCTGGCGATGAGCCATTGGCAAAACCACGGAGTCTATTGGGCCGGACCGCTCCTGGGCGGAGTGATCGCCGGAGTGCTCTACGACCGTCTCTACCTGCGCGACCAGCCTCCCGCCTAACGAGCCGCGCCACTGTTCGGTCTTCGTCCGTTGCGCGCCTAGAAACTCGCCTCCCGGGCATCCTTGTGGGGTACTAGAACCCATGCTAGTTTTGGCTTCAGCTTGGTATCCGGGGAGTGTTCTCGATGGCCCTCAATATTGATGATCTGCTGCGCCGCGCCGTTGACAGCCGCGCCTCCGACTTGCACCTGAAGGTCGGCAATCACCCATATCTCCGCGTGGACGGCCTGCTCAGCGGCCTCACCGACGTTCCCCGCATCACGCCGGAAGAGATGCTCTCGATGGCCTTCAGCATGATGACCAACCGGCAGAAGCAAAAGTTCAAGGAAACGGCTGAGTTGGATATGGCTTACGGCGTGGCCGGCCTGGGACGCTTCCGCGTCAACGTCTTTCAGCAGCGGGGCAACGTAGGTATGGTTCTCCGCGTCATCCCGACGAAAATCCGCACGATTGAAGAGCTCGAGCTCCCGCGCATCCTGATGCAGATCTGCGAAGAGCAGCGCGGTTTGATTCTGACGACCGGCACGACCGGTTCCGGTAAGTCCACCACGCTGGCGGCCATGATTGACCGCATCAATTCACTGCGCGCCGAGCACATCATCACCATTGAGGACCCGATCGAATATCTGCACCGCGATAAAAAGGGGTTCATCAACCAGCGGGAAGTGGAAGTGGATACGTCGTCGTTCTCGACGGCTCTTCGAGCTGCTTTGCGTCAGGATCCCGACGTGGTGCTCGTCGGCGAAATGCGCGACCTGGAAACCATCTCCACTGCGCTGCTCGCGGCAGAAACCGGCCACCTGGTTCTTTCGACTTTGCACACACTCGACGCGACGGAAACGATTCAGCGTATCATCGCCGTGTTCCCGCCGCCGGAGCAAAAGCAGATTCGCCTACAGCTCGCCGGGACGCTCAAGGCCGTCGTTAGCCAGCGCCTGGTCCGCAAGAGCGATGGAACTGGGCGCGTGCCCGCCGTTGAAGTAATGGTCGCGACCGGATACATTCGCGACTGCATCATCAATCCGGACAAGACCCGGATGATCCGCGAAGCCATCGCCGCCGGAACCAGCCAGTACGGCATGCAGACATTCGATCAATCGCTCTTCGATCTATATTCCCGCAACCTCATCACACTCGAAGAAGCCCTGCTGCGCGCCTCGAACCCGGACGATTTCCACCTCCGCGTTCAGGGCATTCGTTCCTCCGCCGATTCCGCGCGCGAGGATATGGAACGCGCCATGAACGAATTCGAGCGCACCGGCAAGCACTAAATATCCGGCACGCCGAATCCGATCGATTTATTTTGGCCAACTGCGCCCAAGTTGGTGATCGCAAATAACAACTACTTGCGAGCGGGCGACGCCTTATCCAGCACATCAACCAACGGTTTGGCCGCCGGTATTACGGCCTGCCCACCCGTCACGATGTCCTTCGCGGCCTTTGGGCTGCCGTAGAGTTCCTTGTTGGCATCATCGTCGGTGTCCATCGAAGCGCCTTCAAGCGAGACGCCCGCGAACAGTCCCTTCGAGCGCGAATACGTCAGCACGTCCACCTTCATGGCGTCGGCGTTATATCCGGTAGCTTGAGCACCGGTCGGACCAGCGGCTGCTGCCGCGTTGCCGCCCAGCTTGGTCTTGCCGTTCAGAATCTGCTCGGCTCCCTTTTGGTTCATGATCACCAAAACGAAATCCGTCGCTGTGGATCCCAGTTGCACGCCGATGCTGCCCTGGTCCAGCTTGTACATAGCCGGAGCTCCCCAGCTGCCGTTCATGGTCGCGCCCTTGCGGCAAATCAGCGCTCCGCGACCGTAGCTGCCGCCGATTCCGATAGCCACCTTTTTGACGCTCGGAAAGATCAGGACACATTCCGCATTGTTGAGGATGCTCTTCGGCAGGCCGTTGTCTTCACCGAGAATCTCCTGGAATACGGTGGCCGAATTCGCCAGACGAGTATCCTGTTTGTTCTGACCGAACAACGGCACAGCGATCGCCAAGCTCAAAACGAGAACAACATACTTGCTCTTCATCGATATCTCCTTCGTACGTGAGTTGAATTCCTTCGGGTCACGCATCAGTAGGGGGTGCGAGAGTCCTTATAGCTTCGTCAACATTGACGTCGAATCTCTACTGCGGGTGACGCGGGGCCGGGATTTACACAACAGTCAAAGCACGTTGGCCGCCAGTCAAGGAATTACTGGAGTCTGCCTAACCTCTTAGGATCCAATCGGTTGCGGCGCCTCCAACGGGAGTTGGGTGCCGGCGCCCCTCAATATTTCGGAGGCCTCCGACATGTCGTGCGGCTTCGAAGGCCAGGGCCGTCCCCCGGTGGTTTGTAACCCATCACATATTGCTGGCCAAGGCGTGTGGATTGATCCGCCATCGCTTCCGTTGCTTCCTTTACCTCCTTGGTGTCCTCGACTATCCTTCGCCATGCGCTCCCGTTCCTCTCCGCGCAAGCTTGCGACCGAGCAGCAGCTCTATATGTCGGCTCTCCGCGCCCTGATGCGCCGCGCGCACTCGATTCACGAAATGCGCCAATATCTCGAACGACGCGCCGAGGACAAGGAAGTGGTCTCGACGGTTGTCGCGCGACTCCGCGAGAATCAATATCTAGACGACGCTCGCTACGCACTCGAGTACGCTCGCCACCACGCGCAATCGCGGCGGCAAGGGCGCTTCCGCATCGCTCGCGAGCTGCGCGGCCGCGGCGTTCCCGATCGCCACATAGAGGCCGCGCTCGATTCGGTGTTTGCGGAGACAGACGAAGCCGCCTCCGTCCGCACGCGCCTCAAGCGGCATCTATCGCATGCCCGCGGAGCGCTCGGCCCGAACAAGATCGCCTCGATCTATCGCAGCCTGCTTCGAGCGGGCTTTTCCTCAGACATCATCCGAGCCGAACTGCGCGGCGTCACCCACGGCGATCTCCCCGAATTCCCGGATGCAGCCGACTCTGAGCTTTAGGCGACGGATGCCGCTCCGCATTAGAGCCTGCCCATGATCCGGCGCGTCAAATTCGCTAAAACCTTTTGCCGCGGGCTTCGTCTATACCCGTCAGTGAAAAGAGCCTCGCCCGGGGCAAGCGAAGCGCTCGATTCAAAAGGAGAATCAATAATGAAGAATCTCTGCCTTTCTGCACTTTTATTCGCGCTGGCCATGACCAGCTCGGCCGGGCGCGCGCTCGCCGCGCAACCCGAGGACAAAACGCCTCCGAGCTACGACATGAAAGCGCAGTCGCTCCAGGACCTCGACGACATGCACAAGAAATTCGTAAGCCTCGCCGAAGCGCTTCCCGCGGACAAGTTCACGTGGCGTCCTGGCGACGGCGTCCGCTCGATCAGCGAAGCGTTTCTGCATGTTGCCGACATGAATTTCCAGATGCCCATGGCCATCGGGGCCACACCCGCGCCCGGTTACAAAAAGGAAGGCTACGAAAAATCCACTACGGACAAAGCGAAAGTGATCGAGCAGCTGAATCAGTCTTTTGATTACGTTCACGCCTACGTTGACGCAATGACCAACGCGGATTTCGCCAAGCCCGAGCTGAAATTCGGCCCGCAGGCCAACGCGGGCGACATCATCTACATCATCGTCGCCGACGACCACGAGCACCTTGGTCAATCCGTCGCTTATGCGCGCGTCAACGGCATCGTGCCGCCGTGGACGGCCGAAGCGATGAAGAAGCAGCAGACAAAACAATAGATCAAAGGCAATGTCTGCGGCGGCGCCGTTGGCGGAAAACTGGCTTACCGCGCCACGCTGTCCTGGATGATGGCGTTCACAGGCGGGAGGATGCCGAGGTCCCTGTAGATTGGTCGAATGAGGTTTCGTATTCGCGGGAGGCGCGTGGCGAACCAGATCGAGCCGGCGATGCAGCACGCTCCGCTCAACATCACGGTTCGCGGCGCGCCAATCGCGTGCGCCAGGCTGCCCGCGAGCAAGCTCCCGAATGGCGCCATGCCCACGAAAGCCACTGTGTAGAAACTCATCACGCGTCCACGTTTGCTGTCTTCGACGATGGTCTGAATGATCGTGTTGCTGGCGGCCATTTGTTGCATCAGGCCGAAGCCGCAAACCAGCATTAGTGCGAAGGAAATCCAGAAATTTCGCGACAGTCCAAAGAGAATCAGTCCAATGCCGAAGGCGCCCGCGGAGAGTGGAATCATTCTCCCAAGTCCCAGCACAGTTCTCCGCACCGCAAGTGATATCGCCGAAACCAGCGCGCCCACTCCGACGGCGCCCATCAGAAAACCGAGCGTGTGCGGTCCGCCCTTCAAAATTTTCCCCGCGAATATCGGCATCAGCACCGTAAACGGCCATCCCATCAAGCTCACAATCGCGAACATCAGCAGAATCGTGCGAATCGGCGCAAACCCGGAAACGTATGCCCAGCCCTCTTTCAATTGCACGAGCATCGAGCCCGTGTGTCGCGGCACGCCCGTGGATCGGACTCCTCGCATGGCGATGAGCGAGGCGATCACCGCCAGATAGCTCAGCCCGTCGGCAAGGAAGCAATAGCCTTCGCCGGAGACGGCGATCACGGCGCCTGCCAGCGACGGGCCGACGAGCCGCGCGATATTTACCATTGAAGAATTCAGCGCGATGGCGTTGCCCAAATCGTCCTTTTCCTCCACCATCTGCACCAGGAAGGCCTGCCTCGCGGGCATATCAAACCCGTTGACCGCCCCTTGAAACGCGCTCAGCAGAATAATCTCGTGAATGTTGATGTGCTTCGTCAGCGTGAGCACGGCCAGCGCGAGCGACTGAAGCATCGCCAAAACCTGCGTGACCAATAAAAGATGGCGACGATTCAGCCGGTCAACCCAGACTCCGGCGAATGGCGCCAGCAGAAACGTGGGAATCTGCCCGGCAAATCCCACGACTCCGAGCAAAAGAGCGGAACCGGTGAGCCGATAGACGAGCCAGCTCGTCGCCAGCCGCGTCATCCACGTGCCAATCACCGAAATGCCCTGGCCGCCGTAATACAGCCGGAAGTTTCGATGCCGCAGCGCGCGCCAGGCGTACGAAAGCCCGCCCGCCTTTTCGGGTTGTGTCACTGTCGAAGTATCGTTCGCGCTCACAGCTCTCTATTTTGCCATTCCCACGCAACATTTCGGCGGGCAATCCTCGCGCCGTGCGCCTTATGCTTCGTAGGGGCGTAGCACTGCTACGCCCGGCGCAGATGCTTGCCGACGCGTTGGCCATTCGCGACCCGCATTTCATTCTTGCGTTGTCTCACCTGGAAAAGCGCATCGGCACGATCCCTTGCGCTCAATGGCTTCTCTCCCTAATATGGCTGTACGAGGGAAATTTGACCGGCAACGAAGTCCGCGCCATGTTTCTGAAATATTTCAAGGACCACGACGACCATCGCGTCGTGCGCAGCTCGTCGCTCGTTCCGACGAACGATCCCACGTTGCTTTTCACCAACGCCGGGATGAACCAGTTCAAGGATGTTTTCCTCGGTCTCGAACAGCGCGACTACAAACGCGCCACGTCCTGCCAGAAATGCGTCCGCGCCGGCGGCAAGCACAACGATCTTGAGAATGTCGGCTTTACCAATCGCCATCACACTTTTTTCGAGATGCTCGGCAATTTTTCCTTCGGCGATTATTTCAAGAAAGAAGCGATCGCCTACGCGATGGAGCTGATTACGTCGAAGGACTGGTACGGCATCCCGCTGGAAAAACTCTACTTCACAGTTTTCGGCGGCGCGGAAGTTTCCGGCACTCAACTTCCCACTGATATCGAGGCCGCCGAGTTCTGGGCGAAGGTCGGCGCGCCGAAGAATCGCGTGATTGCAGTTCCCGGCCTGAAGGAAAACTTCTGGGCCATGGGCGACACTGGCCCCTGCGGCCCGTGCAGCGAAATCTTCTACGACATGGGCGCCGCCGCGTCCGATCAGGGCCACGCGGACTGCAAATTCGGCTGCGACTGCGGCCGCTACGTCGAAATCTGGAATCTCGTCTTCATGCAGTTCAATCGCGACGCAAGCGGCGCGCTCAATCCCCTGCCGAAACCTTCCGTGGACACCGGCGCAGGCCTCGAGCGCGTTACCGCTGTTTTGCAGGGCAAAATCAGCAATTTCGACACGGATTTATTTCAACCACTCATCGAGAGCTGCGGCTAGAGAAGGCGGAGTTAGTCTCCACGATACGAAGGCTCAGCCTTCCTTGCGGATAATCGCCGATCACGCGCGTGCGGCTACCTTTCTTATGTCCGACGGTTTGATTCCGTCCAATGAGGGCCGAGGATACGTCTTACGAAAAATCATTCGTCGGGCGCTACGCCACGTCGAGGTCTTGAATATTCCGACCCGCTATCATCTGTTCCCTAACATGGCATTTGCCGTTCGCGACTTAATGGCTGAGGCATACCCGGAATTGAAGGAGTCAGCTGCACGGGTAAACAAGGTCTTGATCGCGGAGGAAGCGCGATTTGATAGAACGGTGACTACCGGACTCGACGGACTCGAAGAACTGATCCTCAAAACGAAATCTGGCAGCCCCCGGTATGTGGAGTACTACCAGCAAAAAGCTCTGAGGCCACACGATCCTTCTGGCATCCATGCAGCGCTGCTTCCTCTGGTTACGAGCGATGATCTAGCCACGCTTCCAATCGCAGACGCCTTCGAAGAGGTGAAACGCCTTGCCCCAGAGGTCGCGGGACCAGCGTTTCAAGCCATGATTATTGATGACGCCAAGAAAGAACCCGTCATAGACGGTCGCGAAGCTTTCAAGCTATACGACACATATGGATTGCCGCGCGACTTCGTGGAAGACGTAGCCCGCGACACCGGGATAAGAGTGGATTGGGCAGGCTTCGATCGCGCGATGGAAGAACAGCGCACGCGCGCCAAAGCCTCCTGGAAAGGCGTGCACAAGGAATCCGCGAATCCTGCCTACGCCAAACTCGCGGAGACATTCAAAACCGAGCCAGACTTCTACTTCGGCACGCGCACGAGCGATTGCCGCATCGAAGCGATCATCACCAAACAAGGTTCCGTAAACGAAATCAAAAAGGGCGCGGAAGCCGAAGTCGTCCTCGACCGCACCTCGATCTATTCCGAATCCGGCGGCCAGGTTGCGGATACCGGCGGCCTCTACGACAATTCGGAATCGCTTGAAGTCGCCGAAGTGCGCGGCGCGTATTATCCGGTCACTGGACTGATCGCGCACCGCATCATCGCGAAAGAAGATCTGCGCGTAGGCGACCGCGTCGCCACCGTCGCCGACCCCGAACGCCGCGCGCGCAACATGCGCAACCACACGGCCACGCACCTGATGAACGCCGCGCTGCGCAATATTCTCGGCACGCACGTGAAGCAAGCCGGCTCGCTCGTCGCGCCCGACCACCTGCGCTTCGATTTCTCGCACTTCGCCGCCGTTGATCCCAGCGAAACCGACGAGATCGAGCAGCAGGTGAACGAAGAAATCCGCAAGGACCTCGAAATCCGCACCGACATCATGAATATTGACGACGCTCTCGCGTCCGGTGCACTGGCATTCTTCGGCGACAAATATCCGGAGGCCAACGTTCGCGTCGTCACCATTCCCGACGATTCCTCGCCGCGCGGCTTCTACAGCAAGGAACTTTGCGGAGGTACGCACGTTGTCCGCACCGGCGCGATTGGTATGTTCAAAATTGTCGCGGAACAATCCACCGCCGCAGGAGTCCGCCGTATCGAAGCGATCACGGGCGATCGCGCCCTCGCCGAATACCAGCGCGTCCTCACCACCCTACGCAACGCGGCGGGCCTATTAAACGTTTCAGAGGACCAGCTTCTTCCCGCTTTGGAACGCCAATTTGACCAGATAAAGGGCCTTGAGAAGCAGCTCGAAGGCTTGCGACGCAAAGCCGCCGGCTCCCAAGCCGAAGGCCTTATGGAGGCCGTCCGCGAGGTTAAGGGCGTGAAGGTCCTAGCGGCTCAAGTGACGGGTACCAGCCGTGAAGCCCTGCGCCAGATGGTTGATTCCCTGCGCCAGAAGCTCGGCTCGGGGGTGGTTGTTCTCGCCACCGCCGAGGACGGCAAAGTTGCTCTAATTGCGGCAGTTACGAAGGATCTGACTCAAAAGCTACACGCTGGCAAGATCGTCCAGGAGCTCGCCAAGATGGTAGGCGGTTCCGGGGGCGGAAAGCCCGATTTGGCCGAGGCTGGCGGAAAAGACACATCCGCCATTGAAAGTGCCTTGCGTTCCATTTACCCGCTCGTAGACCGATTGCTATAATCCCCGTGGTGCCAGAAGTTTACGCCGGGAGAGCTCGTTTCCCGAGGCGTATCGGTGTCTGTCTCGATGAACAAATTTCTTGATCGAAAATGCGGTGTACTGCCTTCCCCAAAGGCATGGAGTGAGCGGCTTGTGACCAGGTCCAGCATTGCCATCGCAGTAATGGCAGCTATTACCTGGCTTTCGCTGCCCGCCCCATCCGCTGCTCAAATTGCAGCCTCCGTGGACAAAAACGGCAACATGACTTTCATTAACGCAAATTCGCAGCCTCACCCGCACCGTAGTGGGAGTACTATTAGTCCTCCCTCGGCCGCCCCGCAGGTTCCGCACGATACAAGTGCCGAGCCTGTAGTGACTGCCAAGTCGCATCGCGTCGTCGAGCCGCCGCTGCCGCCAGCAATTCCCGCAACAGCGGATGAATTCGCGACGGCGCCGCCGGTTCCGACAACCGAGGAATCAGCCGATCCGATGGATCGCATGGTTCAAGAGGCTGCAGAGCGGCACAAAGTGGATCCTGCGCTGGTCAAAGCCGTAATCAGCACGGAATCCGGCTGGAATCCGCGGGCGGTTTCCCGCAAGGGAGCCGTCGGACTGATGCAATTGATTCCTGAAACGGCCGAGCGTTACGGAGTCGGCAATCTGTTCGACCCGGCACAGAATGTCGAGGGCGGAACGACGTACCTGAAATGGCTGCTCGACCGATACAACGGCGATTTGCCAAAGACTCTTGCGGCATACAACGCCGGGGAGCACGCGGTGGATCTATATCGTGGTGTTCCCTTGTATCCGGAAACTCAACGGTACGTGCAAAAAGTAACACACGCATATTTCCAACCCGGATCGGGCCGCAGCTCGACGCCTTGGAGCCCGCCAAAAGCTCCCGTGCGCCGCGAAGTGGATTCGAATGGCCGGGTCGTTTTCACGAACGAATGACACGCATCGCTCCTTGGGGGAAACGCGGGTCTGAAAGACTTCTGTGCGCGGCAGCAATCGCCGCCGTGCTCGCGGTATTTTTCGCCCTACCCGTCCGCGCCGACCGAAAATCCGACGCCCGTGATCAATTCGAGCACGCCGTCAAGATGCGCACGATGCTCGAAGGTTACCTCGAGAAAGATCGCTCGCTTTCCGATTACCGCCAGACCGTCTCCGCTTATCACAAAGTTTATTTGATCTCGACGCAGGCGGAAGAAGTGACGCCATCGCTGATCGCTGAAGGCGAGCTGTATCAGGAGATGGGCCGGCTCTTCGATCGCAAAGTATTTTCAATCCGCCATAGACGCCTACAACTTCCTGCTGAAGCAGTATCCGGGAAGCCGCTACCGCGGCGAGGCCATGCTCGCCATCGCGCAAATCCAGAAGGACGATTTGAATAAGCCGGCCGATGCGGAAGTGTCCTACAAGGAATATCTGAAGCGGTTCCCGCGCTCGGACAAAGCCAACGACGCGCGCGCGGCGCTGAAAGAAATCGCCGGGGGAACGCAAGACGATCACGTAGCGGACCGTGCAGCCGACCGCGCACCTGACCACGCAGCCGTTCAGACGCCTGTCGTCGCCGATACCCAACACGACGGCCCCCACGATGGCCCACACGTTGACCCGCGCGTTTCCGACAAAGGCACACCCAGCGTGACTGCCGTCCAGACCTGGAACGCGGAGGATTCGACTCGCATCGTCGTAACGCTTGACGACACCATCAAATACGATTCCGTGCGCATTGCGTCGCCCGACCGAATTTATTTCGATCTCTACAAAGCCAAGCTGGGCGCGAAACTCCCGGCCAAACCGATTGACGTGCAGACCGGCCTGCTGAAATCCGTTCGCGTGGCGCAGAACAAGCCTACCGTCGTCCGTCTGGTTCTCGACGTGGATGGCGCCAAGGATTTTTCGGCGTATCTGCTGGCGAAACCCTATCGCTTGGTGATTGACGTTCACGCGAAACCGGTCGCGACTGCTGCAAACGCTCCTGCACCCGCACCGGTGGCCGTTGCCAAGGCCGAGCCGGCAACAGTTTCCAAGGTTTCGGCGGAGAAACCGGCCACCAGTTCGCCAGCGGTCGTCAGCGAAACAATCACCGTGAATTCCTCAAAGAGCGCCACAGTCGCGCAGCCTTCCGCGAAAACCGCGGCCAAGGTCGCGGCAAACGTCGGCCCCGTCGCTCCCAAGAAAGCTCCTGCAAGCGTCGTTGCGCTAGGCCCGCCGCCTGAGCCGAAGCCCACGCGCGAGGGCGATCGCTCTCTGACGCGTGCGCTTGGCCTGAAAATCAGCCGCATCGTAATTGATCCCGGCCACGGCGGCCACGATACGGGCACGATCGGCCCGCACGGCCTGATGGAAAAGGATTTGTGCCTCGATGTCGCGCTGCGATTGGGCGCCTTGATCGAAGAGAAGCTTCCCGGCGCGGATGTAATCTATACGCGCAAGGACGACACCTTTATTCCGCTCGAGCAGCGGACCGCGATCGCCAACGAGGCGAAAGCCGATCTTTTCATCTCGATTCACGCCAACTCAAGCAACGATCCGGCGGCGCGCGGGATTGAGACGTACTACCTGAACTTCGCGACGTCCGCGGAATCCATGGAAGTGGCCTCCCGCGAAAACGCGAATTCGCAGGAGTCGCTGCACGATCTGCAGGACCTGATCCAGAAAATCGCGCGCAATGAAAAGATCGAGGAATCGAAAGAGCTGGCCAGCGACATTCAGGACACTCTGACGGCGCGAATGCAGCTGGTCAGCCACGGGGAGCGCAACCGTGGCGTCAAGAAGGCTCCGTTCGTGGTGCTTATCGGCGCCAACATGCCCTCGGTGCTGTCGGAAATCTCGTTCGTCAGCAACCCGGGTGACGAAAAGCTGCTTCGCAAGCCTGATCAGCGCCAGCGAATCGCCGACGGCCTCTATCGCGGCGTTGCCACCTACCTTGACAACCTGAACAGCCTCACCTATAACAAACAGAAGCTCGTCTCGGAAAACCACACCTCCGGCGGCCACCTGGAACCTGCAACAGTGGCATCTACCGGGAATCCCAAGTAATATTTTCAGTGTCTAATACAGAGGGGTAATTATGCGTCGGGTAATAGGCTTGTTCATCGCCATCATGTGCTTGGCTGTTTGGCCGTCACACGCCCAGCAGATCCTGCCGCCCAGTTTCGCGGAATGGATCAACGGGGGTGTTGCTTTTCAGCCCGAGATGCCTCAGCCGGTGCTAAACGAATACGGCTTGGTTTCCTCCGAATTCGGTAGGTACGCCAACGGCTCGCAGGGGCTCGACGCGGCCGTCTACAAAATGAAGGACCCGAGCGGCGCATACGGTCTCTATTCCTATCTGCTAACGCCCGATATGGCGCGTGCGAATTTGACCGATCATTCCTCGATTTCGAGCGATCGGGCGCTGGCGCTCGTGGGTGATCTGGTGCTCGACGTCCGCGGCAAGGACCTCGTGAAGATCGAACCCCAACTAAGGACGCTGGTCGCGGCAGTTGAACCGAAGGCCCACGCCGGGGCGCTGCCGGTCCTGGGCGAGTACCTTCCTCAGAAAAACATAATCGATAAAACCGACCGTTACGTCCTCGGCCCGCAAACATTGGACCAGCTGTTTCCCGGCGGAATCGGCAATTCGGTCGGATTTCAGAGCCATGCGGAAGCTGAGCTCGCGCACTACCGCCTTGGCGGGCACGACGCGACTCTCTTGCTTGTGGACTTCCCTACCGACCAACTTGCACAGCGTCAACTCGAGGGGCTGCAGAAAAACTTCAATGTGAACGGCACGAGCCAGGCAGCGGGTTCGCCGGTTTTGTTTGCCAAGCGCTCGGCCACTCTGTTGGCGATCGTCTCCGGCGCTTCCAGCCAGACCGAAGCGAACGCTTTGCTGAACCAGATCCAGTTGGAAACCGACCGGAGCTGGAATGAGCCGACCTTCCAATTCAAGGAACCCAGCATCGGAATGATGATCGTCGGCTCAATCATCGGCGCCGGTACGATTTGCATGTTCGCGCTAATTGCCGGAATCTCCTTCGGCGGCCTGCGGCTGGTCGTCAAGCGCCTGATGCCCGGAAAAATCTTCGATACCAAGCGCCATCTGCAGGTTCTGCAGCTTGGACTAGGCAGCAAACCCATCAATTCCGATGACTTTTATGGTTACAGCGCCCCCACTACTTCCGCGGATCCTGTGGATAAAAACCTGCCGGACCGCGTGGCATTGCGCATTTTCCGCTGATTTGGAGCACTTCTCCACCATTCGCGATCCTGTTTCATTCTTGACATGACCCAACGCGCCCTCTAGACTTTGACTTGGGGTAGAGTTCGAAAGCCATCCGCGCATTGGCCGTAGAGCTTTCTCTCCTAGAGGCCCGCTGCAAAGCGGGCCTTCTGTTTTCGCGATTTGCGTGTCGCGTCTGGCGTTCGGGCAGTGTAAAGATTCGGAACTTTCGTTCCCGCCAACTGGAATCATACTAGCGCTCAAGGATTCGACCTGGAAACGCCGGCTCTTAAGCTACGCTCGCGCTCGCTCGCCCTAGAGGATAATCAGTATCAATGCATCAAACACTGAGGAATAGGCCGAAGTTTGCTCTCGGCATCATTGCAGGCATGATTTGGCTCTTGGCCGCTACGGCCGGAGCGCAAGATCAGCAGGCGGCACCTCCGTCGGCGACAACGTCCGCGACTCCATCCGAGACTCCATCCGGCGAGTTCCTCTACCAACCAATCTCCAGCGGGAAGCACCTCCAGCAACAAAACGAGCGCTGCACTAGTCGGACAGGGGCAAAACACCGTCAATAAAGACCGGCTTCTCGGCGTGCTTCCGAATTACGCCACGGTTGAGACCGAACACGAGTTCGGACCGCTTACGGTAAAAGATAAGTTCAAGCTTACGGCGGATAGCATGCTCGACCCGGTCACTTTCCCATTCATCGGTCTCGAAGCTCTGATCGGCCAGGCGCAAAATAGCGATCCCGAATACGGCCAGGGCATGAAAGGATATGGGGCGCGATACGGGACTGCTTACGGCGACGCCCTATTCGGCACGACGATGACGACTTCGGTGTTTCCTTCTTTGCTCCATCAGGATCCCCGATACTTTCAGTTGGGCCACGGCACCATAATGCACCGCAGCCTGTATTCGATAAGCCGCCTTTTCGTGACGCGCAACGATGACGGGAGCCACGGGTTCAATTATTCCGAGATTGCGGGAAACTTGGTCGCCGCGGGAATCTCCAACGCGTACCATCCGGCGCAAGAGCGCACGTTTTCGAACACGATGAGCGTGTGGGGCACGGACATCATGTGGGACGGTGTCTCAAACGCGCTGAAGGAATTCTGGCCCGATATTCGCCGCCATTTTCAGAAGAAGAAAGAACCCCAGGGATAAGGAACCGGCGCTAACCGCGCCGTCGCGCTAGGTGCGCGCTGAAGACGCTGCCGAATTTAGGATTTTCTCGTAGTAAGCCTCGTAGAGCGGAATAATATCGTTCGAGCAATATTTGGCGCGGGCATTGGTACGGGCCATTTGCCCCATCATCCGGCCGCGATCGGGCCGGGTCAGAATATCGAGAGCGTATTTCGCCGCTGTATGCACGTCGCGCGGCTCAAAAAGATAGCCATCCACGCCGTGCTTCACGACCTCCGGCAAGCCTCCCACGTTCGTCGCAACCACCGGAACTTCGCAGGCCATCGCCTCGAGAGCCGCAAGCCCGAACGATTCCTCATCGCTCGGCAGCAGGAATAGATCCGCCACTCCCAATTTTTCGTGCACGCGGTCCTGCTTGCCGAGAAAAAACACGTCCTTAGTGAGGCGCTTCTTCCGGACAATATACTCGGCGGCGCCGCGATCGGGACCATCGCCGATGAGTACGAGTTTGGCAGGAATTTTTTCGCGAACGAGCGCGAAGATTTCAATGACGTCGGTCAGCCTTTTCACGGGGCGGAAGTTCGAGAGGTGCATCAGGATCGGCTCGCCGCCGGGCGCCCAACGCGCGCGCGCCGCTTCGTCGTCGCATTTCTTGTAAAGGTCGCAGTTGACGAAGTTCGGAATCACGTCAATGGGTCGCTTGATTTCGAATTCCCTCAGCGTGCGGTCGCGCAGGTAATTCGAAATCGCCGTCACGCCGTCGCTCTGCTCGATGGAAAAGCGCGTGATGGGCAGATAGCTGCGATCGCTGCCCACAAGCGTGATATCGGTGCCGTGGAGCGTGGTGATGAATGGCAATCGCCTCGGCGAAGCCATCATGCGCGCCAGCAACGCGCTCACCGAATGTGGAATCGCGTAGTGGACATGCAACAGGTCGAGCGACGCCTGCTCCGCGACTTCGCCCATCTTCGTCGCCAGCGCCAGCGTGTAAGGCGGATGATCGAACAGCGGATACGTGGTGACTTCAACCTCGTGGAAAAATATGCGTTCGCTCGCCCCGGTAAGCCGGATCGGCATCGCGTAGCTGATGAAATGTATTTCGTGCCCGCGAGCCGCAAGCTCAATGCCGAGTTCGGTTGCGACCACACCTGAGCCACCATACGTTGGGTAGCAAGTGATTCCGATTTTCATGGTCTTAGAGCTTGCACGTATACACCTCACAGAAAAGCTCACCCATGGGGCCCTCGAGCCTGAGGAAAGAGTCTGGGTTCCAGGCAGGATCGGAGAGCTGAGAGCACCCCTCGAAAGACTCGGCATACGTCCACTTCGTGAAGGACCAGGCTCCACTATTCAAAACCGCGATGACTGCTGCAACGCGGCGTTCGGGCCCGTCATCCCCGTTGGCGATTTCGCCACACCCATAGATCACGAAGCTCCCGAAACGGTTCCGATCTGTCTTCCGAGCCGGCGAAGTCGGTATATCGATAACTGCAAACGGCGTCATAACCGTCGTCCGGACGGGTGTGAATTTCTCTAGCCGCGCCGAGTTGAGATACTGCATGTCCTGAACGAACGTCTCCCTATCAATAATCGTGCCATTAGAGCGACGCTTATTCTGATCCGACACTAGATCGTAGAGCGCGTTCCAGTTCTTTGTGTGGAATGCTTCCGTGTACGCCGTCAGCCCTTGGGTCAACGCAAGGCGCCGGCCCGCCGGAATCGGAGAGAGCGCAGATTTCGAACTTTGCGCGTGGATCGCAGCGGGAGTTAAGAGCATGAGTGAGGCGAGCCAAGCTACCTTCACGAGGGCCATGGGGAAATTATGCGCCGGTTACTGCCCGTTCGTGCCGCCCAGAGCCGCGTCGTCGCCTTCTTTATAAAGGTATCGGATGGAGTGCTTGTAAATGAGCAGATTGGGGCTGCCGAAGCGCGTGAGCTTGATGCAATCCCGGTCGTACCATTCGACGGTTCCGTGAAGCACTTCGCCGTCCGTCAGGACGATAGATACAGGCGTGCGCGATTGCATCTGCTTCACGTAATAAAAATTCTCGGCGAACGTCTGGTCGGGAGGAGCGGGCTTCTTCCGAGGCGGCGGAGCCGACTGCGGTGCAGGCTGTGACTGCCGCGGCGCGACGAATTGTTCCTTCATGTCGGTGAGAGCTGGTCGAAACAGCTTGCGGTTCACCATGGGAGCTCCTCAGTAGCTGGGTACCTTATATGACTACGCATGTGGACATTCGGTTGCAACTATTTCCCAAGAAAATCAGGTTGGCCCGGGGCCTTACCGATTACTAAGAGAGGTGACTAGCGAATCCAGACCCAACTGGCGGCCTATATTGCGGCGCATCCGGCCTTCGAGCGTGTCCAGGCCACGCGTGGCCCGCAGAACCCACTCCCAATTGATCTTCTTGCTCAGGGCCTCAACTTCCTTTCGCAGGTCAGGGTTGCGAAGGAGACTGCTCTTGGAGCCCTCCGAGGATTCCAGCAGGTCTGTAAGCAAACTATAAAACAGCGCGAGAATGTTTTCAAACGATTCCTGCTCCTGCTTCGAAAGCTGAGCAGTCGCCGCGAAAATCTCGCCATATTTCTCCCCGGTTACAGCCCGATCGAGGAGACTAAGCACATTCTTGCGGAGCCGGGCCGATTCCTCCAGGTCGAGCGAGAGTGCCGCGCCCGGGCTGCCGGCGGAAAGCTGGGCGGCCAATTTCCGCTCCGCGGGCTTCGCGTCCGACCGGTCCTTCAGAAACGTTTCGATATCCTCGGCGGGCACTGGCGCAAAATGGAACTGCAGGCAGCGCGAGCGAATCGTCGGCAGCAGCGAATCGGGCGTGGCCGCCAGCAGGATCAGCGTGGCGGATTCAGGCGGCTCCTCGAGGATCTTGAGGAATAGATCCGCATCGTTCCAGCGCATCGTATCGGCGCCATCGAGAATGAAGACCCGCCGCCTTCCTTGTGGCTTGAAATAAGCCGCGCGCTGTACCGCGCGCAATTGCCCCACTCGGATCATCGGCCGAGCCACGGGATTGCGCAGCCGCACCGGATCGGGAACGATCAGCCAAACGTCCGGATGCGTCTCCAGAATCAGCGGCGTGCGCTCGACCGCAGCCGTGTCGGCGGATTCGCCCCGTTCGCCGAGGCCCGCCTCGATCAGCGGGGCAGGATCGGCGAGCCGCGCGATACGGACGCAGGAAGCGCACTCGCCGCAGAAATTGTCCTTCAGGCGCTCGCAATTGGCCGCCTGCGCGAACATGCGCGCGAGCGTGTATTTGCCGATGCCGCGCGCTCCCGTGAAAAGCAACGCGTTGGGGACGCGTTCGCGCCGGAGCATGCCGCGAAGCGCGCTGACGATGCGCTGATTGCCGAGAAATTCGTCGAAGCCCATTTGTTTGCCTAAGTTGCTTACCTGGGTCGCTTACCTGAGTTGCCTATCCGTTCGCCTGAACCGCTGCGCGCGTCTGCGCTTCGACCGCCGCGACGATCTCCGCGTGAATATCCGCAGGCTCGCGGAGCCTGCCCGATGCCGCGTCCAGGCACTCGATCGTGATCCAGTTCGGCTGCCGCGCCAATTCGTCGTAAACCTGTGACGCGGCTTCCAGATGAGCGATGTCGGCCTCCTGCAGATCGCGCCGCGATTTCGTGTATTCCCGCGCGCCCTTGTAGCCCACCAGACGATGCGCCTCGGTCACCGGCACGCGCAGATAGATCACCAGATCCTCAGCCGGAAGCCCGTGCACCTGATATTCAAGCTGCTTTAGCCACGCCAGAAATTCGGCCCGCTTCTCGCGCTGCACGCGCGCGCCCTGATGCGCCAGGTTCGAGGCGACGTAACGATCCGCGAGCACGATCTTCCCCGCAGCGAGCGCCGATTCGATGGCAGGCTTTGATTCCAGGCGGTCTCCCGCATAGAGCAGCGCCGAAAAATGGGGATCCACCGCGGACAACGACCCGAATTCACCATTCAGAAATTGCGCCACGAGTTTGCCGAAAAAGCCGCTGTAGTTGGGAAAGCTGATCTGCGAAAGCGCCATTCCCCGGCGGCTCAACTCACGAGCAAGCGCCTCGATCTGCGTGCGTTTCCCGGAGCCGTCAATCCCTTCAAGAACGATGAACTTTCCGCGGACAGGCATGGAATTGGCGCTCAGTTTAGCAGCCGCGAGCAACCCGTGACTAGTGGTTCGTACCGCCATGCTAGAATCGCGCCGATGCCGGAACAAATCAGTTCGATCGCCGTCAATCTAGCGCACGTTCGCGAGCGGATAGCACGCGCAGCCGTGCGCGCCGGGCGTCGCGCTGACGAGATCACCCTCGTGGCCGTGTCGAAGACGTTTCCCGCGGAGGCGATTCGAGCTGCGTACGACGAGGGATTGCGCGTCTTCGGCGAGAATCGCGTGCAGGAATTCGAGGCGAAGCAGCCGAAGCTCGCGCACCTGGATGCCACCTGGCACCTGATCGGACATCTGCAAAGCAATAAAGCCAAACGAGCGGCGCAGCTTTTCGATCACGTGGATTCCGTGGACAGCCTTGCGCTGGCGCAAAAGCTGGAGTTGGCCGCCGACGATCAGGAGAAACGCTTGCCGATATTGATCGAAGTCCATCTCGGCGGCGAGGCCACGAAGAGCGGCGTCGCGGTGGCCGATTTGCCCAACTTTGCTGAAGGCATCTCAGCGCTCGCGCATCTCGATTTGCACGGCCTGCTCGCCATTCCGCCATACTCCGACGATAGCGAGCAGGCGCGCCCCTATTTCCGGAAGCTGCGCGAACTGCGTGACCAACTCAGCCGGCGGCTTGGAAGACCCTTACCAACGCTTTCGATGGGCATGAGCCATGACTTCGAGGTCGCCATCGAAGAAGGCGCTACTGAAATCCGCGTCGGCACAGCGCTTTTCGGCGTCCGCGGAAAAGGGGCCGTGTAACGCGGTAGTGGGTTTACGCACCACTCACAGCGCAGAAGCGTTGCGCGCGCAGGCATTCCGGCTGTAGAGTAAGCACTCAGGCCGACGCGCGCCGTTCACCCCGCTCAACGACTTAGCGTTCGCTTCCTGTGCAGATTCGCGTGCCTTGGGCGTGTTGCGGTCCAAAGCGCGCACCTCGCACCGATGAGTTCGTTGGCCTTCGCACCGGGCTATGGAGGTTGCGTCAGTGTTTCTCGAGTATTTCAACCTGCGGCAGCAGCCGTTCGGCGTCACACCCGATCCGGCTTACCTCTTCCCCAGCAGCACGCACTGCGAGGCGCTCGACGCACTGACCAACGGGATCATGGAGGGCCGCGGATTTCTCGCTCTGATCGCCGAGCCCGGCATGGGCAAAACGACCCTTCTTTACCAGGTTCTGGAAGCCATGCGCGACAAAGCGCGCGGCGCGTACATTTTCCAAACGCAGTGCGACTCCCGCGAATTTTTCCAGTATCTGCTCAGCGAGCTGGGCGTTGATTCCACCGGCATGGGCCTCGTGGCCATGCACAAAAAGCTCAACGAAATATTGTTTGCCGAGTTGCTTGCGGGCAAGCGATTCGTCCTCATTGTTGATGAAGCACAAAACCTCGATAACTTAGTCCTTGAAACCATCCGCATGCTTTCGAATTTCGAGACAGAAAACACGAAACTGCTCCAAATCGTCCTCGCCGGGCAGCCGCAGCTTGCCGACAAGCTGGCCCAGCCGCAACTCGCGCAGCTTGCCCAGCGCCTCACCGTCGTGCAGTACCTCGAGCCTTTTTCGCCGGAGGAGACTGCGGCCTATATCCGCCATCGCGTGAAAGTCGCCGGCAATTCCGCGGACGAAATTTTCGACCAGGATGCTTTGGCACTGATCGCGGCGCAAACCCGTGGAGTGCCGCGAAGCATCAATCGCATCTGCTACAACGCGCTGCTCGAAGCTCACGCACAAGGCGCCCGCACCGTGACGCCGGAAATTGTCGAGAGAGCTGCTCAGAAATTGGACCTTTTGACGGCGGCTAAGCCGCAACCAGCGCCGGCCGCCGCGCCGGAGTCATCGGTTGAGACCGTCGCCACCGAAATAGCCCAGGTCGCCGACGCTGATGTCCCGGCTCCGTCACCCCTTACGTACAAGGGGCTATCGGTAACGCCTCCGCGCGGCCGAAAACTGTGGACTGGTAGCCTCGTGATTGCGGTGCTCGCAGGGGCCGCTGTCGCACCGCTCATCTTGCGCGGAGAACTGCTTCACTCGTTGCGCGGCAGCATGTACTCGGCTGTCGCCTCATTCGCGCCGCGCCGGGCGGCGGCCGCCAACACCAGCACCGTCGCTTTCCCTGCGCCTTCCAGTAATCAGGACTCATCGGAGAAAGAACAGATCGCCGCGCTCATGTCAGGAGAGCAAGGCACTCCGGTTGTCGCCTCGATCCAGGCTGTGAGCGGGAAAGACGATGCACGGGTCGTCGTGTTGCTGAACAGCCCGGTCCGATTTGAATCCGCGCGCATCGGCTCGCCCGACCGCATTTACTTCGATCTGCATAACACCCGGCTCGGCCCGGCGGCCTCCCAACGAATTACTCCGATGAATAGCGACAACGGTCTGCTCAAATGGGTGCGCGCGGCGCAAAACACCGACGATATGGTTCGCGTGGTCCTCGATGCGAGCGGCGCGAAATATTATTCCGCGCAAGTGCTGACCGACCCGTATCGCCTGGTGATTGACGTTCATGCGCAGCCGGTGCCCGGCGAAGCCAATCCCAGCGGGCTTCAGGCCAGCACCTCAACCGCACCGTCCCCCGCTGCAGGCGCGACGGTTACGAATGGCTCCCGATCACTCGCGCGCGCACTGGGACTTAAAATCAACCGTATCGCCATTGACCCCGGCCATGGCGGATCGGATACCGGCGCGATGGGCCCGCACGGGCTGCTGGAAAAAGATCTATGCCTCGACGTCGCGATGCGCCTGGGGCAGCTGATCCGAAACAATATCTCCGGTGCCGAGGTGGTCTATACGCGGAAGGACGACACGTTCGTCGCGCTCGAGCGCCGCACCGATATCGCCAACGACGCCAACGCCGACCTGTTCGTTTCGATTCACGCGAATTCCAGCGACATCCACGATGTGCGCGGCGTCGAAACCTACTACCTGAATCTTTCGTCCTCGCCCGAAACGATGCAACTCGTCACGCGCGAGAATGCGCTTGGAGTCTCCGCGCTCCACGATCTTCCCAGCCTGCTCCAGAGAATCGCGCGCAATGAAAAAACGTCGGAATCGAAGCAGCTTGCGGAGCGGATTCAGGATGCGCTGTCGTCGCGCCTCCAGCTCGTCAGCCGCGGCGAAACGAACCGTGGCGTTAAGCAGGCGCCCTTTATCGTCCTGACCGGCGCGAAAATGCCTGCCATTCTTTCGGAGATTTCCTTCGTCAGCAACGCGCGCGACGAAAGCCTGCTGCTTGAATCCGCCCAGCGCCAGCGCGTCGCCGAAGGCCTCTATCGCGGCATCGCCGCTTATCTTGACAGCATGAACAGCGCGCCCCGCAGGCAGGATTCGCTCGTCAGCGAAAACCGCCAGCGCATTCCCGGCGAAACCAGTCTCGACAACCGCACTGCGGCCAAAACCCCGTAGTAGAATCGTTTCAGCTACTTCGTGGTCTGCTCAAATAATTTCTTGTAGTCGTGGTTGTTTTCTTCGCAGACGTATTCCTGAATGTCCCATTCGGGATGCAGCGTGAAGGTTCCCGCCTCCGTCCACGGCTCCGCAAAGACGTTCGGATCCTCAATCGTCGCCGAATATTTCAGCGTGTCATACCTCGTGCGCTCGAACCGCTCAACCAGATGATATGCGGTTGTGTGCCGGTACTCGCCCACTCCTACTTTGTCATTCACGCCGATCACGTCCACTACCAGCGTGTCTCCATCCCAGTGCCCCACCGAATTCCCCATCCACGTGGGATCGAGGTCCTTCGGATGATCGCGCCCGTCCGTCGGTATCACGCGGAAATAGTCGCCCGCCTCGTACAGAATCACAACCTGCCTCGGCGTCTGCACGATCTGTATTGGATACGGCTCGCCGATCGTGTCCGGCACACCTCGCGGCAGACATACTTCTCCGAGTGAAAATGTGTACTCCGGCCCTACCTTGTACTTCTCCGCCCCGGATTTCAGTTTGATTTCGCCGACGGTCTTGATCGAATGATACGGCGCGATGTAAAGCCCGTTCAGGTCCGGCTTGCCGTCCGGCATCCGCGGCGCGGGCCCGTGCATCGTCTCTTCGCTGACTACCGGGCGGCCTACCACTGCCACAGCGGCAGGCGCACTCGCGGTCGCTGCCGGTGAACCCGTAACCGTCACTGTCACCGTTCGCGTATCGCTCCCTGTGCCGTTGGCGCCCTTTGCCAATAGCGAGTAGGTTGTCGTCGCGCTCGGCGTGACCGTGCGGCTGTCGCGCGTCGCCACGATTCCAATTCCCTGATCGAGCTCGATTCGGTCCGCGTTAATGACTTCCCATTTCAGTGTCACGGACTGGCCCGCCTGGATTGAAATGGCGCTCGCCGTGAAACCCAAAATCTTCGCCGACGGACCCACCGGAAATCCATCGCGCGGCAATTGTTTCGGCGCGGGCGCTTGCTGCGGAGAAGCTTGCTGCGCAAACGGTCCGGACGCCAGCACCGCTACAAACGCAACTGATACTAGAATTTTCGCTGAGAAATTCATGACCATCACCCCCAACAGGTTCCCTTCGCACCACCGTTAATCCCTGCCGCTCGCCGCGCATCGTATTCCCGTCCCGCGCCCGACACAACCGATTTCCAGTGCGCCATTTCCTTCAGATTTCGACTCGAAAAGTACAGGTGCACTTCTCAGGCCCTTTGTTGAACGTAAGGCCAGTAGACCCACGCTCAGCAATCTGCCAGCGTAGTGACGACGACCAAATGTCGTCCGCTCTCTGGACGAGAGCCGAATGCTCTTTGAAAATGACGATGCAACCAGAATCGGCATCCCAAGTCCGCCGCGGCGGAGGAGCCGAAGGATCTCTGCGCTCCGGTGAAAGCGTGGGCCTTCAGGCCCACGAAACACACTCTACATAATCATGGCTTCAGCCATGGGATTTTACGCGCCGCCACCGCTCGCAAACCACCGGGCGGCTGCGACTGCGCGAAATTAAGTGACACACCGTGCAAAGTAATTTCCGACGTAACTTCTTGAAAACAAAGGAAAGCAGCACCCACAAAGTGTCACACAAATGCGAGGTCTAATTCGCAGGATTCGAGCGGATGGTCAGTGCGTTCCTACGAATATCGGAGCCAGCGGAAGAGCTCCGGGAGCGTGGGGCGCTTGCCGTACATCAGGACGCCGATGCGGTAAATTTTCGCGGATGCGTAGATCGCGCCGACCGTCGTGATCAGCAATAGGACTAGCGAAAGGGCGGACTGCCAAAACGGCGGAGCCTGAACGGAGATCCGCAGGGGCATCAGCACAGGCGCAAAGAAAGGAATCTCCGAAAGCACGAAGGACGCCTTGGAGGCAGGATCGGCGAGGACCGTCCAGTAGATCATCATGGTGAAGACCAGTGGGCCCATGGCCAGCCATTGTAATTGCTGGGCGTCTTCTTCGGACGAGCATGCCGAACCAATGGCGGCAAACATTGCGGAATAGAGAAAATATCCGCCCATGAAAAAACATCCGGCCCAAATCAACATCGAAACAGGAACGTGGACCTTCGGAAACGAGGAACCGGAACCGAACATCGAAGCCATCACCGCTCCATACGATAGAAGCAGGCCGAGCGAAACGATCCAGATCAGGAATTGCGTGAAGGCCGCACCAGCCACGCCGAGGATTTTCCCGGCGAGAAGCTGAACAGGTCGCACCGATGAAATGAGCACCTCCATCGTGCGGCTGGTCTTTTCCTCCAGCACCGATCGCATCGTGGTGATGCCGTATATCAGCAAGGACATGTACAGCAGAATCACGAGGCCAACGCCAACGCCGATTGTTTGGCCTCTTTCAACCGATTCCCCGGCCTGGCTGACCTTGATGATTTCCAGATTCGCGCCGCGAGCGAGTTCGCTCACATCGTCCACGTGGATACCCCGCGCGCGCAAGCGCGCTTCGATCAACGTTTGATTCACTGCGGCGGACAGCGGCCCAAGTAGCGATAGATTGCCCGGATTCTTGGTGTGCAATTCAAAAGGCTGGCTGAGATCGCTGGGTATTACAAGATACGCATCAAGGGCGCCGGAATTTATGCGTGCTCGCAGGCCCTGTTGAACGTCATCAGGAGACGCGGGGCGATCAATGGACTCGGAGACTGTGAACTCCGGTTTGCCGTTTGAGAGCACGCCCTTGAGTCTGCTTGCCGTTGATTCGGCTAGCCCGCCTGCGTTGTCCACGATCGCGAGTCGCGTGTTATGGTCCGACCCGTGGCTCGCAATGAACACAATCAGCGCCACGGTAAGAATCCCGGAGAGAGGCACGAACAGCGTGGTGATCACAAAACCCTTCGTCTTGACCCGCGTGACGTACTCGCGCTTGATGATCAGCCAGATTTTACGCATGGGCGGTTTTCTCGATAAAAATATCGCTGAGTGAAGGCTCGACCAGTTCGAATCGGGTTATTTGAGCGCCGCACTGCACCGCCGCCTTCAGGATTTCCTGCGGATCGGCACCCGGCTTGACTTTGGCTTCGGCGCCCGTGCCAAAGCGATTGATGCCGGCGACCGCAGGGTGACTGAGGAAACTGTCGGGGCCGGTGAACTCGATTTGCAGCGTGTTCTTGCCGTAGGACTGTTTGATGGCGCGCAGGTCGCCATCCAGGACGTTGCGGCCATGGTTTATGAGGCAAATGGAATCGCACATTTTCTCGACCTGCTCCATGCGGTGCGTCGAAAGAATGATCGTCGAACCCTGGTCGCGCATCTCCAGCATGATGTCCTTCACGGTAGCGGCGTTCACGGGATCGAGACCGGAGAACGGTTCGTCCAGGATTACGAGCTGCGGCCGGTGAATCACGGACGCGATGAACTGCACTTTCTGCTGCATCCCCTTCGAAAGCTCGTTGACCTTTTTCTCGGACCATTCGCCCAGCTCGAAGCGGTCCAGCCATTCGCGGGCGCGGCGATCGGCTTCGGCCTCGGAGAGACCATGAAGCGCTCCTAGAAAGACGATCAACTTTCGCACCTGCATCCTCGGATACAGGCCTCGTTCCTCCGGCAGATAGCCGATAGACTCCCGGGTTTCGTCACTAACAGGTTTGCCGAGAACGAGGATTGAGCCCTCGTCAGGGACTAAGATGTTCATCACCATGCGGATGGTGGTTGTCTTGCCGGCGCCATTGGGGCCCAGCAGCCCGAGAACGGCCCCCTGGCGCACGCGCAGGTTGACGCCGCCGACCGCGATTACGGATTCATACGACTTGGTGACATTTTCGAGCGCTATCGCGTCCATGAAATCCCTATCGCCGATGGGCGGGGTGCATCTTCGTCCAGTTATTACGTCCGGTGACGACGGCTTGTTTCACTCGCACCAACGAAATCGCGAATCCGGAGAGGTGCCAACAGCCGGTGCTAGTCCGGCAGACGCTGACCTGTCGTTTCCAAACCAACTGGCAGCAGGAACAGGCCAAGGATGAATGGGATCGCCGTCAGCGCCACGGGGATGCCGATCGTATGGAAGTGCGCGACACCGGCTCCAACCATGAACGAAAAACCCGCGCCCACAAACCGGCCAACGGAAGTGGCAAACGCGAAGGCGCTGCCGCGGCAGGTCGTTGGATATTGCTCGGGCAACCATAGGGTGTACAGAGCAAAGTTCGCGCCACCGATTCCGAGGAAGAACATGCCGATGAAAAACCAGGTCATCGCGTTCTGCGCCAGGTAGAAAGCCAGCCCGAAACTCGTACTGATCGAAATCGCCATGATCACGAAATACACGCCCAGCGTGAGGCGGCGCCCGAGCCGTTCGGCAATCCACGCGATGGGGAGGCAGCCAACGATTGTCCCGAATGAAAGGACCATTGTGGCGTAGGTGGCCAGTTTCGGCGCGAGTCCGGCAGCCAGATGCATGCGGCCGGCAATCTCGTTGACGCCCGTCGGTACGTACACCGTGCCGGCCCACAATCCGATGATCGAGATCAGGACGTACGCAGAGTTCAGCAGCGTGCGGCGGCGATACTCAGGCTTGAAGATCGTCACGAACGGGCTTGCAACTCGCTTGGCCCGCGCCTTCCAGCGCTCCGGCTCGCGGACGCTGTAAAGAATCATCCCGATCAAAATCGCAGGCGCGCCACCGATCATGAACATCGGGCGCCAACCGTAGTGTTCACCTACAAAGTGATTCGCCAGCGCCGCGAGAAAAAACCCGAAATAGTAGCCGGTGTGCATATAGGCCGCGCCCATCTTGCGGCGATCCTCCGGCCACTCTTCCGCGACGAAGGTGCCTCCCATCGCCCACTCGCCGCCGATTCCGACTCCCGCGAGCAGGCGGCAGATAGCAACTTCCCAGATGTTGTGGCCAAAAGCCGCCAGGAACGTGAACAGCGAGTAGCAAAGGATCGTGAGCGCCAGAGTGCGCACGCGGCCAAATCGGTCGGCCACAGGACCCCAGACAAGCGCCAACCCCCATCCCACGAGAAACAGGGCAAACAACAGGCCGCCGTAGAAGCCCGTGTTGGCCGGAGTTGCGGCAATGCCCGACTTGGGCAAAAGCTCGCGCATCGCCGGGACCAGAACCAAGGCATAGATGAACGAGTCCATGCCATCGAGCGCCCATCCTGCCCACGAGGCCCAAAAGCCGCGAACCTGGTTTTTCGTAAGTGGAGTCTTAGCTGGAGGGGGCATGGGGAATTGTTAAGGAGCGAGGCATTGTACGAAGACGGCGCGGCCGACACAAGAGTTTCCAGCTCCGGGTAGCGGAACAGATTGCGAGACGCGCGGTGGCGCTATTCCACTTCTAAATCGTATCTGTGTTGGGCGCGGTACAACCGTGTGCCATCCGGCTTAATCGCATAGAACAGCAAAGCACCTTTGGAACCATTCTTCATTGGGTGCGCAACAATTGTAATCGGGTCGCCCTGCTTGTATGTCATGCGGTCCCATCCCTCACTGACCATGATGCTAACGCTCGAAGCCTCGATATCCCACGTCCCGACAGTGGAAGGATCCTTCGCGCCTTGCGAAACGGTAATGATAATGTGGCTGTGCGGATTCTCCATCCGATACTCCGCTACGACGCCGCTGTACGTAATATTCTTGGCCATATCGAACATCGCGCGGGAATGATGGGCGAAGGACGGACGAGCCGTAAAGAGCGCGACTCCCGTCACCGCCATTAAACTCAGGATCACTTGTTTCGACTTCATATATCTTCCCGTCGCCAGCGCCGGCTATCCGTTTGCTGTGTGACAACGCTTTGATTTTGGCCCAATTCCCATATAAGTGACGGCGACGAGTAGAAAAAGTTCCACGAGCGCGACAGTGGGCGCTGAATAGCGTGCGCGGCCCTTCGCCGATTGTTTGAACGACCCGCTATCGGCTGTTAGAATCGGTGACGTGCCAGACATCAAGGCAATCCAAGCGGAGTTGAAGGCCAGCAAGATGGACGGTTGGCTTTTTTACGACCATCACCATCGCGACCCGATTGCGAGCCGTATTCTCGGCCTGGGCAACAACGGGATGGCGACGCGGCGGTGGTTTTATTTCATTCCATCGCGCGGCGAACCCCGAAAGTTGGTGCACAAGATCGAGCAAGGCGCGCTCGATTCGCTCACGGGACGCACGCAGGTTTACGCAGGCTGGGAAGAGTTGCAGAAGCAATTGCGAAAGCTGCTTTCCGGCGCACGGAAAATCGCCATGCAGTATTCGCCCGAAAACAGAATCCCGTACATCGGACTTGTTGACGCCGGAACGATCGAGCTTATCCGGAAATTGAAGAAGAGTGTGGTCACGTCGGCGGACCTGGTGCAGAAATTCGAGGCGGCGTGGACGCCCGAACAACTCGCGTCCCATCTCGAAGCCGGCGAAATCGTGGACCGCATCACGCGGGTCGCATTTGAACGCGCCGCAGCCATGGTGCGTGACGGCCGGCCGATCACCGAATTCGATCTGCAGACGTGGATGGTCGAGCAGTTCCGCGCGAACGGGCTCATCTCGGCCGAGCCGCCCATCGCGGCGGTGCAACCGAACAACGGCAACCCTCATTACGAGCCGAAGGCAATTGGATCGCGCCCGATTCGCGCCGGAGACCTGCTGCTGCTCGATGTCTGGGCGAAATGCGACCGGCCCGGCAGCGTGTATTACGACATCACATGGGTCGGCTACCTCGGCGCTCGCGTCCCAGAGGCATACGCGAAGATTTTTCGCATCGTTCGCGCGGCAAGAGATCGCGCCGTCGAATTTGTCCGCGAAGCCGTGGCGCACGGGCGCATCATTCACGGCTGGGAAGTGGACCGACGCGGCGCGCGAGGTGATTCGAAAGGCCGGCTACGCGAAATATTTCGTGCACCGCACCGGGCACAGCATCGGGCAGGACGTCCACGGCAATGGCGCCAACATGGATGGCCTTGAGACGCGCGACGACCGCAAGATCGTGGCGCGCACCTGCTTCTCCGTCGAGCCGGGCATTTACATGCCGGAGTTCGGCATCCGCAGCGAAGTGGATGTGTACGTTGGCGAGCGCGAGGCGCGCGTCACAGGCGCCGTACAGGAAGAGATCCTGCCTTTGCTTGGCTGACCGATGGCAACTAACGCTCCCTTGATTGAAAAAAGAAACGATATGCTTCCGGCCATCGCGTTACTGGTGGCAATTGCCGCGTGGGCAGTTCCCGGACTTGGACACTTGCTGCTCCGGCGCTGGGGCCGCGCGATCTTGATTTTCCTGGCGGTGGGAGGGCTTGCGGTGGCAGGTTATGGGATGCGCGGCGAAATATTCGGCGCGCGGTCGAGCGATCCTTTCGGCGCTCTCGGCTTCGTGGCGGATGCCTGCTCAGGCGTGTTCTATTTTTTGCCGCGCTGGCTGGAGGCCTCGGGCGCCGATGTTTCGCGCGCCGCGGGAGACTACGGCACTCGGTTCATTGCTGCCGCGGGAGTGGTGAATCTGCTTGGCGTGCTGGATGCCTACCGGATCGCTTGCGGGCGGAAATCCTGAATGTTCGGTTCCGGGATCCATCTGAGCCATTTCGCCGCGATGATAATTTTCGCGCTGTGCGTGTCCGTATCTTTCGCGTGCCTCGGACGGCAGTCAATAAAGGGGAGAATCAAGTACGCGCTCCTGTCGCTCGCGCTCTTCATGGTGATCGGCGTGGGAATCGCGTGGCTGATGTATCCGTTCTCGAAGTGATTCGCCGCGGAGGAAACCTGAATTAGCCACAGATGAACACAGATAAACACTGATGGAACTGAGGAAACGACGAAGACTGCCTCCCTGCCCTTCGTTCCTCAGGTCAAGAAGACCGCGGCGCCACATTGAAAGCTGAAAAACGAAAGAAAAGGGGCGCCCGTGACTGGCGCCCCTTTTGCTTGTCGTAAAACGATGACGATGGTTATGCCAGATCCTCGGGCTTGATTGGAAGTTTGCGAATGCGCTTGCCGGTGGCGGCAAAGATGGCGTTGGCGATTGCGGGAGCGACTGGTGGAACGGCCGGCTCACCGAGTCCCGTGGGAGTTTCCTCGCTCGGGATAAAGTAGACCTCGATTTTCGGGCACTCGTTCATGCGCAGCGGCGGCACAGTGTCGAAATTGGTTTGCACGACGCGGCCCTTATCTATGGTGATTTCGGTGTTGAGCGCCGCAGTGATGCCGTAGACGATCGCGCCCGAAACCTGGGCTTCGGCCGTGTCCGGATTGATCACGCGGCCGCAATCAACAACGGCCACGACGCGATGAACCTTCACGTTGTTGTCCTTATCAATTGAGATTTCGGCGACTTCGGCTGCATAGGTGGAAAACGCCTCCATGACCGCGATGCCGCGGTAGTGGCCCTTCGGCAGCGGCGTGCCCCATCCGGCCTTTTGCGCCACCAGATTCAGCGCTGCCAAATGCCGGGGCTTTTTCGCGAGCAGATCCCGACGGAATTCGTAGGGATCTTTTTTCGCCGCGGCGGCCAGCTCGTCCACGAAGCTCTCACTGAAAAATGCATTCTGCGAACAGCCGACCGACCGCCAGAATCCCATCGGAACAGGACCGGCCATCAGATGGTAGTCAACAAGGATGTTGGGAATGTCGTAAGCGATGTCGGAAACGCCCTCGACGCTGGAGCTATCGAGACCGTTGGTGATCGAGCCGGGGAAAAACCAGCTCATGATCGAATCGCACGCGACGCGAGCTGTGAAAGCAGTCGGCTTGCCGGCGGAATCGAGGCCCGCAGACATTGTGATAAGCGAAGCGGGACGATAGTAGTCGTGCTGCGTATCGTCTTCGCGAGTCCAGGTAACCTGCACCGGCTTGCCCATTGCCTTTGAGAGCTGGGTTGATTCAGCGACAAAGTCGGACCAGCCACGGCGGCCGAAGCCTCCGCCGAGATATGTGGTGTGGACTTTGACTTGATCGGGCTTGAGGCCGGAAATTCCGGCACCGGTCAACTGCGATGGAGTCTGGAACTGCGTGGGCATCCAGAGATCAACGCCATCGGCGCGCACGTCCGCGGTGCCGTTCATCGGCTCCATGGTGGAATGTGCCTGATAGGGCGCCCAGTACACTGCTTCGACGGTGGTCGCGGCAGCCTTCGCGCCGGCGTCAACGTCGCCTTCCTTGCGGGAAACGACGCCAGGTTTGCTCATGACGTCCTCGAAGGATTTCCGAATGGTGGCAGTGCTGGCATCGGCGTTCGGACCTTCGTCCCATTTGATGTCGAGCGCTTTGCGGCCCTGGAACGCCGTCCAAGTGTTATCGGCGACGACGGCGACGCCCGTCATCACCGGTGGCTTCTTGGGATCTTTGACGGTCATGATTGGAACGACGTCCTTCACGCCGGAAATGGCTTTGGCCTTGGTAGCGTCGAAGCTGGCAACAGTGCCACCGAAGACGGGGCAATGTTCAACCGAAGCGTGAAGCATTCCCGGGAGGCGAACATCTACGCCGAAGCCGGCGGTGCCGTTGACTTTTTTGCGCGTGTCAACGCGCTTGGTGGGCTTGCCGACGATGGTGAACATGCTGGGATCTTTGAGATCTTGCGGTTTGACCTGCGGCGGCGGAATCTTCGCAGCGGCTTCCGCTAAGCTGCCAAAGGTGGCGGTGCGTTTCGAGGCTGCGTGGACGACTTTGCCGTCCGCCGCGTGACATTCGGACGCGTCCACGCCCCAATTCTGGGCTGCGGCGGCTATCAGCATCGTGCGCGCGGTAAAGCCAGCCTGGCGCATGGGAATCCAGGCGGAGTGAATGCTCTGGCTACCGCCGGTGCCCTGCATGCCGAACGCAGGGTCGAAATACACCGTGGCGGCGGGAGCGAATTCGGTGTGGATGCGCTTCCAGTCGCAGCCGAGCTCTTCGGCGGCGAGCATGGCAAGCGAAGTTTCGACACCCTGGCCCATTTCGGATTTGTTGATGAGGATGGTGACTTTGTCATCGGGCGTGATCTGGATGAAAGCGTTCATCACCTGCGGAGCGTCCGGGGCAGCGGCAGCAAGGACTTCGCGTTTGCCGGGAAGATAGAAGCCGATGACGAGGCCCGTCGCGCCGGCGATGCCTGTCTTAAGGAAGCTGCGGCGATCGAGCGGATTGGTGATGGCGCTCATTCCGCACCTCCTACCAGCACAGCGTCGGTTGACGGAAGATCGTCAGCGCTGGCACTGGACGGCTTGGCCGAGGCCGCTTGCAGTTCCGCGGCGCGGTGGATTGCCTTCTTGATTCTCGGATAGGTGCCGCAGCGGCAGATGTTGCCGGTCATGGCGTCGTCAATTTGCGCGTCGGTCGGCTTCGGAGTCTTCGCCAGCAGCGCGGAGGCAGACATGATCTGTCCGGACTGGCAATAGCCGCACTGAGGAACGTCTATCTCCACCCATGCGCGCTGAACGGGATGGCTGCTCGTGGCGGAAAGTCCCTCGATCGTCACGACGGTCTTGCCAGCCATGGCCGAAATCGGCGTAATACAGGAACGAATCGCGTCGCCATTTACGTGGACCGTGCAGGCGCCGCACAGAGCCATGCCGCAGCCAAATTTCGTACCGGTCATGTTAAGCGTGTCGCGAAGAACCCAGAGCAACGGCATATCGGGATTAACGCCGACCGTCTCGGGCTTACCGTTCAGAGTGAAATGAATCGCCACGAAAGAACCTCCCTCAGAAACCACACTAATGATGCGCTGAAACGAGCTTGCTGAACCTAAATTGTAGCTTCGCGCTGACGTTAAGCCAACGACTATACGGAGTCAAGATCGAACGATGCCGTCTGTGGTACGTACCAGCACTTCGGCGAGGAAGCGTATAAAAATAACGATTCATAACGCATCGAATGAAACCGGCAAGTGGTCGGGAAAACACGCGGGGCGGCGAGCGGTTTGACAGATTTTTCGCCGCGATGTTACAGTCGAGAACGCTGCCGAGGTAGCTCAGTTGGTAGAGCAGCCGATTCGTAATCGGCAGGTCCCCGGTTCAAGTCCGGGCCTCGGCTCCATTTATATCCAACTAGAATTCCTGAGGCGATCGCCAAGAACGCAGCGCGTCACTGCCAGTTGCGCAGTGACAGCAATCGTCAGGAGCGCTGATCCTTCTGAAATACCGCGATGTCCTTCGGAGTGACGAAAACCACCTCGTTCTTGGCCAACTGCAGCGCGTGAAATCGTTCCTGGGACATTTCGACATGAACGGGCGCGCCCCACTCCGTGATCGCGTCCACCTTCACGACAGGCCCCGCTGAGTTGATATGCGTCGTCGTGGCTCGGAAATGACTGCCGCCGTTGGGCTGGCGCGTGATTTCCAGAAGATGCGGACGGACGAACGCGAGATTTCCAGTGTCCGTTTCCTGAATGGAGGCTTTTCCTTCGTCCACGCGTCCGTGGAAAATATTTACGTTTCCGAGGAAATTGTAGACGAACGGAGTGGCGGGGTGATTGTAAACGTCCTCGGGACTTCCCACCTGTTCGATGCGGCCCTCGTTCATCACCGCAACGAAGTCAGCAACTTCGAGTGCTTCCTCCTGATCGTGGGTGACGAAGACGCTGGTGATATGAACTTCGTCGTGCAGTTGGCGCAGCCAGTGGCGAAGTTCCTGCCGCACTTTCGCATCGAGAGAGCCGAACGGTTCGTCGAGCAGGAGCACGCCGGGCTCGACGGCCAGAGCCCGCGCCAGTGCCACGCGCTGGCGTTGCCCGCCCGAGAGCTGAGATGGGTATCGCCGCGCCTGATTTTGGAGTTGAATCAGCGAGAGCAGCGCGTTCACTTTTTCGCGGATTTTCTGTTCGGTCGGCCGGAAGCGCCGAGGCCGCACGCGCAGTCCGAAGGCGATGTTTTCGAAGACGGTCATGTGCCGGAACAGTGCGTAGTGCTGAAACACGAAACCAACGTGGCGTTCGCGCGCCGTCTGATCGGTGATGTCCTTGCCATCGAACTGCACGGTTCCGCAATCGGCGAATTCGAGGCCGGCAATGATGCGGAGAAGCGTGGTTTTTCCCGAACCGGATGGCCCGAGCAGCGCGACGAGCTTGCCGTCCGGAATTTCCAGGTCAACATCCTCGAGTGCCGCGAAATGTCCGAAATTCTTCCGAATGCCACGAACGCTGATGCTCATCGGGTTTGCTCCGTGTCGCTCGCGGACTGAGCCGCGAATTGTTGAGCCGCTTTCCATTCGACCAGGCTCTTGACCAGCAGAGTCGTCAACGCAAGGAGCGCCAACAGCGACGCGACCGCGAATGCAGCGACGAATTGGTAATCGTTGTAGAGAATTTCGATATGCAGAGGCATCGTGTTGGTGAGGCCGCGGATATGGCCGGAAACCACCGACACAGCGCCGAATTCGCCCATGGCGCGGGCGTTGCAAAGAATCACGCCGTAAATCAGCGCCCATTTCACGTTCGGCAAGGTCACGCGACGGAATGTCTGCCAACCGCTGGCGCCCAGAGTCAGCGCGGCTTCTTCCTCGTCATTTCCCTGCGACTGGATCATGGGGAGCAATTCGCGCGCAACGAACGGAAAAGTGACGAAAATCGTCGCCAGCACGATGCCCGGAACGGCGAAGATGATCCGAACGCCGTGGCCGATCAGCCAGGGACCGAGCAAACCTTGCAAACCGAAAAGCAGAACGTAGATCAGTCCGGCTACAACTGGAGATACGGAAAATGGCAGGTCAATCAACGTGATCAGCAGGCTCTTGCCCACGAAATCAAATTTGCCGATCAGCCATGCGGCCGCTATTCCGAATACGACGTTGAGCGGGACTGCGATCGCCGCAGCGAGGAGCGTCAAGCGAATGGCTGCCAGTGTGTCCGAGTCTCGGAAGGCCTGAAAATAAAAGGCGATTCCCTTCTGAAAGGCGGTCGCAAAAACAACCACCAGGGGCAAAAGCAGGAAAATGCCGAGAAACAGAAGCGCGACGCCAATCAGCAGCCAACGAACGACCGCGGGTTCGGAAATTGCCAAGCCGGAGGCGCCGCTTCGGGGTGGAAGCGTCCTTTGTATCTCCAATTGGGCTGATGCTGACATGGTGTTCGCTGGCGCGACGAGATTGAACCGCGCTACAAGCTCTCCCTCTGAACGTGGACTGGCTTGAAACTTCCGCCCAACGGCGTGTCAATGGGCGATTCGTTCGCGCGGCGGCCGCTGCTCCACCGCTGCAGGATATTGATGGGCAGCAGCAGCGCAAATGAAACCACAAGCATGGCCACGGCGATCGCAGTGGCGCCGGCGTAGTCATATTCCTGCAGTTTGGTGATGATCAGAAGCGGCGTGATCTCGGTGCGCATAGGCATGTTTCCGGCGATGAAGATCACCGAGCCGTATTCGCCTACTGCGCGAGCAAAGGCCATGGCGAATCCAGTGAGCGCCGCGGGGAAAATGGTCGGCAGGAGAACGCGCGTGAAGGTCTGCCAGCGCCGCGCGCCGAGGCTCGCCGCGGCTTCTTCGAGCTCCTTGTCCAAATCCTCGAGCACGGGCTGCACGGTCCGCACGACGAAAGGCAATCCGATAAATGTGAGCGCGATCGTGACGCCCAGCGCCGTGTAGGCCGCGTGGATCCCCAAGGCCAGGAGTGGCCGCCCCAACCAACCGTTCGGAGCGTAAATTGTGGTGAGCGCGATTCCGGCGACCGCCGTCGGCAAAGCGAACGGCAAATCAATCACGGAGTCGAAGAGGCGCTTGCCCGGAAAATCGTACCGGACGAGCACCCAGGCGACCAAAACTCCGAAGACGAGATTGATGACTGCGCCAATCAGCGACGCGCCGAAACTCAGGCGATACGACGCCATCGCCCGGGGCGAAAGCACCACGTGCCAAAACTGATGCCAAGTTAACGTGGACGCCTTCAGGAAAGTGGCGGACAGTGGAATTAGAACAATCAGACACAAATAGAAGACAGTGAAGCCAAGCGACAGCCCGAAGCCGGGCAGGATGCTCCGTTGTTTGAAAGACCATTTCATCGCTTGGCCACTGTGTCCGCCACTCCTGAAATGCGCTGGGTTGGCTGTCCCTTACTGATTTGGTTGGTAAATCTGATCGAATACGCCGCCGTCGGAAAAATGAACAGTCTGCGTTTTATGCCAGTCGCCAACAACGTCCCCTAACGTGAATAGCTTTATCCTGGGGAACGTGGAGGCATATTTCTTGGCCACCGAATCAAGACGCGGCCTGTAGAAATTCCTGGCGGCGATCTCCTGCCCCTCGGCCGTGTAGAGATATTGAAGGTAAGCCTCGGCGACGGCCCGGGTGCCTTTCTTGTCCACCACCTGGTCCACCACCGAAACTGGCGGCTCGGCGAGTATGCTGACGGACGGAACGACAACCTCAAATTTGTCCGGCCCCAGCTCCTTGACCGAGAGAAGCGCTTCGTTTTCCCAGGCCAGCAGAACGTCACCGATGCCTCGCTCAACGAACGTGGTTGTGGAGCCGCGCGCTCCTGAGTCGAGAACTGGGACGTTCTTGTAGACCTTTGTCACGAAATCCTTCGCAGCGGCGTCGTTTTTCCCCGACTTTAGGTAGGCGTAGCCCCAAGCAGCGAGGTAGGCCCATCGCGCGCCACCGGATGTCTTGGGATTCGGCGTGATGACCGAGACTCCCGGCTTCACGATATCGTCCCAGTCCTTGATGTTTTTCGGATTGCCCTTCCGCACGAGGAAAACAATGGTGGAAGTATAGGGCGTGCTGTTGTTCGGAAGGCGAGATTGCCAGTTGGCGGGCAGCAACTTGGCTTTTTCGGAGATGGCGTCAATGTCGTACGCCAACGCCAGTGTGACGACGTCCGCTTGCAACCCGTCAATTACGGAACGGGCCTGCGCGCCGGACCCTCCATGCGATTGCTGAATCGTGACGTCCTGGCCCGTCTTGGCCTTCCAATACTTCGCGAAGGCTGCGTTGTAGTCTTGATACAGCTCGCGAGTGGGATCGTAGGAAACATTGAGAAGGGTGACGGAGGCCGCTGGCCGGGCGTGCGCGAACACGCCCAGCACCAGGATGAATCCGAGCGCAAGAATCGCGACGCTTAGATTCTGAATAAACCTCGTTGTTGGAATTTGCGATTTCATCATTCTCCCCTTAGAAGCTGTAGACCACGTCGAACTGCAACCGCTTGAGGAAATTCTGGGGCGGCGTGGTGCCGTCAAAATTGAGCGGCCGACCGAAGAGACCCGTGAAGGAGAGTTGAACGTTGGGCTGGACCTCGTAAATCACCATCGCGCGATGCTCGGTCACGTTGCTTCCCTGCCGAATATCGCTGTAGTCGAAATTCGACAGAACCGCTTCGCGCTCGATGAACATCCAGGTGTAATCAAACTGCCAATCCCCCTTCTTTTGCCCGCGTCCGACCTGCGCTTCCGTCCAATAGCCGCGGCGCTGATGCGAGTTGCAAGCAAAGTTGGTGGTTTGCGTGTAGTGAATTGTGGCCGTATTCGCAGGCGCGGCTAGGATATTGTCCTCGTTGGCGCACGCCTCGGTGTTTTGAACGTAGTCACCGATGAGTGCGATCGGCCACCTGTCCGAGGGAGTCTTGACGTCAAAGCGCGCGATCGAATCGAAAAGCCCGAATTTTGAGGCGAACTGCGCGTTCGTGACTGTCGTCACGCCCGTCGGATACGACGTCCCGGCAATCGTCACCACGTTCGTGGCAGTCGTCGTAACGATGGAATTTTGCACGGTGTTGCCTGTCCCGAGCGGGAGCAAACCTGTCAGTGGCGTTTGCGGGTTCTTGGAGCTCGCCTTCGCGAGTGCCAGCGCGATGGGGTCGGCATTGTGATAGTTGTAAAATCCCGTATAGGCCCCGAACTTCAGCCACGGGGCCAGCTGCCACTGCGTCTGTAACTGGCCTCCGTAGACCACGCTCGCAACGGAACTCTGGTTGGTGAGCGAAACTCCCGCGACTTGCGTGAACGGCAATTCGAAGCCGACCAGCGCAATCTTCTTGAGAACGGGCGTCGAATTCAGATTGAAAGCCAGAGTTTCCGCGGCGCCTTCGGGATTGATATCCTTGTCCCAAGTAAGCTCGGTGTTGTACCAGGGGTACGCAAATTTTCCGCCGATCAACGTCAGGGAGCTGAATTGGTGGGGAGTGTAGTCGAGGTACGCCTTGTCAATAGCGATGGCCTTACGTGAGTAAAAATCGCCCACGGTCTGGTTGGTGCTGGTTGGATCGTTGATGTCGCCGGACGCGAGCGAGAAGCCACCGGCAAAATCCTGGTTTAGCTTCGCGGTGATGTTGAACCGCAGACGGAATCTTTCGCGATCTTGATCGAGGGATTCGTTGGCCGGACCACCGAAGAATGGCTCATCGCGTAAGCGTAGGTCTCCGCTGAATGAGAATGGCCCAAAGATTTTCAGCTTGTCTTCGAGGTTGCCAACTCGGGTTGACCAGTCCTGCGGCACTTGGGTCTGAGTCCCCTGCGTCCCCTGCGTCGAGGGCGGCATGGAGAGTGCCGCATCGGCGCTCGAGGGCCCCGCGGATGGATCAGCCTCCGGAGCGATGCCAAGCTTTGTCTCCAGGCCGGCGATACGAGCAAGCTCGTCCTTCAGAGCCGCCCGTTCGGCATCGAGTTGCTGGCTATGCTCCTCGAACTGCTTTGCCTGCGCCTCCACTGCTTCTTTCAATTCCTTCAGTTCGAGAACGACCGGCGAACTCGGGTCGAGCGGCGCCGCAGATGCGTTCCCCTTCGTAGTTTCGGTGGCGTTCGGGGCTGGTTTCGAACTCGCCGCGGCGTTGTCGGCCGAAGGCGTGTCTCCTGCGCGGGCAAGGGCAATCGTCGCCGTTCCTGCGAGACCCAAACCGAGGGCCGCTGCAATCGCAATTCGTTTGGATTTCGACGCTAAATAATTCGACATTGAACTCTCCTAGGATTTCCTGGCATCGAGCCAAGTGAAAGTTTTGTGACTTTTGTCGGCGGAAAAAGTGCGATGGGAACTTAGTTGCGGCTACGACAACACAAATCGGAGAGCGAGGTATGGTCCAAAATCTGGGCGGTGGCGTTCCGGACGTCCAAAAGAATACGGAAAAGGGGGCGGTGCTTTGGGTCGGTGCTCACCCGGTGGCGCAGGGATTCGGCGTCCTCAAACGGCGCTAGGGGGCCATCAATCCTGCGAAGCACTTCGCCCAGAGAGATTTTCTTCGGCGAGCGCTTCAGCTGGTAGCCGCCGTGGGCGCCGCGGAGGCTGACCACAATTCGCGCGCGCTTGAGATCGAGAAGAATCGCTTCCAGGAATTTCTCCGGCAACTCTTCCTCTGCGGCAATGTCCTTGATCTTGACCACGCCGGCAGGGTGCTGCGCGAGCACGGTGAGTGCCTGCAAAGCGTACAGACCTCGTTGAGAAATTCGCATGGCGGCTGGTCTATTCCCTACTAAACTCATTAAGTCTACTATATTAGTAGACTATGTCAAGCAGAAATTATTGCGTCACTGAGAGGAGCACTGCGCGACAGACCTTCCGAGAGGATGGTTAATCTTCGCCAAGAAAGTTTGCCGGGCATGGCACGCCATGCCCCTACGAAACCTTCTCGAGAACTCCGCAGGAGCCGGATTGGCGGCAGTTTTCGTGTGTTAGCATGGGCCGCGAAGGAGAAAGTTCATGGCTGACAAGAGAGTGTCTCCCGACTGCACCGGTCGCGACTTGCTGCGCCACATGATTGCCACGCTGGCGTATCGAGGCGGAAAGGCGCTGCGCGGCGCACCCGATGGATTCGCGCAATTCCGGGCGGGAGATACCACACGCACGCCAGGCCAGATTCTCGCGCATATCGGGGACCTGCTCGATTGGGGACTATCGCTGGCCAAAGGCGCCCAGAAATGGCAGAACTCCGATCCCCTGCCATGGGACAAGGGCTCGGAGCGCTTTTTCGCGGCCCTGCAGGCATTCGATAATTATCTCGCTTCGGATGCGACTCTCGGCTGTTCCGCAGAGAAGCTTGTTCAGGCACCGCTGGCTGACGCGCTGACGCATGTTGGGCAGATCTCGATGCTGAGGCGTCTGGTAGGTTCGCCCGTGCGCGGGGAGAACTATTTCAAGGCTGAAATCGCGGCGGGACGCGCGGGCGCCGAACAGGCAGCGCCCAAGCTGGAGTTCGACTAAACAAGAAATGCGCGGCAGACATTGGCCGCCGCGCAAGGTAGATCGTATTAAGCACAAAATTAACGGCCGGGGGCTAGGCTGAGGGACCCAAGCCGCCCGGCCTCTTCTCACCCATCTCCGCAGGGTCTGGGTAAGAAACTTTTATGCGGCGTTTTCACCGTTCCGCATGAATTCGTAGCGTTCGATCGCTGCCGCAACTCCCATTTCGCCTGAGTTTTCCTGGCTGCTGCGCAGGACGCGTCCGAGACAGCGAACGCGCACCGGCCCAGCCTGGGTCAGTTCGTGGGGCAGGGTCATAACGATCTCTACTGGCGAACCGCTCCGCAAGCCTTTGGGCAAATGGAAAAAGACGCCGCGCGAACTTACTTCGCGCGATTCCGTATCGGCTTCACCCACCACATTTTCATCGGTCCAGCGGACGGTCAGCGGCAAACGCATCAGGAAGCGCCGCGATACACGTCGTTCTTTGAGGGACAAGGACAACTCCTTTTAGTTCCTGCACAGGATAGGTCTGAACGCAATTTGAACCTATAGAGCAAGAGAGCCAATTATGAGGGGTGCTTTAGGTACCGAAGTACTAGGCGTCCGGGAGGCTAGAGGAGGTTAAGCCTGATCTATCAGGCGGTGGTGAATTGCGTAAAGCGCGAGCTCGAGACGGTCAGAAACACCGAGTTTATCGAAGATATTGTGCAAATGGTTCTTCACCGTTTGTTCGCTGATGAAGAGCTTTTCACCGATTTCGCGGTTCCGGAACCCCTGGGCCACGAGCTGGACGATCTCCTTTTCGCGGTCGCTCAGCAGAGGCTTCTCGCGGCGCTGCCCGGATTCGGAGGACTTCTTAAAAGCGTCAATTACTTCAGCGGTCATGCGGTTATCGAGCCAGATTTCGCCGTCAGCGACCTTGCGAATGCTCTTGAGGAGCAAATCGCTCGCCGATTGCTTCAGCACGACGCCTCGGGCTCCAAGGCGCATGGCGCGAACCACGTCTCGATCGTCTTCGGCAGCCGTGAGAACGATCACGCGTGTGGGAAGCGAATCGAAATTGACCTCTTCGAGGACGCCCAAACCGTCTTTTTCGGGCATGCGCAAGTCGAGAAGGAGGATATCCGGCTTCAGTTTCGCGAGCATTTTGACGCATTCGACGCCATTCGAGGCTTCGCCGACGATCTGCACGTCGTCCGCGACCTCGAGCAGCTTGCGCAGACCATCACGAAAGATCGCGTGATCGTCCGCAACCAGGATTCGAATGGCCTGTTTTGCTTTCGTCATATTAATTCAATGGAATTTCTACAGTTAGGCGCGCCCCGTGACCAGGATTCGATTCCACCGTCAGCGTACCACCCACGCTCCGCGTCCGTTCCTTGATCGAAATTGGCCCGAGACGTAACTGATCCAACTCTTCGCTTCGGTAGCGTCCAGAGAAACTAAATCCCTGGCCGTTGTCATCCACGAAGAGAAAAACATTGGCCTCGTCTTGTTCTAGTTTTACCACGACGTGGCTGGCGTGCGCATGCTTTTTTACGTTGTGTAGTGCTTCCCTGTAAATCTGAAATAACTCGCGGCAAATGCGGTCTGGCAGGCGTAAATTGCGATCTTCGATGAAAAGATCAATGGCCATTCCGTGTTCGCTGCGGAATCTTTCCGCGAATCCGTACATCAATTCGCGCATGTCCGCGCTTTCCACGCGCAGCGGGCGCAGGTCCGTGACCATTCTGCGCAGATCGTCGCTTTCCTGCTGGACGGTCTTTTGCAGACTCTCCAATTCCGCGCCGGCCTGCTCCGGCTTCTGCGGAAGCTTGCGGCGCAGCACCTCGAGCTGGATTTTCAGGCTCAGCAGGGTCTGCAAAATGCCGTCGTGCAAGTCGCGTGAGATGCGGCTGCGCTCCGATTCCACCGCGCGCGACCGAAGGCTGCGCATCAGGAACACGTTCTCGAGCGGCGGCCCCACGTAGCGGACGATTTGCTCGAGCCAACGGAGGTCGCCAGCCGTAAAGTGACCGCGCGAGGGATTAGGGTTCACCAGCAGGACGCGTCCGACGGGCCTTCCGCTGTTCTCCATCGTCACGGCCAGCAGCGATCGCGCGCCGAATTCCTCGCGCGTGGCATTTGGAGGAGCGGGCACACGCAGTCGCGCTCCCGTGCGGCGGTCCCAGCCGAAACCCTGGCCGCTTCCGTTCTTGAATTCCCATCCAAGTGTGATTTCCAGGCAATCGAAGAGAAAGGTGTCGGAGCGCGATTGAGGAAGGGTCTCAGTGGCGCCCGGTTCCAACTCGCCGGGGCGAACTTTCCATACGAAGAGGCGCTCTATTTCGTCTTCGAGGATAGCGAGGCACGCCTGCTCGCATTCAAACGTCACGGCGAGTTCGCCGAGGACCTGGCGAATGGATTCGGTAAGCCCATGGTCGAATTGCAGGAGGCCGGTGATTTTTTCCAGGAATTCCTGGCGCGCCAGATGCTCGCGTTCCCGCGCGCCGAGAAACCCCATGCAGAGGCCAGAAACGAGCGTTCCCGAGCCGATGGCGATCCAGTGCCACATGCTTACCCAACGAAAAGACTGCTCGAACGCCACGCGGGCGGTGATTCCCACGGTGGCCACGCCGACCAGCGCAAGCATCGCGCGCGAATTTCCGCGCGTCGCCAGCGCGAACACAGTGAAAAGAAAGAGAAACCAGAACGCCGATACCGAGGGTGTCAGATAGACGAAAACCGCCAGGACCACGAAGTCCACGGCGAGAGGAATTCGGTATCGGGGCTTGCCAAGGAAACGCTCGATGAGCGCTTCGGCCAGCGCCACCAGCAAATACGCAAGCAGAAACACTTCCGCTGAGAGCCGCACGGGCGCGCCCGAAGTTTCAAGCAACGCCACCAGCGATAGCGCCGCAATTACGACGCGAGCCAGCGTGACTTGCCGCTCGAGATAGAGGCGTCCGGTGTTGTCCAGAGACATAGTTGGGGGGTGACTACCCTTAAAAGTCTAGCAAGCCAGCAGGGTCGCGCAATCGGAGTGCGGCGAGGTGTCGTCTTTTGGTAATCGCCGAGGGTGCTCAGGCGTGATCTTTACACAAACGAACCCTCACAGGGATTGACAAAGGGTGCATAATCTTCGCGGAATCGGTTTTAGGGGGGAATCTCCGGCTTGCCACAGCGATATACGCGAAGAGAGGTTGGGCGCATTCTGGGAGTGAACCCGAGCCGTCTTCGCTATTGGGAAAGGCTCCAGTTGGTTCGCCCCCAGGCGCGTTGGGGAGAGCGTTTCTATAATTTTGGCGATCTCGTAGCCCTGCGCACGCTTCAGCGGTTGACGGATAACCGAGTTCCGGCCCGCCGGGTCCGCCGCGCGGTCAGTCTGATCGAGCAGCAATTTGGCGAGTCCGCGATGCCGCTCCAGGAACTGCGTTTTCTCGAGCAAGGCCGCGACTTGCTGGTAATCCCGCCCGGCGCCTCTCGCCCCTTTAGTCCTCTCAAGCAACAGTGGGTCTTTCCCTTCGATTCATCGTCCCGGACCCCAAAGCTGCACTCGATGACAGGACCGACGCCCGAGGAACTGTTTCAGAGCGCGCTTGATTGTGAAACTCAGCCGGAACTCCTGCCGCAGGCAGTCGAAAAATACCGGCAAGTGCTCGATTTGACGCCCGAGTGGGTGGATGCGCACATCAATTTGGGCGTCGCGCTTTATCAGATGGGACGCGCCGAGGAAGCGCGCGCCGAGTTTCTTTCGGCCGTGCAGCTCGATCCTTTAAACGGAATCTCGCGTTACAACCTGGGTTGCGTGCTCGAGGAGCAGGGTGAAATTGACCAAGCCATAGACCATCTGGAGCGCGCCGTCCGGGCATTACCAGCGCACGCGGACGTTCATTTCAACCTGGCTCTGGCCTACGAAAAGCGCGGCGAGCGGCGACTCGCGCGCGAGCAGTGGGCTCTTTATCTTCGCCACGCTCCCAACGGCGCTTGGGCCGAACAAGCGCGCGCTCATTTGCGGCAGTGTTCCGTGCGCCGAAAGCGTCTGGCCCCGATTCCCTTCCCCCGCAAAGCCTGATCCGCGCCTCTCGGTTGTCATTCCGAGCGGAGCGAAAAATCTCTCTTTTCCTTGCCGCGCGCAACCTATCGCGGCTCGCAACGCCGTGATATGATTTTTCCCAGGTGGTGAGCGTAGCTCAGCTGGTAGAGCATCGGTCTGTGGCACCGAGGGTCGCGGGTTCAAACCCCGTCGCTCACCCCAATTTTCTCCATCAGTTAGCTCGGCGTGATTCCCCAATTGTTTACGGGACTCCATGGCCCTTCAGGGCCGTAAGGATGATTGTCCGATAGTGAGCGGCGATCCCTCTCTGACCAAGCGACTCTGCCAGGTCTCGCCATACGCCAGCCGCGTCGAGCCGCTCATAGACCTGATTCCGGAGATCATGGAGCGGAACGACCAACTCCGCCCTTTATGGACGTCGTGGCGGCAAAATGCGACTCCTGATCTGACGCCGAGGCAACATTTCACTCCGTCTGAAATTAAGGTGCTTTGCGATTTCCTGAAGTACCTCTATTTCGCCAGCGATGCCTTTGCGCGCTCGGCCCGGGGACGCTGACCATGCTTCGCGCGAAATTCTGCGTGATCGGCACCGGCGCTGGCGGGGGCGTCCTTGCCTACCGCCTGGCCAAAGCGGGTGCCGATGTGCTGGTCATCAACTCAGGCGGTATTCCAGCACAATCCGCATTTCAAAATGAGCTGAGCCCTGAACAAAAGGGCCACTTTGAAATCGGCCCACATACTACTTTCCCGGTCAGGCCGGAAATCTCTCTCATTCATTCGCTCCTCGCGGACGCCCGTAGCCGCAGCTCCGTGGAAGGTCCACCGAAAGGTGGATTCCGTCACTACCAGATTCACCACGTCAATGGTTTGCAGAACCTCTGGAATGGGGTCTCCCTGAGGTATTCAGAGGACGATTTTGCCAACCGCCACTCCTATAGTGAGGACTGCCGTTGGCCGATTTCTCTGGGCGATCTTGCCGATCACTATTCTGAGGTCGAGCGGTTCGCAACGGTGGTTGGTGAGCGCAACGGTTTGCGTCAATTTCCGGACGGATCCTTTCTCGCGCCCCGCGGCGCCAGGCAAGTTGACCGACTTTTCATTGACAGCAACTCCGGTTCGTTCGGCCCGGATCTTTTCATTTTGGCGAACAGGAAAGCCGTAGACCTGCGGCCGGATTCTACGCAAAAGTGCGTGGCCTGCGGCAATTGCGGGCGCGGGTGCCGTGCCGGCAGTGTCTACAAATTCTCAACGCGGCTCCTGCCGGAGATAAGTGCGCTGCCGAATTTTCGGCTGCTCGAGCACACCAGAGCCATCAAACTCACCGCTGTCAACGGTCACAGTGGGGAGGGGTTCTCAATCTCTCGTGTCGTGGCGATAGACGAACGCACCGCAGCAGATCGTCGAGATTGAAGCGGACGTGGTCATCGTCTGTGCGGGCGCCATCGAATCGCCGCGGCTACTGCTGAATTCGTTCGCTGACGACCAGGAGCAAAGCCGAGCAGGTCGGCGAGTTTTTGCAGGATAGCCCGCGTGCGGTGGTCGGCACCAGTCTCTTTAGATTGTGGTTCAGGCCGGCGAAGGAAGACCGCGGTTATGGCGATCACTTCTTGCTGGGCGGTCAGATCAAGGATTCCCAGGGGAAACCCTTTCCATTCGTGGCCCAATTCTGGTCGGATTTTCTGAAAGTTCCGTATTATCTGGCCGAAATACCTCGCTTGCCCCGATTCATGGTGGAAATGATTTCCCGGCAAGTCTATAAGAGCACCGTGACATTGGTGATGTTCAGCCCCGCCGTTCCGCAGCGAAAGAACAGGGTCGTTTTGGCGGATGGAGTTGATCAATTCGGACAACGTCAGGTGCGCATCGAGTACGAAAAGTCAGAGATCGAGGCCGACCACGGCCGGCAGCTGTCCGCGCTGGCCCGCCGAATGCTAAAGAAAGCCAGCGGTTATGTCGCGGAAAATGCCGGCTCTCCTCCGGGATCAAGTATTCATTATGTGGGCACCTGCCGAATGGCCGCGGACCCGAAAGACGGCGTCGTGGACAAGGACCTGAAATACTTCAAGAGTGAGAACCTTTACGTCTGTGACGGCAGCGTGATCCCGGTTCTCAGCGAGAAGCACCCCACGCTTACGATCATGGCTCTGGCCGATCGCTTGGCGGAGCGCTTGATTAAGACTCACATCTAACGCGGCGAAGTCCGAAATGTCGAGAATCGTTCTCGCTGCCGATTGGATGATTGCGTGCCGAAACATCCGGCGGGCAAATTGCTGCGTACTAGCAGCGTCAGCTCGATTGATTCGCCGAACATGGGCAGGTGGCTTCCTTTGGGCGGTGACGGGGGCTCTCGAAACTATCCACGTTCCGGGCGTATCTAAGTAAGTGGGGGAATTGAATGCTGTTGTATCTACTCGCGTTTGTGGGCGGCGTGCTGACGATCGTCAGCCCATGCATCCTCCCGGTGCTGCCCTTCGTATTCGCCCGCGCGGACCAACCTTTTCGGAGAAGCGGCTTGCCTCTTCTGGCGGGCATGGCGGTCACGTTCGCTCTCGTTGCGGCGGTCGCCACATTTGCCGGCGCCTGGGTGGTGCGCGCGAATCAGATCGGCAGAATTCTGGCGATGGTGATTTTCGGCGTGCTCGGGCTGGCGCTTCTGTTCCCCGGCATCGCGGAGTTTTTGTCGCGCCCGTTTGTGCGGCTGGGAGGGCGAGTTCAAGGCCAGAGCGACCAAAACCCGAGTATCGGACGCTCTTTGCTGCTGGGTGTATCCACCGGTCTGCTGTGGGCTCCGTGCGCGGGCCCAATTCTCGGGTTGATTCTTACGGGCGCGGCCATCGAGGGCGCCAGCGCTCACACCGCTTTCCTGCTTGTGGCCTTTGCAGCGGGAGCAGGTTGTTCACTTGCCGTGGCGCTTCTCGCCGGAAACAAGGTGTTTTCGCTGATGAAGCGTTCGCTGGGCGCGGAGGAATGGATTCGCCGAGGTCTGGGCGTCGCGGTCCTTGTAGGCGTGGTCGCCATCGCGTCTGGATGGGACACTGGGATTCTTCGGCGAGTTTCGCTGGCCAGCACGGCCGGGCTGGAACAGCATCTGGTTGATCGTCTCCGTCCGGTTGCCCTCACGCGCGCGAGCGAGCCAGTCTCTGCGACAGACCAAATCCAGCTTTCGGACGAAGGGACTTTCCCGAGTTTGGATGGCGCAGTCGCGTGGCTGAATTCCCCGCCGCTGACGCAAGAGAGTCTGAAAGGCAAAGTTGTCCTCGTGGATTTCTGGACGTATTCATGCATCAACTGCTTGCGCGCGATTCCCTATGTGGAGGCGTGGTCGGAAAAATACAAGGATGACGGGCTTGTAGTCATCGGAGTCCACACGCCGGAGTTTGCATTTGAAAAAGATCAAGGCAACGTCTCAAAGGCAGTTCAGGATTTGAAGATTATGTATCCGGTGGCGATTGATAGCAACTACGCGATCTGGAAGGCTTTCAAGAATGAATACTGGCCTGCCCACTACTTCATTGACGCGCAGGGAGTGATTCGCTACCACCATTTCGGCGAGGGCGAGTACGACAAGTCCGAACAGGTGATCCAGCAGCTGCTGAAGGAAAAGAACGCGAATCTGAAGGCGAGCGGACTCGTCCAGGTAAGTGCCTCGGGCGCGCAGGCAGCCGCTGACATGGATGATATCAAGTCACCCGAAACTTATATTGGATATGGGCGGCAAGAAAACTACGTCTCTCCGGAAAAAATTAAACAGGACGCGCCCGGCATTTACACCGCGCCCGGGCGGCTCGACGTAAACAATTGGGGACTCGTCGGAAAATGGGAAGTAGGCAGCGAACGAGCGATGCTGCTGGCGGCGCCCGGCAAGATTATTTTCCGATTCCACGCGCGAGATTTACACTTGGTGTTGGGACCGGGGAAGGACGGACGTCCGATCCGCTTCCGTGTGCTGTTGGATGGCGGCGCGCCGCTCGACGATCATGGAGTGGATGTGGATAGTCAGGGCAACGGGACGGTGAAGGACTATCGTCTGTATCAGTTGATTCGTCAAAAAGGCAAGGTCGAGGATCGGACGTTTCAGATCGAGTTTCTGGACCCCGACGTCCAGGCGTTTGCTTTCACGTTTGGATAGATTCGAATCAAGGAGGGCGCAATGTTGAAATCCGACATGGCAAATAGAGATTCCGCGCGGCCATTGGGGCGAAGGACGTTTCTTCTGACAACAGGAGCTGCGTTGGCTGGATTGGCATTGTGGCGCTACGAGCGACCGCAATCGGCTCACGCCGAGCCTGCGCCCTCGCCGATGCCCAAGCAGGTCACCATCGTTGAATTTACAGACGACGGCCAGCGAAAAGGAACGGTCACAGTTCCCACGATTCAGAAAACTGACGCGGAGTGGAGGAAGCAACTGTCCGCGGAATCCTTCGAGGTGACCCGCCAAGCGGGGACGGAGAGAGCGTTCACCGGAGAACTTCTGAACGTTCACGACAAGGGCGTGTTCCGCTGCATTTGCTGCGACACCGCCCTTTACAGCTCGGCCACGAAGTTCGAATCCGGCACTGGCTGGCCCAGCTTCTGGGCGCCAATCGCCAAAGAGAACATTGTGGAATCCGGGGACGCCAGCCTCGGCATGGACCGCACCGCGGTTTCGTGCCGCAGGTGCGACGCTCATCTTGGTCACGTGTTCGACGACGGCCCGCGGCCAACAGGTTTGCGCTATTGCATGAACTCGGTGGCGATGCGATTCGCCAAAGCCTAATTCGGGCCGCTCGGATGATTCTTGGCATTGTGCGCCCCGATGCGGGGCGCGCGAAGGGAGATAGGAATATGACTCGAACTTTAAAACTTCCTCTGATCACGCTGGCCGTCTGCCTCGCACTTATCGGCGCGATCGGCTGCAACACAGCGATCGCAGCAAACATGCTCCCGGACCCGAAGGTGGACGAATCAGCGGCCACGGCAAAAGGTCCGGAGACGGTGGTTCTTTCCGGCGGATGCTTCTGGGGAATTCAGGCCGTGTTTAAACACGTGAAGGGCGTGACGAAAGCGACGGCCGGATATGCCGGCGGAACCGTCAAGAATCCGAGCTACGAGGACGTCAGCAGCGGCGAGACAGGACACGCCGAATCCGTCGAAGTTATTTACGACCCTTCGAAAATTACTTTCGGACAGCTCCTGAAAGTATTTTTCTCAGTGGCGCACGATCCGACGGAACTGAATCGCCAGGGCCCGGACGTGGGAACACAGTATCGCTCCGCGATCTTTTTCACGAATCCCGATCAGCAGCGCATCGCCGAGGCGTATGTGAGTCAGTTGACCGAGGCGAAGACGTTTTCAAGCCCGATCGTGACGCAAATTGCGCCATTCAAGGCGTTCTATCGCGCGGAAGACTATCACCAGGATTATGCCGTTCATCACCCGGACAATCCCTACATCATGATGAACGACCTTCCGAAGGTCGCCAATCTGAAGAAGCAGCTTCCGGATCTTTACGTCAATCGGTAGCGCGAAGCTGCGGCGTGCGCCGAAGTTTATTGCGTCTTGTGGCTTATGCTCCACACGTACGCCGCGACGGCCGATACCTGGTCAGCCGAAAGCTGAGCGCCGCCCATCGGTGGCATCGGACTGCGGAACTGTTTCGGCTGTGACACTCCATCGGTAATCGTCTTCGCGATTGCGGCATAGCTGCCATCGCCCCACAACCATTTCTTGCCCGTCAGATCAGGACCCAATACGGTGCCTTGTCCGTTCTGACCGTGGCAGCCCGTGCACGCCGCGCCACCGACCTGACCATGATAAATCTGCGCGCCGAGCGCGACCATTTCAAGCGTTGCGCCTGGAGGAACCGGACCGCTGGTATTCGCGGCAGCGGCGGCATCCGGATTCGTGCCTTCCGGTGGTTTGGAGACGACCGCTTCTACTTCACCCGCCGGAGCAGTTGCACTGGGACACGCAGTGGTCTTTCCCCCAGCGTTCGCGGAGCCGCCAAGATAGACGATGCGGTAGATCCGGCCGGCGACATCATCGGAAACGTAGAGCGAACCTTCGGGTCCCACGGCTAGGCCGCTCGGACGATGCGCGGCCTTATCCGGTGACTTGATGGCTCCCGCGAAGCCATCCGCGAATACTTCGCACTGACCGGACGCATGATCGCCGGAGAGCGGCTGAAAGACCACGTTGTATCCGCCTTGCGGATACGGCGCCCGATCCCAGGAGCCGTGGAAGGCGATGAACACGCCATTTCGGTACCGCTCGGGAAATTGTTTTTTGTCGTAGTGCGTCATCCCATTCGGTCCCCAGTGAGCGGGAAATGCGGCTACTGGAGCGATTTTGTCCGCGCATACACCAAGCTTCTTGCCGCCGTCGCCACCGTATTCCGGCGCCAGAACCAGCTTTTGCACGAATGGGTCGAAATAGCACTCGGGCCAGCCGTAGTCGCCGCCCTTTTTCAGAAGCATTATCTGTTCGGCCGGGAGTGTGGCTTCCTGATCCGGCTTGTAAAGGGCTGGCCAGTTTGCGTGTAGCTGGTCTCGGCCGTGCTGCGTGCCGAACATCCGTCCGGCAGCGTCAATCGCGAAGCCCTCGCCGTTGCGAATTCCTGTGGCGTATCGTTCGGCGGGCGAAAAGACCTGGTTCGTCTTGTTCGCGTCGTAGAGCCAGATGCCGCCTCGAGTCTCGAGTTCCTTGCAGGGATCGGCGCCAGGCGATTCGAGCGTCCGATTCTTCAGCTGGCAGGAATTGCTCGGAGTGGCCACATCCACATACAATTCTCCTTTGGAGTTGATGATAAAGGGATGCATGGGATGATCGCCGGTCAAAGGCAGTCCCGAAACGATCGTGACGCCGGAATCCTTTGACACTATGGAACCAGCTGCCAATGGATATCGAACGATTCGATCGTTGATCTCGGCGTAGATCGAACCCTTATACAAGGCGATTCCCGAGCCGCCGGCTCCGCCGCTGGCGACAGTTTCGCCAAAACGCTCCGCGACATCAGCCTTACCCGTACCCTTGGTATCCTGCAGCGCCACCAGAAATCCGCCCGCATGAGGCGTATCGTTGCCGTAATATCTGCCCGACCAGGTATTCACGTAAACCACGCCGCTGGGCGAGACCACAAGATGGCGCGCGTGACCGATACCGTCGGCAAAAATCGTCGCGCAAAAACCGGCAGGCAACGCCAAACCGGTGTCATCGCTTGGGCATCCCTGTCCCTCGGCGGCTTCAGTCGGGCTCAGACGATGTGCGGCGTGGGTCCATGAGCTGCCGGCCCACAACGCGGCTACCACGACGAGGATGAGCGAGAGCGTTTTGTACGAGGTGGAGAATCGCATGGAGCCTCCCGAAGTCTAGAAACAAGAATCGCAGAATTGCAAAGCGTACTTATATCACGGTTGGCGCAATATTCCGTGGTGTCCGAAGGTTGGGAGCAAGCGCGAAAAAGTGTGTCACTTTGTTCGTACCACTTTTCTTTGTTTTCAAGGAGTTACGTCGCAAAACACTTTGCATGGTGTGTCACTTCTTTTGGTGATTTGTGGGCGGTCGCGCGACCCAACGTCCCATGGCTAAAGCCATGATTACGGGGGTGTGTTTCGTGGGCCTAAAGGCCCACGCTTTCACCGGAACTGCACATTCAATTTCAGCGATGGCAGAACCTAACGTCCCATGACTGAAGCCATGATTATCTGGCGTGTGTTTCGTGGGCCTGAAGGCCCACGCTTTCACCGGAACCCTAAAGGCAGAATGTGTCGCACCTACGGCGCTCGGGATTCCACGACCCTGTTTCCCCGCCCTGCCGGGCGGGGCTAACTTCTGCCGCGCCTACAGCGCTCCAATGGACCGGTGGCGATTGTCACCCGGAGTCCTACGGCTCACGCTTTCGCGGGGCAGAGAGATCCCTCGGCGTTCGTTAGTTGCTCGGGACGCCGGTTGATCTCCCAGGCTCGACTTGCCGTCGACCTGTGAGCCCTTATGATCGGATCGTAGATTACGCAATCCACCACGGTATCCTTCCGGGCGCGCGGCAATACCTAGCGAGGAGATGCTCGAAGGAACACAGACAGGAGTGTCTGTGCCACGAAAAACCATTCAATTGTCAAAGAACTATGCGGCGCTCGTCGAGAGAGCCGGGGCGCATGAAGCGTCCGATTGATCTCCCAGACTCGACTTGCCGTCGATACTGGGAGCCCTATCATCTCTCCCAGACTCGCTAGATCTCCCGAGCACGACTGACCGTGGCCTCGGGAGCCCTGTCCAGGTCGGTACTGGGAGCCCTATCATCGGGGCCGAAAACTGCCCCGACTCACGCTAATTCATTTTGGGATTGCTGTCTATTGTGGAAACTACGCATGCCCGTAGGGAACACAGCACGCGAGAGTTAGAGCGGCGAAGGGGATCGGAGTCATTTTCCTCGATGCTGAGCCCCCCCCTTGCTGGCTGTTATGTCGGAGCGGAAATTCCAAGCCCCTAGAAGCCACAAATGTCGCGCAGCGGGATTCGAAATTAGGACTCTCCGGGATCCCCAGCAGTGGGTCAGTTTCCGATCACGCGACTTATCAGGCTAGTGGAATTGAATCGGCAGACACTGGCGCGTTTCACAGCACTAATGTTGAGATCGGTAAACATTGGTCGCCGAGCGCATTGGCCTGGAGGCAACAGTTGAGCCAAGTGTTACTTAGCCGGAAATGCGACTATTCGGCCAGGCGACGAGAAGCCCGTTCTAACCGAGCCTCCGCCGCCAGCCTTAGCTTTATCTCGCGCATGACGATCATCAAAACTTCAACTTCTTATTTCGCCTGCGCTAGCCCCGCAACAACTGCGGCAACTTTATCGAGTATCTGATTCCAGCCCTCTGCTTGCCCGCTGTTTTTTGCGGTCTCCATGGTTTCATTTCCAATGAGGGTGAGTTTCGTCTGGCCGTTTCCAAAATCCTCAAAAATAACCACGTCGTTCGCATCGTCTATGGCCTCATGTTCTATTCCATAGTGCGCGGCCTCAACCTTGTTTCCCTTCGAGTCGGAAAAGTACATGGAGTAAACGATCTTCTCGTGCAGAACAATCTCGTGGTATTCCCCACCATTCCAGAACTCCTGCCCATCCGGCGTTCTCATGCAGCAGCGAAATTTTCCTCCTACGCGAAAATCCATCTCGCAAAAAGGCGCAGTAAAACCCTTCGGCCCCCACCACTGCATCACATATTTCGGGTTTGTCCACGCCTCCCAAACCAATGCGCGTGGGGCATCAAAAACTCTAGTGACAACCATCCGCTCTTTCTCGTTAACCGTGTTTTTTGTCATCTCTGACCCTCTCTTTCTTCATTTGATTCACAACCACATCCAACTTGTCGAACCTCTCTTCCCAGAATCGGCGATAGCTAATCGCCCAGTCGCTGACTGTCTTTATCGCCGCTGGCCTAAGCGTGCACACGCTCTCTCTTCCACGCTTCGTCTTGATCACAATCCGCGCCCGCACCAGGTAGGCAATATGTTTTGAAATCATCTGCTGCGAGAGTGCAAACGGTTCCGTCAATCCATGCACAGAGGCAGGCCCATGGGAGAGTCGTTCGATCATCGCCCGACGGGTTGGATCAGACAGAGCCGTAAATGTTGTATCTAACCTATTCACAACCATATGGTAGTGGATTATCCGTCGATGTCAAGCGTGGATTTTGGAGTTCCCGATTTCTGTTTCCCGATCTCTGAACCCTGACACCTGCGCTAATTTATGCTTCCCCATGCGCCGCGTATCGCAGCTGGGTGCATGGTTTAACAGATAGGCTTCCTTGAGCAATTACTCATTAACATAACGAATAGAGCGACGGCGCTCGACCAAGTTGAGGGTGCAGCGTGGTCGCCGATTCACTCCATTTCCAGCATGAAAGTCGCGGGTACAACCAGAACCAGCGATACTGCCCAGGCGAGAAACATTAATCTCCATTTCCCCTTGCCCCCAGCGCACAGACCAATGCTCGCAACAAAGGTCCAAAAGGGAATTCGGCCCAAGACTTTCCACAATCCCGGAGGCGGCGTCAATCCATGCGGGCTTCCTCCATTGTGGAACCAGGAAAAGAAAAAGAGCAGTTCTAGTATCGTTGCGCAACCTGCTGTCACTAGCGCGGACACGCCGCAGTACGTCCTCCATCTCGAAGACGGTTCTTCGCCTGTGTTTTTGGCCCAGCTTCTCCACGCAGCTAATAGCAGCGAAACCGGTAGAAGAAAAAGTATCACCGTGACTTTGAACACAGGATATGCGCTCTATGGGGGGATCGTACTCCGACAGCATTACGCGACTCAACGCCTGATTAGCGCGCCAGCCGGATAAGTTCCCGCCGACCACGGTTGCGCTTCTCAGACTGAGCCGCTACCGAATCCGTGGTCGGCTTGTCCTCGCTTGAACCACGGTGTACACTCGCGCGCCACGCTAGAATAGGAACCGCGGCCCAGGGTACAGGAAACGAAAGGAAGGGCGAGCCATGTCCATGCAGGCAAACGGATTCAATCCAGATGAATTGAAACCGCCTTCTGGAAGTTTCCTGGGAGGGCGGTACGTTCCCGGTGACGGCGCGGAGTATGAGGTCATCCGCCCCTCCGATGGCCACGTGATCCGCTCAGAGAGAGGCGCCAGCGCGACGCTGGTTGACCGCGCCGTTACGGAGGCCGCGAAAGCCTTCAAAACGAGCGGCTGGGCGTCGCTGCCACCGCGCGAGCGAGCCAAAGTCTTGTTTCGGTGGGCCGACTTGATCGAGAAGCATCGGGAGGAGATCGCAAGGCTCGAATCGCTCGCGTCCTGCCGACTGATAAACGAAACGCGGCATTTCGATATCGGGTTCACCGCGGATGTGATCCGTTTCTTTGCCGAAGCGATTGACAAGCTCGGCGGCACGGTTCTCGCTTCCGAGGCAAAGGTGATGAGCATGGTCGTTCACGAGCCTTATGGCGTGGTCGCGGCCATATCGCCGTGGAACGTGCCGCTGGTGCTGGCGGTTCTGAAGATCGGACCGGCTCTCGCCGCGGGCAATGCCGTTGTCCTGAAGCCATCCGAGCTGACGCCGTATTCAATCCTCCGGGTTGCCGAGCTCGCTCACGAAGCCGGCGTGCCGGCGGGACAGCTCGCGGTTCTTCCAGGCCTCGGTCCGGAGACAGGCAGCGCCCTGGTAAGGCATCCTCTTGTGAACTACGTCTCGTTTACCGGTTCGACGGCCACGGGAAAGCAAGTGATGATTGACGCAGCGAACACGGGACTAAAGCCCGTCTGCCTGGAGCTTGGCGGGAAGAGCCCGCAGCTTGTGTTCCGCGACGCGCCCAGTCTCGATCGAGTGGCGGACAGCATTGCGGGGAGCATCTGCTTCAATGCGGGACAAGTCTGCTTCGCTGGAACGCGCCTCGTGGTGGACGAAAAGATCGGCGACGAACTGACGGAAAAAATTGCTCAAAGAATGAAGAATCCGAAGCCAGGGCCGACGTGGGACACACAGACCACGCTCTCGCCAATCATCTCCGCAAAACAGGGCGTACGCATCGCGGACATCCTGAAGGATGCCAAGAGGGCCGGCGCCGAAATCATGATGGGTGGCGAACGGGAGGAAACCGGCAACGGCGGTGTCTTCTTCAAACCGACGATCGTGCGCCATACAAAGCCCGATAACGCCGTAATCCTTAACGAGGTGTTCGGCCCCGTGCTGGCGGTGCAGAGTTTTTCCGACGTCGAGGAAGGGATTGCCCTGGCGAATCATCCCATCTACGGTCTCGCCGGCGCCGTCCACACCAGCGATATCAACAAGGCATTACTGGCGGCGAAATCCATTCCCGCGGGAACGGTGTGGGTGAATACGTTTGGCGAGCTGTCACTTAATGCGCCATTCGGCGGGTACAAGCAATCAGGCTTCGGCCGCGATTATGGAATGACTGGACTATCGAAGTACATGAACACGAAGACGATCCATATTCGGCTGAGCTAAAGATTGGTTTCGTTTTTCGCACTTGCCGTACTTTTCTCGCAAGGCGAACGGAGAACTTCGCAGCCGGTTCGCGCGAAATCTGGAATGTGTGACTATGCCTGCCCGTTACGGGAATCCAAGGTGAGCAGTTCTTCGTAGAAACCGCCGAACTGGCGCGCTCTGTCCACGAAGTGAATTTCCAGAATCCAATGCCTACGGTTATTTCAAGGCGACTCAAATCACATTTTGCGCGACCGAGGCGCAGGCGTTCGGCTTAGCGGACAGCTTTCAGCTCTTCCTCGATGATGCAGGCTGGCTCGGCTGTATTCGTCAGCACGGCCTGGTTTCGCAGGAAAGCCAAGATTCCCGAGCGGCTGCCCATCCCGGAAAACTTGAAGGCGTCTGGTTGCAGACCGGCGCCGAAGCCAGCGAACGTCAGGAACGTATCCTGCACGCTGACGGTTCCGGCGTCGAGCCGGTCGGCAATGCGCCGGGCTTCATCCTCGGCGCCTGCTATTACGGCAGCGGAGAGCCCGAAATACGTGTCGTTCGCCAGTCGCACGGCGTCGTCTTCCGTCGAATATTTCATCACCGGCATTACCGGCCCGAAGGTTTCGTCGCGCATGATTTTCATTTCGTGCGTGACGTCCGTCAAAACTGTCGGCCGCATGTAGAGCCCACCGCCAAGGTTCTCGCTCTTGCCGCCCGTTCGGATTTTCGCGCCTTTGCGGACAGCATCATCGAGATGATCGTCAACGATGGCCGATTGCCGCTCGGCGATGAACGGACCAATCTGCCCGCGATTGGGATCGGGATAATTCAGCTCGACGCGCTCGGCTTCTTTCACCAGAATGGCGACAAACGCGTCGTGTACTTTCTCCTGCACGTAAATCCGTTCGATGGAGAAACAAACCTGCCCCGTGCTGGTGACCGCGCCGCGCAGGACTGCTTTTGCGGCCTTCTGCAGGTCCGCCGTTTGCGTGACGATCACCGGATCCTTGCCGCCCAGTTCGAGAATTGAAGGAATAAATCGCTTCGCGCAGGCTTCCGCGACCTTCCTCCCATTCGGAACGCTGCCCGTAAAATTCACGATGTCCACGTTGTCAACGATCGCCTGCCCCGTCTCGCCATCGCCCACGACAAATATGAATACTTCGGCAAGCTCCGGTACCTCAAGAATCGTCTCCATCATGGGTTTCACAAATCGCGGCGTGACTTCGCTTGGCTTGACGATCACCGCACAGCCCGCGAACAGCGCGGGAACCGCGTGCAATGTCGAGAGCATGAGCGGCGCGTTCCATGGCCCGATGATTCCGGCCAAGGGATACGGACGGAGGTTCGTGCGATAGGCGACATTCGGTGCGCCGGGCGAATTGCCGGCGCGATGCGAACGCTCGAAGATAGTAGGCGCGATCGCGCACATGCGCAGGACGCTGCCAATCACCATATCCGGCGCAACCCGCGAAATCTGACCGTAGCCGGTGTCAATGGAGTCCGCTTCGATCAACGCGGCGCGATGCCCTTGCAGACGATCCGCCCATTTCTTCATCACGCTGATGCGATGGTCGAGCCGCGCGCGCCCCCAAGCCTCCTGCGCCTTTCGCAATCGTGCGCACGTGGCGGCAATTTCGTCAGACGACGGCGGCGTGATGTAGAGGTCAATTTCGCCGGTGCGTGGATTGCGCACGGGCAGCGGTTTCCTCGCGGTTGATTTGTCGAAAGCTGTCGCTGACATCACACCACCTCCTGAATATCTGTATCTGCGAACACTGCGCTGCCAATGAATCCGGACGAACGGATTCTAACCCCAGCGCCGCTCGTTTTACGATACCGTGCGGAGCCTCCGGCAAGCTCCGGCGCGTTCGAAGGCGCAAATGCCATGTGCGATTCGGTGCAGTTGCAACCGCAACAAGAGTGCATATCGCGGCTATTGTGATGCATTTTGCGTCCGCCTGCTGCGGAACCTACACGCGCGGTGGATGAGACGGAGGAAAAGTGAAAGAACCAAACTATCGTAAGTCATTGTTCGGTGGACTGTGGATCATCGCGCTGCTCGCGCTCGCGGCGGGAACATTCGCGGCGCAAAAGGTGACGGAGATCACGCTTCCCGGCACGCGCGTGTTCCCTGAAAGCATCACGTCCACGCCCGACGGAACTTTGATCGTCGGAAGCCTGGGGCACGGCAACGTTATGCGTATCGCGCCTGGAACGACTACGGCGGAAGAGTGGATTAAGCCCGGGACGGCGGGTCTGAACTCCATCCTCGGCGTATTCGCGGACGAAAAAAACAAGCTGCTGTGGGTTTGCTCCAACAAACTTGGGCCCACCGGCGAGGCGACGGCCGTCAAATCATTCGATTTGAAAACTGGCGCGCCGAAGAATTCCTACGTGCTGCCGGGCGACGGCACTCTGTGCAATGACATCGCAGTGGGAGCGGACGGGACAGCATATGTGACCGACACGCGCCAGGGCAGCGTGGTGATGCTGAAGCCCGGCGCGACCGCTCTGGAGATTGCCGCCAAGGATCCGCTGCTGGCCGGTGCTGATGGACTGGCTTTCGGCAACAAGACGACGCTGTACGTGAATAGCGTGACGGCAGGCAAAATTCTGCGCGTTGATCTCGGGCCGGACGGAAAATCCACGAAGATCGTTGAACTCAAGCTTCCTCGGGCGCTCGATCGCCCCGACGGCATGCGAGCGATTGGCAAGCAACGGCTGTTGCTCGCCGAAAATTCCGGCAAGATGTCCATCGTTACGTTTTCCGGAGCTGACATGCAGACCGTGGTCCTTCAGACGTTGAAGGAAGGAATGGCGAGCACGCCGGGCGTGACAGCTACGAAGGGAATGGCCTGGGTAGTCGAGGGAAAATTGAATTATATGCAGGACCCGGCGATGAAGGACAAAGACCCAGGAACATTCAAAATGTTCGCCGTTCCGCTGCCGAAGCCCTAGCGGGCATTGACATCATTCAGCGCGTCGCCCCGGCCTTCAGAACTCATTGGCCTTTGGGAGGCGAAGGCTCAGCTGGCGCCGAAGGACTGGCGCGGTCAAGGCCAAAGGTCGGATTGTCTTTCGTTCCGGTGATCTTGATCGCGACGACGGTGCCGGCATCTTTGCCTTCGAAGAACGGGTCAACCGCTTTCAGCAAAAACGACTTCACGCCCGTGGTGGTTTGCGACAGTTTGGCCTTCAGCTTCAATTTGCCGTGAAAATCCAGCTGCTCGTTATCGAGGTTATAGGTACCCGTTAGGTTGATCGCCGCGCCGGTGACACCGAACCGCAGATCCGAAAAATTCAGAACCGCGTCGCGCATCCCGAAGTCGCCCTTCATATCGGAAATGACGCTGTTGATATCCATGTCCCTCGGCTCTCCCTGCCCTCGGCGGCTGAGCGAGTCTATTTTCCCCTGCACCGAAGAATTGGTGAATTGAATATTGCCAATCCCGAATTGCCCCTGGAGTTGCATGCGGTCAATCAGATCTGGAGTTCCCTCGGGTATCGAAATTTTGATGCGAAGCTGGACCGTTCCAGTCATCACCGGCTCGCTTCCCTTCGTGGCAATCCGAATCAGGTCTTGAACCTGCGCATCTTGCGAGACAGCGTCCAGGATAATTGTTCGTCCCTTGATATCACGATCTTCGTCCACGACCTTGCCGCTGACAAGCAGTGTCGTGTGCAAGAAACGAGCCGTGACCTTATTCAAATAGGTGTTGCCGTTCGTGCCGTCAACAGTGGCGTCAAAATCCGTGTGCAGCGCCATTGGATGATCGGTGGTCCGCAGGCTGAAATTTGGCATGTCCGTCACGCCGGATACATGCAAATAGTCCAATGGGCCGCTGAATTCGCCAGTTGAGGAAAGAGTTCCTTGCAGCCCTTTCAAAGTACCAAAGTCCGCGTCGGAGAAACTGTACTTGCCAACCGCGGGAGTTTCGCTCGGCTCCTCGGGCACCCAGGGGCCGAACTGGCCGGCGGCATTGATTTCCCCCTTGGGCACGGCGTTCGTCAGTGTTGCGTGGAAATCCGCTGGACTGTCGAAACTGAGATCGCGAATCTCCAGATGGTGAATCGGAAATTCCTGCGGCGGCTTTCCGGGCTGGGCCCGCAGAACGACGATATCGGCGTCATCGGCGACGAGCCGGTCAACCAGGACGGGATACTTTTTGGCGAGATCCTGATCCGTGCTGTGGATGAGCGGTTCGCCTCCCGGCTGTCGCGGCGGCGTATGAATCTGCAAACCCTCGAGCTGCACGAATGCGATATGCGGCTGCGCGCGTAGAAGACTCGCAAAATTCGCATCCATCAGAACTGTTCGAACCTCGATCAGCGGAAGAATATCCGTCCGGCCTTTGTGACGCAGCACCAGGCCGGTGATCGTCACGTGGACTCTCGGGAACAAAGACACCGCAAAATCGGAGATTTCAACTTGGCTTTCGAAGTGCGTCCGCAAAACGGTCTCAACGCGATCGCGCAGAATACCGTGAATCTTAGGACCGAGGACATACAAGGCGATGACGGGAGCCGACACCAGCACAACCACGACGACAATCACCGTACCGATGACCCATTTGCGCATGTTTACTGGGCTGAGCTTTCTCGGCCTGATCGAACAAAATAAATTCGAATGAGCCGGGCTTCATCCTGCAGAGAGATGCGCCGAAGTCCCCATACGCCGAATACTTGATAAAAGGACGTACGAAAGAGCTTGGAAGGGTTACAGCGTATCGCACCCTGGTATCGGGCAGCCATAGTATGCGACATCCGGGCGAATGACGCCACCATCCAATATGCTTGCAGGGGGCGCCGCATCCGTCCTGCGCTTTTGACGAAGACGACGAAGTTTCATCGGCCTCTTCGAACTGGGAAGACCATTCCGTCGTAGCCCAGATCCGTGACCTTATTCAAGCCTAGAGCCGGCCCATCAGGAACAGCACTAGAAGAATTAAGAGAACGACTCCCACGCCGCCGCTCGGGTAATAGCCCCAGTCCCGGCTGTGCGGCCACGTGGGGACGGAACCGACGAGAGCAAGAATCAGTACGACGAAAAGAATTGCGAGCAACATTGGAGCCTCCTTTGACCAGCGATATGGAAGTGGGAGAAGAGCAGCGACGCCGACCCCAGCCCTCGAATCCCTATAGGATCCTTCGGCGCCACTTCCCTCTTCTCCCGCCACGCGCATGATTGCGGAATTAGTGGAACCAAACAATACAGCCAACGCGTTAACGCACTGCGGAACACACTGTAGGTGAACCAAATTGTGAACGGGCTCAGCACGAGTGCGGGAATAGCGACCTTCGCTAAAGCTCAGGCTATCGCCATAACTGAGTTCGCAATTCCATCAAATGCTGATTGAGAAAAGATGCAGGGTATGAGCGACAGGAAACCCTTCGGGTAGGCAAAACGCCGGCGAGGGGGACGCGCTGAAGGCGTTGAGTCCCCCCTCGTTCACGACGATCAGATCACAAAGTAACAGCTAAGCTACTTTCCTGCCGGCAACGAGCAACACGACGCCGCCGATGAGGGCGATTGCCCCGACTATCGGGGGCAGCGGGATCGTTTTATGTTGCTCTTCGGTCGCTTGCAGCGGGCCGATATCGAGCACCTTTTTGTGGGTTGTATATGTGATTCCCTGGTAGGCCAATGCAAGGGCGCCCAGGATAATCAAGATAACTCCCAACAATGGAGCGGTTTTCATATGATCCCCCTCGTTACACACTGACTAGTTTGATGCTACTCCAATCGCATGTGCAGTGGGTGGTTTCCGGTCTCCGCTCAGGCTCGTCGCACCAGGCCGCCGACCAACGACACCAGGAACAGAACCAGGAAAATGAAAAACAGCAATCTCGCGATTCCCGCGGCTGCTACCGCAATTCCGAGAAAGCCGAACACGGCCGCAACCAGGGCCACAATGAAAAACGCCAGCGCCCAACGCAGCATAAATCCTCCTTGTCCGCCATCCAGATCGCGCGTCTCGGAATCGAACTCCGGTTTGCGCATTCGGGAACCTGCTGGTTGTAACCCTTCTCGTGCGAGCAGCCCATACCCGCAAACCAGTAGCAGGATGGAAGGATAGCTGTAGGCCTGATCAACGAGGTTTACGGCCGAAGAGTGAGGAACATTCCGAGCGATGCGACCAGCATCACCGCGGTCGCAATCCATCCGCCGATGCGCAGGTAGAGCGGCAGCGTGAACCTTCCCATTACCTTTGCGTTCCGCGTGAGAATCATCATCAGCACCATCACGGGGACGGCCACGACGCCGTTCAGTACCGCGGACCAGAAAAGCGCCTTAATTGGATTCAAGTGAATGAAATTCAGCACGAGACCGATCACGGTTGCTACGCCGACGGTCGCGTAGAATTTGACGGCCTGTCGCGGCTTCTTCTGCAAGCTGGCGGTCCAATGAAAAGTCTCGCCGACCGCGTACGCAGCGGAGCCCGCTAGCACGGGGACAGCCAGCAAGCCTGTACCAACAATTCCGATGGCAAAGAGCAGGAAAGCAAATCTTCCGGCCAGAGGCTCGAGCGCCTTGGCAGCCTGGTCGGCGGTTTGAATGTCCAGGATGCCGTGCGTGTGTAGCGTCACGGCTGCCGTCAGGATGATGAAGAACGCGACAATGTTCGAAAGCGCCATGCCGATGTAAGTATCGAATCTGATTCGGCCGAATTGTTCAGGGGCTTGTTCGGGGGCTCGCTTGAGCGGCTTGTCTTTGGCTCTAACTGAAACGTCCTGGGCCTCTTCGGAGGCTTGCCAGAAAAATAGATAGGGACTGATCGTCGTTCCGAAGACGGCCGTCAGCGCAGTAAGGTAAGCGCCATTCCACCGGATGGAGGGCCAGAAGGTCGCGCGTATCGCGTCCCATTTAGGTTCACCTACCACGATCGCCGTGGCTATGTAGGCGAAGAGCGCTAAGGTCAGCCACTTGAGATACGGAACGTAGCTCGTGTACGGAACAGCGATCTGCAAAAGCAAAGACATTCCGCCGAGCAAGAGAATGTAGGCCCACATGGGACCCGGCAGAAAGAGCTTGGCAGCAGCGCCCATCGCTCCGATATCGGCGCCTAAGTTGAATACATTGGCGACCAGCAAGAGCGAGACCATGCTGTAAAGGATGGGTTTCGGATAATGTCGGCGAATATTGGCTGCGATTCCCGCGCCGGTCACGCGTCCAATACGCGCGCTGATTTCCTGGATCACCGCCATCAACGGATAAGAAAATGGCATGACCCACAGCATGTTGTAACCAAACTTTGCGCCGACCTGCGAGTACGTGGCGATGCCGCTGGGGTCGTCGTCCGCGGCGCCCGTAATCAATCCGGGGCCTAACCTCAGGAGAAGTTTTATGACGTTGAATCGAGAGCCGGCAGGTGATCCGGCAGGACTGGAAGCTGAGCGTTTGGTCCTGGGCATTACGGAATCCTCTCCCGATCGGTTCGGATGCCGTCCGTTAGGACCAACGGCGCTTGACTGATGGATGGTAATCCCAACCCGGAGCCGTCACAAGCCGAGGACTGCGACGGCCGGCACTTTGGGGGGCGCGCCGGCAACCGCATTTTGATCGTCAACTGCGCTAATCACCGCTGGTAGCCGGCTCGGGCTGACGGATCGGCTCGCTGGCTCGCCTAAACCTTCTGAACACCGAGTCCAGGGAGACTGAGCTGAACGTCAGCGCCAGGAGAATTGATCCACTCGCGAGAAAATAGAACAGAACACGATCGAGGCGGCTCGACATGAGAGCGATAGCCCCTGATAAAATTCCCGTGGCTACAATTCCATAGGGCCGGGCTGTCTTTTCAGGGGTCACGTTTTCCCCTTTCCAGAATCGCGATCCAGCGGGCATACGATGGACTCTTTCGACCGACACAGACATCCGGCTGAGCGGGTATCTAAGTACAGGAAACACAGTAGTGTAAAAGCCTGCTGGACCACTTACCATGTGCGGGCTTGCAAGGATGTAAGAGTTACGGGTCACCGTACCAGGGACACTCTTGAAATTGTGCCGTAGGAAGCGTGTAACTTTCATGCGAGCTAGTATTTAGGCCGGAAAGGTTTCAGGGATGGCGTATGGAGATACATTTGCAGGTTGTAGCAGCGTACTGTCGAGTTTCGAATCAAAGCCGGCGAACGAATTTGTCTAGTCAATCGGCGCTGGGTTCTATTCGCCAACAGGAGGTTGATCATGCCCGTGCTTAAAGTGCTGATTGCCGATGATCACGAGATCGTCCGCCAGGGATTGCGTTCGATGCTCGAGGCTCAGCGCGACTGCCAGGTAGTCGGAGAGGCTGGAGACGGCCGGCAGGCCGTTACGTTGACGAAGGAACTGAATCCAGATGTCGTGATCCTCGATATCGGCATGCCCACACTAAATGGACTCGAGGCGACGCGGCAGATTCTGAAGATGCGCCCACAGACGAAGGTTCTGATCCTGACGATGCACGAATCCGATTCCGTGATACGCGAGGTTCTCGACGCCGGAGCTCGCGGATACATTCTGAAGACGGATGCAGGTCGAGATCTTGTAACCGCCGTGGATTCGCTGCGTAGAAACAAGACGTTCTTCACGTCGCGGGTCTCGCAAATGATATTGGATGGGTTTCTGAAGGGCGATCCGCGCCCTCAAAACTCCGAATCCGGCGCGGTGCGGCTGACTCCGAGGCAGCGCGAAATCGTCCAGCTGCTCGCCGAGGGAAAAAGCAGCAAGGAAGTCGCCGTCGCGCTCGATTTGAGCGTGAAAACCGCGGAAACGCACCGGGCAAATATTATGCGGAAACTCGATTGCCATTCGGTGAGCGAGGTTGTCCGCTACGCGATCCGGAATAAGATCATCGAAGCATAGCTCGTCTCCATTGCTGGGTAGCTCCGAGCAGTTTTCAGGAGCGGCGGGTAATACACAGTTCTACCAGAGCAAATCGGTAGGGTGCGGTATGTCCGCTAGCGAAAGAATGCGGTTTCCTTGATTGGGAGGCATTACCCACCATCATATCCGTCTCCCAAACCTGCTGGCGCTAACTGACTCGGTTAGTTCCGCAGCAAATCACCACGGAGGAAAACCATGAACTGGGATCAAGTGGAAGGCAAATGGAAGCAATACAAAGGCAAGATCAAGGAAAAGTGGGGCAAGTTAACCGACGACGATTTGGATGTAATTGACGGCCGGCGCCAGTTGCTCGTTGGCAAGATCCAGGAATACTACGGCACCTCCAGGGATATTTCCGAAAAGGAGGCTGACGAGTTCGTGAAAACCCTGAAGGCCGAGGAAAAGCAGCAGGAAAAAGCAGCGCGGGCCGGACGCGGTAGATAGGGTATCATCGCATCCGATCTGGCGGGGCGCCGCGACCCAATCGCGGCGCTTTGCCTTTATCTCTCACGGAGGAACAGATGGCTCAGTCCAAGCAGGCGTCACCGGCCAAGACCGAAATAACGCGCGCAAAATTGATCGAGTTGCTCAACGAAGATCTCTCTCGCGAATATCAAGCCATCATCGGCTACGTCGTGTATTCGCAGGTGCTCAAGGGCGCCGAGTACATGAATATCGCCGGCGAGCTGGAAAAGCATGCGGGCGAAGAATTAAGCCATGCCCTGATCATATCCAACCAGATTGACTATCTCGGAGGCATGCCGACCGTGCAGCCGAAACCCGTTCGGACTTCTGCAAAAGCGAAGGAAATGCTGCAATTCGATCTCGCGAATGAGACCGAAACGATTCGCAATTATACCGAACGCATCCGTCAATGCGATCAACTCGGCGAATTTGCGATGGCCGAGCACATCCGCGAGATCCTGATGGACGAACAGGATCACCTGATTTCGCTCGCCACCGCGCTGGGCGTAGACCCACCCAAGATCAGCTAAAAGACGGCCGAACGAATCGCCTCAGATAACGCGAAGCTGTATTCGCCCAAAGGCATCGAGGGCGCCCCGGAGTGATCCGGGGCGCCCAGTTCGTCGTTTGGGTTGGCTGCGCCCCTGCAAAAACATTCCCCGGGGCCGCTCCGGACCCAGAGCCATAGGCTGTGCCCTGCACATCGCTCTACAGGGTCTTCCCTATCCGAATAAGGGACTTGGCCGATGGTAGGCCCGCCACCGATCCCGTATCCTCAGCCCATGAATGCTTGTGAAACGAAGTCCCCTAATATCCGCACCACGTTTCCCACCACCCAAGGGGCCGTTTGGATTCACCCCCGAACGTGCCAGCGGCCCCTCCACTCTCTCAGCTGTTTGCCTCGATTTTCATAACAAACGCGCTGGAACTTTCCGTGCCCGGTGACCTACTCTACAGCGTTCAGGGTATTGGCTAGCCGCGACAAGACTGCGAGTATATATCCGGATCTCGCCCTGACCCTGCGGATCGAAGTCCGACCCGCACGCTCGGTCCAGATCGCGGGATGTCGCGGGGTAGTTAAGGGCTCGCAACCCCAGGTTAGCCCCCAGGAGAAACAAGATGAGCGTGACCAAGGCCCGAGTGCCTGATGGGAATGTTCCGCCTCCGTCCGGATTTTCGGGCAATGGTCTCCACGACACGCATTCCGTCCAATTTTACGGCGAGGATTCCATTCTCCTGGATGGACTGAGCCGATACATCGGCGAGTCACTGGAAGCAAACGGCTCCGCATTGGTCGTCGCGACGCCGGCCCATCGAGACGGACTAACGCGGCGGCTTGAAGATCGCGGGGTGGACATCGAGGCGGCGATTCGGCAGGGGCGCTACATCGTTTTGGACGCGGCTGAGACACTCTCGAAATTCATGTTCGAGGGCTGGCCCGACCCGGAACGCTTCGCGGAAGTGATGAGCAAAATCGTTGTGCGAGCGAAGGAAGCGTCAGACGGTGCGAATGGTCGTCTCGCCGTTTTTGGGGAAATGGTAGCCATTTTGTGGGCGCAGGGAAAATTTGACACCGCGATCCGACTCGAGCAGCTCTGGAACGCATTGCGCCAAGCGCACACCTTCGCGCTCCGCTGCGCGTATCCCATGGCGGGATTTAATCGCGAGGACCACGGCGAGCCGTTCCTGAAAATTTGTTTGGAGCATTCGCACGTGATTCCGGGCGAGAGCTACATGGCGCTAACTACCGACGAGGAGCGCCTGCGTAACGTCAGTCATTTGCAGCAAAAGGCGGAGGCGCTCGAGATTGCAACCGCGGAACGAAAGGAAGCCCTGGCGGCGCTCGAGCGGCGGGAATCCGAGCTGGCCGACCTGCTCGAAAATGCGCTAGAGGGCGTGCAGCGCACGGGAGCAGATCAAAAAATTGTGTGGGCGAATAAGGCTGTGCTGAAACTTCTCGGATACTCGGCCGAGGAATATGTCGGCCATCGCTTCGCGGAGTTTTTTGTAGACCCGACGGCGTTCGACGAATTCTGGGACAAGCTGATGCGCCATGAAGAAGTTTACGATCACCCGGCCGAACTCAGGTGCAAGAACGGGGCAATCGCCCACGTTGTGATTCATTCGAACGGCCTCTGGGAAGATGGACATTTCATCTACAGCCGAACCTTTATTCACGATGTCACGGAACGCCGGGCGATGGAGCGGGCACTGAAGCAAGCTCATGACGAATTGGAGAAGCGCGTCCAGGAGCGAACCAACGAACTCCGAAAGAAGAATATTCAGGTGCTGAAGCAGGCCGAAATACTCGATATGACGAACCAGGGCTTGCGCGAGCTGTCGGCTCGCCTCATGCGCGTACAGGACGATGAGAGGCGGCGAATCGCGCGCGATCTGCACGACAGTACGGGGCAGTCGCTGGCTTTGCTCAGCATGAATCTTTCCGCCATGGAGGCGGAAGCGAGCAAAACGAATCCGGCCTTGCTGAAAAGCCTAACGGAGAACGAGGATCTCGTACGGCATATCTCATCGGAACTGCGGACGCTTTCCTACCTGCTGCACCCGCCGCTGCTTGAGGAGATGGGCTTGGAAACCGCCCTTCGCTGGTACGTTGATGGTTTCGGTGAGCGCAGCAATATCCAGACTACCCTGGATCTGCCCAGCGACCTGGGCAGACTGTCGCAAGACATGGAAATTACGTTATTCCGAATAATCCAGGAATGCCTGACAAACATTCACCGTCACTCCGAAAGTCCGACTGCCAGCATTCGCTTGTCTCGGTGCACGAGCGGCATCAGTCTGGAAGTCAGAGACGCGGGAAAAGGCATTTCACCGGAGAAACTGGACAAGATTGTATCCGCGGGTGACTCAGGCGTCGGCCTGCGGGGAATGCGGGAACGAATCAAGGGACTTTGCGGTGACTTAGCGATCGAGTCTGATAGTAAGGGAACGGGAATCAGGGTAACCATTCCGATGACGGCACCGGAGCAGGTGTTCCCATTTTCGAACGGCAGAGATGCGATCGGAGGTTAGCAGATTGCGGTCCGGCCTTCCTTACACGGGGGCCTTATGCGCGTCCTAGGTGGTCTCGTGCGAATTGTGGTTGCAGATGATCAGGAAATTGTAAGGAAGCGGGTGGTCGCGACCCTGATGTCGCGGGGCGATCTGGAAGTGTGCGCGGAAGCCGCGAATGGAAAAGAAGCCGTAGAAAAAGTAAAAGAGCTGAATCCCGATTTGGTGATTCTGGATATCACCATGCCCGAGTTGAATGGTCTCGACGCGGCTCGCCAGATTCGAGCGCTCGATCCGGACCTGCCGATACTGATCCTTTCCGTGCACAAGAGCAGGCAGGTCGTAGAAGAAGCCAAGAAAATTGGTGTTCGGGGATATGTAACCAAGGGCGACGCGATTCAAAAGCTGCTGCTGGCCGTTGATACCGTTCTCCAGGACCAGACGTTTTTCCCCACCGAATTCTGATCGTTACCGCAAACCGAAGCCCGCGAGTCCAACTGAATACGACCCCGGCGAGTCGCGCCTCGCCCCAATCTCATCTGATATCCTGAGCACCCTATCAAAATGGCCCGGCGCATATTCTTCTTTGTGGCAATCATCCAGGTGATCCTTTTGGCATCGCACTGGTTCGTGTACCGGACGTGGACGGCATTTCAACACACGCCGGACACGCCGGGAGTCTCGGCTCTTGGCGTCGCCTTTGCGTTTCTCTCCGTCTCCTTCGTTACGGCATCGTTGTTGGCCTGGCGCTACTCAGCACTGCCCGTGCGGATCTACTACACCGCAGCGGCGATCTGGATAGGGTTTTTCAACTTCTTTTTCCTGGCAGCGTGCGCGTCGTGGATCGCTTACGGACTGATCAAGGCGCTACGATTGCCGTGGCAACAGCAAGATATTGCGTTCCTGTTCTTTGGGCTCGCGGTGGCTGTGGGCGTGTGTGGCCTGGTGAATTCAGCGCGAGTACGCGTCACCCGTGTTTCGGTCAAGTTGCCGAACCTTCCGCCTAGCTGGCGGGGGCGGGTTGCAGCGTTGGTCACAGACACGCATTTGGGCCACGTGCGAGGCGTCCGATTCGCGAAGCGAATTGTGGCGATGGTCTCGCGCTTCCAGCCTGACATAGTGCTAATCGGCGGCGACCTCTACGACGGCACGGCTGCGAACGTGCGCAAGCTTGCCGAACCATTGCGCGGACTTTCGGCTCCGTACGGTTCATATTTCATCGCTGGAAATCACGAGGAGTTCGGCGACCACACGAAATATCTCGAAGCGGTTGGAGCTGCCGGCGTGCGCGTCTTGAACAACGAGAAGGTCGTCCTCGATGGCTTGCAGCTCGTCGGCGTGCACTACCGTGACGCGACACATCCGGAGCACTTGCGAGCAATCCTGCAGAACACTCGATTAGATCGGACTTCCGCGAGTATCCTGCTGACGCACGCGCCGGACCAGCTGGCCGTTGCAGCGGACGAAGGAATCGGACTTCAGCTCTCCGGGCACACTCACGGGGGGCAGTTCTTCCCCTTCACTTTGTTTACTGCGCGAATTTACGGCGCGTTCGTGTATGGGCTGAATCGGCTGGGCAGCCTGCTCGTTTACACAAGCTACGGAGCGGGCACCTGGGGCCCTCCCCTGCGTGTCGGCACGCGGCCCGAGATTGTCCTGCTCACCTTCGAGTGAACGCGCGGTTGTCGGGCGCGGCCCACCGCCAGAATTCCAGTCACTTTAGTGTTTTGCTTTGGCGGCCGAAGGAGGCCGTCGAAGAGACTGGTTAAACATGTCGAAGAAATCGAGTCCTGCGGCATTCACGTGGAATTGAACGCTAACCTGGTCGCCAAGCACCAGCACATCATCTCTGAATGGAACGTAAATAGGCCAAGTCGGCGCGCCGGCGGAATTCGAATTAGCTGAAGCGTTCGGGTCGCCCGTGCGGGCAAAATTCACCCAGTAGTTTTCAATCGTCTCGCCGAGCTGTTTGTCCAGATCCTGATAGGAAATGCGGTAGGGATAGTTTTCAAAGACGTAGGCGATTTCCGAACCATGAAAAGCGCCGAGGCGTTCGCCCCTGCCCGGCGGAACTCGAGTGAAATAGTAGCGGTACGCGCGTCGATGTCCCGTTTCGGTTTCCATGCGCGCCCAGATGCGCATGTCCCACCCGAAGTGGGCGTCGCGTACGGACGCGAAGTATGCCGCGTTTGCCTCCTGATTCGACGAGCCCACGGGGTAAATTTCCAGAAAGTCGCGCGCGAAAGTGCCGTACGACTTGTGGGCATCATCAGCAAACTCTGCGGGGGTCACGGAGCCTGTCGGCGGGGGAAAAAGCGTACCCTCGCTGGCGTTATTGCCCACAATGATAGGGACATCGTTTTGCTTACCCTGCGCGAAAATAGAGTAAACGCTTTGCGGGAGGACCCAACCATCAACGATGATCTGCAGGTCGTCGTCGGTGCTCGCCTTGATCAATTCGTCCGGGCTTTTCGCGCGGAGGGTTTTCAAGACGTCCTGCGTTGCGCCAAACTTGGAGGTAAATTGCTGACACTGCTTTTCAGCGTCGGCTAGCGACGGCATGGGGCCAAAAGAGCCGCCGCTTTCGCCGATGGCGTGCGCGAACAATCCGCGAGCGAGCGGACTCGCCATGAGAATATTTACCGAAACGGAACCCGCTGATTCGCCGAAGATCGTGACGCGGCCCGGATCTCCGCCAAACGCCGCGATATTTCGCTGAACCCATTGAAGCGCGGCAATCTGGTCCATGAACGCATAATTTCCCGACACATGTTGCGGAGATTCGATGTCAAGCTCCGGAAGGGCAAGAAAGCCAAGAATGCCGAGCCGGTAGTTAATAGTCACGACGACTGCGCCCTTGCGGGCCAGGTTTTCGCCTTCGTAACCGACCGCACCCCCTGTGCCGCGATCAAATCCGCCGCCGTGGATCCAGACCATCACGGGCAGGCGATCGTCAGCAGATTTGGCGGGCGTCCAGATATTCAGGTACAGGCAGTCTTCGCTGATCGGCATAGGCGAGGCGCCGTAGAGCCCATTGGACGGAAAGGGAGGCTGCGAACAGGCGTTACCGAACTCAGTTGCCTGCCGGATTCCCTGCCAGGACGCCGCAGGCTGCGGAGGTTTCCAACGCAAGTCACCCACCGGAGGTGCGGCGAACGGCACACCACGATAGACGCGCACATCCGGGCTGCGGCCACTCGTGCCCGCCAGCTGGCCCTGCTCGACGCGAACCGGATCGGTAATCGCAGCGAACACCTGCGACGCGACGGCAAAGACGAGGACGCCGAGGCAAAACGTTAATTTGACCGCGCGCATCGAATCAACTCCCCCGCCTGAATCAAAATTTACAGATAGCCCGAACCAAACCGCTGTCCGTCGGTGGCGTTCCTGAGGGCTAGATTAGCACTGCGCAATAATGGGTGCCTCAATTCATCGAATTTCTGGCAAAATTACGCCCGTGATAAACCGATCGTCAAATCCAATCTTCAACGACAATAAACTGAAACTCGGCACCTTCTGCACGAACACCATTCCGAACATGAGCTCCGTCCCGGAGATTCTTCAGCCGACGTGGGCAAACACGCTCGCTTCCGCGCATTTGGCGGATAACGCGGGCCTCGAGGCCATCATCCCCATCGCGCGCTGGAAGGGCTACCTGGACGACAAGGCCGATCATCCGTCGAACATCGTGTTTGAGACGTTTACCTGGGCCGCGGGAGTCGCAGCAGCGACACAATATTCGGCCGTTTTCGCCACATCTCACGCGCCCACAATGCACCCGATGCTTGTCGCGAAGGAATCAGCCACGATTGACGCAATTTCGGGAGGGCGCTTCGCATTGAATATCGTCGGCGGCTGGAATCGCCGCGAATTCGACATGTTCGGTATTGACCTGATGGAGCACGACCAGCGCTACGTTTACCTCGAGGAATGGCTGCAATTGCTGCGCAGACTCTGGACCAGCCCGACGGAATTCGATTATGAGTCCAAGTATTTCCGGATGAAGAAAGCGATTTCGCGCCCCCAGCCGCTGCAGCCGGGGGGAGTGCCGGTGATGAACGCGGCATTGTCTCCAACGGGAATGCGCTTCTCCGCGAAATTCTCCGACCTGGGATTGATCAGTCCGCAGGGCGCGACGCCCGAGGACTGGCGGCCGCAAATAGCGAACTATAAGAAGATGGCGCGCGAGGAATTCGGGCGCGAAATCCAACTCTGGACGAACTGCGCGGTTGTCCAGCGCGAGACGCAGAAAGAAGCGGAAGACTATCTGCGCCGTTACTCGGAGGAGTATCTCGATGTCGAAGTGATGGACAGCCTGATGCGTACAATCAGCGCCGAGAATAATATTCCGATGGGATCGGAGCGGCTCGAATTCATGAGGCGGCGGATGGCCGTTGGCGCCGGCCATCCTCTGATTGGAACGGCGCAGAGCATCGCCAAAGAATTGGAAGCGATTTCCAACGTGGGCATAGACGGCGTAATCATGACCTGGGTTGACTACGTGGATGGCGTGGAGCGGTTCATCAAAGATGCGTTGCCACTGCTCGAGCGAGCCGGGCTTCGCGAGCCTTTCCACAAAAAAGTCGGCTGAGACCACGGATCGCACCTCATCGGTGTACACTCTGCGCCGGGAATTCCAATCACGGCTAGATGGCGCGCGACGAAATCATGTCCACCACCGCAGCAACGCAAACGCTGACCGTCGGCGAGATTATCGAGCAGCGGTCACTGAGCCGCTATCAAATCTGGACGGTTGTTCTCTGCGGTCTGGTGCTGGTGCTCGACGGATTCGATTCCCAAACCATTAATTTCATCGCGCCCTCGGTTGCCGACAGCATCCACGTGTCCGTGAAGACCTTCGGCCCGATTTTTTCCGCGGGACTTTTCGGCTTGATGATCGCCGCCATGACCACCGGGCCGATCGCCGACCGCTGGGGTCGCAAGTGGCCCGTGATTCTTTCGACGCTCAGCTTTGCCTTCTTTTCTCTGCTCACCGTTCATGTGACTTCGTTCCGCGAGCTCCTCATTCTTCGATTCCTCACAGGTCTGGGTCTCGGCGGCGCCATGCCAAACGTTGTGGCCCTTGCCTCGGAATTCGTGCCGAAGCGCATTCTTCCGCTGGTGGTTACCCTACTGTTCGTCGGCATGCCTTTCGGTGGGGTCACCTGCGGGCTTCTAAGTGCCAGGATGATCCCGCGCTGGGGCTGGCAGTCGGTGCTATATCTTGGCGGCACGATCCCCTTGATCATCGCAATTCTGCTGATGGCTGGGCTTCCGGAATCGGTTCAGTTTCTCGCCACGCGCGGGAAAAATCCGCGGAGGGTTGCGCGCATTCTGAATCGAATCGCGCCTGAATTCGCTGCCGCAAATTTGCGCGCTACCCCGCGCGACACCCGGCACGAAGGCGTACCTGTCGTCCATCTCTTTACCGAGGGCCGTGCGTTCGGCACGATCTTGCTCTGGATTCCTTATTTCATGAATCTGCTGATTATTTATTTTATCGGCAGCTGGCTGCCCGCGCTGCTCCGCCAAACGGGCATGTCCGTCGCCGCGGGCGCGACGGCGACGGCTTTCTTCAGTTTTGGCGGCGTGTTCGGCTGCCTCTTCGAAGGCTGGCTGATCAAGCGCCGCGGCGCCTACCTCGTGTTGCTTATTGAGTTTGCCATCGCCACCTTGTTCGTAGCGGCGCTCTCGAAAATCCCGAGTTCGTTCGTGCTGATGCTCTCCATCACTTTCATTTCGGGTTTGATGGTGATCGGCGCGCAGGCGGGACTGAACGCGCTCGCGGCGAACTTTTATCCGACCGCCGTCCGAGCGACGGGAATAGGCTGGGCGTTGGGCGTTGGACGCATCGGCTCGATCGTCGGGCCGCTACTCGGTGGAGTTTTCCTCAAGTGGGGCTGGACCCCCGGGCAGATTCTATTGTCGGGTACATTAGCCGCGGTGTGCGCGTGGCTCGCGATTTTTCTCAGCAAGCGAATGGGTGGCCACACCAGCGCTTACACGCCCGGGCCTCCCGTACTAAGCCACTAGCCGCTTCCCCGCTGGACTCTGCGCTCTAGCCGTTCTGAACACTGCGAAGCAGTCGTTGTTCCTCGCCGTGCGGATCGTTGACCAGCTTGCATTCGTTGTCGAGGATCATCGTGGCACGTTTCGTGGTGTCAAAGGGCGCCCACTTCGGCAAGCCCTTGTGGTTCGGATCACCGCTGCGAGCGAACGCCACCCACGCGCCACTGACTTTGTCGGCCAAGGCCTGTCGTTCAGGACCCGTGCCGGTCATTGATGTCGCCATGTCCACATTGTCGAATGCGAAGGGAATCTCGACAGTATGAAACGCGCGCAGCTTCCCATCGTCCACCGGCGAATGCCACGTGAAATAGTATTGATAGACCGCCGCTTTTTGCGCGGCCTTGCGGTCTGCTTCTAGCAGGACGCCTGCGCGAAATGTCGCATCGGATGCCAGCGCTAGATATAGATCCGTGTTAGCGACGCCGGGCCGCCCTTTGCGGTAGGCGGCAATCACTTCATCCACCTGCGCGTCGCTGGCTTTCGGGAGAGTCTGCTTCACGTGCGTGTGCAGGCTGGCATCATCAATCGGGTCGAGCACCTGATTGGGGAAGAAGGTGACCTCGGTTTCCGTGGTGCCGATCAGCAGCGGAATATCTGCTGAGATCTCGGGCGCCGTCGGATCGAACGGTCCCGAAGGCAGCGTGGTGCCATCAACCACCGGCGCGAGCGCCAGTCCCGGACTGCCGGGTCCGCCTCCGGGCGGAATCGCCGCGAGCAACTGCTCCATCGAAAGCTGTTGGATCTGATCAATCTGATCGGGCTTGAGACTCAGCCGCGAAAGGAACATCTCGGCGGACTTGTTGGCCACGTCCACAGGCACGCCCTTCACGTCCGCACCACTTTCTATGATGGCGCGATGAAAAAGTCCCTTAGCCGGAGGCATGGCCATCAGCGCGCTGACCTTTCCGCCGCCACCGGATTGCCCGAAGATCGTAACGTTGCCCGCATCTCCGCCGAACGCAGCGGCATTGTCGCGCACCCATTCGAGCGCGGCGACGATGTCGAGCATGCCAACGTTACTGGCCTTTGCGAATTTCTCACCGCCGATTCCCGCAAAGTACAAATAGCCGAAAACGGTGAGGCGGTGATTCACGGTGACCACGACGACGTCGTGTTTTCGCGCAAGCTCCTGCCCGTTGTAGCAAATGAATCCGCCAGAGCCGGACGTGTAGCCTCCACCATGCAGCCAGACCATGATCGGCCGCTTGCGCCCCGCCGTCGTCCCCGGCGTCCACACGTTCAGCACAAGGCAATCCTCGCCCATCGGCTCTGCCGGGCACATTACCTCGAATATTTTCGGAACCTGGCCGAAGAAATCAGAATTTCGCTGCGGCGCGCGCAATCCCAGCTCGACGCAGTCTTGGACTCCTGTCCACGACTGCCGCTTCGCCGGAGGCATGAAGCGATTCACGCCCGCTGTTGACGCCGCGTACGGCACACCGCGAAACGCCTGCACCCCTCCTTGCGCCGCTCCGCGCACCTTGCCCAAGCTGGTTTCGACAGTTGCGCCCTGCACAGCTTTAGCATCCTGCCCCAGAGCCATCGCCAGTTTGCTACTCACGAGAGTGCGTGCCGCCAACGCTCCGAAGCCAATTCCAGAACCAATGAACGATCGCCGGTCCATGGTGTTTCCCCCATATCTCAACCCCACCGCACGAGCATAAAACGCGCCGTTCCTCGAAATCGCAAGTCGCCAAAAACCTATGCGGCGCGGCCCCACAATTTCTTCGAGGCGATGCGCGCGCCTTCGACGAGCGACTTGAGCTTCATCCACGAAAAAGCTGGAAACACAGGGCCGAATCCGGCGAAGGTTCCGAACCCGCAGTCCGTTCCGGCGATGACCCGCTCCCGCCCGACAACATCCGCGTAGCGCTGAATCCTTTGCGCGACAAGATCAGGATGTTCGACGTAGTTGGTGCTCGATGAAATTACGCCGGGAATGAGTATTTTGTCGTCCGGAAGCTTGATGCGCGTCCAAGCCTCCCATTCATGCTCGTGCCGCGGATTCGCCCCCTCGATGAGCAGCGCCATGGGTTTCACTTTGATCGCAATGGGGAAAATCTTGGCGCAATCCATGTCGTTGACGTGCGTGCCTTCGTAATTGCCCCAGCAAACGTGCAGCCGCACGCGATCGGCCGGCACGTTAGCAAGCGCGTGATTGAGCGCCTCGACTTGAAGTTCGGCGTAACGCAGGAATTCTTCATCGCTGAGATTCTTGAAGCGCGTGTGCCGCCCCATGGCGAGATCGGGACAATCGAGCTGCAACAACAAACCTGATTTCACGATCAGCTCGTACTCTTCTCGCATCGCATTAGCGAGCGCCTCGAGATATGTTTCATGCGACGGATAATATTCGTTGGGTTGAAAAACCGAAATTGTGCCGGGCGAGACGGCGTTCATGAAGCCCTCGGTTACTTTCACCTTGGCGAGCGCTTCCTTCATGTGCGCGATGTCCTGCTCGACCGGCTTCAGGCTCTTGACCTTGATCGGCCCCTTACACACCGGTCGCTTGTATGTCGCCGAATGGCCCGCTTTCACCAGCCGGTCGCGGTACTCGGGGAAATCGTCGAGGTCCTGTGGCGTGGGGCGCGCGGAATCTCCCTCGAATCCGGTGAGGCGGTGGCGGATGTATGTCGAGTAGCTAATCTTGCTGGTCTCGCCGTCGCTTACGACGTCCACGCCGACCTCGGCCTGATGGTTCACCGTGCCGGCAACGGCGCGGCGCATCACTTCGTCGAATTGCGCCTCGTCCACGGCGTCACCGCGGTCCTGCGCAAACAGCAGATCTACGACTTCTTGGGAGCGCGGAAGGCTGCCCACGTGTGTAGTCAGAATACGATCCTTACTAAGTTTCATTCGGTTCCTCGCGGCTGCGGATGATACTTTGAATAGTGCAAACGAAGCAAACGAGTTTTACCATGCGCCGCATACAATTCATCGAACTCCACGATCAGCCCTGGTTTCCGGCGTCTCTTCGACATGATGTTATAGATGCGCTTCAGTTCGGGTTGACTCTCTTGCGGACCTACGCGTCAATCGGCCCGCTACTGCAAGGCGCGGTCGACTCCGCGGGAACTCAGTCCGTTGTTGACATGTGCTCAGGCGGCGGAGGTCCGTGGCTTTACCTGTCCCGAAAGCTCTCGGACGGCGCGCAGGCCATTCGCGTTTGTCTGACGGATAAATATCCGAATCTCAGGGCGTTCGAAAATCTCAGCGCCGCTTCCGAGAATCGCATTACGTTCAACCCGGACCCCGTTGATGCGATGAGCGTTCCCGACGAATTGAATGGGTTTCGAACGATGTTCACATCGTTCCATCATTTTTCGCCGGAACAGGCTCGCGCCATACTCCAAAATGCCGTGGACGACGATCAGAACATCGGTATTTTCGAGACTACGAAGCGTTCACCTTTGACGATCGCCCTTATGCTGCCGTGGGCGCTCATGCCGTTTTTGTTCACCCCCTGGATCCGCCCGTTCCGTTGGTCGCGGCTGCTCTGGACGTATCTGATCCCCGTAGTTCCCTTCGTTTTTTTGTTCGATGGAATCGTCTCCTGTCTGCGAACTTATAGACCCGAGGAATTGCGTGAGATGGTCGGCGAACTAACTGCCGCCGGATACCGCTGGCAAATCGGCGAGCAATCAGGAACCAGCACCGAAATGCCAATCACTTACCTGATCGGTTGCGCACCGGCGCGACCGTGACCGGCCGGACTTAGAAAGAACGCGGTGATGTATACTCTCGCCCCATGGAAGCGCCAAACATTGATTTCACTTTAAGCCGGCTCGAACGCGTAATCTCCGGCCCCGGAAAAATCACCACGCTCGGCGAGGAACTCGAACGCCGCGGGCTGAAGCGCGGAATTGTGGTTACCGGCAAGACGCTGGGCAATTCCCCGCTGCTCGAGAAAGTGACGGCGGCCCTCGGCGCGCGCTGCGCCGCAGTGTTCAAAGGCGCGCGCCAGCACGTGCCGCGAAGCGTGGTGGGCCAGCTTGAGGCGGAAATCACGCGAGTGGACGCGGATTGCCTGATCAGTTTCGGCGGCGGAAGTCCGATTGATACCTGCAAGGTGGCGAGCCACGCGTTTCTGACCAGCCGCGACCTAGTCCACATCGCTATTCCGACGACGCTTTCGGCCGGCGAATATACCCACGCAGGCGGAGTGACGGACGAGACCACCCGCGTGAAATCCGGCGTCTCCGATCCGCGCCTGCAACCGCGCACGGTACTGAACGATCCGGCGTTGACCCTGGCAACTCCCGATTGGCTTTGGGTAGCGACCGGTATGCGGGCACTCGATCACGCCATCGAAACGAGCTACTCGATTCGCCATCACCCGCTAAGCGACGCGCTGGCCGCCAAAGCGATTTCACTCCTGGTAGAGAATCTGAAGGCTTCGATCAAAACCAGTGGCGTCGACCAACTCGCACACAGAGGGTTTTGCCAGTTCGCCGCGTGGTTTTCAATCTACGGCTCGATGAACACGCGGTTCAGCATCTCGCACCTGCTCGGACATCAGATCGGGCCGCGGTGGGACGTGCCGCACGGCGTAACGTCGTGCATCACGCTACCGCACGCCATGCGATTCATGGCGGAGATCGCTCCCGAGCGCTTTGCACCGATCGCTGAGGGATTCCATTTGCCGTTCGATCCGCGCAATCCCAAGGCAACCGCGCTCGCATGCGCCGACCGCACCGCGGAATTCATCGCCGGATTCGACGTGCCCCACAGACTGAGAGATGCAGGCGTTCCGCATGCGGAGATTGGCGACATCGTCGAGCCGGTGATGCACGAGTTGGAAAAATCGAAGGTAGTGGACCGTCCGATGACGAAAGCGGAAGTAATTGGCCTGCTCGAAGCCTCGTATTAGTCCCATTTAAATCGCGCAGAACGCGCCCGCGCAGAAAAAAACTTCTTAGGCGCATTATATCCGCGCCTAAGGGGCCAATTTGCTCCCACATCCAGGTACAGCTCTCCGCGTCAATTCTTCTTCTGCGAAGTATCGCCACCGATAAAAACCGCGCTGGTGCGGCGTGACGCTCCGCCGGCCGATTGGTCCGCCGCAGGAACCGCCACGGGTGCGTTCGCCGGAGTCTTCTTGGCTCCTCCCGGAAAATTGCTCTCCGGTACTTTGATCGGATCCAGCATCGCCTCGATTTCAGCGCGCCGGGACTCAAACCACGGCGGGAGGAGCAAACTCTGACCGAGCTGATCTGCGGGCTCGTCCACGGCGAATCCCGCCGGAACCGTGGCCGCGCACTCCACAAGAATTCCGCCCGGGCAGCGGCAGTACACGGAGTGGAAATACATGCGGTCCTTGATCTCGGACGCATCCGTGTAGCCGAGTTCTTCGTAGATTCCCTTCTGCTCGGTCAGCTTTTCATCGTTTTCGACTTCGAGCGCCATGTGATGCGCTGTGCCGGCACCGAAAACCCAGCTTCCGGCAGGTCGGTCAGGATCGTGCATTAGAGTGACCGTCTTGGCAGCGCCGCCTGTTCCGACTTCGAAGCGGTGGTAGGGGCCTTCCTGACCGGTCTTCTTGAAGCCAAGAGCATCAACGAAGAAGCGTTCGGTTTCGCCAACTTCACGGACCGACAGAACAGGGCCGTGGAAGCCGCGCGTGGCGACATCGCCGGTGACCTCCCCAACCGACCATGCCTGGCGAGAGTCCGCACTGTCCTCGAGAACCTCCAATTGAAGGCCCGACGGATGATCGAAGCGAATGAACTTTTGGCCGAATCTCTCTTGAATGCCGCCATTCTTCACCTTGTGCCGATTCAGGTGCTCGACCCAGAAGTTCAGCGAGCCCTTTGGGACCGTATAGGCGGTAGTCTGAATTTGTCCGGAACCTTGGCGGCCTCTCACGCGTCCATAGGGGAAGGTCGTGTACACGGAGCCGGGCTCCGCGTTCGCGTTCGCGTAGTACAAATGATAATGAGCGTAGCGGCCATCAAAGAGGACGGTTTGCTTGATCATGCGCTGGCCGAATACTTGCGTCTGGAAGTCAATGTCTTCCTGCGCGCCGCCCACGCATACGGTCATGTGATGGATACCCTTTACGAGAGACATGGTCCTTTACCTCCGCCGGGAGTTTAGCACAGGTGAATTTGCACCAACTTGCAGCAGCGATGTCGCGGGCCTGTGCGTGCCGCGGCGTGCCATTTCGGAACCGCAAGGCCCGGATTCTAACCAATGACGCCGAGTTTTCGCAAGATATTCGGTTCGAATGCCGGCAAAACCCAGTTTCTCGCGGCAACGCGGTTAATTTGATGATTCGCGAGGCTTCTTTTATGATAAAAGTTGTTTTCAATCAGGAGCTTGTCACGCCGAGCCATGTCTTTCGGGGGGAGTGCCATGGGTAGGGTTAACCGGGTCAAAATCGCGAGCGGTTTCATTGCGCTGTTGTTTCTGGCGGCTCTGATGGGCCGGCCGGCAAGAGCGCAGCAAGATCCGTCCGGAAGCTGGTCGCCGCGATTTGACGAGGATTGGGAGGAGCGCATACCCGGGCCGGAAATCGGCGACTATCTTGGTATTCCGATCAACGCCGCCGCCCGGATGCAGGGCGATACATGGGACGCAACCCTGGTGGAATTGCCGGAGAATCAATGCCGCGCGCACGGATCAGATTACGGCTGGCGCGGCCCTTCGAACCTGAGCATCTGGAAGGAAGTGGATAGGGCGACCCAGAAGGTGATCGCGTACCACACCCACCTTTCCGCGTACGGCGCGGAGCAAACCATATGGATGGACGGGCGGCCGCATCCGCCGGATTATGCGCCACACACCTGGGCTGGATTTTCCACCGGGAAATGGGAAGGCGACATCCTGGTGGTGACAACAACTCACCTGAAAGAAAATTGGCTGCGTCGAAACGGATTGCCGCGCAGCGACTTGGCCACAGCTACAGCGCATATCATGCGGCACGGCAATTATCTGACAGTAGCAGCAATCACATACGATCCGGTGTATCTGACCGAACCATTCATTCGCACCAGCGACTTTGTCTACAACTCGCAACAGCAAATGGCTCCGTGGCCCTGCGAATCGGTGGACGAAGTGGACCGCCCCGCTGGCGTGGTCCCTGCCCACTTGCCGGGACAGAATACGTTTCTGAACGAATTCCCCGCCAACTACGGGATTCCTCCGGATGCAACCAGAGGCGGCGCGGAGACGATGTATCCGGAGTACATGATCAAAATGAAGACGATGACGACGTTGCCGCGCCCCGTGAAGAAAGTTGCCAACCGATGAGGCATCTGGCGAATCGTGCGGTCGAAGCCTCGAAGAATCTCGCTCTGATTCTGATGCTCGCGGTCGTCGCGCTCGCGGCGAGTGCGGGATCGGCCTCCGCGCAAGCACCTGCCGCCGCCCCACAGCGGAACCCGGCCGACGCGGAAATTCACATCTGGCCCGTGCAGGGCAATGTGTACATGCTTGTCGGCGCTGGTGGAAACATTACGGTGCAGATCGGCGACGATGGGGTGTTGCTGGTAGACGCGGGCCTCGCCGGGACGAGCGACAAAGTGAATGCGGCGATTCGAACCCTCTCCACGAAGCCGATCCACTACATCATTGATACTCACATCCACGCGGACCATACCGGCGGTAACGAAGCGCTCGCCAAGTCGGGCAACACGATCGCCGGCGGAAACGTGGTTGGTGATATCGGCGCGAGCGCCGGAAATCAGGCGACTGTGATAGCGGCGCAAGAGGTGCTCGACCGGATGAGCGCAGCCACCGGCACACAACCCGCGGTTCCGCAGGCATCGTGGCCGACGGAAACCTATACGACGCCGGAAAGAAAGCTCTATTTCAACGGCGAGGGCGTTCTGATGATTCACCCGCAGGCGGCGCACACGGATGGCGACACGATCGTGTTCTTTCGCCGCTCCGATGTGATCAGCACGGGCGACATTTTCGTGACCACCGGCTATCCGCTCGTGGACCTCGCGCGCGGCGGTAACATTCAAGGGGTCATCAACGGTCTGAATCAAATCATCGAACTTGCCATCCCTGCCGACGAGCAGGAAGGCGGCACGATGATCATTCCGGGACACGGACGACTATGCGACGTAGCCGACGTGGTCTTCTACCAGGAAATGGTGACGATCATCAGGGACCGCGTTCAGGACATGGTCAACAAGGGCATGACGCTCGAGCAGGTGAAGGCGGCCAAGCCCACGATGGATTACGACCCGCGGTACGGCAAGGACACCGGCTTCTGGACGACGGATATGTTTGTCGAAGCCGTCTACAAGAGCCTGAGCCCGAAAAAATAGCTCAGACGCGACGGGTGGAGAAAGAAGAGTTTTCGGATTTTTGGAGGAGACCCAATGAAGCGCACACTCATTGTTCTGTTGATTGGCGCCGCGGCGATGTTGAGCGGCGGCGCGGCGTACGCGCACCACTCCTTTGCCGCGACGTATTTCGTGGACCAGGAGATTACGGTCGAAGGAACGCTGACGCAGTTCATGTACCGCAATCCGCATTCGTTCGTGAAGGTGGATGTCCCGGATCCCAAGGGCGGACCGGCCCAGACATGGTCGGTCGAGTGGGGCGGCGGCGCCCAACTCACCCAGGAGCACGTGACGCGTGACACGCTGAAGCCGGGCGATCATGTTGTCGTCACCGGAAACCCGGGCCGCGATCCTACCGAGCATAGAATTCGCCTTCACAAGATCGTACGCCCCGCGGACGGATGGAAGTGGGAAGGCGTGATCATGTAGGCGGCTGCCCCTCGCAACTGGGGCACGGAAAGAAACACGGATGGTCAGGACGGCCAGAAGGTCGGGGGGCGAGGAATGATTTCCAGAATTCCGCTTAGGAGTGTTTTGCTGCTCTGTTGTTTGCTGGCGGTGATATCGCTGGCGATGCCGGCATCCGTCGGCGCCCAGATCGGGTTGGTTCCGGCGGCCAACACGGCCAACGCCCAATTGGGCGCTCCATTTGATCTCTCGGGCTACTGGGTAGCCATTGTCACGGAAGACTGGCGCTACCGCATGCTCACTCCGGACAAGGGCGACTTCCCCGGCATCTTCCTCACTCCGGAAGGTCAGCGCATCGCCAACTCTTGGGACCCGGCTAAAGACGAAGCCGCCGGCAATCAGTGCAAGTCCTACGGCGCCGGTGCCATCATGCGCGTGCCGACGCGCCTCCACATTACATGGGAAAACGATAATACTCTGCGAATCGAGACCGACGCCGGGAAGCAAACCCGCGTCTTTCACTTCGGCGGCGCGCCGCCCGCGGGTGGGTCGCCTTCGTTGCAGGGCTATTCCGTGGCGACCTGGGAAGGTCTCCGTCCGCGTGGATTTGTATTGCCGGTCGTCGCCGGATCGGGCTCCGCACGGCCAGCTGAGGAAGGTTATATGAAAGTCGTTACGACCGATTTGAGCGCGGGATATGTGCGCAAGAACGGCGTTCCGTACGGTGACAAAGCGGTTGTCGAGGAATATTTCGACAGCTTCAAGGAAGCCAATGGCGACACGTGGCTCGTCGTAACATCCCTCGTCACCGATCCGCAGTATCTCGCGCAGAGCTACCTCACGAGTTCGCAATTCAAGAAACTTCCAGACGCTTCGGGCTGGAATCCCACGCCGTGCGCAGCGAAATAAACCATCTGGCAGTCAGCGGGCCGACCACGGGTCTCCGAAGGATGTGGAATGTCCATCGTTAGTTTCCTCGAGTGGCTTTCCAACACGCAATTCAGCATGTACATGCGCGAATCAACCTGGGGCGAACCCATCGTCGAGTCAATTCACGTCCTCACGCTGACGCTTTTTCTGGGATTCGCGGTGATGCTCGATATGCGGCTGCTGGGAGTAGTGTTGAAGCGGCGGCGCATGTCCGAAGTGCTCGCGCAGTTCAATCCGTGGCTCTTTGGCGGCTTCACAGTGATGATCGTGAGCGGAGTGCTGCTGTTTTCCGCCGATCCTGTTTCGTTTTACAACACGCATCCTCCTTTCTTCAAAATCAAGATGATCATGCTCGTGCTGGCCGGCCTGAACGTGCTGATTTTCAATGCGACAATCGGGCGCAAGGTCACGGAGTGGGATTTGAGTGCGAAGACTCCGGGAGCGGCAAAGCTTGCGGCCGTCGTTTCCATCGTGCTGTGGGTTCTCATCATCGCCGCGGGACGCGCCATTGCGTACGTGCTGCCGCCGCCATGAGCCGTGTGAGGAGGGCCAACCCGCATGATTAGATCGCTGCTGCTAAGCTTTTGCCAGTGGTGTAACAATTCGTGGTGGGGCCACGGGATTCGCGATTCCACGTGGCTGTTTCCATTCGTGGAGATATTTCATCTGCTTGGTCTGGGCATACTGGGCGGTGCGGTTTTGATTTTGAATTTGCGCTTGATGCGGCTGGCGTTCAAGAGCGCGTCAACCGCAGAGTTGGCCGGAGAAGTGCGGCCGTGGATGCTGGGCAGTCTGGCCGTGATGCTCGTTTCGGGATTTCTGCTTTTCTCCACCGAAGCCGTGAAGATGTATGGGAACTGGGCGTTTCAATTCAAGATGCTGTTTTTGTTGCTGGCGGTGATTTATACGTTCACGATTCATCGCAGAGTGACGCTCGCGGATGACGGGCGGCGGTTCGGGCCGGTGCTCCGTGTGTTCGTCGCGATTGTGTCGCTGTTGTTGTGGTCGGGCGTAGGCCTCGGGGGCCGCGCTCTCGGCTATGTGACCACGTCCGTCGGTTCGGTGAGCGAGCTGTTGCGGTAAAGCTGCGACGAAAGGCGGGGCTAAGTGTTCCTGGCGCACCTCCTATTGCAGGGCGTTCCCGAAGCCATCCCGGTAAATCCGATCGCGCGCTGGGTGTGGGTTTTCCCGGTCGTCGAGTCCATTCACATCTGCGGATTTACCCTGTTGGTCGGCACAGCCACAATTCTGGACCTGCGCCTGCTCGGTCTCTTCTTCCGCCAGCTCTCCGTTTCGCAGGTCGCAAGAAATTTGGCCCCGTGGATCAACACGGGCATCCTGATCCAGTTGATCACGGGAGCGTATCTTTTCTCAGGCGATCCGGGTGAATACGTGCAGGTCGCGGCGTTCCGCACCAAGATACTCATGCTCTTGGTGGCGCTGATCTTTCACTTCACGGTAATTCGAACGGCAACGGGCCCGGCGCGGGACTCGGCCCCCCTCGGATGGCGCAGTCTGGCGGGTGTCGTCTCGCTGGGGCTGTGGGTAAGCGTGCTGCTGGCCGGGCTATGGATTGGAAATTTGTAGCGGACGCGAAGCCGTCCGGTACGCGCAGGAGGAGTTTTCGGCATGTCTTTCTTGAGCTTCTGCCAATGGCTTAGCGAAACACCACTGAGCACGTGGCTGCGCAATGCGCCCTATCCCTATCCCGTTCTGCTCATCATTCACATAATCAGCATCGCCCTCTTTGGCGGCATGGTGGTGATCGGCAATCTTCGCGTACTGGGAAAAACGATGCAGAGCGTTCCCGTCTCGCAGGTAATCGGCCAATTTCGCGCCTGGAAATGGGTCGCGTTCGCGATTCTTCTGATGACCGGCACCTTGGTCGCTATGTCTGATCCGATGGAATACTACGACAACGTCATGTTCTGGATTTCACTTGGAGTTCTTCTGATAGCGGGACTGAACGCCGCGATTTTTCGCTACGGCATCTATCGCAGCGTGGCCGCGTGGGACGAGGCCACCGTCGCGCCCGCAAGCGCCAGGCGCTGGGCCGGCGTGTCGTTGTTTCTGTGGATCGCGCTCATCTTTGCCGGGAGAGCGACCGCGTTCTTTTAGCGCGTTGGCGGCACTTCGAGCCGCACGGCAATTGCTTCCAGCTCCGGCTTGACCGCCGGATAATATTTCATCACCAGCGGATCGTGTCCCGGCACGATGTGATTGGGCGAATCAGCCAGCCTGTAGAGCAGATTAAACCCCTCCAGCATTTCCCCGACGTTGTAGACGATCGGAAATGGACGTCGCTGCTCGAAATTCGCGTAAAGATGTGACGCGTCGGAAGCGACCACAACCCACCCGCGCCGCGTCCACACCCGCGCGATCTGCAGGCCCGCCGAATGACCACCCACCCGATGCAGCATAAGCCCGGGCACAAGCTCGGTATCGCCATCATGGAAGACAGCCTTGTCCGAGTAGACATGCCGCAACATGATTTGAATATTCTCGAGATCGAACGGGCTGCGAAGAGCCTGATGGCCCATGGACCGGCCCGTCGCGTAGGCCATATCGCGATCCTGCAAGTGAAAACGCGCGCGCGGTAATTTGTCGAGGTTCCCTGCATGGTCGTAATGCAGGTGAGTCACGATGACATCGGTAACTTTTTCGGGATCAACGTCGAGAAGCCGCAGCGACTCCATCGGGCAACGAAGCCAATCGCGCTTGCGCCGGACGGCAGCTTCCTTGGCAAATCCTGTGTCCACCACAAACGTGCAATCGCTCCGGCGCAGGACCCACACGAAATAGTCGAGGTCGGAGGCAGCCTCGTGTGGGTCCGCCAGAATGAAATTCTCGCCGGGGTGCCGGTTTCCCAAATGCGCATACCGGAGAGCCAGCACTTCAAATGGTTCGATCGGCACGATTTCCTCGCACGGTTCCCTGCTCCGCCTCGCGCGCCGCATCTTCGAGCGCCGCGCGGAACGTCAATTGTGAGAGGGCGCTATCATAGGGCATAATGCGGCGTCGGAAAACGTCTATCCGGCGGAATCAGCGACACTGCATCCAAGTTCGCACATTTCCAGTAAAAGTGTCCCCGATCGAGCGGGCGCGGCCACGTAGAAAGAGGAAAGTCGCATGGCGAAGGAAAGTATCGGCTTTGTGGGAGTCGGGAGAATGGGCGTGCGCATGGTGCGGCGCCTGATTCAGGCCGGCTACCCGGTCACGATTTATGACACGAGCGCCGACGCAATGGCGCCGCTCCTCGAATTGGGAGCCAAGCGCGCCGATTCGCCCGCAGCCGTCGGATCGGCCGCGGAAATCGTATTCGCGAGCGTGCCGACTCCTCCCATCGTGCAGGCCGTCGCTCTTGGCCCGAAAGGTGTCATCGAAGGCAGCCGCGTGAAGATCTTTATAGATGTTTCGACGACTGGTGCAACGGTCGCGCGAGTCGTCGCGGAGGGTCTGGCAACTAAAGGAATTAAAGCGGTGGATGCGCCCGTAAGCGGCGGAATCAACGGCGCCGAAAAAGGCACGCTCGCGGTAATGGTCTCGTGTCCGGAGGACGTGCTTGCGACGATCAAGCCTATCCTCGAAGTGATCGGGAAGATTTTCTTTGTGGGCACGCAGCCGGGCCAGGGCCAGACTATGAAGCTGCTGAACAATCTCCTATCCGCAACGGCGATGGCAATCACATCAGAGGCCATCGTGATGGGCGTGAAGGCGGGACTCGATCCTGCAGTGGTGATTGACGTGTTCAACGCCGGGACCGCGCGCAACAGCGCCACGCAGGACAAAGTCAAACAGCACGTGATTTCGCGTTCGTTCAATTATGGATTCGCGATCGGGCTGCTGAACAAGGACATTCGCTTGTGCATGGCCGAAGCAGACGCGTTCGGCGTGCCGATGGTCGTTGGAAGCGCTGTCAGGCAGCTGCTTTCGATTGCCACGCAAACCGAAGGTCTCGACGCGGACATGACCGCGATGGCCAAAACCGTTGAGAAGTGGGCGGGCGTGCAGGTCGGCGGGAAATAAGGGAAACGCGTGGACCGGGTCACCACAGTCACGATGATGCAGTCCGCGACTCTGTCGCGCAGAATTGCGCAGAGCGCGCGCCAGCTGACCTTGGAGCAGCTGCCGCGCGACGCGGTCGAGAAGGTCAAAATTTCGCTTCTGGACATGCTCTCCTGTGCGTTCGAAGCGCGCGAGCTGCCGTGGGGCAGGCGGGCGATCGAAATCGCCAGCCGGTCAACCGGGAAAGCGACAGTGATCGGGACACCTCACCACGTTTCGGCCTCGGATGCGGCGTTCGCCAATGCAACGCTCGCGCACGGGCTGGTGCGCGAGGATATGCACACCGGCTCGGTCAGCCATTTGGGCGTGGTCATTTTTCCCACGCTGCTGGCTCTGGCGCAACGAAAGCCCGTGACCGGCGCCGCGTTCATCCTTGGCGCCATCTGCGGTTACGAAGTGGGCGCGAGCACCGGACGAGCCCTCGTGGACCAGGATTTTGTACGCCTCTATCGCCCGACTGGAACCACCGGCCCTGTCGGCGCAGCGGTCGCCGGAAGCATTCTGCTCGGCTTGGACGAAAGCGCGACTGTGAGCGCGCTTGGTCTTGCTGCCAACACGACTGGAGGATTGAACGAATGGCCATACAGCGGCGGCGACGAGATGTTTTTTCACCCGGGCTTCGCCGCAAGAAATGCCGTCACGGCGGTCGAGCTTGCCGAATTGGGAGCGGTTGCATCTGAGACCGCGCTCGAGGGACGCTCGGGGCTGTTCGCTGCGCTCGGCAGAAGCGAGCGCGTGTCGAAAGTAACGCCGTTCTCAGGCAGCGAGCTGGAAATCATGTCCGTGTATCACAAGCCCGCGCCAGCTTGTAATTACGCGCAGACGCCGTGCCAGGCTGCTCTGGCGCTCGCAGTAGAAGATCGCGTCGAGAGCCGCGATATCGTCGGCGTTCGGATCAAATGCTCGGCGGCCGCGGTGGCCTATCCCGGGTGCAATTTCGCGGGCCCGTTCGATCGCATTTTGCAGGCGAAGATGAGCATCCTCTATTGCGTCGCCGCGACTCTGGCGCAGGGCAAGATCGAAGAGTCGAATTATCATTTGCTCTCGGACTCGGAAGTGACTCGTCTTTTGTCCGTGACGACGCTCGAAGAGGACGCGAATTTCACCGCCGACTACCCCGGGGCGCAAGGGGCGGAAGTGATCGTGACGCTGCGCGATGGCCGCACGCGGCGGCGCAGGATGCGTGATCTGGTTCCGGCCGGCGCGAGCGAGATTAGAGCGAGATTCCGATCGGCATCCGAAAAAGTACTCGGAGCTAAGGCCACCGGCGCGATCGAGGTGACGATAGACTCGCTCGAAACACAAAAAGACGTGGGTTTTCTCGGCGCGCAGTTATCGTCGTCTTAATCAGGATAGATTCCCGACAGAGGTTCCCAACAAAGCCAACCAAAGAAGAGAGGATTACTGACATGGATAAGAAAACTTTTGACCGCGGCCGTGAAATCCGGAGCTCGGTACTCGGTAAAGAATTCGTGGACACCGCGTTCAACACCGCAGACGAATTCAACCGCCCCTTACAGGAATTGGTGACGGAATATTGCTGGGGCGCAATCTGGGGACGCGAAGAACTATCGAAGAAGACGCGCAGCATGCTCAATCTGGCGATGATCAGCGCGCTGAACCGCCCGCACGAACTAAAGGCGCATATCAAGGGCGCGCTCGTGAATGGCGTGACGCCCGTCGAAATCCGCGAAGTGCTGCTGCAGGTGGCAATTTATTGCGGCGTACCGGCCGCCGTGGACTCGTTCCGAATCGCGCGCGAGACGTTCGCGGAGCTTGGGGACAAAGCGCCGAAATTCGCGAAGTAGAGGAACGTCCGAGGCCTTTATGAGCGAACTGAAAAAGCACCAAATGCTGATCGGCGGGCAGTGGGTCGAGCCCGCGTCCGGCGCATGGTTCGAATCGCTGAACCCATTCACCGCCGCGCCCTGGGCGCTGATCCCACGCGGAGGAAAAGACGATGTGGACCGCGCGGTCGCCGCGGCCCATGCGGCGTTCTACGACGACCCATGGCGCAAGCTGACCGCCACCGCCCGCGGCGCCCTGCTCTCTCGCCTCGGCGATCTCATCACCGCCGAAGCGAGCAAGCTTGCCGAAATTGAAACCACGGACAACGGAAAACTGATCGCCGAAATGCGCGGACAGCTGACCTACATCCCGCAGTGGTTTCATTACTACGGAGGTCTCGCGGACAAAATCGAGGGGCGCGTGCTCCCTATTGATAAGCCCGGCATCTTCAATTTCACGCGCGAAGAGCCTCTCGGCGTGGTGGCCGCAATTACGCCATGGAATTCGCCGTTGCTGCTTGCCACCTGGAAACTCGCTCCAGCGCTCGCTGCCGGGAACACCGTGGTTTGGAAGCCCTCGGAGTTCTCGTCCGTCTCGGCGCTCGTGTTTGGAGAACTATTCGAGCGTGCCGGCTTCCCGCCGGGGGTCGTCAACATCGTCACGGGATTTGGCGCGGAAGTGGGCGAGCCTCTGATCACGCATCGCGATGTCGCTAAGATTGCGTTTACCGGCGGCGACAAGACCGGCGAGCACGTCTATCAATTGGCGGCGCGCGGACTGAAGCGCGTTACCCTCGAGCTTGGCGGAAAATCCGCGAATATCGTCTTCGATGACGCCGATATCGAGCAGGCAGTCAAAGGCGTCGTCTCGGGAATTTTTGCCGCGACCGGCCAGACCTGCATCGCGGGCTCGCGCGCTCTGATCCACCGCCCGATCCTCGATAAGTTTGTCGAACAACTCCTTGCGCTGGCCAAAACGGCGCGCATGGGCAATCCGCTCGATATGGGCACGCAGGTCGGCCCGATCACCACTCGCCCGCAATACGAAAAAGTCCTCGATTACATCCGAATTGCAAAGGAAGAAGGAGCGGTCTGCCGGCTGGGCGGCGCGCCCGCGCTGCGTCCGGAATGCGGCTCCGGCTGGTTCGTCGAACCCACCATCTTCACAGGTGTGAAGCCCGACATGCGAATCGCGCAGGAGGAAGTGTTCGGCCCTGTGCTCTCGATCATTCCGTTCGATACCGAAGACGAAGCGGTTCGTATCGCGAACGGTACCGTGTACGGCCTCGCCGCAGGAGTTTGGACCACCAGCATTCGCCGCGCGCTGACCATGTCCGAGCGCCTTGAAGCAGGCACTGTGTGGGTGAACACCTACCGCGCCGTGAGTTTCATGTCTCCCTTCGGCGGGTACAAACGTTCCGGAATCGGACGTGAAAGCGGAATTGACGCAATCCGCGAATATTTGCAGACGAAGAGCGTCTGGATTGATATCGCCGGGAACGCCCCGAATCCATTCGTCATGAGATAGGTTTGCCGGAGGCGCGCGAGAGTGCTGGAAGAGATCACCGTGAGGGCCACAGGCGACCGGGAAAACATTGACGACGAAACCGTCGCCTACATTCTGTCCGCTCAAAAGTATTTCGAGGACTTGCGCCAGGTCGCGGCGCAATTGGCGGGCTTGCTGGTGCTCGCCGCTGCCGGAGGCAAAAGCGCGACTCCGGACCATCCGATGCTCGAAGCAGCGAAACAACTGCACGAATCCGCCGCAGCAGGCATCCGAGGTTTACGCGTCACTCCACGTGCCAGCACACATCGCGATTACCTTTCGCGCACCGCAGCAGCCCTCGAATGCGCGCTATCCTCGGCACAAACGCACCTGTGCCGAGCAGTACGCGGCGTAGAAGTGGAGCCAATTCTGTATCCCCTGCAAGCCGCTTACGCGCAGCTGCAACTGGCCGCCGCGGCACTCCCCGGATTCGAAATGATCTCTTTTGACCAAGCGTGCTGCGGCCCGCAGATCCACGCAACAAAAGTTCCCGTCGCGAATCACGAGCACGCAGGCGCGAGGGCAAAGAAGTGAGCGCCTACTCCGTCTGGGCGATGGAATATGCCCACGTACCCAACTATCCGCTCAGCGGCCTGGTTTACGGCGCTCACAATCAGGGACACCGTCGCCTACCCTACAACTACATCGTGATCAAGGGTCAGGGTCAAGTCGCGATGGTGGACGTTGGTTACAACCACAAAGCCTACGGTCAGGTTCTCGCCGAAACCTTCGGCGTGCAAGGCTGGCACCCTCCAGTGACGGTTCTCGCAGAGTGCGGTATCAAACCCACTGACGTCTCGCGGATATTTCTCACCCACGCGCATTTCGATCACATGGGAAATATCGGAGATTTCCCGAACGCCACGTTTTACATTCAGGAGCTTGAACTCTCGAAGTGGGTTTGGGCGATGTCGCTCGAGCGGCGCTTCCGTTGGCTGACGTTGGCGGTTGATCCAGCCGACATTCTCCGCACGGTCGAACTTGCGCGGGATCATCGGCTCGTTTGCGTGGATGGCGACCGCGAAAATGTTCTGCCGGGAATTGATTTGCACGCCGCGCCCGATTCGCACACCTGGGGCTCGATGTACGTCCGCCTTCGCAACGATCTCGAAGCGAAATCAAAAGACTGCTTCGTGTTCGCAGGCGATCTCGTTTATACCTATGAAAATTTACGCGGCTGGAAACCCGAGGATCCCGAATACCTGCCGATCGGCCTCGCCGTGGGCAGCCAGTGCAATCTCGTGATGACCACGGAAGCGATGGTGAAGCACGTTGACGGCGACATCAAACGGGTCATCCCGTTCCACGAAGAGCGCCTGAAGGACCACTATCCGTCGCGAGCCACCTCGGCGGGTCTGCGAATCACCGAACTAGCGCTGGCCGATGGAGATCCCAGCCGCGTGCGATAGCCCCCGAAATCCGCAAACGCCTAAGCCGCAACTTCACTCTGTTTCGCACTTGCCCGCCCAATCCAATACCACAGCGCGGTGCCCAGAATCGGAACCATACTCAACGAAACAAAAATCGCCGTGTACATTTGTCGGTCAAACAATGGACCGTAAGCGAGCAGCAGTAGCGCGACCACGGCGGACCATGCGCCCGATCCGATTCCCGCAACTTTCCCCGTCTCGTCGCGCGGATACTCGCGCGCGGCTACGTGCAGCGAAACGACGATAAACGCCACAGCGATAAACATTGCCCACGAAAATAGCGCGAGCGCGGCAATCCACGATGTCATTCGCGTGACAATCGAAGGAGCCAGTGCCAGAAACATGAGCGCGACGTAGAGGCTCACGGGCCGGGTATTATCCCGAACCCAACGGTCCGACACCCAGCCCCAGAAGTAGTAGCCAAGCTCCCAACACAGCGCCGGAATCCACAAAATCTTCCCGAGCTGACCTTGCGTCAGGCCCAGCACGCGATTCAGATATAAAGGACAGAGATAGAGCGTCGGCCCCAGCGCAGCTCCTCCAAGGCCCATGCCGACAACCAACAGCCAGAAGCGGCGCTCCAGAAAATTGGGCCACGCGACTCCGGATGGTTTCCGTTCGGCGGCACGCACGAGCGGCGGACGCGCGACGAACCACCATACGATCAACCAAAGTGCCCCGAGCGCGCCGGTGACCAGGAACGCAGCTCGCCATCCGAATTTCAGCGCGATAGGAACGATGATCAGCGGCGCAAAAAT
>CAWFEL010000008.1:0-22675 GCA_963814855.1 uncultured Acidobacteriota bacterium
AAATGGGGCGGGACTTCACACAGCGGGCCGAAGACGGGTATCCGCCGCGGCGCAGGCAACATGCGCACATGCTGCGATAGAGTGAGCGCAACGGTGGGCGCGCCGCTCGATCCGGCCGGTCAATATTCAAATGTCAAAGAGCATCGCGCCCTCGCTCGGAGGGCCGACAAATTTCATCACACTTTAGGCTGGCACGATGGCGCGAGAGTTTCAAGAGTTTACACCGAGAAAAAAGGACAGGTTATAGGACTGGACGAATGGGAGGGTGGGGAGTTCGCTCCGGTGGGCTCGGCTCCTTTTTCCGAGCCTTGGTCGTCTACAGCTACCAAGTCTACTCGGAGCGAGGAGCCGACAACCTCATCCAATCGGGCAAGGATTGAGTCGGTTTCCCCGGAGCCCCTATGGTTCTCCCCATACTTCCACGATGACTCCTTGGTTGTGGTCAGGGATCATCTTCGGGTTGAGCGGGTCGGTCTTAATTGCTTCTGTAAACCGCTCAGCGTCCTCCACGGAGGTGAGTAGGCTGTATTCATCTAGAGGACCTGCCATTTCGCGAACCTGGTCGACCGTGTAGCCGCAGTTGTTGAGGATAGAAAGGAAGAGATCGTCATTATCTACCACCTCATAGCCAAGTAGTTTTAGATCATCGCGCTCTCGTCGCATCTTCAGGGCGTAACCGAATTCCAGCAGAGTGTGTCTGTTATCGGTCGAAGTTCGCTTTCTCTGCTCTACGATGTCGCGTGGGAAGGCGTAGCCAGAGATGACCCAACCAGGAGACTGCCTGTGAAGAACGGATCTACACTCGTGGGGTTCTAGCGATAGATTCTCAAGGCGGGGGAACCGAGTCAGAAATCGAGTTGGGTTATCGATTCCTTGGATTTTATCCCATTGGTACTTGTTGAATTCGGGATGGAATTCGCGCTCGATGGATGCGACTCGATAGCCTTCTCGTTTGGGCCACGTCTTCCAATACGGTTCCTGAATCAGGTATCCCACAAACACGAAGTCTCTCGAATTCATTTTCTATCCCCCTGCGGCACAGGGACCGGGTTCGGTATGGGAGCTGGGGGAGTTACGCCCGCTTGGCTCGCTGCGGCATTCACATCGCCAACTGTGGCGGGTCTCGTCGCGCCATAGCCGTTTTGATAAGTAGTGCCATTTGGGCTTGTGTTGTATGAGGGATCCTTGATGTGTGGCGTAGGAACAGACGCACCGGTCGATTTCTCGAAGTGTGCTTTTCCGGCCAAGTCAACTTGGCTTCCATTGCTCATCGTAACCCGGTTTTGTCCGATTTCACTAGCTACGCCAGCACCTTGCTCCGATGTTGCGGGCGCACTCGGGCCAGCAATAGCGACAACAGCGAGGATCGTACCCCCAACTCGCCCGCCATCTTGAGCAATTGCCGTCGCAATTTGACCTCCGCTGGGATTCTCGGGAAGCGAGCCGACACTTTCTCCGGTCCGCAGGAGGTTCGTAAAACCCTCTGCAACACTTGCCGTCGCTCCCGCCGCAAAAGTCGTGGTTGCGGCGAGCGTCGGATTACCTGAGGAAATCGCCTTATTTTCAACAGAATTGACCGCTCTGTTGATTTTGGAATCGATCCAGTTGGCCCATTCATATGGCGCAGTCCAATGCCCGTCGAGGTCGGCGAAGGTTTCCGGGTTGTCGCTGACCATAGCGTAGAGGTTCAGAGTTTGAGGATTGGTCAGGTTCGCGTAGGGAACGGGCTCCGGGATCGCCGACCAGTCGGCAGAGAGCCAACGACCGAGCCGCGACGCGTAGTAGCGCGCGCCGAAATCGTCGTTGCCGGTTTCCGTGTCGCGTTCCTTGCCTTCAAATTTGTAGACCGGCGCGCAGGAGGTTGTTACGTCGCGCTCGCCCCCGAAGGGATAGAAGTCCGCGTCGTAACAGACGGTAGTCTGTCCCGCCTGAACCATCGTCCTCGAGCTGCCCAGCATGTCTTCGGCGTAGTAGTAGATGTTGCCGGTGGTGACGTTGCGAATGGCGATGCGTTTTCCGCCGAAGAATATGTATTCGTTGTTGATGTTGCCGCTGGCGTCGGATTCATCGAGGATTTCCGTGCCCGCGCCGTACCAGTAGATTTTGCCGCTCGATTTCTGGAGGCGGTTGCCGTCGCCGTCGTAGGTGTAGTTGACGCCGGCGGCGCAGGCAACATGCGCACATGCTGCGATAGAGTGAGCGCAACGGTGAGCGCACCGCTCGAACCGGCCGGTCAATATTCAAATTTCATAGAGCATCGCGCCCTCGCTCGGAGGGCGGACAAATTTCATCACACTATTTAGGCTGGCACGATGGCGCGAGAGTTTCAAGAGTTTATGCCGAGAAAAAAGGACAGGTTATAGGACTGGACTAATGGGCAGGCGCGCAGGTCCGAAATGGCCCCACCTGTCGCTCGGCGCGACAGATGGGGCACCCTAAAACTCCAAGGCGAGAACCTGGGCCACCCGCCAGCACCCTTTCAGGGGTGGAGTGTCTCCCTTCCACCCCGTGCGAAGCACGGCTAAAAACCTTCAACCCAGCCACGGCACCTCCGGGAGCACGAAACTGCCCGCACAGCCGTGCCGGAATCACCACACTGCCGGGTAGCGAATCAGCGGCGGAATCGGCATCGGAAAGCGCCGCTAATCCAACCCGGATCACGGCCCCGGATCGGAGCGAAGATCGGCGGCTCCTCACCCCCCCGGACTCAGGAACGGATCGGCACCCCGAAACGGCAAGGCCGCGCCACAAACCGGCGCGGCCAACACCCAACCCACGGCTAAAAGAAAAACTCTCACAACACCCCGGCAACCCGCAACCCTCACCCGCTCCCGGATCGCTCGCCCTGTCCGCTCAGAAACGCCAGCGCTACCCACTCTGCCCGGCGGTTGGATCGCGGACCTACCGGCTGGCGATTCTGGGATACCAAGTTTTGTCCTCCTTGGGATTCCAGTCCCGTACACGTTGGCGCAGTTCCTCGGCTTTCTCTGCTGTTCGGCCCACCACCTCCGCAACGCCGTCGTGACTTATAAAAGCGAAGTAGTCGCCGCTTTCAGGTATGAGGAAAGCATCCCACCCAAACAACACTGGTATCAGGAAGTAGGCATGTGCCTCATACACTTCGTCACGTCCAAAGAGATGCCCAGGACGTTCTTCCAAAGGTGCTTTTTCTCCCGTCGCGAGTCTCATCTGCTCGATGATGACATCCCCGGTTTTTTCAGAGTGATCTCCCCAGATACCTCGCTCCCTAATCCACAGAAGTGCTCCTTCAAAGGGAACGTCTTCCCAAGTAGGAATGAGATGGTCAGCCAAACCGATCAGGCTCGAAGGCTTTTCTTCCAGTCCAACCGTAAAGCAGGATGAACTTTCCGGGTCGTACTGAAGATACCGATCAACGGTAACTTTCAACCCACGCGCCTCGCACCAACTCTTCGCTTCTTCTCTCGTGAAAAATTTCACTGGTCACCTCCTAAGGGACCGGAACAAGATTTCGCGGCGGGTAGAGCCTCGCTGCAAGTTTCACTCAGAAAACAAAGGCTAGTGCTGGAGCTGCGGCTCCTCCAGTGAAAAAGATGGCCGCGCCGACACCAATAACCACGCCCCCTGTGATGAGTGCTCCTTTGTGGTCCCCGGCCCAGTTCATAACTCTCCCCATGGGACTTGTAAGTGGATTGTTATCGTGGTCTACTTGACCACCCCCGCCGGGCAGCCAGCGGGTCCTGTTCCTGTTGCCATCATCGTGGTCCCAATGCCCCTCTGGGTCCCAGCTCACTCCTGGTTGTGACCCTCCTGGAATCGGATACTTGGGACCCCACTTTTCTCGGTCCCCCTTACCTGGATCCTTCTGCTCCCATTCATTCGGTACCAACGGGTCGCCTGGTTTCCATCCGGGCGGCTTTCCGTCGGGGAGCTTCGGAACATCGTTCGTGGGAGGCTTTGACGAGCCGTCTGGATTGGTGGGAGCTGGCTGGTTGGCCGTATTTTGCGCCTATTGGCACAAACGGCCCTTCCACTGAATCACGGCGATAATATCAGCTTCAGATGAAGCCTGTCGCGAGATATCGATCGAAACATTCTCGTAATCATGGAGCGACGTGACGCTATTCCCCGTGTAGACCGACAGACGGTCGAGCTCTTTGTTCGTGGTAAGAGGGCCCCTCTCGCTGGGCGGCACTAGCTCGTCAAAGATTTGAGTGACTACTTCGCGAGGCAGCGTTGAGTCCAGAACAGCTACTCCGTTAACGTAATGGTCTTTTTGCACAACAACCGTGCAAACTTGGCCGTCCGCCGAATATCTCGGCATCATCAGAATCCCTGGGCGGACTTCGTATGCCTCGACCCGCTTATACTTCGAAAACCGTTCGAATTGGGGCTTCGTAGGAAAAAGCAAGAATGCAATCGCACAGGCCATGCCAATTAACCTCATCATGATCTTGGTCCTCCTCGTGAGCGTGCGTTCAAAGAACGCATTCCACCCATTTTTCGATAACTACGGAACAACGCTGACGACTGGTTTAGACGTACTAAGCGTATAGCTCGGATTAACTCTTCCGTTTGATCCCACGTTCGTCAAAGTCCTTGTAGCGGTTGCTGAATACCTACTACCGCCCGGAACCGTGAATGTTATCGTATTCTTATTAGTTACGGTAACTGCCTGAGTTCCCAGCAACTGGATCAATGGCTTGTCCTGCGCCGCAGTGCGCGCCGGTGCTAGTAGTCCGAGAGTGTCGTTTAGCTGACCTGCATTATTTGTGGAGGCTGGACCTTCGATTGTGCGTGTAGGCTGCACATTCCCGTTTAACGTAACCGTACTAGTATTTGTTTCCGAGACTGCCCCGCCGGATAGCGGTTTGCCGTTCACTGTAATTGTGTCTTGGATCGTACCTCTCACTCCGGTGACGGATGTCCCATCCGCTTGCTTCTCTCCTTGAACAATCTTGGGCTGCTCTATAACGCTTGCCTGAACTTGCACCTGATTTTGCGCCATCAACGTAGACAAGGCGTCATAATGATACGGAACGATCCGATCTACCAGAGCCAACCCTCAGGGGCCGGATCGCGAAGCGGTTTGTATGGAAATGTCTCGCCGTACTTCGCATACCAGTTTTTCCATTGGGCGATGATGTTCTTCTGAGCGTCCACCGGAGCGACGTAGGTGCGACCTCGTGACATCCAATATCCGAAAAAGCTCAGGCATGTTTTGTGACGAAACGTCAGCCAGTATTTGCGGTTCTTCTCCTCCTCCGAACTGCCGAAAACATGTTTGGTTTGTGAGCAAAAATCTGTGCCTCCGGTTATGTATCGAAGTGCACGAATGAGTTCTAGAACGTGCTCCATCGAAGGGCTATCCGCTTTCGCAAACCCCTCAGAATCCGGAATAGTATGAAGCGCATCGATCAATAGACCAGTGCTGTCTCGCGGGTTTATTGCCAACTGCTTGATGTCGGCCACGTCGTCGTTCCCGTTCGAGCCAAGACGAGCCACTAACCGAGCAGACGCCGCCGGATCATGTTGAAGCCCGACTTGCGCTCTCGCGAACGGTACCGTACACATATAAAGCAGGATAAGCAGTGCAATCTTACTTGTCATAGATATCGATGAACGTTCTGTTTCCGCGAGGAACATCGCCGCCTCCCACATTTCTAAACGGTCCGTATGACTTGATCGGCGTGCCTTGACCATATCCTGCACGCTTTGATGGATGCTGAGCCCCGACTCCCTCTTGACGAATAAAGAAGTACTTGCCTGGCGTACTTCCCTTACTATTCTTGGCAGCGTCCGCGTTGGCGTTCCACGCCTGTTGCTCAATTGGGTTGTCGGAGGCTGTGGCTTTCTTTACGTTGCTGTTTCTATCAGAGATGTCCATGATGTTCGTCCGGCCATCCTGAAGCTGCTGAGTCGAATTGGGGTCCCACGTAGAAGAGTCGTAGGGGCTCTTCTTTTTCGGATCGGCGTTTGCAGCCCTTTCGGGGACAAGTCCTGCCGTCTCACCGTATCCGACTTCAGTCTTTTGCTCCTGTTGTTGGGCCAAGCACTTCTCGCCCCCGCCAAACTTCAACGATCAGTTTGCCCCACCCAACGAGAGCCGTCACATCCATCCGACAAAATTTCAGACAATCTTTTCTCTGAATTCCCTGGCTGATCCCTAAGGTATGTAACGTCTTCCACAACAGGGCGATTATGCTGTTGCACTATCCTGACCGATACGCGCCACGATCCTGGGCCATCTGCCGGTTTGTATGTGAGAACTACGTCTGCCCGAAACGAACCATCGGGCTCCGCCTGTATACTCTCAATGTTAAATGATCCCGGTGAATCCCTTTCGTTATATCCCGAGAAGATCCCGAATGCCGACCATGCAAACGGGGCCTTCACAGCCTTTCCTTGGTTTTGCCGAAACCAGTCCCGGGAACAGTCGCGCGCAGATTGAAGTTTCTGAGATAACGATTCGCTGAGATAAGGGGAAAACATTTTTATCCGGCCCGTCGAGAAGACTGTACGGATGATGAATGACCACGCTATGGTAAAGGGCATTGACCATGGTCTTGACTGCAGTAATGGAACCAGTCGCCTGAACTTTTGGCGCAGACTGGGCAATTGCTGAGATTGTAGTAAGAAGCAGAAGCACTAGGACTCGATAAATCATCTGAACAACTCCCAACAAAGATTCACGGTACATGAATTACATAGTATGCATCGCCGCTCATCGCCGGTTCGGAACCATGATTGTCCAGCGTATGTTGCCAGGGATGGTCATATTTGGGTCCGTTATCTGGCCACTGATCTACGATCATTATTCCCCCGGTTTTTGGATCATGGCCCATGTATATTCCGGAGTTGCCGTTGAACTTCCCAGATTTGTCGAAGGTGGCAATCGCTAGACCAACATCCGTGGAGTCGTTAAGGCCCAATGCGGGCTGCGGATGAGCCCCTTCCGTCCATTGGCTACTGCTAGGAGCACCGGAGAGGAACTTACAGGCTGCAACACATTCAGCCTTGCCATCGCCACCCAACTCAATAATGGGCTTTTTGGCGGCAATTGCCGCTTTTACCCTTGCGGGATCGGCTTTATAAGATCCATCGGGCTGGCGACCGTAATGTTGTTGGGCCAACTCACGGAGGGCGCAGTCGTAGTTGTACCTCCTTAGATCGTAAACTAAGGCTTTGTGTTCTTGTTGCCATGCCCGACCCAATGCGAGCCGTTGCATCCTTCCGTCAGAAGCTCCGACAAGCGGTATTCAGTGAGTACATCATCTCCCTTGAGGTAGACGATGTCATCGACCACTGGGCGGCGCTCCTCCATCTTCACCTGTACTGCAACATCCCAGCTCCATGGCTTGTGATTCGGTGGATTTTCAGTGAGTTTCACGTACACTCGAAACGACCCATCCTTGTTCGATTCTGTTCTCTCAATCTGAAAACTCGACGGCTCGGATAGCTCTTCATCGCCGGAGAAAAGGCCCAACTCTCCCCATGCGAATGGAGCTTTCTCTGGGACTTGATTCGCTAACATCTGCCCCTTATTTTGCCGAAGCCAATCGTTTTGGCAAGAGCGAGTTAATTCGATTCTGTGGAGAAGTGCTTTGCTGAGATAAGGCTCAAAGATTTTCCTGTTCGAGCCAGCAAGTAGACCGAGCGGGTGACGAGCGACGACCTGACGATAGAGGCTTTGAACTAATGCGTCTGGCGACTGGCGAGTGTTATTCGGTCCCCCACTAGGCAGGGACTGAGCGAGAGTCGATGCCGCGATGAATTGCAAGAAAAAGAGGCAAAGCAGACGATTCATATCAAACCTCATTGCACGATTATCACGTGATAATTGTATGCGTTGTTCTCGATCCTCCCCGAAGGACCGTTGCTATTCGGACCGTAGTTGCCCATAGGATGGAGGTTAGGATGGTCATATTTCGGCCCGTTGTTCGGCCACTGATCCACGACTTGTATACGGCCCCAACGGTCATGGCCCATATAGATTGCAGAGTTTTGGTCCTCACCGGGCTGATCGAAATGATTTTCTTTTCCAAAGCTCGGCGGGTGGCCCAGGTTTTATTTCTCGGATCATTCGCGTCGCGCTTTGAGCGGCGCGCGCATAATACCATCGCGTTACGTGACCGGAGAGGATTGTGTCGCACCTACGGTGCTCGATGTCGTCATCTATCATGGCCCCAGCCCTTCCGGGCTGGGCTAGCTTCTGACGCGCCTACGGCGCTTGAGGCGATCCGAAAATTCTGGGGCTAAAGCCTGGGCCACCCGCCGGCGTTTTCTCACGCACCCTTCGGGACGACGAAGGGATGCGGCACCCGCTGAATGTGATGCGCGGCCTGAAGATGCTGCGGTGTGTAGATATCTGACCGGGCGCGAGATCGAAGGAGAGCGAAGGCGCTTAAGGGTGGGCCGCCCGCGGGTTGCCGTACCCCGAGCCATCGCATCCGACCGTTAGGAGTTCCGACAAACGGACTTTCAGTCTCAACATCCTTGTCTCTGAGAAAAATCACATCATTGATTACAAATTTCCCTTCTTCCGACATTACTACGACTGCAACTTGCCAATTCCACGGCTTCTCTTGTGGACCTTCTGTTAGCCTCACGTAAACGCGAAAAGAGCCATCCTCATCCGATTCCGTCTTCTCAACCTGAAAAGCTTGTGGATGGCCTCGGTCGTCGGCACCCGAGAAGAGTCCGAATTCCGTCCACGTTGACGGTGCCTTTTCGTCATTCTTCGGGTGCAGGCGAAACCAATCATCATGACAGGCACGTGCTTGGTTAATTCTATGGATCAATGAGTTGCTGAGATAAAGGGATAGTACCTTCATCCTCTTCGGCGTCGGAAAGCCCTCGATTTGTTGAGATACCAGTCGTCGATAGAGCCCCCGGACAGGGATTTCGGCCTGGATCGGCAACTCAATTCGGTGAGGCTTTTGCGGAACTTGGCCATAACCCAGCAATGTGACCAAGAGAAAGAGGGATATGTACCGTAGGATAGTCATTTATTCTTCTTTCGTCTCACGGATTTTGCACGATGATGACGCGGTAAGATGCCGCGTTCATCGAAGCATTATTAGGATTACTGCCGACATTCCAGATGCTCACTTTCTTTTGCCCCCCCGCCATTGGTCTGCCATCCAGAACGTTCCTTTAGTGGACGTTCCCATGAAAGTTCCAGAGTTCTTGTGTCCGCCGGAATCAGGCAGATAGTGCCATTCCCCGTCAGATCCCATTATGAAAGTAGCAATTGCGGTACCTTTGTCCTTGTCGGTGGGCTCGGATGCAGGTTTACCACCCCTCCACAATGAAGTAGGACCCTACACACATGTGAAACGTTCACACGCGGTAACGCATTCCCCATTACCGATCGTCGTCTTCTTGTCGGCTGGCGGGTGGGCCACCCGCGCGCCCCCATCAGGGAACTGCAGGCAGTTCGAGATCGGGTCTGTGCCTTTTGATTGCCGTCAGAAGTCCGCGGATATCCACAGTCCTGAAATGGCGTGGGGAAACATCGATCCGCGCGCTTGGATCGCGTTGGCGCCCGAAAATTACAACCCTTCGAAAGGGTCGTGCCTGCGACAGGAATTCATTTGAACTCGCGGTTTCGTACCGGACTTCGGTGATCTCATCAAACTGAATGCTTCTTCTCGGCCCACCAGATGCACTCATCGTTACGCTTTCCTCGTTCCAGGAGACCCTGTATTTCATTCCGAAGAAATAGACGTAAGAAATGAACAATGCCCAAATCAGCGCGAGGCCCCATAGGAGCCCCCACTGGGCCTTCGCTTGGGCCACACAAACCGTCAAAATCGTGACCCCAACAATGATTATGCTCTGCCCTATGTAGGGCGTTACTGTTCGCCGCAAGAACATCGGACGTGTGGCCAGAGCTTTGGTGTCTCGGATCATTCGCGTCGCACTTTGGGCGGCGCGCGCATAATACCATCGCGTTACGTGACCGGAGAGGATTGTGTCGCACCTACGGCGCTCGATGTCGTCATGGATCACGATCCCAGCCCATCCGGGCTGGGCTAGCTTGTGACGCGCCTACGGCGCTTGCCCGCGGAGAAACGGGTGGGGTCGGCCGCGGCGGTCGCGTCTGCCAACGTACCCGCTTGAGACATTCGACCGCGCCGGTGGCGGAGTTACGATGCAAGAAGGATTGTCGCTGCGAAGGCAAAGGCAAGAGCGGGAGCGCAGACAGGAGTGTCTGCGCCACTGAAGAAAAAACGAAGAGAGAAGAGTCGGACGCCCGTGCGCGCGGACCAGACTGCTTCGGAAGCCGAGAGACGAAAACACTGCATTCACTGCCAGGAAGTAAGCACGGCGCCGGATGCCGCGCTGAAGACCGCGGCGCTACATTTAAATCTTAGGCACGCGGCGGGCGGAGCGAACATGTTCGGAGGGCAAAACAGCATTGCGCCCTCCTCCCTTCCTACGTCAGGGCAGGCAGGTGGAGAATCGCGATCGAAACGTCAGGAATTCTTTTTGAGTTCGGCGAGGACTAGCTTGGCTACTTCTTTTAGCGTGTCGAAGACGCCCTGGCCGGTGACGGCGACGGCCTCGAGCGCGGGTTCGCCCTTCACGGAGAGCTGTTTCTGGAGTTCTTCGACCGGGAGGATATTCGGGAGATCGCGCTTGTTGAGCTGCAGCACGTAGGGAATGGTATTGAAATCGAGGTTGTGATCCTTCAGGTGCTCGCGCAGGTTATCGAGCGTTTCGAGATTGGCGTCGAGGCGCTCTTCCTGCGAATCGGCGACGAAGACGACGCCATCGGCGCCCTTCAAAATCAGGCGGCGGCTCGCTTCGTAAAATACCTGGCCGGGAACGGTATAAAGATGGAAGCGCGTCTTGAATCCGCGCACGGTGCCGAGGTCGAGCGGAAGAAAATCGAAGAAAAGAGTGCGGTCGGTCTCGGTGGCGAGCGAGACCATTTTCCCCTTTTGGCTGGTTCCCGTGTGCTCGTAGATCCACTGCAAGTTGGCGGTCTTCCCGCCCAAGCCGGGGCCGTAGTACACGAGCTTGCAGTTAATTTCGCGAGCGGGAAAATTTATAAACGGCACAATTTCCTCAAGTTGCGGCAGCCTATTACTTATAGCACAGGCTCCGGCGTCCGCAATCGCCCAGGGGCGAAAGTGCTTCGCAATTGACAATGCGCGGCTGGTTAGCCAGTCGCTGTGACAGCAGCTTCCGTTCAGCGATTATCGAGCTGGGATATGAAATGTAGCATCGCTTAGAGGCGATGTAAATGCCCTATTTACATGATGTTGCGATGGAGATGCCGTCATGCCCAGGGCTAAAGCCCCTTCTTTGGGCGGTGCATATTCGTGGGCCTGAAGGCCCACGCTTCCACCTGAATATCAATCGTCGGCACATTCTTCCGGGCATTGCGTATTCGCGCGCCTGAGGGCTCGCGCTTCTACCGAAACCTCAATCGCAGGCACTTTCTTCCGAGCATTGCAGATTCGTGCGCCTGAGGGCCCGCGCTTTCACGTGAGCAGCAATCGCGGGCTCAGGCTTTCACCCGCAGCATTGCCTGCTCGAAGGCTTGAGGCTCGCGCCGGGCGAACACAGTCAATCGTCCCTTCGGGACTTGGGGTTGATTTCGCATTATTTCCCAGCACTGCGCTTCGTTGCGGGCAGGGCTAATTACGGTCGCCGCTCCGCGGCTTCATGTCTGCGTCGAACTGGAGCGGAGGAAAACGTGCCGCACCTACGGCGCTCGGAATTCGGGCGCTTTGTTTCCCCGCCCTCCCGGGCGGGGCTAATTTGTGTCTTGCTTACGGCGCTGAGGGAATGAGCCGTGCGTCAGGGCTGCTTCAGCTCGGTGCTGATGAGCAGAATTTCGTTCGCGCCGATGTTTTCGACGGAATGTGGCGGGAGCGGCGGCGTCCACTGCGCGACTGGCTTCGCTGGCGGAGGTCCCAGTGTGCGGCTATCGAAGAGCAAATTGCCGTCACCATCGCGGCGGATGAAATCGCTCTGCCTGGCGACGTAGATCGAGGCGGGCCAGCGATGCGTGTGCACGGGCACGATGTCTCCGGGCGCGATGCGAACTTCGAGAACACGGACGAGTTCATTTTCAAATAGAAGCTTGTGATGGTTGGGCGCGGCGATTACGGCGTCGAGGGAATCCGGCCACGGCCAAGATTTAGCGTCGGTGTTCAAGAAATCCTCCGAGGAGTTTGGTGAATATCCCATGAAAACGGAAATGGGGGAAGCGCTCGTGTGCGCTTGCCAAATGGCTAGGCAAAGCCAAGTACGTTTGCCGGGCGCAGCATGCTGCGCCCCTACGAAAACCTCGCGAACGTCGAAGCGATGGGCTTGATGCTGGCGTACGGATTGAAAACAGGATCGGAACAAAAGGAAACCCACCCTTCCCGGTCCCGAAGGCTCGGGACGGAGAAGGGTGGGCGACCCTGCGGAGAACGAAGAGAAATCCCTCGCTTCGCTCGGGATGACACGCCGATCGTGTCTACGAAATCGGGGTGCAGACCGATTTCACCTCGGTGTAGAGATTCAGGACTTCGTGTCCCATCTCGCGGCCCCAACCGGATTGCTTGTAGCCGCCGAAGGGCATCGCCGGATCGAAAACGTTGTAGCAATTGATCCAGACGGTGCCCGCGCGGAGCTGCGAGGCGATGCGATGCGCCTTGCCGATGTCGCGCGTCCAAACGCCGGCGGCGAGACCATACTCCGTGGCGTTGGCCTTGGCGACGAGATCGTCCACATCCTTGAACGGGATGGCGGTGACCACGGGTCCGAAAATTTCTTCCCGGACCACTTTCATTTTTTCGTTGGTGTTGACCAGGACGGTGGGCTTGACGAAATAGCCCTTCTCTCCCTGACGGCTGCCGCCAACGGTGGCCTTCGCGCCTTCCGAATATCCGGATTCGAGATAGCTACAGACCTTGTTCATCTGCTCTTCGGAAACGAGCGGGCCCATATCGGTGGTTGGCTCCATGCCCGGGCCGACGCGGATCTTCGAAGCGAGCTGCGAAACGCCGTCAACGACCTTGTCGAATTCCTTGGCTTCGACGTAGAGCCGCGAGCCCGCGCAGCAGCACTGGCCGTGGTTGAAGAAGATGGCCATGGCCGCTCCTGGAATGGTGGCGTCAATATCGGCGTCCTGGAAAACGACGTTGGGAGATTTGCCGCCCAGCTCGAGCGAAACTTTCTTCAAGTTGCCGGTGGCGGCGTGCACGATCAGCTTGCCCACTTCGGTGGAACCGGTGAAGGCGACTTTGTCAACGTGCGGATGCGCGGCGAGCGCGGCGCCGGCGGTTTCGCCGTAGCCGGGAACGATGTTGACGACGCCATCCGGAATGCCCGCTTCCTGAATCAATTCACCCAACAGAAGCGCGGAGAGAGGCGTCTGTTCGGCCGGCTTGAGGACTACGCAACAACCTGTAGCGAGCGCAGGTCCGAGCTTCCAGGAGGCCATCATCAACGGGAAATTCCAGGGGATGATCTGGCCGACCACGCCCACAGGTTCGCGCAGGGTGTACGCCAGGAACTTCGCGCCATGAGCGGAGATCGGAATCGTATTGCCTTCGATCTTCGTGGCCCAGCCGGCCATATAACGGAACATGTCAATCGTGCCGGGAATGTCGGCGACGCGGGCGATGGCGAGGGGCTTGCCGTTGTCGAGCGATTCGAGCTGCGCGAATTCCTCGGCGTGCTGCTCGATCAGGTCGGCGAGCTTCCAGATGAGCCTGCCGCGCTGCGACGGCGTGATTTTTGACCACGGGCCGGTATCGAACGCGGCGCGCGCGGCGGCAACGGCGCGGTTGATGTCTTCCTTGTCGCCTTCGGCGACATTGGCGAGAACTTCGCCGGTGGCCGGATTGTACGTGGGGAACGTCTTGCCGGAAGCGGCGTCCACCCATTTTCCATTGATGAACATTTGGCGGGTCTTCGCGACGTAACGGGCTACATTGTCAGTCAGCTGTACGGCTTGAGTTGCTGTTGCCATTTTTTTTCTCCTTCGATCCAAGACTTCGAAATTCGGCCGTGCCGAAGTGGCGCGAGCGGGGATGCCGGTTTCAGTTTCTCGGAGACCGTCACTGGGTCGAGCCGCATATCGTGAGATGCATTCCCGCGGGGACGGGTAAGCCAGCAGAGCCGCCTTCACAGCCCCTCGCTGGGCCGGCCACCGTAGGTAGCCAAGCGAGGCGTATCATAGGCCACCCCAGTGCGGTTTGACAATAGTTCGCTCGAATCGCGCGCGGCGGCGCGGATAGCGAGTTAATCCGGCATCGCTTTAGTGGAGATTGGCCACGATGTAGAGGACAGAGGAATAGCGTGGAGCTTGGTAGGCGTAATACTTGAGGTCGGGCGTCACTACAATCCGCGGTTGATTCCGCTCTTCCGACTTGAGCTGCTTCCAAAGTGTGCGATGGCCGTCGGCGAGGTCCACCAGCGTTACGACGAGTTCATGCCCGTTTGTTGCGCTTACCAGTAACGACTTCCCGCCATTGGCAAAACGGATGGGATATTCCGACTCTTGTGCGCCCTGCAACGCCACGGGCTGGCTTCCATTCAGGCGATAGAGCCAGATGCCACTTCGGTCCCTACGAAGCGCCACCATTCCGCCGTCAGGGGAGAGTCTAGGATAGGAATTCCGAGCGCCGGATTGCACTAATACTGGAGATCCGCCCGCAATCGGTTGGACGTAAACGTTCCAGTCATTCTGGGTGGTTTGTGCTTCGTACGCGATGAAGCGACCATCGTCTGACCACGATGCGTGATCGAAGGCAACCAGCCCGGCCGTGGTCAACGTCTTCGGCTCGCCAAGAGCGACGGGCTGCAAGATCAACTGATGAGACCCGATGCTCGAGAGGAGAATTGATTTACCGTCGGGCGAGATGGTTGATGCGCCCGGGCCCAGGCTGACCGGAGCCGAGCCATCCGTCGAGCGGAAGTAGGCCTGGCTCTGGCCCGCGACCGACCAGACTTCGCCTTCTTCCATGAAGCTCATCATGCGGCCGTCGGAGGAGATTGCGGTGGGAGTCGTATCGTCGAGCCATGAATAGGGATGCTCTTCCTTATCGTTCGGGAAAAAACCCATCAGCTGTTGCCGCCAGCTTTCGCGGCTCAGCAGGACGCGACCATCGCTTGCGATGTCATGCAGACGCATGGAAGGCAGGAAAAATACGGTTCTCATATTGCCGGCGAGAGTCATGGCGCGAATCGAATCCGCCCAACCGGTGTGAGGAGAATTTGATGCGAACCATATTTCCTTTCCGTTTGGACTCCATGCGAGGCCTTCGAGGCTTAGCCACTTTTCCGAATGAAGTATCCGCTTGCCAGTGAGATCAACCATGTCAATCGTGCCTTCATCAACCCCAACGTCCGGGTGGTTTTCGAAGGCGACCATGGTCCCGTCGGGGGAAAATCTCGGATGACCGAACCAGCCGGTTTTCTGCCGATACAAAACGTTGCCAGGGGGGAATTCTAGTGTCGCTCCCTCGGCCGAGGATTTCGATACGACGAGCTGCTTCCCGTCGGGATTCCAATCGGCATACGCAATGTGGCCGGCCAGGTCGCGAGGCGATCCGCCCGCCAGACTTACCGTTGCCAAAGTGCCGCCGCAATCAAGCAGGAAAATGGGTTCGCAATCCCGGACGATCGCCAACTGGTCGGAAGAAGAGAGGCTCGCAACCGTCGCCGACGGGATTCCCAAATCCCGCGATTCCGGATTGCCTACGCGATACGTGGAAATCTGCCGTGGCTCCTTCTCCCATTCACCGCTATAGACGACGGTCTGTCCGTCGTGAGAGAAGCGCGCGGCTCCCAGCTCTCCTTCACGATAGGTGACCGTTGTGTACTGCGCGTCAGGCTTACCGCCCCGGGGAAGAAAAAATAGGCCGCCGACGATGACGACGAGAGCGAGGATTGCGGCGATGGCCCAGGGCAGGATTCTCGTTACAGTTTTCGGTGCCGGGGCTTGGGCCTGCGCCACGTAGTCCGAGCGCCCTTCGGTGGCCCATTTTAGTGCGAGTCTCACGTCGCGCGCGGATTGGAAACGGTCGTCGGGATTTTTCGCGAGGCACGTCAATACGATGCGCTCGAACCCCGGTGGCGTGAGCGGTTGGATTGCCGAGATCGGCTCCGGTTCCTTTTCCAGAATCGCGTGAGCCACGCTTAGCTGGCTTTTGCCGTCAAACGGGCGCTTGCCGGTCGCCATTTCGTAGAGGACCGCGCCGAGCGCAAAAATGTCCGATCGCGCGTCAGCATCCCTGCCTTCGATTTGCTCGGGCGACATGTACTGGATGGTGCCCATCATCTGGCCGGCTGTGGTGAGTGGCGAGATGGGACTGGGCCCGCTAACGGTCTTGGCTGCGGAAAGCAGCGGCGCCGTCGGGTTGCCTGCAGCCCCGCCCCCGAGAGCAGCCTTTGCCAGACCGAAATCCATTAACTTAACGCCGTCCCTGGTCAGCATAATGTTGGCCGGCTTCAAATCGCGGTGAACGATTCCAGCGCGGTGCGCAACATCGAGGGCCTCGCACACTTCCATCCCGATTTGCAGTGTCTGTTTCAGTTGCAGGGGACCTTTTCGCAGCCGGTCCGCCAGCGACTCGCCGTCCAAACATTCCATAACCAAGAAATCTATGCCGTCTTGATGCCCAACGTCGTGGAGTATGCAGATGCGCGGATGATTCAACGACGAAATGGCCCGAGCCTCGCGGTCGAAGCGCTCTCTCAACTCCGGATCCGAAGAAAGATGCTGCGGCAGGATCTTGATCGCCACGTCGCGCCCCAGCCGGGTATCCTTGGCGCGATACACTTCGCCCATTCCGCCGGCGCCCAGCGGCGCGCCGATCTCATAGGGTCCAAGTCTGGTTCCGGAAACAAGAGGCATCGTGGGCCGCGATTATAACCTTAATGCCTCGAACTGCTGAAAAGCGGAATGCCCGGACGAGCCATTTTCTAAAAGGAGGACTGACTTTGCTCGAACCGAGGCTCGCGTCGTTGACTCACTTCATTCGACAATCTAAGATGTGCACCTCATGCCAGAGACCGCGTCCTTGATCGGACAGACTTTTTCGCATTACCAGATTCTCAAGCAGATTGGCGCAGGCGGGATGGGCGTGGTGTACGAAGCCCAGGACTCGCAGCTCGGCCGCCGCGTGGCACTGAAGTTTCTTCCGCCCGAAATGGACCAGGACAGCCAATTGCTCGAACGTTTTCAGCGCGAGGCGCGCGCGGCTTCGTCCCTAAACCATCCCAACATCTGCACCATTCATGCGATCGAGCAGCACGAGCGGCGACACTTCATCGTGATGGAATTGCTGGTGGGCGAGACGCTGGCGCAAAAGATGACGCGGCAGCCGATGGAAATTGAAAAATTGCTGCCGATGTCCATTGAAATCGCCGACGCGCTGGAATCGGCGCACGCCAAGGGAATCGTTCATCGGGATATCAAGCCCGCGAATCTTTTCCTCACTGATCGCGGACAGGTGAAAATTCTGGATTTCGGTTTGGCAAAGGTTGGCCAGAGCGAAATCGCACGGGGAGTCGCGGCCGAGCAAGCTGAGACAATGGTCGCCGGGATCGAACTCACTTCGCCGGGATCAGCAGTCGGGACGGTCACGTATATGTCGCCGGAGCAGGCGCGCGGCCAGCTCGTGGACGCCCGCACGGATCTCTTTTCCACGGGAACGGTGCTGTATCAATTGGCAACGGGAACGCTCCCGTTTCATGGCGACACCTCCGCCGTTATTTTCGACGCCATTCTGAATCGCGATCCAAAGCCGGCGGCGGATCTGAATCCCGCGCTGCCTCCTGATTTCGTGCGCATTCTGGACAAGGCGCTTGAGAAGGATCGCAATCTTCGCTGCCAGACGGCGACCGAATTGAAAACGGACCTCAGCCGCCTGAAACGCGATCTGGAATCGGGCAAACGGCGCGCGAAAGAGAAGACGGATTCTGATCCCGGCGTTCCTAAGCAGACAGGAAAATCCGTCGCTGTTCTCTATTTCGAAAACTTGAGCGGCGCCAAGGAAGACGAATATCTCCGCGACGGCATCACCGAAGACGTCATTACCGAGCTTTCCAAAATCCGCGGACTGAACACTTTTTCGCGTCCCACGGTTCTGGCTTTTCGCGACAGGTCCGTAACTCCGGCGCAGATTGGCCAGCAACTGGGCGCGTCCTACGTCCTCACGGGCACCTTGCGCCGCGCAGGCGCTCGCTTGCGCATCAGCGTCCAGCTGGTGGACACGCGCACCGATTTTCCGCTGTGGTCGGAACGCTTCGACCGCGAAATGAAGGACGTCTTCGAGATACAAGATGAAATGGCCCGCAAGATTGCCGAGGCCCTGCGCGTGACGCTTTCCCCGCAGGAACTGGAAGCGCTGGCCGTCAAGCCTACGGAAAACCTGCAGGCCTACGACCTTTATCTCCGCGGCAAGCGATACGCTCGGCGGCAAATTCGCCAGGATCTCGAGTTCGCCCTGCAGATGTTTGAAAATGCGGTAGCCATAGACCCCAGCTTTGCGCTCGCGCATGCCGCCTGCGCCAATGCCTGCGCCATGTTCTACAGTAATTTCAGCCGCGATCAGGTGTGGGTCGAACGCGCGCGGGAGGCTTCCGGCAAGGCCCTGGCTTTGCGCTGGGACCTGCCCGAAGTGCAGGTCAGCCAGGCGTGGGTCCTTTATGTGGCCGAGTTGCATGACGAAGCCGTGCGCATGGTGCGAAAGGCGATCGAGCGCAAGCGCGATTGCGAGGGCGCCTATTACATGCTTTGCCGCGCGCTCTTTGCCGCGGGACGTTACCAGGAAGTTGTGGACGTGGCGGATGCCGCCATCGAAGCGAGCGGCGAGGACTACAACATTTATGTGCCGATTATGAATTCGCTCGGCGCGATGGGTAAAGATGAAGCGCGGCGCAACATGGTGCATCGCGTCGTCGTCGCGCTCGAGAATCACTTGAAACAGGTGCCTGAAGACGCTCGCGCGCGCGTCCTGCTGGGCGCCGCGTATGCCGATATCGGGCGCCCGGACGACGCGGTGCGCGAGCTCAATCTGGCCGTTACTTTGCGCGCCAACGAGGCCTCGATTCTCTATAACGCGGCGTGCGTCTACTGCGGTCTGAAAAGAAAGCCGGAAGCAATTGACGCACTTCGCAAGGCGTGGGAAACGGGATTCCGGGACGCCGTCTGGGCGCGCCGCGATCCGGACCTTACCCTCCTTCATGGTGACCCTGAATTTGAGCGCCTCTACCCAGAGGGCGCTGCGTCTGCGGCCGCCGCCGAGTCCCACTAGATCCGCGGGAACGACCGGAACGGACCCGGCTCCGATGGCGGAGCGGAGGGCATTCATGGATACCTCACCGCACTCATCGCCGAAGATCGCGCTCGTAACCGGCGCAGGCAGCGGAATCGGCAAAGCTGTCGCAATTGCTCTCGCTCGGGAGAGCTATTCGGTGGTTATCGCCGGCCGCCGCAGGGAACCGCTGGATGCGACCGCGCTGGAACTGAAGCAGGCCAACGCCAAAACGCTGGTCGTGCCCGCGGACGTCAGCGATCCCACTGCAGTGCGCGATCTTTTCGCGAAAACCAAAGAAGCCTTCGGCAGACTCGATCTGCTGTTTAATAACGCCGGCGGCTCGGGTCGCGCCGTCCCGCTCGAGGACTTAACGTACGAGCAGTGGAAATCCATCGTGGATACGAACCTCACCGGCACGTTTCTCTGCACGCAGGAAGCATTCAAGATCATGAAGAGCCAGGACCCGCGCGGCGGCCGCATCATCAACAACGGCTCGATTTCGGCGCACAGCCCGCGACCGAATTCCGCGCCCTACACAGCATCGAAACATGGAGTCACGGGCCTCACAAAAGTAACTTCGCTCGACGGCCGAAAGTACGACATCGCCTGCGGCCAGATTGACATCGGAAACGCGTCAACTGAAATGACGGAAAGAATGAAAAAGGGCGTTCCGCAAGCGAACGGCACGATCGCAGTCGAGCCAACCATGGATCTCGCGGACGTGGCGCGCGCGGTCGTCTACATGGCGTCGCTCCCGCTCGATGCCAATGTGCAATTCATGACCGTGATGGCGACCAAGATGCCGTTCATCGGGCGCGGCTAGTGAGGGTCCGTGGGCCGAATCGAGCGATACGAAGCTAATTTCGTGGAGCAGGATGGCGCGACTCGAAAGTTTATGGATTTCTGATTTCACGGAACCAATGCGATTTGAAACGGGCGATCGTACCCTTAGGGCCAACCGCCCAGCCTTCTGTCCCGTCAAAACTCAGCGCATTCAGATTCAGTCGGTCGGTGTGCTGCCAATGGATCCCCTGATCATCGCTGACATCGGTTCCGTTCGGGCCGACCGCCGCGAAATCGCCATGGGAAAAAAATCCAACTGCTGAACGGTAGCCGCCGGGCTGCTGAACGGAGAGTTGCCAGGTCTTACCGGCGTCCGTCGAGTAAATTGCGACTCGATCTGCACGATCCGGTAGTTTGTAATCGCCTCCAACTGCGAGCAGGGTGCCAGGGCCAGTACACGCGACGCTGAAGATACCACTCGACGCGTTGCCGCTGGCAATGGGAGTCTGGACCGCGGTCCACGATTTTCCGAAATCGGCCGAATGAAATATGCGAGCGGCTGGACCGCCGGTGCCGAAGTAAATACCTCCATCACAAAGGGCGATCGCAGTTCCACTTGCGGCAAATGCGCCCTCTTTTGGGAGCGCAGCGGGCATTCTGTCTCGCGGCAGTTCGTTCCAATGCTCGCCATCGGAGGTGCCCAAAACCAGGAATTTGCCGTCAACGGGATCACTCAACGCAACGCAGCGCGTACTCGAGCTGCAGGCTAAGGAATCGAGAAAGAAACCGGGGCGTGTATCCGAGTACTGCAAATTCCAGTTGATGCCACCATCGGTCGTTTTGTAGATACGGGATTGGTCGCCATCGCCGCTCGAAAGGACGTAGGCGACATCAGCGCCAAAGGCTTCGATATCGCGGAAGTCCAGGGTGGCAGCGTCGGGGACCGAAAGCTGTTTCCACGTATCGCCATCATCAATCGAACGCAGGATCACGCCATTCGAACCGGAAGCCCAGACAACGAAGTGTCGCCGGCCCTGACTGCCCCGGTCGGACTTTACGCTGACACCGCGGAGATTGGAGTCCAGTCCGGTCGTTTGAACCGACCACCACGGACTCGCATCCGCGGGAGTCATCCCGAGCCGCAACAGGAGCAGAAATAAAAGCACGGAGCGATTGTAACTCAAGACTTTTCAGTCTCCGCCAGTACAAGGTTGCGGCGAGCAGCTGGCAACAGGCCTGCGTGAGCGAAAGAAAAGAATTGGCAATTGACTCCGCGCAGGTTGCTCATATAATCATCGCAATTACGGGAGTTCGCATATGCACCAGGAATCACAGCGTGTCGGCCCGGTCAGTCTCTCAGAGCGCGTTCTCTTTATTGATGTTCTGCGGGGCATGGCGCTGTTCGGAATTCTCGCGGCGAACATGCGCGCTTTCGTCGCGCCCCTCGATGCTTACGGAGACATCGGGCTTCTCTTTCACAGCCGCGCCGACGTTCTGGCGCAAGCCTTCATTGATTTGTTCTTCCAGGGCAAATTTATTTCCATTTTTTCGTTCCTGTTCGGATTGGGATTCGCCATCCAGCTCAGCCGGGCGGAAACGCGGGGCGTGCGTTTCCTGAGCTTCTATCCGCGGCGGCTGCTGGCGCTCGCGCTCTTCGGCATAATCCACGGAATTCTGATCTGGTCGGGAGATATCCTGCTGACGTACTCGCTGTCCGGCGCCATTTTATTGCTCTTTCGCAATCGCCAGCAGAAGACGCTGCTGTGGTGGGCCGGAGGTCTATTCGCGGTTCCACTGGTGGTGGGCTCGACTTTCGTCGCTCTCTATACGCCACCTCCGACCTCATTGGATGAATCCAAGCCGACGGATATGAGCAAACTTTACGCGACCATCCAGATCTACGCGCACGGGACGGTCCGGCAGATGCTTGCCCGAAACTGGGTGCAATGGAAGAGCGACCTGCCTACACAACTTTTCGCGATATACGCAGTGGGGTTATTCCTGCTCGGGATGTGGGTTTGGCGGGCCGGTATCGTACAGCACCTGAATGAATACCGGCCCGTTTTGAAGCGCGTGTGCGCGTGGTGCATCCCTGTGGGCCTGATTATTAATGGCTATGGGGCATACGTGAACGCGGTGGTGCCTCCCGACAAAATCACGCTGTCGGTTCAGATCGCGGAATCGTTCACTTCCTCGGGGCTCACATCCTGGCCGCGGGTTATATTTCCGGGCTGGCGCTGATTTTCCTGAATCCGAATTGGCGGCCGATCGTCCTGCCGTTTGCCGCGGTTGGGCGGAGGCGCTGACCAATTACTTGATGGAGTCCGTGCTGTGCACGCTGTTCTTCTATAATTACACCACCGGACTATATGGACGCGTGGGTCCGGCGATGGCGGTATCCCAACGGTCGTTCTGTTTGCGGCGCAGATCGTATTCAGCAACTGGTGGTTGAAACGATATCGCTTTGGCCCCATGGAATGGTTGTGGCGCGGCATGACCTACGGCAAATTCCCCGCGATGCGCAAAGAGGAATCCATGCCGATGGTCGAAGTACCCTCGCTTTAGTCCAAACTTCCGCACCACACGTCGGGAACGGGCTACACTAGTTGCGTCAGCATCGCAATGCCCAAGGAGAG
>CAWFEL010000009.1:0-19474 GCA_963814855.1 uncultured Acidobacteriota bacterium
CCCCAGCGTTGCGTGGTTCTGCGACGCCAGCGCCAACCCCTCGGCGCGCTGCGCCCGCCGGACGGCCTCGACGCGCCGCAGCGCTTCGATCGAAACAAGAATTATCGTGCCCGCCCATCCGTCCTGCCGGGGAACGACAAGCAAATGCGGATGCTTGGCGTGGAGCGGCGCAATTTGTTTTTCTTCTTCCGCGAAAACAATCGTGGCTGTTCGAGGCGACGCGCTGATCGCGGCGAGAATCGCAGCGGGACTTCCGTTGCGTATCGGTCCGACGATGGCGAGATCGTAGTTTGAAGCGCTCGCGGGATGCCAGACGCTGCTGGTAACGAGCGTGATTTCCGGGACGTGCCGCTCCGACTGCCAGCGCGCCGTAAGCGTGCGCGCGAAATCCGGGTCGTCCGAAACGATCAGGACGCTCGAGGCAGTCAAGGTACTCACAACTCCTTTGCGCGGCTTAGGACTGAAGTGTTTCCGCTTCTTCCATGCACGAAAGCAGGCGCTTCGTGCTGATGCCAAGATTTACCGCGGCTTCCGTATCCTTCGCTTTTTTGGCCTGTTCGACCCGTCCCTGGAAATAGGAAACTTCCGTGCGCGCCAGCACCAGAGCGGACGCAAGCGCGCTTTCTTCTCCCGATCGCTTCCGCTTGCTGGTCGCGAGCGCAAGTAGCGCGCGTGCCACCACAGCCCGCCGCAGATCTTCCGATTCCTGGCTGCCCTTTTCGACGAACGCCGCCACTTCCCACGATGAGAGCAGCACCTTCGTATCCTGTAAAACCACGGTGGACATCGAACGGCCGCGCGATGGCGGCGCAGCGATCAACTGTTCCCAGATCGCTTCGAGACATTTCTCCGCTTCCGCGGCGGCTGTGGGGGCTGCGGGAACTTCGGCGGCAGGTTTTGCCGGTTGCTGCGTCGAAGCCGATGCGGCCTGCGGTTTCTCCTCGACCCAGGGCTCGAATGCTGGTTCTTCCTTTTTCGCCGCGGGAGGAGGAACAGCAGGAGCGTTGCGCATGTCGGTGGGAGTCGTATTCATCATCGTCAGCATTTCGTCTTCGCGATGCGCGGTCGGCTCCGTCGCCTGTTTCGCGCCGGACTGTTTGCTCCCGACTGCCTCTTCCAGATCTGCGCGCAGCGCCAGCAGCTGCTCGAATGCATGCCGCACGGAGTTTTCCGTATAGTCCTTTTGAAATGGCTGGCGCCAGTTTTCGCAGAAGTATCGCAGCTGCATCGTCGTTTCCGCTGCGGAGAAGCCCGCGCGGCGGCAATCAACCGTCTTGACGCCCTTGGATTCGAGAGATTCAACCGCACTTCGCATGGCGCTCAAATCCGCGTGCAGCATCCGGATGAAAGCGCGCCGCAGCAGAAAATTGAACCGGCAGAAAGCCACAAGCGCGGCCGGATCGTAGAACATCGGGCCCGCCGCATCCTTCAGCATCCGGCCCTGTTCCAGAAGACCCTCTTCCATCATGTCGCGGAGGCTGTGGCAGTGTTTCGTCTTCTCGATAATTTTGTCGAGCGGCTCGCACCATTCCAGCGGAGTCGCGTCCGCCTCCACCAGTACCGGCGTCAGAACTCGCACCACATCGCCGAGCGCGACTTCCTTATGAAGCAGATCAACTGCCGCGCACATCACGAAATATTGCACCAGCAGCAGATCAATTTTGTCGCGGTCTGAGTTCGTTTTGTCCGCCTTACGCAACTGGCGGTGGATCAGCGCGCGCAAGCTCGCTTCGCTGCCGTTGAGGATCTGCGATGGAAGCTGGCGGATTTGATACGCGAGCACTTTCTGGTCGAGCGCGGCGAGCCACTTCAGATCGCCATCGAAGGCTTCGCGCGAGGGCTTTTCAGGCGGAAGTTCGCCGGAAGCGTAGGGCAGCGGCGCGAGATCGAATTGCGTGGCGAGCGCCGCGTAGATCGGGTACACCAGCCGCGCCTCCTGCCATTGCGCCGTCAAATCCGCGGGACTGCGCTCGTTCATGCTCTCCGAGGAAAACGGAGGATTCATCGTCGTATTGGTTGTTTTTGGGGTCATGGTTTGATGATCCAGTTTCCGACTTCGCCCACAAAGCGCACAGCAACGGCTTTGCCGCCGCCGTGATATCGCACGGCGACCACTGTGGCGCGGGCGTCGAGCGAGCCATCTGAATTTACCAGCCTCACTTGATCCTCGAATTCGAGCGGCAACGTGGAAGCAAACAGGACTTCGTGCGCCGTGCCGAATTCGATCACCGTCTGCTCCTGCAGCCGCCGGCGTCCGGTGACCACGGTTGTCACGCTCACGGGAATTCGAACTGGCGAAACGCTGGGGAAAAGCTGCGCCAGTTTCTCAACGCACGTCTGATCGGCTACTACCGCTGCGATTTCGGCTTCGATCGGCAAGAGTCTGTTCCCCCGCGCCTTCGGATCGGTCCCTGTCGCGCCTCATGCGGGCCGAACGAAAGGCGCTGCATCGAGACGGACAGATATATGGCTCTTGCACGATTGCACGAGGGCAGCCAAAGATTTTTCGGCGGAGGGAAATCTAAGTCATTCGCTTGCTTGCGTTTGTGGCTGGGGCGCGGCGCCGCGCTGGTGAAATTGTCTCAGGCTGACACAGATTCGTCTCACCCCAGAGCGCGCCAATCAGTAAATTGGCGAGACGAGTTGGAATCGCCGGCACGTCTCACGAAACGCTATGAGACGGCTTCGACCAATTCCTTCTGCGCGGAGCGCAGCGGAATGTTGTAGCGCTTGAGTTTGCGATAAAGGGTCGCGCGGCTGATGCCGAGCATCTTGCCGGCGAGCACTTTGTCACCTCCCGCCTGTTCGAACACGCGCAAGATGGTGATGCGCTCCAGATCGGCAAGAGCGGTGGTGGAAAGATCAGCCGCATCCTCGCGCGACAAATCCGAATCCTCGGCGCCGCGAATTCCGGGCGGCAGATCGTTCACGTCAAATGTTCGATGGTCCCCGAGCGCAACCGCGCGGGCAACGCAGTTTTCGAGCTCCCGCACGTTGCCCGGCCATTCGTATTGCAGGAAGCTTTTCATCACGCCGGGAGCAACTTGAATGTTTTCTCCGGGCGCATAGCGATCGAGAAAGCTGTGCACCAGCTGCGGAATATCCGACCGGCGCTCGCGCAGGCTGGGAAGATGAACCGTCACCACGTTCAGGCGGAAATAAAGGTCCTTGCGGAATGTTCCGGCGCGGTAAGCGGCCTCGAGTTCGCGGTTCGTCGCCGCGATCACGCGAACGTCCACGGCAACCTTATCGTTGCTTCCGACCGGCCGAATTTCCTTCTCCTGCAGCACGCGCAAAAGCTTCGCCTGGAGTTCCAACGGCAACTCGCCGATTTCATCCAAGAAAATCGTCCCGCCGTTCGCCGCGTGAAAAAGCCCGGCCTTCGATTTCAGCGCGCCGGTGAACGCGCCCTTCTCATGCCCAAATAACTCGCTTTCCATCAGTGTGGGGACGAGCGAACCGCAGTCCACGGCAATGAATGGCATCGGAGCCAGAGGTCCGCGAAAATGAATCGCGCGCGCCACAAGCTCTTTGCCCGTGCCGCTTTCGCCGGTGATGAGGACTGGCGTCCGAATGTCTTTGAGCCGCGAAACCATCCGCATCACGTCCTGAATTTTCGCCGACGTTCCGGTAATCCCATCGAGCTGGGTTCCCGCATCCACGCGTTCGCGCAGGAATTGATTTTCGGTGACCAAGCGCACCTTCTCCGCCATCCGCTGCAGCAATTGCCGCAATTTCTCCACGCGAAACGGCTTCTCGATGTAGTCGTACGCGCCCTGCCGCATCGCCTCCACGGCCGATTCGATCGAGCCGTGCCCGGTCATAATGGCAACCTCAGTGCGCGGCAGCATCTCTTTGATTTTTCGCAGCAGGTCCGTGCCGGAAAGGCTCGGCAGTTTCAGATCGCTGACCACAATATCGGGCGGCGCCGTTTCAGCCAATGCGACGGCCACCTCGGCCGACTCCGCTTCCGTACAAATAAAATTCAAACCTTGGCCGACCGTCATGCACAGGCGGCGGATGCTCTGCTCGTCGTCCACAATCAGAAAGCGAAGGCGGGGCTCTTCTTTCATGGTTTTCCTATGGTTTTCTCAACCGCCGCCAGCAGCTCGTGGACGCGGAAGGGTTTTTCAACGCACGGTGTTCCGTCTTGCGCGAGCAGCGCGATGGTTTCCGCGCTGGCCGTATCGCCGGTGATAAATACAATTCGCGACGCCAGTTCCGGCCGGTGGCGCCGAACCCAATCGTGCAGATCCGCGCCGTTGATTCCGCCCGGAGTGCGGAAGTCGGAAACCACGCCGCGAAACTCATTTGTAGCCAGCAATCGCAATCCTTCTGCTGCCGATGGCGAAGGCACCACGTCGTATCCGCGCCTTTCGAGCGCCGTGCGCATAAACGCCGCGACGGACGGTTCATCTTCGATCACCAGGATTCGCGGCCTGATTTGCACCGCCGCGCCGTTCGGAGCCGTCATGGCGCGCTCTCCGTGACCAGCAACTCCGCGCCTTGCGCCGCAACCGGCAGCCGCACCACAAACGTGCAGCCAATGCCGTCCGCATTATTCCGCGCGACGATTTCGCCCTGATGAGCGTGGATGATGCCGTAGCAGATGCTCAGCCCCAGACCCGTGCCCTTGCCCACTTCTTTCGTCGTGAAGAATGGATCGAAGATCCGCTCCGGATGCGAAATCCCCGGCCCGTTGTCGCGAAACGCGATCTCCACCTGTCCATCGCGATGCGACGTAGTGATCTCCATCTTTCCGGGACGCCGCACTTCCTGAATCGCGTCGTAGGCATTATTCAAAATGTTGAGAAACACCTGCTGCAGCTGGTGCGTATCCCCGATGGTGAGCGGCAGATCGTCGTCGTAACGTTCCGTCGTTATGACCCCGTGGTTCGAGAAATCGTAGGCCCGAAGCTGCAGCGTCTGCCGCACCACGGAATTCACGCGCACCGGTTCGCGCTGCGCCGGCATGTGCCGCGCAAAGCTCAGCAGATTCTGCACGATCACCCGAGTGCGCTGCGCTTCCTGCAGGATCACGCGCAATTCTTCCTTGGCCTCGTCGGGAACCGCCGGATTCTCGAGCAGCAAATCGGTGAAACCCACAATCGCCGCGAGAGGATTGTTCACTTCGTGTGCGACGCCTGAAACCAGCTGCCCCAGCGCCGCCATTTTTTCCGTGTGCATCAATTTCGCTTGCAGGTCGGCGGCATCGGTGATGTCCGCCATCACCACGACAACGCTGTTGATGTCGCCCTGTTCGTCGCGCATGGGGCTCAGGCTGATCGAAAAATGTCCGGCCGTGCCATTGCCGCGAAAAATCGGAAGCTCCAGATTTTCAACCGCTTTGCCTTCGAGCGTTCGCCCGAGCGCTTCGGCCAGCATGGGGCGCCGCGCCTGCGGAACCATTTCCACCAGCGGGCGGCCCAGCAGGTCCGGCTCGCGATATCCCGCCTCGAAGCAGCGCCGGTTCGCGTAGCTCACCAGTCCCACGGTGTCGAGCACCAGAATCATGCTCTGCGTGTTGTTCAAAATATTGCGATTGAAATCGCGCTCGCGGCGATAGCGGCGCTCCGCCTCTCGCCGGTCGGTGATGTCTTTGAGCACGTGAATCGTGCGGCCTTCGTCTTCTTCGCCGGCGTGAATGCGCGACGTGGAAACCAGATAGGTGCGCTCGCCCGCCGGGTGAACGAATTCTTCCAGCGCCGCTCGCGAGTTGCGGCAGAAAGGGCATCGCCCCGGCTGCGCTGGCGACGCGAGAAGCTCCATCTTGCCGATATCCCGGCCAATCGCAGCCGTCGGCGGCATTTTCAGGAGATCCGCGAGCGCGCGGTTCAGGCGCAGTACGCGCCCATCATGGTCGTGCACCACAATGAAATCCGTGATGGCGTCGAAATCCTCGACCCACTGCTTTCGCGATCGCTCGATTCGAGAGAACAAGCGCACGTTCTCGAGCGCCACCGACGCGTGGCTCGCCAGCGCTTCAAGCAGCTGGCTCTCGATCGCCGAAAGTTCCCGCCCGAGGTCCACCAGGCACAGAACACCGAGCAACTCGCCTTCGCTCTCCGTCAAGCGCACCAGAATTAAATCGCGCCATCCCAGCGATTCCGCGAGTTCGCGACCAAGCATCATCGTGCCCGTTCCAAATCGCAGTGCAGACGACGGAACGCCCGCCTGTTCTCCAAGCGCCGCGGCCAGCCGGTGCTGAACCATTTGTTCCCAGCGCTGCGCGGGACCGCTCAGTGCCGCAACTTCCCATTCGGAGCCGCGTCCAAGCACCAGGACAACCGCGCGCGCCCCGAGCATTTCGGCAGCGCGTGTCGTAAGCCGCCGCGCAAATTCGGCCGTGCCAAGCGACGGATTCAGCTCTAGAGTCGTAGCGGAAAACTGGGCCAACAGGCTCTCAAACGAGCCATCGAGACGAGACGGGACTTCGCGGATTCTCTTCAGTGCACGCATCGGGGCTATAGGGGGGCGTGTGCGCGCTTCGCCTATACAACAAAGACGTTACGGCGTTATCTCATTTTGAGTCAACCAACCCGCGGTCGCAGTTGTTCTAACCGACAATCCGGTCCCCGTCGCAACCTGAGACCCTCCTGCGTCTGGCCCCTGCCCTTTGAGACGCCTCCGCTGCATTTCGCGCCCTCTAGAAATCTCCCGTAGTATTCTATCTGTTTTATAATCAATATGTTACGACGGACATTACCCTATTGCGGACCACCTCAGAATGCCGCCTGCTCATGGCATTACCCGTGCATTTTCCGACGCTGGGGTTCTGGGTCTTGGGAGGGGTATACCGGTGATATACCGAAAAATCGTCGTATCCGTGGGCCTGGCGCTGCTTCTCGGAGGATCGGCGGTTCTGCCGCCAAAGGCGTCGGCGCAGGACAACGCATCCGAGGCCGGCAAGCGCAAGGTCCGCACCAAGGTCGCGCCTGAATATCCGGCTCTGGCGAAACAGATGAACGTGACCGGCAAGGTCAAGCTCGAGGCCACCGTCGCGGCAGATGGCCATGTCACGAACACAAAAGTCGTTGGGGGAAGTCCGCTGCTGGTCAATGCGGCGCTCAACGCTCTAAAGCAATGGCGTTTTGAACCGGCTGCAAAAGAAACCATGGAAGTCGTTGAGTTTACGTTCAGCGGACAGGATTAGCGCCCTCAGCGCATTGGCGCACAGAAGGGGTCCCCAAGTCCCCGATTAGGGGAGCTTGGGGGATCGACGGTTGCAGGGGGAGCGGAGGCTTTTCAAAATGACGATTGGCAAGAAGCTGTACTGGGCGTTCGGCATCATCCTGGGAGTCATCTCCCTTCTATTTCTGATCAACGTCTTCACCGTGTTCCGGCAGTACTCCACTCGGTCGGCAGTCGCCGCCACGCTCGCTGATGTGCAAACGATCGAAGGCATCCGCTACAAAATGATCGAGAACCGTCTCTCCCTCGGCAACTATCTCCTCAGCGGCGACCTGCGCGATGAGGACAAGACGAACAAGGGCGTCGCTGAATTGCAGGATCTGCTGAAGCAAGGTGAAGCCAAGGCCAACGACGCGGGCCTCCGTTCCGCGCTTTCTCAGGTTGAAGACAACGAACGCGGCTGGGCCGACAACTTCGCGAAGGAAATGATCGCTAAGCGGCATTCCGTGGATTCGGGAGACACCACCGTCTCCGACTTGCAGATTTTCTATTTGCAGCACGATCCGGTTTCTTGGATTAACCGTTCGACCACGATTCTCGACGGAGCCAGCCAGGCCGTACACAAGGCGCAAGACGAATCAAACGCTTCGTCCGCCTCCACGCTGATGGTCTGCAGCATCGTGATGACTGTTTGCACGCTGGCAGGCCTCGTACTCGGCGCCTTCGTCGCATTCAAGACTGCGAAATCCATCACCGAGCCTCTGAATCACCTGATCGAAGTGGCGCATAAGATCGGCACCTCGGGCGACCTTGATCAGACGATTGACGTCCATCGAGGCGACGAGGTCGGACTTCTCGCCGAGAATTTCAACACCATGATCGTCCACCTCAAGGAAATGGCGGGCGTATCAGCGGCGATCGCGGAAGGCCAGCTGTTCGTGAGCGTGCAGCCACGGTCGGCGCAGGACACCATGGCCAAGGCCTTCTCGCGCATGACGCAGGGCCTTCGCGAATTGGTTCGCCAGGTGCGCGACAGCGCCTCGCAAGTGGCGAGCGGCGCGGGTCAGATGGCCAGCGCTTCTGACGAATCGGCCAAAGTCAGCGTGCAGGCCGCATCCGCGATTGATGAAGTCACGAGCACGATGCACGAAATGAGCGTCAACGTGCAGAACGTGGTGAAGAATACGCAGGTTCAAGCCTCCAGCGTCGCCGAGACTTCTTCTTCCATAGATCAGATGGTCACGTCCATCCAGCGCGTGGCGGACACTGCCAAGATGCTGGTGGATATCTCCCATCGCTCCCGCGAAGAGGCAAGGACCGGAATGGCCACGATGGACAAGGCCACCGAAGGGCTCAACCGCACCAGCCACGCGATCCAGGCTTCGGCTGAAATCATTGACGTTCTTGGCCGCCGCGCAGACGACATCGGCAAGATCATCGAAGTGATTGACGATCTGGCCGAACAGACCAACCTGCTCGCTTTGAACGCCGCAATCGAAGCCGCCCGCGCCGGCGAGCACGGCCTTGGCTTCGCCGTCGTTGCCGAGGAAGTGCGAAAACTCGCGGAGAAATCCACGCAGTCAACCAAGGAAATTTCCGAGCTGATCCAGGGAATCCAGAAGGAAGCGCGCGAGGCCGTCGAGAACATGGACAAGAGCACGTCCATGGTTCAGGAAGGTCTCGTGCTCAATAAAGACCTCAGTCTCGCGCTCGACAAGATTTCCGACGTGGTATCGGAAGTCTACAAGTTCTCCCAGGAAATTGGCGCCGCCACCATGGAGCAATCCAGCGGTTCGGCTCAAATCGCCAAGGCCACCAACCGCCTCACCGAAATCACGCAGGAAATTAATTCGTCGGTCGAAGAGCAAGCCTCGGGCGCGCAAGCAGTCGTGCGCTCGATGGAGCGGATGCGCGAGCTGGTGCAGCAATCCACGTCCAGTTCCACCGAGCTGGCCGCCGCTGCGGAACAAATGTCCAAGCTCTCTCGCAATTTGCTCGACTCCATGGACCGATTTGCCCTGGAAGAGACCTACTCCGACCACAAGCACTCCGGCGGGCGCCGATTGGGCTCTGATCGCCATGCCGCGCCGGAATATGCGGAAATGGTCCGATCCTGAAAACCCACAAATCCACTATGGACAAGGATCTCCAGATTGTCGGCTTTCGGATCGGCCGGGAAACCTTCGGATTGCCGATTGCGATGGTGCGGGAAATCGTTCGCGTCCCGGAGATCACGTCCGTCCCCAACGCCCCTGACTACATCGAGGGCGTCATCAATCTGCGCGGACGGATTATTCCCGTCGTGGACTTGCGGAAGCGTTTCGGAGAAAAAAACTTCGAGCCCGACAAGAAGAATCGAATCGTCGTCGTCGAGATGGAGACGCGCAGGATCGGCCTGCTCGTGAATTCCGCCTCCGAGGTCTTGCGGATTCCTCCCTCGGATATCGAAGAGCCGCACGACGTGTTCAAAGAAGGCGAACTGAACTACATCACCGGGGTCGGCAAGCTGAAGGGGCGGCTCGTCATTCTGCTCGATTTGAACCGGATTCTGCAGCGGGGAGAGCTTCAGCGCCTCGAAGACGTCGCGGAGTCCGCTGCGGCCGTCCCCGTGGGTAGCGCCGAACGAATTTTCTAGGCCGGACCAGGATCATTACCGAGGAACGAATGTCCATTACGACGCTGACGACGCAGGTCCCGCTAACCGAACCCGAATTGAAGCTCCTTCAGACGCTGGTTTATCAGGAATGCGGCATGTATTTCGACGAGCGCCGCACACATTTCCTCCGCGACCGCCTGCAGCGCCGCCTGAAAGCCTGCCAGATTGATTCGTTTTACAGTTACTACCGGCTTCTGACCAGCCGCGAAGGCAAGAAAGAACTGACCGCGCTGCTTGAGAATTTGACGGTCAACGAAACGAGTTTCTTCCGCATTCGTCCGCAGCTCGATCTATTCCAGAAAGTCGTTCTCGAGGAAATCCTCAAGCGCAAACAGGAGCGCCGCGATTGGTCGCTGCGCATCTGGAGCGCCGGCTGCTCGACCGGTCAGGAACCTTACACGCTCGCGATTATGGTTTGCGACGCCCTGGCCTATTACTACCTGCGGAATCCGCTCCCCTTCGACATGCCGACTCCCAAACCGCTGATTCCGCCTCCCTGGAAGGTGGAAATCATCGCTTCGGACATCAGCTACTCCGCGCTGCTCACCGCTCAGCAGGGCGTGTACAGCGAAAATCAAATGGACACCGTGGACTACACCACGCGTCTCCGCTATTTCGATAAAGTTGCCGACAAGTACGCCATCAAGCCTGCGCTGAAAAGTCTCGTGCAATTCGATTTTCACAATCTGAAAACCGAATACCTGCCGCAGCACAATGACGCCATTTTTTGCCGCAACGTCATGATTTATTTCGACGAAGCCGAACAGAAGCGCTTGATCGAAAAGTTTCACCGCTGCCTGAACCAGGAAGGTTATCTATTCGTCGGCCATGCCGAGAGCCTTTTCGGCTTGACGAAGAAGTTCCACATGATTCACGAGAACAACGCGACCGTCTACCAGCGGCTCGAGGGGGCGCAGTGAGTTTTCCGTCCGACGAACAGGCCTCCGAGCTTCGCGACCTCTTCTTCGAGAGTGCCCAGGAAATTCTCCAGGGCATGAACGAAGCGGGTCTCGCTCTCGAAGATCGCCCCGGCGATCTCGAACAGCTTCGGCATGTTCGCCGCGCTGTGCACACGCTCAAGGGCGATTCAGCCGCCTGCGGCTATCGCGAACTCAGCGAGCTCGCCCACGATTTGGAAGACGTGCTCACGCCGGAGCTCGCCCAGCAGAACGCGGGCCTGATCGCTGAAGTAATCCTCACCGCCGCCGATACGTTCCACGAAATGTTGGCCGCTTATAGGAACAACCTCCAGCCGCCCGCCGGCGGCGCGCTGCACGAATACATCAGCCGGCTCCTGAACAAGCCCGCGGCACAAGCGCAAAATGAGCCGGCCGCAACGACATTCGAATGGACGGAATACGAGCGCCTGATGATCGTCGAAGCGCTTCGCCGCGGCGACAACGTTTACAACATCTCGCTGCAATTGGATCCGGAAGCGCTGCTTCCCGCTGCCGCTTTCGAGCTGGCGCGAAAGTCGCTCGAGGGCTGCGGCAGAATCTTGGCGCAGCGTCCGGAAAGTGGCGCGCCCGTGGACGATTGCAAATCCATCCAGGCCGCGCTTTCCACCACAAAACCAGCGGAGTGGATCCGAAAGCGTTGCCACGTGCCGTCCGTGGTCACGAATATTTCCGTCGAGCGCACACCGGTGCTGCAATCCGCGCCGCGCGACTTGCTGGAAATCCTGATCGAATCGGAAGCCGCCGCGGTGTCCGCAGGCGTGAAAGCGGAAGTGCCCGCGCTCGCCCAGGTTGAGGACGATGAAGCGCCCGAAGCCGCGGCGCCCGGCGGCCTTGCCCATGCCGCATCGGAAAACATGCTTCGTGTGGATGCCGCGCGCATAGACACCGTGATGAATCTGGTCGGCGAAATGATCATCGGGAAATCCATGCTGCAGCGGGCCATGGCGGAATTCGAGCGCCGCCACTCCAAGGATCCCATTCGCGGAAAACTGGCCGACGCGCTCGCATTTCAGTCCCGTGTACTCGGCGAGCTTCAGAAGTCGGTGATGAAAATTCGCATGGTTCCCGTCGAGCAGCTTTTCCGCCGCTTTCCGCGAATCATTCGCGACGTCGCCCGTCTGCGCAACAAAGAGATTTCGCTCGAAATCGCCGGACAAACCACCGACCTCGATAAAAGCATCCTCGACGCGCTCTCAGATCCCATGGCGCACCTGGTCCGCAACGCCGCGGACCACGGCATCGAAACGACCGCCGAGCGCGAGGCAGCCGGAAAAGCTCCACATGGCACCATTCGCCTGAACGCCTACCACGACGGCGATCAAGTCGTCATCGAAGTGTCCGACGACGGCCACGGACTCGATCGCGCAAAAATCGTCCGCCGCGCCATCGAGCGCGGAATCCTCTCCGCCGAAGAAGCCATCCAGCTCAATGAAATGGAAGGTCTCCAACTGATTTTTGCGCCAGGCCTCAGCACCGCCGACGAAATCACCGAAATTTCCGGCCGCGGCGTCGGTCTCGACGTCGTGAAGTCCTCGCTAGAAGCGCTGAAGGGCTCGGTCGAACTCGAAAGCGTGCCCGGTCGCGGCACCACGTTCCGTCTCCTCGTGCCGCTCACGCTCGCGAGCATTCGCGCGCTGCTGTTCCGCGTCCACGGACGCCTCTACGCCGTGCCGCTCGCGTCCGTTGCGGAAATCACGCGCATCACCGAGCAGGGAATTCACCGCATTGACGACCACGAAGTTTTTCAGCTGCGCGAACAGGTTCTCACGCTCGTTCGCCTCGACCGTCTCGGTCCGCACGCCGTCGCCGAGCGCGCCGAGCGCCTCTTCGTGATCGTGATTGGCACTGGCGGCCGCAAGTTCGGCCTCGCCGTGGATAGCCTGATGGGTGAAGAGGAGCTGGTCATCAAAGCTCTCGAAGATCAGCTGGTCACCTCTCCGATTGTGAGCGGCGCTTCCATACTTGGTGACGGAACCGTCGTGCTCATCCTCAACGTTCCTGCGGTCGTGTCGCATCTTTCCCGCATTCCCGCGGTCGGAGCCATCGCATGAGCGAAAAAATCCGCGTGCTCGTGGTGGACGATTCCGCGCTGATGCGGAAGCTCATCCCGCAAACCTTGCTCAGCGATCCCTCGATTGAGGTCGTGGGCACCGCGATGGATGGTTTGATCGGCCTCCGCAAGATTCAGGAGCTTCACCCGCACGTCGTCACTCTCGATCTCGACATGCCGCGCATGGACGGAATCGAGATGCTCCGCGAGATCACGCGCAAGCATCGCGTTCCCGTCATCGTCGTCAGCGCGCACACCGAGGAAGGCGCCGCCCTCACCCTGAAAGCTCTGGCGCTCGGCGCGTTCGATTTCGTCACCAAGCCGCAGGACGCCGCTTCCGGCCGCCTGCAGCAAATCGCCTCCGAACTCGCGCTCAAGATCAAGGTCGCCGCTTCTTCCGGCCCGCCAAAAATGATCATCACGGTGCCGCCGACGAAGCGCAAGGAGCCGCGCAATTTTCCCGCGCAACCGCGCTGGCCCTCGCGCATCGTGGCCATCGGAATCTCGACGGGCGGCCCCAACGCGCTGCAATATCTTTTCTCGCAGCTCCCGGAAGATTTTCCCGGCTGTCTGCTCGTCGTGCAGCACATGCCGGAAGGATTCACGGAAATGTTCGCGCGCCGGCTCGACGAATCCTCGGGCCTCGAAGTGAAGGAAGCGCAATCCGGCGATTTGTTGCTCGCCGGGCGCGCGCTGATCTGCCCGGGCAATCGTCACATGAAGGTTTGCCACATGGAGCACGGCGACGTCGCGATCATCGTGGACCAGCCGCGCGTCAATGGCCATCGTCCGTCCGTGGACGTGCTGTTCCATTCCGTCGCGAGCACGTTCGGCAGCAAAGCCGTCGCAGTCCTGATGACCGGCATGGGCGAGGACGGCGCCGCGGGCATGGGCGCGATACAAGCCGCGGGCGGCGTCACGCTCGCGCAAAGTCCCGACACGTGCGTTGTGGATAGCATGCCTCGATCGGCAATCTCGCGCGGATTCGTCAGCCGCGTGGTTTCGCTTTCTGCGCTTGCAGGCACTCTGCAAGCCAAATGTCTTCCCGACCGGCCGCAGCAGGCCGAGCCGGCGGCTGTTCCGAGCGGTGCGGCCGCCGGAGATACAGGTTCTCGAAGGAGATCGTCATGAAACAGTTTGAAGCTTTGACCCGAAAAGATAGCCAGCCCGTCCGCTACCTCATCGTGGACGACTCGGTCTTCGCGAGGAAGAGTCTCGCGAAGATGGTCGAGTCGTTCGGCGGACGCCTCGCGGGCGAGGCCGGCGATGGCTGCACGGCCATCACGGAATACGCTCGCACGAAGCCGGATATCGTCCTGATGGACATCACCATGCCGCAGATGGAAGGCATCGAAGCGGTCGAGCGCATCGTGCAGGAACATCCCGAGGCGCGCGTCGTGATGGTCTCTTCCGTCGGCTACCAGGACAACATTCTGGCCGCGCTGCAGAAGGGCGCGCGCCATTTCGTCCAGAAGCCGGTGAAGCCCGACGCTCTCTACGAAATTATCCGTTACGTGCTCAATGACGACGGCGTCACCGCGCCGCCAACCATCACCGTACAAGAGGGGAAATCCAGATGAAGATGGACCTGATCCAGCCGTTTATCGGCTCGCTCGATACCGTTCTCGCCGAAATGATGCGGGAGCCCGCCAAGATCGCCGACCTCGCCATGGAAGAGGACGGCTATCGCAAGAAAGGTCTCGCGGCCGAGGTCATGTTCAAGGGACAGATCGAAGGGCGCATCGTTCTCGATATGGAACCCAAAGCGGCTGCGAAAGTCGCGAGCTATCTCGCGGGCACGGAAGTGGATCCCGGCGAGTCCATCGTCCCGGAAGCAGTCTGCGAGCTGGCAAACATGGTGATCGGAAACGCGGTCACGCAGCTCAACGATCGCGGATTTCAATTCAAAGTTTATCCGCCCGCGCTGCTGACGCAGGAGCAGTGCGATAAAGCCGGCCAGGATTCCGAAGCCACAATTCTGTGCTTCGAAACTCCCTGCGGAAACGTTTACCTCAATATCGCCATGCACTACCACGCGCGCCGCTCCCGCGAACGCGCCCCCATGGCCGTCTGATAAGCTGGCAATCCGATCAGGATTGTCATCCCGAGCGAGGCCGTTTAGGGCCGACGAGGGACCTCTCTTCTCTTCGCCCACGCCTTCGTAGCGCACGCCTTTAGGCGGGCAGCCTTGTTCTCGTTGCCCCCTCGTTCCAGTGACGGGTAGCGGTGGTCTCGGTCGTGTGTTTTCAATCATTTGCGCCCCTTTCTACTCGGCACGCAGTGACGGGTGGCTTCCTATTCCTGAGTCGATTTTCTTGGGCGGCACGCCTCGTCCCGCAGAAAATATCGTGACACCCGCGCGTCAATTTGTGTGTCACTTCTTTGGGGTGCGCATCGTTTGTTTTCAATGAGATACACGTGAAATTACTTTGCATGGTGTGTCGAGTAATTGGCGCCAAAAACGACGGCTCGGAGGTCAGTTTGCGGAGGCGTTCGGCGGCGCTGACAGCGGATCGGAACCAAGGCGGTACGCGGCGAGCGAAGGGGCGGCTTCTTGCTCTTCGCCCTCGCGCGTTCGCCAACTTGCCTGCACTGCTGTCCCGCCCAACGGCGGGAACGAATCTGTCCATGTTGATGGACCTCGCGGGAAAGTATCACGACGGGGGCGAGCGTCGCCACTGGACGAAAGTTTAGAAAAAGTACAGGTGGGACATGCTGGCCGGAAAAGGGGAGTGGGAGCAGATCGGAAAATCCCCCACTCCGATCTTCAGAACTTATGTTCCTTTCACTAGCCAGGAACCTCGCTGCGATCTAGGAAGTCCTCTTCTTCCTTTTCTCCGACGATGAGCAGTCTCTGTTCCCGCGGCAATTCTAGCAGGGCCTTCCTGTCATCTAACACCTTGACCCTCATAAGTACATCAAACAGCTTTAGAAGAATCGAAAAGTTGTTCTGATTGACGAACATCTCCTGAATAGCCGAGTTCCAGATCCGGAGCTCATCCAACGCCTCACGCGACTCGAAGGTTCTGGCGAGACTGGCCATTTCGGTTAGACCACCTAGAATTGCGGCCTGCCATGTTGCTGAATCGTGTGCATTCTTGAGTTTCGATAGTTGCTGTTGCAGTTCTCCTTGCCTCGGATGTGCGTTCAAGATATTCAATAGTTGGTGGAAGACGTAATGTGACAATATTTCCGGAGCGACCGTCGCAAAGGCAACATCGAATTGCCGGGTTTCAAATAGCGCCTGACACCGCGAATGCAAGACGCCCCTTTCGTTGGGGTTCAAGGCCAATGATCGATCAAGGCACTCAAGTGCCTCTTCGTATTTTCCGAGGTTGCAAAGTACATGTCCGCGATTGCCCCAAGCGTAAGGATCTCCCTCAAATGCCATTGTTGCTTTGGAGAAATATTCCAAGGCCTCGCTCATCTTGTCTTCCTCTGCGAAGGTGACACCGTAAATAACGAGCAGATGAGGGATCTCATGGCCTTTGGACAAGAAAGGAGATAGGACTTCGCGAGCTGCACTGTACTCCTCGCGTTTCAGTAGCACGCGAGCCTTTTCAATTGCAATATCCTTCGCCCCTTTGGGATTGAGACGAACTGCCTCATCAAAGGCTTCGAGAGCCTCTCTCGTGCGCTCTGTACGGGCCAGCAATTGGCCCTTGTCGAGATACAAGATAGGCCTTGTCGGGCTCAAGGCAAGCGCACGGTCGAGCAACGCTTCGGCGCGTGTCACCGATCCCGCGGAACCGTGCAGCGCAGCTAGCCATCGTAGAATGCTAATGTTGTCCGGATTTTTCTCAAGTACCTCCTCGAGCTTGGGTATAGCTTCCGACTCCCTATCCAACCAGTTCATCGCTCGCGCGTAGTGTGCCCAGTCTTCTGCCACTTGGCTGAGTTCGGCGAGCTCCTGGGCTTTGGCTTTCAATTCGTCGGGCGTGTGTCTTTCTAGGCTGAGCGCCACACACAAAGCAGCGATTTCCGGACTTAGGTGATCGTGTACGTCGCCTGTGTCGTACTTCTGTAATGCAGCCAAGAGATAGGGCTTCTCAAGATTAGAGTCATTCGCGCGGGAAAGCTTTTGTTCCAACTCTTCTCGTGAGAACCAGTAGCGCACAAAATCGACTAGGAGATGAAGTGGCTGTTCACGATGAGTTTTGACTTCGACGCAAATGCGTAACAAAGGTTCGGCCAACTCGTAAAAGGACTCCCTTCCAACTCGGTCAACTCTGACGTAGCGGTGGGTCAAAAGCTGCCTGAGCTGACTTGCCGCCGTCTGATGGGTCGCCAGACAATTTTTCGCGATGACCGTGACCGTTGCAGGATTCCTGTGTTCGCAAAGGAAGTTTACGATCTTCTGTTGCTGAGGTGACAACCTGATCATCTGCGCCTGGTAATACGGCGTTAGCGCATCGACCGTTTTGAGGAGTGGTCCGACAAAGTGTTCCGATCCGCTTTGGTGCAAGAAGTCATAGAAAAGCACGAAAATTCGATGGTTTCCACCGGCTAAATGCTGGACTGCTCTAACACGTGCCCGCCCCACCGCGGTGCTCAAAAAGGCGACTGTCTTTTCATCTTTGTTGCATTGGGCTAATCTCTGCAGCAAGGCAACGGCGTCGTCTATCGACAACGGTTGCAAATGGATGACTTCGAAAAAGCCGTAAAATGGCGATACTTGCCGGGAGATGCCGGAGAATAACGCCGGGGTAGTGGCGAGTATCGCCCACTGGGGATTCGTTTGCATGAGCGCCCGCCACTGCCTTTGGCCGTGTTCGCCGATTTTTTCAAACACCGCGTCGAGGTTCTCAATTATTAGGAGCAAGGTCTTGCTTCCCAGCATCTCCTTCAATGCGCGCCACACGTGATCTTCGGCCTGCGTTCTGCTCAACCCAGACAACTGATCGAAGCTGTCGTTTGGCTCCAACCCCGCTTCCTCAAATGCAGCTCGCGACGTTCGCATTAGCAGATCGAGAAAGGAATTGATTCCCCACTCATCCTCTTTGAGATAGGCGATGCTGAGCTTATCCGCCAAATCCTTCTTCGCTTTGAGTCTGTGGTAAACGAGGGATACAAGGTGTGACTTCCCGATCCCCCGCGGTCCGACGAGCAGCACGTTATGTTTGGATTCTCGACGGGCACTTTCCTCGAAGATATCGACCAGACGTTCTGCTAGAAGCTCGCGCTGAACAAAAGCTCCCTCTATGAGATCTGAAGGCATTGCGGAAGGATTGAATGTAGAAAATATGGCCATCTTATCCTCTGGTGTAAACCCACCAACTTTGAACAATCGAATAGCGGAAGGAGTATGCGCCGTCCGCATTCCTGATGAGATAGTGGTCCTTGAGAAGAACTTGTAGAACGCGCCGGAAGAGTTCTTCCTCTGCGTTGGGTGTCTTGTGCTTGACCAAATTGAAGAGTTCGGGAAAGGCCAGTGGTCGACCCGATGGGGCCAAGGCGTCCAGTGCGTGGAGGGCCAGTTCCGCTTCGACGCTTCCATAGTAGGTTCTTAGTCGGGTCTGGTAATAATCAAAGTGGGCAGGGTCGTTTGGGTCGCCGATTAGGTTCTCCAAGCACTGGCGGACTCCTTCGCAGTCTATTTCTTTATTTGAATTTCGAATGCGAGAAACCAGGCAGTGTATGTAGTACGGAATGTGCCCCGCTGCATCGCTAATCGCTCCACTGACCGCTGCGATGTCACCCGCGACTTTGATGCGCTCGCCCTCTAACAGCAGACCAGCGAGGTCCAGCCCGTCCTCTGGAATGAGCGGGGGCACTTCGATTATTTCCATATCGTTCGTGGGATCGTTGGCGTAACCATATTTTCGGAGACTTTCTATCACCTGGTGCATCCCTACCGATCCCGTGAATACCATGCGCAGGTTGCGGTGCTTTTGTCGTAGCATTCGCAGCGCGTCTAAGAGTTCCATCGCGTCGCGCGGCCCGTCGCTTTCCTTCGAGCCCGGCGCACCATCGCCTTCCTTGACGTTGTACAGAAACAGCGGTAGTTCATCCCAAAAGAAAATCACCTGTCGCTTTTCGTCCGTGAAAATATCCTCGAAAAGAGCCGATAGAATGTTCTTCCAGTGAGGTTTGACAGCGGGAAGCTTGACGTCGCGAATCTCCGTCCCACCAAGTTTCTCAAGAAGGCCCCACATCACCATCTTTGCCCGCTCTTTTTTCGATAATAGGGCCTGCACATCCGCGTAGATGCCCTCGATAAACTCACCTGCTGATCTAAGACTTTCAATGTCCCGCAGCAGGCATACCTTATCGGCGGCATCGGCAGAATTAACCATTTTGCGAATGACACTTGTTTTCCCGACCCTGCGCTCTGACGTGAGGACGATGCTCTGGCGGTCAAGCACACGCCAAAGAAAATCGATTAGCGCGTCTCGGCCAATGACGTCGTCGTCGGCAAGGACTCCGCCTGGGTTTGCTTTCATGTTTGAATTATACATTACAGGCATCGTATGTCAAGGTCGACGTACGTGTCGGACACGGCGTGATGTAACTTCTCCAAGAATCGCATCGCTGAAAATAAGGGACTTATCTCATTGCATCCGGCGAAGCTCAATCGTTCAGGGCCGCAGATGTCGGCAGGCATCGCGCCAAGGACGCCTGCCGTGCCGAGCATGCCGTACACCTACGAAGACGGATGCGAACGGCAACGTCAGCGCG
>CAWFEL010000010.1:0-55362 GCA_963814855.1 uncultured Acidobacteriota bacterium
GCCCCTCGGGGGGTGTACCGAGGGGCCTTTGGGGTGGTGCGGGGACCTAGTGATAATCCTCGGTCAGGGACGCGAGAAACGCCGAGAGCGCCGCGACGTCACTTTGGTTGATGGACATACCGGCGAATTCCAGCGGCGGATTGCGAAGCTGCCCCAGCCGACCGAGCTGCGAGGTCGCGATATAGAACTGGATGACGTCGGGAAACTTCAGCTTGCTGCCGTTGTGAAAGTACGGCGCTGAGTCCTCGAGATCGCGCAGCGTGGGCGTCTTGAACTGCGCAACCGTCGTGGGCAGGCCCTGATCGGTCGCGCAATTCTGGCTGTTCGCGCAGATGATAGAGGCGAGATTCGTTTGCGGATTCGGCATATCGGGATTCAGGTAAACGTTCCAGAGCCCGAGGTCGGCGAACTGCGGGCTTCCGGCGACGGCAGGATGGCGGAAGCTCTCGCTGGCGTTCGGATGATTCGCCGACGCGGGCAGGTAGGAATCGTAAGCCGCGGTGCGCGCGGCGAGCGACGGGATCGCGAGCAGTGCGAAGGCGCCTGTTCCATTGGCCGCGTCGTACTCCTCCTGCGAGACGCCCGTATTGTGGAAGCGGAAATCCGTGAAATTGGGAGCGATGTGGCAGGCAACGCAGTTTCCGGCGTGCTGCGAGCCGTCGGTCGTTCCAGTCGCGGCGGTGAGAAAGATTTTCAACCCCGCAAGCTCCGTGGCGCCGAATGCGAACGGCTGCGAGTGAAATTGAAAGCTGCCAAGCTTTCCATCCACGAACTTCGGATTGGAAAGCGCCCCGACAGCCAGCGAAAGTCGCTGGGCATACTGTGCGTCGGTCTCGTGTGGGTCAGGCTGCCGCGGTAAATGGTTAATGCGCAAGAACACGTCGTAGGGCGAGCCGATGTAGCGGCCCTGATCGTCCTGCTGGAAGAGCAGGCTCTCCATGTATTGCGTGATGAGCTGCGCGACGGCGTCCAAAATCTGCTCGTCGCTGGCAGATGAAACGTCGAGCCGATATTGCGCGGGGAGGAGGTACTCCGCCGGGATGCTCTTGTCGGTACCGAGAAACACAACTGCGTAGGAAAGATTTCCGTACGACGCCGCGATACTGCCCTGGCCATTGTCCTCTCGGATTACCTGCGCGATGTTAGCCATGGCCTGCAAACTCTGATCGGGCGCCCATCCGAAGTTGCGGCCCGTGAGCGTCGCGCGAACCAGATCCTGCGGCGTGGCGAACTCGCCATCGAAATGCAGGAACGCCGGGCCGGTATGGGTTTGCAACGAGCCGACCATCTGCATCGCGTTGCGCGGTGTGCTGAGAAATCCGGTGAGCTGGCGCGGAATCGGGCTGTGGTCGGTGAAGTCAGCGTACGTGCGATTGCCCGCGTTCGGTACGCCTTGAAACTCGTCCACAAAATGGCAGGTGCGGCAGTTGATTGACTGCCCCGCGAACGGGCCGGGCATCGGTCCGCCGCTAACGTTCTGCACTTGATTCACGACGGGATCGCCGACGGCGAGGGGCGCGTTTACATCCGTCATGTTGGCGGCGAAATATTCGGCGAAGCGCGTCTCGAGGAAAAGCCGCTCGCCGATGGTCTGCTCGGGCGGATCGAACTCTGCCGCGGCGGGTGGTGGCGGCGAAGTGGCGCAGCCAGCCAACAGAAGCACCACTGCAAGGAATAGCGCACGCCCTCCGGTTCGTCCGACTGCCATCTGGCCTTGGGGAAGCATCGGCGATTTCACATGGCCTCGACTAGAAGTTGAATTTTGCGGCGAGTTGGAGGAGCCTCGGCGGTTGCGCGCTCACAACGTCGCCGAAGGTCGAGCTGTCAATATTTCCGTCAACGGATTGCGGTCCGAAGAATTGGGCGTGATTAAAAATGTTGAAGGCTTCGATGCGGAACTGAAGCGATTTCGATTCGGTCAGGTTTACGTTCTTCGTGAGGGCCATGTCGTAATTGTTCAGGCCGGGCCCGTAGAAGAAACGCCGCTTGGCAGTTGCCCGGCGTGCCCAGAGCGTTCTCGGGGAATTCGGCCGTGTTGAAATAGGGCTGTCCGTTGCGCGGGTTCTGATTCAGATCGAGCGGCCCGCCGGTATAGTCCGGCTCGTCCACGCCAAAGTTGTTGATGCCGTTGGGCTCCGATCCGAGGAGCGAGTTGTCGCCGAAATTTACGAGCGTCACGGGCAAGCCGCTGCTGAAGCGCGTGATTCCAGAAACCTCCCAGCCGCGCGTCCAGCCGTTTGAAACGCCGAAGAGGCGTTCGAATGGAATCTGGTAGATGTAGCTCACCACGAAATTGTGCTTCACGTCGAATGAGGAGAGAGCCTTGCTAAGCGACGGATCAATCGGATTGACGGCCTCTCCAAGATTGGACGACTGATCCTGGGACTTGCTGTAGGTGTATCCAGCCAGCACATTCAGACGCTTGCCCGTGTGGCGCAGGGTGACTTGCAAGGCGTTGTAATTGGAATTGCCGATGGTGGCTTGATTGGCGTTGCTGCCGAAATTCGATCCGAGCGGCCCTCGCGTGCCGATAAATGGACCCTCCTTGCCGTTGTAGGTCACGCCCGCTTTCGTCACGTAAGTGGTGTCTTCGCCGAAAGGACCGCACGGAGTTTGATCGGGCGCCAGGTTGGCGGGATTGCTCAGGAACAAGCACAAGTTTGGATCGCCGGGGTTCGATTCCTCGATTACGAGAAGACGGTGCGCCTGCGTGCCCACGTAATTGACGCTGAGCACGGTATTGGCTCCCAGCCCGCGCTCGAGCGACAGCATGTATTCCTCGGTGTAAGGGATGCGATTTGTGGTCAGGTAGTTCGGCAGCCCGGTGATGGGTTCAAACTGCGACCAGTTGATGTTGTCGTCCGGGTGCTTCGCGGTGGAGTTCAATGGCGCAAGAGTCACGGGGAACACCTGGCCCCCCGGGACGGGCTGGCCGCTCGATGCAGTAACGAAAGGAGTAGCGAAAAGTGGCGGGGCCGGGCTGGTGTAGGTGGTTCCGTAAGGTGCGTTGGCTGCCATCACTCCAATCGTGAGGGCTTCGATCGCCGTGTAAAACATTCCAAAGCTGGCGCGAATGCTGGTCTTGCCCGGGCCACCCAATAATTTCGCGAGCACGCCGTCGCCGGAAGCGCTGGGCGAATAGGCCAGGCCGATTCGCGGCGCGAAGTCGCGATTTCCCGGAGGTGCCAACGTTCGCGGCACTCCCGGGTCTGTGGGATAAAGAATTCCCGCGGGCGCGCCCGGGAAGACGACCGACTGCTCGTTCGGTATAAATGTGGCGATCTGGTTGTACTTCTCGTACCAGGGCTCGATTCGATCCCAGCGCAAGCCGTAGTTAAGCGTCAGATTACGTGTTACGCGCCAACTGTCTTGCGCGTATAGCCCGACGTATTTGTTACGGCCATAAAAAGGCTGCAATTGGCTCTGGTTGTACTGGCTGGGAATTCCCAGCAGGAAATCGGCGAAATCAGATCCCGTTTCCGTGCCGAAGAAAAGAAAGCTGCCGTTGAATTGCGCGATCGCGTTGACGTTGACCTGATCGTAGTGGAATTCGCCGCCTACTTTGATGGTGTGAGTGCCGATCACTTTTGAAAAGTTGTCGAGCACTTGAAATGTATTGGCGGCCTGCTTCATCTCGTTCGTGTTGGTCCCAATCGTGAAGCTATTGAAGCCGACGCTTTCCACTCCCTCGGTTTTCGGCGACAGCGGAACGATTCCAAGAGTGTCCGGGCCGACTTCGAATCCTTGCGATGCCAGACTGACGCCTACTCCTCCGACGGGCTTGCCGAGGTCGTTGGAATCGCGCAGGAAGCTGAAATGGAATTCGTTCAACGCGGTCGCGCTCAGCGTTTTTGTGTCGCCAAGATCAATCAATTGCGAGCGCCCCTGATAGAGAGCGTTGAAGCCGGGGACGTTCGCGCCGCCCTGCGCAACGGGGTAGGGATTGTCCTGCGACCAATCATCGAGGAAGTAGTAGGCGGTCAACAGTCCCCAGCGCGTATTGGCGTCGAGGCGGTAGGCGCCCTTGTCGTCGCGCAAAGTTTCGTTGAACGCGGAAGTTGAAAATGTCCCGTTGGCATTATTGGGCGTGGGAATGTATTTCAGCAGGTTGGTTGCGGGCGCGGACCATGCCTTCGCCGGAATCACGGCGCCCGGAAAAACGCAGGTTGAGGCGGTGCATCCGGGCGTGTAGTAAGCCTCGCCGGGAGTGACCGTATATCCCAGGCGGTCCGTCAGGACGCCTGCCCAGGAAGTTCCGGTCACAGTCGTGGGAACCTTGTTTCCTTCGGCGTCCGTGGTTACAAACGAACTCGCCAGATCGGAAAGATTACCCATCTGATCCTGCGCCGAGGGAACGGGGATCTGGCCCGTATCAACTCCCTGAGTCGAGCGAGTTCCCTGGTAATCCGCGAAAAAGAAAACCTTGTTCTTCTTGATCGGCCCGCCGAATGTCCCGCCAAACTGGTTCTGGTCGAATTCCCCGCGCGTGGGAGAAAAGAAGTTGCGCGCGTTGAAGTCCGTGTTGCGCAGGAATTCGAAAGCGTTGCCATGAAATGAATTCGTGCCGGATTTCGTTACCACGTTGATCTGGCCGCCGCTGAACTCGCCGTATTCCGCGTCGAAGTTATTCGTCAGAATCCGGAATTCCGCGATGGAATCGAGGTTCGGAATGACGGCCGCGCCCATGTTGACGTCTTCTTCCACGTCGCTTCCGTTCACCAGGAACGCGTTCGCAAACTCGCGCTGGCCGTTGATGGAAATTGTCCCGGGATTCAGATCGCCCGAGGGGGATAGCGCGGAAGCGCCGACATCCTGCACGGTGCTCGATGTGATGGAGGTGGCAGGAACCACGCCGGGCTGAAGCGACAGCAGATCGGTGAAGCTGCGTCCATTCAAAGGAACCGCGGTCATCTGCGTGCCCGTCACCACCTCGCCCATCTGAGAGTTGACGGTTTCCACGTGAACCGCGGACTCGCTTACGGTGACGGTCTGGGTCTTCTCGCCGATTTCGAGCGCCGCGTCCACGACGAGAGCGCTGTTGACGTCAATCACCACGCCCGCACGCCGGTAGGGCTTGAATCCCGCGCGCGCAACTTCCACGTCGTACCGTCCCACGGGCAGGCTCAGGAACGAGTAGCTTCCACGGTCGTCGGTGATTGTCGCCTGCTGAACTCCCGTGCTGGTGTTCGTCGCAGTGACCGATGCGCCGGGAATCGCGGCGCCGCTCGCGTCTTTCACGTCGCCGGAAATGCCGCCGCCGACGCCGGCCCATGTAACTGGTGCGAGGCTAGGAAGGAGAACCAGTGATGCGGCTGCGAAAATTTTCAGGAAGAACGATTTGGCCGGGAACAAGTTCGGTCCTTGTGTTCTCGAGATTTGCGAACTAGAATCGCGCGTTTTCTCAGTTGCAAATGACTTTCAACTGATGGGCAGAGATTATTCCAGTTGTAAATCGATGTCAAGAGCTATTTGCGAGCCGTTATCAACTGGAAATTTTCCCCCGCTGCGCGAGGTTGCGCTTTGCCTGAAGAGGAGGCGATTGCTTCTGCGGGCCACTGCATCGAGAGGTCTATGCGGCCCGATGATTGAGAGGGTCGGACGGTTCTTAATTCAATCCCGAGCGCTGCGATCCTGGTAGACGGGCTCGAGTAGCCGGAAGAGAAGGAACATCGGATCCCCAGCGCGCGGATCTCGAAGAGTGGCGCCAAAGGACCGGGTGGCCAGCCGATGCTCCAGCAATTGCAGAATTCGGAGGTGTAACCCGCGAGGAACAGCTGCCCCGGTTTCCCAGCGGTTGACGGTTGTCCACGTTATCCACAGGATGTGTGCGAAATCTTCCTGCGAGAATCCGAGGGCCTTTCGAATCTTTCGTACGCGCGCCGGCGTCATGGTCGCCATCTCGTTTTCACCTCGGATTCACCGATGTTTGTGCGGAGCGCCGCCTGCGCTCGCGGTAGGCGTGGAAAGTGCGACATAGATCGCGGCCGAGATGATCCCCTCCCCTACCGGGGGCAAGAGATTGAGCCATTGAAGGCTGGGCCGCGCGTCCTTTCCGCTTTGTTCCTTCCGCTGCTCGCGTCCATTTCCCTGGCGCTGCCGCGGCGATCATCTTCATGCGGAACCTCCGCGTGTGAACGAGGGCGTTGCGAACTAAACGGAAAGGAGCCCGGCTAAAAGCGACCGGAACTCCATCCCGCGACTATCGATTAGAAGTGGAAGCCTATCTCTCCCGTAACCGTGCGCGGCGTTACGTAGTGCGTGCCGCTGAACGTTGAGAGGAAGTTGTACAGCGCGTACTCATTCGCGAGATTGATCACGGTGAGCTTGGCGCTCCATTTATAGCGGTCAGCGTGGAACAGGTTGTCGTCCCCGATGGCGATATCAAAAAGATTTCGGGGAGCGATACGTGGCGGATTCTTGTCGTCCTGCTCCGTACCCAGGGCCGGAACCTTTATCAAATTCGACCCGAACTCGTTCGCCGGGCATGGGTCGGGGATGGACTGAGTCGGCGTAGCTCGCACGGTTCCACAAAAGAAGCCGGCCTGGAATTCCTGGTCCGCGGTCAATGGAATGCAACCGTTTCCCACCGCCTGGAGCGTGAGGCATTGCGGGTCAACGAATGGGGCCCCGCCCGCACCGGTAAAGGATTGTGGGCAGCTGTTCTCGTCAGTCACGCCATAGCACGGCGTAGCGCCGGCTACCAGGCCGCTGTCGTAACGCCAGTTGAATCCGACCCACGGCCCGCGTTTCCATGGCTGGTATTGAAGGTGCGTGGTCTGGTTGAATTTCTCGTCGTGATCAATTCTGAAGGGCACAAATTCTCCCGGCGTGGATACGACGGGAACGGAGCCAGCGCCGCCGATTTGAGGCGTGAAGAAGCGCGCGGCGACGCTGGACATCACCACGTACGCCGTCAATCCGTGGACGTTTGTGAGGTTGACCCGGGCGGTAAAGCCGGGGATTTTGGAGTTGTGCCACTCGATGGGAAACGTGATCGGTGTATTACCCAGCACGCTGAAATCGTAGGCATTGTGGGTGTATTTCCAGATGTACTCGCCATCAAAGACGATGTGCTTGCCAAATGCCTGCTGCAGCCCCGCGTGGAACTCATTGCGAAATCCCGGATTCAGCGGAGACAAGGAATCGGAAGAGCAAAGCAGCAGCGGATTCAGGACGGGAGATGCGCATCCGATGCTCGATAGCACCAGGTTTTCGTTGAATGGCGTTTCGAGCGTTCGCGCGTAGGAAACGCGAAGGACGGTATTGCTCTGCTTCACGTTGTAAGCGACGCCGAGCCGGGGCTCGGCCTGGCTTGCCGCCGTGAGTCCGTTGTAAATATCGCCGCGAATCCCCAGGTTGAAGGACCAGCTTCCCCTGGTGATCGTGTCCTGCACGTATAGAGCAAGCTCCTTCACGTCGGTGTGTCCACGGAACGTGAACAGTCCACCGCCGCGAGTCAGGTCGTAAGGCAGCAGAATTGGATTGAAGTTAGGAAAAAACACGGAGCCGAGCTGCGCCGGAGACCCAAGGTTCGCGGCCGTATTCGGTTCGTCCCCCGCCGGGCACTCGGAGGGATCGGAAAATCCAGCGACTGGTACGAACGCGAACGGGCTGGGTCCGGTTGCAGGCGCCAGGCACGGTGCATTCAGCGTGGGATCCACGATTCCGAGATGGTCGTTCTCGGTCAGGAAGGTTTGTTCATAGACGACGCCAGCCTTGATGTTGTGGACGCCCTTCACGTAAGACACGCTTGCGCGAGCGCCGGCATTGGTGAGAAAGCGGAGCTGAGAAACAGACTCCCTTTGTAGATTGACCGGGCCGACGTCAGCGAGAGGGTTGTCGCTGGGATAGTAGTTGTACTGATCGTGGCGCACGAACCCACCCACGGTCAGGACGGCATTCGGACCGAGCAGCCGGTTCCAGGTGGGCGCGACGTTGAACGTGCGAATCTGCGAACGCTGATCCGCTGGACCTATGAGCGTCGGATCCGCGGTGCCGAGCAGATCGCCCTCGGTGATGCCCGTGTTCAGGTTGTCGAACGAATTGGGAGTCTGAAACCACGAGCGCGAGAAGCCGAGATTGAGGTGGAGAGAGTCCGCCATCGAGAGCTGGTAATCCAGACGGTCGAAAAAGTTTTCCTCATTGCCCTTGTCGTGCATCACGACGAACTCGGGCGGATCGAGGAATCGCCCGCTGTTCAATCCGCTGGCGGAAATAAAGTTTCCCCAGTTCTGACCTCCGTAGCCCAGGTTGAAGCCGAGACTCGACGTGCCGAACGCGCCATAGGAAGTTGTGACAGCTCCGTGAGGCGTGGTCATGCCCTGTCCGGAGCGCGTGGTGACGTCAATGACCAGGCTGGTCTTATCGCCGTACTCGGCGGGCGGCGCGCCGTCAATCACCTCGAGCGATTGAATGGAATCGACGGGAATCTGGTTCGAGAAAACCTTGCTCTGCTGGTCGGTAATCGGCTGGCCATCCACGGAGAACGAATTCTCGGCATGGTCTCCAAGCCCATGGAAAAGCCCGTTGGAATCCGCGGCCACTCCGGGCGACGTCTGCGTGACCAGCGCGCTGACGGACGACGAGGCGCTTTCGAGCGGAACCTCGTTGAACAGCGCACGATCCACATCCGTGTGCGACGTCGAATCCGTCTCCAGCAGGTCGCCTGCAGCTTCCACCACTACCGTGCTGTTGCTTCCGGCGAGTTGCAGGCTGATCTTCAGGTTGATCGGAACCGACGATCGCACGTCAATGTCCTGCACGTAACCGGCGAAGCCCGTGGCGCTGACGGTCATGTGATAGGGGTTGAACGGCACATTGGCAATCGTGAAATTGCCGGATGCGTCCGTGGTGGTCGAACGCTCAAACTGGCTGACCGGGTTGTGAATTGTGACGGTCGCGCCCGGAATCAGGGCGCCGGAAGGATCGGTCACGGTTCCGGTTACATTCGTTGAGTTACCGTTCTGGGCTTGCGCGATCGGTCCCGCTGTAAGGAAGCATAAAACGACCAATACGACTCCAAAAATGGCGCGTACGAATCTCATGATTTTCTCCCTGTATGAATGCGGCCGCGGCGCATCCCTGCGCTGTGGCTATGAATGAATGTGGAAATCCGCACGCGCCGCGCGACAGGCGCCGCGTGCTGGGAGACGATTATTTATCTTGGGAGAACGCTTCTAAGCCGGAGGGGCTCGCGGAATACTGAGGGTGTAGACAAATTCAAGATTGGGCGCAAATTCTTCGGCCAGCGCGAGTCTCGCGATCGGAACGGCCACCTGTACAGCCACCTGCGCCGCTGCCTGCGGAATCGCAGCGTGCCCTACGTGGCAGACCTGGCAATTGTCCTCGTCGTACGCGTGGCTATGCCAGTGGCTGACCGCATGCGTCGAGAGCGCAGCCAGCGCCAGAATGGCCGCGACGGCCAGCAGTCGTTTGGCAATTCGTTTCGTCATGCGCGGCTCGAGGTACACGTCGAACATATTCTACCGCTATCTCAAGGTGACGGGCAATTATAGGATTGCCCGTGCCTAATGCCCAATTGGTCGGATAACCGGGCGTATGGCTCCTGGGACGAGCTTGCGGGCGCCCTCCGCGGGATCAGCTAACCCCTTAGGACAGGTATCTCTTTCAAACCATTCGTCCTGTTGCCGCATCGACATACTATGTTCCGCTTGCTAGAGTTTCTTAGCGATAGTGCCAAGAGTCGCTTGGGAGAAGTCTGATGTCGCAATCATGGCTGCGAACCGCGACTCTGGTGGTGATGTGTGGAGCTACGGCCCTGCCTGGGATGGCCGCAGACTCTCTTGCGACGCCACCTCAGCAAACCGAACATCTTGCCCCTGTGGCCGGCAATGCTCAGCAGATTTCCGCGCCCGATCCGCAGACAGGAACCGTCACCGGCACCGTGCTCGATGTAAACGGCGACGCCGTCCCTGGCGCCACCATCGTTCTTGAGGGCATTCCGGCCGGCGATCACCCCACGGTCGTGGCGAACGACAACGGATACTTCCAAGTCAAGAATCTGAATCCGGGAATTCCCTATCACATCGTCGTCAAAGCCAATGGATTCGCGGAATGGACCTCGCCCGACATCACCCTCACGCCAGGCCAGGTCCAGGACCTGGCGGCCGTCAACCTCGAGATCGCAACCGTGGTAACTACGGTGGTTGCGGTTAGTCCCGAGCACCTAGCCGTCGAACAGGTCAAGGCGGAGGAGACGCAGCGCGTTCTTGGTGTCATTCCCAACTTCTACGTCGTATACGACCGCGACGCAGTGCCGCTCACGACGAAGTTGAAGTTCCAGCTCGCTCTAAGGACTTCCGTTGATCCCGTTACCTTCTTCGGCGTCGGGATGCTCGCCGGCATTAATCAGGCGGCTGACACCCCGAACTACGTTCAGGGTGCGAAGGGATATGGCGAGCGTTTCGGCGCCGCGTATGCGGATGGTTTTACCGACATTATGATCGGCGGCGCCGTCCTGCCGTCGCTCCTGCATCAGGACCCGCGCTACTTCTACCAGGGCACGGGCACAACGAAATCGCGCATTCTCCACGCGCTCTCCGCCCCCTTCATCTGCAAGGGAGATAACGGACGCTGGCAGCCGAACTATTCGAGCATTGGCGGCGATCTGGCATCGGGCGCCATCGCGAATCTCTACTATCCGGCGAGCAATCGTGGCGTCAGCCTGGTGTTCGGCAACGCTCTTATCACCACCGGCGGTCGCATGGTCAACGGGCTGGTGCAGGAATTTCTCCTGCGCAAGTTCACGCACAATATCAAAGCAAACTAGAGGAATTGAGGATTTCTGTTTTGCCGATTTTGCACTGGTGTGTTTGGATGTAATTCCCCGCGATCACCCGCCCTGTTCAACTTAAATCAGACCTGCAGCACGTCGCCTTCGCGAGCGACCGCGCGGTAGAGCACCGGGTCCACGAAAATCGCGATGCACAGCCGCGAAATCAACCCAGCCACGATCACGATCGCGAAAGGCTTCTGCGTGTCCGAACCAATGCCGGTGGAAAGCGCCGCGGGCAGCAAGCCCAGGCAGGCGACGAGCGCCGTCATCATGATCGGGCGCAATCGCATCAGGGCTGCCTCGCGCGTGGCCGTGCGAATATCTCTGCCCTCCTGACGCAGCTTGTTGATGAACGACACCAGGATCACCGCCGTCTCAACCGAGACTCCCATCAGCGCCAGCAGCCCGAGAATTGACGACACGCTAAACGGAGTGCCTGTGAGCTTCAGCGCGATCAGCGCGCCGACAGGTTCGGTGATCACCACGCCCAGCGCAATCGCCAGCGGGAATTTGAAGTTGCCGTAGAGCGCGAACAAAATCATGAAAATCAGCAGTAGCGCCAGCGGCCCGATGACCTCCAACTGGTGCTTCGCTTCCAGGAACTCGCTGTACTCGCCGCCCCACGTCAGCCGGTAACCGGCTGGCAGCGATTTCTGCACGTCCGCGATGGCGCGCTGGCCGTCGGTGACGGCGCTCTCCAAGTCGCGCCCTTCGACGCTGTATTGCACGCCGATATAGCGCGAGTTGTTCTCGCGATAAATGAACGATGCACCGCTCGCTTCGCGAATGTCGGCGAGTTCGCGCAGCGGAATCTGCTGGCCTGCGGGCGTGCCGACAAGCAGGTTGCCGATCGCCAGCGCGTTCTCGCGGAATTCCGGCTTCATGCGCACCACGAGGTCAAACAATTTCTCGCCTTGAATCACCTGCGTCGCCGCCTGCCCGCCCACGGCGGCCTGCACCACGGCTTCGACGTCGGCCACATTGATGCCGTAGCGCGCGATCTTGTCACGGTCGGTATCAATCAGCAGGGTCGGCTGCCCGAGTTCGCGCACCACCGTGAGTTCGCTGAAACCTGGGACCTGCGAGAGCCGCCGCTTGATCTCGAGCGCCTTGTCCTGCAGGACATTGAGATCGGGACCGTAAATTTTTACGGCCAACGAGCTTTTCAGGCCGGTGAGCGCTTCGTCCACGGCATCTTCGGCCGGCTGCGTGAAATTGAAGATCACGCCGGGAAAGGCGTCGAGCTGCTTCTGCAGATCGGCCGTCAATTCGGCCTTATTGTGGATCGGACCTTTCTTCCAGGTCGCATCGCCGTAGGGTTTCAGGCCGACGTAAAATTCGTCGTTGAAAAAGCCGGTAGAGTCCGTGCCGTCATCGGGGCGGCCGAGTTCGGAGCCCACGTCGGTGACCATCGGATACTTCATCAAAATATTGCGCACCTGCGGGCTGAACTTCGCCGCTTCCTCGTAGGAAATGGTGTACGGCATGGTTGCGCGAACCCACAGCGCGCCTTCATCGAGGTGCGGCATGAACTCGCCGCCGATAAACGGAATCAGCAGCATCGTGGCGGCGAAAATCGCGAGCGCCACCAGAATCGTGGTCTTCGGACGATCGAGGCAGCGGTCGAGCTGCGCGGCGTATTTCCCTCGGATCCATTCGAAGGGCCGGTTCACTGCCTCGTGCACACCCTTGCGGAAGAGGTACGAGCACATCACCGGCACGAACGTAAGAGTCAGGATCAGCGCCCCTACCAGCGCGATGGACATGGTGTCCGCCATCGGATGGAACAGTTTTCCGGAAGGCCCGCTCAGCGCGTAAATGGGAATGTACCCGGCGATGATGACGGCCACGGAATAAAAGATCGGCCGGTCCACGTCCTTGGCCGCCGCCAGAATCACCTCATTCAGGTTGTATTCCGTGCCTTCGCGCAGGCCCAGCTCGCGGAAAATGTTTTCGACCATCACCAGCGTGCCATCAATGATGATTCCGAAGTCTATAGCGCCGATCGAAAGCAGATTGGCGGCTACTCCGCGCGCGTGCAGGAAAATGAACGAGAAAAGCAGCGCGACCGGAATCGTCAGCGCGACGATCACCGCCGCCCGGCCACTGACCAGGAAGAAAATCAGCACGATCAGGACCAGAATCATCCCGCGCATCAAATTGCCTTCGACGGTATCCGTGGTCACGCGCACCAGGTCGCTGCGATCGTAGAACGGCACAACCTTTACGTCGGGCGGCAGGATGCTTTCGTTCAGCTCCTTTGTTTTTGCTTCGACCCCTTTCAAGACATTCTGCGTCTGCTCGCCGGTCAGCATCAGGATGACGCCTTCCACCGAGTCGTCGCTCTTGTTGAAGCCGAATTTACCCAGGCGCGGCGCGCTACCGATGGTCACATCGCCGATATCGCGAATGCGCACGGGCACGCCGTTCTGCGATCCGACGATCACATTGCGGATATCTTTCTCGTCCCGCAGCAAGCCCAGCCCGCGCACATAGTAGAACTGGCCTCCCTGCGAATAAAATCCTCCGCCGGTGTTCGCGTTGTTGACCGAAAGCTGCTGAATCACCTGGGGGACAGGAATGTGATAGCCGTAAAGCCGCGCTGGATCGAGCAGCACCTGGTACTGCATCACCGTACCGCCGAACCCGGAATCATCCGCGACGCCCGGCACCTGCTTGTATTCGCGCTCGATAACCCAATCTTCGAAAGTCTTAAGTTCCTGCGGCGTGCGGTCCGGGCTTTGCAGCACGTAGCGATAAACGAGGCCCGAGGGGCTGGAAAGCGGCGCGAGCGTCGGCGCCACTCCGGTCGGATAGGTCACTTCGCTCAGGCGCTGGAATACGAGCTGCCGCGCAAAGTAGTTGTCCGTGTCTTCGTTGAACGTGAGAATGATGTCCGACAGGCCGTAGAGCGAAATCGAGCGCTGCACATCCAGCTTCGGCACGCCGTTCATTTCGATTTCAGTCGGCAGCGTGACAAGCCGCTCGATTTCCTCCGCGGCGTGGCCCGGCCACTGGGTGATGATTTCCACCATCGGCGGCGAAAGATCCGGATAGGCGTCCACCGGCATGCGCTGGAACGAGACTCCTCCGCCGACGGCGATGAATGCCGTGAGGATCAGAACCAGAAACCGCTGGCGCAGCGCGAATTGGACGACGCGATGAATCATTTTTCTTAGGCTCCGTCCTTATTGTTGAAACGAATTCGCGAACTGCAGGAACAAGCTGCCGTTGCCCACCACTTTGTCTCCCACGGAAAGCCCCTTCAGAATTTGCGTCTGGCCGCCCTGACTGTCGCCGATGTCAACCGCCCGCCGGCCGAATTGATTCGAGGACGCCGCCACATAGACGAACGGCTGATTTTCGTCGTCGCGCAGGACGGACGCATCCGGCACGCTGATCGCGTTCTGGATAACGCCCGCGGTCACGCTCACCGTGCAATACATATCGCGCTTCAGCTTTTCGCCGGGGTTATCAACCACGATGCGCGCCTGCAGAGTGCGCGTATTCGGGTCCAGCGCAGCCGAGACGTACGAAATTTTCCCGTGGAACGTCTCCGGATACGCATCCGTCTGCACCACCACGTCGTCGCCAGACTTCACAAACGCCAGATCGCCCTGATAGACGTTGGCGAGCACCCACACCGTACTCATGTCGGAAATCGTGAACGCCTGCGTCTGTCCCGCCTGCATCACCTGGCCGGGCGACACCAGCCGCTCAACCACTTGGCCGCTCATCGGCGCGATCACGGGAATCTGGGCGGAGGCCGCCGACTTGGCCAGATTCTCCGGATCCTTGATTCCCAGAATCTTCATTCCCTGTTGCGACGCGTTCAGGTCCGCCTGCGCCTGATTGCGATCCGATTCGGCCTGAAGTAAATCGCGCTCGGCGATGGCGTTGTGCTCGTATAGATCTTTCGCGCGATCGTAATTTTTGTCCGCCACGCGGAATGTGTCGTTGGCCTTCAAATATGTGGCTAGCAGCAGCGAATAATCGGGGCTGGATACTTCGAGCATTGGCTGACCTTCGCGCACGTGGTCGCCTGGCACCACCAGAATGCGGCTCACCGGCCCGCCCACCTGCGTGATTACCGGCGTGGTCTTGAACGCGTTGTAAGCCACCGCGCCCGTCAGCCGCAGCGTGCGCGTCAGCTTCGTGGGCTCGATCGTGATGACCTGCACGTGCGACACCTGGTCTTGCGGAATGTTGAAGAGCTGCGGCGTGGCTGATTTCGACGCCTGCGACGAATACGAAGTCATTTCGCTGGCGTTGCGGTCTGAGCTGCATCCCACGAGAGCGCAGGCCAGCGCGACTGCCAGTGCAAACGCGGCGGCGACTCCGAGCAAGCGAATGGCGTACTTGAATTGTCGAGTGATCATGGCAGGTTCCTCGTTCCCACGGCTTCGCGGAGCTGTTCGAGAGCCAGCAGATACGCCGCGAGCGATTGCCGGTATGCGAGTTCGGTGGCGCGATAGCTCCGCTCGGCGTCCAGAAAATCGAGCAGGCTCGCCGCGCCGCGCTTGTAGGCGTACTCGCTGATGTCGCGGTCCTGCTGCGCGTCGTCGAGATAGCCGGAGCGGTAGAGCTGGACAATCTGATTGTTCGATTGCAGGCCGTCGTACGCGTCTTCCACGTCCGTGATTACCTGGTCGCTGGCGGCTTTTTCCTGCTCCTGCGCCTGGGTGATGACGAATTTCGTGCGCGCGATTTCACCCTGATTGCGGTCGAATATCGGAATCTGGATTTGGCCGAAAAGCGAAATGCTGCTCAAAGCGGCGACGTGCGTGTAATTGATCTGCCCGGTCACATCGCGTTTGCCGTTCGCCTTCGCGAGTTCGAACTGGCTGTTTGCGGCGGTCACGCCCTGTTGCGCTGCGCGCAGATCGGGACGCGTAGCCAGCGCTTTAACTTCCAGGTCTTCCACCTTCGCGTTGAGCGGCTGGTAGTCGAATGGGCCCGCTACGTCGTAATCCAGCGGCACTGATTCGCGGCCCAGCAGCTGCCGCAAGTCCGAAAGCGCCTGCAAGCGCTGCAACTGAGCCTGCGAGGCGTCGCTCTGGAACTGCAGAAGCTGCAGCTTGATCTTCAGGTAGTCGTCCTCGCTGATGTCGCCCGCGCGATAGCGCTCCTTGCTGATATCCACTGAATTCTGAAAGCTCTTCAGGTCCTGCTCGCGCCAGATCGAGCGTTGATTCGGCGAGCTGCGCGTTGGTGAATAGCGTCGCCACTTGAAAGGTAAGGGTGCGCTCGTTGTCCGCGACGCTCGAGCGCGTCACCGCGGTCGCATCCTTAGCCGCCGCCAGCCGGTGCTGGCGTTTCTTGCCGCGCTCGAAGAGGTAGCTGACCCCGATATCGAACTGCGCCAGATTGTCCACATAGTTCGAATCGAACTGGTCCCAGTTGAAGACCGGTAGAAACTGCGCGTCGCCCAGCAGCACCGGATTGGGACGCAAATTCGCGGTGGTCTCCTGCGCTTCGTTCTGCTGGATCGTGGTGCGCGCGGCCAGCAGCGTGTGGTTGTGCGTGAGCGCCATCTGGATCGCATCGTCGAGCGTGATTTTCACCGGTCCCTGCGTGGGTGAAGGTGTCTGTGCGAGCGCAGGCGCAGTCCACCCGGCAAGCGACGCTGCAAGAATCGAAACCGCGAAGTACATAGTTCGTGTACGCATAAACGTTCAAACCTCAGTAAACGGAACGGACTTGGATTGGTGTGCCGCGAACGGCACGGGATGAGCCGGGTTTTAGGCGGTGGGCGGAGCTCGTGCGGGGACTCGCCGAACCGTGGGGCTCGGCGCCAGGCCGGTGTCGCGGGGTTCCGGCGTGGGTGCTACCAGTGCGAAGGTCAGAGCGTGATTCGCTGCAATCGGACGGTCAATCGGTTGATGACTGAGGTGGCAGATCGGGCAGCTGGATTCGGCCGTGCCGTCGCTATGATGATGCAGGACGACGCTTCCGAACGTCATCGCCACCAGCAGCAGCGCCAGCAGCGCTACAGGAACCACTAAATACCGTGTTGGACGTCGCTTCAGCATGGCCGCGGCGGCTGCTCAAAACCTCAATACCAATCATATAGCAGATGTCCGCGCGATCCAATGGGTTGCGCCTGCAAAGGTACCGGAATGGCAGGCGTGAGGGGATGCTTGAAAGGCTCGGCAGCTCGGCTGCTTAGTTCGATTGTTCGAGGGCTTTTTCAACCAGCGCGACGCACTTTTCGACGCGTTTGCGCAGCGGGCCGTCAATTTCCTGCTGGCGGTCGCGAAGCATAAACAGCTCGTCAGCGATATTCAGCGACGCGAGCACCGCGACCTTCAGCGAGTCAACCATCCGCGTGGCGGAAGCGATCTCGCGCATTTTGGCGTCAACGTAAGCCGCGAGTTCCTGGAGGTGTTCTTCGTTCTGATCCGCGTTGACGTTGTACGCCTGATCGTAAATTTCGATTTTCACGTTTGCGCTCCCGATTGCCTGGATCGCTGGGTCGCCGCCATTGTCGGCCATTGCGCGCAGCGGCGCAACGGTTGGTTTGACTCGTACGGGCGCCGCTCGCTCTGCCTCAGATGGCTCGCAGGGCCGCCCAGGAGGCTTTCACTGTGAGGTCCCGTCGAAACCTGTTCTCGCCCTCCCAACCGAAAGCTGTCATTCCGAGGCCCGCATCTTGGGCCGAGGAATCTCTCTTCGTGTGAAGCGCTCGCCGGCCGAGCAATCGAAGAGAGATCCCTCGGGCAAAATCCGCCCTCGGGATGACACGTTAATCGGGGAGGGGTTCGGGATACCAACTCTCCGTCAAGTCGGCCCAGCTCGGATTCTTTGATTCAATCAGAACGACTCGCTTCTTCCGCGTCCAGGCCTTGATCTGTTTCTCTCGTGCGATCGCTACTCGGATGTCGCCGAATCTCTCGAAGTAGACCAACTTCGTCACATTGTATTTCTGTGTGAAGCCTGGAACGAGTTTCAGCCGATGCTGGGTGACCCGTTTCCGAAGGCCGTTCGTGACTCCGGTATAAAGAACGCCAGAGGAGCTTGCCAGGATATAGACGTAATACGTCCGCATGAAGTGTCTCGCGGGGCCCTCGATACTCAATTTCGCCCTAAACTCAAGCGCTGTCATTTCGAGGCCGGGGTCTGGCCGAGGAATCCCTCTTCGTGTGCCGGCATCGCCCGACCTCAGATGGCTCGCAGGGCCGCGCCCAGCTTTGTTTCGAGCGCGCCGACAATCTGCGACGAGCATTCGGCGATGCGCGCGTCGGTGAGCGTGGTCTCCGCGCTCTGTAACGTGACGCGGACCATCAGCGAGAATTTTCCGACTGCCATTTTCCCGCCGCGGAACAGGTCGGCAGGTTCGATGCTTCGAAGCTCCGGAATCGCGAGTGCGCGAATTGCGTCCGCCACTTGCGCGAACTTCACGCCATCGGCGAGCACCAGCGAGAAATCGCGCTCAACTGCCGGGAAGCGCGGAATTGGAGCGAATTTCTGAGTTGCTCGCGCCGCTTCGATACCCGCAAGCAGCGGCTCGAGCTTTAGTTCCGCAACGAAAATATCCTGGCGCAGCTTGAGCTGATCGGCGATCCGTCGTGCGAGCTGGCCTGCGACGCCCTGTTCAACGAGCGTCGAGCCGTCGTGCTGTTCACCGTGTCTTCCGCCTGAAAGGCGCGCCGCGCATCCGCCCGCGAGCCAGCCCGGCCCTCCGGACTGCCAGTTGAATCCACCGGCCAGCGCGCCGAGGCCGTCGAGGTCGCCCTTCAAATCCGCGAAGCCAAATTCCCGCGCAGCCTCGTGAATCGTTTTCTCGCGCGCCAGGCCCGTCGCGCCGAGTGTGAGCACCGCTGTCTCAACCGGCTCACCATTCCGCAGCTCATACGTCTTGCCGATTTCAAACAGACGCAGATTCCGCTGGCCGTGATTCAGATTCCATTCGATCGCGCCGATCATGCTGACGATCCCCGTCGAGCGCATCACCGAAGCATCTTCCGCGAGCGGGTTGCCGATCACCGCGGGCGCCACGCCCTCGGCGCGGAAAATTTCATCGCGGCGCGAATCCACCAGCGGGATCGCCACGATTTCCTGATAGCCGAGCGCGACCGCGCGCTCGCGCAGGCGGTCCTGCGCCTCGGCGTGCGGCAAGCGATGCGCGGGCTGTTTTGCCGGGGGCAGCCGCGGCGGGAATTTATCGTATCCGTGGTGCCGCGCGACTTCCTCAATCAGGTCAATTCCGCGCGATGCGTCGCGCCGCCACGAAGGCTGCGTGCATTTCCAGGCTGCGAGCAAACCTTCGCCCGTGCGTACGGGCTGAAATCCGAGCGCAGCGAGAATCTCCTCGATGTCGCGGTCCGGCACGTCTGCGCCCATCACGCGCAGCAATTCCCTGCGCGAAAGCTCAATCGTCGGCGCGGGCGAGCGGCCCGGATACACATCCACGACGCCCAATAGAATTTCGCCTCCGCCCAATTGCTGAATCAGCTCGGCGGCGCGCCGCGAAGCCAGCTCGGCCATTTCCGGATCAGCACCGCGTTCGAAGCGATACGACGCCTCTGTACGCAGGCCGAGCGTCTTTGACGTGCGGCGCACAGTGATCGGATCGAACCACGCGGATTCGAGCAGAATGTTGCGGCTGGCAAATCCGATTTCGCTCTCGGAGCCTCCCATCACTCCGGCAATCGCCACGGCGCGCGACGCATCGGCAATCACGCACATGTCTTTTGTGAGCGCGCGCTCCGCGCCATCCAGCGTGCGTATCTTCTCGCCCGCACGGGCCCGCCGCACCACGATCCGGCGTTCGCTAAGCTTGTCGAGATCGAACGCATGCATCGCCTGGCCCAGCTCGAACATCACGTAGTTCGTCACATCCACCACGTTGTTGATTGATTTCTGGCCGATGGCTTCTAGGCGCTGGCGCAACCAATCGGGCGACGGCTGAATTTTCACGCCTCGCATGACCCGCGCCGTGTAGCGCCCGCAAAGTTCCGGCGTTTCGATTTCGACGCGCGTGGCGTCCGTCGCCTTTATCGCCGCTTCCTTCAGCTTCGGCTGGAGCGTTTTCACAGGCAGCCGGTAAATCGCCGCCACCTCGCGCGCCATGCCGTAGTGGCCCAGGCAGTCGGGTCGGTTCGCGGTGATTTCCGCGTCGAGCACCGGCCCCGCCGCCGATTCCTCGATCGAATCAATCGAGACGCCGGCAAGCGAAAGCCGCGAACGCACCTCCGCCGCAGGCGCCGTCGCGTCCACAAACTCCTTCAGCCAGTTGTAGACAATCTTCATTTAGCCCAATTGGCCATAATAAATGTAAGTCACGTAATCGAACGACACGTTGCCGTCATCGGAATGCGCATCGAAAAGCTCTCGGAGCGCCGCGATCATCGGCTTGTGGCTCGGATGCTCCGGCGGTGGCGCGTACGACGAGCTCCGCAGCCGTCCGCTCAGCCCGTCGAAATCGAAAATCTGCCGGTTCGGCGCCGAGTGCTCGCGGAATTTCCCCGCGCCGAAAAACTCGCCCATTCGCGAGGCGCTGGGATACGTCTCCGCCACTTTTCCGTAGTCCGTTCCAAATTTGCGCAGAAAAGCTTCGTAGGCGCGCAGAAACGGTGTCGCATCCTTCTTTCGATGGTTCGCGACCACTACCACCCAGCCCTGCGGCCGCAAAATACGCCGAAACTCCGCGCGCGCCGCCTGCGGATCGAACCAATGAAACGCCTGCGCGGCCACGATGAAATCAACGCTCGCGTCCGGCCGAGTGGTCGCTTCGGCCGAGGCCGCTAGGCTGCGAAATTTCGAGTAGGCGGCGAGAAATTCCTCGCCCGCCGCGCGCATTTCCGCATTCGGCTCGACGCCGTACACGACATTCCCGTTTTCGAGCAGCAACTGCGTCAATATTCCGGTGCCCGACCCGACATCCGCGACGACCGACTCCCGCGTGAAGCCGCATTCATCGCGCAGCAAGTCCAGAACCGCGCGCGGATACCCCGGCCGGTAGCGGACGTAGTCCCCCACGCGGTTCGAGAAGCGCTGTTTGGAATCCGTAGCCGGCACCATCATGGAAATTGCCGCAGGAAACGCACGTCGTTCTGCGTGAGCACGGGCAATTCGCCGACGCCGTACTTCATCATCGCCAGGCGATCCACGCCCATGCCGAAAGCGAAGCCCGAAAGTTTCTCCGGGTCGTAGTTCACGAAGCCATAGACGGCGGGATTCACCATTCCCGCGCCGAAGAGTTCGATCCAGCCGGAAAACTTGCAGACGCGGCAACCGCTCCCGCCGCAGACGTGGCAGGTCGCATCCACTTCCGCCGAAGGCTCGGTGAAGGGAAAATAGCTTGGCCGCAATCGTGTCTTCGCCTTCGGTCCCAGAAATTCGCGCACGAAATATTCCACCGTGCCCTTGAAATCGCAGAAGGTGATGTCCGTGTCCACGGCCAGGCCTTCGATCTGGTGGAACATATATCCGTGCGTCGAATCCGGATTGTCGCGACGATAGACTTTTCCCGGCACGATGATGCGCACCGGCGGCTTTTCTTTTTCCATGGTGCGAATCTGCATCGGCGACGTATGCGTGCGCAGCAAATGACCGCCGCGCGCGCCTTCAATATAGAAAGTGTCCATGTTGTCGCGCGCCGGATGGTGCTCCGGAATATTGAGCGCCTCGAAATTGTAGTAGGGCGTCTCGATTTCCGGCCCTTCGACAACGCGGAAACCGATGGAGAGGAAAATACGCTCGAGCTCTTCGTAGGTTTGGCGAATCAGATGCCGCGTGCCGATCGCGCGCTCGACGCCAGGGAGAGAAAGATCAATTTGATCACGCGTGGCGGCCGATCGTTCGCGCGCCGCGTCTTTTGCAACTGCGAGCGCGGCAAATTGTCCCTCGATGTGAGCCTTCAGCGAGTTGAGGTTTTGGCCGACGGCGGGCTTGATTTCTTTCGCCGCCGGCTTCAGCCAGTTATCGCCGATCTCAGCCAGGATTCCCGCTTTCCGGCCGAGCCACTTCACCCGCGCTGCTTCCAAATCAAGCGAGCTTATTTCCTGAGTGGCATCGCGATCGAACGCAGAACGCAGATCGTCGAATGCGGACGCAACTTTGGCCGGCGAATCAACGCCGAGCTGCGCCAGCGTCTGCTTCGTGGAATCGGTCGTCGTCATTGTGACGTGATGTCCGGTTGTAGGAGCACGCAGCTCGTCCCTTCGAATCGGGACGAGCTACCTTATGCGGCCAATATACACGCGTTTTAAGCCGTGGGCTTCGCCGACGCCTTGGGCGGCGCAGTCATGTGCTGCTTCGCCGACGCGACCAGCGCCGAAAATCCTTCGGCGTCGCGCACAGCCATGTCCGCCAGAATCTTCCGGTCGAGATCGATCCCGCCAGCCTTCAGGCCGTGGATCAGCTGGCTGTAGGTGGTCCCGTTCGCGCGCGCGGCGGCGCCGATGCGCTGGATCCACAGCGTGCGGTAGTCGCGCTTGCGCGTCCGGCGGTCGCGATAGGTGTACCGCAGCGAGCGGTTCACCGCTTCCTTCGCGGAGCGGAACAGCTTTCCCTTTGTGAGGAAAAACCCCTTCGCGTGTTTCAGCAGCTTTTTGCGGCGTGCGCGCCGCTTGGTACCGCGTTTAACTCGTGGCATGTTTCTGGTCTCCTCGTGCGCGCCTTGCGGGCGCTCTCAATGAATTGCGATTCCGAAATTCAATTTAACGAACGAATCACTGTGTGGCTAAACGGGGGAGACAAACGCGGCCCAGCCGCCCGCACGAATACGCGGGAAGCAAGACGGGTTTGTCTCATTGAACTGCATTGCGCCCCGAAAAATTCGGGACAACCGGTTGGCAGGCACCCGTTACGCACTGCCGAACGCGGCCGAAAATCTACAAAATCAAAAACTAAAGTCCGTAAGGAAGCGCGAGACGGATATTGCGCACGTCCGCCTTGTTCACTTCGACCTTATTCAGCAGCTTGCGCATGCGCCGCGGCTTCTTTGTGCCCAGCAGGTGGCGCTTGCCCGAATGCCACCGCATAATTTTCCCGGTGGACGTGATCTTGAAGCGCTTGGCCGCGCCCCGGTGCGTCTTCAATTTCATTTTCTTGTTCTTCTTCACAATTCCCTCTTCCTCAAAATGTCTTTACGCCTGGCCGCCGGCCGCGGGTTGCGCAGGCCGTGTCGGAGGCGGCGCCGCCCCGCCCTTCTTTGGCGCGAGCAACGCGAGCAGAATGTTGGCTTCCATCCTCGGACCGAATTCCACCAGCGCGTGGTCCGTAACTTCCTTGAGCAGCCGCTCCATCTTCGCCCGGCCCACATCCTGATGGGCCATTTCGCGGCCGCGATGGAAAATCATCGCCTTTACTTTGTGCCCCTCGCCGAGGAACCGGATGATCTGGTTCTTGCGCACCTGGAAATCGTGCTCGGCGGTGGACGGCCGGAACTTCACTTCCTTGATGTGCGAGCTTTTTTGATGCTTCTTGGCTTCGTGGGCTTTCTTGCTCAGCTCGTATTGAAACTTGCCGTAGTCCACGAGCTTGCAGACCGGCGGCACGGCGCTGGGCGATATTTCGACGACGTCCAGGCCGGCATCGCGCGCCGCCTTCATCGCGTCGAACAGGGTCATCACGCCAAGCTGATTCCCCGCTTCATCCACCACACGAACTTCCCGAGCGCGAATCCGCTCGTTGACCCGAAGGCCAGGAGGACCACCACGTTCTGCGATAAACCCACCTCCCGGGCTCGAAATCGGATTTCGATGCCCGCTTGCCCGCCGTCCCGCTCACAAACCACTCGCGGGGAGCGACAGGCCAGAAAGTATAGCACGGCTTATTGGCCTGCCTGCAAGGGCGGCGTTTTGCGCGCGGTCCGCTGGATCAGGGCCTCGCGTTCGCCGGCGCGGACGCGGCGCACGCGTCGAGCGCCTTGCGTGTTTCATTCGCCCACTTGGGGAACGAGCGGGCCTCGAGCGATTCCAGGACCTCGGAATCGCCTCCGCCTACCGATTCGTGAAACTGGTAGAGAATCGGATGTTCGTCTTCGGCGTCATCGTCGCGCGGACGCACGAACGTGATGTTCTCAAAGGCCTTGTACTGCGCGGCAACGGCCGGGCACTGCTCTGGCGTGAAAGTCCACTCTTGGATTTTCAGATCCTGCTTGAGCTGCTCGTAGGGCCGCGAAGAATCCTTGGCGTGGAGCGCCAGGAGTTGCTGATAGGCGGGCGCGCCCTGCGCCTCGCGAAGAATTCCGTGAATCGCGCGAGGAGTTTGCGTATTTTCCAGCACCACGGAGAATTCGGGGACGTCGTTTACGCCGTCGCGGTGCGCGCGAACGGCGATGAAATCGCCCTCGGCATGCTCGATCGGGAAGAATTCATCAAACGCCGCCATGAAATGCTTGTCGGTCCAGCTGCGATCATCCTGCGTTTGCGGACGGGCGGACCATCCAGCGAGCGCGAAACCAATAACTAGCGCGCCGACTTTCAGTATCGAGGCTTTCATTTCGTCAGCGAATCTCGCGCGTCACAGAATGGCGCGAGTATCAACCTCGGCGTGGAGGTCCGCGATGAATTGTTCCACCGGGCGCGGGCCGAGATCGCCCTTGGTGCGATGTCGCACGCCCACCGTGCCTGCTTCGGCTTCTCGCCCGCCCAGGACGAGCATGTAGGGAATTTTTTGCAGTTGGGCGTCGCGGATTTTCGCCTGCAGCTTTTCGTTGCGGTCGTCGAGATGGACGCGGAAGCCGGCGTCTTTCAGCTGCTTGGTAATTTTATGCGCGTACTCCATGGTCTTTTCGCTCAGCGGCAGCACCGAAGCCTGCACCGGAGCGAGCCATGCCGGAAACGCCCCGGCATAATGCTCGATCAGCACGCCGAAAAATCGCTCGACCGAACCCCACAGCGCGCGGTGAACCATGAGCGGCTGATGCCGGGCTCCGTCTTCGCCGACGTATTCCAGCTCGAAGCGCCGCGGCAGATTGAAATCGAACTGGACGGTCGAGAGCTGCCACGGGCGGCCGATTGCGTCCACCAGCTTCACATCAATCTTCGGGCCGTAAAATGCGGCCTCGCCGGGAATGTATTTGTAGGGGACGTTCATGCGCTTCAGCGTGTTGGTGAGCGCGTCTTCCGCGCGTTTCCAGTCCTCGGGACTTCCAATGTAGATTTCGGGATGCGCGGGATCGCCTCCGGAAAGCTCGACCACGTAATCGCTGAAGCCGAAGACACGCAGCACTTCCCAGGCGAATTCGACGCAGTCCTGCACTTCTTTTTCGATCTGCTCCGGCATGCAGAAAATGTGCGCGTCGTCCTGGGTGAAGCCGCGCACGCGCAGCAGTCCGTGCAGGACGCCCGAACGCTCGTAGCGATAAACCGTTCCCAACTCCGCGAGGCGGATCGGCAACTCGCGATAGCTGCGCAGGCGCGACTTGAAAATCAGCACGTGGCCCGGGCAATTCATGGGCTTGAGCTGATAATCGGCCTTTTCGACTTCGACCGCGCCGAACATATTCTCGCGGTAGAAATTCGCGTGGCCGCTGGTTTTCCAGAGGTCGAGCCGCATGATGTGGGGCGTATAGACGAGATCGTAGCCGCGGCGGGTCAGCTCTGTGCGCAGCCAATTCTCCATGATGCCGCGAATGATGCCGCCCTTCGGGTGCCAGAAAATCAGGCCCGGGCCGGCCTCGTCCTGGATACTGAAAAGATCGAGCTCGGCGCCGAGCTTGCGATGGTCGCGTCGCTTGGCTTCCTCGAGCTTGTGAAGATGCTCGTCGAGTTCCTTCTGTTCGATGAAGCAGAGGCCGTAGATGCGCTGCATCTGCGGATTTTTTTCGTCGCCTTTCCAGTAGGCGCCCGCGACGCTCATCAGCTTGAACGCCTTGATGCGGCCGGTCGAGGGAATGTGCGGGCCGCGGCAGAAGTCTATGAATTTTCCGGTGGTGTAGAACGAAACCATCGGCTCGACGGCCTTTTCCTCCACCAGCTCGCATTTGAATTCCTGGTTCGACTTGCGATATAGCTCGAGCGCTTCGGGCTTGGGAATCATCTTGCGCTCGTTCGGAATGTCCTTCGCGGCTAGCTCGCGCATTTTGGCCTCGATTTTTTCGAGGTCCTCGGGAGTGAACGGCTGCTCGCGCACGAATTCGTAGAAAAATCCATTTTCGATCGGCGGACCAACGCCGAGTTTCACGTTGGGATAAAGCTCGAGCACGGCGGCGGCGAGCAGATGCGCCGCGGAATGGCGGAACACCTGCACCGCGTCGGGATCTTTCGCGGTGAGGATCGAAAGCTTGACGCTGTGGTCGAGCGGTTTTGCAAGATCCACCAACTCGCCATCGACGCGCGCGACGAGCGCGTCCTTGGCGAGGCGCGGCCCGATCTGTCCCGCGACCTGCGCGGCGGTGGTGCCGCTGGGTACGTCGCGTGTCGAGCCATCCGGCAGCGTGATTTGAATGTTTTCCATCTTTTTTCTGGCCCTGACGAGGGCTGGATCTGTGACGATTAGAAACCCTTCCGTCTCTTTATTTTCAATAAGTTAGCTGCATTTCTAATCGCCACTGTGGCGATTAGAAAAGGCGCGAAATTAAGCGCACGATCAGACTCCCGCTCCGCCGCGCCATCAAATTCCCTATCCTCTATAGTGATCATAAGCGCCAGTTACCGTAGCACGATCTGTGGCCGAATTCATCCGGTTGTTGGCGTGGAGAATTCCGGTTGCGCAAGTCGCTAACGGAATTCGCCGAAGCCGCGAAGTTCGCGGCGATGAAAAAAGTCGGCGGCAAAGAACGGGGTGCGTGCGATACTGCCGGTGCAGGCGAAGGGAGAAAACGAAAAATGGCAAAGAGCAGGCTTACGAATGCGGCAAAAAAGATCGGCGCAGCGATGGGCAAGGCGGATCGCACGGCTCACAAAGTCGCGAAGGCCGGAGTCTTGGCCAAGAGCGAGCTGAAGGACATTTCGAAGCAGGTGGAAGCTCTGAAGAAGCAGTTGATGAAGACCACGAAGAAGCTGCAGAAGGCGCTGAGCTAGCGCCTCCCCGAAATCGGGCCCGACAATCCCCCTCTCGGTAAATCGCGGCGCCCCGCCGTATCCGTACTTCCTTGTTTTCTGCCCTCGGCATGCCTTTGCAGCAAGCCATCCCAAAGTACAGGTTTTCTGCAATCTGTACTTTTTCTAGACTTTCGACCAGCAGCGCGGCGAAACCATAGCGTGCTAGCCTGCTTCGGTAGTTTGAAAATGAAATTGAACGCAAGAAGCGAAGCGGGCCTTCGCTGCTTCACGGCTCTTTGACAATTGAAAACAGAACAGGGCTCCCAGGCCACGCATACAGCGCTCCCGAGGATACGGTCAGTGCCGCTCGGGAGATCAATAGCGCTAGTGAGATCAGAAGCCATCTCGAAAACGGCCTCCGTCAGGGCACGCCTTCAGCCGTGCCGAAAAGCGCCTCATAATTCGGGGGTTCTAACCCCTGAGGGACCCGCAGTGCGCGGCAGAGTGATTTATCAGACGGGTTCTAGGCCCCGGTGAAAGCGTGGGCCTTCCAGGCCCACGAAACACACCAACCAGGAATCATGGCTTCAGCCCTGGGACTTTGCATGCCGTCACGACCCACAATTAGCCAAATTAAGTGACACACTGTGCGCGGCAGAGTGAATTATGAGACGGGTTCTAGGTCCCGGTGAAAGCGTGGGCCTTTCAGGCCCACGAAACACACCAACCGGGAATCATGGCTTCAGCCCTGGGACTTTGCATGCCGTCACGACCCACAATTAGCCAAATTAAGTGACACACTGTGCAAAGTAATTTGCAACGTAACTCACTGAAAACAAAGGAAAGCGATACGCACAAAGTGACACACTTTTTCGAGGGTCGGCGCTAGGAGATTTGGCCGTGAAATGGGTCGGCGCCGATGGTGTTGCGCAATTCGTCGAGGTAAGCGGGCGAGCTGACTCGGGCCAACTGCGAGACGGCCAGCGCGAAGCGGCTGTCGAAATCAATTCCGTCCTGCGGCGGAAATTCGTGCTCGGTGGCGCGGAACCGTTCGAGCGCATGGATGTGGTGGGTCCATAGCGCGACATCGCGCTGCTGCTTCACACGCAGGCGCTCGTTGTACCAGTCGCTTGCGAGCAGGGCCTCGCGCGTGAACATGCCTCGCACTTCCGGATGGTCCACTCCCATACCATAGTAGGAACCATGCGCCATGATTTCGAGCAGAGCGCGCAGAGGCGGGCACGCGGCCTCGAAGCTGCCGTCCTCGAAATAATTCATGGCGACTCGCCGCTGCGATTCGACGATGGCGTCCACGCCCGCGGAAAACATTTCCAAATCCTGCAATTCCGGACGCAACATCTCGACCGGGAAGACTGAATCCGGCGTCTCGAAAATGCGGCCGAGAAAATGATCAACGAAGGCCATGGTGATCCGGTAACCGAGGCGGCTGGCCAGCACGGTGCGCCCTTCGAGAGTGAAATCCTCGATCTTTTCGAGATGGCCGTTATCCATCAGGAATCGCGGATCGCGCTCGGCCGTCCTCATGCGGCACCAGATTTCCGGAACCAACATGCTGACGTCATGATCCACGCGAAAATGCGGGCCGATGTGTCCGGCGGAGGTGGTGAAGCCGTTGTCTCCGGTGAGAATCGCGGAGACAAGCGCGTTATTGAGATCAACGATGGGCCAGAGCGCGTTGAACGGGCCTTTGGTGAGCGCGCCCTCGCTACCGAATCCCGTGGTCGCCGGAGATTTTCCGGTGAGGCTCGAAATGCACTCCATGAAAAGCTCGGGCAGCTCCTGATAGTGAATCGGACCGTACACCGCGAGTGGGGGCAGGCCGGCCGCCACGTCCGGCGGACTGTTTTTGCGACCGGCGAGGACAGCGGTGACCGGGAAGTGTACGGGCCTTGTTGAAGGAATGTCGCGTTCGAGACGCGCGGCGATCTGCGCGAGATAAGTTGCGCGCGGCGCGACAAGGTCCGGCCGCTTCTGGAGATAGCGAGGATTCAACGAAGGCTTGCCATTGACCATGCGCGGATGCGATGAAGAAACAACGTAGACGCCCCCGTTGTTCGCAGTTCCGTTCGAAGCAAAATCTTCGAGCAGGCGTTTCATAGGATCTGTGTAGCGGTCGAACTCGACCACGTGATCCACGAGAGCGCGAACCTGCGCGCCGGTCAGCGGCTCGTAATTCGAAAGGAATGTCCCCGGGCTGGAGATGTCGGCTTCGGCCTGGTGGTCCACGCCGGGATTGATTGCTTCGTCGGGGCGCTGGAACAGAAGAGTCTCACAGTTGGCCACGAGCTTGACGCTTTCGCTTTTGAACTCGCGGTCGAGGTCGTTGAGGCTCGAGCGAGGTAGAACGACGGACGCAGTGATGTCGTCCTCCACCTGAACTTTTTCCGCCGGGCAGAAATCGGGACGCAGCTTGTAAATGCGCCAGGCACCGTCGCGGTCGTGGCCCACGCGCAGGTAATTGCTGACCAGCGGCTCGTTGTCGAACTTAAGCTCGTGGCCGAGGAAGCCGTTGATGCGGTCCACGGTGAAATGCTCGCGCCAATTCTCGCCCCACTCGGGGCGGTAGTAGCGCTTGACGGTGAACAGAAGCTGCCGCGTGGTCTGCGGTAGCCGGCGCAGCCATTCGTTGTGCTCGTCGGTGTACTCGGGCGACACGGTGAACAAGCGAATCACCGAGCCCATGGTGCGGTCGGCGCTAAGGATGGACCGGCGGGAGCGGGCGTCGGGTGGGCGCGATTTGTAGATGGACGAGAAATCGCGCTCGAAGATTTCGGCGACCTTGGCCATGTCCTCGCGGTAGTCGCGGACATACACGGGACCTTTCAGCAGTGCGTGGGCGATGGATTTCGAGATTTCGGACTTGCCTCCGCCGGAAACCGTGCACGGCTTGTGGCAAAGCGTGCCGCGCGGGCGCGAGCCGATCAGGCGCCAGGCCGTGCCGGAGTGCTGCTTTTCCAGGTGCACGCGGAAGCCGGAGGGCAGGACGTATACGGCCGAGGGGTGCAGCGTCAATTGCTGCGTGCGGCCGTCGTGCTGCCAACGGACGAAGCCGTCGCGCAGCGTGAAAATCGAATCCTCCGGGATGTAGAAGACGTCTGGAAAGCGGCGATCGATTCCATGCCCCTCCGGCCGGCGCTCGACGAGGTCGCCGAGCAAAGCCATACCCTGCTCGAACGTGGCTTTCTTGAGGCTGACGGTGCGACCGGCGAAAAACTCCGTGCCGAGGACGTAAGTGGCAAAGGCGATGGCGCCACCGGCGTGCTCCTCCTCGGCGAGCCCGAAGAGATTCGCGGCGTAGCTGATCTGCGTCTTCACTTCCTTTTTGCAGTAGCCGTAGTAATTGTCCGCGAGGATGGTGACCATGACGCCGCGATGATCCCGGGCGCAGAGCTTGAAAGCGGCGCCTTCGTTATAAAGCTCGTCCGGACTGGTCCAGCACATACCGTCGCGCCGCTGGCGGTCCGTGGCGTCGTTCACATGCGGCAGACCCAGCGCGGATTTCTTCATGCCGACGAGATGCGGGGCGAGGATCACGCAGCCGGTGTGGCCGGTCCAGTGGGCCACGTCGAGAGCCGCGTCGTTTTCCGGGAGATGCGGATCGCCGCCATTGCCGAAGATACCTTCGACGAAATCGAGATTGCTGACCAGGCTGCCGGGAGCGAAGAAGCGCGTTTCCATGGATCGTGGCGCGTCGGTTCCGGTGGAGGGGCAAACCAGCGGGCGGAGTAATAAGGATACGAAGAGATGAGCCGCGTCATCCTGGCCGGCGGTGAAAGGCAGCGCGAGCACGTCGCGCGGCGGGCGAAGCGCGGCGGCTAGCAGGGCGGCAAAAGTCTGCTTGGGAACGGCTTGCTTGTCGGCGGGAATTGGGAAGCCGCCTTCGGCAATATGGAAGACGCCGCGCGTGGTGCGTCGGTCGCTGGACGGATTGTGAAGAACGCCCTGCGGAATGCGGAACGAGCGCACATACGGGGATGAAAAGCTGTTGGAATCCGGCGGCAGCGACATGGCTCGAGCCAGGCCGGCGCGGTCGAGAACAAAGGTGCTCGCTGGCAGGCGCGGCGCGCCGTCCGGGCAGCAATCCGCGAGGTACGCGTCGAGGAACGACTGAATGCGGGTGTCCGCGGGACACAAGTATTTTCCGAGCAGGCGTTCCTTTTCATAGTGGTTGCGCAGGAGCGGCCGGGCGATTTGCAGGAAACGAGCGTCAGCGGAATTCCGTGCGGCGGGCTGGCCGAGGGCAGCGAGCTTCAGATGAAGATACTGAACTAAGTCGAGCTCAAGCGCACTTTGGGGCGTGGCCATACCACCGTCCTGGCTCCCCACCCTAAACTTTGTCACTCGCTTGCTGTTGGAGGAAGTTTACCAAAAAGCGGGAGAGGCGACCAGCAGAGGAGATGAGAGATGGAAGGGCTACATCGCGCCAAGCATTTGCGTCGGGCGCAGCATGCTGCGCCCCTACGAAAAGAAAGTCGAAGGCGGCCAGCGCGCGAACATCTGCTGGTTAGGGAATGATGACGCCGGGGAGGCCGCGGAAATGGGTGTTGGCGGTAACGAGTTGAGCCTGGCAGACGCGCGCGGTGGCGTAAACGATGGCGTCGGTGCCATTGAGGCGATGGTCGAGGCTCACGTTCGCGGCGGCGAGGGCGACGGTTTCGTCGAGCGGGATGACTTTGCGAAGGAGCGCCTGCGAGGCGAACCGGTCCGCGAGCGGCCGGCCGCGATGCTTCGCGAGGTGCCGATAGACTTCGAAGATGACCACGGACGGAACGAGGACCGAGGCTTCGCCTTCGAGGTAATGGCCAAAGGCGGCCGCCTTCGAGTCTTCGGTCAGGTATTCGAGCCAGCCGGTGGAGTCAACGAGGTAGAGATCAGAAGCGCTCCGTGTGGTCACGATATTCGTCTTTCCATCTGAGGCCTTTGGCGATGCCGCGGAGCTCCTTGATGGACCGGCGGGGCACGAGGCGCAGCGACCCGTCGAGCGCGTACATCAGGAGTTCCTGTCCCGGCTCGATCTTGAGCTCTTCGCGGAGAGCCTTGGGGATCACAACTTGAAACTTGGGAGAGACGCGAACCTTAGCTTTCTCCATGAGGTAAACCCCCGGATATCGTATCGATTGGCATATCGTATGTCAATATGGCTATCGATAGGCCTTTCGTAATACCGCTGATGGAGCGCGACGCAGCATCGGATTCAAAGCATGAGCCTTAGCGGCGGGATTTTGAAAAGTGGAAGGGCTCATCGCAGGCACGATTCTTCAAGAATGCGCGCGAAACTTGTTGATCTGTCGGCGGGTCGACATCGAAAGTGCGCGCGAAAAAATTTGTAAATGCGAATCGCTGCGCGACAAGTTCGTGGAAATTTATTTCTTGCGCGCTCCCTCCATCGCGTCCCAGTCCGCGTCGGACATTTCGGAGAAGTGATTGAATTCGCCGGCGCCGTTGATCCATTCGCCGCCGTCAATTACGACGCACTCGCCGTTCACATACCCGGCCTGTTCGCTGACGAGATACGCGGCGAGGTTGGCGAGTTCCTCGGGACGGCCGAAGCGCTTCATCGGATGATGATTTCTCGCGCGCTCTTCGAGTTCCTGCGACGGCACCAGGCGCGAGAATGCTCCTTCCGTCGGAAAGGGTCCGGGGGCGATTGCATTGAGACGGATGCGATGGCGTGCCCATTCGACGGCGAGCGAGCGCGTCATCGCAAGAACGCCGGATTTCGCGCACGCCGAGGGAACGACGAAGCCCGAACCGCAGTTGGCGTCCGCGTAGGTGGTGACGATATTGAGGACGGTGCCCGGCTGCTTCGCGGCGATCCAGCGACGGCCGAGCGCGAGCGTGCAGTGGAACGCACCCTGAAGGACGATCCCGACGACGGCGTTGAACGCGTTCGGCGAAAGCTTTTCGGTGCGCGCGATGAAATTTCCCGCTGCGTTGTTCACCAGCGTGTCAATTCCGCCAAGCGGGCGGCCGAATTCTTTTTCCGCGGCGGCCAGCGACTGCTCGACCGCGCCGAAGTCACGAATGTCTGCCGAGAACCATGCGGCGCGCGCCCCTTTGGCGACGATGTCGCGGGCAGTTTCCTTGAGCGGATCTTCGCGGCGGCCGATGAGAAACAGAGTGGCGCCGAGTTCAGCGAAGCGCAGCGCCATCGCGCGGCCGAGGCCCGTGCCGCCGCCGGTGATCAGAATCGTGCGGCCCTTTAATAAGTCGGTTTGAAACATGTTTGAAAACCTCCCGGGATTCGTGCGGTATTGTTCGCGCATCACGGCCCGCTCCGCAAGGTACAATTCCTTGAAGATCGCTAACGCACGCGCAGCGCGCTGGGGACGAAATGGGAGGCGAATATGAAGTCATTTGTGATCGGTCTGATCGTGGGACTGCTGGTTCTGCCGCTGGCTTTCGGGGTGTACGTGGCGAGCGGGCGCGCACCCGTGGCGACGTCGGATTCTCCGATGCCGTTTGAGGCGGCTCTAGCCGGAGCGGGACTTTATGCGCGGATCAAGCGCGAGGCTCCGACCCGCGATGTTTCCAGCGTGGCGACGGCGGAACTTGTGAGCGGCGCGGACGTGTACCAGAAAAACTGCGCTTTCTGCCACGGACTGCCGGGGCAGGTGGCGCCTCCCGTGGCGCAGGGAGAGTTTCCAAAACCTCCGCAGCTTTTCACCGAGGACGGGCGGGTGAGCGACGATCCGGCCGGCGTCACCTACTGGAAAGTGAAAAACGGCATACGGCTGACGGGGATGCCGGGATTTCAGGCGTCTCTTGCGGATCAGCAGATGTGGCAGGTTACGGCGCTGGTCGCGCGGGCAGATAAGCTGCCGCCGGAGGTACTTGATGCGCTGAAACCTGTGTCTCCCGTGATCCTTATTAGTGCTGGGGCGGCGAATCCGGTGAGTGCAGCGCCGGGGACGACTGCTGCGAAGCCGTAAGACTATATAAATCAGCTGGTTAGCTTACGTTACCGCCGCGTAGGTTATTCCGTCGTAGAACAGGACTCGGCACGACAGCTCCCGAATGGGTAGCGGATTCTCAAGCAACTTTGCCGGGCGCAGCATGCTGCGCCCCTACGAGTTCACCTCGCCGGTCACGCGGCGACGGACGATTGGGACCAAGCCAAGAAATTGCGCCGGGCACGATATATCGTGCCCCTACAAAACCGGCGCGATCAAAAATCAACGTGGAGGCGCAGGCCGGGGACGGTGATGGGGCCGCGGTCCTGGTTATAGCCGGGATTGTTGATGTGCTGGATGTCGAAGGAAGCAAAGAAGCCGCGCCAGATATGCGCGGTGTAAAAGCCCTCAAAGATTTTCTCCGGGCCGTAAGTAAGGGCGCCGTCTCCTAGCAGAAAACCCAGGCCACCAAGTCCCAAATATTGTTGGTGCGCGGCGACGATTCCGTTGGCGACGAAGGCGACGCCCGCGCGATCGTTGCGCCGGTGCCATGGAGTGCCCATCGAGAATGCTCCAAGCTCGAGCTCGCGGTCATCTTCGGTGTAAGCCCAGGATTCGTTGTGACCATCGCTCCAGCCGAGCCGCCCGAAAACGCCAATATCGTCCGTCAAGGACTGCTCGAAATTCAGACCGAAGCCGTATCGGTGACGACCCTGGCGGCGCGTGCCTATGATGTTCGGCGTCGCCGTCTCGTGATCGAGGAATTCGGCGATCGCCCGCTTGTAACTTCCCATGTCGGCTTGGTTGACGTAGCTCAACAGGCGCACCGTGCCGGAGCGATGTGCGATGAGTTTCCCGCTGGCTTGAAGCTCGAGATTTTCGGCGCGCGCACGGGCAATATCGGCGTCGAGATTGATGCCGTTCGCGGACTTCGGCTCCATCACTACGGCGAAGCGGGCGGCGAACCAGTGGTCGTCATATTCCAGGAGCGCGCCGTCGGTATAGCCGCGTGTGTTGGCGGCGTAGTCATAGGCGCCGTTGTTGTCCACGGTCCAGTTCAGGAATTGCAGATGGCTGTCCTGACCCCATGTGTTGAGGTCGAAGAAGTCGGCTAGATCGAATTTGCCGATTCGAAACTCAATGCGGCGCACCGGAAGTGAAGTGGCCAGATGAAGCTCATCGCGCTCGGCCTCGGTCTTTTTTTCGCTCAGCGGAATAATCTGCCGCAACATCAGGCGAGCGAGGTACGGCGTGGTGGAAAGTTGCGCGCCGGAAACCGTCCGCACTGAATCAAGATTCACGTAGCCGGCTAGACCGAAAGCCCGCCCGACGCCGCCTCCCGTCGCATACTCGAAATCGGCGAAGAGTTCCGTTGTCGGCGTGACCGTCCAGCCCGTGTAAAGAGTTATGACGTGCGTGGTCGCGCTCTGGCCCTCGGGAGTCATGCTGTTTGTTCCAGTATATTTTGCTGGAAACGACGGGTGCCACTGGAAGACGACATTCGCTTGAGCGGAAATCCAGTAGCCTTCCGTATCGGAGTGCGGGAGAAGAGTGACTTTGTCGGGCTCAGCGGGATCGTATAGCCCTTGGGGATTTGGCGCGGCTGGCTGCGGGGGGTTCTGGCTGGTGGTTGAGCCGGAATTCGAAGCGGGGGACGAGGATTGTTGCGTTTGGGCATTTTGCGGCGGCGTTTGGACGGAATCCTGGGCGCACGCGAGAAGCGGCGCGGCCACGCACACGAAGAATGCTCCGCTAATGAAACCGATCAATCTGTCAACGCGCACGGTGTATATTAACCATAGTTAACGCGCGATGTAAATGCGCGTGAATATAATACGACTCCCAAATCATGCAATGCTTATGCGGGGATAGCTGAACGCGGTTTCGTCCGTCCCAATGAACCATGAATGGCCCGGGCGCTGCGTTACAGCCATGTTAAAAGCGGAGCCAAGCTGCCTGGCGATGATTATGCAGAAAACGTAAAGACGGGCTTCACGACTTTGCCCGCCGCCTGATCTTCGATCGCTTGATTGACTTTCTCGAACGGATATTTCGTGACGAGCTTGTCGAACGGGAAGCGTCCGTTCATGTGGAGTTCAACGAGGTGCGGGATGAAAGTATCCGGCACACTATCGCCCTGGACGATGCCGCGAATCGTGAGGCCGCGGAGCATCACTTGAGACATTTTCGGAGGCTCCGGCGGGATAGCGCAGAACCCAAAGCGGCCTTTCGCAGCGAGCGATTCGATGGCCTGCTGGTTGCTATCCACGCGGCCGGTGGTGTCGAACGCATAGCCCACGCCGCCGGGAACAATTTGTCGAATCTCGTTGGCGATCTCTACTTGCGGATCGGCGAGCACGGCGTGCGTCGCGCCGAGTCGCCGCGCCATTGCCAACCGCGATTCGAGTACATCCACGGCGATTATCGCGGAGCAGCCGCACACGACCGCGCCCATCACGGCGCTGAGTCCCACGGGACCAGCGCCGAATATCGCGACCGTGCTGCCCGCGGGCGGATGCAGAGAGTTCATAATCGCGCCCGCGCCGGTCTGTACGCCGCAGCCGAGCACACCGAGAATTTCAAGCGGCGCATCCCTGCGCACGGGAATCGTATTGCGCTCTCGCGTGACGGCGTAATTTGAAAAGGACGATTGCCCGAAGAAGTGGCCGTGAATCGCGGTGCTTCCCTTTGTGAACGAGCCAGGTTCGCCCACTCGCCCATCCGTGAAATTCAGCTGCGACATGAGGTCGCAATACGCGGGATCGCCTGCGAGGCATGTGGGGCACGCACCGCAGGAATCGCCGGTGAGGACGACGTGATCTCCCGGCTTCACTTTCGTGACGCGCTCGCCGACGCGTTCGACAATTCCAGCTCCCTCATGGCCGAGCACGACAGGCATCGGAACGCCCAACATTCCCTCGCGCGCTTTCACGTCAGTATGGCAAAGCCCGCAGCCGGCCATGCGAACCAGAATATTTTCCGGTCCGGGATCGCTCATCTCGAGTTCTTCGATCGAGAACGACGGCTTACCTTCGTACGCGACCGCGGCGCGCACCTTCATGGTTTTTCCGTGTTGAGTGCGGAGGAGTTCACTGGCCGGCCGTGGGCATCACGAGCTTTCCAACTACGGGAACCGGCAGAGCTCCCTGATCGAGGACGAGATCGTGGAATTTAAGCATGTCGAACTTGTTTCCGGCCTTGGCTTGATACTCCTTGCGCACGGCGAACCATTCGCGGAGGCCGACGTAGTATGTGGGCAGCTGCGTGGAGCTGAGTTTGGCGCGAAGGAGTTTTCCTTCGGCCTCGGCCTGCGTTTGAAACGCATCTTTCGTCATCAGGTCCATGGCCTGTTCGTCGGTCATTCCCATGGTCTGCATTTTCACGTCGAGGATGGTGTTGGCGAGCAAGCGAAGGCGAATTTTGCGCATCATCATGCGGAAGCGCGGATCGTTATTGAGGAAGCCTTCGTCCATCATCACCTGCGCGCCGTATTCCGCCCAGCCTTCGACGTAGGCGCCATTGCCAAAAATCGCCCGCAGCAGGCGGCGCGACTCGGGCTGGATATTGTTTGCGTGTTCGGCCTGCACGTAGTGTCCGGGCAGCCCTTCATGAAGCGAGAGCCACTGCAAAGTGAAATTGTTGTATTCGCGCAGCCGGGATTCGGTCGAGGCCGGGGGCGCCTTGGGATCAATCGGCGTCACCCAGTATTCGGCTTCCGCGTGCGGCTCCAGCGGAGGCGCGCTGTGGAATCCCGCGACGGAATAGATTCCGCGCATGAAAAGCGGCGTGGGGATCACTTTCAAATTGTCGCGCGAGCTGAGCGTCACGATTTTCTTTTCGCGGATGAACGCGATGATGCCGGTGAGGTCGGATTCTATCGTCTGCTGCAACTGGTCGGGGCGCGGGTGGTCGTCCGAGATTTTCTGCAGCACTTCGCCGATGATCTGGTTCTCGCGGTCGCGGCCGGTCAAATCAGAATGGTCGCCGTGCGAGGGAAACATCTGTGCGTGCATGGGCAGAGCGAGCCCGAGCATCTCAGCGCGCACGTCCTTCAATTCGCCTTCGGCATCGGACAGCAGTGCTTCCGGCGTGACATCGGTTTCCATCACCAGCCGGAATTTCTGATCGTAGAAATCCTTGCCCAGCCGCCAAGTGCGCCGCGAGGGCTGCTTGCCGAGATCGTCGTTGAGCCACGCGTTGAAATCCTTCAGCGCGGCAATGGCGGGTGGCGCGACCTGATCGTATTCAGCTTTCAGCGGGGTTCCCGACGGCGACTCGCCCGCGATGTCATTCTGGATGAGATCAATGTTGCCGTCGTTTTCCGCGATGGCCGTGCTGATGAAAATTGGATCAGCGTCGCTGAGATAGGTCTTCACCTGATCGAGCAGCCGCGGAATCTGGCGAACGCGGGAGAGGACGTGGCCGACGCGGACTTCGAGGGGCGCATAGTCCTGCGTCAGGGGCAAGAATAGCGCGTTGCCGATGAGCTCGACCGGCACGGTAGGGTTGTGCCGATAATTCTGAATCCTGTCGAATTCGAGCAGGTTCAGACCGATCTGATCGTCAATGAGCTGCCAATCGGCGGCGTCCTGCGGACCGAGCGTCGCGAGCGGCGTCTCGGTGCGAAATCGCGTGCGCCAGCTGGAGTAAAATTCCCGCTGCGCGTCCATGGCTTTTAGGCTCAGGTCGTCGAGCTGCGCATCGAGTTCGATCTTATCGCCCGTTTTCGGATCAACGTGAACGTGATATCCGGCCTGCGAAGCATTCACGGGCGAAAGCACGAGCGAATCCTTCATGAATCGGTCGCTCAGCTCGGCAAATTTCGCCGAACCCGAATCGGCGGATGCGTTCGGGGCGGGTTTCGCCGGCTCGGAGCCAGACGGCAGCAACACCATGAGCGAAAGTAACGCGCAGAACAACGAAATGTTAGTGGCCTGCATTAACAATCCCCCTGGGAATTCAGAAAATGCGCGCTAGCTGCTGCGTAACGCGGCCAGTACCCGTGGTGGCGTCAACGGAAACTCGTGCATGTGAACGCCCGTCGCGTCAAAGAAAGCATTCGCGATCGCCCCCGCAGCCGCCGCCATCACCTCTTCGCCCGCGCCTGTGGATTTCTGGTCCACGCGCTGCACGACGATGGGCGTAACCTCCGGGCATTCCTCCAAGCGCAGGATCGGATAACTGTTCCAATCGAGGCTGGTGACGTTCGTTTTGTTGAACGTGACTTCCTCGTGCAGCATGCGGCTGACGGTTTGCACCAGCTGGCCGCTGATCTGGTTTTCGATGAACGCGGGATTCACGGCGAGGCCCGCGTCAATCGCGCCGTACATGTGCTTCACCGTAATCTTACCCGTTTCCTTATTCACTTCGAGTTCGGCTACGGCGCCGCCGAACGACGTAAGATGCGTGCCGAGTCCGATGCCGCGGCCGCTCGTGATTTTCGCGTCCGACACATTCGCCGCGGGCCGGTGGGCCTCCCACTTCGACGCCAGCGCTACGGCATCGAGCACGCCCATCCATCGTTCGTCCTTGATATTGCGCTGGCGGAACCTGTACGCGTCCATACCGGCAAGACGCGCGAGTTCGTCTATGGTCTGCTCCGATGCGAACGAAAACGAAAGATCGAGCGGTGAACGCAGCCACGCGCCCTTCAGATATTTCAGCCCCGGCACCTGATGATTCACGAGGCGCACGTTGGGGATGTCGTACATGCCGCCACAATCGGTGGGGTTCACCTGCTGCGCCGCGCCGAGCCGCCATTCCGCCGCCGGAGTGCCGAGCGCGAGCTGCGCGGATGTCTCAATGGCGCTCCAGTTGTGGTGCCAGCCGTCGTACTGATACGCCACGATTTTTCCATCGGCGTCGGCTGCGGCGCGGATCTCGCCGACGTGCGCGGGGCCGTAATTGTCCCAGCCGTGCTCGTCCCAGCGCATGAACTGCAGTCGAACCGGCTTGCCGGCGAGCTGCGAGAGAATGGCGGCCGCCTGCGCCACGTCGTCATAACAGCTGTGGCCATAGGTGCCCGATCCTTCGTAATACTGCACGCGAACTTTTGGCGCGGGCAATCCGAGCACGCCCGCCAGAGTGTTGCGCGTGGCGTACACATCCTGGGTTGAGCAAATGACCAGCGCGGAATCGGATTTCACGTCGGCTAGCGCGCCGTTCGGTCCGAAACCCGCGTGCGCCTGATAGGGAGCGTGATAATTCCCTGATGCGACATGCGCGGCCTGGCCGAACGCACCGTTGACGTCGCCTCGTTCGAGCACGACTCGATCGGTGGTTTTTTCGGCGCGCATCGCGTCGTACACACCGTCGCTGCCCGGAAGCGTGGCGGGCATATCCCAGGTTATTTTCAATTGTTGCGCTGCGCGAACTGCGTCCCATTCGCGATCCGCGACCACGCCGACGAAATCGCCCTTGCGCAGGACGCGCGCGCCGGGAATCGCGGCGATTGAAGTTTCGTCGAGGCTCGCAACTTTCGCGCCCGCTCCATAGACACCCTGTCCGCGCGGGCGAACCACACGACCGTGGACCATTCCCGGCAGGCGCACGTGCTGCAGGTAGATATATTTGCCACTCACTTTGTCGGGAATGTCGTTTCGCGTGGGGCTCTTGCCGACGAGCTTGTAGTCCGCGACAGGCTTCAGCGGAGCGGATCCCGTGAATGCGAGGCTGAACGGCTTGTCGCCGACAAGTTCGCCATAGGTGACGGAACGCGGGCTGCCCATCACGGCGACGATTCCGCGAGATACGGCCAGGCGCTCGACGGGCGCACCGAGTTTTTTCGATGCGAGCTGCAACAGCGCCTGGCGCGCCTCGGCCGCGGCCGTGCGGATTGCCGGACTTCCGCGGGCGATGGACGAACTTGAGTACGTGCCACCTTGATTCGGGGTGATGTTTGTGTCGAGGCGGATTGTGCTGACCTGGCTCATATCGAGGTCGAGCTCCTCGGCTGAGATCTGAAGAAGAGAGGTCGTGGAGCCTTGCCCAAGCTCGACGTAGCCGATGTAGACGGTCGCCGTGTTGTCGGCATGGATGGCGAGCCAGGTATCAATTTGTTTTGGATCGGGGGGACCGGCCACGCCACCTCTTGCATTCATGCCGGCGACGGCGGCTCCTTGCGCACCGAGTGCGTCGCCAGCGAGGAAGCCCCTCATGCTGAATCCGATGACCAGCGCGCCGCCCGCCTTCAGAAATTCGCGGCGTGGAAACAATGAAGAGGCAATTTGCTTCGCGGCGCTCATCGCGTTGCCTCTGCAGCGCGCTGAATCGCTTTAATGACGCGCGGGTAGCTTCCGCAGCGGCAAAGATGCCCGTTCATCGCGGTACGAATTTGCGCTTCAGTCGGCAGCGGCGTTTTCGAGAGGAGTTCGGCAGCCTGGATGATCATGCCGTTGAAGCAGTAGCCGCACTGGACGGCCTGTTCGTCAATGAAGGCTTGCTGCACGGGATGCAGCGCGGGAATTTTGCCGAGCTTTTTTTGTTTCGCGTACCACTGCGGAAGACCTTCGAGCGTTGTTACCGATTTGCCCTCGACCGCGGACACGGGCGTCACGCACGATCGGATTTCCTCGCCGTTCAGCAGCACCGAACACGAGCCGCACTGCGCGAGTCCGCAGCCGAAGCGCGGGCCTTGCAGCTGCAACTCGTCCGAGAGGACGTACAACAGAGGGGTATCCGGCGCGGAGGCGATTTCGGTAACGCGCTCGTTCACACGGATTTTGAGTTTGCTCGCCATCGCGTGCGCCTCCGGTTTGCGGGGAAACGAGCTAGTGTTAACAGGTTCGATTGTTGTGTCAAGCGCGTGGTCTGCGCCCGCGGTTGTCGGGAGGGCGCGCGACGGCGCTAGGTTTTTCCGGTTTTTGCAGCGATTTCAGCGACAGTTCTGCGAGAGTCGAAGGACTCAAACTCTCGGGCACGCGAACGTCACACAGGCACCCAGACAGCTAGTGCGAAGCCTGGGCGATGAGCTGAGCCACTTTGGAATTGGGGCCCACGGGTTCGACGAAAAGAAGTTGACTCGGATTCAAATACATCCGGTCCGGCTCGTGCAGTTCTTTTCCGCGCTTGACCAGCACGTTGTTTGTCTGCTTGGTCTCCGGATTCGTCTGGGTTACGACATAGTAAACGTCCGTCAGTACTGGATTGTGTTCCCCGTATCCCTGCAGGTGTCCGAAGTATACCGAGCCGTTCGTCAGGAGCACCGCCTGGTATGGCGTAGTGAACTGCACCGACGAGCCCCTCATGTGGCTCACGAGGTGCCAACCAACCGCAATGATAACGAGCAGTCCAGCTACGACCCATATAACCTGCACCAAACCCATCCCTCGCTGATTATTGCTCATCTCGAAAACCTTCCTCTCCAGTGCAGATCGCCTTTGAGGCGACTTTCCTACCGCAAGCGGAGCGAGCCTACCACTCCGGCTTTTCTCCCGCAATTGTTATCCTGATTCGCAGACTCGGAACAGCCTCGGCGTGCGCTGAACTGAATCCCCGAACGCGAAAGCGGCGAACCAAGATCTGGCTCGCCGTCTTGCATTCCTTCTTCCCGGTTTTCTATCGCTCTACCCGAACACTCTTCCTTCGATGGAATGCGCCCAGCGCGATCAGCCCGGCCGCCAGCAACAGCAACGCGCTCGGCTCCGGCGTTGGAACGGTTTCAGGCGCCAGCGCTTCGAGTTCTACGCAACCATCGCCAGTCGCGCAGATCCCGCCTGTGTTGCCGTAGCTGATGTCCCAAAGCCAGCCGTCCAGCGCGAATTCTTCCCCTGACGGCGCATTCGCGAACGCACCACTCTCGGTGCCCGCGTAGTTCATGAGGTCAAATGTTTCGTCATCCATCAGCGTCGCGTCGCTCAGCAGCGTGATGTCCAACGTCGCCGAATCTTCCAGCACGATCGGACCGTTGACACTCAACAAGCCGTTATTGTCCGCTCCAGGTCCGATCAACTCATCGAACGTGCCTCCAGACTGTGTGTAGCCGCCATTGATGGAGAGGCCGCCGATCACCGGCAGGATGGATGAGCCGGGCGTAATCGTTCCTCCCGTCATCGTGTACGTTCCGCCAGCCCCGCCAATCGAGCCTGTGCCCTGGATCGAGCCGCCGGTTTGAGTGAAGCTCGCCGCGGAAATCTGGCCGCCGGTCTCGACCGTCGTGGTGCCGCCGTTATATTGGTACGAAGTCGCGTTGAGAGTACCGGACACATCCGTTGAGCCGGCGTTCTGCTGGTAGGTTGTGGCGTTGAGAATTCCGGCCACGCTGGTCGTTCCCGTATTTGTGTAGCCGCCATTCGCGTTCAACATTTCCGAAGCGCCCACCACCACGCCTCCGGAATTCGTGAAAGCGCCAGTGACAGTCAGCGAGTCACCCGAGCCCTGCATATTCAGCGTTCCGCCGTTGGTGAACGAGCCCGCCACCGTGGTGACGTTGCCGTCGGCGGGCGGGTCGATGAAGTGGAGCGTGGAGCCAACTGCGTTGAAGAAATTTCCTCCGATCTGCATTACGGTTTGGTTGTACAGGGTTAGAGTGCCGCCTGCGTTATTGTCAAAATCACCGGTGGATTTCAGAGTGTCGCCCGCGTTCACGGTCATTGTTCCAGTGTTTGCAAACGAGGCCGCCCTGAGAGTGTTGTTGGAGCCGGCCATCGTCACGGTCGCGCCGCTGTTGTTCGCAAATGCGCCGCCTGCGGACACCGTGCTGCCGTTGCTAGAAGCAGTGAAAACAAGCGAGCCGCCGGAACCATTCGTGATGCCGCCTGAGATGGTCACCTTCTGATCCGAGCCGGTCACGTCGACAATGCCGGTGTTTGTAAGAGTTCCGGCCGTTACGACGCTGTTAGCACTCGTGGTTCCCAGCGAAATATTGCCACTATTGGCAAAGGCGCCTGACACCGCCAGCTTCTCATTTGAGTTGTCGAATTGGATGGCGCCAGCGTTCGTTAGCGCTGCGGCGGATATGCTGTCGCCAACGCTCGACATCTGGACGAGTCCGGAGGCTCCCGTGCTCAAGGTACCCGAGACCGAGACGGAGTTGCTCCCAGTAAAGCCAGGAGCCCCGGTAACGAGCCTGTCGTTCGCGGACACGCTCAAATTACCATTCACTACCAACGCGCTGGTCCCGATCACATCCAAGAGAGCGGCCCCGCTCGCGGTGCTTATCGTCAGCGTGCCGCCCCCGGGTGTTACGGTGGTGGTCTGTCCGTTCGCCAGCGTCAGCGTGCCTTCGACGCTGGTCAGACCTGCCAGTGCGTTGGTTGAGCCATTCACTTCGAATGTGCCGCCCAGAGTCAACCCGGCACCCGCAGAGATGTCCGTGATGCCCGCGGGCTGGTTCACCAGGTTCAGTGTTGCGCCGCTCGCGATGTTCAGAGTTCCGGCAGTAAGCGCCAGAGTGTTGACGGTGATTGTGCCGTTGCTGTTGTCCAGCGTGAGCGTCTCGCCGAACGAGTTCAGCGTGACCCCGTACACATTGCTGGACGAATTGTTCGGGACGCAAGTGGGAGAGCCGGGCGCGCAGCTCCACTGCGTGGCGGTGTTCCAGTTGCCGGAGCCGGTCGGACCACGTGGCGCTGACATTGGTCGGGCCGACCGCTTCAGCCTCGAGCTCGATGTTGTCGGCGCCGTCCACGTTGTAGAGCACATCCCACTTTTCCGTGCCGCCGTTGAAGGTGTCATTCACGATCGAGCCAAATGTACCGCCCACCGCCGAACCAGCCGTGGCCAGCACCAGGGTCGTGCCCACAGTCGGGTCATACCCGTTTAGCAGAGTGATATCGAGGGTTGAGCCTGCCGAGAGACTGACAGCGCCGCTGACGTTGAGAATTCCGTTCGCCGTGCTGGTGATCAGCTCGTTGAAGGTGCCGCCGGTCTGCGCGAAGTTTCCAGTGATCGCCAGGGCGCCGGGAGTGCTCGAGGTAAACGAGCCTGCGGTGATCGTTCCACCACCGAGCGTAAACGCTCCAACAATCGCGCCGGTGCCCTGAACCGAGCCACCCGTCTGGTTGAAGCTCGTCGTAGAAATAGTGCCGCTCGCTTCGAGTGTCGTGGTGCCGCCGCTTTGTGAAAGTGTTGCTGTGTTGAGAACCCCGCCCACATCAAGCGATCCGCCCGCACTTACAGTCGTGGAACCGCCGCTTTCGCTCTTGTTGAGGGCTCCGCCGATCTCGAGTGCGCCGCCAACGTTGGTAGTACCGCCGGTCTGCTGGTACGTTGCCGCATTCAGAATTCCACCCGCCGAGACCAACCCGCTGGTCTGGTTGAAACTAGTCGCTTGAATCGTGCCGCCGGATTCGAGCGTCGTGGTGCCGGAATTCGTGTAACCTCCATTCGCATTCAATGTTTCCAAGTTGCCCACGGTCACGCTTCCGGCATTGCTGAAGGCGCCCGCGACGGCGAGCGTGTCACCGGCGCCCGGCATCGAAATGCTCGCGCCGCTGGCGTTCGTAAATGCGCCGCCCACCGACACCGTGCTGCCGCTGCTCGACGCGTTGAAATTAAGCGCGCCGCCGGAGTTGTTGGCGAAGTTGCCGGAGACAGCGACCGTTTGATTCGAGCCGGTCACGTCAATAGTGCCGGTGTTCGTCAGAGTCCCGGCCGATACAATGGTGTTACTGCTCAAGCTTCCCAGCAGGATATTGCCGCTGTTGACCAAGGCACTCGACACCGCCAGCGTCTCATTTGCGTTGTCGAATTGGATAGCGCCAGCGGTCGTTAGCGCGTTGGCCGACACGCTGTCGCCAACGCCTGTCATAACGATGGCTCCATCTGGAATAGAAAGGGTGCCCGATACCGAGAGGGAGTTGCCGCCAGGGCCAGTACCGCCGAAGCCGTCGCCGCCGGTAACGATCTCGCTGTTTTGGGATATGGCCAAATTGCCATTCACAACCAACGCGCTGGTCTGAATCACATCCAGTACGGACACCCCGCCCGCGACTCCGGTCGTTAACGTGCCGCCCCCGGGTGTTACGGTGGTGGTCTGTCCGTTCGCCAGCGTCAGTACGCCTTCCACGCTGGTCAGGCCGGCCAAGGCGCTGGTAGTGCCGTTCACTTCGAATGTGCCGCCGAGGGTCAACCCGGTGCCTTCAGCGATATCCGTGATGCCGCCGGGTTGGTTCACGAGGTTCAGCGTCGCGCCACTCTGAATGTTCAGAGTTCCGGCAGTGAGCGTCAGAGTGTTCACGGAGATGGTGCCGTTGCTGTTGTCCAGCGTAAGGGTCTGAAAGGGTGAGTTCAGCACGACCTCGTACACAGTGACGCCGGGCGCGTTGTTCGGCACACAAGTGGGAGAGCCGGGCGCGCAGCTCCACTGCGTGGCGGTGTTCCAGTTGCCGGAGCCAGTCGTCCACTTCGCGGTCACATCCGTTGCGGCTACGTTCTCGGCCTCGAGCTCGATGTTGTCGCCGCCGTCCACGTTGTAGAGCACATCCCATTTTTCCGTGCCGCCGTTGAAGGTGTCATTCACGATCGAGCCAAATTCACCGCTGACGGCCGAACCAGCCGTGGCCAGCACCAGAGTCGTGCCCACAGTCGGGTCATACCCGTTCAGCAGAGTGATGTCGAGGGTTGAGCCTGCCGAGAGACTGACAGTGCCGCTGACGTTGAGAATTCCGCTCGCAGTGCTGGTGATCAGCTCGTTGAAGGTGCCGCCGGTCTGCGCGAAGTTTCCGGTGATCGCCAGTGCGCCGGGAGTGTTAGTTGCCGCGAATCCCGGTGCTATGCTGCCACCGCTGAGTGTGTAGGCTCCCAGAATCGTGCCGGCGCCCTGAACTGCCCCGCCCGTCTGGTTGAAGCTCGTCGTTGAGATCGTGCCGCCCGCTTCGACGGTCGTTGTCCCGAGGTTGTGCTGATACGTCGTCGCGCTGAGTGTCCCGCTGACATCCGTCGTGCCGGTATTCGTGTAGCTGCCCGTCGCGGTTAGCGTCTCAGAAGCGCCCACGGTTACGCTACCTGAGTTCGTGAACTGGGAGGCGAGCAAGGAATCGCCAGACCCGGTCATACTGACGGTGCCGTTATTTGCGAACGTGCCTGTCACCGCGACGGTCGCGGAACCGCCAAACACGGCGCCGCCATTTAGCACGAGCGAAGCGCCGGAAGCATTGTTGAAATTCCCGCCGACATCAACCTGGCCCGCGGAAGTGAGACTGCCATTTGCGTTGTTGTCGAAGTCTCCAGCAGAGCTTATGGACTCCGCTCCGAATTCGACTCCGCCTTCGGTTATCGTTCCGGAATTCGTGATGGATGCGGCCATCAGCGTATCCGCTTGCCCCGTCATCATCACGGAACCACCATTCGTGAAGGTGCCGGTCACGCGCAAGGTGGGCGGCGTAAAGATCCCTGGATCGTTAGTTCCCGAGACGCCGCTCATCGTGAGAGAAGCGCCGCTGGCGTTGACGAAATTCCCTCCGACGGTGGCAAAGGCTTCACTATTAAGGGCCAGAGAGCCGCCCCCATTGTTGTCGAACTCTCCTTGGGAATTCAGGGAGCTGCCCGCCACCGACATCGTGCCGGAGTTCGCAAAAGAACCCGCGCTCAATGAGTTACCGCCAGTACCCACAGAGACGGCTCCGGCATTGGTAAAGGCTCCGCTCACTGTGATTTTGTCGAGGATGCCCCCTCCATTAACGATCGTGAGGACACCAGACGAACTGTTGGCGAAATCACCGGTGACGGTCAGGGTTTCTTTGACTCCGTTCAAGCTGATGTTCCCGGCGTTGGTCGCCGCGCCGGCTGAGACACTATCATTGGCCGCGCTCAGCGTGAGCGAACCGTTATTCGTCAGCAGGCCGGAAACTGACAAAGAGTTCGCGCCCGTATCGCTCATGCCATTGCCGGTGTTGATCGTGCCGGAATTGGTCAAGGCGCCTTCCACCATGAACGCGGTGCCCTGCTGCAAGTTCACGGTGCCCGCATTGCCGAACGTGGCGGGCGCGCCGGATGGAGTTGTGGTGATGTTCTGCCCTTCGAGAGTCAGCGTGCCTTCGACGCTGGTCAGGCCGGCCAGCGCGCTGGTCCCGGGACCGCCCGCCTCAAATGTGCCAGCGAGGATCAGCCCGGAGTTCGCATTGATGTCCGTGATGCCAGCAGGCTGGCTCAGAAGGTTCAGGGTTGCGCCACTTACAATGTTTAGCGTTCCGGCGGTAAGAGCCAGAGTGTTCACGGAGATTGTGCCGCCACTGTTGTCCAGCGTGAGCGTCTGACCGGAAGAGTTCAGCGCGACCTCATACACATTGCTGACTGAATTGTTCGGGACGCAAGTGGTAGAGCCGGGCGCGCAGCTCCACTGCGTGGCGGTATTCCAGTTGCCAGAGCCAGTTGACCAGGTAGCGGCCACGTCCGTCGCGCCAACGAGTTCTGCCTCGAGATCAATATTCTTGCCACTATCAACCACGATCCACATCTCTTTGCCGCTAGGGCCGGTGAACGTGTCGTTCTCGATGGTGCCGAAGGTCAAGCCCGCCGTCGAAGAACCAGTCTGGGCGATTACCAAGACAGTGCCCGCAGCCGGGTCATACGTGCTGAGGATGTCCAGCTTGCTGCCTGCCCCCAGCGTAAGGCTCCCTGTAATATCCAAGACGCCATAGCCAGCGCTCGCCGTTCCCGAGTTGATCACCTCAGCAAGCGTGCCATTGTTGATGTTAAGCGCGCTGCCAAAATTCAGCGTGCCGGACGAAGTGGGGCCGGTGCCGGCCATCACGGTGCCGCCGGCGCCAATTGTGACAAGACCGTTAATCGTTCCGCTGCCGGCTACGATACCCTTGGCACCGTCCAGCGTGCCGCCGTTGATGTTCACGCCGCCTGTTCCTTGCAGCGTGCCTTCGACGGTCGTTACACCCCCTGCAGTTTGCGTATAAGCGCCGGTGGAAGTGAGCGTCGTGCCGGTCAGAATCGAAACGTTGCCCAAATTGTTGAATGATCCGACCGTCGCCTGGGTTGTAGTCGTGCCAACCGTCGCCGCCAGCGTGAGCGCGCCTGAATTCGCGAACGCATTGGTCACGGACAAGCTGCTGTTCGCCGTCTCTCCCGAGGCTAATCCGACAGTTACGTTCGAAGAATTGGTCACGCCGGTTGCGCCCGCCACAGACAGCGAACCGCCGTTCTCCACCACGATTCCCGCCAGGCCCTGGTTCGTGAGATTCCCTGTCACGCTCAGCGAGGTCGAGGGACCGTTCACTTGCACTGACCCGGCCGATCCATTCACAAAGTTCCCAGAAACCCCGAGTGCTCCGCCAGTTTGCAGAACCAGTTGCGCGCTACTCGCGTTGGTGAAGTTTCCCGTAACGTTGACCGTCCCGAGGCTGTTGACAAGCAACTGGGCGCTGTTCTGGTTCGTGAAGCCATTACCAGTTCCTGTGATGTTCAACGCGCCGCCATTTTCGATGGTGACCATCGTCGCGCCTGATGTGCCGTCGTTCGTGAAGGTCCCGGCGACGCTCACAGAGGCGCCGCCATCGCCGCCGAGGCCGTTCACGAATACTGCGCCACCGTTCGTGTTGGAAAATGCTCCGTTCACGGCCAGCGAGCTGCCTCCGAAGGCTGAAGAAATCACGCCGCCGTTGTTCGTGAAAGTGCCACCGCCGGGCGTGATTGTTTCGCTCGCCCCATCGAACAGGGTCAGTCCGGCGCCGTTGATACTGGTTAGTCCAGCCAACGCATCCCCGGCGCCGTTCGCCAGTTTCGAACCGGATCCATCCAGGATGACTACCGCCGCACCGGAGATAGAGGTCACGTTGCCGTTGACATTGAGGACGCCGCCATCAGCGGCCTGATAATCGCCGCCGGTCAACGCGCCACTCGCAAGGTTCGTCAAGGTGCCCAAGTTAACGGTGCTTCCATCGGCTCGAATCACATCGCCGACCGAGTTGCCCACCGTGGTAGAGCCGTTTACCGTGAGTGACGCGCCGGAGTTCACATCCAATTCGCCCGCCTGAACATTCAAGCTGTTGATAGTGATACTGGTGGGCGAATCCGTATTGCTCAGCGTCATCGTATTGCCGGCGGAATTCAGGACAACGTTGTACACGTTGCTGGAAGAATTATTTGGCACGCACGTCGGGACGCAGGTCCATGTGCCGGTAGTCCAATTCTGGTTGCCGGCGTTTGCCCAGGTTGCTGTCACCGCGGTCTGCCCGACAGCTGTTCCGAGCGTGAGGACTGCGTCGCTGGTGCCGTCAACGGTCCCGTAGGTCAGTGTCCAGCTGTAGCCATCCTCGACAAAAGTGCTCCCGTTCGAGAATGTTCCGGTGAGGCTGGTGGCGTTCAGGATCGTGAACTTCTCGCCAGTTGTCGGTGTAAATCCGGTCGCAAGGGTAATGTCCAGCGTGGTAGCTGAACCCGACGAAAGCGCAAGGTTGCCGTTGACGGTCAAAATGCCGTAGCTTGATGTGCTGCTGATTACCTCGTCGAACGCGCCACCTGATTGCGTCAAATTTCCATTCACGGTCAGCGTGCCAGGAGTGTTGGAAGCTGACAACCCCGGGGCGATCGTGCCATTGGTGAGCGTAAAGCTGCCACTCAGTGTGCCGGTGCCGTCAACGAAGCCGCCCTGGATCGTCGGCGTGTTCTGGAATTGGACCGTTGAGCCGGTATCTCTCGCTTCGATCGTGCCGCCGATATTGATGACGTTGGTTTGAATGCTGAGCGTGCCGGTCCCGGTCGCCTCCACAAGCCCCGAGTTCGAGAGTGACGACGTCGTTAGCGAAAGTACTTGGCCCGCGACGTTGGCATTGATCGTTCCCTCGTTGACCACGGCGAGACCGAAATTTCCTCCAATATCGCCGGACCCTTGAATCAAGTTGTTTACGTTCGTCAGGGTCGGAGGGCTGGCCACGAATGGGTAACTGGCGAGGAAGGCCGAGTTCGTGGCGCTGGAGGAGAGTGTAATCGTGCCGCCGCCTGAAAGCGTTGCGTTGCCAGAGAGCTGAAGCGATGCACCATCACCGGTGTCAACGACATTGAAAGTGCCTGAATTGATGATTGACCCGACGAGATTAACCTGGCTGGCGTCGGCTACATTGAAAGTCCCCGCATTCGTCAGCGCGCCGTGGGTGCTCCCATCGAGCACGATGCCGGTGACGCCCACCGCACTCCCCATCGTCCCGCCGCCGGTGGTATTCAACGTGCCGCCCTGGATCGATCCGTTGTTTCCATTCAGCACGACGGAAGACCCGCTGCCGCTGGCGAGGATCGTGCCATTCTGATTGTTGATGACCGATTGGATAGCGAGAGTGCCGCCGTTGGTCCCCTCGATCATTCCGGTGTTCGTGTCACTTGCAGTGCTTAGATTGAGCGTGCCGCCGGTGACATTGGCATTAATAATTCCCTCATTGACGAGCGTCAGGTGGTTGTTACTGCTCCCGATGATCCCCTCGCCCTCGATCGTATTGTTTACGTTGGTGAGCGTGCCCTGAAATCCGTTGAGGTTGGCCACATTAGTTCCAGTGGTCGAGAGCACCACGAAACCGCCGCCGGTGAGAGTCGCAGTGCCACCGCTGGGAACATTAAGTACGGCTCCGTTGTTCACGGAGGCGATGCTGATCGTGCCCTGATTGACGATTGTCCCGATGATGTTGACGTTGCTGCTGTCGTGGACGGTGAAGGTTCCCAAATTCGTTATCGCGCCGTAGGTGCTGCCATCGAGAGTGTCGCTGGTGCCTCCTGCGCTTCCCATCGTCCCGCCGCCGGTCGTATTCAACGTCCCGCCCTGGATGGTCGTGCCGTTTGAAGTCAGCAGAACCTGGGATCCGGCGCCGCTGGACAGTATCGTGCCATTCTGGTTGTCCACGATCGTTTGAATGCCGAGGACTCCACCGTTGGTCGCTTCAAATGTCCCCGTGTTCGTGGTTGGGGCCGAAGGGGTGCTGCTCGTGCTTACATACAGCACGCTGGATGTGACGTTCGCATCCACCGTCCCCTGATTGATAAATGTCAGATGCCCGTTGCTCGTCCCGATAAACCCGTTACCCTCGATGGTATTGTCCGTGTTAATGAGCGTGCCGCCGGACCCTTCGAGGAATGCCGTGGCAGATCCGGTGGAAGAGAGCTTCACGAAGCCGCCGCCGCTCAGGGTCGCGGTGTCACCGGAGTTGACATAGAGTCCGGTTTGCAAGGTCAGGGCGTTAATCGCAATTGTGCCTTGGTTAATGATTGACCCAGTGTTCAGGAGAGCCGCGCTCCCGTCGTTGATGGTGAAGGTTCCTTGAATCGTCAGCGGCCCATTGGAGGTGCCTCCATCGAGCGTGACCGTGCCTGCGGCTCCCAGCATCCCGCCGTTGGAATTCAACGTTCCGCCATAGATCGTTGCACTGTTTCCGATTAATACGGAGGATCCGGCGCTGCTCAAAATGGTGCCGCCGACGTTGTTGATGGTGGATTGGATACTCAGCGTGCCGCCATTGGTCGCTTCCAGAATGTTCGTGTTTGTAAACGCGCTGGTAGTAATACTCAGCGTGCCGGCTGCGACATTGGCGTTGATCGTCCCCTCGTTGATCACGGCCATCCCAAAATTCCCTCCGATATTCCCGGCACCCTGAATCAAATTGTCTACGTTGGTCAGGGTGGGGCCGGATCCGGAAGATTGGATATAGGCCGAGTTCGTGGCGCTGGAGGACAGTGTAATCGTGCCCCCACCTGTCAGCATCGTGTCTCCAAAAATCTGGAGATTCGCACCATCGCCCGTGTCGTTGACAAAGAATGTGCCGCTATTGACGATTGACCCGACGAGGTTGACCTGGCTCGCGTCGGCTACGTTAAAGGTTCCCGCATTCGTCAGCGCGCCGTGGGTGCTCCCATCGAGCACGATGCCGGTGACGCCCACCGCACTCCCCATCGTCCCGCCGCCGGTCGTGTTCAACGTGCCGCCCTGGATCGAACCGTTGTTTCCATTCAGCACTACAGAGGATCCGCCGCCGTTGGCGACGATCGTGCCATTCTGATTGTTGATGGTTGATTGGATAGCGAGGATGCCGCCGTTGGTCGCTTCCAGTGTTCCCGTGTTCGTGAACGTGCCGGTATACAAAAGGAGCTGTTGACCCACAGTATTCGCATCAATCGTGCCTAGGCTCTGATTGATTATGCTGAGCCCATGATTCCCGCCAATTTCCCCAGCACCCTCAATGGTATTGTCCACGTTCGTGAGAGTCGAACTGTTTCCGTTGAGGGTGGCGACATTAGTTCCCGTGGTAGAGAGCACGAGTGTGCCGCCGCCTGTGAGGGTCGCAGAGGCATTCTGATTGACGCCGAGAGTGGCGCCGTTGTTCACGGAGGCGATGCTGATCGTGCCTTGGTTGACGATTGACCCGACGATGCTAACATTCCCGTTGTCGTTGACGGTGAAGGTTCCCAAATTCGTTATCGCGCCGAACGTGCTTCCATCGAGCGTCACACTGACGGCTCCAGAGCTCCCTATCGTCCCGCCGTTTTGCGTGCTCAACGTCCCGCCCTGGATCGTTGCGTGGTTTTGATTCAGAAATACTGAGGATCCGCTGCCGTTGGCGACGATCTCGCCGCCCTGATTGTTGATGACCGATTGGATAGCGAGGATGCCGCCGTTGGTCGCTTCCAGTGTTCCCGTGTTCGTGAACGAGCTAGTGAACAACAGCAGCTGTTGACCCGCAGTGTTCGCATCAATCGTGCCTAGGGTCTGATTGATGATGCTGAGTCCGCGATTTCCCCCAATTTCCCCTGCACCCTCGATGGTGTTGTCCACGTTGGTAAGGGTCGTAGAGCTCCCGCTGAGGGTAGCAGTACCAGAGCCCGTGGTCGAGAGGACCACCGAGCCACCTCCGGTGAGAGTGACATTGCCACTAGCATTGAGAACGGTTTGGTCGTTTACGGCAGCAATGGCGATGGATGGCTGACCGATGATCGTCGGTTGGTTGATGATTGAACCAGTGATGTTAACAGTGCTGCCCTCGCCAACTGTGAAGGTTCCCGTATTTGTCAGGGCGCCGAAGGTGCTCCCATCAAGCGTGATGTTCGCCCCTACCATGGTCCCGCCGTTGGAGTTCAAGGTCCCGCCATAGATGGTTGTTCCCGCGCCTAAATTCAGCAAATCCACCGTGGATCCGGAGCTGCTCGAAATCGTGCCGCCGACGTTGTTGATGCTGGATTGGATACTAAGAATGCCGCCGTTGGACGCCTGCAGTGTTCCCGTGTTCGTAAAGCCGTCGGTAGTAATACTTAACGTGCCGGCTGCGACATTGGCATCAATCGTCCCTTCGTTAATCACAATCAGGTGGTTTCCGATATCCCCGGACCCTTGAATCACGTCGTTTTGGTTGGTCAGAGTGGGATCGGAACTCGTGAATGGGTAATTCGTGAGATAGGCCGAGTTCGTGGCGCTGGACGAGAGCGTAATGGTGCCGCCGCCTGACAGAGTCGTGTCGCCGAAAAGCTGAAGGGCCGCGCCATCGCCCGTGTCAATCACACTGATCGTGCCTGAATTGACGACCGACCCCGTGATGTTTACCGCGCTACCGTCGTTGATCGTGATGACTCCTGCATTTGTCAGGCCGGGGCCGTTCTCCGTAAGTGTTCGACCGGAATTAATGCTGAGAGTGTTGCCGCTCGCAAGCTGCAGGCTGGCAACCTGTGCGTTGGTGTCTAGCGTAACTGTACTGCTGCCGTCGGTGATGCAGACGTTTATGCCGCTGCTGTTGGGAACGGTGCCCGTGCTCCAATTCGTGGGGGTATTCCAGTTGCTGCTGCTGCCCACGCTCCAAGTCGCTGGAGAGCCGGTCAGTGTGCACTGAGCGCTTGCTGGGCGGGCGCCAAAGGAGAGTAGAAGACTGACGGTCAGCAAACTGGACGCGAGAATAGCGGTACGGTTCCCGCGGTCCATACCCAATCGAAGCAACGTCTGGCCCGGGCCCGTGACTCTCAGCATGCTCGCCCCCCGGCGCACACTAACTCCCTAGCGCAAACGATCGCTGGAGGCATTTTCAGAGCCAACACCTGGATAAACTTCGATAATCTAATGGGCCGTCAAATCATATACTTACGTATAGGGAAGGGTTGCCGCAGAGCTCGTGTATGCATAATATTGCATAGATTATCAACGGATTGTTCGAGTCCTTACTGCGTGTAGAAAAAGTAAGGCTCGAGCTGGCGCACGCCGACATCTTCCCGTCCGCCGACTAGTAGTAGACGTAATAGTAGGCCCGCACTGCGATTGCCGCCCGTCTATAGGTGGAGGTGCTCCTACAAGACGAGCGGGTGGTACCAGATTGGCAAACTTGGATCGAAAGCTTGGTTTCGGTCAAGGTCCACCGCATGAGTCTCTGATACTCGCGCGTTTTCGGCTACAATTCTGCAGGAAGTCAGGTTGGAGGGGTGGCCGAGCGGTTGAAGGCGGCGGTCTTGAAAACCGTTAGGCCCGAAAGGGTCTCGTGGGTTCGAATCCCACCCCCTCCGCCATTCAGTCTGCACGTATCGTATTAGTACAGAGAATCGGGCGGAAACCGCTCTTTTCGGCCCATTTCCGCTTATATTCACCCCACACTGAATCTCTCAGTTCCCTTTCAGGTGAACGAAGGAGGAGAAAGCGGAAGATATTCTCCCGTGACCAGCGGGCAGGTCCCTTCCGAAGGGTCCTGAAAACTCGAGTTGTGCCGTCTCCAGAGGCCTGCTGAAAGCCGCGCTTGGCCTGAAAGTTGGCTTGTTGGCTTTCTAATCCGTCAAAGGGAACTGAGAGTTCGAATGACTCTCCCCCCGCCATTCAGTC
>CAWFEL010000011.1:0-85606 GCA_963814855.1 uncultured Acidobacteriota bacterium
CAGCTCGTCCAGTTCCTGGTAGCTCAGCGACCAGTCCAGCGCGTCCACCGCGAGGTGCTGGCCCCATAATCGCGCCCACCGACGCACCGCTGTAGGAAATCGCCATACCGCGCGACTGGCGGCTGAGCGGCAAAGAATTCGCCGCCGTGCGCAGCCCGCCGGGAAACGTGGCGCCCTCGCCGAACCCGAGCAGTGCACGCGCGGCTGCAAAACCGATAAATCCAACCACCCATGCGTGGGACGCACTCGCAACGGTCCAAATGCCGACGGCGAGAAGCATGCCTACCCGCAGTCCAATGTAATCAATCCATGCGCCCCAGATCGGATTCGCGATCATATACACGATGGAGAACACCGCGCCGACGCTCGTGTAAGCCGTTGCGCTCAGCCCCGTGTCGCGAAGAATCATGGGCGAAATCACCGTCAGCGCCTGGCGATCAATATAGGAAAGGCACGAGCAGGTCATCATTACGACGACCGGTATCCACATGCGCCAGCCTGTCGCCAGCGGAATCGTGGAATTATCAAGGGGTGGGGCCGTGATGGAAGGGCTGCTCGGCATTCTGATTTTTCGCTATCCTTCTCTGAAGAATCCGGAGTGTATCACGCACGCTTCGCATCAAGCAGAAGCATGGTAAGGTCCCGGATGGCAGCCGGCGACGGCGCGCAGTTTGTGAGGATCGCAAGGATGGGCAAGGATGGATATCGCTGATCTGCGAAAATGGGTGGATAAGACTGAGAGCGCGTCGGATCAAATCACCGCGACGCCGATCGCCGCGCTATCCGCCACTCTCGATATCGAAGCGCCCCGCCCGCTCGACGGTCACCCGGTGCCGCCGCTATGGCACTGGCTCTATTTTCTCCAGACTCACCGCCAATCGGAACTTAGTCCCGACGGCCACGCAAAATTGGGAGGCTTCCTCCCACCAGTTCCGCTCCCGCGGCGCATGTGGGCTGGCGGACGCTTCGAATTCCTTCGCCCGCTTCGCGTGGGCGAAACTTATACGCGCACTTCGCGAATCACCGATGTACAAGAAAAAAAAGGCCGCACGGGCACGCTTCTATTCGTTGTAGTCCGTCACGAAATTGGGAATTCCCATGGACTCGCGCTAACCGAGGAACAGGATCTCGTCTACCGCGCGCATGCAAAACCCGGCGACCCCACGCCAGCGCCGCAGCCCGCGCCAGCGGGCGCCAAGTGGGAACACGTCGTGCGCCCGGACGATGTCCTGCTGTTCCGTTACTCCGCGCTCACCTTCAACGGCCATCGCATCCATTACGACCGCCGCTACGCCACCGAAACCGAAGGCTATCCGGGGCTGGTCGTTCACGGCCCGTTGATCGCCACGCTCCTGCTGGATCTCCTTCGGCGACATATGCCAGCGGCAGACGTAGCACGATTCGAATTCCGCGCCGTCAGTCCCCTGTTCGACCTTTCGCCCTTCAAAGTTTGCGGCAAGCCGGAAAGCGACGGGAAATCCATCTCGCTTTGGGCTGCAGATGCGGCAGGTGGACTCGCGATGACCGCAACAACGCGAATCTCGTAGCGACGGTGCTCCGTATTCCCAAGCGCCGGAGGCGCGGCAGAAGCTAGCCCAGCCCGGTAGGGCTGGGAGAACAGAGCCCTCGCCAACCCAAGCGCCGTAGGTGCGACACGCGCCGGGGCGCGGCTTTCAAATTTCTACCAACTTCTAATCGTAAAACTTCGGCGATTTCTTCAGCTTCGCATTTCCCAGGTAATCGTGTTCGATCCACAGCTGCGTTTTCGTTTTCTTGCAATAGTCTTCGATCATCGCGCGGCTCGCCAGAGACTGTTCCTTGTTGTACTCAAATGTCGGAACCCGCCCCGATCCTCGCTCTTCCGGATAATGATAAAGATCGCCCGCGAGCATCACGTTCCCTGTCTTCTTCAGGTGAAGAATCAGCACTTGATGGCCGGGCGTATGTCCCGGCGCCGACTTGATGATCACTTTTCCGTCGCCGAACACATCGTACTCATCCTTCGTGATCAGCACCGTCTGCGCGTTCTTCAGTTGGTCGTAGACCTTCGGATCAACGAGCTGGGGCGGCTTATCGGCAAACATGGCGTCGCGCTCGATCGGCCGCACCAGCCAAGTGGATCCCGCAAATTCGTTCGAGTTGGCAATGTGGTCGCCGTGATAGTGCGAGTGCGCGAGATACGTGATGTCGCCGGGCGCGTAACCAATCTCCGCCAGCTGAGATTTCAGCGTGACCGTCGCAGTCGAGACCCCCTGCGTCACTGGCTTGCCATCATCCTTGAAGGCCGAATCCGGAATCACGCCGACATCCCACATCAGCGTGCCCCTCGGATCCACAATCAAGTAGCACGGAACAGCAAAATCGGTGGATTTCACTTCTTCGCGTTTGAAATTGAACAGCGCCGGATCGAGGCCCTTGATCACCCCGCAATCGAAAACGTACAGCCGCACGCTTTTCGGCACGCTCGGATGATGATCCTGCGCGCGCGCCGTGGCGATCACCGCGACGCCACCGAGCACGCAAAGTGACAGCATCGCGAAGATTCGCGAAACTCGCACGGACAAGTTCATGGCCGCTCCTTGGAGTAAAGCGCGCCAATCATACTCAAATCATCGAAGCTGCGAAACTTTTTCCGCGCAAGGGGGTATAATCCGCCGCGGATTGCGAAGGCCGGCCCGAGCGGTGCGTGGGCGAATTCACGGGAGGAAGCCATGGGTGATGTCGAAACGAAAAACGAAAAAATCGTCAGGCATTTCTTCGACACGCTCAGCTCAGGAGATCTGGAAAAGCTCCGCCTGCTTCTGCATGAGGATGCCGTTTGGGGAATCATGGTCACGGGAATTCAAGGCGCGGGCGACAAACACGGCCGCAAAGAGATCATTGACGATTTCCTGAACCCAATCCGCGGAAAAGACGGCATATTCGTGTATGGCGATCCGAAGGTGCTCATTCAGCATTTGGTCCTGCAGGGACCCTACGCGGCCGTCGAAGCCAAAGGCATCGGCAAATTCAAAAACGGCAAAGACTACAACAACCGCTACGCTTTCTTCCTCGAAATCAAGGACGACAAAGTGTTCGCCCTGCGCGAGTACATGGACAGCTTCTACGTCAGCACTCTGTAGCTTAGGGCCAGCAATCTGCCCGCGTTTTTCGCGGGTTGCGGCGAACCCGGCATATTGTCGCACTCGAGGCGGAGTGTTCTTTGCAAGAATCTTTGTGGGTCGCGGCTTCAGCCGCGACATAGAACCGTATTACGAGGACGGGCTTTAGCCCCTGAAGTTCCCTGCCACTCTGACCTCAGGCACCGCCGTTCACGGTAGTTCCTCCATCAATTCGCAATATCGCCGCCGAAATATACGCGGCCTCCGGCGACGCCAGAAAAACCGCTGCGTTCGCAACATCCTCCGCCGTCCCATTTCGCCCCAGCGGACACCTCAGCCGCCGCGATTCGTAGAGCGCGTCGTCATTGTTGTTCATGGCGCGCGCACCCGGCGTCGGCACCGTGCCCGGGCATACAGCATTGACGCGGATCTTGCGCGGGCCAAATTCGACGGCCAGTGAACGCGTGAGCGACGACACTCCGCCCTTGATCGCCGAATAAACCGTCGAGCGCGGTACTCCCAGTTCCGCTGCGGGCGACGTGTTGTTGATGATCACGCCTCCTCTCTCGAGATCCATATGCTTCAAGGCGGCCTGTGCACTCCAGAGAATCGCCTTCAGGCCGACGTCCATCATGCGCGTGACGGTCTCTTCTCGAATATCCGCCACCGGCTCGCGGCGGAACACGATGGCGTTGTTCGCGACGATGTCCAGCCGCCCGAACTCGGCGACCAATTCATCCACCGCGCGCAAGAAATCGTCGCGGCGGCTCACGTCAACGGCAAACGCCCTCGCCGCGCCGGCGTTCTTTTCAATTTCACGCACGGTTGCCTGCGCGGTGGCCGGATCAATGTCTGCCACGCCGACGATTGCGCCTTCCGTTGCGAACGCTAGCGCCATCGCCTGGCCAATCCCGCGCCCCGCTCCCGTGACGAACGCAACCTGACCTTTGAGACGCGGCATTTTCGGCTCCTGATTGTATTTAGGCTCGAGTGGACGCAGCGGAAACGGCGGCCTCAGTGCTTATCGAAGTGACGCCTGACGAACGGTCTTCCTTGATCATGTCAGCGCCTTTTTCGCCGATCATGAACACCGCCGGCGCAGGACCGGACGAAGGCAGCGCGGGCATGATCGAGGCGTCAACCACTCGCAGCGATTCGATGCCGCGAACTCGCAAGCGCTCATCCACCACAGACATCGCGTCCTGCCCCATTTTGCACGTGCCGCTTGGATGGCAAAACGTGCTCGCGGCGTTCAGCAGGAATTCGCGCATCTCGTCTTCGGTCCGGCAGGCGTCGCCCGGAATATCTTCGCCCAGAATGTGAGACTTGAGCGGCTCAGTTTGGAAAATTCGCCGCACCCATTTCAGTCCCGCGAGCAGCCCTTCCTGATCGCTTGTCTCCGCCAGATAATTCGCGTACATGCCCGGCGCCTGTTTGGGATCGGCGGACTTCAGGAACAGCCGTCCTCGCGATTTCGGCCGGACGAAGGCAACGCCGCCCGTCACTCTCGGTATCGGATCGGGAGCAATTCGTCCGGTTTTGTCATAGACGTAGCTCATCGGACGAAAAACAATTTGCAGATCGGGGCAGGGAGAACTGGCCAGCCCGCGCGCCAACGCCGTAGCCTCGGACGCGCCATTCGTCAGCGGACCTCGCTTCGCGAGATAGTAGCTGATGGCGTGCCCAACCGCCCGCAGGCCACTCACCTGCCGGTTGAGTGAATTCTCCGGTGCAGTTCTGTAGGTACAGGTTGCGGACGCGTGATCGTGAAGGTTTTCTCCCACTCCGGGCACATCCGCTACCACCGCGATCCCGTGCTCCTGTAATTGAGAGCCCGGTCCGATGCCGGAAAGCATCAGGATCTGCGGAGACCCGATCGAACCAGCTGCCAGAATCACCTCGCGTGTCGCCAGCGCTTTCTGGATCGCGCCGTTCCGCTCGTATTCCACTCCGGTCGCTTTGTGTCCTTGCAGCAGCACACGACGAACGAGTGCGGATGTTTCGACCACGAGATTGGGGCGCGATCTAGCGGGGCGAAGATATGCCTCCGCCGACGATTGGCGCACTCCTCGATGCACGGAATAAGGCATCAGGCTGATCCCCTCGGGCACGGCGCCATTCAGATCGTCGCTCGCAGGCAAACCAGCGCGCACGCCAGCCTCGATAAACGCTCGCGCGATCGGATGGACGTACGTGGGATAGCTCACCGCGACCATGCCTCTGCCGTTCTTCGAGCCGTTTTTCGAGCCATTGGCGGGACGGCCGCGCGGATCCTCGCGCCGCTCGATCTTCTGGAAGTAAGGCAGCACGTCGGCCCAGCTCCAGCCGATGTTGCCGAGCCGCTTCCATCCGTCGTAATCCGCAGCTTGCCCCCGGATGTATGCGCTGCCGTTGATGCAGCTGCACCCGCCCAGAACTCTTCCGCGGGGCCAGAAGACCGTCCGATTGTTGAGGTGCGCTTCGGGTTCGGTGGAAAAACCCCAATTCAGGACCGGATGCGTGAAGAGTTTGCCCATGGCCAGCGGCATCTTGATCCACATGCTTGTCGGCTCGGGACCAGCCTCGAGCATCAGCACGCGCACGCCCGGGTCTTCGGTCAGGCGGTTGGCAAGCACGCAGGCCGCGGTTCCACCGCCGATGATGACGTAGTCGAAACTTCGAAGTTCGGGCATGAGTGGACTTTTAGTCCGTCGAGAAGCGCCAGCTCTGCGCGTCGCGCACCACGCGGCCAACGGGTTCGTTGAAATGAACGGCGAAAAAGCGGACAGGACTATCTCCATAGCGCGCGATGAAATCGCGGCGCGTCTGGCGCGACTGTTCCTTGTCCACACAGGCCATGGAGCAAAGCTCGGGCTCAGCAAACTGGATGGGGTTATGGAAGACGTCGCCGGTGACGACCGCTTCCTGACCGCGCGACGAGACACGCACGCTGACGTGGCCGGGCGTGTGCCCGTGCGATGGCTCGAGCCAAATCCCCTCCGTCAGGCGGTGATTCGATTCGACGAAATCGGCCAGGCCGGCATCGAGAATCGGCTGCACCGAGTCCAGGATATGCCGCACGTCAACATGTCCGGGCTCTTTCAGCACGCCCTGCCAGTATTCCCATTCACGGCGGCCGAAAATGTAGCGAGCTTTGGGAAACGTCGGCACCCAGCGGCCGTTTTCAAGGCGAGTGTTCCAGCCCACGTGATCGAAGTGCAGGTGCGTGCACAGGACGATGTCAATTGTATCGGGATCAAATCCAGCGGCTTTGAAATCCTCGAGGAACGCGGTCTGTAGATTTTCGCACCCTGGGACCTCCCGCGCCCGGTCATTGCCCACGCAGGTATCAATCACGATGCGGCGCCCGCCCGCTTCGAGCACAAAAGCCTGCACGGCGAGGATGATGTTCCCTTCCGCCGTGATAAACTTCGGCACCAGCCATGCATATTTTTTGTAGTGTTCGGAAGTCTCCGCGGGAAATAGAGGCGCCCACGGAATCCGGTCCGCCGTTTCCATGATGCTGGTGATCTTGACGTCGCCCACTTCCCAGCGCCGAATTCGCGATTCCCCCTTCTTGCTGTCGGCGGCGGGCGCGGAGCCGGAATGGCCCGCGGCTTGACCTGAGGCTGCCTGTACTGCGTGATGCTCAGCGCCTGGTTCTCTGATCGGCTCCATTATTGTCCCCCCTCATTCTTCACCCGCGCGACAGTGCGATTGCCCTCATGTAACACCAATTTCAACTTCCGCGCAACTCGCATCCATGGGCCGGCGCGCCGCTTCATATTCACCTTGCAAAGGGACGGGAACGAACTAGAATCCAGCCGTCGCAACAGTTGTCTCCGGGTTTGGGGCGAATGAACGGGAGATCCGAAGTGCAGAAGAAGCAGGAATTCTATGGTTGGAAGCTGCTCGCGGTTCTCTTCTCGCTGGACTTCGTCAACATGGGATTTCCGGTTTACGGCGGCACCGTAATCAATAGCTACATGTTGCGTCAGATTCTGATGAGCCGCAGCACTCTCGGGTTGGGATTCACTTTTTCGAATTTGTTCGTCGGATTGTCCGCGACGATTGTGGCGATGTCCATCCTCAAGCGTGGCGTTCGCAAGACGTTCGCGATCGGGTCCGCGCTCATTTGCGCGGGCTCTCTTTTGCTGGCGTTCTTCGCCACCAAGCCCTGGCACTATTTGGTTGGTTACGGCGTAATCATCGGCATCGGCATGGGTTTTGGCACGCTTGTTCCGGCCGGAACCGCTGTGACGCGGTGGTTCGAGCGATATCGCGGCAGAGCGATGGGCATCTGCCTGGGCGCTTCGGGAATCGCGGGATTCGTGGTCGCGCCACTGCTGAATAGAATGCTCGAGGCCAGCGGCGGCAACTGGCGCGTCGGCTGGCAGATTGTCGCGGCCGTTGCCGTCATTTCCGGAATCGTTGCGCTCCTTTTCATCAAAGAGCGCCCCGAAGACTTGGGACAGGTCGTTGACGGAATCCCGGAAACAGAATCGGACCGTCAACCGCGCCAGATCAATGGCCCGCGTGAATTGATTACGACCTACGCATGGACTCCGGCGGAAGCGTACAGGACGAGGTCGTACTGGCTGATTGCGCTTGCCGGAATCACTTGCCAGTACCCGCTTTTCTTTTTTGTCGCGCACTGGATTCTGCACGCGCGGGGAGCCGGGATTCCCGCTGCCGCCGCGGCGTGGACGATGAGTTTGTTCGCGATCGGCGGAATTACTGGGCGGCTGATCGGCGGATGGCTGATGGACACGATTACGGGCCGGTACGCGTTCATGATCGGACTCTGCATATTCGTGATCGGTTCGTTCCTCGCCATCCAGGTAAATGCGAATTCGCTCGGCATCGCCTTTGCCGCGGCCATATCCTATGGGCTGGCATTTGGCTGGACGTTTACGTGCATGAACACTTGCACGGCGCATTTCTTCGGCACTGCGGCTTTTCCGAAATTGAACGGAACAATGATTCTGCTGACGTCCGTGCTCGGCTCGCCGGCGGGATATATCGGAGGAAAAATATTCGATACCTATGGCGGCTACGCGCGGGCGTTTGAGTTGAACGCGCTGCTCGCCGTGATCGGCATCGTAGCAATGGCTTTCGCGACGATGCCGCACCCTCGCAACGCTATCGTCGCGGAGGCTAAGGCCGCGTAGGTCGCGCACGTCATGCCTTCCTCAAATGCTTTGGCCAGATTCCGTATCGCCCCGCTGACAGTATTCCGTTCGGGTCAACGGCGTCCTTGATTGTTTCGTGAAAATGCAGCAGCGCGTGGTTGTTGAAGGAATACTCTTTCATGATCGCGTCGTAGAAAGCCGGAGGCGTCCGGTATTCTCCCCAACCGTGTTCGCCTGCGATCTGGACCAGACGCTCGATGACCGCACGATTCTTCTTGTTCGTCTCGACATCATGGGTAATTGGAAGCGCAAAGATATAGATGAAGGCTCTTTCCCAATAACACGACGGAAGACTAAAGCCGAGGTTCGGCAACCCATACTCCACAGCGGCCTGGGAGAAAACTCGATTCGCTTCGAAGATCGCCTCGCCGGTTCTGGGGACGATTGGCGAGAACCAGATGTGCCCATTCGTGGGCGATGGGTTGGTTTCAGATCGCGCGCCGCGGGAGAACATCGCCAGGCTGGGAATGCCGAACTGCGGCTTGTGGACTTTATCGCGCTGCTCGGAAGTCAGCGGGAGCTTATACGACTCGCTGTCCTCGAATCTGACGCCGGGAATCGCCGAGAATTTCTCCTTCGCGAACTCCCAATTTGCTTCATTTGCCTTGGGTGGGCCATAGAAGCTCAGCTTGCAGTGCCAATAGGCGATACCCTTGCGCAACGCGTATTGCTCGATTTCCGGTGACTGGTCGCCGCCAGGCTTTGCGAGCAGCGCCAGAAGTTCCGGATCGGGCGCTTCCCCGCCCCCCGCCCACGGATCGCCTTTTCCGGCCTCCATGTACTTGGTTCTTTCGGAGAGCAGCAGCCTTCCCAGGAGAGGACTCCCGATTTCCGGCATTCCAGTGGTGACGCGCGTGTTCTCCAAATAGTTCAGAGTGTCCACTAGAGGAATTAGATCGTCATGCCGCGGGACGTAAACGATGCCGGAGAGATACGCGTCAGGTTCCGGCATCAGCCAGAATCCCATTTTTGTGACCACGCCGAAATTCGACTGCGAAAACATCCCGTCAATCCACGGACCGAAGCCGGACTTGTACTGCTGCCAGGTCTTTGCGCCGGGAAGCGCGCCCATGCCTGTGCGCATTACCTCGCCATTCGCCAGAACCACTTCCATGCCGCAGTGAGCGTCGAAGTGATTGCGATACTCGGCCATCAAATAGCCGCCGCCGCGGTCCAGAGAGTTGCCAATCGGGCTTCCCCAGCCGGGATCGGGAACGTCAATCCAGAGCTTGAGACCTTTTTCCTGAATGTAGCGATAAAGATCGAAATAGCTGACGCCCGGCTCGACAAGCGCGTAGGCGTTCCGCTCGTTCACTTCCAGGATGCGGTTCATGCGCTTCAGATCGAGAACCACGCTTCCCGATAGAGCGGGCGCCGATCCGCCGTATCCGAGATTTTTCCCGGTGGAAATCGGATAAATCGGAATCTTGTAGGTGTTCGCGATCTTTACGATTTTCTGAACTTGCTCGACCCCGTCCGGAGCGACCGCAGCGGATGCGACGAGCTCTTCAGGTTCGCCGTAGAAGGGAGAATAGGCGTCGCGATACAAAGCGACATCTTCATCGCTGGTGAAAACCCATTCCTTGCCGACGGCTTCCTCGAACTGCTTGATTGCTTCGGCGAAATCCTGGCTGCTCACGCCGGGCGGGGTCTTCATTTCGTAGGCTCCCTTGGTCTTGCGTGGGGGAAGTTGCCACAGGCGCGTGATTGCGTCAACAGATTCACGTTTGCGCAGTGAGAACGGACACCGAAAAACGCGGGAAATGCCGCTTCGAATCGTGGAGGATTTCGGGAAAACTGGCGCGAGCGTTACCCCTCGTTTGTGTGTCGAGTAATTGGGGCACGGAATCTTTGTTTTCAATGAGTTAGGCGGAAAATTACTCGGCATGGTGTGTCGAGTAATGTTGGGCGGCTTGGCGGCATTTTCAGCCGCAAAATCGCTCACCGTCGAGATGCAGAGAGCGCAGAGAAAAGCCTGTGCCGCTTGCCGAGAAGGCAAGATTGCGGCGACCCTCAAAAGTTGACGATTAGGCCCTGGAAGTTGGAGGCTGGCAATTAGAGACTGGACATGGTTCTTGCGCGCGGCTTTCCTTTCGCCTTGCCACGACCCAACGCGCCGTTCGTCCATGTTGGTGGACCTCGCGGGACAGTAACACGATGCGAAGTCGCGCGACGACTGGGCGTAAGTCTAGAAAAAGTACAGGGCGGACATGCTGGCCGGGAATCCTGCAATCGGCAGTTGGTCCATACAACCGGCGCAGCGAGCGCTACGCCTTCAGGCCGCGCTGCCAGAGCGCGCACAAGGCGGTGTTGTAAAGCGCGAGCGCGGTCGTAATCTGCCCGAGATGGTTGTCGTGGGTGGAGAGATAGGCTGCTTTGCGCAGCACGTCCCGATGCAGGTTTCCCTGAGTAGAACAGTCAATGATTACGACGCCGTCTTTCACGTTGCGCACCAGATCCGCCTCGGACTGCGCCGGGAATGCGGTCACGATGATGTCGGCGGTCCTGAGATACGCTTCCCGGTCTTCCGGCCGGGTCTGCGGATGGATCATGAGCGCAGTGGCCCCAATGCGCATCAGCATGCTTTGCAGCGGAATGCCGATGCGCGGCGAGCTATTGCAGATCGCGACGGTCGGACCGCTCTGCCGGGCGTCGCGCGGAAACATGTTCTTGATCTCGCTGTGGTCATGCAGCAGAGTGAGGATCGCTTTTGCGGTGCAGGGCACCACGCCTTCGTACTTCTCTTCTTCGTCCACGCTCTTAATGTTGAGTGCCATGCGGCCGGTGTTCTCGACCGTAAGCCCTTCGATGTCCTTTTCGGGCCGCACGCGCCGCAGAAAATAATCCTCGGTCTTGTCGTACGGCGCCGGGAAGAAGATGAATGTTCCATAGATCTTCTCGAAGACCTGCGCGCCCATGAGCAGCAGTTCCAGGGCGTCGGCGCTATGCGCTTCCTCGACGCGAAAATCCAGACCGTGCTGCCGGAACTGCTTCGTCATATAACTGGCGTACCGACGGGAGCCACGGTCAACTTCCACGTTCGGCAGCCGCGGCATAAACGCGGCAACGCGGATATCGGCCCGGTCGAGGCCGGTCTTCTCAACCTGTGCCAGTTTCTGTTCCGCCTGAGCAAACACTTCTTCGGCCGCGGCAATGCAGTTCAATCGCTTGCTCAGCGGAACTTGCTGCGTCCAGCTCATGTCAGGCGCGAATGAATTTTTTGCCGCCTGCGATATCTCCGCGATGCCCATATGGTGAGTTGATTATCGCGCGGAGCGTCCCTATAACAAAGCGCTTAGCGGGGCTCCGTGGCACGGAAACGCTAAGCCGGGACCAACGGAAACCGGACGAGTGGAGTATCAGGCGGGAGGGGTGTCCCGCAATTATCAGGGGCATCCCCGGGGGCGCCAACTTCCGGCAGTAAGACTCCTCGCTCCATGACAATTGCACGCGTGAGCGTGTACGATGATGCATCCTTCGAGTTTAGGAGGGAGGCTTCAATGGAATGAGGAAATCCATGATGGTAGTGAGATGCCTAGGGGTTGCGATTCTGCTTTGTATCAGCGCGCTGCAAATTCCGGAAAATGCCCGAGCGCAAAGCGTGAAGTCCACGTATGACAAGTCCGCGAATTTCGCGAAGTACAAGAAATACTCGTGGGGACAGAACTACCTGCTGACTCGCCAAACCAAAAAGGATGAGGCCCAGATCAATTTGGCGATTATTGATTCCATCAATCGAGACTTAAAGGCGGCCGGCTTTGTGCTGGTTCAAGACGACCCGGACTTCGTCATCATCTACGAAGCGGGAGGGGTTGCGAAGGCAGATGTGGGGCAGCAGGGCGTTGTGTTCGTTACGGACATGATCAATTATTCGTGGGTCAATGTGGTAGGAACTCCGACGGACGTGTGGGCCTATAGCCTGGCGAAGATGCGGATTACCGTCACCGATGCGGCGACGAAGAACGTGCTATGGCAGGCCACTGCCTCACAGAAGATTCAAGACCCGAGGAAGTTCGCGGAAAACCTCGAAGAGAATGTGGACAAATACATACAAAAGACGATGAAGGATTTCCCTCCGAAAAAGTAATCCTGCGAAAGGTGGTTTGACAACGTCGAGCCGTAAATTCAGCTCCCATAGAATTTGTGGATTATTGACTCGTGTTCGTGGCAGATCACGCTCGCCGCCAATGACTGAAATGTAGACTCTCTCGTTCGCCCGGTGCAGAATCTCGGTCGGTTACCTTTGATACGCGGAAACCCATGGCTGTCCGCTTTACTGCCAAAAGGAGATGCGTGAGATGAAGAATATTCTTGCTGGCGTCGTTGCGCTTTTGTTTGTGACATTGCTAGGCTACCGTGCGGCGGCGGGAGGAAACGATTCACAAAGAGAAGCGCAAGACCGCGTGCAGATCGAGAAGCTCATGTGGCAGTACACTCGTGCTCTGGACACGGAGAACCCGGACGCGTACGCGGCCGCCTATACGCCGGACGGTCAATTCGGCAGCGGTCCGAACGCGATCAGGGGGCACGACGCGCTCAAGAAAATGATTGCGGACCTTCGGCAGCGCGCCGCTGACGCTGAAGCCAAGGGTGAAAAAAGGCCAGCCATGTACCACATGACCGCGAACAGCTATCTTGAATTTGTTGATAAGGATCACGCACACCTGGAAGCTTACTGGCAGACCGTGTTCGCTGCGGCAGGCCCGAATGTGCCCGTCCGCGTGGCTGCCGCCGGGCGGGACGTCGACGAACTCGTGCGCGTGAATGGGCAGTGGTTAATCCAGACGCGTGACGTCGCACCAAAGGACTAGCGCGGTCCACCGGGATTTAAGAAAAAATTAGAGGCGATTGGTTCGGTTCGCATTGGAGGAGTTAACCATGGCTGAGTCTTCTGATCTGCGGATGACGAGAATTCCACTCAGCCACGGAGCCGGCCGTATGCCTGCACTCGGCTTTGGCACGTTGATTCCCGACGCGGCCGTGACGATCACCGCGACCAGAGACGCGCTGGAAGCCGGATTTCGACATTTCGATTGCGCGGAACGATACGGGAACGAGCGCGAGGTAGGCAGTGCGTTGCAGGCAGGACTTGCCGCATTCGGGATCGCGCGCGAGGACATTTTTGTTACCACAAAGCTGTGGAATTCCAATCACCGGCCCGAGCGCGTCGAACCGGCTTTCGAGGCGAGTCTGGAGAGGCTCCGGCTCAAGTATCTGGATCTCTATCTCATTCACACTCCGTTTGCATTTCAACCCGGGGAAGAACAGGATCCGCGGGATCAGAACGGTAATGTGATTTACGACCGCGGCGTGACTTTGCTCGACACCTGGAAGGCGATGGAAAGTCTCGTGGATCATGGCAAGTGCCGGGGCATCGGACTCTCGGACATCGGCCTAGACGAACTGAAGCCCCTCTATGAATCGGCGAGGATCAAGCCGGCCGTGGTCCAGGTTGAATCACATCCGTATCTGCCAGAAACGGAACTGTTGGAATACTGCAAGGAGAAGGAGATTGTGTTTTTGGCTTTTGCGCCTTTAGGTCATGGGATGAAGCCGGGACTGCTCGAAGATCCCGTGATTTCGGCGATCGCTGCGCGAGTTGGAAAGACGCCGGCACAGGTACTGCTGGCTTGGGCGGTGCAACGCGGCACGGCTGTGCTTACCACGCCCAGGAGCGCGGCCCGGGCGAGAGAGAATTTCGACATCTCTGATCTTCCGAAAAACGCACTCGACGAAATCAATCGCATCCAGACCAGACAGAGGCTCAATCCAGTGGTGACAACCGGAATTCCGGGTTTTATTCCGAAAGGAGGATGAGCAATGACGAAACTGACGAGCTTTCAAGGGGACATTCGGCCGCTTTTTACGGAGCGAGACATTGAAGGCATGAAAAAGGGGTTCAACCTGGCAAGCTATGATGAGGTCAAAACGCACGCGGCCGCCATCTACGATCGCATTCGGGGAATCGGTGGCGGGGTAATGCCGCCGCCACCGCCAAGAGGCGAAGGTCAATGGCCTCAATCTCGCATTGAGCTATTCGCGAAATGGATGGCGGATGGGTGCCCACCTTAGGCGGCCTCAAAGCGACCGGGCCCTGCTACTTGGCTTCGAAGTGGGCTTCGGAGCTTCGCATCATGGACTACCGCAATGACGAGGTCATCCACGAATCACAGTATTTCAGCGACTCCTTCGAAGCGCGCGGCTTATGCGGCCAATGGGTTCAGCAGAATGCGCGACGCCGAGAAAGACAGGGACGTACTGCTGGTTATGAATGCGAAGACCAAGCCAAGTACGCAAGAAAAGCTACAAGGATCACCGCTAGCACCAGGCTAGTTATCTTCTGGCGTCTCAGTGCTCGCTTCTGGATTTCGATAGACTCCTGCTGGTTCTTTAGAGCGTCCTTGTAATTCTCTACGTGCGACTTTTGCAAGTCTCTAATTTCTTCCAGGAGTTTGATCACCTGTTCTTCAGCCACAGTTCTCCTCCAGCGACGGCTTCATGCCTTCGGTGAAATTCGCGCCCTCGTTAGAGTAGTAGGGCTACTCAAGGAGCGACACGGCCCCGGTGCCGAGGTCGTAGTATGCGGCGGCGACTTTCAGCTTGTTTTGTTTCACCGATCCGGAAATGACGGTCGAGGCCTTGCGCAGAAGCTCTGCCTGTATTTTGGCATTAGCTTTGGTCGCCGCCTCGAGCTCCGATCCAGCTTGATCCACCGCAGGCTGGATATGCGGATAGAGCGCGCTGATTTGCCCGGGAACTTCCTTGGCTTGAATCGTTGCTTTGACCGCGCCGCAGCCAGCGTGACCCATCACGAGGATTACCTTGGTCCCCAACACGGCGACGCCATATTCGAGGCTCGCGATGATCTCCGAAGTGGCGATATTACCGGCGATCCGGGTGACGAAAATATGACCGATGGTTTGGTCGAAAATTAGCTCAACGGGTACGCGGGAATCGGCGCAAGACAATACGGCTGCGAAGGGCTCCTGCTTGTCTATTGTGTTCTGTTTCAAAATGGCGAGGTCGTGCTCGAAGGATGTGAGGCGCTCGTCGGCGAAGCGCTTATTACCGTCCATCAGTCCCTGCAGTGCGGCTTCGGGGCTGAGCGCGGACTGTGCCAACGCCTGACGTGGCGTTACAAATTCCATGCCCGCGGCAGTCGCCAAGCCGGCCGCCGTTCCTCCTACGGTCATCTGAAGAAAACTTCGCCGAGAAGAGACATCGTTCGACGACCCGGCACGCGCTGCACCGCTCGGGGAAGAATCAACATCGGGTTCAGGTCGGTTGCGGTTCGTGGCGTTCTTTCCTGGATCGGATTGGGATGTCATAGGCCAATACCTCCTATTGCGATTTCTTCCGAATATATGCGGCAATATACTCTGAGGGAGTGTCCGCGACAATCGAATGGTGCAAATCGGTTGCTGCGTGAAACGGTTGGCAACTCTGACGGGGGTTTCGATCAACGCTAGGGCTTGAGTTGCAGCTGCTGTCGGTCTTTAGCCCGTTCTTCCTCCTGCGCTGCCAGGAGTTTGTAAGCGATGTAATATTTGTAGATATTCGCGACGTACGTGACGGTCTCCATTCCGATCCGGGCGGCGGCGATCATTTCGACGTTATCTATCCAGACGTTCGGATTGAGGCCCTTCTGCCCGGCCTCCACGCGCAAAGCGTGAACGCGTCCCGGGCCGGCGTTATAAGCAGCGAAGGCGAACAGCAATTTGTCGGTGTCCGTCATCGGTTCGTTGGCGTAATACTTATCCACCATGAAGCGGATGTATTTCACGCCGGCGTGAACGTTGGCATCAATCTGGTTGATATCTCCCACTTTCATTTGTTGGCCGGTCGCCGGCATCAACTGCATGATACCAACTGCTCCGACAGGGCTTTTTGCCTGCTGGTTGAGAGTTGATTCCTGAAACCCCTGAGCCATCATGAGGAGATAGTCCACATTGTACTGCGTGCCATATTTTTGAAAGAGTGCTGCCGTCTGCTCGAATTTTTTCAACTCAGCTGGTGAGGTTGCGCTTTTCAGCATCTTGGTATTTATTGCGTATCTCTGGACCACGGCGTTTCCGAACGCCGTGCCGACCTTGTGAGTGAGTATGAAATCGTTCACGGCCGCCATCAACTGGGGACTGTTTTTTCGCATGGCCCAGCCGAGCGAACCTGAGTCGCTCACGGCAATGTTGTCATGCGGCCGCAGGTTCAGGAAAATTTGCTGCCAGAGTTTCGGGAGAAAGGCATCCGTAACGGCCACCTGGATCAGACCGGAATTCAACATTTCCAAAATGTCTTCGTCTTCCAGATCCTCCGGGGCTGCGCGGAGAGTAACCAATGGCTTGCCCGCGCTCTTGAACTTCAAGTTCAGCGCCTGGAGGTGTTCCCAGTAGCTGGAGCTTGGCCGGGCGAAAACTTCCTTTCCCGAGAGGTCATCCAAACTGTTGAGTGGAGGCGATTGCGGTCCGGTAATCGGAATTTCCTTCACGCCTGTGGCTATAGGGCTGGAAAAATCCACCAGCTTCAGACGGTCCGGCGTAATGGTAAGCGCTCCTACTGCGATGTCACCGCGCCCTGCGGCAAGACGCGAAAACATTTGGTCCCTCGGCACAGGGACAAAAACGACGTGGAACCTGAGATTCTTCTGTTTCGATGGGTATTTGCCATTAATCGCGTCTTCGAAAGCCTTGAGAAATTCGTAAGAGCTTCCGTATTGCACGCCTTTTACGACGTAATACTGCGTCTTGGAATAGGCGACGAGAGCGCGGATGTAGCGGCGCTTCAGGATGCCGTCTAGATCGCCGGCGAACTCAGCGCCTTGAATACGCGGGGCGGCCGGAGCTTGACTCGTCTGACTCGGCTGGCTCGCGGACGGCGCTTTCGTTTGGCCCGTCGAATTTGAACAAGCCAGTACTTGAATAAGGAGAAAAAGGTATAGCGGGGCGAGTCGTCTGGAGATATTCGCCATCCTTGCGGCAGAATCACCGCGAAAGCCAGATGGGCAAATATATCACCACATCACGCGCCATGGCTGTCGTGAATTAAGGTCTGAATTGGCAACACGTTGCACATTTCAAGGTAACGGGGGGAGCGATTGCTTCGGTAAGAGAGACGAGATTTCGGAGGGGCCCCGACATGCGGGAGAGTCTGTCTAACCAGGGATTCCCGCCGTGAGAATAGGTTCTTAAGCCGCGTCCCCGTGCTCGTCTCGTTCTTCGTTCTCTTGCATTGTAATCAGATTGCAGCCGAGACCGCGATATCGGAGAGGCGCTGGAAGCGCTCGATGTTGTCAACGCCGTTCATGACGCCGGTCGTGAGACAGACGAAGGTCACCTGGCGCTCGGGGTCAACCCAGAAGAGCGAGCTGCCCGCGCCGTAATTGCCAAAGGTTCGCGGCGAAGTGAGCGTTCCGAAAAGCCCGTGGCAGACCGAATCTCCGCGCACCTGGAATCCGATTCCCTGGTAGGCGGGATAGGGCTCCCAGCCGCGGGCGGTGACTAGCGGCTTGTACAGCTCGTTCGGCTTGTCGCCAGACCAATTTCGCGTGGCGAGATCGAGAATCGCGGGCGATAGAATCCGCGCGCCATCGAGTTCCCCGCCGCGCCGCAACATTTCCGCGAAGCGAAACATGTCCGCAACGGTGGAGATGGCTCCAACCCAGGGCATCTCCGCGTTTTCTTCTTCGAAGGCGCCATTCGGACCGAGATTGCTGTGACCCAGATGTTCGATGGGCGATCGGTCGAGAAAGATGGGAACGATTTTGCGCGCGCGGAGGTCTTTGCGAACGCCGATCGAGGTGTCTTTCATTTTGAGCGGCTTCAGGATTTCTTCGTTGACCAACTGCCGATAAGAACGCCCCTGGGGATCGGTGCGGCGAACGGCCTCGCCCATGAGGGCGTGCGCGGCCATCGGAGAATAATTGATCACTTCTCCCGGCGCGGCGGCACAGTGAACATTTTCGCAGATTGCTGCGATGATTTCGTCGAGGCGGTCTATGTACATCCCCGGTTCGGGCGTGAACACGCTCGGCAGGCCGGAACTGTGCGTGAGGAGATGAAAGAAAGTAATGTGTTCGCGCTGCCCGCCGGAGAATTCAGGGATAATTTCAGAGACTTTTGTTGTGAGTGCGAATTCGCCGCGCTCGATGGCGCGGAAGACAAGTACGTTGGTGATGGCTTTTGTGGTCGAAAATAAACTGAAGACGGATTTTTTCGTGACTGGCTTTCCGTGTTTGGGATCTATGAGGCCGATTGCCTCGTGAAGGCCGACGACGCCGTTGCGCGCGACGAGAAATACGCCGCCATAATAGCGGCCGCGCTTGATATCGTCCTGGATGACCTGTTTGAGATGACGCAGTCTCTTGGCGTCCAAACCACCCCGTTTTGCTCGACCGGCCATTCGATCTGGCTCCAGAGATTATTTGCGGAAAAGAAGCGTCAGCAAGAACAACACTAGCTTGAAATTCAGGAGCTTTAGCGCGTTGCGAGCCTGAGTACCAGTAAGCTTCGCGGTCAACGGCATCGAGCCGAAAACTTTGCCGCGCATCACGAGCTTGCCGTCCTCTGCCTCAAGCGAAGTGATCTGCAACAGCTCGTTGTTGTCAGGGCCGTAGAGTTTCATCATCGCTGCTGGCCGATCTTGTCGAAATTGATTTTCAGGTCTTCGCACATCTTCATCGCCGTGGCGCGGCCTGCACCAAAGACACCGCCGCCCGGATGCTGGAACGGTCCGACGAGATAGAGTCGCTCGACGCCAGGCACCGTGTTCATTCCGAGATCGGGCGTGGGACGGTGCGCGCCCGATTGATAGAGGTACGGGGCCGCGCCGTGAAGATCGCCCCGCTGAAAGCTTTCGGAACATCGCTCGAGGTCCAGGGGACTATCGCAGACGTAGGCGATGATGTTTTGGGGCGTCAGATTCTCGCAGTACTTCGCAGTCCGGTCTATCATCGTTTGCGCGAACGCGTCCTTGGCCTTGTCCCAGTGTTTGGGCCCGCCATCGGGATGCGAGTAGGGCACGTAGTCCCAAATATGGAACGTGGATTTGCCGGGAGGGCAGCGCGTGGCGTCGAAATTCGACGGGGACGCAACGCCCAGCAACGCAGTGTCCGGAATGCGACCGTATCGCAGCGCGTCGAAATACTCCCGAAGGACGGTCATGTCCGAACTGACCAAATCGGTGAAGTAGGATTTGCTGACGTGCGGTCCGGCTTTGAAGCGCAGAGGCTCGTTCAAGGCGCCGTGAACCGTGAAGCAGGAATTCGCCGAAAGCTCGACGCGTGCTGCATCACGCGTGATCCGGGATTCGACTCCGGGGACGTATCGGCCGAGAAAGTGCGGATGGATGGAGCCGATAACGGCGTCCTTGGCGGAGTATTCAGTTCCGTCCTTAGTTCGAACGCCCACGGCGCGGCCGCTCTTCACCAGGACCTGCTCGACCGGGGTGTTGTTAAGAACTTCTCCCCCGTGCGCTTCGATGCAGCGGATGAGCGACGCGGTGAGAGCGCCGCTGCCTCCTATGGCCACGCCGATGCCGTACGTTTCCATGAAGCCGAGAAAGACGAAAATGCCGAGTCCGGTTCCCTTCTCTTCCGGGCCGGTCAGATTTTCGGAGACCATGCGCACGAAAAACAGACGCACTTTTTCGTTCTCGAAACTTTCCATGATGATGTCGTAGGGACTCTTCTGCATCAGGGCAAAAAGCTCGCGGCCTTCGGGGCTTTGATCGAGCATGGCGAGCATGGCGCCCATCGGCGGTGGCGGTGTATAGAACGACGACGAAATCATGGGAAGGTATTTCATCGAGGTCTCGGCGAACTTCAGGAACATGTCCGCGTCCTTCTTCGAAAACCGGGCGATTTCGTCGTAGTTCTTTTGGCGATCGCGATAGAGGCCTATTGAGGAGCCGTCGTCAAAAACGACCATGAACGGGATTTCCGGATAGACGTACTTCAACCCATAGCGCGAAAGCAGCTTGAGCTCGTCGTTCTTGATGAGCGGATTGCCCTGAATGAAAATGTGCCCAGTGCTGAAGCGGTCGTGCAGGTAGCCCGGACCCGTTAGCTCGGCGGTGACGACGCCGCCTCCGTGCCAGGCGTTCCGCTCGAGCACCACGACGTTCTTGCCGGCAGCGGCGAGATAAGCGGCTGCAACAAGTCCATTGTGGCCAGACCCAATTACAGCAACATCGTGGTTCGCAGACATTTGAGAACCTGCCCTTCACCTGAATTTGCGCGCGGGAGAGCCGCTGGCGTTCCGCAGATGTTTCGAGCGCAGTCTGTTATAAGTCCGACCTGCGTTCAACCTGTTTTTGCTCGGATGCGGGCTTCGAGGCGAGAGGTTCGGACCGCAATTCTTTGCCTCCATTCGTTGACACCCGGGGTGCGTCCCGCCTAGAATCGCGGCTGCGCGGGACGCCTTCCGGCATCAAAATTGAGTGTCTCGCGTGTCCCCGCCGGAGACCAGCCATCGCCCCCGGACCATCCAAACCAAGAATAGGCATCGTAGACGACGATGCAAGCCTGCGCGCGAAGATCGCTTCTTCGCTGCGCTCGGAGTTCGAGGTCCTCGAAGGCAAGGACTACGAAGCGGCATTAGCGCTTCTGCAGGAATGCGAACTCGATGTACTTCTGCTTGGGCTGCCGATCGCATCGGGAGGCGTTCGCGAATGCGCGGAGTTACTCGACCGCCTGGACGGGAGCGAAATTGACACTCTCGTGATCGTACTCAGCTCCGACGAAAAGAAATCCACGGCGCTGAAGGTGATTGACAGCGGCTCGTACGATTATTTCACCAAGCCGGTGGATATGGACGTCCTTCGCCACCTGCTGGAGCGCGCTGTTGAAAAACTCCACATTCAACGCGAGAACCGCATCCTGCGCGAAGAGATCAGCCGAAAGAACACGCTCGGCGATTTCATTGGCGCAACCGACGTGATGCGGCATCTCTTCGATTCCATCAAGCGAATCGCGCGCGCGACCACCAACGTGATTATCCGCGGCGAGAGCGGAGTGGGAAAAGAGCTGGTCGCGCGTGCTGTCCACGATCAAAGCCCGCGGCGCGGCAGGGCCTTCGTCAGCGTCAATTGCGCGGCACTGCCCGAGGCGCTGATGGAGTCCGAGCTATTTGGCTATGAGAAGGGCGCATTCACGGGCGCGGCCGGCATGAAGGAAGGGAGAATCGAGGTCGCCCATCAAGGCACGCTTTTCCTCGACGAGATCGCTACGCTGACGCCGGCCCTGCAAAGCAAGCTCCTGCGCGTGCTTGAAGATCGTTCGCTAACGCGCCTGGGCGGCAAGAAGTCAATCCGTGTGGATTTCCGACTGATCAGCGCGACCAACGAGAACCTCGAGGAAATGACCAGGGAGGGCCGTTTTCGCGAGGATCTCTACTACCGCATTCACGTGGTGCCGATCTTCGTCCCGGCGCTCCGGGAACGCGTGGAGGACATTCCCGTCCTCGCGGACTACTTCATTAGCGTTTATTGCGCTGCGAACGGCGTGCCGATCAAACGGCTGGCGGACGACGCGCTACTGGCGTTCAAGCGCTATTCCTGGCCCGGGAACGTTCGGGAGCTCGAAAACGCGGTCCAGAGGGTGGTGGTGATGACGGAGACTGAGACAATCTCGCTGAGCGATCTGCCAGCCGAAATCGTCCAGGCGACCGGCCGCGATTCGAAGTCTCGGTTCCACATGCCCGCAGGAGGAATTGATCTGGACAAGGAGCTCGAAGCTACCGAGAAGCGGTGGGTGCAGGAAGCGATGCTGCACACCAAGCAATCCAAGTCCGAGGCTGCGCGCCTGCTGGGCGTGGACCGCAATCGTCTGAATTACCTCTGCCGCAAGTACGGACTCTGAGCGAATTACCCCTCGTTTGTTGAATATTTCACCGCGGGAGTGACTGCCGACGACCGACATGTCCACTGAAGTACTTCTCTGCTCGAAGTCTTTGCCAATAGCGACTCGAAATTCGGGACTGGAGAGCCGAACGACGAGTTCTGGGCCAAGATTTGAGAGTCGGAGTCTCTTCGAAGGCACGCGGTTCGGCATTTTCGACATTCGGGATAGTCCTATAACCCTCTGAAACAGCTCGCGGCTGCACGCGAGGCCGCTGATGGCTCGGATTTATTGAATTACTCAACGGCACGATTGAAAAGTCAACAGAGGAAGCCCTGTAAGGGTCCCCACTCGACGCGTCAACTTGCGCTAACTCCTTTAATTTCAATGTCGTCTGCCAGCATTGCGAGTGGCATGGGTTTGGCGCGAAGATTGCAATAAGCATCTGCGAAGTAAGCAATACAAAAACTCCTGGAGGAAAAAAGATCATGAAGCCAACCAAGACCGCAAAGAAGCTCGGCGCCAAGAAGCTCGAAAAGAAAGTGCCACTGACGACTTTCCACAGCGGCCCCGCTTCCCCGCTCAAGGGGTAATTGACGTAACGGGCAGTGTCAGGGGAATGGTGCTCTTCGGGTGTTGTCGAGGCCGGCGAAACAGTTCCCCGACGATTTGATTTAGCGCGGATGGTGAGAGGGCTGCTCCTTCGGGGCAGCCCTTTCTGTTTTATGAGGCCGCGCTTTCCCGCCTTCACCTCATCAGTGCGCGGACAATTCCAAGGCTACCAGACTTGCGAGCGTAGCCACCGCCAGGCAGCCCGGCCCACCTGCCACGCCAAAGGGCGCGAGCTACCAGCAATCTTGGCGGTTCCCGTCATGCCTTCGCGCAGCGAGCCATCGGGATTCGGAAAGACCGTGATGACGGCGAAATAGTTCGTCAACTCCTGGCCGAGCCGTTCAAGCTCTTGCGGTTGCGCGACTGGCTTGTCTTGTGCGGCGGCCGGCATCACTTGAGCCACGCTCCCGGAATAGGTTCGGAAGGGGTAAGGCAGGACCTTCAACTGCGCAGAGGCGCCAGCCGGGACCTGTTCGATTTGCCAATCACGCACCAGAATGCGAGCCTTCATGGTGCTGCGGTCCACGACTTCGCACAGTTCGTCCCCGGCCGCGAGATATTCCGTGGCCTTTTGCTCGACGAGCGGCGTGGCCACTACCCCAGCGAATGGCGCGCGGACATTCAGCGCGTCAACTTTCGCTTGGGCGACCGTCCATTCCGATTCCAGACGCTGCTGCTCCTGGACGGCGGCACCGATCTCAGCTTGATCCGCGCGCGCTTGCGCCAGGCGGACTTTGCTATTAGCCATCGCCAATTGCTGCGCGAGGATTTGGGCGCCCGACCCGATATCGGGATTCTCCAGAACGGCAAGCGTCTGCCCTGCTTTGACCGAATCACCTTGCTTGACGAACACCTGGCGCACCATTCCCGACACCTCAGCTCGCACGTGGGCATCCCTGCCGGGTTCCAATACAAAATCGGAGGCCACCCTTGTAGGAATTGGGGGAATCAGAAACAGAAGGGCGAGGCCGAGTACGCCCGCCTGCTGCGCCCGCGAGATTTTCCAAGCCATGTATTCCTCTCTCTTTTCGCGCCACCACGCACGTACGTGGGGCAGAGCATTCTTGAAACCCTTGCCCAAGAAGAAATAGACAGCTGCGGCGGTCATGACGTATCCCCAGCCGCCGAATTTTGTAACGAACACATTTTTCGCAAACAGCAGGACAAGAATCAGGAGCGATGTGCTGTAAACGATCGCCGTTACGCCGAAGAGAACATAGATGCGGCGCTGCCGCCGTGTGGCCAGAGGCAACTCCAAATCTTCCCGGAGAAGATATTTGCGCGCACATGCCCGAACAAATGAGAACGATTCTTCGCGAAGGTTATCTATGCGGAGATATTCCGCGAGCGCGTAGTAGCCATCCGCCTTGATGAGCGGGTTTAGATTGAGAACGGCGCCCTGGATTCCGCTCAAAAGCATCGCCTTGTATGCGAAATCGTTGGCGAACGAGCCGGGAATCGTAAATCGCCAGAAAAACGCAGCGACCGCGCAGACCACCAGCTCGATCCAGATTCCGGCGAACAAAACCCACTGCCGGCGGCCCAGGCGATCAAAGAGCATTATGTCCGTGGTGTCGGTAAAAAAGGCGGGCGTAAAGTAGATCAGCAAGAAACCCATTTGATGAACGTCGCCACCGAAATGCTTGCAGGTGAGGCCGTGGCCGAATTCATGCACGGCGCCCAATCCAAACAATAGAAACCAAAAGACCCAGATGTCGTAGGCCGACTTGTCATGAAAGGTGTACAGGGAAGCCGTGTCCCTCTGCACCTGCGCCCAGTCTCCGGCCACCAAATACGCGGCGGCGATGAAGATTGCGACCGAGAAGAAAACAAATCCGGGAGTAAACATCCAGCTCAGGTACGGATCCAATCTCGCGAGGGTCTTATTCGGATCCCATGCTTTGAACGAAATGTAGAGAACGTTGGATTGATCCACGCGGCTCTTACGGTCGTCGCGAATTCGCTCAAGGACGGCCAGATTCTTTTCCCCTACGGTCTGTTCCCACACTTCGGGCTCGATGCCATCCAGGAATTCCGCCACCTCCGCTTCGCCCAGGTAATCGTCAGGATGACGCTCGTTCCAATTTGCCGCAACCTCCGCGCGCGTCCGGGTGCCATCGCAGAGGGTCAGCAATTCGTATTCAGAGGGGCCGTACCGATTGTATGAACTTGTTTCCTCCACTTTAATGACATAAGTCTTCTCGCCCGCAAATACCTGCTCACTAATTCGCAAATCTGTGCGGAATTTGGGGCGTCGCAACCCCTTGGCCAGGACGCTCGACGATTTCAGGCTAGTGGGACCAAAACGCATGGCGGATTCGCTAGGGCCTCGTGTGAGGGGTATCAGGCCAGACAACGCGCACAGCCATTCCCGGACGCAGATCGGACAGGCCCTTGCCGGTTAGCTCCGCGGTCACGCTATAGCTGTCGCTCGCGGGATCAATCACGGGGCTGATCTTCATCACCCGCGCTCCGATCGAGCGCGTGGGATCACTGACGAGCACCAGACCCACAGGAGCGCCGTGTGCCGGACGCTGGGCGGCAGATTCAGGAATCTGGAACTGAACCTCGAGGGGCGAAAGTTGGCTCACGCGGAAGCATTTGTCGCCTTTGGCAACTTCTTGACCTTCGCGAACGTAGCGAACGACGACCGCGCCGGCAAATGGCGCGCGCAGGCGCGTCTGGTCCAGCTCGAGTTCCAACCGGTGGATTTCCGCTTGACTGCTCTCGGCATTCGCTTCCCAGCCATGCATGTCGAATTCGGCGCCTTTGGCTTCGAAATCGGCCTGTTCGAGGTCCGCCTGGCTCGAAAGCCCCTGATCGTGGAGCTGCTGTTGTCGCGCGAGCGCTGCCGCTTTGGCCCTTACTTCGGCTTGCTTGTATTTCACGTTGTTCTGAGCGACCTGCAGATCGTCATGCGCCTTGATCAGCTCTATCTGAAGGGTGCGGTCGTCGAGCTGGCCGAGGACATCGCCCTTCTTCACGGCGCTGCCTTCATCCTGAGCGATGGATACAACGACGCCGTCGCGCTCGGTTGAAATGTCCACTTGATGCTCGACCGAAAGAACGGTGAGGACGTCGTGAGCCGCCGGCAGTAAGCCAGAGTCAGTAGCAGGGGGAGCAGCCGGTCGGGCACCTGCGTCGGTCGGGCTGGCGTGGGCCGATGAAACAGCGGACGAGTCTCCACAGCCCGAGACAACCAAGCCCAGAGCGGCTCCGAACAAAAGCATCGCGCGCGTTCTCATAATCGTTCTTCTCCCCTACGGCAGCCAAGCCCAAATCTCTTGCCATACCCAGCGGAATGGATCGCGCAGCAGGGCGTAGCCCACCGAATACCAGCCGCTATCGAACCATCCGCCCCCGGCACGAATTCGCGCCCGGCCAACCATTCCATCGCGAGCAAGACCTTCCGAATTGTCGAAGACTGCTCGAACAACAAAATACTGCTCGCCCGCCTCCGCCCGCGTCTGCTCCCCAATGCGTTCGACAGTTCCGGCAAACGTCGCGGTTGGAAACGCGTTGAGTTTCAGCGCAACCGGCTTTCCGGTGCGCACAAGACCGAGGTCCGCTTCCGGCACGCTCATCTCGGTGGCCATGCGATCGCCTGCGACGATCTCGCAGAACGCTTCTCCTGGCCTCAGCATGGTTCCGGCGCGATCTTCCACTTTTCGCGTGACCACGGTCCCCGCTACCGGCGCGCGCAACTGCGCTTGCGATACGCGTTCCTGCTCGAGCTGTACCTCCGCGGCGTGGAGGTTGGCGCGAATCGTCGCCTGGCCCACCGCAGAGCTGTCGTTCTTGAATTCCGCCTCGGCGGAATCGTGTCGCGCTTGAGCGAGGGCAGCCTGAGCCTGCGCGAGCCTAACGGCATCGTCGCCATCATCGAGTTGCGCGAGCAACTGGCCGGGCTGGACTACATCCCCCTCATGTATGAAAACGCGCTTGACCACGCCGCCCTGCATTGCGCTTACGACCCGACTCACAGCCGGCACCACCGTCGCGTCAGTGCCCACGCGCATGGGCCACGGAATCAGAATGAGCGCCGCGGCAACCACGGCGGCACGCTCCCCATAAACGCGCCAGCGGCCCTTGGGAACGGCGGCCAGCAGCTTCTTCTTTCGCGTTGAAAACGGCTGCAGAAAATTCGCGAGGGGTACCTGTTGATAAAGTTGGGCGTTGCGAATCGCGACGGAGGTCTGATTCGCAAGTATCGCGAGCGTCTCCTTGTGATTCTCGTTCAGGAAGTCCGGCTCGCTGCTAACCAGAGCCAGGACTCCGAGCGCTCCCTGGTCGTCTCGGAGGGGTAGGGCATAAAATCCGCCGTAGCCGTATTTTTCGAGGACGGATACGATCTGCGCTCGCGCCTCATCGGGGTGGAGTTCCCAGACCTCCGAACGAAGGTTGGCGGCGACGACTTCCGTCTGATTCGCGACCCACTGGAATCGTTCACGGAAATCGTCCATTTCGCGAGTCTTCGGAACCTCCGTCTCGCCCGAAACCGCGCCGAGCATGAACCGGCCACGGTCAAAAAATCCTATGACGCATTTGTCGAAGGGCACGACGGAACCAGCCTGCTGAACGACCGTCGTGAGCACGTGGTCGAGATCGAGGGTGGAAGTGATCTCCTGCGAAATTTTCAGGAGCGCATCGAGAACGTGCACCTTACGTTCGGACTCGAGCAAATTCGCATTATGCAGAGCGATGGCTGCCTGCTCGCTGACGCTGGCCAGGAGAAAAAGCTCATCCTCGTCGAATGAAGTGCCGTCAGCCTTGTTTACAAGCTCGACGACACCCAGCACTTGGTCATCTTTGCGCAGCGGCGCGGCCATCCAGGATTGGATTTCGAAATCGCCGGCCGCTTCGGCGCGCTCCTGCAGACCGGGTTCCGCCGCCGGCTCATTCACCAGCTTCGGATTTACCTGGTGCGCGACTTCGGCTAGCAGGCCCTCGGAGGCGGAGACTCGGGCTCCCTCCTCGGCTGTCGGATCCTCGCCCACGCGGTTTGCCAAGTGCATTTCCTGCGAAGCGGAATCCATCAGCCAGATGTTGCATGCAGCGGCGCCAACGATCGCGCGGATTTTTTCCGCGACGATTGGCAAAAGCTCCGCGAGCTCGAGGGTTGAGGTGAACGTGCGGCCGATGTCGTAAAGGGCGGTCAGGCGGTCGAGCGTGGCAAGATGCGAACTGCGTTCTTCTTCGATGGATTCCAGATTCGTGAGGGCCTGGCCCGCGAGGCGGCCCGCTTCCTCGATGAAAAGCGCGTCATCGGCTGTGAATTCGCCAGTGCGCTTGCCCAATACTTCCAGAACTCCCAGACAACCCTGGCCTCCAGGTAGAGGAGCATAGACCGCGGATTTCACGCGCCCGCGGCTGTTTTCATCGAGATGAGTGAGATCTTCCGCGACGATCTGCTTGGTGCCGAGGCGCCGCACCTCACCGGATTCGGAGATTTCGGCGAGCAGGCCTTCGGAGATGGGACCGTCGGCGAGGCCGATTCGTTCGCCGGGGTCGCTCCAGCGCGATCTGCATACCAAACCAGGGTCTGGTTCGCCGATCCAAACGAGGACAGCGCGCGCGCCGACAGCCGCAGCGACACGAGCCGCCACCGTCTTCAACAGCGTATCCTGGTCGCGGCACGCAAGAGACACGCTCGCCAGTTCGAAGAGCGCGGCAGACGATTCCATGATTCTCCCGTGGGGGGATACGAAAGCCCTTCGGTCGCGTACGATGACGAAAAGCGCGATAAAGAGCGGACGGCGCAGCCTAGCAAAAGGAGCGTTGATAGGTCAAGGAACTGAATCACGGGCCTTGATCGCAAAACCTAATTCGGTTAGTTTGGCACTACGCAGAGAGGCCACGTGAACATTCGAATACGCAAGGCGGGTCCGGCGACGATTCTGGACCTCGAAGGGCCGCTAAAGCTCGGCAAGGACGAAGAGGGATTCCGCAGTCAGGTCCAGCAACTGGTGGACGCCGGATCGCTGCACGTCGCGATCAATCTGGCGGGAGTTACGGATCTGGATAGCTCGGGAATTGGCTCGCTCGTCCGCGCATTCACTACGCTGAAGCGCGCCGGCGGTAAATGCACTTACTTTTCCGCAACGAAGCGCATTCTGATGCTGCTGAAGATGGTCCGCCTCGACTCCGTGCTCGATCTGGCCCCGGACGAAGCTACAGCACTCACGCGCATCTGATCTTTCTCGCGCAGTAGCCCACACAGCTCGAGAACTGCGATTATTCCCGCTAGACAAAGCTGAACGAGCGTACATCCTTGTCGGGCCTCGGCACGAATAGTAGACTGCTCACACGAGCACAGAGGAGGCATTTCATGCCGCGGATCGTGCGTTGTGGCGTTATCCAAGCTACCTGCGAATGGTCGCCGGAAAAGCATTCGCTGGCGGACATCAAAGAAAAAATGATCGCGAAGCACGAGAAGATGATCGCGACCGCAGCGAAGAAGGACGTCCAAATCCTCGGCCTGCAGGAGCTTTTCTATGGGCCGTACTTCTGCGCCGAGCAAAATGCCCGATGGTACGAGCTGACCGAAAGCATCCCCAAAGGTCCGACGCTGGTGCGCATGCAGAAGCTGGCCAAGAAATACAAAATGGTGCTGGTCGTGCCGATTTATGAAGTCGAGATGGCCGGGCTGTTTTACAACACGGCGGTGGTTTTCGACGCGGATGGAAGCTACCTTGGCAAATATCGGAAACATCACATTCCGCACTGCCATCCGGGCTTCTGGGAGAAATTCTATTTCACGCCGGGAAATGCCGGATATCCGGTATTTCAGACGCGCTTCGGGAAAGTAGGCGTGTACATTTGTTACGATCGCCATTTTCCGGAGGGCGCTAGAGTGCTGGGCCTAAATGGCGCGGAAATTGTGTTCAATCCCTCGGCCACGGTTGCGGGGCTGTCCGAGTATCTATGGGAGCTGGAGCAGCCTGCGCACGCGGCGGCAAACCAATATTTCGTGGCGGCAATCAATCGCGTCGGCACCGAGAAGCCGTGGAGCATCGGGGAATTCTACGGCAAGAGCTATTTCTGCAATCCGCGCGGCAAAATCGTGGCGCAGGCGAGCCGCGATAAGGATGAACTCGTCGTGGCGGATCTTGATTTCGACGAGATCAAAGAAGTGCGTGCAACGTGGCAGTTCTATCGCGACCGGCGGCCGGAAAGCTACGACGAGATCGTGCGGACACGGACGCCCGGCCTGCCGCAGGCCGCGGATTGAGGCGACATCCATGACCACCGCGACGGTAACCGCACCGCTTTGCCGCAACTTCATCAATGGCCGATGGGTCGAATCCCGCTCGCCGCAGACTCTTGAACGGCGTAATCCCGCCAACCTGCAGGAAGTGACCAGCGTGGCGCCGCTTTCCACGCGCGAGGAAGTCCGCGAGGCGATCGCCGCTGCCAAGGCTGCGTTTCCGGCATGGCGCGACACGCCGGCACCCGTCCGCGGCAAAATTTTGGCGCGCGCAGCCGCGCTGATGGAAAAACAAAAGGATGCTTTGGCGCGTACCCTCTGCCGCGAGGAAGGCAAGACGCTGAAGGAATCGCTGGTCGAGGTGCAGAGGTCCATCAACATCCTCGAATTCACAGCGGGCGAGGGGCGACGGATGGGCGGCGAGACGATTCCGAGCGAATCCGCCAAGAATATTGCTTACACGATCAAGCAGCCGTTGGGAGTCGTCGGCGCGATCACGCCGTGGAATTTTCCGGTAGCGATTCCGGTGTGGAAGGCGGCGCCGGCGCTCGCGGCCGGCAATACGATGGTGTTAAAACCTGCCGAGTTGACGCCTGAGTGCGCGGCGAAGGTTGTGGAGATTTTCGCGGAGGCGGGCGCGCCCGCGGGCGTTCTGAACATGGTCCTCGGCGCGGGCGAGGAAGTGGGGGATGAGCTGTTGCGCGACCCCGAAGTTCGCGCGATTTCGTTTACTGGATCGAACGAAGTGGGCAGCCTGATCTATTCGCTCGCGGCGCGGCAGATGAAAAAGTGCCAGTGCGAAATGGGCGGCAAGAATCCGGTGGTCGTGCTGCGCGATGCGGATCTTGCGCTCGCGACGCAGTCGGTAGTGGTCGGTGCGTTTGGATCGAGCGGGCAGCGGTGCACGGCGACGAGCCGCGTGGTAGTCGAAGAGGCGATCGCGGACCGATTCGTGGAAATGATCGTCGAGCAAGCAAAGAAGTTAAAGGTCGGCAATGGACTGGAAGCGGATGTGGACGTGGGACCGCTGGTGGACGAGCAGCAGCTGAAAACGGTGCTCCGGTATCTCGAAATCGGGAAGAAAGAAGCGCGGCTGCTGCACGGTGGCGCGCGCGTGACAGGCGGCGCGCACGAGAATGGCTATTTCGTAGCGCCGACGGTATTCGATCACGTGCCCTGGGACAGCACCATCGCGCAGGAAGAAATTTTCGGGCCGGTGCTTTCCGTGATTCGCGTGCCGAATTTCGGGGAAGCGTTGCGCGTGGCGAATTCGGTGAGGTACGGGCTATCGAGTTCGATCTACACGAACGACGCGCGCAAGATTTTCGAATTCATTGACCGGATCGAAACCGGGATCACGCACGTGAACGCTCCCACGGTCGTGAGCGAGGCGCAAATGCCCTTTGGCGGAATGAAGGCCACGGGAGTGGGCCTGCGCGAAATGGGCCGAGTGGCGATTGATTTCTATACGGAGCTGAAGGCTGTTTACATTGACTACACCGCGCCCAAGGGGTGAATTAGCAATGCCCGCTGAATCGCGATGAGCGAACCCACGATTCCTCCCACTGACGCTCCACGCGTCGAGGTCTTTGACTCGCAAGCGGTCCGCACAAGCTCCCTCTACAACGAAGATCTGGCGCCCGTGCCGGCGGCGCGCCGCACGTGGGGCACGTACAACTACGCCGCGCTCTGGATCGCCATGAGCGTCAACATTCCCACGTATCTGCTGGCCAGCTCGATGATCGCCGGAGGCATGAGCTGGAAGCAGGCGATCTTCACGGTATTTCTGGGGAACGTTTTGGTGCTTGTCCCGATGCTGCTAAACGCGCACGCCGGAGCAGAGTACGGAATTCCCTTCCCCGTGTTCGCACGCTCGGCGTTCGGAGTGCTTGGCGCGAACGTACCCGCAATGCTGCGGGCGCTGGTGGCGTGCGGCTGGTTTGGGATTCAAACATGGATTGGCGGCGAAGCGCTTTACGCGATGATCGTGGCGCTGGCGCCCGGCTGGAAGAACACGAGCTGGGGTGTGCCAGCATGCTTCCTGTTTTTCTGGCTGCTAAATCTGGTGGTGATTTTGCGCGGCATCAAGACGATCCGCTTTCTGCAAGGGATTACCGCGCCGTTCCTATTGTTGATTGGCGTGGCGCTGTTGCTCTGGGCGCGCGCGAAAGCAGGCGGATTCGGGCCGATGCTGGCCACACCTTCGAAATTTCAGACCTTCGGCGAGTTTTTCAGGTTCTTCGTCCCGTCGCTGACCGGAGTGGTTGCGTTTTGGGCGACTGTGGCGCTCAACATTCCGGACTTCACGCGCTACGCGAAGGGCCAGCGCGAGCAGATGGTCGGGCAGGCGCTTGGTTTGCCTACGACGATGACATTTTATTCGTTCATTGGAATTGCGGTGACGTCGGCGACGGTGGTGGTATTCGGGCAGGCGATTTGGGACCCGGTGGCTGTGCTGGCGCGGCTGGAGAGTCCGATCGCGGTGGTGGTCGCGATGTTGGCACTACTGATGGCGACGCTGAACGTGAATGTAGCTGCCAATGTGGTTTCGCCCGCCAATGATTTCTCGAATTTGTGGCCGAGGAAAATCAGTTTCCGCACTGGCGGCCTGCTGACGTGCTTGATCGGCGTGCTGATGCAGCCGTGGAAACTGCTGGCGAGTTACGGCAATTACGTTTCGGGATGGCTCGTGGGCTATTCCGGATTCCTAGGGCCGGTGGCGGGGATTTTGATCTGCGATTATTTCGTGCGCCGCAAGACGATTCTGAATGCCGAGGATCTCTATCGGCGCGGTGGAATTTACGAGTTTTCACGGGGCATAAATTGGAGAGCCATTCTGGCGTTGGTGGCTGGTTGCGCGGTGGCGTTCGTGGGACTCGTGTGCGCGCCGGTTCGCGTGCTCTATGACTATGCGTGGTTTGTGGGATTTGGCGTGAGCTTCGTGGTGTACTGGGCGCTGACAATTAATCGGCGGTCCGTCGGCGAAGAAAAAGTGCCCGCCTGAACGCGGCCGCCCCTAAACCGTTGCTGAATGGGCTGCGAAGTGTCAAGCATGTGCGCCGGGCGCAGCATGCTGCGCCCCTACGGAAACCAGATCCGGAATTAGTCGCCGCTGGGGAACGGCAGGCTAAGCGTGGCGGAGGATTGGCGCACGCGGTCATTCCAGCTCATGGGCGCGTCGCCGGAATCCACTTCCTTCATGGTGATGCAATTTTCCACCGGGCAGACCAGCGCGCACAAATTGCAGCCGACGCAGTCTTCCTCGATGATGCGGGGAACGTGAACGCCGAAGCCGCCGGTGTTCTTCTTCACGGACTCCCTGTAAGGCTCGATGCACTGATGCGCACCGTCCTCGCAAGCCACGTAACATAGCTGGCACCCGATGCACAGCTCTTCATTAATCTTTGCGATGACCTTGTAGTTCAAATCGAGGTCGCCCCAATCCTTCACGTTGGGCACGGCGAGACCGCGAAAATCTTGGATAGTGCGGTAACCGCGATCGTCCATGTACTGCGAGAGACCATCAATCATGTCCTCGACGATGCGGAATCCGAAGTGCATCGCGGCAGTGCATACCTGGACGGTAGTGGCGCCAAGGGCGATGTGCTCCGCGGCGTCATTCCAGTACCCAATGCCACCGATGCCGCTGATGGGGAGGCGCGAATTCTTGGCGACGGTGGAAAGCAGATGAAGCGCGATGGGCTTCACCGCGGGACCGCAGTAACCGCCGTGAGAGGATTTGCCGCCAACGACCGGTCGCGGCGAAAAGGTTGTGAGGTCTACTCCCATCAGCGAATTGATCGTGTTGATGAGGCTGACGGCATCAGCGCCGCCGCGCTCGGCCGCTGCGGCGATGTGGGTGACGCTGGTTACGTTGGGCGTGAGCTTGACGATCACGGGAATGCGCGCGACTTCCTTCACCCACGACGTGATCATCTCCGTGTACTCCGGCACCTGGCCGACGGCCGCGCCCATTCCGCGTTCACTCATGCCATGAGGGCAGCCGAAATTCAATTCAAGCAGATCCGAGCCGGCTTCTTCGGCGCGCCGCACCATCGAGTGCCAGGATTCGCGCTTGGATTCGACCATCAGAGACGCGATTACCAAATGCTTGGGATATCGTTTCTTGACCTCGTAGATTTCGCTGAAATTGGTCTCGGGGGAACGGTCGCTAATCAACTCGATATTGTTAAGGCCCATCATTTTGACGCCGTTCAGATCAATCGCGCCGTAGCGCGAACTGGTATTCACGATAGGCTCGCCAATGGTTTTCCACACGGCGCCGCCCCAGCCGGCATCGAACGCACGCATCACTTGGCCGCCAGTGTTGGTCGGTGGCCCGGAAGCAAGCCAGAACGGATTCGGGCTCGTGACGCCCGCAAATTTCACGGTCAGATCAGACATTCATCACCTCTCATGTGCGCGCGGAGAACCGAGCCATGCGTCGAGGCCGCGCGCTGCCGCCATGCCTTCGGCCACGGCATCCACCACTTCTTTTCCACCGTTCGTGCAATCACCGCCGGCAAAATACTTTGAGTGGCCTGTTTGATGACGGTCGTTGATCTTGACCGTACCATCGGACTTTATCTCCATGCCCTTGATCGCCTTGAGGAAATCGGTGGCCGGCTTCTGCCCGACGGCGCGCACGACCATATCTACGTCGAGCTTAAATTCCGTGTCCGGCACTAGGGCTGGGCTCCGCGGGCCCTTCGCATCTGGCGAACCGAGCTGCGTTCTCACGCATTCGAGACCGGTGACGACGCCGTTGTCGCCAAGTACGCGAACGGGCTGCGTTTGCCACAGAAAGCTGACCGCGTCCTGCTTCGCGAGCTGGTATTCGTAAGCAAAGGCGGGCATTTCCGGCTCGCCGCGGCGATATATGAGATAAACGATTTCGGCGCCAAGGCGGCGCGCGGCGGTCACTACATCAATAGCGGTATTGCCCGCGCCGATGCAGGCGACGCGGCGGCCGACCTCGACATCACGAAACGGTTGGACTTTCGTTTTCTCGATGAACTCGATCGCTCCATAAACGCCATGAAGATCTTCGCCGGGGAGATTCAGGGCCCAGGTCTCGCCAAGTCCAACACCGATGAAGACTGCGTCGAACTGCTTTTCAAGTTCCGCAAAGGAGATATCGGAGCCGACATCCACTTTCTGTCGTAATTTCACGCCGAGTTGCCGGATAAGCTCAACCTCGCGAATCGAATCGGCAGCACGCGACTTATACGCGGCGATGCCGTAGCTATTGAGGCCTCCCGGAAGCTCGTTGCGGTCAAAGACCGTGACTTCGTAGCCCCACTTCGCGAGTTCGGCGGCGCAGGCCAGCGACGCCGGGCCCGAACCGATGCAAGCCACGCGCTTGCCGTTGGGCGCGCCGGCGCTGAAGAGCTGTATTTTATTGTCGAGGACGTAATCCACGGCGTAGCGCTGCAGGCGGCCGATCTCGATCGGCGATTCGCCTTTCTCGTGCATCACGCAGGCGCCTTCGCAAAGCGATTCTGTGGGACAAACGCGCCCGCAACTGTGCCCCAGGATATTCGCGGTCAGAATTTCGCGGGCCGATCCGCGCAGATTGCCGGTGGAAATTTTCTTGATGAACGCCGGAACATCTATATTGGTCGGGCACGCGGCGATACACGGCGCGTCGAAACAGTACAGACATCGCGCGGCTTCAATGGCGGCCTGCCGCGAATCCATAGCCGGCGAAATATCGGCGAAGTTCTTCTCATATTGTTCCGGGGAAAGCTTCGGCGCCGTTTCGCGAAGCGACATAGGGAAACCGGTCGGACTCCGAATCGCCGAGCCGGGTAGGACGAAGCGCTTCCGGCCCCGCTATTGCGTGCAAGGCCGTTATTCTAGCACCGGGAAAACGGCTCGATTACTATCCATTTTTTCGCTGTCCCGCATTCAAACTCTCGCTCACTCAGCGGATAGGTTGCGCCACCTTTCGGGAATGCCATAAGATGCCTGCACGCTGAATTAAGGGAGGCGTGATGCGTTTTGACACCGTCATCAGGAACGGAACCGTGGTCACCGCGACAGACACGTACGCGAGCGATGTCGGAATCCTGGACGGCAGGATTGCGGCGATAGCGGCCGCGTTGCCCATCGAGAACTCGAGCAGGGTGATGGACGCGAACGGAATGTTGGTGATGCCCGGCGGGATAGACGCGCACACGCATCTGGACATGCCGTTCGGCGGAACAACGAGCGCCGACGATTTCGAAACAGGAACCATTGCCGCGGCATTCGGAGGCACGACCACACTCATTGACTTCGCGATCCAGCAAAAAGGACAAAGCCTGCGGCAGGCGTTTGAGACTTGGATGAAGAAGGCCGACCGCAAGGCCGCGATTGACTACGCGTTTCATTGCATTATCACCGACCTCGGCGATGCACAGCTCGAGGAAATGGGCGCGCTGATCCACGAGGGTGTCTCGAGCTTCAAGCTGTTCATGGCCTATCCCGGGGTGCTGATGGTGGACGACGCAACGATTTTCCGCGCGATGTCGCAGGCGGCGAAATACGGCGGACTGATCTGCATGCACGCGGAAAATGGCGGCGTCATTGACGTGATCGTGCGGCGCGCATTGGCCGAAGGCAAGCGCGCACCGAAATACCACGCACTCACGCGCCCGACCTCCACGGAGGGCGAGGCGACCGGCCGCGCGATTGCCTTAGCTGAGATGGCAGGCGCACCCGTTTATATCGTGCACCTTTCGTGCAACGACGCTCTAGAAAAAGTGCGCGAGGCGCGGGACCGCGGCGTGCCGGCTTACGCCGAAACTTGCCCCCAGTATCTGTATCTGTCGCTCGAACAGATGGAGGCGCCAGGATTCGAGAGCGCGAAATATGTGTTCACCCCGCCGTTGCGGGAGAAATGGCATCAGGAAAAACTGTGGCAAGGGTTGGCGCGCGATACGCTTCAGGTGGTTTCCACCGACCATTGCCCGTTTTGCTTCAAAGAGCAAAAAGAGCTCGGCAAAGACGACTTCACGAAGATTCCCAACGGCGGACCCGGTATCGAGCACAGGTTGAGCCTGATCTACACGGGCGGAGTGCATGGCGGGCGATTCTCGCCCAACCGCTTCGTGCAACTGGTCGCGACGGCACCAGCCAAACTATTTGGGCTATATCCTCGCAAGGGCACGATCGCCATCGGCTCGGATGCGGACCTCGTCGTGTTCGATACGAACGCGGAACAGGTAATCAGCGCCTCGACGCACCACATGCGAGTGGATTATTCGATGTTCGAGGGGATTCGCGTCAAGGGAATGCCGAAGAGCGTGCTATCGCGCGGACGGACCATTATCGAGAACGGAAAATTCGTTGGCACGGCCGGGAGCGGAGAATTTATCCGCCGCCAGACGTACAGCGGAATTTGAGGCGAGCTAGCTTGCTGGAAAAGACCCTGTCCCTATTCCTTGAGTTAGGTATTTGAGCTAAAGAGAAAGAATGGTCGGGGCGAGTGGATTTGAACCACCGGCCTCCTGGTCCCGAACCGGGAAATAACCAAACCCAAGTCGCCGTCCTGGCGTCACTTATGTTTTCTCGGGCCGCTCTCAAATAGACAAGTTGGACAAGTCGCCACGATCGGTTAGCGTTAATGGAATCGATTTCCTCATCCCCTAGTCGGAGGACATCCTGAGCAAAATGATGCGGAAAAGTTCACGAGAAGCGAGGTAAACGACCAGGAGTTGCGCTTCTGGGAGCCCAAGATTATAGTCGATGCGCGATGGTTCTTAGACCGGTGGCGCAAGTATGACCTCTCAAGGCGAGGTCGGGCTGGAGCAAGGGCTCGATCCCCTGGGTATGTTTCGAGAGGGGTTTGGATTCGTTCCTAACCTCGTACGGGCACAGAGCGTCTTGCCTCGCGCGATGGCAGCACACGCGAAACTCGAAGAGGCCGTGACTTTCCGCGATGGCGCGATTTCCCGCATCCAAAAGGAACAGATTCTTCTAGGCATTGCTGCCGACCGACGAGACAACTATTGCGTGGCCCTCGATAGCGGCATCCTGTCTTTTCTTGGCGCGCCACAAGTTCAAATCGATGATCTCCTGACCGACTTTGGCCAGGCGAGCCTTTCAGTGCCCGATCGCACGTTGCTCGAGTTTTCTCTTAAACTGAGCCGAAGCGCTTCGTTGGTGCGCTATAGGGACATTGAAGCATTGCGGGCGCAGGATTTCAGTGACGAGGCAATCTTGGAAGCCGTCGTCGTCACCGCGCTGGCACTTTACCGCTGCACCCTATCCGTGGCCTTGGGACCGGAACCGGATTTCAGGCCGCCCGATCTGCCACCGAATAAGAATCAAGCGGCGTCCAAGGCGTCGCTCGATGCAGCGTCGAATGACAGTCACCCGAAGCCAGGACAAAAGGGTCCGTATCTGCCCGCTCCATACTTAAGTCCGAATTCGTTTACACCGTTTGGCGTGGTTCAGAAAAGTCACGGATTCATACCAAACTTTTTCCGGGCCCAGACATTGCGTCCTGATCTGCTGCAGGCGGAACTGCAAGCAGTTGGCGCCATATTGCTGCCTGAAGATTTCCTGACGCGGCTTCAGAAGGAATCGATTCTGTTGACAGTGTCAGCGGCGAACCTCAATTCGTACTGTGTTGCCGTTCACTGCGATTTGCTCCGCGGGTTGGGCCTGTCGGCCGAGGAAGCAGATCAGATCGCGGTCGACCATCACCTGTCCAACCTCTCGAAAGCCGACATGGCTCTGCTGGACTTCGCTGTCAAACTGGGTGCGCATTTTTCGGAGTTTTCTCACGAGGACACCGCACAGCTTCAGACTATAGGGTTTACGCCTGAGCAGATTTTGGAATGCGCGGTGGTAACCGCTCTCAATAACTTCTCCAATACCCTCCAAATGGGTCTCGGAATAGAGCCCGACTTCGCGTCCCCGCTGGTTTTCGAGACGAATAAAGTGAATCCTTCCGGTGTTGCGCCCACTCCTATGCCACGAGAGGGCGTGGTGTATCTCGTCGAGACATTGCAGGATGCAGATTCGGAGCTGGTCGCCCAAGCGCGGTGCGGGGATCTGGACGCATTCGAAGAGCTCGTTCGACGGCATACTCAGCTGATCTATCGGACCTTAATCGCCATCCTGGGCGACGCCGCGGATGCCCAGGATGCGATGCAGGACACGCTGCTCAGTGCGTTCAAGCACGTTGGAGGGTTCCAGGGCCGTTCGAAGTTCTCGACGTGGCTGGTCAGCATCGCTAGGAATGCGGCGCTTCAACGATTGCGTGGCCGGAGACAGATCGAAAGCCTGGACCAAGATCACACCGATGAAGACCGGGATTTTCGTCCTCGTCAGGTGAGGGCATGGCAGCCCAACCCGGAGCAGTGGCATTCAAAGACGGAAATCCGAGAACTCGTTGAAAAAGGCCTCCTGCGGATTCCCACCAAATACCGCGTGGTTGTGGTGCTCCGGGATATCGAAGAGCTTTCATCGGGAGAGGTTGCCCACCAGTTGGGGCTGAGCGTTCCGGCGGTGAAGACGCGACTGCTAAGGGGCAGGCTCATGCTACGAGAATGGCTTTCGCCCCACTTCGCGGAAAGCGGCAAGGGAGCAGCGCGATGATCAGTTGCGAGGAATTCTTCGCCGAGTTTGCAGACTATCTGGAGGGGCGAGTCTCGGCCGAGGTCGGCCAGGAACTGGAGTTGCATCTATCGCAGTGCCGCGCCTGCCATGTGCTGTACGATTCGACCCGTAAAACAATAAAGATCGTCTCGGAAAGTGATCCCTTCGAGCTGCCACAGGGGGTATTTGATCCGATCATTGACCGCGTCATTGCGAAGCTTCGAACCGATTCCACCTAGACGTGGATTGGACGGTGTTAGGATTTCTATGGAAACCCGGATCAAGCCAGAGCTGCCCTTGCGTGTCCGCGGCAAATTCGTGATGAACTAGGGGGACGGTCCATGGCCGACAATGTGCCCAAGGATCTTCTTGAAAAGGCTGCGATCATGCGGGAGTTTGGACGGCGGCGAGCCGCTGGAGAACTGGTTCCCGAGGAGCTGTACGTCAAGCATCTCAACGCAACCAACGACAATTACTCGACGGGGCCGGAATCCGGCCGACGCATCCCCGATTTCCTCCTTCCGGATCAGAAAGGCGTCTTAAGATCGCTCGACAATCTCATCGGGCCTAACGGCCTGCTTCTTGTGTTTCATCGCAGCGCGGAGTGGTGACAGTACTGCCGCTCCCAACTGGTCGAGTTGGAAAAGTCGCGTCCCATACTGGAGAAAAACGGCGTACGGATCACGGCCGTCAGTTACGATTCCCAGAAAGTCCTCCAGGATTTTGCGGATACGCATGGAATCCGCTTTCCGCTGCTCTCCGATTACGATAGCACCGTGATCCGGAGGTTCGGGATATTCAACAGCAACATGGCTCCGGGATTGCGAGCCTATGGAGTTCCACATCCGGTCGAGTACCTGGTAGCGCCGGACGGCACAGTGATCCGGAAATATTTCGTGGCGAACTACCAGCATCGGGTGACGGCGTCCGCCGTCGCTCTGCGGGAATTCGGAACGGTTGGGGAGTGTGTTCCGGTCGTGACTCTAAAGAGCGGCGCCCTTACGGTTGAAATTGGGCTTTCCGACGCAAAGGCGTTTGCGGGCCAAGAAATTGGGTTGCTCGCGAAGTTTAAACTCGAACCCGGGTGGCACGTCTACGGTGCACCGCTGCCCGCGGCATACACCGCTACGTCGATCACGTTCGACGACCCGAAGATCATCCGCCAGTCCTTTGAGCTTCCCGAAGCCCGCCCAATGGAGATAGGACCGCCGGGTGAAACGCTGCCGGTGTACAGCGGTTCATTCCAGGGGGTGGGTTCGTTGCTTCTGAAATTTCCCCTTGATGCGGGTGAGACCCTCTTGTTGGGCCGGCTCAATCTCCAACAGTGCAGCGACACCGCCTGCGAGGCGCCACAGACTATCCGGTTCGAGCTGCAGCTGACCCTCGAACCGTTCATGGTTGCGCCACGGAAGAAACAGCAATCCAAATCCTGAGGAGCGCGCAAACCGGACAGACACAGACTTATGTTCTACGAACTCATTGCCCGACCGGCGATTGCTCCTCTCAACACGTCAAAATGATTCTGGGATGAACTTGGCGAGGTGGCAATCGAATCAAAATTAAAGGAAGGTGGTTGCCTCCCGATCGTACCTACTCAATCCCTTCACCGATGCTTCGTTCCACTTCGGTTATGAAAGCGCGGCTAAGCGCCTGCACGAACTCCTAGTCTTGCAGATTGTTTCGCCCGGGCGACAGATGCCTGAGCAGCAGCCCAATTGTCGAACTATTGGCGACTTCGCCCAACCTTAAAAAAAGAGATTCTTCTTTGCGCCTCAACACTAGAAGTGTTTCATCGTCGCTTCGAAGTGTGCCCCGAAACGCCTCCAGTCGTCGAAGTAGGTATTCACCCAGCATCCTCGGAGAATCCACGGGGCCTTGGCGCGCCCACTCCAAGAGTTGTTGTCGTCCGAGTTCCTGACCGGACTCATTCTGAGCTTCGGTGATGCCATCGGTGTACAGCACGAGGAGGTCCGATGTCTTCAAAGTCACAACAGTCTGACTATAATTAGTCCCAGCAATCAGCCCAACAGGAAAACCGGAAGCCTTTTTGGCTTCTATTCCCTCCTCGAGCCAGCCCCACATCCCTTGCGCAGCGTGGTACCAGAGCGGTGGCGGATGTCCCGCGTTGCTGAACGCCAGTCGGCCCGTGAGGCGATGGAAGCTCAAGACGAACGCCGTCGCATACTTCTCATTGCCGCCTTGGCGAAAGGTATCATTGAGTCCTCGCATAAAATCGGACTGGTTCCAAGCATTGATATTCTTGCGCATTAGACTGCGCAGTGTCTGCGTCACGGCGTTTACGTCACGACCGTGTCCGCTCACGTCGGCCAAGGCCACGCGCGAGACCAAGTCAAAATCGCAAATGGACATATAGTGAAGGTCACCCCCTCCTTCTCCCTCTTGAATGGGAACAGACGCTACCCACGCCGCCAGGCTTGGCAACTTTATAGTCCGGGTGACCCTTCGATTGCCGCCCCAGACCTCAGTGCAGACCAAAGCGTGAGGCCTCTCTAATTCATCGTACATTGACGCTCCTCGAATTCTGTGCAGCCATTGCGCCGCGTATAACTCGCGAACTTGCTACTTCGTGACGGACCGGACACTTTGGCTTCGATTCCCTCCGGTCTTTCGCCGGAATCATCTCCGCATTAGGCACCCGGTCATTCGATCCGTTGCCGTACCCAGAATGGCATTCTTGACCCTGCCCAATCTCGGGTGGCTCCAACGAGTAAGTCTCGTCCTCGCCTCTGCGCCATACGCTCCGTCAGGATGCCGGTGGCAGCCCCACAACCTCCACCGAAGACGTGAGTTGGATTGCTCTGTGCAATGTGCGATATAAAGGACAGCGCATCGCATAATTTGCATGCACGTGCTCCACCGTCCTCCTGGCTTCGTCCGGAGCCATCAAGCGCATCGCCACGTGAATGCGGCGGATTACGAGCACGCGCTCCTCAGTTTCGACCTCGCCGGTAACCTCCGCTGTCAGCCGTCCGTCACTAGCATCGATTTGGCGCGCTTCCAGCGCACCTCCGAATGTGCCCACCATTCAACCGGCGGTCGCACAAATTACATAGTCAATTGTTGAAGAATGCGACTCCGTTAGCGTGCCCGGATCCACTTTGTAGTGTTCGGCGATGGCTCCGTGCACGCTGAAGATAACCGGTTGGGATTCTCCGGGCAGGTGTGCAACGCGAAAGGCTCCCTGCCGTCGCTCGATCTGGGACTTCGAAACATAAACAACCTCACCCATCTTTTCCTCCTTGCGAAGACTGCGAATAGTTTCTGTCCGGTACTTCCATTGGTCACCTGTGCCGAATTGCGGCCGGAGATCGCTCGAGGTCGAGCGGCACAACCCGCAAACTCCATATCACCGGCACGGACGTCGGCGGATAACACACCTTCTTGTCGCAAGCCTGATACTTCAACTCTCCGGTAATCGAAATCGCGTTGCCAGCGGGACCAAGCGACCGGGCCAGATTGGAACTCGGAGAGGCACTCACCGTTGCATCCTCCCTGATGCGAAACTTTCCTTCGAAGACCGGCACGTGTTCCTGGATTGCTTCCAAATAAAGCGTCCTGGAACGCGGATAGACGACCGGCAGGAACTCGATTCCCGAAACATCGTGCAATGTCAGCTGAATCGGCTTGTAACCCCGGACTCCTGGAGAATAGACGTGAGTGTCCGGGGGAAGCTCGATTTCGGCGATCAAGGTGACCCGATTGCCCGGCACCACCGTGCGGTCCGACTGGCCCAGCGTCACGCGAAGATACGGTGCTTCGACCTTTTCATTCACTTCCCCTATCAGTTCGGGGAAAAGCTTTCCAATGACATTGTCTGGTGTGAATCGGTTGGTAAATTGGGACTCGAAATACTTTTCGCGAATCACGCCACCCGAGTCGATATAAACAAATCCGGGATGGGCCATCCCTCGCGTCATCCCGGTTGCCTCTTTGTTCAGAACATCAAAGCTTCGAATGATTTGGGAATCCGGGTCGGCCAGGAGTGGAAAATCGATCTGGTGCCGTTCAGCGAAGTCTTTCAGAATCGTCGGGCTGTCATAGCTGATGGCAGCCACCTTAATTCCACGCGTTTCGAACTTCTCTTTCGCATGTTGCAGCTGCACGAGCTGCGCTTTGCAAAACGGTCACCAATCGGCGGACCGGAAGAAAAGAAGAACCGTGCCGTTCGACCCCCTGAGCGTCTCAATGGATTGCTCGTGTCCAAACTGATCGCGCGCTGCGAAACTCGGCGCTCGGGACCCAATCTGCGATCCGGTGGACGGTAAGTTCGTCCCTTGCCCCGCCCGATTGTCTCGCGCGTTTCCTAATTCAAAGAAGCCGAGAACCAAAAAAACTACCAGCCCGAATCGCATGCACCCTCGCAATCCGCAATGAACTGTTACCGTCGCGGGAACCGGACCAATTCCGAAACAGCGCAACGTTCGCTAATTCGAAAGCCGAGCCGATCCCACTCCTAATACTCTTCTCGCCGCCGTTTCTTGGAGGATGACGACGATCCTCAAGTGCTCTGTACTGGCATTCTTGACATTGACGCTGATGTCGCGCGAAAAGCCGCTCGACCGGTTCACGATTCCGACTCGGGTGATGCTCCGCAGAACCGCAACGTGCCTCAATGTTCTTCCAGCATTCTCCCCGCGGCTCACGTGCGATTCATCGCTTTCATCGGCAGTTGCTATCAAGACGTCTGCGGACGTTGCCGCAATCGAGGAAGGCAACTCGCCAGCTTCAACGCGCATAGCGACTGCGTCGCCGGCCCCCGTACGAATCGACGAGATGCGGACCGGTTTCTTTTCGGCCTTCGTCGCATTCTCAATTGCCACGATTGCCTGCTTCCTGTCGCTCCCCACAAGCTCGAAGCGTCCACGACCATCTGTGGCGTGTAGACGCTACTTAGAGCCAGATGGTTTGCGTAAGCACTTTGCCGCTCGCTGTAGGCATGAGAGGAATAAGGGTCTCTCCATCCGTCGTCGTCCCAGTAATCGACGTGTTCACTGAGAACAATCAAGTCCACGCCTTGGATCGGCTGGGATCGGTCCAATTCTTGCAAGAGAGCGTCGGCGGAAGGACAGTCGGAACAACCCTCGGACGTAAACAGTTCGATTAGGACGGGAGTGCGCGAACCGTCGCCACCCGACCCGCTTTCTGACGAGCTCTCACCACGAAGGCGTTCAGGCGACTGTATCGCCAGAAAAAAGACGGCGACTAACACAATCCTTGGAAACTTGACATGCACGACGACACCCTCCTCGGCGGTTGTTGCCAGATCAGTGGGCCTTGAGTGGATCAACCCCGATCATCCTTGCATCTCTAAAAGCTCGTGAGCAACCTTGTTGCCGCCCACACCTTCGTGCTCGACAGTTAATGTCCTTAGTCAACTACCCCCCAACATCGTCAGTCAAATTGGTATCCACAGGTGTGAACTTGCTTCCGCGGCCTGTTCAGAAGCCAAAGTCGCTGAATCCGGGGTGATCATCCGGCGGCGACCGAGCGCCCAATGATACCTAGGCTCTAACGCGGCAATCGGCTGATCGTTTATGCTCGCTAGGCTCAAACGCATCAATCCGGCCTCATCGAATTCCCAGTTCTCGTTGCCATAAGATCGAAACCAACCTCCCGAGTCATCATGCCATTCATGAGCAAAACGCACGGCAATACGATTCCCATCAAATGCCCGAAGTTCCGCGATTAATCTATAGTCGGGTTCCGTGGTCCATTTGCGCGTCAGAAAGGCGACGATTCCCGACCTTCGGTTTATGAACTCCGAGCGGCTTTGCCAACGGGAGTCCGGCGTATAGGCCTTGATCCCGGTCACGTTGAGTCATTCGCGCCGCAACGTGGTTACCTTGAGCAACTCCCTCAAAAACGGGGTGCAATTGCTTAAAACGACCGAGTCCGTCCACTTGTGCAGGACATCGACAGCGTGAGCGTCGACGAAACGAACTGCGGACATCTCGAGGACCACGCGTTTATCTTCGCAAAACAGCGCCGTGACCATTTGCTCCAATTCATCCGTCCATGGCTGGGTGATCTCCCCCTCCAGGCGAAGAACCACTTCTCCATTTGCCCAATCGCTCCAGATTCTGAGCAAGTTTCGTTTCCTTCCCGACCTGAGATGGCAATCGAGCGGCCAGATTGCGACGGAAAATGCCGGGCTTAAATGAATGAGAACAAAACAGAGAGGGCGTGCGGACCGCCCGTACCTTGAGGCGAAGCCACGGCATTTCGTGGACACCTCGGCCCCATGCGGGAATTCCACGCAATGTCGTGGGACCAAGCCCAGAGCCCAAGCCCCGGAATTCGGCGGACGCGCTGGCGTCCCTAAGTCCGATTAGCTAGAACAACTCCCGATCATAAAGCGCGACTTGCTATCGTCAATCTAACAAACAAAAGGTCGAGCTGCGGACCTGGGATTGCTTCCAGAATTTACATGATGCCACCAGCCAAGTTCTGCCCGCCTGACGCAGCGGATCCGGAGCCCGGAGAAAGCATCAGCGGGAGCAGCGCCACAACCCTGTTGTTTGCCGTCGTGCATTCCCTTCTGGTTAGTACTGCTCACGAAGGACCTTCAAAATACCGGTGATCGGGCGTCCCGGTAATGGGGGTCCGACGTCAGTGGAGCGGTCGCTGATTGTACGTTGCAGACACAACACTCAGTGTTAGAGGCAGCTCAAGAAGGAGGTCATTACACGAAATATGAAACCCAAAACCACGACAGAAGATACGGCGCACAAGGAACCTGGCGCGGCCGAATCAGAGAGCATGCGACCCGAGCGTTCCGACGTCCCCATTCCGGAGGAAATCCGGCAGCGAGCATACGAATTACATTTGGAAGGCGGTTGCGTTCACGGACGAGACTTGGACGATTGGCTCCAGGCGGAACGGGACCTGAAAGGCAGGTAGCGGTTCACGGCCGGGAGGTCTTGCTCTAAGACACGTTTCAAACGAGTGAACAATCGCGAACCTAGCAATGGCCAGCTGCGATCATTGTTCCTTCGGTCGTTGTCTAAACCGATTGAGAAAATGCGAAGCTCGAATCACCCTGCTCACCGGCCCGTTCGCGACTCTTGCGGATATGGTTCCCATCCTGAGGCAAGAAGCAAGAATTAGATATATACCGGAGATGGTCCCTCACCATACATCGCGGAGTTTAGCAGAGGCACCCGATTCATCGCTCTCAACTAAGGCAATTTTTCAGGAAAGCAAATGATGCACGGCCTCTCAAGAAATCTAAAGCGTCGAGCGTGTATTGGCTTCACTGCGGGTTTGATTGGCAGCGTCCTCCTTGTCAGTACGTTCCGGAATCCACCTTTAGCTCTAGCGCTCGCCGTCGCAGTAGGCACTCTTTACGCTCTTGTGTATCGACCCGCACCGGGAGCTTACTTTGAAAGCCTGATGACCGGAGCCACGTTAGGAGTGCCCCTGTGGACATGCTTGAGCGTTGTTGCTCTCCCCGTGATCGCAGGTTCCGGGCCACAGTGGACAGCCGAGGCCATGCGCATTCTGTTTCCTCAGCTGGTGGGATGGGTTTTATTCGGAAGCGCGCTGGGACTGTTGGCGCAGGCGGGAAGCGACGCAGCGTCACGATGGCTGGAGCCGTTGCCGGCAACCGAAAGCGTTGTGCAAAAGAATCCCCATAAGATTTTGATTGTGGGCGGAGGCTTTGCTGGCATGACGGCCGCTGAAAACCTGGAACAAGTGTTTGGGGCGGACCCGACGGTTTCGTTCACGCTGGTAAGCGAGGGAAATGCGATGTTATTCACGCCGATGCTGGCCGAGGTGGCGGGCGGCAGCTTGGAACCGTCGCATATTAGTGCCCCTTTGCGGACGAGCCTGCGCCGGACTACGGTGGTGCGTGGCCGAGTCGTGAAACTAGATTTGGAACGGCGCTGCGTGCTACTCGAAGCCGACCACCTGGAGTCGGACCTAGCGACACACGCCACAGACGAAATCTTTTACGACGAGTTGGTGTTGGCGCTCGGTGCGGTTAGCAATTACTTGGGACTGGAGGGCGTACAAAACACCGCCTTTGATTTCAAGACATTGCTTGATGCCATTCGAATTCGTAACCATGTAATCGACCTCTTTGAGCGAGCCGAACGCGAAGGCGACTCCGTACGGCGCCGGCAGATGCTGACTTTTGTTATCGCAGGCGGCGGCTTTGCTGGCGTCGAGATCGCGGGCGCTTTGAACGATTTCGCCCGTGGAATACTTGTCGACTACCCTCGGATCGAGTTAGACGATCTCCAGATCGTGTTGGTTCATTCTCGGAATCGCATTCTGCCAGAACTGAGCGAAACGCTTGGCCGCTACGCACTCGACCGGCTGAGGGATCGAGGCGTGACGTTTGAACTTGAGACGCGCGTCGTGGATGCCGAACCTGGCAAGGTAATGCTCACGAGCAAGGAAATAGCGACTGAAACCCTCATTTGGACGGCCGGCACGGCGCCGCATCCCCTAATGAAAGAACTTCCCTTTAAGCTAGAACGCAAAGGTGCGCTGCTCGTGGATTCCACCCTCCAGGTCAAAGGTCAAACCGATATCTGGGCCTTGGGTGACTGCGCGTCCGTCGTAAACGCCGAAACAGGGCAGACGTGTCCGCCCACAGCGCAATTTGCGTCGCGCGAGGCCAGGACGTTGGCTGAAAATCTCCATGCCAAACAGAAAGGTCGATCACTTCGTCCGTTCCACTTCAATTCGCTTGGCACGCTTTGCCTCCTCGGCCACCAGACGGCGTGTGCCGAGATCGTCGTTCCGTATGCAAACAAAATTCTGCGGTTCTCCGGTCCGTTAGCATGGATGCTCTGGCGAGGTATCTACCTATCTAAACTTCCAGGCCTTGAGCGCAAGGTCCGTGTCTTGGTCGATTGGAGTATTGAGCTTTTTTCCCCGAGAGACATCGTCCAGACGATCGATCTGAAATGACAGAAAGCAGCTCCTTATGAAACCGTCTTACGACGGCGCAATGGCCGGCTTGCTCGGACTCGTTATCGGTAGTGGTGGCGGTGTTCTTCTTTCGCGGCTAGGCCTTGGTTCGAGTCATATGAGCCCCTTGTTGGGAGCCCTCTGCGGAATGCTGTTTGGACTGCTCGTTCGACATCGGGCCACAGCGCCGGGAACCGGGCTGACATGGGGAGTGGGCCTCTCATTCCTGTTCTGGTTAGCGTTCCCTGCTGGGATCATTCCCGTCCTGACGGGAAGTATGCCTTCGATGGGGATGCTCGACGCCGCGCGCGCTCACTTCCCGCAGCTGATCGCTTGTGTGCTGTGTTTTGGTATACCTCTGGGCTTGAGTTTGGGCCTCTGGACCGCGGCGCGCCTCGGACCCACTAACTCTTCTCTGTATCTCGGTCGAAGGATTTTCGGAGGAGGCCTCGCAGGCGTTTTGGCTGGTTGGTTACTCGAAAAGTGGATGGATCAGGTTGGCTTCCTCCCCCTGGTCAGTCAGATGGTTGGCTCCCGAGCAAACCTTGTTGGTTGGCTGCTGTACATAGCGGTCACTTCAGTCATAGGCGCCATCTTCGGATTTCTATTCCAAAACGAAGTGCGAAGCTACGGTTCCGGCTTAGGTTGGGGCACCGGCTACGGGATACTGTGGTGGTTTCTCGGCCCCCTCACGCTGTTGCGTGCCCACTCTGGCCAGCCTCCCGACTGGTCGGCCACCTATGCGACTTCGCAGTTTGGTTTGCTTGTGGGTCACGTCCTCTTCGGAGCTTTGCTGGGACTTTTGTACGCCGCCATCGACCGAATCTTTGTATGGTTTCTAACCCAAACAGATCTTATCCGGCGCGAACCGGAAGGGCTTGGCGCTAACACCCTGCGCGCTCTGGGGTGGGGAGCCGTCGCCAGTCTTGCCGGCGGACTCGTCTTTAGCGTGGTAATGGTGGAGGTCGGCTTCTTGCCGACGGTCGCCAGTCTTGTCGGAGGCACATCGCCATGGCTGGGTTTTGCCGTTCATGTGGCGATCAGCACGTCAATTGGGATGACTTACGGAATCCTGTTCCGCAACGAAGCTCCGAATTTTGGGTCCGGCATAGCTTGGGGTCTCGTATACGGGTTGGTTTGGTGGTTTCTCGGACCACTGACTCTGCTCCCGGTGCTCCTTGGCGGCCCGGTGACGTGGACCCCTAAGGCGGCTCACCTTTTCTTGCCCTCTCTAGTCGGTCACCTGTTTTATGGCGCGGTGACTGCGGTTGCCTTTCTGCTCCTGGAACGTCACCACGGGAGATGGCTCCGGATGGATCCGCGACCGCTCGCGCGAGAACTGAGCCGGCGGAGACCTTTCGGGACCGCCGCGCCCGCGCTTTGGCTTTTCGTGCTGGGCGTCGGCGTGCTATTGCCGATCGTGCTCGGATGAGCGCGATTGCATAACTAAGACGACATCTTCGATCTGTCTACAGACCCGCATACCAATCGTAGCCGAGCTTGGTCCAGTAATCGTCGGGTTTTTTGTCAGTGTACGCGATGAGCCCGATGCGTTTAATTTGCTTATACCCGTACTTCGTCGGAGTATGCAACCGCAATGGAGCGCCGTGGAACTGCGTGAGCGGGCTGCCGCTCATCTCGGTCACGAGCAGGGTTTGAGGATGCATACAAATCTTCAGGTCGTAACCCACATAGTAATCGCCGTTCGGAGTTTCCATGTAAACATAGCGCGGAAGCGTACCGTCTTCTCTTCGCACGGGCGGAAAAGCGTCAATTAAATCCGCGAAACGAATACCGCTCCAATGCACGATCTGGCTCCAGCCCTCGATGCACTTGAATTGAGTGACGAGATCGTATTTCGGCAGCTTCAGGATATCGTCAATGGTTAGAAGCAGGCCGGGTGTCCCCGGGTCCAGTGTGGAAGCACTCGCGCCCGCCTCTTCCTGGCCGCGGGGCATTTTGACGACGCGCTCCTCCCGGATTTTTTCCTTGGCGACCATGTCTGCCGGGGCCATTTTTTCCGCGGTATCGGCGCTAGGGGCAACCTTCGTGTCATGCCCCCGGTCCTCGTTGGTCTTGGCGGCTTCGTATTTGTACTCCCAGGTCGTCACGTCACTCGTGTATTGCGGAAAGGTTCTCGCGTTTGCCACGCCCACTAACTGCAGTCGCCAACTGTCCGGAACGAGCGATTCCTTTAAGCCATAGACGCCATTAACGCGGAGATCTTCGGCTCGGTTCAGGGAGTAGGTCGGTGCTAAAGCCCGGTCGTCGAAAACCGCCCGCGACAGCTTCGCATTTGCTTGAAATGCCCTCCGAAACGGCGTCGGCTGCCTTCCTTCTATATTGCTCGAACCAATCCATTGATACACTCCGAAACCTGCGGCCGCACCCGCCGCGGAGATAACGAAACTGCGCCGGGTGTGTTTGCGGCTCTCTTTCAAGACTCCCGCGTCGGCGGCCTTCTGCTCTTCAGCGCTGGGCGCCGACCACATTTCGATTTCCGGAGATGGCGCGACGTCTTGAGGCTTTGTGCGTGTTTTCTCGGCCTTGGCCGATTGCGCCCCGCTGTCTGATTCTTCGGCCGTCTTCCGGGTCTCTGAATCGTTCATACCCAACTCCTTCTTTCTGCCTCCACCGACGGTTCGTCCACTGGCTTCACTTCCAATCCGCTAACCATGCTGCGAAAATTGTTCCAGCCGGCCAGCACGACTTGGGTAACGTGCACAGCGAAGAATCCGCAAAATCCCAGCGCCAGCCAAAAGTGTTCCCATCGCGCCATTTCATAGCCACCCAATACTGTAGTCAGCCAGTGCGCCTGGGTGGGTTTGTAAATGGCTAGCCCAGTGAGCAAACTTCCCGCGCCCATCGCAATCACGCTCGTGTACGCGATTTTCTGTGCGCCGTTATATTTTTTCTGCGGTGGCAACTTCTTGCTGAGGTGAAGATCGACAAGCGTGACCTGGAGCGCTTCTTTGAAGCTGTTCCGATCGGGAAGGACAAAGTGCCACTCACCGGAAAGGATCGTGAAGAGCACGTAGAAAAAACCATTGATGCCGAAAATCCACATAAAAAAGAAGTGGTATCCCAAACCTTGCGTTACGTGGTACGGAGCGTTCATCGCTTTCCAGAACCACTCCGGGAAAAACCGGACCAATGTGATGGGTCCTATTCCGACTCGGTATATCGCGTGCGGATGCTGATATGCGTTGTCCGAGTCGTTCCAATAAATCAGCATTCCGCTCCAAATCATTGTGAAAAGCACCGGAAAGTTGATCCAGTGCATCCAGCGAATAGCGAGAGGGTGTTTTCGGTCCAAACGGATTCTGGGCACGACCGGCTTACGGCGCGTGGCCGCTGGGGCGACACCGATGGGTGCTACCGGCTCGCTTGGAATCGGAGGCGTCTCTGCCGGTGTGGGGGCCGCATCCGTCGCCGCCAGCGGCTCCTTCTTAAGCGGCAGAATCTCGGCGGGAGCGAGCGAAACATCGCTTGCCGCGACGGGCTCCTTCTGGGGCACGGGGTTCCCGGGAATCTTTGCCTCATCCATACATTTACCTTCTACTTTCGTGTTCGGTTCTCGCGGGTACTCCAAAATCCTGCGCGCTAGCGGCTACGCTCGCCTTGTATACGGTGCACCGTGATTGCCCGGGCGCAACAAACGATTGCAACTTCCCTAGCTCCGCGCGATCTTCCCGCAACGCTACGGATACAGGATCGCCTTCACAGGCGACGACGTAGTCGGCATTCCCGGGCGGACCTATCAAAGCCCCCTCCCAGTCGGGATGGGCCCATTCAGAGATAACGTAACGAAGCGGAATTCCCGCTTGCTGGATGGCTCCGACATGGTCAGCCTCGTACATCCATAGAGTGGCCGGACGCGGGAGCGCCGACAGATAATCCCCGAGAGCCCGCTCGAGCGGAATCCGGCCTCGGGAATTCATCTGCGCTTCCTGCAGGGTGATCGGCGTCTCGCGCCAGGCCGACAGATAACCGACGGCCACCGCCCCGACCAACACGTACGGAGTCATAGCTTTGACACTGGCTCCGTTCGCCCGCTGTAAGATGACCCCGGCCACAAGCGAGATAAAGACGGCGAACACCGGCAACAGTTCGAGTCCGTATCGGACGTTGTAATAGGAATGCGGATACCAAACCGGCATGAAAATCGGAACGCTGCCGTACGCGATCGAAAGCGCGTAAAACGGCAGGGGCAACCACAGCAGCAGGAAGACTCCATATCTGCGAAACTGCCAGACGCCTGAGATCGTTCCAGCCAAAGCCGCGGTAAACAGCAGCTGTCCCCAGAAGCCAGGTGCCATGTTGAGTTTCGCAGACTTCAGAAAGTACAGAGCCGCCGTGAAGAGATCGTTCTGGCCGGGGTAGGGCGGCGCGCCATGAGCAGTAGTCCGCACGGCGATGGCCTTGGCTGAATACGGGCCATCGAGAAAATCAAGCGCACGGCCGGACACGCGGTTGTTGTAGATCAGCCAGAAAGCAGGGACGAGCGCATTGAGCAGCAGAAACTCGATCAGAGACTTCGCCATGGCGCGTCGTTGGGAAATATCTGTCGTTCGGCGCCACCACACCAGGACCGCGAACACCACGATTACGCCGATTGCGACGCCGACGAACCATCCGTCATAGCGGGTGAATGCTCCCGCAGCGAGGGTGATGCCGCAAGCTTCGAGAGCGAAGTTCGGGCTTACTCGCGCCGCCCTGATCGGTACGTCGAGATTCGGAAAGCAATTGCGGAGAAAATCATCCAAATAGACCAGCGTCCATATAAACAAAGCCAGGAATATTGGCTCGTTCATGGCCGTGCTCTGCATGTAGAGCAGATTCGGATTGAATACGTAAATGCCCGCCGCGGCGTACGCGACAATTTTCGGCGCGCGGCCCTTCACGAGACGAAAGATGCCCAGCGCTCCGAGGACATACCCGAGCATGCTGGGAATGGCCCCGGCGCAGCCGCTGCGCCATAGCGAGTCATTCCACACGAATGGCAGCATGGCCATGTGTTGCAGCGGCAGCCACACCGTACCCAACTGGCCGAACGACTCCCAAGGATGGCGGTTGTCGACCAGCCGACGCGCGATATTAATGTGCGCCACTGCGTCGCCGTAGAGCAACGATTCCTGTTTTAGGCAATAGAAAAAAGCCGCGGCGAGGGACAACGGTACAAGCGTTAACGCGAGCCGAGCTTCGCGACGTTGAAGGAGTCGAGTCTCACCGTTCACGTGGATCCCCTCTCGCATGATCGCGGTGGCTCAAGTTGAGTGATGGCTCCCCAGGGCCATTCTGAGCATCACCTGCGTGAGCCTGGACGCGGCTCTGATTGACCCTGCAAAGGACCCAGCAACCTTCGATTCGCCGCCCTGACGGCAGCGGTAGGCCACTGGTAACTCCACCGTGCGAAGCTTCATCACCGCAGCTTTCACTTGCATCTCTAGATTCCAGCCGTATGTCATCTCGGTCATCCGCATCCGCGCCAGAGCCTCACGGGAAATCACCCGCAGGGGTCCCATGTCTGTGAATCGCACGCCGTAACGGAGACGAATGACGGTGCTGAAGAGCCGTCCTGCGAGCACCTGCGAGGCGAGCAAGCTCCCGTGCTCGCGCTGGCCACGGGTTCGGGAGCCGATCGCGAAGTCGTATTCACCTCCGATGACGTGTGCAGCGAGCACCGGAATTTCCGAGGGAACGTCGCTGCCATCTCCGTCCAGAAAAACCAATACGGTGGACTGGGGATCCGCCCGTTCGACCCCGGTCGCGCAAGCGCGTCCATATCCGCGGCGAGGTTCACTCACCACCCGGGCTCCAGCACTCGCCGCTATCGCTCGCGTGTCGTCCGTGCTCCCGTTATCCACCACGATGCACTCTCGCATCTGCTCACCCACCTCGTGCTGCAGCTCGCGAACGACAGAGCCGATGGTTGCTTCCTCGTTCAATGCGGCAATGATGATGCTGATTCGATTGTCCACGTGGCTACAGACTCCAACGCAGTCCGCAGTTGGCGCATGTTTGCGGCGGATCTGGACTCAGCAACTTCCGGCGGAATTCCTGATAGTCCGCGCCGTTCCATATTTCACGAAGCGTGTGTTGGGTCGCATCTCCCAGAGTGAAGCTGCCGTATCCGCGCATTGAAAAAGGAGCGACGCAGCATGGGATCGACCGGCCCGTCGCGGTGAAATACATGAGGCTCCACGGCCGACGGCACAATGACCAAGGCGAGCCGGATCGCTTCTGCTTAATGCTGGTTTCCGGCTCGGTTGCGCCAGATGCGCTGAACGCGATCCGAAGCGACTGCGCGAGAGCCGTTGCGCTCGCGATGATTCGTTCTTCTTCTCGGGATGTATTCTCGAACAGCGCGCTGTCCGCGCGCGCCATGCCGTTCGAGTTGTCCGTGAAAAAGACAAGCCGTTGCAGATACACCTCACGCACACCCACTGAATCGGCGACGCGCACGAAAGCGTCCAACTGGTCGAGCGTTTCGCGCAATCCCGTGAGCCATAGGGATACCCGGGGCAGGTCCCGACCTTGCTCCACTTGCATCTCACGAAACCTGCGAACATTGGAAACGATGCGGTCGAACATGTCCTTGCCGCGAACCATCTGGAAGACCGTCGGCTCAGCGGCATCGAGCGAAACACGCAACTCGTCGAGACCCGCATCCATGAGTGCCTGCCCATTCGCTTTTGTAAGAAGTGTGCCGTTGGTGTTGAACAGCACGTAGACACCGCGCTGCTTCAAGTACGCAACCATCTCGGGCAGATGCTTCACGAGCATTGGTTCGCCAACGCCATGCAGCACAACTCGTGTTCACGTTCGGGACTTGGTCCACGATCTTGGTGAAGAGATCCCAAGACATATCGGCCTCTGGCTCGAGCTGCTCAAAAGTCCGCGGGCAGGTGGTGCAGAGGAGATTGCAACGGTTGGTTACTTCCAGGTACAGGCAGACGGGCTCTTGTTCGCTGACGATCGAAAGCTGATCCTCGGACTTCTCGAAGTATTTATTACCGCCCATGGGTGGGCCCGCGACTCCGGTACTCATGATTGCTCCTGTGCAGAGGCTTCGCGCGAGGCATCTTCCGACGGCATGGGAAGCATCGCCCGGGCAATTTCCTTTGTTTTTCGAATTAACAATTTTGGAACGTAGTTCGAAAGCAGCTCATTGACCAACAGCAGGGCAAAACCTCCATACAACCAGCAATTCAAACGATACATCGGCTCTCCCGGCACCCCCAATTTCGTCGTCAGCAGGTACGCGGGAGCGAGTGCGAGGAAGAATGCCGGGGGCCACGGCCGCAGCGTAAGAAAAGGAAGAAGCCAAAGGAAATACCACGGATAATGTGGCGAGAAGCTAAGCGTGAGCGCTGTAGCCAATACGAGCCCCGAGCTGACGCATGTTGCCGGTGCCGCGCCGCGCCGGTACGCCCACCAGGCCAGTGCGGCAAAAACAACAGCGCATACCACGAGGTAAGCGACGGTCGGTATTGATACGTGCAGATTGCGTTCGGTGAACGCCAGCGGGAAATATCGCGTCCCGCTCACCATGCCCTCTTCCTGAGCGAAGGTTGGGAGAAAGCCGAATACCGAGACCCCTCTTCTCAGATAGATCGCGTAGCCGGCGGCGATAACCCCGGCCATTACCCACGCCGCGCGTGATCGCCAGCCGCGCACAAACGCGGGCAGAAGCACGATGGGATACAGCTTGACGAGAGCCGCTGCGCCCAGCCATCCTCCGGCTAATTTGTCGCGGTTGGTCAGTCGCGCAAGTAATGCAAGGGAAATAATCGTAAGCGCGGCGGCGTCCGCGTGCCCACTGCTGGCTATTTCCCACAGACACACAGGACTCCACGCATAGACCAAAATGCGCTCCGGCCGCATGTGCAGCAGCTTCAGGCACCGGATCAGGACGTAACAGGTGCCAGCTTCGAAGCCCAGCATCGCGCACTTCATTGCAGTCACAGTTGGACGAATCCGCGTGACCGCCCAGAAGATCATCTGTGCTCCCGGTGGATAGATCGTGTGTGCGTAGTCCCGCCGGTTGATATTCGGATAGATGTGGGCATCGCGGAGAAAAGCCAGGTGGGAATCCGCCGGGATATAGCGGAACGGGTTGATACCGGCCCCCTGCACCAAGCCATCCCAGACGTAGCGGTAGATGTCTGTCGAGAGAAAAGGCGGCGCGATCACGGCGATCAGCCGGGCAGCAAGGGCTATTAGCAAAACAATTCGTAGAGTCCAATTGTTGGTGGGGCAGAGTTCCAGGAGCACGATTGCCCCAAGATAAACGACGATCTGCACCAAAACGGTTTCGCTGAAGCCGTGCACATAGTGGGAATACTCGCCGACACCCGTGCGTGTAAATTCCAGCAGGATGGCGCCCAACAGCAATACCGCCGCATTCGTCAGCAGCGGAGTTCCGTTGCGCCACCATTCAGTTCGGAGAATTGGCGACCTCGGCCTCGTTGAGATTTTCTCGTATGGCATCGCTTGCCGCACCGTTCATGGATAAGCCGATCTGCTGTAGGTAAGCGCGCGTGAAGGGTGCCGGGTAGGCGCCCGGCTTAGGCGACACTCCGAGACCGGGCGAGAAAAACTCCCGTCGGAGTCGCTCAAGCGACGGCTCTTCGTCTACGTCGAACCAGGTTGGTAGGGAAACTACCGGCAAACCAAGTTGCCTTGCTCGCTCGCGCGTTTGCTGGGCGACCTCCGCCGTGCTCCACGAAATATTTTCAAATAGAAATTTGTGCCGCTGATTGACACCGAGAAGATAGTAACCACCATCGTCGGACGGACCGAGTACAACACGATCGCCCGACGCCGCAAGTTCTTCCGCTGCCCTAACAAACGCACTCGTCGGGACGGTCGGACTGTCCGAGTCGATAAGACACACCGAGGAGAAACCACAAGCGAAGAGATCTTCTGAAGTTCGCAGCAGCCGATCGCCGAATCCGTTCCCGCGCTGAGGTAATAGCAATGCTCCTGGCGGTAGAATGCCTCTAAATGCCGCTTCTTCACCGGCTGGCACATAGGAAATAACCCATCGCGCACCGGTGGCCACCGAAGCGTCCGCAAGGCTGGCGACCGTATCTCTCAGGAAGCATGCATTCAGCCGAGCGGCCTGCTCGCGAGTAAGCGGCGGAGACAGCCGGGTTTTCACCTGGCCGGCGATCGGGGCTTTAGCCATGACGGCGAGGGCGCACCGGTTGCGGAAATCCGCCGATGGATGCCGTGGATCCAACAGGATAAATGGTTGGCTCACGCGGGCTTCTCGCAAAGAGCGTACTGATAGCGGTTGTCCTTCCACACCCGAACTTTTCCCCACGGTTCGCCACCGATAAAGCTTTGGAAGCGGCGTTCGCTCAGCACTTCGCAGCGGACTGGAATGCAGCTTCGGGCTCGTTCGCTTCGAGCTGGCATTGTGAGCCGCATGAGCCAAAGTGGCAGTGCGGCGCGCAGCGAGGAAGTGGGCTCCGCGACAAAGCAGACCCCGCCAGGCCGCAGGGTTTGAAAAATTGCGTTGAGGGCCTGTTCACGGTCGGCCAGGATCAGGAAGAGCCGCGAGGCGACAACAGCGTCGACTGTGCCCGGGAATTGCTCCAAACTCTTCGCGTCGGCTCGCAGGAAGGTACAATTTCGGAGGCCCGCGTCGAGCGCTCGGGCGCGCGCACGGGAGAGTAGGCGTTCTGAAATATCGATGCCGGTAACGCGAAGATTTGGAAATCGAGCAGCGAGACGCCGGGCGTAAAAACCCGGTCCGCAGCCAACTTCAATCAAATGTCGCTGCTGACCGTCCTCGAGCAAGAGCCGAAAAGCGTCCGCGATCGCTTCCGTATGATCGGTGAATAGTCTTTCACGACAAAGTGCATAGATCCACCAACCTCGTTCGAAAAGAGGTTCAATCGGCAGCTGCACCGCGTTCTTCTCGTGCATATATCCTGTCCGACTTGTCCGACGCGGCAAAATAACGGTGATTGAGCTGTCGACGACGCAGCCGGCCAAGCGCCTCGCACACTTGATGGCAATCCAGCGGCCAGACCACGACAAAAAATGTGGTGCCCAAATCAATGGAAACAAGCAGCGAGGCAGCGGGCACCCGCTACGCTGAGCCGGGAAGCCCACGGTATTTCGCGGGCGCCTTGCCCCCAGGCGGGAATTCCACGCAATGTCGTGGGAACACGGCGGGTATGTGGCCGACCCGCGCCGGGTGGTCACCCCTGAATAGCTCCGAGAAAGCCAAATAAGCAGGAACCGGCCTACACAGCGGCACGTTCATTCACTCTCGTCAGACCTAAGCTCCGCGCAATCTCAAGGGCCTCTGCCGGTTCGGGCCCATAACGATAATCAGGGCTAGCCTAGAGCGAAGTGCCGCTCTACCGGTTAATTCCGAGCTTAGCGATTCTGCTGCGAAGAGTGCTTGGATGAAGGCCGAGACGCTTCGCCGCGCCTTTCGGCCCTTCGATAACGCCGTCGCAGCAATCGAGCGTGCTCAGGACGTGTTGTCGGTCGATCTCCTCTAGCGTGGAGGCCGGTGCACCCACGAGCGCGGGCGAGCCATCGGCCGGGCCGCGATCTTTGCGAGTTCCGTCTTCAACCGAAGGCTCGGTTGCGTCCACAGCGTGGCGGGAACCACCGGCACGCGGAAAAAAACCGGGCTCTAGATACAAGACGGATCCCTTCGATAAGACCACCGCGCGCTCGATCAAATTCTGCAGCTCTCGAATATTTCCGGGCCACGCATACTCCATTAGCAAGTCCATTGTCGTCCCGTCGACCGAGTCAATTTTCTTGCCGAACTTACTGGTGAAGCGCCCGAGAAAGAACATGACAAGCTGCGGGATATCGGAAGCTCGCTCGCGCAGCGGAGGCAATTCAATCGGAATCACGTTCAAACGATAAAACAGGTCCGAGCGGAACCTCCCCGCTCCAACCGCCTCCTCAAGATTCCGATTGGTTGCGGCGATGATTCGCACATCCACGCGGATCGTCTTGCTGCTTCCCACAGGTTCAAACTCGCGTTCTTGCAGCACGCGCAGAAGTTTCACCTGAGTTTCGAGTGGCAGCTCGCTCACCTCATCCAGGAAAAGCGTTCCGCAGTCCGCAAGTTCGAATCGCCCGATACGCCTGTCCAAGGCCCCGGTAAACGCTCCTTTTACATGTCCGAACAACTCGCTTTCGACCAGTCCCGCAGAGATGGCGGTGCAGTTGAGCTTCACGAGCGCCCGGCTCTTTCGAGGGCTCGCTTGGTGGATGGCACGTGCAACCAGTTCTTTGCCGGTTCCCGTCTCTCCATAAATGAGAACGGTAGAGTCAAGTGGGGCAACTTGTTCGACCTTTGCGAGGACTTCGCGCAGAGATGAATCGCAGCCAACTATTTCTTCAAAGTTGTGCTCTAAGCGGATCTCCTCCTTGAGGTAAGCGTTCTCGGCACGCAGTCGATTCTTTAGCTGCTGCAACTCGGCGAGCGTTTCGTGGAGTTTGCGGTCCGTTCTCTTACGTTCCAACTCAGCCCCCGCACGAGCGGCGAATATTTTCAAGATTGCAATGGCCTGCGGATTTTCCCGCATAACCTTGTTATCGACCACGGCCAGATGACCGACGACTTTACCCAAAGAGTCGAACGCGGGTGCACCGAGGTAACTTTCTGCCTGCATGTCCACAAGGTCCTGATCATCGGGGAAAAAAGACTGAACGTCCTTGGGGTAATGGCAGATTTTACCTTCCAGGACTCGATGGCATGGTGTCGGACTGGTTTCATATTCAAAGCTCGGCCCGAATTTCTCGCCGTTCCAAAACGCCAGCGAACGAACCCTGGTTTGCTCTCCATCCACGCACTCCGTCGCGAAGGCGAATCGAACTTCGAGGGCTATCGCCAGATGGCGGACCAGAGAGGCAAAGAAATCACCTCCCAGAGCGTCCACTGTGTGTTCCGCGATGGTTGGCAGAGCCCGTTCGAATTGTTTCGCCTCGAGGGAGTCGCGGCACGCTACCGGAGTATCCGCGCCCCCGACGTCGAGCGGAGCCTTCCCGTCCGTGCCAGTCGGACATGCACTCTCGACATTCACCTGCTCATTGGCTACGGGTTCCACTGGGCGTCTCCCGGCTGTACGACCCTCGTCCATGATGTACGCTTCCATTCATGCGAATGGATTGGCCTATCGGGTCTGACAACCTCATCGGCGTCGTTCTTGAGTCAACCTACCCGGTGCTTCGCGGCCGACCCTAGCCCGGCTTGAGGCCAATTCTCCCAGCGCCATCAACGTATGACGCCGCGTTCGAGTTGTATTTCGCTAACCTGGTCCGGGATTGTCTCAGTAACCATCTTTTCCACCGTTCCTTCTTGTCCCGGTCGAACAGAACCTGGAGGATCATCGTCGGCCTGAGCCCGGTAAAACTGCGCCAACCACCATACGTTTTGTCCCCGACAGCAAGCCCGTCTAACCATCCAACCAGCGCACCCGCATATGATGGTAGATTCAGTCCCCGCGCTTCAAGAAATTACAGACCAATATCCGTCAACCCGAGATGGGCAGCCTCGACCGCCACGCCCAGTAAGGGCTGGAAAAGACCTTGACCGGATACCCTTGCGTACCCATTCTGCGAATGACGCTTAACTTTGCTATATTCGACTCGCAGGGAGAAGCACTCCCCGCAAGGAAGGCAGCCGCTCGGATTTTCAAAGAGACGTACATGGCCCTCGATAAAAACGACGAGTCCGTACTCACCAACATCGATCGTTTGGTGAAGGAAGAAGAACACCTCTACGGCAAAAGCGAAATCACAAGTGACGATCGAGCCCGCTTATCCGAATTGAAGCTTCATCTCGACCAGTGCTGGGACCTTTTACGACAACGCCGAGCGCTTCGAGAGTTCGGGAAGGACCCCGATGCGGCAAAAGTACGTCCCGCCAAGGTTGTCGAGAACTACGAGCAGTAGAGAATGAATCGCGGATCCAATAGCATAGAAGCTCCCGAACATGCTCAGACGAGCGAACGGAATTCCGTGGCCAATGGCCCAGTCCGGGCGCAATGAATCGTGAATCTCATCACCTCGAATTAGCGTCGGATAGTAAGAGGTTTTCAGCCATGCGCATTCTAGTCGTCGGTGCGGGCGCCGTCGGCGGTTATTTTGGTGGTCGTCTGGCTCAGGCGGGCCGTGATGTCACATTTCTCATTCGTGCCAAGCGAGCCGGAGAAATTAACGCAAAGGGACTTCAAATCGTCAGTCCGCATGGGAATCTAACCTCACATCCGAAGACTGCTACCGCCGACCAGATCAACAAACCGTATGACTTGATCCTGCTCGCCGTGAAGAGCTACGCGCTTTCAGACGCTATGAATGACTTCACTGCTGCAGTGGGACCTGAAACGATGATTCTTCCAGTGCTGAACGGTATGCGTCATATCGACCTCCTGATCGCGCGCTTTGGAAAAAACGTCGTTCTGGGAGGCGTGTGTCTAGTTGCCACCGAGATTGACCAAGAAGGCCGGATACAGCAGCTTGCTGATTTCCAGAGCATTACCTATGGAGAGCTCGATGGTTAGAGAACACAACGTCTGCAACAACTCGATGAGACGCTCCATGGTGCGGGCTTTGATGCTTCAAACTCGGACCATATCATGCACGACATGTGGCAGAAGTGGGTGCAGCTCGCAGCCCTGGGAAGCATCACTTGCCTCATGCGTGGCAACATCGGCGAGATCGCAGCGATCCGAGGGGGTCCCGATCTTTCCCTCCTAGCACTCCGCGAGTGCTCCCGAATTGCAAGTGCCTGCGGGTATCCACGGTCCGATGCGTTCCTTGGGCAACAGACTGCGCAGCTTACGACCCAAGGTTCCCAATTGACGTCCTCGATGTATCGCGATCTCAAGAAGGGCGCCCCCGTGGAAGTAGATACCATCCTAGGCGACCTTTTCGATCGTGGGCAGACGCACGGTCTGGCGACGCCGATTCTGCAGGCGGCCTTTGTGAACTTGTCGATTTACCAGCGTGGGCTCGACCGAGCAAAGGCGGCTACGAATTGACCCAGTGGGCAGGTTTGCGAGTTCTTCTTCGGCCGCTTCGTTCAGGCCCACAGCCCTCTGTGTCGACATCGCGCCCCTGCCTATTAGGCAGGGGCTCCCGTCGGCATCTTTCTGACCCCCACGCAGAAGGTAAGCGCCGAGGCATTAAGTAGCTCGTTGGTAGGATCTTTTCTTATTTCGCCCATCACAGCCTAGCGTGATGCTCGGCAGCATTCTGTTCTCAATGCTTGGTTAATGTGAAACTCGCGCTGCGCTGGTCGGACCGTCTCTCCGCGAGCAATTCGCAGCCGAACGAGTCTTGCCGATTCGCGGATCTCAGTCGATCTTTGATTCGTCTCGATACATCACCTTGTGACGAGTGTTTTCAATCCATTCGTCGATCTGCTCGACCGTCATGTAGTTCTCAGGATTGAATCGCTCCCGATTCATGATCTGGTTGAGCGTCTTCTTCCAGCGCTTGTAGGACGGCTTGAGGGGAGGCCCAAAACACATGACATCGATAATCGCAATCCCCTCTGGCACCTCGAGTAACGGCCTAATTCTGGATTGAATGGCTTCTTGCCCAATCGCTGTGATCCACCACACCGCGTAGCCGAGGGCTGCCGCGGCAAGGTGCGCCGACATCGTTGACGCCGCCACGGACTGAAGCAGGATTCGCTCGGCGTTCTGCTGATACAATTTATCTTCTTCCGATCCATCCAGCAGAACAGGGAACGCTCGCGTAAATCTGTAATCGCAGCAGACTACGATTAGCCCCGGCGCAGTCTTCACGCCTTTGTAATTGGGAGTTGGAAAGCCCATTTTCAGTTTTGCGCGATGTTGCTGCTCCTCGAGGAAGCACTTCGTCAGCGCTTCCCTGGTTGCGGGGTCATTGACCACGATGTAGTGCCAGGGCTGAGCATTCGCGCCAGACGGACCATGGCGCGCCGCTTCCAGAATCATTTCGAAATGCTCTTTGGGAACTTCATAGTCCGACACGAACTCACGGTTGGTCATCCGGTTTCGGACGACTTCCATCAGCGAATCATAGCGAGCTACGTTGTTAAACTTCTCGGCGTCCGATACGGCAGAACCCATTTGTTCTTCCTCCCGTCGAAATCGCATTCCCTCCGGCGTAGCGTATGCTCCTTGAAGCGCCTATACTATCCCTAAAAGGTTATGGAGATAATTCCAGCCCGGAATATAGACGCTCTGAATCTGAGCCATTTGCGAACGCTTGTGATATTGGTTCGGGAACGCAGCCTCACCCGAGCAGCGCAGGTTCTCGACACGTCCCAGCCAGCCGTGAGCAAGTGCCTGGCGAAGTTGCGTCGGTATTTCGCCGATCCCCTATTTGTGCGAGTCGGCCTCAAAATGGAACCGACATCACGAGCGTTGGAACTCCGAAAGTCAGCGCAAACGGTCCTCGAAGCGTCGCAAGCACTCCATCTTCATCCAAAACTCTTCAGGCCGAAGGCTAGCGATCGAACCTTCAGCTTCTTCCTCAGCGATGTTGGCATCATCTTGCTAATTCCGCCTCTCATTCGTCTGCTGGCGAGGGAGGCTCCCGGTGTTAGGCTGCGGGCCATACAGGTCGAATTGCGGCAATTGCATACCCGCCTTGAATCCGGAGAGGTGGATCTAGCAATTGGAGACTTTCCGCCCCTCATTCAGAATATCCGCCGGCAACGCCTCTACACCGATGGCTACACGAGTCTTGCTCGAAAACAGCATCCTCGTGTCGGGACCACACCATCGAGATCAGCCTTTCTCGCCGAGTCCCACGTCCTCGTATCGGCATCCGGGACTGGGCACGCCCATCAGAAGGTTGAGCGCGTGCTGGAATCCGAGATCCCGGCACACAACATCGCGCTACGCGTTGCCTCGTTTTCCGCAGCCGCCGTCGTGGTTAAAAACAGTGATCTCGTTGCGACGCTACCAACAAGGCTTGCCATGCTGCTTGCGAAGGAATTGGACCTTCAGGCTGTAACCCCTCCTATTGACTTGCCGCGTGTTCACATCACCCAATACTGGCATGAGCGATTCAATCGAGAGCCCGGAAACCGCTGGTTACGATCCGTTTTTCTTCGCCTGTTCTCCGAGGGCCCCAAACAGAGATGCTGACCGAAGGCATGTCGGGGTGATCTCGGCTGCGAGTAGTGGACTTCCAAGCAGGCAAGCCCAAGGGGAACGCGGAAGGACGCGCCGAGGATCTGCTCAAACGGCAGGACTCGGAGTGCGAAGTAGTTGGCTTATTTAGCGCCTTTTTGCGTATTGCCGCACGGACTTGCATACGATTCGGAGATTTCTGTCCGTTGGAGTTCCATCACTCCGCATCTCCATTTAGGGCAATTTCACATCCGGACGGCTTGGACTCGCCGTTCCCTTGACGAAGCAAGACTCGCGGCCCCCCGTGCCGTCCTTCAATGTGAAGTCAACTCTGCGGTTACCCGCTCTTGGGAAGCTTGGGCAAAATTCTTGGTCCGCTACTTGCAAGATTAATTCCACAACGCTTTGGAGTTGGTTCGTCTTGTCTTTTATCAGGTTTTAGATCACGCGCTTGCGCGCTCTTCGTCGAAGATTCATCCTGAGTGTTCCCGAGCTCCGCTTGAGTTGGTCTCGGCTTCACACTTCCGGCGAAGACCAAAATGCCGCTAGTGGACAAGTCGGGACAAGTTTTCGCGATTCCAGAATCGGAAGTAGTCTCGTATAAGCCTATGTGAGAGCGGGAAATAAGATGGTCGGGGGGAGTGTATCTAAACCACCTGCCTCCTGGCTTTGTACCAGGAGGTCATCTGCTCTTTTCCGTACTGTAAGTTGCTGTTTCTAAAGAAGTGGTCGGGGCGAGTGGATTTGAACCACCGACCTCCTGGTCCCGAACCAGGCGCGCTAGCCAGGCTGCGCTACGCCCCGAACCTGAACAACACCGCTAAAGAGTTTACTTGGGTTCGTTGGGAACGGCAACTCAGCATCAATCGACCTAACCCGTGGGAAACCGCGCTAAATCGATCCTTCCTTCCATTGGGATTTGCGCGGAACATCGCTCCGCCTGCTCTACGCATCTAACTAAACCAGGGAAAGCATGTTTCCCTTTGCAGACCGGAAGAGGCTGGTGCAAAATGGTCGGGCTTTCGGCGACAGCTAATGCGGCTTCGCACTGCGGTCGTAGTTTGATCGTCAAACATCCACAGGGAGGATCGATGCTCGATAATGAAAAGTGCGTTTCCGGTTCACGTTCATCTGGTGAAGCTACGTTCCAACGCGCGGCGCGGCTTCGTTCCGTTACGATCATTCTAGGAGCTGCGATCGCTATTGCGGTGTTGGGTTTTGCGTCGCGGGCGGGGGCAAAGCCTCCAGCCGATGACGCTGCCGGGGAGCAGACGTATAAATCGAACTGCGTGGTCTGCCACGCCGCGGACGGAACAGGATCGGCAACGGGCAAAGCTCTGAAAGCGCCCGATCTCCATTCCGATGCCGTGCAGAAGATGACCGTGGCACAAATGCAAACGCAAGTCTCGGACGGCAAGAACAACATGCCGCCGTTCAAGAACACGTTGAGCAAGGAACAGATTGACGGCGTCGTGACCTACATTCGCGCGACCTTCGGCAAGAAAAAGTCATAGCCTGAATTGATCGCATTCCGCGCCGCGTGCGTTGCCGAATTATTTCCCGGCGACGCATGCGAGCAACCGGCGCATTCCCTCCGCGAACCGATCGGCTGGCGTCAGCAAGCTGACTATCAAGTATCCCTCGTCCGCGAATTCGTAGAAGTGCCCCGGCTGCACCAGCACCGACTTCTCTTCCAGCAAACGTATCGCGAGTTCTTCGTCCGATTGCACCGCTGGCACGCGTAGAACTGCGTACCATCCTCCCTCGATTTCGAGGCGGGAAACCAAAGTCTGCCGGGCAAGACTTTCGTTCAGTTGCGCTAAGTTCATTTCAATCCGATCGAGAATCTGCCGCTGCATTCTCTCGCGCTGGCCGAGCAACGCGGGCAATGCGTGTTGCAGGGGCGCGCTGAGCGAAAGATAGGTATCGGAAATGATTTCAAGGCGCGCCATCGCATCACGCACCAGCGCGTCAGGACCGCTCGTGGCGATCCAACCTACCTTCATCTGCGGCAATGCGGCGATTTTGCTTAGTCCACTCAGGACGAATGTGAGCGCGCGATCGCTGGAAACAAAACTGCCGTGCAGTTTTCGCCGGGAATTCCCTGCTCGGATTTTATAGTCGAGGAACACCTCGTCAACCACGAGCGCGAGATTGCGCTCCCCGCAAATCGCCTGAAGCTGCTCGGCCTCATCAGCACCGATGAAATTTCCCGTTGGATTGTTCGGATGGACCAGCAGAATCGCCCGGGTCCGCGCGCTGATTGCGTCTCTTAGCGCCTGGAAATCAATCTGCCAGCCGTGGTCATAGACGAGTCGAAACGGGCAAAGCTTCACGTCTTGAATCGTCGCCAGAAAATCGAAGAGCGGGTAGCTGGGCCGCGCGATCGCAATCTCGTCACCCGGCTCGCACAGCAGGCGAAGAAGAAATGAGTATGCTTCGCTCGTGCCGGTGGTCAGAATTAGCCGTTCGGGATCAAGGCGCACAGCGGGCTTTTGGCGCCTGTAGTAATCAACGACGGCGTCGCGGGCGGAGCCGAGCCCCTTCGGCTCAGGGTCGTACTGCAGTGCTTCTTTCGAATGCAGGGCTGAAAGTATCGCGGCTTCGTCGTACTGGAAGTCGCATGTAGTCGGATTCGAAGCGGTGAGGTCGAGAACTGATTTACCGCTCTGCTGGTGGCGGCGCAGAGCGCGGGTATAGGCGTTTTCTTCGAGTTTCCAATCGGTGCGCTTCGAGAACATGGTTAGACGGAATCTCTTGCGAGACCGGGCGCGTTTCGCGGACGCTCCGGTTGCGCTAGCCCATTAGAGCACTCGTTCGTGTGGATATCCGGCGGCTTCAAGGGCGGCGGTGAGTTCAACGATATTTTCCGGCCCGCGCGTTTCCATGGTGATGTCAATCACCGTGTCGCCGAGAAGAACTCCGTAATACGCCCGGTCGTAATTTGTCTCCACGATGTTCGCCTTCTGTGCGGCGATCACGCCTGCCAGTTTTTGGAGCGCGCCCGGATGGTCGGGAAGGTGAATGCGCAATCGCACCAGCCGGCCGTCTTTCACCAGACCGCGCTCGATGATGCGCGAAAGCAGCGAAACGTCAATGTTTCCGCCACCGATGAAAACTCCGACCTTCTTGCCGCTAAGCGGAATCTTATGTTGGAGCACGGCCGCGGTCGCCACGGCACCGGCGCCTTCTGTCAGCGTTTTTTCTTTTTCGAGTAGGAGGAGAATCGCGTTGGCGATCTCTTCCTCGTCAACCGTCACGATGTCGTCCACGTACCGCTGCACCAGCGGAAACGTGACCGCGCCCGCACAGCGAACCGCGATTCCGTCCGCGATCGTAACCTTGGCTGGCAACGTAACCGGCGAACCCTTCTCGATTGCCACCTTCATCGAAGGCAGCTTCGACGTTTGCACGCCGATCACTCGAACCTTCGAATTGGTTTCCTTGACCGCACAGGCGACGCCGCCGATCAAACCACCGCCACCGATGGGCACCATAAGAACGTCAATATCGCCCTGCTGATCGAGCATCTCAAGGCCCAGTGTTCCCTGCCCCGAAATCACCGCTTCGTCGTCGAATGGATGAATGAACGTCAGGCCCAGCCGCTCGCAACGGCTTAATGCCTCCTGGCACGTTTCGTCGTAGTTCGTGCCGGAGAGAATCACTTCGGCGCCGTAACCGCGCGTGGCGGTCACTTTCACGATCGGCGTCGTCAGCGGCATGCAAATCTGAGCCGCGATTCCGCGCTTTGTCGCGTGGTACGCGACGGCCTGGGCATGGTTCCCTGCCGATGCGGCGATCACTCCCTTGCGACGCTCGTCGTCCGTCAGCAGCAGAATCTTATTCAGCGCGCCCCGTTCCTTATAGGAGCCGGTCATCTGAAGGTTTTCGAGCTTGAAGAAAATCGTATTGCCCGTCAGCTTGGAGAATGTCTCCGAGCGGACGAAGGGCGAGAGGAATATCGAGTCGCGAACCCGACCCGCAGCAGCTTTGATTGTTTGCAGTGTGACCATAATCGGGAGCGCTGACACGCTCAACGCAACCTTCTCATTGTATACGGACGAACCAGTCTCGCGAGGCGGAAAACATGCACGCGCGTCTCGACCGTCACCACCGCAGCATTTTGCGGCTGCATCACGCCGAGATGAATATTCAGCGACATCTTGGCGCAACTTATCCATGCGATTCGCAATTGAGATGCAGCGGAATTCGTGTTATGAGTTGCCGACAAATCGGCGAGGGCGTCGCCGATACTTCTGACCTTCAGAGCTGTGGGTCCCCAACACGAAACAATAGGAGATGCCTAGATGGCTACCTCGCATGCGGCTGGGCTCGATCGCACGGGTGCGGCCCCCGTTTTCAATCGTTGGTTGATTCCAGTTGCGGCCGTCGCGATTCACATTTGTATCGGTTCGGTTTACGCGTGGAGCACATTTAATCGCCCGATAAAGGCTCTCTTCCCGACGTCTCCCTGGTGGTTCAGTCCGCCATATACGACTTTCACGACCGCTCTTGTGGTGCTCGGACTGAGCGCGGCCTTTGGTGGTCCGTGGGTAGAGCGGCGCGGCCCGCGCGTGGCGGCTACCGCCGCAGCATGTTTCTTCGGCAGCGGGCTCGTCATCGGCGGCATCGGTCTGGCGTTGTTGCAACCCGTCCTCGTATGGATGGGCATGGGGATCATCGGCGGAATTGGTTGCGGGCTCGGCTATATTTCCCCGGTCAGCACACTGGTCAAATGGTTTCCGGACAGGCGCGGCATGGCGACCGGAATGGCCATCATGGGATTCGGCGGAGGGGCATTTCTGGCCGGCTACCTGAACGCCTATTTCATAAAGCTGTATGGCGTGGCGCACACGGTAATGGCTCTCGGCGTCGCGTATTTCATCATCATGATGATCGGCGCGCGCATTATTCGCCGGCCTCCGGTGGGCTGGAAACCGGCCGGTTGGACTCCTCGGGCACAAACCAACAAGATGATTACAACTCATAGCGTGAGTCGCAACCAGGCGCTCGGCACGGTTCAGTTCTATCTGCTGTGGGGCATCCTGTTCATTAATGTGACGGCTGGGATAGGGATTCTCGCGCAGGCTTCGCCGATGATGCAGGATATGTTCCGCAAGACGGCGCTCGAGGCCGGTGTTGTGGTTTCCATCATCAGTCTATTTAATGCTGGGGGACGATTCTTCTGGGCGTCGCTTTCCGACTTTATCGGCCGCCGCACCACTTATCTGACATTCTTCGTTGTTCAGTTCGTGCTTTTCCTGTTGATTCCCGGATTCGCGGCAAAGGGAGCTTGGGTGATATTCGAAGCGGCGATCTTCACGGTGTTTACGATGTACGGCGGCGGATTTGCCACTGTTCCGGCCTTTCTCGCGGATATCTTCGGCGAGGACAACGTAGGCGCCATTCACGGAGCGCTGCTCACGGCGTGGAGCGCGGCCGCCGTCGCGGGACCGGTCATCATTACGCAGCTCTCGGAACGGGCCAAGGCCACTCTCGCTCCCGGCGAAAGCCGCGTCCATATCTACGATGAACCATTGCGCGTGCTTGCGATACTGTTGGTCGGAGGCTTCATCTTGACGCTGCTCGTCCGGCCGCTGAAGGCTGAGTCGTCCGCGCCATAGAAAGTTCGTGCTGCAACTGAGGCGCTAATTTACCGGCTTGACTGATTCCATTAAGCCGAAGAATCCTTCGGCGAGAGTGGGATGGATGTAGACGGCGCCCTTGAGGATCGTATACGGCGCATCCGCGAGCATCATCGCGCCCAGAATTTGCACGAGTTCCCCGCCCTCGATTCCCAGAATTGACGCGCCCAGTATCCGATCGTTTTCGGCGTCCACGATGATTTTCATGAAGCCCGCCGTTTCGTCTCGCTCGAGCGCCCGCGGGACGGAGGCCATCGGATACGATCCGATTTTCAACTTGCGGCCCGTGGCACGAGCCTCGCTTTCCGTCATCCCGACGCGGCCCAGTTGAGGATCCGTGAACAGCGAATAGGGAACGTAACGATTCTCGATGCTCAAATTCTTACCCTCAATAATATTGGCGTACACGACCTGATAATCGTTGTAGGAAATGTGAGTGAAGGCAGGGCCGCCCTTTACATCGCCCAATGCCCAAACGCCCGGCAGCGAGGTTTCGAGCCGACCGTTCACTTTCACATATCCGCGCGGATCGAGAACCACTCCCGCCTTATCGAGGCCGAGGTCATCTGTATTAGGCCGTCGTCCCGTGGCGGCGAGCAGGTGAGTGCCGGCGATGGCTTCCGTCTTTTCTCCGGTCACAATTGTGACGATGACTCCGCTCGGCTGCTTTTCAACTTTGGTGGTATTCGAGCCCATGCGGAATTCGATGCCCTCTGCTTCCAGGGCATGCCGCAATCCCTCGGCAACATCGGCATCCTCCCGAGCAAGCAACTGGCCTCCCCGCTGAATCACGGTGACGCGGCTGCCGAATCGGCGAAACATCTGGCCGAACTCGAGGCCGATATAGCCGCCGCCCAGCACGACCAGATGCTCGGGGATCTCCTGCAACTCCATAAGCGATTCATTCGTCAGATATCCGGACGTCTCGATGCCCTCTATGCGCGGCGAACTCGGACGCGTGCCAACGTTGATGAATATTCGCTCCCCCTCGATAATGTCGTCACCTATTTGAAGCTTTCGTGCCGCGATAAAACGAGCGTGGCCACGATAAAGATGCAGATTCGGACGCTTTTCGACGTTTTGCTCGAGACCTGCTCGAAACCTCAGGACTACTGCGTTCTTGCGGGCGACCACGGCGGGAAGATCCACTCGAACATTTTCAGCTTTCACGCCCCAGCGGGCAGCGCTGCGCGCGTAATGGGCAACCTGAGCGGAGGCCACCATGGTCTTCGTTGGGGTGCAGCCCGTGTTGATGCATGTTCCGCCCAGATGCGCCTTCTCGATCAAGGCCACCGACCAGCCTCGGTCCGCCAGGGCATAGGCCAGCGGATTTCCTCCCTGACCCGAACCGATTATTATCGCGTCAAATCGCATGGTGGGTCCTTCCTGTTTACTTCGCTCGCGAGATTCCCTACCATATGCCGTGTTCCCGTTCCCGCATAACAGCGAACCGAGACCTCATCCGTCGAGGCGGCAATGAACTATGTCTAGCGGTCCAAGGCTCGTCGTGGTTGATCCGAATGGCTCGCGCCGCGACGTCGCCATCGCTAACTTCCCGTTCCGTATCGGCCGCCAGGCCGGAAATGAACTCACGCTGCGAGACAGCCGCGTAAGCCGGCAACAGGCCCAAATTACCGACGTCGGCGGGACCATGGTACTTGAAGACATGGGCAGCAGCCACGGCACTTTCGTGAACGGGGAGAAGATAATCCGCCACGAACTTAAGGTAAGCGACCAAATAGACTTCGGCGTGCCGGATTCCTATCGGGTCATCTACGTAGGTGAGGGAGCGACCATTGACGAACTCGTTGAACGCATCGAAGCCCCGGCTCCAGCCGCGGCGGGCGCGCGCGAGCTTCATCATTTGGGCGTGCTGCTCGATGTCGCCCGTTCGCTGAGCTCCGGGCTCTCACTCGAGGACATCCTGGCTAGCGTTGTTGACGCGGCCATCGCGGTAACCCGAACCGAGCGCGGCGTGCTGTTGCTGGCCAATCCCGGTGGCCAATTGGAAACGGCCGTGGCGCGAAATGCGCAGCGGGGCACCCTGCGTCCCGAAGATATGCAAGTCTCGCAGGGAGTGGTAAAGCGCGTCGCGAGCTCCCGGCGCGAATTAATTGTCGGCGATACGATCGCGGACGCCGCGGACGGCGGACGCATGAATCAGGGGGAAAGCATCACCCGCCTGGATCTCCACACCGTCGTAGCGATTCCCATTGATAAGAAACCTGTGATCGAAGCGATTGACGCGACGGTCGCGGCTCGACAAAGCGAACTCCTGGGAATTTTGTATCTCGATAGCCGCGCGCCTTCCAGTACGTTTTCTGCGCTGGACCGCGAAGTGGTGCGAACACTGGCCCATGAAGCCGCGACGTTGATCGAAAACGCGCGCTTGTTTGCCGCCGGGCGCGTGAAAGCCAGGCTCGACCACGACATCGAAATCGCCAGCAAGATTCAGCTCGGGCTGCTGCCGAAGGAATTGCCGAATTTGCCGCATGTCGCGATGGCAGGATCTACGCTGGCATGTTATTCGGTCGGAGGAGATTGCTTCGATGTGATCGAGCTGGATGGCGGACGACACGGATTCTTCCTCGGAGATATTTCCGGCAAGGGTATCCCGGCGGCGTTGCTCGCGACTTTGCTCCAGGGGATTTTCTACACCACCGCCTCGATGGACATCGCGCTCACCGGAGTCTTTTCGCGCGTGAATCGGTACCTCTGCGAGCGCGCCGGCGGGGATCGTTACGCTACGGTCTTCTACGGGGTGCTCGACAAGTCGGGCGCCTTCGAATACGTAAACGCAGGTCACGTGCCTCCGCTCATTCGTCGTGCATCTGGGGCCATTGAGAGACTCGACCTCGCGAGTTTTCCGGTCGGGATGTTTCCGGAAGCAGAATATGAGAGCGCCAGGGTTAAGTTGGAGAAGGGCGACTTTTTGGTGATCTATACCGACGGCGTTTCCGAGGCCGTAAATGTTAAGGCGGAAATGTTCGAAGAAGAGCGGCTGCAACACCTCCTGCAAAATTTCAAGGGGCAATCCGTCGAGGAGCTTGCGGAGACCATTAAGGAGAGTGTGAAGGTATTTTCGGAAGGAGCCGCGCAGTCCGACGACATCACAATCCTAGTAGTCCAGTACAAGGGCGCGACCGGGTGAACCTGCTGAGCGGCGAAACCCGAGGCCGGTCCACCCCGTTAGTGGCGTCGTGGTTCCACGCAATTCTCGATAACATTGTTGTTGCGCGTTATGAGGTCGTGCTTGATAATCCAAGAATCCATAGCGTACGCGACTTGCATTTTTCCACGGCTTTCGTCAGATGAATTGCCCTCAGTGCACGACCGCAAATCCTGATTTTGCCGAGTCTTGCAGTCACTGCGGCACGCCCATGCCGATCAGCGACTCGGCTACTATCCGTGTGGTGGATCCGACCGCCCTCTCGGTCGGCAGTGATTTCGGCACCCGGTACCGGATCGATGCGCTGCTCGGCCAAGGCGGAATGGGCCGAGTTTACAAAGCCTACGATAAAACGCTCGACCGCACCATCGCCCTCAAGGTTGTGCGTCAGGGGGTGATGGCCGATAACGAGGCCCTCAACCGCTTTAAGCAGGAACTTCTTCTCGCCAGCAAGATTTCGCACACCAACATCCTTCGCATTCACGATATGGGAGAGGTCGGTGATGTGAAATTCATCACAATGGCGTACGTCGAAGGGCCCGACCTACACCACATTCTGCAGGTGACCCCCAAACTTCCTTTTGACCGGGTGGTTAACTTCGCAACCCAGCTTGCAGCGGCCCTCGCGGCCGCTCAAGCCGAAAACGTGATTCACCGGGATCTGAAGCCCCAAAACATACTCGTCGCCAAAGACGATCATCTGTACGTGTCTGATTTCGGGCTGGCGAGGTCGTTTGAAGAGAGCGCCGTGCAGATGACTCGCACGGGCGCCTTCATGGGCACGCCGCGCTACATGTCTCCTGAACAAGTGGAGGGCAAACCTGCTGATCTCCGGAGCGATCTCTACGCCTACGGCCTGATCCTCTATGAGATGGTCACCGGGGATGTGCCATTTACCGGGGAATCCACGCTGAAGGTGATGTACCAGCGGATTCAGGAGAAGCCCAAGAGTCCCAAGACGCTGAACCCGGACCTGCCAAACTGGTTCGTCCAAGTGATCATGCGCTGCCTGGAAAGAGATCCGGCGGTGCGCTACCAGCACGCCGACGAGATCGTCCTTGATTTGCAAGGCGCCCGGTCCACCGTTTCTACGTCCCGCGGTAGCGGCGGAATGTCGCGCACGGTTCAGATTCAGATTCCTGAGTTTGCGAATAACCGCTGGATTTGGGGTGTCGCGGGCGTTGTAGCCCTGGTGGCGCTCACATTCGCGATTCCTGCCACGAGGCACATGATTTTGCCCGGAAAGGGCGCGCCGCCTGGACCACCAGTCTCTGGAGTGCCCCCCATCTCGAGCGGTCGATTCGTGGCGGTGCTGCCGCTGCAAGTGCTGGGCGATGAGTCGCAGCTCGGTTACCTGGCCCAGGGCATCCAGGAAGCCCTTTCGACGAAGCTGTTTCAGCTGAAGGATGTTCACGTCACGGGTACAGAAGCTGCCTCACGAGTTGATCAGAAACAGCCCCTGACGAAAATCGCGGAAGCCCTCGGCGCGAACATGGTGGTGCAAGGAACCATGCAGGGCTCGGGAGATAAGATCCGCATAATCCTGAAACTCGAGGATGTTGCCAACAATAAACAGCTCTGGAGCCAGCAATTCGACGGCGTCACGGGCGATCTTTTCACTCTCGAAGATGAAATCTACAACCCTCTGGTCTCGGCATTGAACGTAAACCCCACCAACGACGAGCTAGCCAAGGCCGAGCAGCGATCCACCGAAAATGTGGCTGCGTACGATCTCTATCTGCGCGGCCGCAATTCTCTGCGCGGACACGACGCCAAGAGCACCCAGTCAGCTCTCGACTTTTTCGATCAAGCGATAAAGAGCGATCACACGTTTGCGCTAGCCTACGCCGGAATGGCCGACGCGAGCCTCCGGATGTACGGAATAAAACAGGATAGTTTCTGGACGCAGAAGGCCCTGGCCGCCGCACAACAGGCTCAACAGCTGAATGAACAACTTCCGGAAGTTCACTCTGCCCTGGGCGCAGTTTACATCACGACGGGAAAATACTCCGAGGCAGTCGCCGAGCTCAAGCGTGCTCTCGCTCTCGCGCCCAACTCCGATGAAGCGTACCGGCGACTCGGAGCTGCATATCTGGCAAGTGGCGGCGGTCCCCAAGCGATTGAGGCGTTCCAAAAGGCCATCTCGTTGAACCCGTATTATTGGGTGAACCAGGACAGCTTGGGAGATGCGTATTTCCAATCCGGCGACTACTCAAAGGCCCTGGAAGCTTTCACGCAGATCACTGTGCTCGAGCCAAACATAACAGTCGGTTTCGAGAATGTGGGAAATGTCTACCTTCAGCAGGGCAAATATCAGGAGTGCATCCCGTATTTTCAGAAAGCCCTCCAGATCGAACCTAATTTCTCCACTTACTCGAACCTGGGAACAGCGTATTTCTTCCTAAAACAGTATCCGAACTCTGCCGACATGTTTGAAAAGGCAGTCGCGCTCGATCCCAACAGCACGGAGATGATGGTTAATCTGGGTGATGCTTACCGTGCGGCCGGAGAGCAAGACAAAGCCGGCACGACATATCAGCAGGCAATTTCCCTCGGATACAAGGAACTGACGATCAATCCGCAGGATGCGGACGTGATGTGCCAGATGGCCCTCGCGTATGCGAAGACTGGGAACGCGGACGAAGCGACGAAACTAATCAAGCGGGTGCGTGGAATTGACAAAGGCAACGTGACCTATCTTTACGATGAGGCCAGGATAGACGCGCTTTTGGGTCGCGGAGGCGATGCGTTGAAGACCTTGCAGGAAGCGTTCCAGAAACACTACCCCGCCGAATATGCGGCGGGGGATCCGGATCTAGCCAGCCTGCAACGTAACCCTGAATTCGCAGCGCTAGTTAAGAGGTTCTCCGCTACAAAGCCCTAGGCTTAGTAGGCCGACAACCGCTTCCGGCGGAGGCCCAGACCAACTACACCGAAGAGACCAAGCGCGAGCAACGGCAGAACACTGGGTTCAGGCTCATAGACAGCAGCAGTCGCCTCTTCCAAAGGAGCGAGCCCGTCTCCGCCTGTCAGCTGAAATTCCAAGTAAGTGTCGCCGGGCGGGGTATCGCAGGTAAAGGTACCATTCAGCGCTGGCGGGCCCGGGCACACGGCGCCGGGATTACCAATCGGCTGGCAGGTCGCGAATAAGTCTGTAGTGCATACAAACGCCCCCTGCTGCGGAACCAACGGGTAAAGAACTGCTATATAGAGCGTGGATATATAGTCGCCATCGTTGACGGAACCGATGCCACCACTGTTCACAAAGTTCGTGCTGACGTTGACGTAGCCGTTCGTGAGACTTGATGCGTCAAGGATCACCGGATTGATTGACGAATTGGCGTCCGCCCCGATCGGGTCTACGCACACATAGGTACCGTCAGCAGGGGGGCACGGAGGATCGCCGCCTGGGGTCTTGACGACGTGAATGCTAGGATCGGGAAGACCGTCAGCCTTCGCAACAGCTGCCGACATCACTAGCACTATCCCTACAAGAACAATCCGGCTCAACTTCATCTCGACACCCCCGTAAAGTTACCGCAGCATATCTCTTGCACGCCATATGCCAAAACAAAACCGGTATCGTCCCTAGTAAGCTCTTTATTTACAGCACCAAAAAGGCATCCTAGAAAGCATTACTTTAAGATGTGCAACTCTTTGCGTATTCCCGTCCCGCTCGGTCAGTCTTGCGATTACGTGCCAACGACCTCGGCACCTGCCAGAACTTCGCATCCGGATGCCGAACGAACATGGACTGTAACACAATTTTAACTCTTGGAGCGTTAATCTTCCGTTACAATCCGCGCCTATGACCTTGGAAAACCTCCAAATGATCGCCTCTGATGGTTCGCGTGCCGGCCAGCGGATTCTGCAAATGAAGGGCCCATTGAGCCTTCACACGGTTTTCGAGTTTCAAAATGTCTTGCGAGCGGAAACCTCGCCCAGCGTGATTATTGATTTCAGCGGGGTGCCGTTTATAGATTCCGCGGGCCTCGGCGCCCTGGTGGGCGCGCATATCTCGGCGCAGAAGGCGCGCCGACAGCTGTACTTCGCGGGGATGAACACGCAGGTGATTACGCTGCTCGAGATGACCCGCATTCGTTCTCTCTTTACCGTTTATCCTACTCTTCAAGAAGCCGAAGCGGCACCCGTCTGAAGAAAACGACTGCTCGAAATATCTACCATACTGCGAGATGCCCCTGAACTGGGTCCTCCTCGACTAGTGGACAATCGCAGGCCGCAGGGCCCACACGTTCTATAAACTCTGGTTCGCTTCAGGTCCTAAAATGTGATAAGCGTGTGGCCCGAAGTTTGGGCGGGTCCCGTTGAGGGAAGCCATGCCGCTTTTCTTGACGCGAATACAGAGGAAGCACTGGCTTGAGAAAATTCCGAGTCGCCGAATAACTAGGCGCACGCGCCGATGTGAAATCTTCAGTTCCAGAAAGGTTTTTCCATGTCTAATGGGAAGCCAAAACAAGATCAAATATTGGGCCCCCACCTCGGTGGGAAAACCATCGGCCGGCGTTCACTACTCCAGGGAGCAGTGGCGCTCGCCGGCACCTCAATGCTGCCTGCCATAGTCGCACCAGCTTCGGCTGCCGAGATGAAGCCGACGAACTCAGCGCCGCCGCCCGGAACCGCGAATACGAACATCCTCGCATCCAATTCGAACGCGATCGTTGAAACTACGGCAGGCAAAGTTCGTGGCTTCACACGCAATGGAATCAATACATTCCTCGGCATCCCGTACGCCGGCACGACAGAGGGTAATGCGCGATATCAAGCGCCCGCGAAAGTCGTGCCATGGACCGGACTGCGCAGCTCGATGCAGTACGGTTTTGTAAGCCCGCAGGAACCTCGCGCGGGTTGGGGGAATGACGAAGTGGCCTGGATGTTCGATTGGGACGATGGGCGTCCCGGCGAGGATTGTCTGCGCGTCAACATCTGGACGCCCGGAGCAAATGACAGCAAGAAGCGTCCAGTGATGGTCTGGCTGCACGGCGGAGGATTTTCCGCTGGCTCCGGCCAGGAATTGAAGTCCTACTATGGCGAGAATCTGAGTCGCCGCGGCGATGTGGTCGTTGTCTCGCTCAACCATCGTCTGGGCGTTCTTGGATATTTGGATCTCTCGCAAGCTGGCGGTGCGAATTACGCCAATTCCGCGAATGTGGGCATGCTCGACATCGTCGCCGCATTGGAATGGGTTCGAAACAACATCGCAAACTTCGGCGGTGACCCGGGCAATGTGATGATTTTTGGGCAATCCGGCGGAGGAGGAAAAGTTAATGCGCTGATGGCGATGCCCGCAGCCAAAGGACTCTTTCACAAGGCGGCGGTTGAGAGCGGCTCTCTGATGAATGCCTCCAAGCCGGAAGACTCCGCAAAGTTGGGCGCGGCGGTACTGCAGCAACTCGGGTTGGGCGCTTCGCAGATTGATCAGATTCAAACGGTGCCGGTTGATCGCTTGATCGGAGCGGGCAGAGCCGCTGTTGCGAGTCTCGCAACGCCTTTCCAGCCGGGCCGCGCATTCACGCTTCCGAGGATTGGGTGGCAGCCTTCCGTTGATGGAACGAACTTGCCCTCCCAACCTTGGGATCCGACAGCGCCAGCCATTTCAGCGAACGTCCCCCTGCTGGTTGGCACGGTGTTGAACGAGTTCTCTACGGCGCTCTACGACACAAAGTTGACTTCACTGACGTCGGACGAACTGAAAGTCCGCGTAACCGCAATTTACAGTGACCGAAGCGCGCGAATCATTGAAGTATTCCAGCAAGCACATCCCAACGCTAAGCCGGGCGAATTGTTCTCTCGCATCTCAGCGGCGCCCGTCCGGCAGAGCGGTATCACCCAAGCGGAACGCAAAGCTGCGCAGGGTGCTGCTCCTGCCTTTAACTATTGGTTTGCGTGGCAGACGCCGGTTCTCGACGGCCGCCCGGGCGCATTTCACTGCAGTGAGATCGCATTTGTCTTTGACAATACCGATCGCTGCGCTCCCATGACGGGAGGTGGTCCCGGCCCGCGAATACTCGCAGCTCAAGTGAGCGACGCCTGGATCAATTTCGCCAGGCACGGAGACCCAAATCACAGCGGTCTTCCCCATTGGCCTTCTTTCACAGCCGATAAATGCTCGACCATGATCTTCGACACCGAGTGCGAGATGAAAAACAATCCCGATGGCGCAGAGAGAGCAATTTTGTCAGCCACTTAGAAAATCTACAGATTGCCCTAAGTCCTGAGTGGGGTTACGTTTTGTCCGCTCTGAAGGCAACGTCTTCTTCACGTTTGTGATGCCCGCTGACGGGAATTCAGAGCGGATTGGGGGAAACGATGGATGACGGACGCTGCAAGGCACAGCGAATTATCGCGAGGGGCAGCTGCGGAATCGTGTGCCTATTGGCGGCGGTACTGTTTGCTGGAATACAGGCCGTCCGATCGGGAACCTTGGCGGAGTCCGATATAGAACGCCGCGTGGACGCAATCCTCGCCAAAATGTCCCTGGAAGAAAAGATAGATTATCTAGGCGGCACCGAAGGCTTTTACGTGCGCGCGCTCCCGGAACTTGGAATTCCGCACCTGCGCATGGCCGATGGACCAGTGGGCGTCAGAAATTTCGGTCGCGCCACAGCGATGGCCGCAGGTATCAATCTTGCGGCTACCTGGGACCCCGCGCTCGCTGAACGCGTGGGCGTTGAAATCGGACGCGACGCGCGCGCCAAGGGCGTCAATTTTCTGCTCGGTCCCGGAATCAATATCTATCGCGCCCCACTAAATGGCCGGAACTTCGAATACTTCGGTGAAGATCCGTTTCTCGCTTCGCGCATAGCGGTCGGCTACATCAATGGTGTGCAGAGCCAAGGCGTCAGCGCTACGGCAAAGCACTTCATGGCCAACAATTCTGAATTCGACCGGCACAATACGGACGCGATCGTTGACGAGCGCACCATGCGGGAGATTTATCTTCCCGCGTTTGAAGCCGCGGTGAAGGAAGCGCACGTGGGCGCGATCATGAACTCGTACAATCTTGTGAACGGCGTTCACGCGACACAGAACGAGATCCTCGATACGGAAATTCTAAAGAAGGAGTGGGGCTTTCAGGGCGTGCTGATGTCCGATTGGACTTCAACGTACGATGGCGTGGCTGCGGCCAATGGCGGTCTCGATCTGGAAATGCCGACTGGCGCGTTCATGAACCGCCAAACTCTTCTTCCAGCTGTCAGCGACGGACGAGTTTCCCTCGCGGTGATTGACGACAAAGTCCGTCGAATCCTGCGGCTCGCCGTGAAATTGCACTGGTTGGATAGGGACCAAACCGATCTCTCGGTCCCGCGTTATAACTTGCAAGGCCGTCAAGCCGCTCTCGACGCAGCGCGCGAAGGCATTGTCCTTCTAAAAAATAACGCGAGCGTGCTGCCTTTGGACAAGCACGCGATCAAATCATTGGCCGTGATCGGGCCAGGGGCGTATCCCGCCGAGCCTGTGGGAGGTGGAAGCGCGGGTGTTCGGCCGTTCGCCGCCGTCAGTTTCCTTGAAGGCATCGCGAATGAACTCGGACCAAACGTGCGCACCATCTACCACCGCGGGATTCCGGAGTTAGCTCAACTAGCTCAAGCCACGAATTTTACGACTTCCCAATCGGGAGGCGAGGCAGGCTTGCTCGCGGAGTACTTCTCGGGCGCGAATCTCGAAGGTGACCCGATGATCCGGCGAAACGACCTGCACATAAATTTCGGCGAAGCTCCTAATGCCGATTTGGGTTTCGGCTTGACCGCATACCCCGCAGGAGTGGGGTCCTCCCGGTGGACGGGCTATTACACCGCCTCCATCGGTACGCCCTACGACATCGTCGTTCAATCCACGGGCGAAGCCGGCGGCAATTATCGCGCCTATGTGGACGACAAGCTGGCGCTCGACAACTGGGATGAGTCGCGCGCCCTCGTCGGCCTTTCCACAATGACCCTTGATGCGGGGCCCCACAAGGTCGTCGTGGAGCATCGCGGCAGGCCGGGTTTTCTGGGAATGAGATTTCGATTCGGGATCGTCCGTCACGACAGCTATGTTGATCCGGCAGCTGAAAAAATGGCGGCCTCCGCGGATGCAGTCGTGGTCGCGGTCGGCTTTAATCCTGAATCGGAGAGCGAAGGCTCCGACCGCACATTCGGCTTGCCGCCGGGACAGGACCAGCTGATCCAGAAGATGGCCGCGCTCAACAAGCGCACCATTGTGGTGATTACTTCCGGTGGTGGAGTGGACATGAACGGCTGGGTTGATCGTGTGCCGGCGTTGCTCGAGTCATGGTATTCCGGACAGGAAGGAGGCACCGCGCTAGCCGAAATACTATTCGGCGACGTCGACCCCTCCGGCCGTTTGCCCGTTAGTTTTGAGCGACACTGGGAAGATAACCCCGCGCACGATAGCTATTATCCGCAGCCCGGCACCAATCGTGTCGAATACAAAGAAGGGATTTTTAGTGGTTACCGGGGCTACGAACACGACGGTGTCAAAACGTTGTTTCCTTTCGGGTACGGACTTTCCTACAGCGCGTTTCGCTATCGAAATCTTTCCCTACGTCCCGTCAGCGCGGCGGCCGCGCATGCGGGCACGCCCGGTTCGGATCTGCTCTATGAAGTATCGTGGGACGTCACAAACACCGGAATTCGCGACGGAGCCGATGTCGGAGAGGTTTATGTGGGCGAAGAACATCCGGCGGTGCCACGTCCGGCGAAGGAGCTGAAAGGATTCGCGCGAATCAATCTGCGCGCCGGCGCGACGCAGCGAGCGAAGGTCCTGCTGGATAGCCGTGCATTCTCGTATTTCGATGTAAACGTGCACGAATGGCGCGCGGACCCCGGTGAATTCACTATCTCGGTCGGCAGTTCGGTTGACCAGATTCTCCTGAAGGGCACGGTATCCCTAACGCCGTCAGCAGCTGCCGGTGCCGACGCAAAACCTTAGATGGCGTGTGACGGTTGTGCTGACTGGATCGGCGGACCATTTTTGTGTGGCCAGGACTTCGTCACCCACTAAAGCGCTCGGTAATTTTCCACTTGGCCCGTGCGTGCCAGTGACTATAATCCCGCATGGCGCGCGATCCCCGGGAGCCCCACGCTACATTTTTTAACTTGCACTCGACTGAGTTCTGGTCCGGCGATATCGGACTTACGCTCGTAACTATTGCCCTCGTCATTTTGATCTTCGCCATCTCTCCTCTAGGTAAAGCCGGCATCCTGGGGCGGATCTTCTTGGATCTGACGATGGTCACCCTGATGATTTCCGGAGCCCTGACGCTTAACCAGGGCCTCGCAGGCAAAGTGCTGGTGCTCGCTGCGATCGCCGCCAGTGCGGTGGTTTTGACAACGGCGCGGATCCATCCGACGCCGTTTCTTCATCAGTTAGGCAGTTTTCTTTCTACCGTCACTCTGCTGCTTTATTGCCGCATCGTCCTGCTTTTGATGTTTCGGCACGGTCCAATTACCTGGAGCCGCATTCAGGGCGGCCTGAGCGCATATCTTCTTCTCGGCATGGCCTGGGCTTCCGCATTTGAATTCGTCGAATACTTGCATGCCGGTTCGTTTCACTTCGTTTACGCGCCGGCAAGTATTGACGAACTTTCCTCAAAGCTTAACTACTTCAGTTTTTCCACTCTAACCACTGTCGGTCTTGGCGACGTAACGCCCCTCACTAGCTACGCCCGTTCACTTTCCATGGCCGAGGCCGTCACTGGCCAGCTTTTCCCGGCGGTACTCATGGGAGCACTGGTCGCAATGGCCCTGCAGTCTCGGCCCAAACCCTAATCGTGTATTGGCGTCGTATGAATTACGCCGGCCGAGACGAGCAAGACTTCAGTTGGCATCCCCAGAGTCCTTGCGTGCCAGCAGTTCCTCAATTCGCGCCAGATGTTCCTCGACGCGGTCGGCAGTCTTGGTGTTCTTGCTCGCCATGATAATCAGCTTTACGGACACCAGAAAAACAGCCGCCTCGAGCAGCAATTCGTGGGTGAAGCCTTTGAGAAACGGCGCGAGAACGAAAATCCCGAGAGTTAGAATAATGACAAGAACGGACCACGGATCGGAAAACTTGGATTTCCGCATATCGAATCAGCTCCTCAAGAGTCTTCGCGTGCAAAAAGCGTGAATTAACTGAGAGCTGGGCTCGAAACGGAAAGCCTCGGCCCCAGCCATCCGACGATGCCGCGCACGATGAAGACGTTCAGTAATATTGAAATCAGCGACGCGGCGATCGCCGTACTGAAGACGTCCGCGGCCACCAACCCCGATGAATGTGCGACTTGCACGACGACGAATGAGAGCTCACCGATCTGTGTCAGCCCCGCGGCCACGGCAATCGCTGTCCAGAAAGAATAGCGGAAGGCCCACACAACGATAGTCCACACCAGGAATTTGCCCACGACGATCAGTAGAAGCATCAAACCAAGCAGCGGCAAACTCTTCGAGAGAACCTTCGGATCGATCAAGGTTCCGAGCGACACGAAAAAAAGAGCAACGAATGCGTCGCGAAGAGGCACGAGCTGCGTGTGCGCATCGTGAAGGTCCTCGGAAGCGCTGATGGATAGCCCCGCAAGGAAAGCGCCCAGTGCGACAGACAATCCAATCGCTTGCGCAAGCGCCGCGGTTCCGAGACAAACTGCGATAGCAATCAGCAGAAAGAGTTCTGGATTATCGGTGCGCTTCACTCGTCGGAGAAGGCCCGGGATCACTTTTAGCGCGAGAAAAATAAGCGGAATCAGGAGGATCAACGCCTTCCCGAGAATCCATGCCGCCTTTGCGAAAATCCCTTCTCCCGACCCGGCCAGTACCGGGAGAATGACCGTCATGCAGATGACCGCGAGATCTTCTACCAGGGTGATCCCGATCATCACCCGACCATAGGTTGCCGTAACTTGCCCTGAGTCGCTCAACAGGCGAGCCAAAACCATCGTGCTCGCCACCGAGACCGTCGCACCGATGACAAGCCTTTCCGTGATGCTCCATCCCACAAGCTTTCCCACGCCGCTCGCGACACCCAGCATGAGCAAAATCCCGATGGGCGCGCCGATGAGGGCGACCCATTTCACACGCATCAGATCCGGAATGGAAAACTCCACCCCGGTCGAAAACATCATCAGAACGACACCGACCTCGGCAAATACTTCGAAGGTGTGAAGGTCAGACACGTGAGGTCCTGGAGTGAATGGGCTAATCGCGATTCCGCCCACCACGAATCCCAGGATCAGAGGCAGACCAAGACGCCATGCCAGCAGCCCGCCGCCGAGCGCTGCCAGGAATATGTACGTTAAATCGCGGAACAGAACCGGGTTCGCTTCCAACCTTCTATCCTCCAGGTCCGCGGTTTGCCTAACTGCTCGCATTCCGCTGCCGCTAGCTTTCCTTCACGAAGTTCCCGCCGAAAATGCGAGCGCTGTGGGCGGAATGAGATCCCGATGTTTTCCGGAATTCCCGAAATTTCGTTCGATCCGGCCGGAATTTCCGTTGATCGTTTTGCTGAAGTTAGGTGTGGAAGGTATTTGAGTTCTTAATACCAAGCCACGGCAATGTCAGTCAGATCGAGCGAAATGGATTTCTCTCCCTGAGAAAATGCCCGCCACACCGCCTGGCTGCGATCAATCTCACCCACGACGATAAATCCTCCCGGGCAGCCGTAGTTGATTCGCATTCCCGCGATTGGAGCGGTAGCCCCGGTGAATAGCGTGCAGCGTCGGCCATTCGTCAGCTCAAGTGCCCAGGGCAAAGTATTCTTTAACTCGAAATCCTTCCGCGTTTCCGTGGGTAGTGGAGAAGTGAGGGTCAGCAGAGTCACGTTGGCATCCCAGGGCGCTGCGGGACAAGCCAGCTGGTGAGGATCGCCCAGAACGTTCTGGAAGCAGGGATCATGGATCGCATTTCCGATCGTGCAGCGCCAGGCGTCGGGGCGAGCAGGAACCGCCACCGAACTGGTGAAGCACTCGCCGCTTCCGCGCGAGGTTACCGCGAAACCGATGCCCAAACTGCCCTGTTGAAAGGGCGTGATGAGTTTCACTTCCGTGCCTGATGGACACGCAGTCGGATTCGCTGGCGAATCCACATTCGGGGCCACAATCGCGGCTATTGATAAAGCGAGGATGCCGATGGCGCGCACGAGTCCTCCTGAAGTGCCAGGAAACTAGAAACATAGAATGGTCGGGGCGTGGAGATTTGAACTCCAGACCTCCTGCGCCCAAGGCA